>NC_011772.1:3443333-4805000 GCF_000021305.1 Bacillus cereus G9842
TACAATAAAAACAACTCATTATTTTCAATTGCATTTGGTAAATCCTGTTCTAATCGTAATCGACGGGTTACTTTTTGAGATAATGTCTCGTCATACATACAAACAGCATTGTTACCTTTTTCCTTTGCGCTATACATAGCGATATCAGCGTGTTGTAAAAGTGTAGTAGTATTTATTCCTCCAAATGGATACACTGCTATTCCTATACTAAGAGATAAGTAAAAACTATGCTGATTTACTACGAATGGTTCTTCAGTTATAAGAAATAGAGTTTTACACAAATTCAATAGCTGTTGCTCTGTTTGGTTATGGACAATGATTGCAAACTCATCACCACCTATTCTTGCTAGAGGAATTGTCGGTGAAAGACATGTCCTAAAACGTTTGGCAACTTCTTTTAAAACCCTGTCACCAATGGAATGGCCCAGTGTATCATTAATAGTCTTAAAGCGGTTTAAATCAATATACAGGAGCCCAAATTTATCCTGTGTTTTTTGCACACGCTTAATGGATCTATCTAATTCTTGTTGGAAGAATATACGATTTCCAATCTCCGTCACCGTATCATGGAATGCAAGGTAGTTTATCTCATCCTGTTGTTGTTTCATCCTCGTTATGTCTTTTACCATTACATAACTCCCAAAAGTTTGACCTTCTATCATAATAGGAACTATAGTGACATACCAAAACAGCATGTCCTTCTCATTGTTATTTTTCACACGCAACTGTAGTGAAGATGAACTACATCGTCTCCCTTTCTTTATAGCCGCTTCCAATTCAGATTTATCTTCATCTAAAAAAATAGAGAAGCACTCTTTCCCTATTAATACAGCACTGTCTTTTCCTAATAACATACTTCCAGCCTGGTTTATATTTAATACGATACCAGTTGAATCAATCGTTAAAATAGGATCCGGATGATACTCATATAATGACTTAAATCTTTCTTGATTTTTTACCAAATCATTAGATTTGTTTATTAAATCCCTTGTTCTTTGAGATACTGTTTGTTCTAATTGATTATTAAACACTTTTAATGTTTCAGTTAAATCTTTGTTTTGCATTCGTACGATTGTATGACGAATCAGTACAAATACAAAAGCAATACAATTTCCCGTAATCAATGTAGCTGAAGACGTTTGCTCTTTCAAAGTAAAGCCAATTAAGACTGCAACTGCAAGATAAGGGAATATGCCAAGAAGTTTCTCTCCAAATGTCGGATTAATAATAAAATAATTTCTTTTAGAAGAAGCATCCTTTGGAATTGTAGCAGCAATAGCAATAAATAATAGGAAAACTCTATACAAACACCTTAAAAATATAACTGAACGCTCTGACAAATCACCTTGTAAGTAAAAATACAAATAGTCCGTAATAGCTAATCCAGTTAATACTAGGATAAAAATATACAATTTGCTTTTTGCATTGAAAATAGCAGGTCGAAAGATTAGTGTAACTCCAAGTAATAGAAGTAATAAATCTATAATCGGAAAAATAAATGAGAGAAAAACATCTCCAATTGATAAGAATAAGATATTTGCAGAAGGTTTATTAAATAAATACCACTCTAATGTAAAAATAGCAGTAACAACAATGCATAAATCACAAAGCAAATATGCTTTCTCCCATTTATTACATTCCATCATGATTTTATAAAAGAACGCAAAGAGAAAGAAGAATAAGAAAAGCAACAAAAATACATCAGAGATATTAAAATTTTTTATTGGTAATTCTACATTAAGTACTTGAAAAGCAGATATAAAATTCCCTATCAAGAAACAACCTATCGCAATAATAATGCACACCCAGAATACTCCTAACTTAATTTTTCTGGATAATATAGAATACAGTAGTGAGATAAATACAGTAGTTTCAACAACTAAAGATGATAGTCGGATATTAAAATCTGATACGAAATAAAGACTTGGAAAAACAAATATAAATATAAAGCAAAAGCTTATATAAGCTATTAAAGCCAATATCAATACATAAAATTGCACATATGCATGTTTACGCAATGGACTCACCTTCTTGAGTTTTTTCTATACTTTTATTAAAAAAATTTCTTGATAGTGGCACAACTCCTACTAAATTTAGATGTGTGTTACCTATTATCCATATTATGACCTTTTTAAAAGATTTCTTTCTACATACAACAGTCTTGCTAACTTTTTGTAGATGTTTACAATTATCAATACTGAGGATTCCAAAAAGGATAAGCTGAAAAATGTAGTTTTTTAAGTATTTGCGCATCGTAAATTTGGCGGGTACAACTTATCTACCCTTTAAATATGAGATAGAATCTAATCCTCTATTGGATTATAGTTAGTTGCTACCTGTCACACTTAAAAAGGAATGAAAATATACTATCATTAACATAGCAATTCGAATTAGTTTACGGAACATACTGTAACTATTATAGTTACAACAAAGGTTGATGTCAATTTCATATCCTCCCTTTTTAACGGACAAAAGACATGACCTATTGAACAAAAATTTGATGTTTATAAAAAGAGAGGTAAAATTTTATCTCCTTACTCAAAGAATTATAAATGATTTAGGATTAGATGAAATTGAAGCTAATATTGCATCTCCCTAAAAAGAATGTTACTCTAAAAATAGAATTATGAAAGGAATGATGGATGAATAATGATTAACTAATTTATATTTTAAGTTGAATTTTATAACTTCAAACTACAAAATATAGGGTTAGTCTATCCATTTTTAAAATTCAGTTCATACTTTATTTGTCATGATTCAAATGATTAATAAGTACTTATTAAGTATAGACGAAAGACTAATCCTTCCGATTACAAATTGGGGGATTTTTTTATTCCCGTTTAGCTTAGTTGAAACTTACTAATTGTTAAATGTACTTCACAAATAAAGGAGCGAGAAAAATGAGTACTTCAGACACTATTGTTACACATGTAATGCTCTATATAAGTCGTTAATATCCATCAAACTTATATAGAGGAATTAAAAAATGGATGGATGTTCCGACTTTATATGAAACGTTTCGATATATAAAGGAGGAATTATTATGTCAATGATAAAGGTCCAAGACTTAACTTTTTCATACCCAGGTAGCTTTGATAATATTTTTGAAAGTGTAAACTTCCAAATAGATACGGATTGGAAGCTAGGATTTATTGGTAGAAACGGACGAGGTAAAACGACATTCTTTAATTTATTGTTAGGGAATTATGAGTATAGCGGGAAAATCCTTGCTTCGGTAGAATTCAATTACTTCCCCTACTCTGTTTCAGATAGGAACAAATTCACTCATGAAATCCTTGAAGAAATTTGTCCCCAAGCCGCAGATTGGGAATTTCTACGTGAGATATCCTATTTAAATGTTGATGCTGAGGTCATGTACAGACCATTTAAAACATTATCAAATGGGGAACAAACAAAGGTGTTGCTTGCTGCACTGTTTTTAAATGCGGGTCAATTCCTATTAATTGATGAACCAACAAATCACTTAGATACAGATGCACGAAAGATAGTCTCTAATTATCTAAGGAAGAAAAAAGGATTTATTTTAATTTCACATGACAGAATCTTTTTAGATGGGTGCGTTGACCATATCCTATCTATTAATAGAGCAAATATTGAAATTCAAAGTGGTAACTATTCTTCTTGGAAGTTAAATTTTGATAGACAGCAAGAGCACGAGAAGGCTACAAATGAGCGTCTACAAAAAGACATAGGGAGATTAAAACAGTCTTCCAAACGATCAGCAAGTTGGTCTCATGACGTGGAAGCTTCAAAAAATGGAACGAGGAATTCAGGCTCTAAGTTGGATAAGGGGTTTGTAGGACATAAAGCAGCCAAGATGATGAAAAGAGCAAAAAACCTTGAATCAAGGCAACAAAAAGCTATTGAGGAAAAGTCAAAATTACTAAAAAATGTGGAAAAAACTGAGTCATTAAAATTGGAACAATTGCAATTTAAATCAAATGAATTGGTTACTTTGGTTGACGTGTCCGTTAAGTACAATGACCAAATTGTGAATGAGCCGATTAGCTTCATAGTTGAACAAGGTGACCGAATTGTACTTGATGGAACGAATGGGAGCGGAAAAAGTAGTATCCTAAAACTACTTCTAGGACATCCGATACAGCATACAGGCTTAGTTACTTTAGGTACAGGACTCATCATTTCCTATGTCCAACAAGATACTTCTCATTTGAAGGGGGCGCTATCAGACTTCATTGAAGAGCACAAGATTGATGAAACCTTATTTAAATCCATCCTAAGTAAGATGGACTTTGATCGAATTCAATTCGAGAAAGATATATCTCATTATTCTGGTGGACAAAAGAAAAAACTGCTTATCGCTAAAAGTTTATGTGAAAAAGCCCATATATATATATGGGACGAACCACTAAATTTTATAGATATCTATTCCCGTATGCAGATTGAAGAACTTATTCAACAATTTAATCCCACAATGGTTATTGTTGAGCATGATAAAGCATTTCAACAAACAGTTGCAACAAAAACTATATCTATGTAGCTCAAAACGAATACTTGAAAATATAATCATTAACTTGAGTCCTTGAACTATAAAAACCTTAATGACGTGTTGAAAAAAGCCTAATTTCTCTACAATACATTGAGAAATTAGGCTTTAAATAGTAATAACAGAATTCATAAATACTGAATAATTTACACGTTAGGTTTATCTGTTAATGCAGTAACAATCCTGTCCACTAAGTCTTCTGGCATCCATTCATGATTTGTATCGTTCGTTTCATTTGGCCCTAAAGAATCAATAAACTTTTTAAACTTTGGAAATAAAACAATAGAAGTGATCCAATGTATCGTATGATTTATGGAGAAGAAATGAAAAACTCCTTGCTTTTCACCCTCCTGTAATATTTCTTTTAACTGTTCAAAATTACCTATGAAATACGGTTTAATCTTTTCTAATCGTGCACTTTCCTTAATAATCTCCTCATATGCCAATGATCCAATTTCAGGGTTCTCTTTTATATGTTTAGTAAAAACCGTTAAATATTCTCTAAGGGCATCGATAGGTTTAAATTGATTCTTCTCAAGAAAATTGGGTAGCTCATTAGCAAGACCATATTTCTTAAACACCTCATAATATAGGTTTTCTTTCCCATTAAAATAGTAAGAGGCCATAGCAACATTCACTTTCGCTTCTTTTGCGATTTCTTGTATGCTCGTACCTTCGTAGCCACGCTCTCCAAATTTTTTCTTAGCAGCCTTTAAGATATTTTCCATCGTCTGCTCTCGAGATTTCCCCATTTCACACACCTCAAATAGTATATATTTCACTTCAAAAACCCAATAAGGACTTTGAATAGAGTATCTTTTTAATGAAATTTAATTATATATTTAAAGTGGTAACTTAACAACCGATGAAGTTCTGATTACTTTAAACAATATCCCCTTGCGTAGCATCAATAGTTTTCAAATACTTTACGCTCTTTTCTAATTGAGTAAAAGAATAGACAAAAAACATCTAATTTTATCTTAATTTCGTGTGCGAATAAAAACATAATAAGGACCAAAGTTTATCCATTTTATAGATAAACTTTGGTCCTTTCGTTACATTATACAGATTTAAAATAAAATGAAACTTTAATCAGCCCTCACCAATCAGGCTTTTAGGTGCAGCAGGGCCCCCACCTAACTTCTTTGCTTCCGCTGAATTTTGTGGTGAGGGGTCTTACTGCCCACAAATAGCGGGATAAACTAGTATACTCGTAGCTTGATGAGAGAATTATCCATCAATCGTCCATCATTTTCTGACTAGATCTGTTTAATCTCGATATAAGGTCCTTTAATGTTTAATTTGTTAATATCATTAGATATATTGCCTACAGTTGATTTTTCATTAAAAGTATAGACCTTTTCACCATTTACAAAGATACCCCAATTCTTATCTTCATAACTGATACCATAACCAGCATTGCTAGACGTAGCTTTGAGTTGATTTCCATTCATTGAAAGAGATAACTTCCCTTTTCCTTTGTTAAGTTTATCATTCACGCTGTTGATACTATTCATTTGTTCTTCAAGGAATTTTTGGTTATCAAGAGTAACTTGATGGTTTTTCCAGTCTAATTTATAGTGGTTCGTAAAGAATTCATTATATGTATCTTTATTATTTGTTCCCCACCATTTTGAACTTACCCACTCAATATTGTACTGATCTGAAATTCTACGATTTGTTATTTTTAAATCTGATGTAGTTTCTGTTTTATCAGCAGTAATAACCGCTACTACGTTTGGAGAAAAACCATATCCTGTTAAAGCTGGTACTGTATCTTTTGAAACAAAATTATTCGTCCCTTCATTATAACTACGTGATTTCATAAATAGTTGATTACCATAGAAAGTATTGAATGAATCACGATTATAAATTCCCCACTCTGGGAAATTAAATGATTGGAATCCTACTTTCCAATTTAATTTCTTATCTGTGTGAGTCTCTAATACCGTTTTATAATCTACTTGATCATAAGATACACTTTCTTTCCAAGCAAAGCTACCTGTGATACTTGCATCGGCATTTGGCCCTTTATCATTTACTCCTACTTTAACACTTCCACCAAGTGTATACCCTACCTCAGAAGTGACCTTTGCTGAAGTCATTGTATTAACTGGGGCAGCTTTATGGAACTGAGCACTATCACCACTTGTTATTTCTGCTTCAGTATGATAAGCTGATGGCCATTTTAAGCCTGCGTTATAGTATCCACTATTAACTGTATATTTAGCATCAATATTACTACCATCAGTGGTCACAATTGCAATCTTTTTATCTGCGTAAGGATCCTCAATAAAAGAAACCTTTATCGAATTTTTGATATTCTGCTTCATGTCATAAGTAGTTTTAAAACTATTATAGACCTTCCCACCATTTTGAAGATTTTCTACAGTTCCTTTAGAATCTGCAAATGCAGATGTTGCTTGTAAACTAAATGATCCAGACATAATAACGGACGCTACCGCAACACATTTAGCTATTTCTTTTGCTTTTTTCATACAGACAGCCACTCCTTCTTAAACATTTAAAAGATATAAATATATTATTTCTAGTTCGCAAAAATAGAGATAGATTCATAGCCATACAATATAGAAATTCATTAACTTTTATGACACTAACTAAAAACACATGTTTCACTAATCTTCCTCTCACTATTATTGATAACTATTATCAATAATATTAAAACATAAAATAAAAATTTAAACAATAATTTTAAATACAAATTTAAAATTATTGTTTAAAAAAATACAAAAAAATTATAGAATTCTTCATTTCGAGAATTACTATATTTTCAATTACTTATTACAGCCTATATTCAGATACATTATTTCCTTTCCATTCATAATAATCTAAAATCCCTTCATAAATGGCTTCTGCTGCAATTTGTCTGCCATCTTCCGTAGATAATTTACTGTAATCAATACCATTATCTATAAACGCCAGTTCCGTCAACACAGCTGGCATGTCATTTTCCCTTATTACATGAAGGTCTCCATGTTTAACTCCTCTGTCTCGTGTTTGAAGTGCCTCTACTAAACGTGTTTGAATTTTTTCTGCTAAAACACGACTTTCTTCCACATGAGGATTTGTTTTTTCGGATTTAGAAGATTTATAGTAATATGTTTCTGTCCCTTTTGCATTACCATTAAAAGCATTTGCATGTACGCTTATAAAGATATCACCCTGATTTTTCTTAGCAAATTTAACACGTTCCTGTAAAGAACTTTTTTGATCATGCCCCGGTCTATTATCAGATTGACGAGTTAATAAAACTGTAAATGGTGTATGCTTTTCAAGTAATTGTTGTAGACGTAAAGAAGTGTCTAGTACAATCTTACTTTCAGGTAATCCCTTTGTGGATTTCCCAGGATCTTCGCCACCATGTCCAGGATCAATAATGATTGTTTTGCTTTCTAATGGGTTTTGGGGACGATGTTGCATCATATCTGTTTTTGCAGTAAGTTGAGCAGCTTCAGCACGTGTTATAAATCTATTTGGTTGCCAACCGTTCTCAGTACCATTGGAAATTTTCAAACCGATTAAAATATTGGCATATTTTTCTCCCCAATGCCCTTTTAAATCTTCAAATTTAACCTGCTCATTATGATTTGCTGCGCTTTGTAGTTTATATGCATTTACTAGCATCGTAGCCATAGCAGCACGAGTTACTTTTCCGGATGGATTGAAGATTCCATTTCCCTCACCTTTAACAATACCAGCTTTTTCAGCAGCAGCAATATACGGAGTAGCCCAGTGGTTTTGTGAATCTGTAAATGATGGTTTTGCATTAGAGTCAATTTGTATACCTAAAACTTTTGTCATAATTTTTGTAGCCGAAGCTCTGTCTAATGAGTCATTTGAACCGAACGTTCCGTCTGGATAGCCATTCAATACCTGTTTATCAACTAAATAATTAACGGATTTGTCCGCCCATGCAGGAACATCTGGGAACTTATGAGTATTTGCAAATGTATTAGATGAGTAGGTTAATAGACTTCCAGCAAGAATTCCTGTAGCAATTAATTTGTATTTCAAAATGTAACACCTCTATCAAATTATTACAATTTGGTAAATATATCATTTATAATTAATCTTTAAATAATACGACCTTGAATAAAGAATAGATTAAGTTGTTTATATTAATATATATCAGATAATAAATTTAAAATCGAATTATTGCTCCAAAAATAATCCTCGGACATACACTTATAGATAAAGATTATTAAATATACTCACCAACATTGTGTAACTAGTATAGTTACTTATACATACGAGTGTCAATTAAAATAACCTTACAATTTTGTAAGATAATCACCTTAATAGTAAATCAAGTAATTATTAAATAATATAACTAGTTACTAGATATAATAAAATAACACTCTTAAATTTTGAACAAAAACTAATTGTTTTGATAGGAAAATAACTTATAACACCCACATTGTTAACAATGCTTTTGAATCCTACTTTACTCTATAATTCTCTGTTATATCCCAACGTGAATGCTCCTATAATATAGTCAATTGCTGCAATGAATATATTCCCTCAAAAAACATCTCCAGAAGCCATCGAAAGTAGCCTTTATTAATACACCTACACAATCCATCTTTTCACTCCCCTAAGACATCCTCAAATTTTACAAGGAATGAAAAAAGAAGAGGGATACCTTCCCTCTTCACTAAAAAAATTAAAAAACACCTTAATTTATATCCCCTGCCTTTTACAATCTCACGTCTATTGATAGCCCGTTTAATTCTTCAATTCTATTTTCATAGATTCATGTATTCTTCTAAAGTCTGCTTTTGTTCATATATATTTTCAGCAATATCTCCTACATAGCGAATATGCCAAGGTTCATATGCATAACCTGTAATACTTTCCTTCCCCTTAGGATAACGAATGATAAACCCTGCACGATGCGCGTTTTCTTTCAGCCATTTTCCTTCCTTCGTATTAGCAAAAGATAGCTCTAATTCATTGTTCGCACTTTTAGAAGAAACATCCATTGTTAACCCTGTTTGATGTTCGCTATGTCCTGGTTTTGCCGAGAAGCGATCCGTATGCTCTTGTCCTTTTCTTTTCACATTGTTCGCATACAGTCGTTGTTGATAGTCATAGGAACGAAATCCCGAAACAGCATTTAACTGAATCCCCTCCTGCTTTGCTAAATCAAATAACTTTTCCAGTGCTTCTGCCGCCTCTTTACGGAGGTGGCTCTTTTCTACCGTTCCACTAAATGAGAATGGTACATTTGGTACAACTAAATCCTCTGGTTTATAGTCTTCGGGTAATCCATATTCCTTATTAACTACAGCCTGTATACTAGCAAAAGAACTTTCATTGTATTTTGATTGCCCTTTTCCTCTACTATCTTTCTCTTTATTTATGGAGTTTTCACGAGATTCATAGTTCGTCTTATCTGGTTCTTTACCAATAGATTGATTGGTGTAAATTATAAAAATACCTAACATCATAATTACACAACTGAAAATCCCTACTAATTTAAGTCTCATTATTCATTTCCTTCCTGCAACTCTTACTGTTTCTCGTTCATAATATCTCAACCATATCAAATTCATATTAATTTGAAGTGAACTTTTGTTCTTAACATATTTCTTAATAGAAAGACTGTATATCCTTCTATTTGTTTGACATCATTAAGATGCTCACAAATATAAATAAATTCTATGGCTACATATAGATAAAAAATCTAAAAATTTATATAACGAGATTAGAAGTGTAGCATATTATTGTTGAAGGGTCTTGGTATAATGCTAGGCATTAATGTAAAAAAAACAAATGAAGAGTTAATTATTTCATGGCAATTGGCGGAGATTACAATTCCATTACGTGATGTGATTGAGGTTACCGAAGATGCTACCTATGCTGGTGTTGAAGACGTAGATGTAATACGTATTGGAGCAGCTTATGGGACAACAGACCGTATTTTAATTAAAACAGTAAAACAAAATTATATATTATTTACTACAAATAAAGTTGCTATTTTAAATGCCATTCAGACTTAAATATAGGAGTTTTCTTGGCTAAAATGATAAAAATAAGCACATCTTGTTATAAAAACAGATGTGCTTATTTTTAATTTCTATGCATTTTTACGTTTTAAGAAAATCACTCCACCAACAATTAACAGTAATGCTCCTGCAGCCATAGAGATCCAACTTGTAAGATTAGTACCTGTTTGTGGTAACCATCCAATTTTAGATTGGATTTCTTTCTTAGGTTGTGGTTGTTCTTTTACTTGCTCGTTAGGTTGCTCTGGTGTTGGAGTATTTTCATCCGAATTCGGCTGTTCTGGTTTAGGTTGTTCCGGCTTTACCTCTTTAAATTTCACTGTTTGTCCCTTATCTTCAATTTCAGCGTGAATAGCTATTAATATATTATCTTGATACAGTTCTTCAAATACTACTACTTCTTTACCTTGTAATGCAGAAGCATTACATGTGAAATCTAGTATGATAGAACCATTCTTCTCTTTAGCAGTAAACTTAGATTCTACTGTTACCTCTTTACCATCAACTAATAATGGCTTGTTTGTTGCTTTATCCATTAGTTTACCTTTTACAACGTACTCTTTACCCACGATTAAGTCTTTGTATTCCACTTTATCTTGGATTGTTACAGATTTAGAAGCGTCTAACTCTTTAGAACCATCAGCTTTATTTGTAGCTGTCGTTTTAATAGAAGGTTCTACAAACCGAACTGTTTGACCTACATCATTAATGTCAGCATGAGTTGCAATTACTTGACCTTCATGTAATAAGTCTTCAAACACGACTACTTCTCTTCCTTGCTGTTCAGCACCAACAAAAGTAAAGTCTAATGTTACAAAACCGTTCTTTTCTTTTGCAGTAAACTTCGTTTCAGCTGTTACTTCTTTTCCATCAATTAATAATGGTTTGTTAATAGCTTTGTTCATAAGTTTACCTTTTACAGTGTACTCTTTACCTACAACTAAGTTAGTATACTCCACTTTGTCTTGAATAGTGATAGAATCCTTTGAATGAATCTCTTTTCCACCATCAGCTTTGTTTGTAGCTGTCGTTTTTACTGATGGCTTAACGAACTTAACTGTTTGACCTTTATCATTGATATCAGCATGTGTCGTAACAACTTTTCCGTCTTTCAGTAACTCTTCGAATACTACTACTTCTTTTTCTTCTAAACCAGTTGCATCAAAAGTAAAATCTAGTGTAATAAAACCATTTGCTTCTGTTGGTGTAAACTTCGTTTCAGCAGTTACTTCTTTACCATTTACAACTAATGGTTTATTAGTCTCTTTATTCATTAATTTACCTTTTACAGTGTACTCTTTACCTACTTGTAGATCTTTGTATTCCACTTTATCTTGGATTGTTACAGACTTAGACGTGTGCATTTCTTTTGTACCATCTGTTTTATCAGTAGCTGTTGTTTTTATTGAAGGAATCTTTTCATCTTTGACAATGTGTTTAATGATTTGACCATTCTCTTTAATTTCAAAAGAGAACGTTTCTTCATTTAATACATAACCTTTTGGTGCAACAGTTTCTTTATATGTGTATTTTCCAAATGGTAACTTTTCAAATTTAGCGATTCCTTTATCGTCTGTTTTTCCTTTTACTACTTCTTTTCCTGCTTCGTTATAAATCGTAAATTCTGCATTTGGAAGCTTGTTATTTCCATCAGCTACATCTACCTTTGTAATTTCTAGATCACCTTTGATAAGATGATTAACTGCCAATAACTCAATAATCTTTCCATGTTCCTTTATTTCGAACATAATTGGTTCTTTAACAAGAACATAACCATTTGGAGAAGCCTTTTCTACAAATGAATATTTACCATACGCTAAATCTTTGACGTTAATCTCACCATTTTTATCTGTTTTATATTCACCAATTACTTTTCCACTTGCATCTTTTAGCTCGAATTCTGCACCTTCTAATTTTTTACTAACATCTTCATTATCCACTTTAAGTAATTTTACACTACCTTTTACTTCTGTATTTTCCACTGTAAAAGTAAGTGTTTTATTGTGCTCTTTAATTTCAAAAGGATACTTTGTTTTATTTCCAATATATCCATTAGGTGTTTGTGTCTCTAAGAAATAATATTTACCATACGTAAGACCTTCAACGTTTGCAATTCCATTTTCTTTTGTTACTACTTTTTTCACTTCTTTACCATCTTCAGTGAAGACTGTGAATTCAACATTTGGTAAAACCTTTCCTGAATCACTAAGCTTTTTAATTTCGATGTTACCTTTTACTTTGTTATTTACTATTTGGACAGCTCCTGTTTCTCCTGTCTTAACTTCAATAGTTTGTGGTTTATCATCTGAAACATAGCCTGTTGGTGCTTTAATTTCTTTTAATGTGTAAGTACCAATTGGTAAGTTGTTTAATTCTGCTATACCATCAGCACCAGTCGTGATTTTTCCAACTGATTCATTATTTGCATTAAAGACCTCAAATACTGCATCAGCTAAAACTTCTCCATTTTCTCCAACCTTTTTAATTTTTAAAGAACCAGCTGCTTCCCAATTTACTGCAAGATCACTACTAAGCTTTTCTTCATTTCTTTCTAATAGTACTGTAGCATTCTGAACAGTATCCGTACCACGGTAAGCAATTGCTTGAACTTTTGTTAAGTTTGCAGCAACACTTAGATTAAATTCACCTGTTTTAGTATTTTTAGGAATTTGGATACGGAATTTCTCTCCAACTGAAAGTTGATCTTTCACTTCACCATTTTCACTAACAATTTTTACTCCATTAGGTGCATTTTTTGCTACTACTTTATAAGAACCACCCTTAGCATTTGTTTGTACTGAATATAGATTTGTTTCGAAGAATTCACCCTTTAATTCTGCTTTTTGCTTTTCAGCAGGAATCACATTCATAAAAACATCTTGAGTCTCCTCACTATTATTAGCATTACTAATAATAGCCTTAGCTGCTTTTTCAACATTTTTATTCTCATGTTTTAATTCATTTACATCAAGTTGACCTAATGCATTCCAAACTGCAAGCTGAGTTGCGTAGTGTGCCTCATTCTGATTAGCTACTCCCAACTGCTGAACACTTTTTTGCGGGAAACCGTTTAATAGGAGCCTATATACTACATTATCTGTTTTCCCCATTTCAGGAAGATCTTCACCATTTGGTGATTTTAGTCCAAGAGTTAAGCAATAAGCAATTTGACCACTTGAATTTTTAATCATTTCAGTTCGAATGTGCTTTCCTAAACTATTACTATAACTCCAGTTCATTGAATATTTCTCGTGCGTCATAACCTCTGCACTAGCCCTAGGTAAAAATACATTAAGGAATAATGCCAGTACTGATAATAATGTAAAAACTCTTATAATGACTCTCTTACCCAATTTTGTAACCTCCCTAGAATAAATTAATCCGAGTATATATCGCAATATCTAAAACATTCACGATCGACCCGATTATCATTATAAAACAATAAATTACAAATATTAAATAATTTTAATGAAATAGTCAAAAAATTTACACATTTTATTATTTATCAAGTTTTTTAACGAATTTACTATATACAAATTCTAAAACACGCCTACAATTTAAAAGACAAATATGTATGTTAAATATATAAATAGCAATTCCTTTGCTCCAGTTATTAATCTTCTATTAACCTTCCCCTTATTAAAAATAGCCTTTTCATTTTCTTGTTAATCCGAGTAATTTATACACCTCTTTTAATCTATTAATTCTCTATTACGCTCCTTCATTGAGATATAAGGGTGACTCTTCATTCAAAGAATAAAGTAAAACTTTATTCAGCCCGATCCCCATCTAACTTCTCTGCTTTGAGCCTTACTGCCCACAAATAGCAGGATACATTATGCAACATTGCATTTGATAATCATTTTTAATGTAACTATAATGATTACAGGATTGCTATTAGTCCAATATTCTACATGGAGGTTTTATTATGTTTAAAAAAATTATTGTATCTTCTATGGCGCTTACTATGTTCGGTGGAGCTGCAACTATGCTAGAGGCACCTACTGCTCAAGCAGCTTCTTATAACTCAACATCATCCTCTTACTTTGATGTCACTCCTGAAGAGGCCGTGGCTTTCTATCAATCTCAAGACTATAAAAAATTAAAAGTATTTTTGGATGACTTTGAAGCTAGAAACCCTTATGCCCCAGGTGGAGGCTACGCTCAAGGTAGTGTACGTATGCAAAAATTCAACGATGCTCTTAGAGATGCCAAATTAACAAATGTCTACCAAGAATTTATTAGAATCTCTTACTACAATCATTATCCAGAACCAAAATAATCACAACGGATAAAGTGAAACTTTAATCAGTGGGGGTTTTGTTCATCCCCCACTGATTATTAGTTGAACCAATCGGGCATTTACTGGCAGCCCGACCCCCACCTAACTTCTTTGCTTCCGCTGAATTTTGAGGTGGGAGTCTTACTGCCAGTTAATGCGGGATTAAATGTTTATTATTTCTATAACTTAGCCTAATTTTAAATGTATAACCTAAAAATAATTACTAAAAACCACTCATATAAGAGTGGTTTTTCTATTTCCCCATATAATTTAGCTGAATGTTACATCATCTTTATTTTAATATCTTTTATAGTAGACATTCTCTCGTTGACACAAACTAGTAGATTAGCAATGAAAATATCAAAATATATTTATAGGTGGTTGGAAGTAATTGTTTTCTGTTTAATAGCAAAAAAGAACACCCTCTCACAATTAGATAAGGTGCTCGTTTTCATTTTTATCGGTAATTCTCAATTCAATTTAGCTTCTTTCCAATAAGTAAAGATTAAATTAACTTAAAAACAAAGCGTTTTAAATTTAATTCATAGATCTTACTGAAACTTGGAATTGCCCCTTAGAACCATCATCATTTGAAACGTAAATTTTATATGTTCCATTCGGTAATGGAGATAAAGCATTCCGTACATTTGTAACATTAATTTGTTGTTCTCCAGGTTTTATATAACCACCAACAATTAGCTCTGTATTTGGACCTTTTACACTATATCCCATTGTATTTTGACCATTATTTTTCATAGAGAAGCTTAAGTCAGTACTCCCATCATATACAAAAGAAGTTTCAGCCTCGCCACTATAATCCATTGTTTGGGTTAATAATAAGTCTGCAGAAACATGTTCAACTACATGAATTGGATCATTCGTTTTGTGTACTTCTTCAGCATAAGTATTATTCCCTAACACACCAAGTGTTAATGCTGAAACTACTCCACAACTAAGCACTAGTTTATTTAACTTCATTTTAAGTTCCCCCTTGATGTTTGTATTCTATTACCATCATACATCCTTTTCCAAGTGCGTTTTTATGTAATAATTCATATCTATAAAACTATATATCTTAACTTTTTGTATTAACAGTTATTGAGAACCCTACATAGATAAAGCTACAATATTACGCTTCATAAAAAACATGTAAATTTTAAAGTCTTTTTCTAACAAAGTTTTATACGAGTAAGTACCAAAATACTCACATAAATAGCATTTCTATTTCAGATAAAATGTACTAATAAAATTTTTCTAAAATTTCACTTTGTAATTTGATATATTCCATGTTAATATAACGGAGGCTACAAAACAGAAGTCACCACGCATATCATTTTCACAGAATATTCATACTTAAAAAACATTATTTTATCAGTAACTAAATCCCGATTTTACCCATACAAAAGTTAGTTGATAATTTCATATGTACATAAATTTAAATAGATTTTTTCTATTTTCCTTATCAATTTTAATACGAGTAATATAACAGCATGTTTTTCAAGTACCCTTCCTTTTTTAGATAAAAAGTCTACTAATACTAAACATCTATGTCCAACTCATACATAATTCTACTTACAAACTATCGGAGATGCAAAACTATGGGAATTTCTACTCTTTTATTAAATACCTTTATTATAATAATTTGTATCCTTAGCTATCACGTATTTTGGCTAGAGTTTAAAGAAAAAACAACATGTAATAATATGTTATTTTCTATCCTTTCCTCCATTGCTATTATTTTTTGTATGACTTTTCCTTTTCATTTACATGTGGGATTTATTTATGATTTACGTTTTATTCCTATTATATTAGTTTTTCTATATGGAAATACAAAAAACATTATTTTTATAGGAATTTTATATCTTTCTTATCGGTTTTACTTAGGCGGAAATGGCGTTCTTCCATCATTTATTATCTTCACTATTATTTTTGGTATAACAATGCTCTTTCGTTACCTATTACCTATGTATATTAAAGAAAAAAAAGTATTATTAAGCTTACTCCTTATTTTAGTATGTACAACTTCACTTTCTATTTGCGGTATTGTAACTCAAATAAATACAGGAGGGAAAATAGACTCTACTCTCATAGAATTTTTATTAAATTATATAGTCATTAATATTTTCACAGTATTATTATCAGTTTATTTAATAGAGGGAATGATTGAGAAATATAAAATGGAAGAAAAACTGCAACGGGCTGAAAAATTTTATATAGCTAGCGAACTAGCGGCGTCAATTGCACACGAAATCCACAATCCACTAACCACGGTACATGGATTCACTCAATTATTAAATGAAAAACATGCCTCTAAGCTATCTCAGGATCAATACTTAGAAATCATGTTAATTGAAATGCAGCAAATACAATCTACTATTAATAACTATTTATCTTTAACCAAACCACAGAACACCCTAAAAGAGAAAATAGATATTAATCACATTTTAAATCAGGTGAAAGATACTATTTCACCACTCGCTCTATCATACAAAGTTGAAATCAAACAAAATAGTACAGATTCCTTTTATATAAATGGGGACCCCGAAAAATTCAAACTCTGTCTAAACAACATCATCCAAAACGGAATTGAGGCTATGAAAAATGGTGGATTATTACAAATAAATATACAAAAAGTAAAAGGAAATATCATAATTGATATTATTGATTCAGGAATTGGGATGTCATCTCAACAAATAAAACGAATTGCTTTGCCATTCTATTCAACAACAGAAAAAGGAACTGGGCTTGGTACTATGATTGCTTATAGTATTATTAGAGAATTAAACGGAGATATAGAGATAGAGAGTGAATTAGGTAAAGGGACACGCTTTTCTATTAGTATCCCTTGCCAATGTGATAAAAATTTTCTGTTTAGTTAATTATATAAATGAATTTTAAGAATCCCGCTAGCTAGCTTACTTATTAATTATCTTAAATTTATAAAATAATAAGGGTCAGAGCTTATCTATTGTTACAGATACACTCTGATCCTTTAGTTTAATTACAGTAAACGCACTTAATATTTATAACTTTTCTTACATCTGGATGAAATAATAGTTTATCTCTTTTACTAATTAGATTTGTTTAATGTAAATATAGCATCTCTCGACACTTAATTTGTTATTATCGTTAGGGACATTTCCTACAGTTGTTTTTTCATTAAAGTACAGACCTTGTGCCGTTCATTAAAAAAGACAACTCCCCTTTTACTACTTTACTTCCACCGTATAATTCCCTGTTCCACCACCATACTGATACACATGTAAATAATACTTCCCTGGATACGTGTAGTAACTACCTACTAGTTTATTCCCTTGTTGCTGAGCATACGTAACATAATTATTTAAATCTGCTTCAGAATAAAGTACCCAGTTCATTCCGATATTATTTTCATTCGTTACGTTAATTTGAAGATTTTTAGCAGTCTCCACATTAATTTCAAAGAAATCACTTGTATCTCCATTTCCTAAACTAGCACGTAAAACTTGATTTAACTGCAGTTTGTTTGCTGTTTGGAATGAGTTATTCGGTTCTTTTTCTAAACTGTTATCTTCTTTCTTTTGAACAGTTACAGTCGCTGTAGCAGTATTAGTTGCTCCTTTATCGTCTGTTACTGTTAATTTCGCTGTATACGCTCCTTCTTTTGTATATACGTGAGTTGGATTTTGCTCATTACTTACAGTACCGTCTCCAAACTCCCATTTATATGAAGTAATTTTCCCGTCTTCATCTTTTGATGCGTCGCTTTTAAATGAAATTGCTTCATTCACATTTCCACTATACGGACCGTTTATAACCGCAACTGGCGCTTTATTCTCTGCACCTTCTTCTGTATTAATACCGTGGAACACAACATCATATTCAAATTGTCCTGATGCATTCACGCGATAATTTACGAAGTATGCTGTTACCGTTTTATAGCCTGTCCATTCTTTTGCGCTTAAACGTTTTAACGTATCATTAACGTTTTGTGTAATTATTTTCCAATCTTCATATTCTCCTTTTGCTGCAGTTCCTGTATATGTTCCTTGTAGTGTGAATGTATTAAAGAACTTTGATTTATTTTTCTTCACTGATACATTTTTCAATTTTGCTTCCGCCGTTATTTCTGCCGCAATATCTGAAACTGGTTTCGGTGCATGATTTGCTAAATAATCGTCTGATACTAATGGTACGTTATATTTCTCACGATTATCAAATAGCATTTGCATATAATCTTGATATTCTTTATTTAAATTCGCATCTTTACTTAATGTAGAGCGATATGCATCATATGCTGTTACATCATTTTTCCTAATAAGATCATGTATTTTATCAAACATATCATATCTCTTATTGTACATATACGATTGTAAAGCAAAGGAATAATTATAGAAATCCCATGTTCCATACTTTGCATTTAACGTTCGCTCTGCCGTATAACGCTCTGCTGGGTTTGAAGATAATCCTCCTATAATACTCTTTCTCGGTACAACATTATCCGTTCTCGTTGCCCCTGCAAAAAATTCAGCATTCCCTTCTTCAAACCAAGATAATCTTTCATTTTCATATATTTTCCCTTGACCCCATAACCCTGGTACTTCATATCTACCTTGTAAATAATGCGTGAACTCGTGTCGGAATAATTCTTCTAAACTATAAATACTTTCTTCTGGCGTACGCTCATAAGTAAAGAACGTACCTGTTCCTTCTATATAAAGACCACCGTTATTCGTTTCATATCCGTACAATTGACGATTAAACTGATATTCTGCTGGGCTATTATAAATAACCATCGTTAATACATCATCAGGATTTCCTTTTTCTAAAGGTTGATCACTTTCAACCGTACGATGGAATTGTGCCTTCACTTCTTTTGCCGCCCAATATAAACGTTTTACTTTTTCTTCTGTCACTTTATCTCCAGCTTTTAAAACAATTGCCCCATCATCAAACATATACGTTTTTGGCAAATATTTTTTCTTTCCATCTTCTCTTATTTGATCTAAATTCACCACTTTACCATTTGCATCTTTTCCGCCATAATTCGTCGCGATTTGCTCAGCAGCTACGAAATATTGCTCCCCTAAATACGGATAAATTTTCATCGCATCTGTTACAACTTGTAATCCTTTCGTTCCTGTACTATGGAACGAACCGAGCCTACCTGTATAATAAATGCCATTATTAATAAGCCAACCGTTTTTTGCGGTAATCGTTCCCATTAATGCAAAACGACTTAGTTCATTAATATAACTATCTATTTTCTGATACCATACTGTATCTTTCGGTGCTTTCCTCGTATCGTACAAATACGATTGAATGTCGTAATCAACACCTTGCATAATATCGTAAATAGCATTTCCAGCTGAAAGATTATCTACTAATGTAGAGAAATTATCATTATATTGTTTAAAAATCTTTGCAGCCGATGTTATCGTTTCCACATCACTCGAAGCGTTTCCTATTAACTTTCCGTATGATGATACCACTCTATTTTGCTCTAATGTACCCAGCTTGAAATTTGAATTGTTAGCTATCGCTTTTAATGCAGGTAAGCATTTATCATGATAACTCCGTTCATTTAATTTACTAAGTTCCGAATTATAAAATCCTAAATAAAATCCTGAACGTAATACCTCTACTAATGTCTCAATCCCTTTTGAATCATCCTTCGTATAGGCTTGTCCTTGCTGCTTCAATTTATCAATAATCGCCTGCATTCTACTATCATTTTGATAGAATGCTAGACTGTCTGTATTAAACTGAAATAGCCCCGTAATTTGCTCCCAATCAATGGTTATAAGTAAATCTACTAACTGCTGATTGCTTAATTGATTTAATTCAGCAATTGTATAAGTTTTCGCTACAGCTAATTGCTTACTTTCCTTTTTTACCTCAGGCGGTCTTTGTGATAAATCAGCAAATTGTATCCTTTGCTCAAAAGACTTGCTTTCGAGCAATTTCGATGAATGAGCTAATTCTTGTACTGGTAGTTGTACACCGACTGGCTCCATTTTGAGTACATTTCGATAAGAAACTTGCTCTCCCTTAGTATCTTCTGCCAAACTTACCCCTTGAAAACTCCCTAACATTAAACTAGCAAAACTTACCCCTACTAACATTTTTTTTGAATAGCCTTTCATACTCTCCCCTACCTTACATTTTTAGTGTCCCGCTCCATTATTTTACTATTTTTACTTTTTGTCCTGTATTGAGAAAAAATAAGGGAACGTTCACATATGTATCCTTGCTGCGCAAAATTAGCACTTGACTTTATGTGCGTTTTATATCAAAAAAGATAGATAATAGCAAAATTCCTGCTACATCTATCCTCGTTTTCAACACTATGATTTTAACTTTATAAACGTAACTTCCGGTAATGTTTGCATATACTGAATAAACTCATTCTTTTCTTCTGACGATATATTTTTCAGTTGCATCCCTACCTTATAAACAGTTTCTGTACCTTGCTGTGAAGCCTCCACCTCATATGAAACTATTGGAATGCCTTTCACTTGTAGCGTTTCTACTATTTGTTGTACCGCTTCATGTTTATTTATACACATTTGCACCGTTATATTTTGTGGAAATAAAAATTGCACCTTAAAAATACGACTCACAATTTCTAAACCAATTAAAACGAGAATCGTCGCTCCAATCCCTACTACATACATTCCCGCTCCAATTGCTAATCCTATGCCGGCAGTAGCCCATAAACCAGCCGCGGTCGTTAATCCTTTCACCGCCTGCTTTTGAATAATAATTGTGCCTGCACCTAAAAAACCAACTCCACTAACGACTTGTGCTGCAATCCGACTTGGGTCTAGAGACGTATGCTCTTCATACACAATATCTGAAAAGGCATATTTCGAAACAACCATTATTAACGCACTTCCTACCGCTACGAGGAAATGAGTCTTTAATCCAGCTTCTTTCGATCGAATTTCTCTTTCAATACCAATCATTGCTCCTAACAAGCCAGCAACACCGATTCGTATAATAAAATCAAAATCTACACTCACGGGCACTTCCCCCTTTCATTCATTATAGATAGATAAAACAAAAATTATCACAAACATCCATTTATCAACATGAAGGAATACCACTAAAATACACTTAATACTCCGACCATTTTATGTTAATATTTAAAATATTAACATAAAATAAATAACTTCTAATTTTAAATCTTCACTAATTTTCTAAAAAATCAAAGGTGAATTACATGAAATTAGGTTGAGAAACTTAAGAAAACGCTTTCATTTTGTGTCATAATTTTTTTATAAATACTACATAAACAAAGGAGCTTACTAACAATGAACGTCTCGTTACTTACACCTACTACTGATTTACAAGAAGAATACTTAGATTTCTATATCGAATGGAAAGATAGCGGTGAAACAATGATCCCGTGGGTTATCTCAAAAAATCCTGCTAACTTCCCAGCTATGGTTCAAGAACTTCTCGATGCGCATAACGGAATAAATATCCCTGAAACTTGGGTACCAGATTCTACATATTGGCTCGTTACAAATAATAATAGAATTGTCGGAGCTGTTAATATACGTCATAGTTTAACTGAACATCTATTTAACGCTGGCGGTCATATCGGTTATGGCATTCGCCCTTCTGAAAGAAGAAAAGGTTATGCTACGAAATTACTAGCATTATCATTAGAAAAAACGAAGGAATTAGACATCACGAAAGTACTTGTCGTTTGCGACGCAGTGAATACCGCTTCTGAAAAAACGATTTTACATAACGGCGGGCTTCGTGATGATGATTTCACTGAGGAAGATGGGAATGTAGTAAGAAGATATTGGATTGAGCTATGAATGATCACAAATAAGCGAGAAAGTGATTATACACTTTCTCGCTTATTTTACACTGCTTCTATTTCAAACTGCACTGTAATACCACTTGGATCTACTACCGTAAACCCATTTGTAGTTTCATTTATTTCATGTTGTTTTTCTATTAATCTTTCTTTCACTGCATCTAACGCTTCTTTATGCGGTAGTACAATTGTATATACCTTTAGTCCAGTTGCATGTACTGGTGGGTGTGGATTATTTACTCCGTTCCACGTATTTGCACCGATATGGTGATGATATCCTCCTGCAGAAATGAATAAGCAGTCATCTTCACGTTGTTGCACTTCAAACCCTACTGTCTCTACATAAAACTCTTGTGATTTCTCTACATCAGCTATTCGTAAATGTACGTGCCCAACGACAGTATTAGCAGGTAATCCATCAGCCTCATAATCAACGAGTGTTGCCAGCTCTTTTAAATCTAGTGGCGTACTTCCTCCTGGTCCTTCTCCCCATTGATCACGCGGACGGTCTGCATAAATTTCAATACCATTCCCCTCTAGATCTTGCAAATAAAACGCTTCGCTATATGTATGATCACTTGCACTGTTAAACCTTGAGATTGGTAAAATTTCATTTGAATATGTATAACGCCCTTCTTGCTCAGCTGGGCTGTCAATTACATTCTTATTACGAAGAACCCCAAATAGCGCAGAAGCAAAAGCTTCACGAGTCGGAACTAAAAAGGCTACATGATATATACCAGTCGTACGCGGTTCTTGCAGTACCCCGTCCTCTATCTTTTCAAGAACAAGTAATGTATTCTTACTACCTTTTCCTGCTAAATATGCTTTATTCCCCTCTTGCTTAATTACCTCTAATCCTACAACATTCTTATAAAAAGCAATTTGACGCTCTAAATCTTTCACTTTAAATTCAACATGACCAATACGTGTTTTCGGATGAATTCGTACCATGAATAACTTCATCTCCTTATCCCTATATTTTACCATTACATATAACCGTTACTATGAAGGATACAACTAAAATCATCCTATGTAAATAAGAAAAGTCAGAATTTACATACATTTTTATTTTCATAATAAAAAAAGCCTCCTTTTCTAACTTTCAGAAAAGGGGGCTTTTTAACGCTTATCTCATTTTATGAACTTCAGCAACTAGCTTTCCACCCTGAATGCCCATATAAAGCTTCACAGGTGCATCATTCGTATTTTCAAATACTAAATCTAAATATGGATATGCAATTGTAGCATCTCTTCCTTGAGGAACATAACCTACCGTTTTAGAATGTGTAGTTCTCTCCACCATTTTCAGGCCAGCTTGATCTGCTGCATTGTATAAAGTTGAAGATGTTTGGCAAACACCACCACCGTATCCATCTACTAATTTACCATCAACTATTTCTTTCCCTAATTGATATCCTTTGTCTGGTGTTGTATCACCGATTAATGAATTAAAAGAGAAACGGTCTCCTTTTGCTAACACAACTCCATTTATGCTCGCTGCTGACAAACGAATATTCTCAATACGGCCACCTGTTGAACCGCCTAAGTTCGTTTCATATCTACCAATTACCGTACCATTTCCTTGCGCATCACTTAATGTTGCGACTGGTTTTTTCTCCACGATCGGCAACTGATACGTAGCATCCCACATACCCACATTTAACAATTTATCTACTAATTCTTTTTCCATTAATTCATAAGAAGGTTTTCCTTCTTGCCAACTTCCATCAGGTGCTATACGTGAAGGAACCATTTTTTTGTCGACGCTTTTTCCAACCTCACCAACAACCTTTGTTACAGACTTTTTAAATTTCGCTTCATCTTCAAAATAGCCTAAACCAGATAAATCTAATTTTTTCACTTCAGTACCAGTTCGACCATCAACTAAACTAATAGTATCCTGCACTTCTGCTTTAGCCTCTACAGTGTGCCCACCAATATCACTTACCAATGCAACATCACTTACTTTTGTACCACAGCCACTCACTACAGCTACACATAACACCCCAACTAATATACCCTTTACTTTACGGAACAATATACTCTCTCCCTTTCCCCAACATCACTATTATGTATTTATTTCATTTTTATGTATGTTTTGTTACAATCATTTTACAATATGTTTATAAAATGTTACAAGTTATTTTTCACTCTATATAAATTACTCTTTTCTTTTACAAATGTCTATACATATTTACATAAAAGTTTGAGTTTGATAGAATTGTAACTTTTATGTAAACTCTCCCTTTTATCCAGTATATACCATTAAGCAAAAGAAATACAAATCAAAAACCCTCAAGCTATTTTTTATAAAGAAAAATCCCTCAACATAAATAGGTATTTGCCGTGCCACCGCTCCGCTTTTGCACATACATTATGGTGAATTCAACCTATTTTAAAGAAATGGAGGATGTTATTATGTATCCCTACAATCCATATGATCCATATAATCAATATGCGTACCAACAACCACAGTATGACTTACAAGCACAATACCAATCTTATATAGATCAAGCAGATCAAGCAGAGCAAACGAATCCATATGACCAAAATAGACAATTCCAACTTCCAATCTCTTTTCCTGGCACTGGAAATCGTCAATTAGAAAGACGCGTAAATGAGCTTGAACAAAGAGTACGTCAACTAGAAAATACAGTTGAGCGCCATACACGTAGACTAAACCGCTTAAACCAACGTTTACGCACAGTAGAAAACAGACTAAACATTCCATTCGCAGCATTAGAAGACGGATTTTAATCGAGAAAATAAAGTGAAACTTTAATCAACCTTCACCAATCGGGCTTTTACGGGCAGCCCGCCCGGCAAATAGCGGGATAAAAATTATATAAAGGAAGGGGCTCCCCCTTCCTTTATATAAATTGACGAAAGTTTTTTCCATCTCTATACTGATAAGAGTTAATGAAATGAAACAAGGTGATAAATATGGATTTTGAAATAAATTATCTTTCCTTTTATGTTGTACAAGTAGAAGGAAAAGGTGAAGCAGTTGATAAACGCTACAAACATTTTCAAACTTTAGACGCTGAAGAGTATGAAGATAGCTCCTTAAAAGAATTTTTGAATGGTGAGTTATTAAAAATATCGAAGCGAAAAGTAGAACGTCATGCAAAAACCGAACAAGCCCCAACAAAAATTGGTCGCTTTATTGTAGAAGAAGGGCACGAACTTGATTCAAACCCTCATTACAACCTTTTTAATCGTATTCGCTTTGCAGAAACAAAGGAAAACTTTAAAGATATGAGCGAACCTCTCGTTTATACATATCTTGACACAAGCGCTGTACGCGGTGGTGTATTTTTAATTGCTCAGGCAAAACTACGCAAATACTTTGATGATCCATTCGTATTTGTAATGAAATGCGACTTCGAACCAAAGGTGGCTTCTATTTCTGATGAATCAACACTGATTCGTAACGTTGAAATGGCCATCACAACAAAGAATATGAAATCTATCCAATATCCGTACATGCCTGAAGAAGGTATGGTCGAAGTGGGCGAATTAAAAATTCACCAAGCATCACACGCCCGCTACTTTGAAGACTTCTTAAAATTCGTCGAATATGAACGCTCTATGCCTGAAATTATGAAAACACAAGTAATGGACATGGTATACGACCAAATTGAAGAGGTATTTGAAGAAGGTACAGAAGAACGCGAACAATTCGACCAAGCGATAGAAGTATGGGCTGCCAGTCCGAAACGCGAAATTATGGAACAATTTTCAACCGAAGAAGTAATGGAAGCTACCGCTCAAATCGTTGAGCATGCTCCTGAAGTGGAATTAAAGCTAAAAGCAGACCATATTTCTGTGAAGGCGTTACTTGCTGATTTCGGGGATCAAATACATATTGCGAAGGTAAATGACCGATATGTACTTATGATTGAAGCAGACACACTTACATTTGAAAAGGGCTTCTCTCCTATTGAGTTTCTGAAGCCAGATGAGCTGCAAGATGTGATTGAGCGGATTGAGAATAAGCAACAGTATTCGTATGATCCGAACGGGATTGAATAAATCCTTCCATATATCTGTTTTTATTGGGCGCTTTTAATAAGCGCTCTTTTATTTTGAGCTTAGTTGATGTTTATATTAAAAAACGATTCTTAATAGAATCGTTTTTCCTGATTTATAACAAAAATATGCTTATTTTTAAAAATTATTATTGATTCAAGATATCAATTGTCGCAGAATCAAGTAAATTCCTTCCTTGTTGTGCAAGCGTATTTCCATTAGAGTAGTCACTATGTATGTTGGTAAAATGAAAACTTCACTTCACTACCTCAAATTTATTATACTCGTAAAAAGATAATTGAAAACGATATTCCGGATGCTCTCTCACCCAATCGTAGGCTTCTTCTAAAATTTCCATTTTGTTTTGCAAGTCATTAAGTTCACTACATTTGTCCTTTTTCTGTTTGCACAGAGGGCAGAATCCATTTACTATGTCGGCACTTGTCGCCCTAATAGTTTTACTTTTTAAGTCAACTACTAAACGAAGAAGAAGAGAATGCTCAGCTTTTGTAGTCACCGTCATTTCAGCAACCCCATCCTCATTCCAAAAGACACCGTTTAATTCCATCTGTACGGTGACGTCTTTAATATCCAAGTCTATCACTATCACACCTCCCTTGTATAAAACTCATATTTTACTCTTCGATTTTAATCTTTAATACACCACGCTTTAAAGATATATTAAGCTTTTTCCAATTCTTCTTCTTTGCTATGAAAGGAAGTATAATTACTGCTGATAGCGTGGTAAATATTATCCCCAAAACTACAACTGTTACAATGTTGAAGATTGCTTCCATTTAACTGTATCCTCTTTCATTTCTATGGGCTCTAATTTTATGAATGTATTTAAAAATTCTTACCGCCCCTTAATTTTCAAAGCAATTATAATGGCCCAATCACAACAAATCAATTCCTATTTAATATGAATACTTTATTCATCCATCAATATAATGATGTTAAATTTATGTAGCTAGAAATAAAGGAGAATGTCATTTAACCTCTACATTCTCCTCCATCTCAGCCAAATACCTAATCTGCCGTTCTGCTTTTCGCACTGCCGTACGAAAATGTTTTTTCAGCAGTTCTACTGTATTTTCACTTATATAATATCTTTCCGTAATACTTTCCCACGTGTCACTACTTTCAAATGTACTCCATTCAAAAGAGCGTTCTGTATTTTTCTTTAGTTCTTTAAACACCCATTTTCGCATCTTTTTTTTCGCTTTTTCCGTTAGTTTCCCGTCCTTTACAAGTTCCAGTTCGCCATGTCTTTTGTACCGTTTATGAATATCTCTCTCGCTATATACTTTAAGAAGTATATTTGCTGTATTCTCAGCATCTGCTAGAGCTCGGTGCTGTTTCCCTTCCCATGTTAAACCGAGCTGTTCTACTGCAAATTGTAAACTTGGCGTATGTTCAAATAATTCTTCATACGCTTGGAAAACAAATTTTTGCAAATCAATTCTATTTTCTTTTTCTATACTTGGGCATTCAACACCATGTAATGCACAATCATGAGATAGAAAGCGATAATCTTCTTTTCCCCATGAAACAAATATACAATCTTCGCCGATGAACTGAATAAATTTCTCTACAATTTGAGGGAATTTTTCTACACCAATTAAATCTTCCTTTGTAATTCCAGTCAATTTTGTCGTATGACGAGTTAATCGTGCACTTGGTTTTACTAACTCCGAAAACTCTTCAATTATCTTCATTGTACCTATTTTTATTTTTACAGCTCCGATATCAACTATTTCTGACGGATCTTCTGATTTATACGGTCTGAAATTCCTCTCAATATCAAACACAATGAAATGTGTAGCGTTTTTCAATTTATTTACCTCTTTCTAAATTCCTTTTCACACAAACACTCTATTTTCAGTATTTATTTATTCATGTACTTTATACAAAAATACTCCGAATAAATAAATGAAAATTCAGTCTCGTTATGATATGTAAGTAGGAGGACATCTATAAAAATGCAAAAAAAAGAAGGGCGAGCCCTTCTTTTTTCAAAAATTACTTCTTGTTTACGTTAGTAGCTTGAGGTCCACGGTTACCTTGTTCTACTTCGAAAGTAACTTCTTGACCTTCTTCTAAAGTTTTGAAGCCTTCGCCTTGGATAGCTGAGAAATGAACGAATACGTCTTCTCCGCCTTCAACTTCAATGAAACCGAAACCTTTTTCTGAGTTAAACCATTTTACTTTACCGTTTTGCATGAAAAAAATCCTCCTACAATGTACCTATATGTACATATTCATTTTCAACCACCTTACAATAATAAGCCAGATATTAAAAAACTGCAACCCCTGAGGAGATTTAACATTGCTATCCTCCTCGGAAGTTACAGCTCATTTAAATCTCTATATTATTAAAAGTAAAATGGTTTAAATACACTATATCATATCAATATAATAAAAGTAAAGTTTTTTTCTTAAATTATTTTTTGTTCCCACTGCATTGCTTTTAATTCGCCTGATCCGGCTACTACATAACCATCTTTTTGATTAACAATGCGCCATCCGTGCCCTTTAACTGAATCACATACTGTAACAATACCTTCGTCAAGAAGCACACGGCACACACTACTAATACCCGCCTTATTTTGTGTTGAAGTTGTATATAAAACATGTTGATCTACACTTAAGTCTAAATAACTACTTGCTTTCTGCTCACTTTGACATGTATGCCAATATATTTTTTCACTCGCAATACTTTCATCTATTTTACAATAAGAAATATTCCCGCTAACTCCCTTGCACGATCCACTTGCCGCTACTAAATAAGAATTGTGTAAAGTCAACGCGGAGATCATTTGATTCATCGCAATTTTAATCCTCTTTAATTTACGTGTCTTCAAATCAAAGAGCCAAACACCACCATATTTAGCATGTATTTTCGTACCAATAAATAAGTAATGCTTATATAAAAATAACGATCGAATAGACGGTGCCGCACTGCCATACTCAAGAAACGGATGAATAGTCTCCCATGTCGAACCGAAATTATTAGAAAGATACAGCGTTTTTTCTCCATGAGCAATGACAGTTCCTTGTACATTGCTACATACATTCCAACTCGTTGCTTTTGTTGGAAAACGCTGAATTGTCCAGTTCTCTCCACCATTCATACTACGAATAAAAATCCCTTCGTCACCTACACCATAAACTACATTATCTTCGCTATGTAAATCCCTAATTCGTTTTTGAAAACCATTTAAAATTCGTTTCCATTCTCCGTCTTGTTCAATAAATAAGCCATTATATGTAGTAGCTAACAACAGTTTTCCATCTCTTAACTTTGCAATAGCAGTTGCACTTAACATTGTCTCCACGTTGACACTCCCATTCTTAGAACTTCTCAGCAAATGCAATTGCAAAATTACTGCATTTTTCAACATCCTCTTCATCTTCTGGAGCTAATTCAATTTTCAGCCCTTCTTGTACAAGCTCTGCACCGCGTTCTACAAGACGTTCTTCAAATATCGTTACCGCTTCACAAAATAGTTCATACGCCGTATCACCTGATCCGAATACCGCTACCTTTTTCCCAGCTAAATCTATATTTTCTAAGTCCTCATGAAAATCTTCCGCTTCAAATGGTAATTCACCATCGCCCCACGTATAAGATCCTAAAATGATTCCATCATAAGCTAATAATTCTTCAGCATCCATGCCTTCCATTTCTTGCAATACTACTTCATGATCAAAAGCATCTAAACTAACTTTAATTAAATCAGCAATACTCTCTGTATTTCCTGACATACTTGCATAAGCTATTAAAATTTTTGCCACTTTGGCATCCCCCTCTAACAATAAATGATTCTCATTCTCATTATATTAATAATGAGAATCAATTTCAATCGATTTTTTCTACTTTTATTTACATTACTTATTTCAAATAAAGTGAAACTTTAATGAGTGGGAGTTTTGTTCATCCCCCACTCATTATTAGTTGAACCAATCGGACTTTTACGGGCAGCAGGGCCCTCACCTAACTTCTTTGCTTCCACTGAATTTTGAGGTGGGGGGTCTTACTGCCCGGCAAATAGCGGGATAAATAAAAAAGCACAGATGACTATACAATCATCTGTGCTTTTTTATTACTTTTTAAAAATACCAAAAGGCTTTCCTACTGGTAAAACAACTTTTCCAAAGTGTGTATTTAACACTGCTGCTGCTGAGCCGTAGAAAGATAATAATGAAATAAGAAGTTCAGAATATGCTGCTAAATTATGCATTGCGTGCGGCATAACACCTAAAGTACTTAATGAAAGACCAATAAATAAGAAATCAATAAGGACAAAGATCATAAATAATACTTTATGTGTTTCCATTGCACCAATCGTCATAAAGATTGTGAAAATCAAATATCCGATAAAGGCTACACCAAGCTGTTTTGAATCTGCAGCTTGTGCTAATTTTTCGCCAAATACTCCAAGTTGAATTAACCAAGTCATTCCAACACCTAACCAAAATAGGCCGTACGCACCAAATGCTGTCGTACCGAATGTATTGTTATGCTTTGCATCGTGAATGCAAGCAAAGATTTGTGCAAATCCTCCTAAAAAGATTGCCCATGGTAATACAAGTGAAACGCCATCTGTTAAGCCTAACTTTTGAGATGATGCTACAAGTGTTACCATTGCTAATCCAAATAGACCAATTCCAGATGGATCCGCTGTTGTCATTTTCACATGATGTGTAGTAGTTTGATTGCTCATATAAACCTCCTGATTATAAACATACTCGAATACAATACTTAAATCAGAAGCCTATGTCAATGGTTTTTTTTGTATGTTGTCAGACGTTATATTTTATAATGATTAAATATATTTCCGACCACTTCATAAGGTTTTATATTCACTTTTTCCAACTCGTTTATCGGTAGCCATAACGGAATATAACTTCCTCTACCTTCCCGCTGAAATTCCTCAGCTGTTCCACTTCCGAACACTCCGCCTGTAATATAGGCACCATAATAATAATATTCATTTCCTTTATATTTTACCTTTGCAATAAGGTGCTCCACTTTTATATGTAGCCCTAATTCTTCATATACCTCTCTTTTCGTTGCCTCTTCAGGCGTTTCACCTTCCTCAACCCCTCCGCCAGGAAAAACATAATATGTTTCCTCTTCTCGAATACGTTTTATAAGAGCAATTTTCCCTTCCTGTACAATGATAGCCGCCCCGCGATTTCTTATCATTTTATTTCCTCAATACGAATCGCGACTGTTCCCCACTCTTTTTCTTGTTCTTTCGTATATATTTTGTATGTACTTTCTAACATTTCCTCTAAACTATCATTCTCACAATCCAATAATTTTTTATCAATTTGTTCATACATAGATTTAAAGCTCTCGTATCGCTTTATTTCCGTTACTTTTACCGTCATCATTTCTGTCGTCGTAAGATTCGTAAATACGATTTCATCGCCTTTGTTTATTAGTTGACGTTTTTTATCGTATAGGCGTACTTCATATACTTTTTTTCCTGATTGAATTGACTGAAACGGTTTATTATATAAACCCATTTCGTATCGCATACATCCCACTCCCTTTTTTTCATTTCACCTATTAATACAGTTCACATTTAATACAGTTCACATTACTACATCTTGCATATAATATTCCATACGTATCGCTTAATTGAGAAAGGAGGCTGAAGAAGCATGTTATATTTAAATCAAAAACCTGAATATAATAAATATGATATTGGTGATTATACTTATAGTAAAGTAGGGCCAACCATTTTTTCTTGGAACGATGAAACAAAATTAAAAATAGGTAAGTTTTGTTCATTAGCAGAAGAAGTCGTTTTCATACTCGGCGGTGAACATCGCGCAGACTGGATAACAACTTATCCATTTAATGCACTTTTTGATGAAGGAGCACATATTACTGGTCACCCTTCTTCAAAAGGTGATATCGTAGTCGGCAATGATGTATGGATTGGTTATCAATCCTGCATTTTATCTGGTGTTACAATTGGTAACGGGGCCATTATCGGCGCCAGAAGCGTTGTTACAAAAGACGTACCCCCGTATGCAATTGTAGCTGGTAATCCTGCAAAATTTGTTCGATATCGTTTCCCACAAGAAACGATTGACAAACTAGAGAATCTCGCATGGTGGGACTGGGACATTTCTGTTATAAAAGGAGCCATTCCATTACTACTCTCCGACAAAACCGACGAATTTTTCACCTCACCCGAAAATGAATCTATATGATTAAAACAGAAAGAGCATCCAATTATTTTTCAGGATGCTCTTTCTGTTTTTATTTTTTATGTCCATGCAAATGATTACACGGAGAACATTGAAATGGAATTTTATCTAAGCAATTAAAGTTTGTTTCACAAATTTGTTCAATCGTTGGAACAAATGGAATGACAACTATGTTACTTTCTACTATTTGTGTAACAGGTGGCAATACTGTGCCTACTTGATGTTCAAAACGAATACTCGCTTGATTTATATAATTTCCTGAGCCATTTGGCGCGCTCTGTACTGCTACTTGGAACGAAACTGTCCTTGCTTCACCAGGATTTAAAATTCCGATAAGAAACCCTACTGCCGGGCTTACATTCGGCACTGGCCTATTATCAACCGTTACACTTCCAGGAACAAATCGAACACTACTATCTAACATATCTTGAAAACGAATATTTTGCATTACAGTATCACCCGTATTTGTGATGACTGTCGTAAACGTAATGACATCTCCAATTGTTGCTGCCTGTAAATCTGCCGTTTTTACGACTGTCGTTGAGACATTTTGAGGAATAAACGGGATAACAACTGTATTACTATCACCTTCAACTACTACTGGCGGCTCATTCGGATTTACAGTTGCGAGCCCATTCGCTGTAGCGGTATTTGTAACTAAATTATTTACTTGCCCTCCTGTTATTACAACTTGGAAATTAATAATTGCTGCATCATTTGGCTGAAAATCACCTAACGGAATACCAGTATTCGGATTAGCAAATGGAAGAGGTACATCATTTACCGTTACCGTACCATTTATAAATAGCGTATTCGGATCAATGATATCTGTTAACACAATATTGGTCACAGGAACTGTACTATCATTTATAACAGCGATTCCGTAAGTGACAACATCCCCTATCATTGCTACTTCAAAGTTTGCTCCTTTTGCAACAAATAAGATTGCAGTATTTACCGTTACAATAACTGTATTGCTCGTGTCCATCACTGTAACTGGCGGCTCTCCTGGTACTAAAATATATTCTGCTAACGCTCCAGCAACGTTTACTACTGTTCCACCATCCGGAAAACTTGTAATCGTAGCTTCATATGTTACAAGTGCCGTCTCACCAACTGGTATATCAGGTATCGTAAATCCAATCTGCGGATTTAACCCCGGTTGCGGAACCCCATTTATCGTTACACTATTTGGAATGAAATCAGCTTCCTGAGATAGCACATCGATAAATTGAACATTCATTGCATCAGCAGTACCAGTATTTAATATACGAACAGTATACGTTACCGTTTCTCCTACACCAACAACTGAATGGTCTACTTCTTTTAGCATATCTAAGCTGCCTCTATTTACCGGCGTAACCGTCGTATTACTTGAATTTGTAATTGTAGACGGAGGTTCTCCTGGAATCAATTCGAAATCTCCCGTTACTCTTGCTGTATTCATAATGCTACTAGAAGGCGGAACTGCGATTACATTTACTTCAAATGTAATTAATACACTATCCCCTACTGCAAGATCAGGCAATGCAAAGCCTACAAATGGATCTAAACCTACTTGCGGAACCCCATTTATTTGTACACTTCCAGGAACGAATTCTAAACTAGGTGATGGAACATCGATAAACTGAACATTCGTTGCTGTTACCGTTCCCGTATTTGTAACTTGCACACTATACGTTAACGTATCTCCTAATCGTGTCGCTTCTTTATTTATAGATTTTATAACGCTGAATCGTCCTCTATTCACTCTAGTTATCGTCGTATTACTCGGCTCTGTTACTACAACTGGTAGTTCTCCTGGCACTAAAGTAAAGCTTCCTGTTATATTTGCAACGTTCGTAATTGTTCCTGATGACGGGATGTTTGTAACTGTCGCTTGAAACGTCACTATAACTGTTTCACCTACCGGTATATCTCCAACTCCAAATCCAGTAATTGGATTTAAGTTTGGTTGCGAGGCTCCATTTATCGTTACACTATTTGGTACAAATGACGCCCCTGCTGAAATGGTATCAACAAACTGAACAGCATTAGCTGTTACTGTTCCTGTATTCGTTATTTGAACCGTATACGTTAATATATCTCCAACGAGAGTAGCAACCCTATTTACTTGTTTAATAACATTAAATTGCCCTCTATTTACAGTTGTAAGTGTTGTATTGCTCGGCTCTGTTACTATAACTGGTGGTTCTCCTGGTACTAATACAAAACTTCCAGTTACATTTGCCGTATTGGCAATTGTTCCGTTTGATGGCGCACTAACAACGGTTACTTGGAAGGTGACTTCTACACTTTCACCTGGATTTATATCTGGAAGCGGGAATCCGTTATTCGGATTGAATCCAGGTTGTAACACACCATCTATCGTTACACTGTTCGGCACGAATGCTATAGAGGAAGGTAATACATCACTATATTGAACATTCGTTGCTGGCACTGTTCCTGTATTTTGAACTACTGTTGTATATGTGATTGTATCGCCTACTGCAACAACCGGCTGACTCACTGATTTTAAAACATTCAAACCAGGCTCATTGATTTCTGTTAATGTCGTATTACTTGTCGTTGTTTCCGTAATAGGCGGTTCTGTTTCACTTACAGCAAATGTAGCTGTAACGTCTACAAAATTAACAATCGTTCCACCTTCTGGTATGCTTGTAACCACTTCCTGATATGTGACAAGTACAAAATCATCGACAGGTATATCTGGAACTGTAAAACCAATGAAAGGATCTAATCCTGGTGCTGGTACCCCGTTTATGCTCACACTTCCTGGTACAAATGCTACACCCGCGGAAGTAGTATCGATAAATTGAACATTCGTCGCTGGCACTGTTCCGAAATTAAAAATCAATACATCATACGTTAATATTTCTCCTACCGTCGCTACTTCTTTATCTACTAGTTTCAATGGAAAAATAAACGCTATATTAATTGTCGTAACGACTAAATTTGTTAATATCGTTTCCGTAATCGGTGGTTCCTGCGGATTTGGTTGTGAAGTAAATGTAACATCTGCATCATTTAATATGACTTCATTATCTGGAATTTCTGTAATCGTCACTTGGAATGTGACCTCAATACTTCCACCAGCGATTAATAATGGAGTAACTGTAAATCCTATTTCTGGATTTAAACCAAGTTGCTGCACTCCACCTATCGTTACACTATTGTCAACAAACGTCGTTCCTTCTGGTATGACATCTTGGAAGAACACATCTGTAACAGGGATAATTCCTACGTTTGAAATGAGCACAGTATACGTTAATACATCCCCAACGGCCCCAGTTGCAACATCAACTGTTTTTGTTGCTGTTACTTCACCAGGAGGAGGTAACGGTATTGTAACTACCGTTGTATTACTTGAATTCGTGGTTGTTACAGGTGGTTGTAAAGGATTTAATAAGAAAGTGGCTGTAGCAGATGCTGTATTTAATACTGCTCCACGTGTAGACGGTGCAACTACCGTAACTTGGAACGTTACTGTCAATGATGTTCCAGCAGCAATATTAGGAAGCGGGAAACCAACATTTGGGTCAAATCCAGGTTGTAGCGTTCCATTTATCGTTACACTGTTTGCTACAAATGTTGTTTCTAAAGCAATTGGATCAAGGAAAGAGACATTCGTTGCTGTTACTGTACCGTTATTCCGAATGACAACAGAATACGTGTAAGTTTCTCCAAGTGCTGCTTGTTGTACAGATGAAGATTTTTGTATATTTAACTGTGCTGTGTTTACTTGCGTCACAACAAAATTACTATTTGTAACAGTCGTTATTGGAGGGTTTGCTGGATTTATAAGAAAACTTGCAGTAACGTTCGATTGGTTTCTTATATTTCCACCGCTCGGAACACTCGTCACTGTAACTTGAAACGTAATCGTAGCCGTTTGCCCGACCGGAATATTTGGTACCGGGAAACCTAGCATAGGATCCGCACCTTGCTGAACAACTCCATTTATCGTCACACTATTTGTTACAAACGCAGTACCAGACGGAATTGGATCTTGAAAAACAATATTTGTTGCAGGAACAGTTCCTGTATTTTGAATAAGAATCGTATACGTTAACGTATCTCCTACACCGGCTTGTGGTGTATTTACACTCTTCATTACATTAAGTGATCCTACATTCACTCGCGTCACAACAATATTACTAATCGTTACAATTGTAATTGGTGGCTGGAGAGGACTTACTTGGAAATCAGCAGTTACATTCGCATTATTCGGAAGAACTCTATTTGGTGGTACACTCGTGATTGCCACTTGAAAAGTGACCGTCACCATACCTCCTACTGGAATATTAGCAAGTGGAAATCCAATTGTCGGGTTTAAACCTGGTTGAGGTGTCCCGTTTATTGTTACACTATTCGCTACAAAAGTGGTTCCAACTGGAATCGGATCAAGGAATGATACATTTGTCGCTGTCACCGTTCCACTATTTTGTATACGAACTGTATACGTTAACGTATCTCCTACACCGGCTTCAGTAGCACTTACACTTTTCATTACATTTAACCCTGAAGAATTCACAATCGTCATAACAGTATTACTTGGTACTGTTACAGTAATCGGTGGCTCTGTTGGATTTACAAGGAAATCTCCAGTTACATTCGCATTATTTACGACATTATTCCCTTGGGGAATTTCATCAATTAATACTTCAAACGTAACAATAACACTCGCGCCAGTAGGCAAATCATTTAATTGGAATCCAAGTTCTGGATCTGCCCCTTCTTGTAAAACACCATTCACAACTACACTATTTTCAATAAATAATGTCCCTTGTGGAATTGAATCTTGGAAAAATACATTTGTAGCTGGTACACTACCTGCATTTATAACTTCGATTGTATATACTAAAATATCCCCTACAGTTGCAACAGCCGTATTCACTGATTTCACAACTTCAAAGTTCCCTGTTTGTACTGTCGTATTCACAACATTACTCGGAACATTGATGGTTACTGGTGGTTCACTCGGATTCACTTGAAAACTTGCTGTTACATTTGCTTGATTTAAAATATCTTCATTTTCTGGATCCTGTACAATTAATACGTCAAATGTGACTACAACTGTTTGAGCCGCAGGAATATTCGGAAGAGAAAATCCTGTATTCGGATTCAATCCACTTTGCGATACTCCATTAATTGTTACAGAATTTGCAACAAATGAAACAGCAGAAGAAATAGGGTCTTGGAAAAATACATTTGTTAACGGAACGTTTCCTGTATTTTGGACGGCAATTGTGTATGTTAAAGTATCCCCTACCGCCGCTTGCGTTGTATTCACTTCTTTTATTACATTTAAACCGCCTGTATTAACTTGTGTCACAACTGTATTCGTTTGTCTATTAATTGTTATCGGTGGCTGATTCGGAATAACGACGAAATTAGCAGACACATTTCCGCGATTCGCAATCGTACCTCCCGATGGTGTAGATGTAACTCGTACTCGAAATGTAACAGTCCTACTTCCGCCAGGAGATATATTAGCTACTGTAAACCCAGTTGCTGGATTTGCCCCAGGTTGTGAAACCCCGTCCACAGTCACACTATTTGCGATAAATGTCGTTCCAATTGGGATCGGATCTTGAAAAATAACGTTCGTCGCAAGTACATTTCCTTTATTTTCAATTGTAACAGTGTACGTAAGAACATCATTTACCGTCGCAAAAGCTCTATCCACTGTTTTTCTCGTTCTTATATCAGCTATGTTAACGGTCGTAACTACAGTGTTACTTGTCGCTTGCCCTGAAACTGGTTGTTGACCAGGCACTGGAGTAAAGGTAAATGTAGCACTTGCACGATTGGGAATTGGATTGACAAGAGGATTAGATGTTACTCGAACTTGAAAGCGCACTATAGTCGTTTGCGAAGCATTAATACTTCCAAGATTTATACTACTTGCTGGATTCGCTCCTGGGCGTGCTACTCCATTCACTGTAACGCTATTTGGAACAAATGTTGTTCCAGCAGGTATACTATCAACAAAAATAACATTGTTTGCAGTAACGTTCCCATTATTTGTGACATTAACTGTGTACGTTAATACATCATTAAGCGTTGCCGTCTGTAAATCTACAGATTTTTGCATACTTATAGTCGCTTGATTCACTGTCGTTTGTACTGTGTTTGAAGAAGACGTACTTGTAATAGGAGGACTACTAACGAAAGGACGGAATTGATATGACACCATTGCACGATTTGGAATAGGATTTGGGTTCGGAAACGATGTTATTCGTACTTGAAATGTAACAATTCTTTGCGTGTTATTTGGGATTGTGCCTAAATTAATTCCATTAGCAGGGTTCGCATTCGGCTGTGTTACTCCACCTACTGTTACACTACCTGTAACAAACGTCGTTCCGTTCGGAATACTGTCTTGTAATATAACATTTTCTGCACTTCCTGTACCTGTATTAGGAACTGTAATTGTGTAGGTAAGAATATCTCCAACTCCTGCAACTGTTCTATTGACCGATTTAACAGGATTAATAATTGGCCCCGTTGCATCAATTTGAACCCCAAAACCAGCTGCAGCGTATCCATCTCCATTAGTAACGAATCGAACCGTTGCTGATGTTTGATTGTTTACTAAAGATGAGGAGGCATCTACATTTGTAATATCCCACCCCTGTCTTCGGACGGCCAAAGCTATCCCTAACGGCTGATTCAAATCTCCAAACGTGCCACTCGTATCTAAATTTCCACTGTCATTACAAATTTGTGACTGAAAAAAATTATTCGCAGGATTTCTTGGTCCGAATAATGCAACTGTAGCATTTGCATTCGGTCCAAAGCGAAGTTGATCTCCAACAATGTTAGAATCACCTTCTTGAGCAGTTACGAGCACTCGTCCTGTTACAGCTCCTGTAGCTGGAGTAGCAAATCCTGAAATAGTGGCATCAACTGGTGGTGATGAAGCATCAATAATTTCTTGACCTGCATATACTGACAAATTTCGAAGTGGTAAATTGGCATTTTGATACACAACCTCAAGCGTCCATCCAGCTGAACGACTGATTGTTGGGTCGGCTGAAGTTCTTGCAGCTGGCACAGCACCCGTTGTATATGTTCCTGCTCCACCTGCACTAACAAGATTCGTTACATTGGCAGAGCGAGCATAATAAAACTGGTTTCCTACTGAACCTTGCTGCGCGGTAACAGGATCTGGCGTAACAGAAAACGTCCCTGCTGGCGTTGTAAATGTAATGTTATCATTTAAAAATGGTAACACATCTTCCGTATCAGTCCGGAACGTACCAGCCCAAACTAATTCTGCATATAACACACTGCTTCCCGCTGGAAGATTTAAAATTGCACTTGAAGAATTCAATTCCCATTCATCTGTTGTCCCTGCTGGGAATCCTGGTACTTGCAATGCTGTATTTACTGTCGTAAACACAGCAAGTGTACCAAAAATATTACCTGGTGCAGGTGATGTAGGACTAAGTCCCAGTGTATTCCCAGTGAACGTGACGGCACCAGGTACTGTTGTCGTAAAACGATTTATAAAAGGCACACAATCATCTCATTTCATTTATAGTAAAAAGTGCTCTATACTATAAAATGTAGACAACCTATGGGATGTACGTTGTCCAACAAAATTCCGCACATATGAGAGGAGTTTATAAAACTATGCGCTATGTTATTATAACAGGAACTTCACAAGGTTTAGGGGAAGCTATTGCCACGCAATTATTAGAAAAAAATACAACTGTCATCTCTATTTCTAGAAGAGAAAATAAAGAGCTTACTAAACTTGCAGAACAATATAACAGCAATTGCATTTTTCATTCCCTAGATCTTCAAGATGTACATAACTTAGAAACTAACTTTAAAGAGATCATTTCATCTATTAGAAAAGAAAATGTATCCTCTATTCATTTAATTAATAATGCGGGTACAGTTGCACCTATGAAGCCAATTGAAAAAGCTGAAAGCGAACAATTCATTACGAACGTTCACATTAATTTACTTGCACCTATGATTCTTACATCTACGTTTATGAAGCATACGAAAGGCTGGAAAGTAGATAAACGCGTTATTAACATTTCATCTGGTGCAGGAAAAAATCCTTACTTTGGCTGGGGCGCTTATTGCACAACGAAAGCTGGTGTAAATATGTTTACACAGTGCGTAGCAACTGAAGAAGTAGAAAAAGAATATCCAGTAAAAATCGTCGCTTTTGCACCTGGTGTTGTTGATACAAATATGCAATCACAAATTCGTGAAACAAATAAAGAAGATTTTATAAATTTGGACCGCTTCATTGCATTAAAAGAAGAAGGAAAACTATTATCACCTGAATATGTTGCGAAAGCTATTCGTAACTTACTAGAAACTGAGGACTTCCCTCAAGGCGAGGTTATTAGGATTGATGAATAATAAAAAGGCGTGCTATTTTAGCACACCTTTTTGTTCTACTTCTCTAAAAATATAAGCACAGACTCCGCAATTTGCTCATAACCGATTTCTTGATAAATTTTATTAGATGTCGGATTCGCTAGATCAGTATATAACGTAGTCGTCTTGTACCCTTCATCTAACATACGTTGACTAAGTGCCGCTACACAATTAGATGCGTATCCCTTTTTCCTTGCTTCTTTCGGCGTATATACAAAATTAACTGTTATATTATTTTTAGTTGGTCTCGTTTTTGCAGCTACAGAAACGAGTTTCCTATCCACTTCCAAACCAAACAGTCGATTTGTAGTTATTAATGTATGCGCAGTTTGTTTTGCTTCTTCTTTCGTAGTAGGAAGCTTTACATCTTCACAAAATTGATATATCCACTGTTCTATTAATGGTAATTCATCATTATTTACTGCCCGGAAAAGTCCGTTCGCATTACACCTCTTCTTTACTTTGTTCAGCTCATACACACCTTGCTCCATTGCAACATTCGTTTTCTTATTTTCTAATACCGCAATCTCTTCCGCTAATTTCTGTACAATTTTCTTATTACCGATCAATCCAGGAATATCCGGGTATACTTTCGTTAACTCTTTTGCAAGTTCCTCAATAGCTACTCCTGCAATTTCAGAAGTTGCAACAATGATTTGTTTCTTCTCTTCTGTTTGCAGAAATACAACGGCAATTTCTTCTCCTTGTTTCGCTATCCCCATAAATATCGGTTCTTGGACCATTTGTAATACACCTAATATGAGATTGTTTTCCTGCTCATTCTTTTCTAGAAATGTTGTAACATCTTCTTTAAAATGAAAAATCTCTTCATATACATATAATTGAATCATCGACAATCTCTTCTCCCTATTTATAGTTTCATAAAGTATTGGCGATTAATTCACTAAATTCCTCTTTTACGATTCAACAATATTCAAAGTTAATGAATTCAAATTCGTTTCAGCTTGTAAAATTCTTTGTTTTTCCCTTTCAAATACCTCTTCTTCATTTTGAAATGACTCTTTTCGATTTTTAATCATGCGCTCCATTTCTTTTTTACTCGGTCCACCGTATACATTTCTTTTTTGAATAAAAGCTTCTGGCGATATAATTTCTTTCCACTCTTTTTCTAATAAATTTATTTTAAAATGTTCTTGCAAATACATATTTACATCTTTGAAGTGTAATTCATGTAGTTCTTTTTTCTGCTCCAATGACATATTTGCAATAGCACTTGCTGCATGATGAGCATGCCGAAATGGAATGTCATAATTTTTTGTTAAAACATCTGCGAAATCAGTTATCGTAATTGCATGTTTATAGGAACGACTTTTCAACGTTTCTTCTTCTACTTTCATCGTTCGAACAACTGCATTCATCATACAAAAAACACGAATGGTCTTTTCAATTCCTTTATATAAATACGGCTGCAAGTCATCTTCCGTATCGACAATATCACCAAATGGCGTATTATGGATCATTTGAAATACTGTAAATGCTTCTCCTAAAGCACCACTCGTAATTGCACGAGCGTGTTCAATTGAAACTGGATTTCGTTTTTGCGGCATTATACTACTGATTTGTACATATGGCTTTGCAACAGTAATACCGTCATATTCTTTCGTTGCTAACAACAAAAAGTCATGAATCCATCTACTCGTGTTCGTCATCATTACCATAAGTAGCGAGCTAACTTCCAATAAATAATCCGCCCCGGCAACAGCATCATATGAGTTCTCAATTACATTTGTAAATCCAAGTAGATGAGCAACTCGTTCTCGTTTAATCGGGAAACTTGTTGTAGAGAGTGCAGCCGCCCCCATTGGAGACTGATTTAAAAGTTGGTACGTTTTTTTCATTCGTTCTAAATCTCTTTGCATCGTATCATAAATTGCTAAAGTATAATGACCAAATGTTGTTGGCTGTGCTGGTTGTGTATGTGTATAAGCTGGCATAATCGTTTCCTTGTGATTATCGGCAAGTTGTAATATACTTTCTTGCAATAACAAATGATGCTCCATTAACCGTATTACATATCGCCTTAAACTCATGCGATACATCGTTACACCCATATCATTTCTACTCCTACCAATATGCATATTACTTACAAAATCGCATTTCGCTTCTTGAGAAATTAAATGTTCGACTAAAAAAAAGAGGTCTTCATGCTGCTCTGTATATACCAATTTATCTTTTGGTATTCGCTCTACTTTTCTAAGTGCGTTTAATATAACTTTAGCTTCTTCTATTTTCATTAAACTTTCTTCAGTCAACATCGTAATATGTGCTTTATGCACTTGAAACATATCTTTCAATAAGTAATTTCGTTGAAAATCAAATACATGTTGTAATACACAATCCACATATGTTTTTCCAGGGAAATCAGCGCCTTCACTCTTTATAAACTCTTCCTTACTCTGTTTCATCACCTTTTCCCCTCTCACCTAAGTATTACTACCCATCATACCCAGAGATAGAAAAAAAGTGCTTGTACATAAAAATAAACTCGGTGCTCTCTGCACCGAGTTTATTTAATAAAAGTCGCATCATACTTATCACTTTGCAACACTTGGAAATGTAAGTTTGCTAAATGTTTCCGTATTTCTGCACTATCGTCTTCATTTAAATTATTCGCTAAAAACACAATTTCTGTACAGTTTCCACGTTTATCCATAGCGTAAACTGCTTTTGTCACCGTCCATGGTGTGTAACCATTCTTTTGCCCAGCATGTCTAAATGTTTTACGGTATTTCTTGGCACTCATGTCTGTTTCAACGATATTTGCCCATACTTTTTCTTCAGCCTCTGTCAAGCCGCCTTTATGGTTTGCTTTTTGAAGTAATACCATATAATCATTTGCGGAAGCTGCTGGTAATCTATCTGACCAAATTTTGTCGTAACGTTCCTCTAAATAAAGCGGAATTTCCTTCTGTAATAATGGTCCCTTCTTCTTTAAGCGTTCATGAATATTCATCGCATATTCACGATATTGCTCTTGAGACATTTCTTTTAACTTTTTTTCTATTTTATATTTTGGAACATGCAATTCTTTATGCAAATATCCCGGGATATATAAAGATGAAACGATTGGAAATAGTGGTTGATGTGCAGGAAGTGATAAACTTTGTAAATTCCGATTAATGTTATCTAATCCTAACAATTCCATTAAGTATTCAGCATTCGCATTCGAACTAAACTTAACCATTCCTTTTGCCACTTCTTCTAAAGAAACCGCTCCTTCAGTTATCTTGCCTGTCTTCTCCAAATACTTTTGCCATCTATCTTGTGCACCTCCATCTGTATTCGGAACATAATAACGATTCACATCATTAATCGAAACGAAACTAGACGAATCAATTTTCCCTTCAGTAACTTGTTTCGTATATTCAAGCGCCACAATTAATTTCATCGTACTAGCGACTGGCAATACAACATTGGGATTTACAGAATAAACAACTTTATCATTTCTCTTTACTAGAAGTGCACTATTTTTTTCATCTTTATGTTCTTCAATAAAAGATGCAATATACTGTGCATCATCATTATTTGAACTCCATACTTTTTTCACTAAAAAGTTACCCGATATTAGCAAAACGAAAATACCCACAATTACTGCGCATACCATAGTTTTTTTCAAGTAAAATTCCTCTCCTATTGTATAACTCTTCTCTATTTATCATTAAAAAACAAAATAATGGAGATGGTCATTTGAATAACCATCTCCATTATTTTAACTTGTATACTCCTATTATGTCTACGTCATGATTTTCACAAAATCCTCAAGAAATTTTTTATAATGTAATGACCAACCAATTCGCACCCAATTTTTTAATGCTTTTGCATCAGGTTGAGGACGGAAATCTGCAATACTTTCTCCTTTTGCAATTCCAGCTGTATCTACATCGACACGACGATATACATAATCTAAAAGGGATGGATTTGCCGCAACCATCATTGTAACGACGTCATGCACTGGACTTCCTTTTATTTTCGGATTTAACTTTCTATAAGCTTTATAATAATACGTAAATATCGGCTCGATTAACTTATTAAAACTCGTTTTAGAGTGTTTCGTAATATATTTTACCATTTCCGGTGTAATAATTGCTTCCGATGTAACGTTAAGTGGTACTAATGTCACATTTTTAGCATTTTGCATGACTAATTGTGACGCAATGGGATCACCATGAAAATTCGCCTCTGCGACTGGTGTTACATTGCCAGGCATTAAGAAAGCACCGCCCATTATATAATATTCTTTCACATACTTCATCATCGGCTTTTCTAAAATAAATGCTGTCGCTAGTGTTGTTGATCTACCAGCATCGACTATTATTAATTCCCCTTTATATTTTTCAAGAAGATCAAAAAATGCACAAAAAGGCTTTATATTTGGCAAAAAAGTTTTTGGAGGTTTAATTGGCCCTAAACCGTCTGCCCCATGAATTTCTGGATAATACGTCGTAACATCTCCGGATAAAGGGATTTTTGCACCATTAATAACAGGTATATCTTCCCGTCCTGCCATTTGCAATAAATATGCGGCATTACTTGTCGCCTTTTCTTGTGTTACATTTCCATATCCCGTTACTACCCCAACAATATCAATATCAGGATGCAACAATCCATACATAATTGCTAAAGAGTCATCAATGCCTGGGTCTCCTAAAAATAACACTTTTTTCATCGACCTCAACTCCATCCCCTCAGTTGTTATTAATTTATGAATAAACGTGGATATACAGAATAAAAAAGAACAAATTCATACGAAAAAACACAGTCCTATAAGGACTACGTTCTTCAGCTAACCTATACTGTTTTTTTTACAGCACTCATACTTCCAATAACATAAGCGATAAACGCAAAACAAATTGGGAAGACAACTGTATGTATACCGAACGGATTTGGATAGAAAAGATGAATACACATATATGAACCTACTCCAACGAAAATGGAAGCAAGCGCTCCTGTAGCATTTCCTTTCCTCCAATATAACCCTAATACGATTGGCCAAATGAATGCTGCTTCTAATCCACCGAAAGAAAATAAATTTAGCCATATTAAAAAATCTGGTGGTTTAATCGCCGCTGCATAAACGAGTAGTCCTACAATACCAGTAATCCACAAACTTCCTTTTTTTATCGTACTGTCTGCTGCATCTTTCTTTATGTAATTTACGTATATATCTTTAATAATTGACGAGCTTACAAGTAATAATAAAGAGTTTACTGTAGACATAATCGCTGCCATTGGTGCGGCTAAGAAAACTCCAGCTAACCACGGTGGCAACACTTCCATCGCAAGTAGCGGCATTACTTTATCTGGTACCGTTATACCTGGAAGTACTACTCTTGCAAATACACCTGTTAAATGCATACCGATCATAATTGTACCAACGACAACTGTTCCAATTATTAAAGCTTGGTGCATAGCTTTTGAATTTTTATAAGACATGGCACGCACGCTAATTTGCGGTAAACCTACAACGCCAATTCCAATTAAAATCCAAAATGATGTAACATATGATTTCGTTAAACTGCCATCTGCTCCGAATGGTGTAATTAAATTTGGATTAATTTGAACAAGTTCCTGCATAATCTTTTCAATTCCACCACCAGCAATGACAGTAGCAATTAAAATGATTGTCGTTCCAACTAACATAATGATTCCTAATAATGTATCTGATAGCGCGACTGCACGAAATCCACCAATTAATACGTACACAAGTACAGAAAAAGTAAATAAAAATAGTGCTGTTGTATACGATAGACCCGTTAGTGACTCAATTAATCGTCCACCGCCGACCCACTGGGCTACTGTCGCCGAAAATAAAAAGATAATAATACATAACGCAGAGAGTATAACAACTGCTTTATTATTGTATCTCCCTTTTAAATAATCGATAAGAGTAATTGCTTCCATCTTCCTAGCGATAATTGCAAACTTTTTACCGATAACCGTTAAAACGATATACCCTGTTACAACTTGAATCGCAGATAACAGTACCCATCCAAGCCCCATATTGTAAGCAATACCAGGGCCACCAATAAAGCTACTTGCACTACCGTACGTAGCAATCATTGTCATCGCTAATAATAAACCGCCTAGCTCACGCCCACCTAGAAAATATTCTTGTAAAAATTTATTATGAGCAGTTGCTTGCACGCGTCTTGAAGCATATACACCAATTAAAAATACAACGATAAACGAAATTATCATTGGAATGATTACATACCAATTCATCTATTATTCCTCACTTTTTTCTTCCTCATCGAGTGAAATATCTTGAAATACAAAACGAACAACTAAACTAAGTAAAATAACCATAACGATAAATCCAACGATACAGCTATAAAAAAACCATGTGGGAAAACCGAATACATATGTATATTCACTCGGATTTTTACTACCAAGCCCATAAGCGAATCCGTACCATATTATAAAATTAATAATAGCAAGTCCAAGACCAATTAACGCTTCTCTATGGGCTATTCGAAAGCGTGGATCATCATGATAATCTTTCATTTTTCCCCCTCCTCTCACGATGTATTATTGTACCATTGTTCTTCTAGTTTTTCCTACTAGAAAGCAAAAACAAGCAGGATTTTTTACAATCATATAGAAGGTTCTGTTACATTACATATTTTTTACAATTGTAACACAAATGAAATTTGAATTTTCAGTATTTATTAATTATGATTTTAATTAGAGGCTTTCCATCTAGTTTCCACATCCTTGATTTCGGAATAAGCGCCGTCTCGTACTGCGTTTACATTATATTTTCAAGGGGGTTATACAATGAGTCAACTAGCTGTAAATCTTCATGAAAAGGTAGAAAATTTTCTTCAAGGTACAAAAAAGTTATATGTGAATGGATCTTTCATTGAAAGCGCTTCCGGAAAAACATTTAAAACACCTAACCCAGCAACTGGTGAAACACTTGCCGTCGTTTCTGAAGCTGGTCGTGAAGATATTCATAAAGCTGTAGTCGCAGCTCGTATGGCTTTTGACGAAGGTCCTTGGTCTCGTATGAGCACTGCTGAGCGAAGCCGTCTCATGTACAAGTTAGCTGATTTAATGGAAGAACATAAAGAAGAGCTTGCACAGCTCGAAACATTAGATAACGGAAAGCCAATCCGTGAAACAATGGCAGCAGACATACCACTTGCAATTGAGCATATGCGCTATTACGCTGGCTGGGCTACGAAAATCGTTGGTCAAACAATTCCTGTTTCCGGTGATTACTTTAACTATACACGCCATGAAGCTGTTGGTGTCGTTGGTCAAATTATCCCTTGGAACTTCCCGCTTCTTATGGCAATGTGGAAAATGGGAGCAGCGCTTGCTACAGGATGTACAATCGTTTTAAAACCTGCAGAACAAACTCCACTATCTGCTCTATACTTAGCTGAATTAATTGAAGAAGCTGGATTCCCGAAAGGTGTTATTAATATCGTACCTGGATTCGGTGAATCAGCTGGACAAGCTCTCGTTAATCATCCACTCGTTGATAAAATTGCATTTACCGGTTCTACTCCTGTCGGTAAACAAATTATGCGACAAGCATCCGAATCATTAAAACGCGTTACACTTGAGTTAGGCGGTAAATCACCAAATATCATCTTGCCAGATGCTGATTTATCTCGCGCGATTCCTGGTGCACTTTCTGGTGTTATGTTTAACCAAGGACAAGTATGCTCTGCTGGATCACGCTTATTTGTTCCGAAGAAAATGTATGATAATGTCATGGCTGATCTCGTCCTTTATTCTAAAAAATTAAATCAAGGCGCTGGTCTAAGTCCAGAAACTACAATCGGTCCTCTCGTTTCCGAAGAACAACAAAAACGTGTAATGGGCTTCATTGAAAAAGGGATTGAAGAAGGCGCTGAAGTACTTTGCGGAGGAAATAATCCATTCGATCAAGGCTACTTCGTTTCTCCTACAGTATTCGCTGACGTAAATGACGAAATGACGATCGCAAAAGAAGAAATTTTCGGTCCAGTTATTTCTGCAATACCGTTTAACGATATTGATGAAGTAATTGAACGTGCGAATAAATCTCAATTTGGCTTAGCTGCTGGTGTATGGACAGAAAATGTTAAAACTGCACACTATGTTGCAAGTAAAGTACGTGCAGGTACAGTATGGGTAAACTGTTATAACGTCTTTGATGCAGCATCTCCATTTGGAGGATTTAAACAATCTGGTCTCGGCCGTGAAATGGGATCTTACGCATTAAATAACTATACAGAAGTGAAGAGCGTTTGGCTTAACTTAAATTAATGAGAAAGAACCTGACTTACCTGGTCAGGTTCTTTTCATTATGTATTCCTTTAAACTTGCAGTCCTCCGCTCACATTTAATACTTCACCTGTAATATAAGATGCGTATTCTGATGCTAAAAAGGCTGCTGCGTTCGCAATATCTTCTGGCGTTCCAATTCTACCAACTGGAATAGCGCCCACCATCTTTTCTTTCACTTTATCTGGTATCGTTTTTGTCATATCTGTATCCATAAACCCCGGACAAATCGCATTACAAGTAATACCGAAACTTCCAACTTCTTTCGCTGCTGTTTTTGTTAATCCTACAACTCCTGCCTTTGTAGCCGCATAATTTGCTTGACCTATGTTTCCTTCTCTACTAATTGAAGATATGTTAATAATGCGTCCATACCCTTGTTGTCTCATGTAAAGAAGCGCTGGTTGCATACAATAAAAAACTCCAGTTAAGTTCACTTGTAATACTTGTTCCCAAGCAGACTTCTCCATTTTATGTAACATTGCGTCTCTTGTAATTCCAGCATTATTCACCAAAATATGTAATGTACCAAATTTTTGAACCGCATATTCAATTAACGACTTTGCTTCATTTTGATTACTCACATCACATCGATATGAGCACACTTCATATCCTTCATCTGATAACTCACGTGTCGTCTTTTGTAGATTCTCTTCATTTACATCGCTAATTAATACTTTCGCCCCTAGTTTTGCATAAACCCTTGCAATCTCTTTTCCAATTCCCTGTGCAGCTCCTGTTACAACAGCTGTTTTCCCATTTAAAAACTCCATTCCTATCCCCCATTTCTATTACTTATACTGTATATTTCGGCTTTTTGCTTTCCAATTCCTCTTTGTATAAAAAAGTCTATTTGTGTCAAACTAACTTTGCAACGTCGCATAAACGCAAGGAGATTGTGTCGAATGAACAAAAAGAATTTCAAACAAAGCAAAGCAACTGATGGCATTGATGTTGAGTTCTCTCGCGAACTCGCTGACCACAATGACTTAGAAGCAAACGCACGTGCAAATGCCGCTGATGCACGTCAAAAACCCCAGTCAACCGAAAAATAAGGTACATCACAACCTTATTCTTTTCAAAAGGGACCTACTACCCAACAAAATAAACCGAGAGACATCTCTCGGTTTATTTTCTATATTTTTTTGTATAATGAGCCAAAGTAAGCAACGGATATATATGAGCATAACTATGATAACGAATATAAAACCCACCTGGTAAACCTGTTCCAGTAGGATATTTTTCATTTACATAAGGGTTGGAGAGCAAATATGAAATACCTTTTCGAATGATTGGTGTTTCTTTTTCATAGTAAGAAATGAGAGCATCTAACGCCCATGCCGTTTGTGATGGTGTACTAAACGGCAAAGTAACAAATCTTTTTTCCACACTACTTTGGCAAGATTCTCCCCAGCCACCATCTTCATGCTGTATATGTTCAAGCCATAAAGCTGCTCGTTTTAATGATGGATCGCTAGATGGTATTCCTAGTGACCGTAAACCAGTCAACACTGCCCATGTACCATATATATAACAAATTCCCCATTTCCCATACCATGATCCATTTTCCTCTTGTACATTCATTAACCAATTTATCGCACTTTGTTTTTGTTTCTCGGGCAATTCATTTTGCGCATATGTCCCAAAAAACTCTAGCACTCTTCCTGTAATATCTGGTGTAGAAGGATCTGTAATCATATCACTTGCATTTTCGATTGGTAAATTTGCTAATATACGGCTCGTTACCCCTTTTTCAAAAGCTCCCCAACCACCATCATTATTTTGCAATCCTTTAACCCAATTAACCGCTCTCTTCCAAGCATTATCTACATTTTCGTCCCCTCTACTTCGCGCCAGTGCTCTTAACACAGCAGTTGTATCATCAATATCTGGAATCATCGTATTCACATCCGAAAAGCCCCAACCACCTGGGAATAGATTCGGTGCATGTACACTCCAATCTACTTTCTTCGTTTGCTGTTTTCTTAGTAAATACGCTGATGCATTTTGAATCACTTTACTTGCTTTCGGAACTTGAGCTTCTTGCAAAGCATAACTGAGTAAAGCTGTATCCCATACAGTTGACGGAGAGTTTTGCAAATGGCTCCCTCTCTCCATCTTCCATATATAAGATGCGATTCCCGTTATAGCCTTCTGAATAATTGGCGATTGAATAGAATGCCCTAATGCAAGTAAAGCATAAATCATATAAAACGAGGCAGTTGCGTAACTATATAATGTTCCATTTTCATCAATACGCTCTTTCATAAAACGTTCTACTTCCTCATATCCTTTATGATGCAAAGAAAGTGGATACGTTATAATTTTCTTCACCTCACTTAATAACGTTTGAAAAACTGGAGACCGATCCTCCCGAAACCATTCTCCGCCCCCGCCTGCAATGTGATTTAAATTTGGCAATAACTTTTTCCCTACTCGAAATCGTTTATTTAAACACAACATCATCGGAATTAAATGGATACGTGCTGAGCTACTCAATTCAAATATACTGAGGGGGGAATCGTTCTGCAGAAACATTATTGGTGTTGGCAAATGAAAGAGAGAAGGATATTCATATTCTCCATGAATCGCTAATAAAAACTTCGTCATAAAATGAGCACGCGCCACCCCCCCGCGCTCATTTATAAACATTTCCGCTCGCTTCATATTCGCATCTTCTTTTGTATATTTTTCCGATGCAAGTAAGGCAGCATAAGATTGAATTGTAGCAGATAAATTACCACCCACTTCATCTTCATACAATTTCCATGTTCCTTCATTTGTTTGGAGTGATGCTAATCTTTTTACAAACGGTTCTATCTCTTTATCTCTACCTAATAATTTTAATAAAAAAATCATATGACAATCTGTTAGTGGCGCTCCTTCAAAACAAAACCGCCACGTACCATCTTGCCGTTGCATCGTTTGAAGTGCAGTTGTTCTTCTCGCTATTTCTTCATACACTTTTTCATATAATAACAAGTTACTCACCCACCCTTTCGAAATCCGTATAACGATATTCAAAAAGGTAGCTGAATATGTATGAAAACAAAGAAAAGCAGAACATATAAAATGTTCTGCTCATAAACAATATCCTACTCCGACAATAATCCCTAATAAAGCACCGACTACTACTTCATACGGTGTATGCCCAACAAGTTCATTTAACTTCTTATATTCTGTTTCTCTACCGTGAAAAAAGTCATTCAATATTTTTGCTTGTTTACTTACTGCAAGCCTTACTCCTGAAGCATCATACATTACAATAATGGCAAAAATAGCAGCAACCGCAAACATCGAGCTTTCCACACCTTCCACAACTCCAACTCCTGTAGCAAGCGCTGTAACTGTTGAAGCATGAGAACTTGGCATCCCACCTGAAGCAAAAAACTTTGCAAAATCAAATTCACCCGTTTTAACTAATTTAAAGACTACTTTCGTTAATTGTGCTAAAAACCATGAAATTACAGCTGCCATAAGCGGATCATTATGTAAAATTGTTTCCATGTTCTCAGCTCCTTACTGACTATAATGGAAATTCTATATAATATAAGTATAAAGAAAAATGCGTAGAAAATACTACGCATTATGATACTTTTGCTGATTTATTTTTTATAAATTTCGGTTGTTTCTGCACTAAAAACTTTGTTTTCGCTACCGAGAATACAAATAAAGCAACCCATATACAGAAAAATGCAATCATATGTGTAGATGTGAAATGTTCACCAAATACAAATACACCTAAAATTAAGCTAATTGTTGGCGCAATATATTGTAAAAATCCCACCATATAAAGCGGAATAAGTTGTGCTCCTTTTGCAAAATAAAATAGTGGTAATGCTGTTACAATACCTGCTCCTATTAAAAGTAACGTTGATAACATTGAAATAGATCCAAATGAGCCGAAACCATGTGCTCCTGTCATAACAAGATAAATGATCGCAAACGGCGTCACTAACATGGTTTCCATCGTAAGTCCAATTGTAGCATCATAGTTTAATAGTTTTTTCGTTAATCCGTATAATCCAAATGAAAAGGCAAGTGAAAGAGAAACCCACGGAATAGATCCGAAACGTACTGTTAAAATGACAACCCCTACTCCTGCTAAACCAACTGCAACATATTGCCAAAAGTTTAACTTTTCCTTTAAAACGACTGTACCAAGTAAAATACTAATAAGCGGATTAATATAATAGCCAAGACTCGCTTCAATAACATGATTATGATTAACGGCCCATATGTAAACAAACCAGTTTCCGCTAATCAAGACTGAAGCTATTGTTAATGACATTAATAATTTAGGTCGTTTAAAAAGATTCACAAATTCCCCAATAAACTGGCGAAACCTCTTCGTAACACCTAATACAAGTAACATAAAAACAAATGCCCAAACGATGCGGTGCGCTAATATTTCATCTGCTGGAACTTCCTCAACCCATTTCCAATAAATCGGTAGAATTCCCCACATCGTGTAAGCACCAGCCGCATATAGTATCCCTTTTTTTTGCTCTGCTGATTGACTCCCCATCTTCCTTTTTCTCCTCTTCTCATTTTTTCTCCATTATACGGTCTCACATGCTCACTTTACCAATAATCAATCTGCATTTCTTTCGACATTTCTCATACAACGAATAATAAACATACCGTTATTACAACAAGTAACGGTATGCCGAAAACAAATTTCTTTTTATGAGTTTTATGATGAAACATATACATGCCGATCCAAGCTCCAACTGCTCCTCCAGCTGCCGCCGATAAAAACAACGTACTTTCTGGCGTTCTCCACTGTTTCTTCTTTGCTTTTCGTTTATCAAGCCCCATAAGGCTAAAAGCTATAACGTTAATAATAAGAAAATAAATCCATTTCATCGCTTTCTCTCCTTATGAAAAATTCGATTAATAGTAACACGAAAAAACGACGGAAACAACTGAAGAACTCTTTTTATCCAACTAGTTTCATTCCTTTTTCTTAATTAATTGCCTTCATATTTATATAACCAACTAAAATCGCAATTAAAGCATTTAAATAGAAAAACGTTATGAGCAGAATCTTATATTTCATTACATTTACCCACTACCATATCATCAAAAAAATTGCTCTCAATCACTTTCTCATCAAAATGAAGAACTACAATTAGCCCTACATATAAAGAAACAAAATTTAGAAACCATTCCCCATTCTCATCTTTCTTAGCTAAGCATTTAAATATCTCTTGAAATTGCATACGCTCGTCTGCAGCAACAACCGGACGCACACCAAAATATTTCAATACGAGATTCAGCTTCAGCTGCACGGATAATGATAAAATATATTTTAATAACTCCGTATACTCTGCACAATCTTTTTGACTATACAACTTCACAAGCTTTTGATGTAAAGTAGAAATCGATAATTCTTCGTCAGTCACTTTAGTTGCTTCTACCATTTCAATCATCTTTTTCATATTCATTACATTCACCCCTTCTGAAAAAATTCTAAAGCCAAAGAGTACTTAATTCAAAATGTACAATAATTGTGCGTTTCTCGTCTCTCGTTCTTCCTCACTGACTAAATCATACTTTTTTAGGAGGTGAAAAACATCATTTAATAATTTCTGTGAATGAATACCTTGCAAAAAACTCTTTAACTCTTTAAAGATCCCTTCAGGTAAAAAACTCTTTTGACTTTCAAACTTATTCATCACATCTTCAATAGAATGATCAATGTTACATGCCATATTAAACTTCCCCCTCTATCCTCTATAAATAATATCCTCAGCTAACGATGTAAACACTTCTCCTACAAGAGAGTCTTCATCATATACAGATGAACCGTTATTTTCTTCTCGTTTTGCAAAAGGTATTTGCGCGATCACTTCTGTTTGCAATTGTTCTGCAAGCATTTCGCCGCCACCTTTTCCGAAGAGATAGTTTTTCGATCCATCTTGCTCTTCATAATAAGCCATATTTTCTACAATCCCTAAAATCTCGTGTTTCGTATGCTTTGCCATAACTCCTACTCTAGATGCTACGAACGAAGCTACATTGTGTGGTGTTGTAACGATAATTTCTTGCGCCTGCGGGATCATTGCTGCAACATCAATAGCAACATCTCCTGTACCAGGTGGTAAATCAAGAAGTAAATAATCTAATTCTCCCCAGTGCGTATTCGCAAGGAAATTTTGAATCCATTTATTTAACATCGGTCCGCGCCACATAACCGGGTTATTTCCTTCCGTAAAAAATCCCATCGACATAATTTTAACACCGTGACTAACGACCGGAATTGCTGTTTGATCAATCATCGTTGGTTTCTTATTCGTTTCCATCATAGCTGGAATACTAAAACCATATATGTCTGCATCTAATATCCCCACTTTTTTGCCCATACGAGCTAGTGCAGTTGCAAGATTAATTGTCACCGTTGATTTTCCAACTCCACCTTTTCCACTCGTTACAGTAATAAACCGTACTCCTGAATCAAGGCGAAGCATGCTCGGCATACCAGTTTCTGTTCTACTATTTTTCTTTAACTTCTCTGTTAAAGCTGCACGTTCTTCTTGTGTCATAGAACCAAATGTTACATCCACTTTAGAGGCACCAATTGCGTGAAGTGATTCTTCAATATCTTGTTGAATTTTTGCTTTTAACGGACAACCTTGTATTGTTAGTACTACTTCAAGTTTAACCTCTGTTCCGTTCATTTGTATATTTCTAACCATATTTAATTCTACAACACTTTTGTGTAACTCTGGATCCTCTACATGTTTTAATGCATTTATTATTTGTTCTTGAGTAAGCATAGAACTCATCCCTTCTCTTATTCTAATTTATATACAACATCTTCTCGGCGCTTCATCTGTTGAAAAAGCTTATTACCCTCCGCTAACGGGCGGGATTAATGCGACTATATCTCCTACTTTTATCATCTCTTCATTCGTTACAAACTCTTCATTAATTGCAACCATTACTGTATCCAAGGATTGCAAATGATAACTATCTTTCAACCATTCTTTTAATTGCCCAACAGTCATTTCTTGTTTTTCTGAAATTATTAATTGATCCAATCCGACTTCCTCACGCAAATTTGCAAACAATAAAATTGTAATCATTTTCTCATTCTTCCTTCTTTGGTTTTCCTTCTGGATATGGTGTGTTTTCAAGTTGATCTCCAACCCACATCGTTCCATCTTCCCGAAATTCTTTTTTCCAAATTGGAACGATTCGTTTTATACGTTCAATCGCGTACTCATTCGCTTCATAAGCTACTTTACGATGCGGTGATGAAACTGCAATGACTACCGCAATATCCATGATTTCTAGCCGCCCTACACGGTGCGTAATTGCTACTTTTGCATCCGGCCATCTTTCACTAATTTCTTCACCAATTCTCATAAGTTGTTTTACTGCCATCGGTTTATATGCTTCATACTCTAAATGTAGCGTTCGTTTTCCTTTTGTAAGTTCTCTCACGGTACCAATAAATGTTGTAATCGCACCCACTTCCCTTCTTGCGACTTTATTCGTTACTTCTTCAACTAAAATCGGATTATCTACAATCTCAAATAACACTTGTCCCATTAGAACCACCTCTCACTTTATGAAATGTCCAAGGCCATTCACTACCTTCGTTATCTTCTAATAAAAGAACATCGACAAACATATCTTTTTTATATCCTCTTGTCCCGCCCGGCAATACGATAAACACGTTTGATTCTGCCAATGAGGAAACTGAGCTAGATTTATCAAAACCTGATGGATAAGCTATTAATTTCCCCTCATCATATTGCAATTTCGCTCGTACAAATCTTGTAAATGGATTCGGTTTTAGAAAATCTTCTCCTAATAACGCTTTTTCTCTTTTTAAATGTACTTTTTCACTAAACATATACGCCCGAATACACGGTCTTACGAATAATTCAAACCCTACATAACAAGCTGATGGATTTCCTGATAAACCAAATAATAACTTGCCATTTAATTGTGCTACAGTCGTAACACTCCCTGGCCGCATTGCAACTTTATTGAAAAGAACAGAGGCACCTAACTTTTCGTAAATAGCTGGTAAATAATCGTAATCTCCTACTGATACACCGCCCGTTGTAATTAACATATCCACTTGCCCAAGCGCTTCTTTCACAGCTGTAAAACATGTATTAAAATCATCACTAAACTTCCCAAAATATTTTACTCTGCCGCCTGCTCTTCGAATTTGAGACAATATCATATACGTATTACTATTTCGGATTTTCCCTGGCTGTAATGAATCATCGACATCAAGCAATTCACTCCCAGTCGCTAACAGTCCAATTACAGGCTTTCTCGCAACTGGCACTTCACTATAACCGAATGTAGCAAGAAGAGCTGAAATACCTGGATTAATGTACGATCCTTTCTTTGCAAGAACCGTTCCTTTACGAGCATCTTCACCTTGAAAAGAAATATTGTCGCCCTTTTTGAATGATCGCTTCACTTCCATATAATTGTTGCCATTCTTCTCATATTGACGAGTCAGCTCTAACATAACAACCGCATCACACCCATTCGGAATTTGTGCTCCCGTCATAATTCGAACTGCTTGAAACGGACCTACTTTCTCATGGAATAGCGATCCTGCACCACTTTCACCCACTACTTCAAATACAATTGGCGTTTCATAACTTGCTAAATTAGTATCTTCTGCTCGAATAGCAAATCCGTCATACGGCGAACGATTAAATGACGGTACATCATGGTCAGCTATTAAATCCTCTGCTAATATACGTCCATAAGCTAATTCAATTGGTAATAGCTCCTTTAAGCCTTTATCAGCAAATCCCATCACTTTACGAACAGCTTCTTCAACCGTAATTGGCACTCTTCTTTCCATTGTTGACACCCTCTCTATTAACCGAATACGCGATAATATAGTTGTTTCGCTTTCGAAATATCATTTGTACCATGAATAAAAACACGACCATCTCGAAAAACAACCACGCGGTAATCATCGAATTGGCAAGATAGTAAATACGGATTCCGATCTACTTTCCCCAGTTTTTGTAATACTTTTTCTATATCATCAAAATTGTATTTCCTATTGTCTACTGTTCTAATTTGAACTGTATTTCTTCCGCATAAAACAGCTGCTTTCGTTTGATTTTCGTATGATAAATAAGGATAAGTTCGATTCAAACCGCATGAGAGACAAGCGTCTGTTTTTATTTCCCCTAATTTTATAAAATGATTTTGATTACTCCATATATCAAACATGAAAAATGTTTTTCTAATTGCTGAGAAATCTTCCACTAAAATTTTGAGTGCTTCTGCCAATTGATATGCTGCGACGATTTGAACAGTCGGGCTAATAATTCCAGCGGTATCACATGTCACACCTGTAACAGGAATATTTTTCAGCATACAATGTAAACACGGTGTCTCTTGCGGAATAATTGTATAACTCATACCATACGATCCAACGCAAGAACCATATACCCAAGGAATATTATGTTTTTGTGATAAATCATTTATTACAAATCGAATATCAAAATTATCTGTTGCATCAATGATTACATCTACATTTTTTAATAGACCTTCCATATTTTCTGAAGTTGCATCCATTACGAAAGCATGTATTTGTACTTCCGAATTAATTTGTTCTAACCGATTTTTTGCAGCAATTGCTTTCGGCATTTTCTCTCTCGCATCTTGTTCAGAGTACAATTGTTGCCTTTGTAAATTACTCCATTCAACGTAGTCACGATCAATAATCGTCAACTTGCCAACACCTGCACGTACGAAACTTTCGGCACTTGCACTTCCTAATGCGCCTGCCCCTACAATTAACACATGTTTATTTCGAATTTTTTCTTGTCCTTTACTCCCAATTGGTTTGAACAACTGTTGTCGTGAATACCGATCAGCCATTACATACCCTTCCTCTCAAGAACTCTATTTCATATTAGAATGTTGTTTCTGATAACAAGCAAAGTAAGCAAAACCAACAAACCCAGCTCCTCCAATTACATTTCCGATAAAAACAGGAACAAAATTTTTAGCCAAATCCATCCACGTTAGATGACCAGCAAAAATAACAGCGGAAATGACAAACATATTTGCTACTACTTGCTGAAATCCAATCACTACAAATGCCATAATTGGAATCCAAATTCCGATGATTTTTCCGACAAAATCACTCGTCCCGTAAGCGAGCCAAAGAGCAAGACAAACGAGCCAATTACAACCAATTGCTAAAATTAAAGTTCTTCCAAATGATTCATGTAACTTCCCTTCCGCTATCGCTACTGTTTTATTTAAATACTCTCCCTCTGTTAATCCGCCAAGATGTCCAAAGCAATACGCAACGAAAATTGCCCCAATAAAATTCATGAGAGTAATCCAAACCCAGTTATTCAGTACACTTATCAATGTAATTTTCTTTGCATAAAGCGCCATAGACAGTGACATCATATTTCCCGTAATTAATTCTCCTCCTGCTAATACTACGAGCATAAGTCCAACAGGAAATACCGCTCCTCCTAAAACATTCACTAGACTCCCCCAGCGCTCAGGTAAATTCCCTAAAACTCGAATGTTAAGTAAAAAACCTATCGCAATAAACGCTCCTCCTAAAAAACCGAGAATAAGCATCGCTGGCAATGTCTGTCTTACTTTTTGAACACCGGCCTCAATGACAAGCTCAGCAATTTGTTCCGGCTTATGAAATGCCATTACCCATTCCTCCATTTTCTCCAAATAAAAAAGCAGCTTCAAAAAACCTCCTCAAAATAAAGGTTTTTGAATGCTGCTTAATTTCTCTGCACATCTTTTACAGAGATATCAATCATCACTTTTACTATAAAATAGAAAATCCACAACTCTTGTAAATTCCCCATTTTTCACTATGACGCTAGCTTTATATATTAACCACCGATATGTGACATTTCAATTTTAGGTATTGTATTCTTATTTTTATGATTTAAGCGTTCATCTGAATAACGATCTTCCCTATTATTCCATATATCGCGTACTACATCTGTAATGTCCTCATCTGTATGTTCAGAACGAAGCAATTCTCTTAAATCATTTCCTTTAGAAGCAAATAAGCAAGTATATAATTTTCCTTCTGCAGAAATACGAGCTCTCGTACATGATAAGCAAAAAGAATCTGTTACCGATGAAATAATACCTATTTCCTCGTCGCTTCCTATATAACGATACCTAGTAGCCACTTCACCAGAATAATTTGCTTCTATCCGTTCTAACGGCATAACTTGATGAATCGTATCTACTATTTCTTGTTTAGAGACGACCTCTTTTAAATCCCAACCATTATAATTTCCAACGTCCATATACTCAATAAAACGAAGAATATGCTTGTTTTCCTTAAAGTATTGCGCCATCTGCAAAATGTCCTGTTCGTTTTTTCCCTTTTGAACGACCATGTTTATTTTAATTTTCATTCCAACTTCAGCTGCAGCCTGTATTCCTTCCAGAACCCTTTGCACTTTGCTCCTATTACCATTTAAATAGAAAAACCGCTCTTCTTCTAAGGAATCTAAGCTAACTGTTACACGTGATAGTCCCGCCTTATATAAATCAGGAGCAAATTTTTTAAGTAACGATCCATTGGTTGTTAAACCGATATCTTCTACACCATCTATTTTATGAAGCCGCTCAATAAGCTTTGGAAGCCCTCTTCTAAGTAACGGTTCTCCGCCTGTAATCCGTAATTTTCTCACACCTAAAGAAACGAAAATACGTGTTATCCTTTCAATTTCATCAAAAGATAAAATTTTGTCATTAGACAAAAACGAGTAATCAGGACCAAATATTTCTTCTGGCATACAATATCGACAGCGAAAATTACAGCGATCAGTAACTGAAATACGTAAATCCTTTAACGGACGTTGCAACTTGTCTAATGTAACTGATTTCATCTTCATTGCCTCACTTTTATTTTATATTTAAAACACGCTCTGGATGGGTATACACATTTAAGGAGTGATTACGAATAAATCCTATTGTCGTAATACCTAAATCTTCCGCTAGTTGCAAAGCTAACTCAGTTGGAGCTGATTTTGATAGTATAATTTCACAACCGATTTTTGCAACTTTCAATAATATTTCCGAAGAAATACGACCACTAAAAACAATGATTTTATCTTTTATAGAAATATCGTTTTTTAAACAATAACCGTAAATTTTGTCTAGTGCATTATGCCTACCAATATCCATTCGGCTTAAAATAATACCATTCACATCACATAAAGCTGCATTATGAACCCCGCCAGTATGATGAAACGTATCCGCAGATTGCTGCATTTCTTTCATTAACCGAAAACAATCATCGGCAGCAACCTGTACATGGACACCCTTCATCTTTTTTGCACTTAGTGCATCATTTGCAAAAACAAATCCTTGCCTACTCATACCACAACAAGACGTAATATATCGTTTATTTTGCATTTGTTCATAATACGGACTTACTTTTGTCGTTGTTACATGTACAAATCCTTCTTTCTCCTGCACCCATACACTATCAATATCTTCATACTTTCGAATGATTCCTTCAGATGCTAAGAAGCCTATTACCATATCTTCTATATATTCTGGAGTACTAACCATTGTAACAAACTCCTGTCCGTTCATTTTAATGGTGACAGGAAACTCTGTTACAATGCTGTCCTCTATATGCTTAAATACCTCTTGTTCATAACGAAAGATTTCTCTTTCTACCTGTATCGGTTTCACGATCAGTATCCTTCTCTCACGTTATATTTTTATCAAAAACAAATACCGAAACTGCAATATCTTCTTCTACTTTCATATCTGAAAACAAATTCACTAATTTCGCGCCAACAAGTTCCTCCAAATGTTCACGGGAATTCGCAGCATACACTTCTTGAATCATTTTTGTTCTAGCCAGATGAACCATTTCCGCACCGTCCATCGTACTTGAAATAAATTTTTCAGTAGGTGTTAAGTTTCCATAAAGAGTCGCTATAGCCATATTTTCTGCAAAAACAGTATGAATTCGTTCCGGTCCTTTTCCGAAAAGTTCCTTTCGAAGTTTTCGGATCATATCATTAAATTCATGTACTTTTTTTGACATACAATTATACCTCCCAAAAGCCTCATTTTACTTTATTATATATTTTACCAAAATGAGCCTTCCGCCCAAACTATTTCGTACAAATATTTGGGCGAAAAGGTTCACTTCATGAAGTTTATTCGTCTTTTAACCCTTTCCCCATTCCTTTTAAGAAATGAAGCCCAAACCCGATCGCACGGTTAATATCTGGGTCTTTCAATACTTTCATAAGATCGAATACCCCTACTTTTTTATTACTTTCTAGATGTTCATTACCTTCTTCTAGCCCGACTAATAAACTACCTATAAGCTTTTTCGTAAGTTCTGGGTCAAGTTCAGTTAACGCACCTGCAGCGCCCATCATATTATTAATTAAATTTGTAACAGGCTCACGAGTTACTTGACCTAGAACAATCTTCGCAATTGGTTCTTTCGCTTTTAGCATAGAATTTGCAGCTTCTAGCATTCCAATGTCATTTAATTCCCCTACTATATTAAACATCTGATTTAGAGCTTCTTCATTATTAGTTAGAAGCTCTTTTAAATCATCTAACTTTTGCTGTTTTATTTCTTCCTCAGTTAATTCTTGTTTTTGAATCATTTTTATAGGTGCAGCCATAGTTTTCTCCTCCTACTTATCCGTTAAATGCACATACCCTGTACGTGCCCACTTACGATGTACCTCAATTCCAGCTTGAGGGTGACGTTTTTTATTGCGTGGGTTCGCTTTTGGCATCGGATTTTCGCCATCAACTTCTAACACTTCCATACGTACTTTCGTTTGTTTATACGCAGGTGTATTCGTACGTACATCCACAGCAGGACCTGTTAAGAAATTAATTGCCGTTTCGTTATCTGTAGAGTTCATCGGTAAATATAACTCATTCGCTTTTACACGATCTGTAACGAGTGCACGTAATTTTAATGCTCCAAAAGGAGAGACAAGACGAACTAACGAACCTGTTTTTACGCCACGTTCTTTTGCAAGGTCTGGAGAGATTTCAACGAAAACACCAGGTACTTTCGTTTGAATACCTGTTGATTTATTTGTCATATTCCCTTCATGGAAATGCTCAAGCATACGACCGTTGTTAATGTGAAGGTCAAACTCGGCTGGAAATTCAGCTGGACGTACCCAGTCAGCAATCGCAAAACGAGCTTTTTTATCTGGGAAGTTAAATCCATCTTGGAACAGAAGTGGTGTATTCGTTCCATCAAAACTTCCCCAATGGAAACTGTTCCATCCTTCAAGCACTTCATAGTTCGCTTGCGAGAACAATGGTGATAAACTTGCCATTTCAGCAAAGATTTCACTTGGGTGGCTATAATTCCAGTTTGCACCTAGTTTATTCGCAACTTCCTGGACGATCCACCAGTCTGGTTTCGCATCTCCTAGCGTAGGAAGAACTTGATATAATCTTTGGACACGGCGCTCTGTATTTGTGAAAGTACCTTCTTTCTCAAGAGATGGCGCTGCTGGTAATACAACATCTGCATATTGAGCAGTTTTAGAAAGGAAAACATCTTGCACAACGAAGAAATCAAGGCTCGTTAACACTTCATGTACATGATTTGCATTAGAATCTACAAGAGCCATATCTTCTCCGACAAGATACATTGCTTTCATTTTTCCTTCGTCAATTGCGTGAAGCATTTCAATATTATTAAGACCTGGTTCACTATCAATTTTCACTCCGTAAGCAGTTTCAAATTTCGCACGTTCCATTTCGTTAGTAACGTGCTGATATCCTGGAAGCCATCCTGGTAAAGTACCCATATCACAAGCACCTTGTACGTTATTATGACCTCGAAGTGGGTATGCACCTGCTCCTGGACGACGATAGTTCCCTGTTGCAAGAAGTAAGTTTGAAATCGCAGCGGAAGTATCAGAGCCACCTGTATTTTGCGTTACTCCCATCCCCCAAAGGATACATGTACCATCTGCATCACGAATCATTTCAGCCATTTGAATAAGTGTTTCTTTTGAAATACCAGTCATTTCTTCTCCATATTCAAGTGTATATTCTTTCAGGCTCTCTTTGAAATCTTCAAAGAAGTTTACATTCTCATTAATAAATTCTTGATCATGCCAACCTTGATCAATCATATATTTCGTAACAGCCATTAACCATACTTGATCTGTTCCTTGTTTTGGACTAATAAAGACATCTGATCGCTCTGCCATTTCTGTTTTACGAAGATCAGCTACAATTAACTTTTGTCCGTGTAATTTATGTGCACGTTTAATACGTGTAGCTAAAACAGGATGACCTTCTGTCGGATTACATCCTACAATAATAACAAGACCAGATTGCGCAATATCTTTAATCGTTCCTGCATCACCGCCCATACCAATTGTACGGAACAAACCATCCGTTGCTGGTGATTGGCAATAACGTGAGCAGTTATCAATATTATTCGTTTCAAATACTTGTCGGGCTAGTTTTTGAATAACGTAATTGTCTTCATTCGTAATTTTAGATGAAGAAATAAAACCGATAGCATCTTTACCATACTCTTCTTTAATCGATCCTAATTTACTTGCAACTACATTCAATGCTTCTTCCCATGTAGATTCAACAAACGTTCCATTTTTACGAATTAAAGGTTTTGTAATTCGTTCTTTAGAATTTACGAAATCCCAACCAAATTTCCCTTTTACACAAGTGGAAATTGCGTTAACTGGTGCATCTGAAGATGGCTGTACTTTAAGGATTTTACGCCCCTTCGTCCACACTTCAAACGAACAACCTACACCACAAAATGTACATACTGTTTTCGTTTTCTTCGTACGAGTATCACGCATGGCCGCTTCCACTTCTGATACCGCAAAAATACCGCTATATCCAGGCTCAACTTCTTTAATTAAATCTACCATCGGTTCAAGAATATCTGGTTTTAATCCCGTCATAAATCCAGCTTCACCGAGCATCGTTTTCTCCATTAAAGCGTTACAAGGGCAAATCGTTACACATTGACCACAGCTAACGCATGAAGAATCATTAATATTTACTCCTTCATCCCAAATAACTCGTGGGCGTTCCGCTTCCCAGTCTATCGATAACGTTTCATTTACTTGTAAGTTTTGACACACCTCAACGCATTGACCGCATGCAATACATTGATTAGGGTCATAGCGATAAAACGGATGCGTCATATCAACTTCACTTACATCTACTTTCGGTTCATAAGGATATTTTTGATGTTCGATTTCCATTAATTCTGCTGTATTATGCAGTTTACAGTTCCCATTGTTATTGTCACATACTGTACAGTATAATAAATGATTTTCTAGTAACCGATCCATCGCCTCTGTTTGTGCTTCTTTTGCGCGAACAGAAGCACGTTCAATGTCCATACCTTCCGTTGCTATCGTCGAACAAGAACGCATTAACTTTCCGTCAACTTCTACAATACAAGTGTCACATGTTTGAATAGAATCTACTTCTGGCACGTAACAAATTTGCGGATGTTCAATCCCGTTCTCATTAATCACACCCAATATCGTTGAACCAGGCTCCGCTGCATACTTTTTTCCGTCAATTGTAATATGAACCATGTTGTCATTCATGGTCTTTCCCCCTTTTTGAGAATAAAAAAACTCCACCACGAAAATATACGCACCACATTTTTGGCACGCTATTATCATGGTGGAGTAGTTTATTAGCACATCTTGCTAAAATACCAATCCATTTATTCATAAATAAAACGATAGATTCATAACAGGTCATATCACGATTCCATCTTTAACACTATAATTATAGCGTTAAATGTACAAATATACAATATAAATTTTAAACTGCGCATATGTCTGTATGTAACTATCCATAATAACCCATATAAAGTTCAACGAGGAATAAGGTGAATATATGGGTTCTTTTCGAAAATGGATAAGGGGCGAAAAATCTTTCTCTACACACGAGCAATCTGAAACTGTATTACATAAAGAAATTTCTTCCTCCATGCCGCTTAATCTTAAACACTTATCCAAATTATTTAGTGGTATTCCAGAATTAATTACACGCACTTTCCCGTTAAAAAACGGAAAAGAAGCTGCTCTTATATATATGGAAGGACTTGTAGATAAAACTGTTATTAATGTAGATATTCTTCGGCCTCTCTTATTTAAAGAATGGAATGAAGACGATTTTTGGGAATCTTCTGTTTCTATAGGGAATATTAAAAAAGTTCAGAAGTGGATAGACATTGAGCAATCTCTCTTACATGGCAAAAGTATTTTATTTATAAACGGTCAATTATCGGCTTTAGAACTAGATACACAAGCGGCGCCAAAAAGGAGCATTGAAGAACCTACAACAGAGACTTCCATAAAAAGCTCACACGAAGGATTTAATGAAGTGGCAAGTGATAGTATCGCACTTATTCGTCGCTATATTCCAAATCGCGAATTAAAAGTGAAGGAATTCACTGTTGGCGAACGAGCAACCTCTAAAGTTTTTTTACTTTATCTTGCAGATGTTGCAAACGAAGATGTTGTACAAGATATGGCATGCCGCATCGAATCAATCAAAGTAGATGCTATTCTTACTACCGGTGAATTAGAAGGATTTGTTGAAGATAATTCCTATACTCTCTTCCCACAATTGTCTATCACTGAACGTCCTGACACAACGGCACATCATATTTTGAATGGGCGAATCGCTGTTGTTGTAGATCGCTCACCAGGCGTATTAATAGGACCTATGACCTTTTCATCCTTTTTTCAGACGATAGATGATTACAGCTTCAGACCTATGATTCCATCTTTTATACGACTTCTTCGTTTCACTGGGCTATTTATTGCAATATTTGCTCCTGCTCTTTATATTGCTATGATTTCCTTCCATTATGAAGTAATTCCGCTCAAATTGTTGTTAACGATTGGAGAATCTCGAGCCAAAATTCCTTTCCCCCCCATATTAGAAGCTTTATTAATGGAATTAGTTCTCGAAATGCTCCGAGAAGCAGCGATTCGGCTTCCTGGGCCTGTTGGACAAACAATCGGCGTCGTAGGAGGAATTGTAATTGGACAAGCTGCGGTTCAAGCTGGGATTGTTAGTAACGTTATGGTTATCGTCGTATCAATTACTGCGGTTGCCTCTTTCATTATTCCTAACTTAGAAATGTCAGCAGGAATTCGGCTTCTTCGATTCCCAATGATGATAGCAGCCTCTTTATTTGGCGTCATTGGAATTATGGTTGGAATGGCAATCATTATCATCCATATTCTTTCTATGGAATCACTTGGTGTGCCATATGGTAGTCCTTTTTCTCCGTCACATGCTTCGGACTTAAAAGATACCCTTGTACGTTTCCCATGGAAAATCATGAAGAAACGGCCACTATCTCTACAATTAAAACAAAATAACCGGCAAAGCGATGTTGAGGAAAAGGAGGAGAATAAGTGACAAAACGTGCAAAGAGGGAAATCACTTTATTTCAATACATTTTAACTATTAGTGGTGTTCAAGTCGGATTCGGCGTACTTACACTCCCGCGTGAAGTTGCACAAGGGGCGAATACAGATGGCTGGATGTCTATTATTATCGGATGTGTCATTACTACTTTAGTCAGTCTATGTATTGTAAAAATTATGGAAAAACATCCAGGATATACTTTACTTGATGTGCTGATACGCTATCTTGGAAAATGGCTAGGAAGAGTAGTAATGATTTTTTGGATTTTATATGCTGTACTCGCAGCTGTTTCCTTAATTTTTTCCCTCTTATACGTTATTCACATTTGGATTTTACCTAGATCTCCTATGTCTTTAATTATGATTTTGCTATCTATTCCAATGCTTATGCTTGCATGTAAAGGAGCACTTATTATTAGTCGTTTTGCTGTTTTCACTGTCATCTTTACACTTTGGATGCCATTATTATTATTTATTCCTCTTAAAGATGGGCATTTTATATATCTACTTCCTCTTATCAAGGAAGGATGGCTACCAATTATAAACACCGTGAAATCAACTATCATTGCGTTTCTCGGATTCGAGTTTTCGTTTGTCCTTTATCCTTATTTAACTAACAAAGCATCTGCAAAAAAAGGAATCGTTATTGCGAATTTGATTACGTTATTTATTTATCTTCAAATCACGTTCGTTTCTTTTATTTATTTTAGTCCAGATGGTATAACAAAGTTTTTATGGCCGACACTTTCTCTTGTTACACCGTTTCACTTCTCATTTCTTGAGCGATTTGAAATTATCTTTTTGTCATTTTATCTCTTTATTATTTTTGATTCCTGTATTCCTTATATTTTCACTGCTTCAGATGGAATTAATCAATTACTTAACAAAAAAGGCAGTTCATTACCTATTTATTTTTTATTATTCGGATGTATTTTCATCTTATTCTTTTATATCCCTTCTTCTTATCAGATAAGTGCGTTGCGGGAATTTTGGGGAACTGCTAGTTATTTTATCGTTTTTCTATTCCCAGTGGTATTTCTCTTATACATGACACTTTATCAGCATTGGAAAAGGAGAAAAATTTAAATGAGACGTTGTATTCATTTTATTATATTTTGTTTCCTCATAATTTTTTTAGTAGGCTGTGAAGATCGGCTTGATTTAGAAAAACAATCCATCTCATTAATTTACGGTTTTGACGCAAAACCAAAAGGAAAATTAATTGTGTATCACGTAAACCCTATTTTTAATGAAGATGTAGAGAAAAAGTACGAAATTCATGAAGCGAAAGTACATACACCCCGAGAAGCAAAAGATACGTTTAACAGTTCAAGCAGCGGTTTAGTGTCCACAGAAAAGTTACAGCTCATATTGTTTAGCACAAATTTTTTAAAACAAGAAGGAGCTATGCCTTATCTGGATGTTTGGTATCGCGATCCTAAAAATACAGGAAATATGCGCATGGTTGCAGTAGATGGCCCCATTTCTTCTGTTATATATAATAATTTCAAAGATAAGCCTGCTCTTCCTGAATATTTAACAGATTTAATTAATACGAACAAACTATACAATCGGACCGTGTTTACGACATTCCATGAATTTCATAGACAAACTTTTAATAAAGGCGTAACTCCTGCTATTTCAGAAATAAAAAAAGGGAAGAAAGATGTTATTGTTACCGGTTCGGCACTATTAACTTCTCGTGGAACTTATAAGATGTCTTTAAATCGCTATGAAAGTGCCCTTCTTCTTATGGTGCAAAAGAAAGCTAATATACCCGTTTCACTTACAATGAAAATCCCCTCTAATTTAGTTGAAAGTAATAGCCATCTAAAAGATACAAAAGGCGACGATTTCATAACAATAAACGTTCTTAGTATGAATCATGATATCGATACAGACTATAGCGATAACCGCTTCAAATTTAATATTAAAATGGATTTAAAAATTGCCGTATCTGAACTTACATTCAACATGGATATAGATAAAGATAGAAAGAAATTAACTTCTCTTATTACAAAACAACTAAACAAAGATTTAAACGAATTAATCTACAAAATTCAAAAACAGCAACTCGATCCATTCGGATTTGGTGATTATGCGAGAGCATTTCACTATAAAGAATGGAAACAAGTTGAAGATGATTGGCCACGTGCCTTTTCAAAAGCTAATGTGAAAGTAGCACCAACTATTAAAATTTTAGAAAATGGGATTATTAAATAGAAAAAACACGCTACTTGCTCTTATACGTTTAAAGAGCAAGTAGCGTGTTATCATTTTTTATTTTGAAGCTTATGCAGTTACGCTTCTGTTTCTGGTTCTTCGTTTTCCGCTTGTTCCAACCTTTGCTGCTCCGCAAGTTCAGCTGAAATCATTCCATAATAAATTTCTGGATATAATCCAAATATTTGATATACACTTCCTAAAAACGGCATCAGAATCCCTCTTTTCTAAAGTTGTATTGCCACTTTTAAGGATTCCCTTTTCATTCATTATACATTCGTTTTTGGCGTTTCTTCTTCATCTTGAACACTTAATAAATTTTGCCATTTTTTATACGGAGCGCTATTTGGATCTACATATCCTTTTGCATGCGAGCGATCCCACAATTGTTTAATAAACATTTCTTTCTCTTTCTTTGCCACCATATCGGCACCTGTACCGTAATAGTTCTGGAAATACAACTCGATTTCATCAAGGAATAGTCTTAATAATTCATCTGATGTTTCTTCTAACGTCGGATCATACTTCGCTTCACGGTCATACATTAAAATCATGTCTAAAAGATTGTGGACATGTTCTTTTCTAAGCCATCTTACATCTTGGGCTCCTAATACGAACGGATGTGTATATAAATGTCCACCTTGTATCATCGCCTTTTCTTGCTCTTCTTCAAATCGTGACAAGATGTTTTCATAAATAAACGGATTATGAAGCAATGCTCTGTGTAATTTATAACTTTCGCTTGAAATATTTTTCCCCATCGACTGAATTAAAAAGCTACGTCCCACACCGTTATATTGATACACAAACTGTCCATCAACAGCAACTAAACTAATCCAGCGATACATATATGCGTATAGTAATGCACGATTACATTTATCATAATCTAATTTTGTTTGAGTCGCGTTTAAATCTGGCATAAAGGCTGGTAAGTGCCAATACTTATCTAAATGCGGCGTTAAACTAGATTTTTTACTATTTAATTTGTTTACACGGCGATAATACGATTGGAAATAGTCACCTTTATCATTCATAAATCCGTTTGAAATATGTCCTGATGATAATTTAGGAAAGTCTTGCAGCGATAAGCCGTAATGTGCTCGATAACAGATCACTTCAAATGGCGAAAAGGCTTCATGTACTGTATCTTTTTCTTTAAACATTTCTTGAATTAATTCCTCTTGCAGCTCTTTCTTTAAAGAAGGATGTATACCCCAATATTGTAATTCCCTATGATGAGCAACTTTCGGAACGAATGGACTCGCTAAATGGAACAGGTCTTCAATTTTTTCACGAACGTATTCATCGCGATCACGTTTCTTATAATCCGCTTCTTTTCGCAACGCCTCAATGATATTCAGTTCTAATTTATCACGATAGCGTACTTGCAGTTCGTCATAACAATAGCTCAGTATATGTTCTCGGTAGAAATCCTCTACCTTTTTCGACTGAATCTCTTCTGTTTTCGCATCACGACAATATTCCCCGTACAAACTCATATAAATTTCCGCTGATATATCTTTCGGTAGTACACCTAAATTTAAATGTTGCTGCATATCTTGCCATATCTTTTCTTGCAGCTGTTCCTCAGCTAATACATATACATTCGTCGGGTTTGTTTTCCCTTCAAATTCCTTACTGCGCTTTTGGATTTCAAACAATAAATTTTCACGTGTTTCATGTAAATTATCAAAAAACCTTTCCCAATATTGAATCATTTTATTAACTGTTTGATATAGCGATTGATACACAAGTTCTAATAGCATTTCTTTTCGATATTCATTTAATTTGTGTACATATTGCGTTACGATGTCTTCAAATTCTCTTTTGAATAAACGTTGCTGATTATTAATCATTTTTCCAAACCAGCCTTGTTGTTGAGCAATTTCTACTCGGCGTACAGCCGTTACCGTTCCATCGATATTACCCACATTAAATTTTTTATCGTAGTTTTGAATTACATTACGCTTTTGTTCATTATTTTCATGTAGTCGATTCATTTTTTCTACTAACTGCTTTCGAATTTCATATAACATAAAACGTGCTGCTACTGGGTGAACTGGATCTGTTTTCTTTAAAAACCATGTATTTAGTTGATAGGACTGCCCTTCAGAACCACTTGGTGAAAAGCGGTCTGATTCAATCATGTCATATAAAAGTGTCGTTACATGTTCATGTACACGGCTCGGAATCGCATACGCATATAAACGCACCGCATGATCCACTCTTGCCACTTCACCTTTCATTTGTTCCATCATTTTCAGCTTCGCAGCTGAAATTTTACACTCATGTTGCAGACGATTTAATTCCTCATCTTTTTGCACCGTGCGTTGTACATAACTTTCTACAGCTTCTAAAAACAGTTTTGATTTCGCAACTCCGAGCTTACCACCCTCTGCTCCTTCACGCGTTTCATTGTACATTTGTCTATAGAAAATATGAGCTTGCTCTGGACGGGTAGCAAGATGTTCCAAGTCCTCTAAATAACTTTTACCTCTCTCCGGCTTTTCACGCTGCATCCCACGTTTTACATCTTGGTCATATCTTTGCTTCTTCTCTTGAAACAGTTGATCTAAATGAAGCCACGATTCATCTAAACCTTGCACAGCCCATTTTAAAGCACAATATTTTAACACATGCTCATACGGATAAATGAGTTTTGCCGTTCCTGCCCCGCAATATCGTCCTTTTCCGCTTGATTCTGCTAATTGCTGAATTTGATTGTCTTCCTGTGCAAAATGACTTGTAGACATCGGGCTAAATAACTGTAAATAAATTGTATTTGCCATTTGCTCCATATAATCTGATAAATTGTGCAAATGGTGTCCATGTAGGTTTTCGTAGTCGTATAAGAAACAATAATTGTACGGTAAATGATGTTGTTTAATTGTATGATTCGTTCTTCCGTCTTCATCTACTTGATCAGGGCGATACTCTAATTCAATTGTTACCCCGCCGCGTTTTGATAATTCTCCAGTAGAACCGAGCGTAATAGCATGTAATTCTTTTAACGATGCATATCCGTTTGCTTGCACCGTCTCAAACTCTTTCGCACTAACTGTTCTCGTCTTTACTAAAACATCAGGCATTAAAAACGCACCGCGTATTAAAATGTTATGATGCTGCAATTTTTTCCGAAGCATTTCACGTAAATATAATGCAATTTGTAGAAACATCCCCGAACCTGTTCCGCCTGCTAGTGATGTTACTATAATGACACGCACACCATATTCTGTTTGATCACTTGTAACTGGAAAAATTTTCTCGATTTCTTGCCAAAAAGAGGTCAATTTATCTTCTTTCATCGCAGCACGTAACGCTAAACGTGAAATGACACGTAACTGTCCTGCTCCTTCTGTTAATGGTTTATCAAGTATAGTCGGATCCATCGGAAACCACTCTGGAATCGTTGGATCTCCCGCAATATACTCCCTAGGCGTTTTACTAGAACTTGTTTGTGTCTTAAACTTTCGAATATGATCAAATTTACTCAAAGTATTCACATCTGTATCAAATACGTGCATTGCTACCTTTTTTCGGCGCTCTTCAGGCAGTTTTTCATATATTTGATGCGTCACAGTACTACCGATTCCACCTAAACCAATTAATATTGTTGGAACTTGTAATGTCATGTGAACCACCTTCCTATTCTTGCTTGTTTGAAAAAAGGGAAAGAGAATCAATACTCCATCCCCTTCTTTTCCCTATCTACTATTCACATTCGTATTTGTAAATCTCCTTACCATATCCTCTATCAATTAGTAAAAGTTCATTTGGATATAGTGTCTTATGCTCCATTCCTACTTCTTCCTCTGTTATAAACATCCCATCAATAATCATTCCTACTACTTGTGACTCTTTCGCTACAAAGACAGATTTCGAACCTTTCTTGGCTATAAACGTAACGGATTGCACAGTTTTTCTTTCTGCTCGAAATGGGATACCAAAATAATGTTTCCACCATTTATTTCGAAGTAATTCTGGTTCAGATTGATATAACCAATCTTTCGCTACTTCTTGATCCCATTCGTAATACAATAGCGCTTTCCGGTGAAATCTTGGACGAACAATCCATCCTAAAACGATTATGCCTACTACTAGCAGCAATAAAGTGATAGGAATGACAAACTTAAAAATAAGCGCATACTTTTCATAAAACGGCGCACTTTGAATATGGAGTGATATTTGCTTCTTTACTTCTTGTAATTTCGCATCTTGTATAACGATGGTAGCTTCTACGGTGCCAGTATCTGTGAAATTGAATGTGTCGGAGTAATAAGGACGAGGATAAACGTAAATTTGATTACCACGTTGTTTTATTTCATAGTTGATTGATTGTTTAGATGTGACACCAGTAGATTTTAATAGTTTCTTTACAGCCCCTTCTGTCATCGGCTTACCATCTAACTTTGGTTGTAAAATAAACGGTTTACTATTCTCTAAATTCGTTACTTTTTCTTCATAATCTTTCGTAACAGTTTGAAGTGATAATTTTGGCTTTTCTGTTGTTTCAATTTTGAATTCTTTCGTCTGTCTGTAAAATCCCTTTATATTCATATGAACTTTTCCACGTACTAACCCTTTACCAATCTTCGTTTCGTAATAAAACACATGCCTCTTATCGTTCCACTTCATCGGATATTGTTTTCCGTCTATTTCTACTTCTGCTTGAAAGTAAGAAGACTGAATTGGTAACTCAGTAGGCTTTGCTTCAATAACAGCAGTAACACCTTCGTACATTTGTTCAACATTTTTTTGACTATTATCATCTTTGTCATAAGTAGAAACCGTATAGTTAAGCGCTGGTTCAACAAGTACTTGCAATCCTTCTTTCTCAATATCCCGATCCACTTCTATCGTATATGTTCCTGGTTTAATGACTTCCTGATTTTCCGTGCTTATATGAACTATATTTCCGAATAATTTCGCTTCTCCGGGTGCATGTATGGAAAAAGAAGACTGTAACTGTAATGGTTTCGAAATTTGTGTGACCTGATAATTAGACAGCGAAGGCGATTGTCGTACAAGCGCCATACGCTTTAATGGGAACGGCGTTGTAATCTCTACTTTCTTTCCTACTACTTTCGTTTTTACAATCGATTCAACGGAGGAGAATGGATCACGATTCGCAACTAATGCTGCCACTTGATTTACACTTTTTACAATGCCATCCTCTCCGCTTGACGGCATCGTAACTCCGTTTATCTCTTTCTTCCATATTTCCTTGAACGTATTTAGTTGTTCTTTTTCTTGTTGTCCTAAATCTTCTTCCATCGTAATTAAGACTGGATGTAACGATATCTTTTTTGCATCCATTTCTTTCTTAAACTGGGCTAATTTCTGTGTAATTTGTTCTTTTCCGCCAACTTTATCTTTTTCTAGATCATTAAATGCCCCGTCAGTTAATACAATAAGCCAAAATTCACGTTTTCCATCTATATCTGCTTCCTTTTTTATAGATTGCATCGCCGTCTCTACTGCGCTAAAAGGAGTATTTAAATACGTTTTCCACGCTCCAATTCCTTCAATTTCTGTTTGCCTTTTATCCTTCGTTAACGAAATGTTTAACGGATTATTCGGCTTGCTCATTGGAACATAAGAAAATGTATCTTTTTCATCTAATAGCGCAACTAAACTTTGCAAAGCGTAATTGGCATATTTCCAGCGATCGTTATTTCTCATGCTGCCCGAATCATCATATACAAGTGAAACGACCCTTTCCTTTGCCTCCTCTCCTTTTGCAAAAGTCCAATAAGGATGTAACCATATAAATAGAAACAACATGAATGTGGCACAAATTCGAATTTTCATGATGAGGCTTCGCCACCTTTGTAGACAAATTCCTATGTTTAAATTTATGAGAGGAAACAAGATATATGACTTGTATTTTAGGACAACTAACCCACCATAACTTTATTATGTAAACATATATATACACTTGGTAATATTCTTTATAGCATTTTCTATCCAATTATATAAGCAAAAAAGCCTGTCTAAGCTTCATACTTAAAACAGACTTTTCCTACTTTTCATATTAAAAACACACAACAAAAAGTTTGATTTTTTAATTAGCACATTACTTCAATTGTAAATCCACCAGGTGCTTCAACGTAAAATGTATATGCATGGGCATGCTTAGGAGGCTCCACCAAAAATCCATCTTTCTTCAATCTTTGATTTATCTTATCTACTTGTTCTTCACTTCCTTGTGGAAATCCTACATGAAATGTTTTTGGATACTGAACTTCTTTTCCCTTCATTAAAGTTAGTATAAATCCATCATTATCACGCATAACTACAAAGGCATTCCCCCTTGTTCCACTACAAATTAAACCAAAATACCTCTCTAAAAACTCTCTAGATGCTGTTACATCTGTAACTGTTAAATTAAGATGTTTAATTCCCAATCCTCCACCTTCTTTCTCAATTTTCTAATATTTTATCATACAAATAAAAAACACGCCTTTCACAGCGTGTTTCATTGCTTCACATATACTTCAACAATTGGATTATCTTTGTTATCTGCATGTAAGCGTATATTCGCTTCACTCGTATTATAAATGCTGGCTAATAGCATAATTGTTAACAAATTAGGAGTCTTAGCATCACTTCCGTATTTTCTTTCAAGCGCTTCTTTATATTCAAACTCTAAATCCCCCTGTATATATGTATACACTTCAAATCCATCCTCTAAATTGCAAACTACTGTATCAATAATATCCGCTCCTACTTGTTTCTTCATTTCATCTCGCAATGCTTCTATAAATTCTTTCCACGGTACTTCGTATGTTTGAAACTGATCTGTAGATTTCATTGCCTTTCCCTCCTTACTATATCCTTTCTCTATATTTCCCCTTTCATATAACAATTATGATAGGTAGGTCATTCGTACAAGCCGCACTTGTCCCCCTTACATATCGTATTACTGTAAGGGGGAAGGAGGACAGAACATGCATAGACAAAGATGTTATGATACGTGCCGACGTTATTTCGGTAAAGTTGTTCGAATTGAAGATCGCGATGGTCGCATTCATTTAGGCAAAATAATCGATGTGACAAATGAATCTGTATGGATCGAACCAATGCAACAGCGCTCATCTTTTGATACAGGATTCGGATACTATGACGCATATGCAAACGGTGGTTGTGATCTTTGCGGCGGCATTAGCAGGTGTGATAGTTGCGGATTTGGTTGCGGTGGTGGATTCAGTAGCTGTGGATGTGGCGGTCGTGGTTGCGGTAATTGTGGTGGCGGCGGCTGTGGTGGCGGTTGTGGCTGGGGCGTTGAACTTGGATTTGGTTTCATCTTCGGAATTACTTTAGCTGCATTATTTTTCATTTAACATAGTAAAGAGTTGACTACCTTTAGCCAACTCTTTTTCTTTATTTTTCACATATAAAAATACGATGCCCTAAAATATGTTGGTACATAAGCCGTACATTTTCATGCTGTACCCATGCCTCATATAACTCATTCGGAATATATGTTGATACATTCCATTCCGGCTCTTCTATATAGCTAGATATCGTTTCTGCAATTGTACCACCGCCAGCAATTGTAATTCTTTTGAAATTTGCTTTCTGAAATAGTTGTACCCACTCATTCTCAGTTAATAATTCTTTCATGCCATATAATTGGGCAATTTTTTCTTCCTCACTCTTCTCAATATGTGTATTAATAATCATTTCAATGACAACAAGCTTACCATCCTTCTGTAATACACGATAGCACTCTGATATAACCCTTTCTTTATCTGTAAAAGCGAGTATCGATTCCCCAAGCACAAACTCAAATGAATCATTTAAACAAGGTAATCGCTCTGCATCACCTTGAATCAATTGTACATTCAATCTTTCAAACAACCATCTATCTTTCGCTTTTTGAATCATAATTTCATTCTTTTCAACCGCTGTTACTTTATAACCGAATTCTTTTGTCATGTAAGCCGCTGTTTTCCCTGTACCACAACCTATCTCAAGGACATCCGCTCCTTGTCTAAGAGGCAGTTGTGCTAGCAATTGTTTTGTTAACGTAAAACCACCAGGATGAGCACTTCCTATTCCGTAATAAGCTAAGAAATCGATGTAAGTATTTCGTTCCATGGGATTCTCCCTTTTTTATTTTATATATTCAAGGAAGAATGAAAAGTGCATAAAAAAAGGGCGCATCACGCGCCCCCTCAGCTTATTTTTCCTCACCGATATATGCCCATTTGTAGCTGTAATCTCCACCAACTGGGTGGTGAACAATTCCTTTTACTTTTGCTCTTTGAACAATTGCATCACCACGTTGATATAATGGTGCAATTGCTGCATCTTCCAGTAACATTTTCTCCGCTTTCAGTAAGCTATCCCAACGATCTTTCGTTTTCGTTAATAGCTCGCCTTTACCTTTTTGCACAATTTCATCATATTTAGGATTTGAATATCCTGTTTGGTTATGAGGCCCATTTGTAACGAACATATCAATGAACGTCATTGGATCTAAGTAGTCAGGGCCCCAACCAGCGTAAGATAAATCATAATCTAGATCTGATTCTAATTTTAACTTTTGTTTAAATGGCTGGTTTTTCAAATTCACTGTTAAGCCTGGTAAGTTTTTCTCAAGTTCTCCTTTTAAGAACTCTCCTACTTTTTTCGCACCATCACCATCATAGTTTAATAGTTCTACTGTAATTGCATCTTTTCCAAGTTCTTTTTTCGCTTTTTCCCAATGCTCTTTTGCCTTTTTCACATCTGTTTTTAAAATATCTCCATTTTCTTTACGGAAGTCTTTTCCATCTGGGCTCTTAGCAAATTCTTTTGGTACTAAGTAATCTGCAGGTGTAGAACCATCATTTAAAATTACATTCGTTAAGCCTTTTTTATCATACGCTTTTGCAATCGCTAAACGTAAATCTTTGCTCTTTAGCACTGTATCTTGCCCACCACGTTTTTGGTTTAAGCGTAAGAAGTACGTTGACGGTGTTTTTTGTGTAAAGAAATCGGGGCTTGATTTATATTTGTCAACAAATTCAGATGTAAGTCCTGAGCGATCAATTTGTCCACTTTCATATAAATTGACACGTGTACCGCTATCTTTTACCACATTAAAGTTAATTTCTTCCAACTTAACTGTTTTATTATCCCAGTATTGTGCATTTTTCTTTAACTTCCAACCTTCTTCATGTTTCCAGTCTGTTAATGTAAATGGTCCGTTGTATAACGTTGTATCTGCTTCTAAACCGTACTTTTCTCCTTTTTCTTTTACAAACTTCTCGTTTAATGGATAAAATGTTCCAAATGAAGTTAATTCTACAAAGTAAGGAACTGGATTTTCTAATTCTACTTCTAACGTATAGTCATCTACAGCTTTTACTCCTAACGTATCTAGCTCAGCTTTTCCTTCATTAATCGCTTGTGCATTTTTTAAATCAAACATAATGTATGCATATTCTGCTGCTGTATTTTTATCTACCGCACGTTTCCAAGAGAATACGAAATCTTTTGCTGTTACAGGCTCTCCATTTGACCATTTTGCATTTTTATTCAATGTAAATGTATATTTTTTACCATCATCACTCTTTTTATATGATTCAGCAACCCCTGGTGTTGCTTTATTATCTTTATCAAGTCTATACAAACCTTCCATTACGTTGTTTAAAGCGAGAAACGATACTTGGTCTGTCGCTTTAGCAGAGTCCATAGATGGAATCTCTTGAGACTCTGTTAAATTAAGCACTTGCTTCGCCGCTAGCTTTCCGCCTTCTTTTTCACTGCTTTTTGGTGTTGTGCTTGCTTTATCTTTTTCCCCAGATCCAGAGCAAGCTGTTAATGCCATACTCATTACTAAAACTGGTGCTACTACCGCTGTTAATTTTTTCATCTTTTTTCTCTTCATTTTTGTACCCTCCCCAATTATATGTACGCTATTAACATTTAGAGATTCCCTACTAACTTTCGTTATCAGAAAATTCTTATTAATTAATATTCTACTGTTTTTTCTAGTTTTGTAAAGTATTTTTGTAAATTTTCTAAAAATTTATTTTTTTATGATAGTAACTTGTTGTTTTAACTACTATATGAATTATCCCCCGTCTACTATATGTAAACATCCATTCCCTTATTCCACTCTATTACTACGTTCTATATTTTTCTTATTAGCATGAGGTCTCTTACTATCATTCATCTTTCTTACTACTTACTGACCTCTCTAATTTCCTCGGATAGAACCTTCTTTATTACCTATCCGATTCTCAATAGGCTAACGAGATTTATTCCCTTATACATACTAAAAAGCATTTCACTTTATTTTTTCCGCCATCCTCAGTTACATACGCCCACTTAAAGCTATATTCTGAACTGATGTTATGTTTCACAATTCCTTTTACATTCGGTTTCATTACGTACGATCTTCCTGTTTGATATAAAGGAACTAACCCTGCATCTTCTTCAAGGAATAATTTCTCAGCTTTCCCTAACGTTTCCCAGCGTTTTTTCGCATCACTCATTAATTCATTACCTGCTTTTCCTACCATTTCATCGTATTTTGGATTTGAATAACTCATTTGGTTGTACGGGCTCTTCGATTCAAACATATCAATAAATGTCATTGGATCCGCATAGTCTGGACTCCAACCTGCATAAGAAATTTCATAATCTTGCGCAGTTTCTAATTTTAATTTTTGTTTGAACGGCTGAATTTTTGTATTAATTGTTACACCTTTTAAATTTTTCTCAATTTGATCTTTTACATAGTCAGCAATCTTTTTCGCAGTTCCATCATCATAGCTTAGCAATTCAATTGTAACTTGATCTTTTCCAAGTTCTTTTTCCGCTGCTTCCCAAGCTGCTGCACCTTTTTTCGGATCATATTTTAGACCATTTTTAAATGCACCTTGGTAATCTTTACCACAAGGACCTGTCGCAAGCCCTTTTGGTACTAATTGATCTGTTGCTTTTGAACCGTTATTTAAAATAACGTTCGCTAAGCCTTTTTTATCAACTGATAATGCAATTGCTTCACGAAGTTTTTTGCTCTTTAAAGGCGTATCTTGTCCGTTACGTTTTTGATTTAAACGTAAGAAGAATGTACTTGATTCCGCATACTCACCATATTCTTCTTTGTTCGATTTATATTTATCTACAAACTCTCCTGATAGTAATGTAAAATCAATTGATCCTGTATCATATAAGTTTACTTTCGTTGCAACCTCTTTTACTACACTATAGTTAATTTCTTCTAATTTCACAGTCTTTTTATCCCAGTACTTATCATTTTTCTTTAGCTGCCAACCTTGTTCATGTTTCCATGAAGACATAACGAACGGTCCGTTATACAACGTTGTATCTGCTTCTAAACCGAACTTATCTCCTTTTTCTTTTACGAACTTTTCATTTAAAGGATAGTACGATGGGAATGCCATTAAATTCAAGAAATACGGTACTGGCTTTTCTAATTCTACTTCTAGTGTATAATCATCTACCGCTTTTGCTCCTAAATCTGTTAGAGGTTTTTCACCTTTATTAATTGCTTCTGCATTTTTAATATAGAAAGCGATAAACACATATTCTGCCGCTGTATTTTTATCAAGTAAGCGTTGCCATCCATATACGAAATCTTTCGCTGTTACAGGATCACCGTTTGACCATTTTGCATCTTTACGTAGTTTAAATGTATATTTTTTGCCATCCTCGCTTTTCGTACTAGACTCTGCCGCAGCAGGAATTGACTTATTATCTTTATCAAGGCGATATAGGCCTTCCATCGTGTTCCCTAAAATTTGCGCACCTAATGTATCAGTAGATTTAGAAGTATCCATCGTCGGAATTTCTTGGTTTTCCGTACGATTTAATACTTGTTTCGCTGCATATTTAATATCAGATTTTTTTCTTCCCCACTATTTGATGTAGTAGTCGTTTTCTTTTCCCCACCTGATCCAGAACATGCTGTCAATGCAACACTCATCGCTAAAACTGGTATTACAACTGCCGTTAACTTTTTCATTTTTTTCTCTTCATTTTTGTACCCTCCCTAATTATATGTACATTACCAACCCTTGAGAGACCCCTTACTAAAGACTTTTTTTTAGAAGATTACAACTAATGTCATTCTACTCTTTTTTCCGTAATTGCAAATAGGTTTATTTTAAATATTCTGTTTTTTATTTAGTAGGATTTATCTTCTATCTACTATATGTACATACTATACACCTTATTCTCCTCTATTTAACCATACTAAAAATTAGTATTTTAAGCTCACAAAAAAAGCATTTAAAAGTAGCTAAGCCACTTTTAAATGCTTTTTCAACTCTATTATTTTTCAGTAACATATGCCCACTTATAGCTGTATTCTGGGCTAATATTATGCTTAACAACACCTTTTACATGCGGTTTCATAACATAAGATCTAGCACTTTGATATAAAGGTACAAGAGCTACATCTTCTTGAAGAAGTAGTTTCTCTGCTTTTCCTAGTTCCTCCCAGCGTTTCTTCGCATCACTCATTAATTCCCCACCAGCTTTTTTAATTATTTCATCATATTTCTGATCAGAGAAACTCATTTGGTTATGAGAGTGCTTACTTTCAAACATATCTAAATATGTCATTGGATCCGCATAATCTGGGCTCCATCCACCATATGAAATATCATAATCTTGATCTGATTCTAATTTAAGTTTTTGTTTAAACGGCTGCAGTTTAATATTTACTGTTACACCTTTTAAGTTTTTCTCAATTTGATCTTTTACATATTCCCCAACTTTTTTCGCATTACCAGTATCATAGTTTAAAAACTCAATTGTAACTTGATCTTTTCCAAGTTCTTTTTTCGCTTCTTCCCATGCAGCAGCTGCTTTTTTCGCATCTGGTTTAATACCGTTTTTAAACGTTTCTTGGAAGTCTTTCCCATCAGGTCCAGCTGCTAAGCCTTTCGGCACTAAATAATCTGCAGGTTTTGACCCATCATTTAAAATAACATTTGTTAAATTCTTTTTATCAATTGATAGCGCAATTGCTTCACGTAATTTCTTGCTCTTTAATGGTGTATCTTGTCCACCACGTTTCTGGTTTAAACGTATAAAGAACGTACTTGGTTCGTTATACACCCCATATTCCTCTTTATTATTTCTATATTTGTCAACAAATTCACCTGTTAATAAGGAGAAATCAATTTGACCACTATCATATAAATTCACATTAGTTGCTGGCTCTTTTACAACACTATAGTTAATTTCATCTAATTTCACAGTCTTTTTATCCCAATATTGATCATTCTTCTTCAGTTTCCAACCTTGCTCATGCTTCCAATCAGTAAGAACGAACGGTCCATTATATACAGTTGTATCAGATTCTAAACCGTATTTATCCCCTTTTTCTTTTACAAATTTCTCATTTAATGGATAGTACGATGGGAATGCTACTAAGTTTAAGAAGTATGGTACTGCTTGTTCTAATTCAACTTCTAAAGTAAGGTCATCTACTGCTTTAACTCCTAGTTCTGTTACAGGTTTTTCACCTTTATTAACCGCTTCTGCATTTTTAATTGGGAATGCAATGAATGCATACTCAGCAGCTGTTTTTGGATCTAATAAACGTTGCCATGCAAATACGAAATCTTTCGCTGTTACAGGATCACCATTTGACCATTTTGCATCTTTACGTAATTTAAATGTATATTTTTTACCATCCTCACTCTTCGTGCTTGATTCTGCCGCAGCTGGGATTGGTTTATTCTCTTTATCTAAACGGTATAAGCCTTCCATTGTGTTCCCTAAAATTTGAGAGCCCAAAGTATCTGTACTCTTCGACGTATCCATTGTTGGAATTTCCTGATTTTCTGTTTTATTGAACACTTGTTTCGTTGCTAATTTTTCCCCTGACTTACTATCTCCACCAGAGCTAGAATTTGTGCTTGTCTTCTTATCTCCACCTGATGTAGAACATGCTGTTAACGCCATGCTCATTGCTAAAACCGGTGCTACAACTGCTGTTAGTTTTTTCATTTGTTTCTTTTTCATTTTCTGTACCCTCCCTAATTCTAAACGATAGCTATTCAAGAATTTTCTGATAATTCTGTTTTTCTCTATATATTTATCAGACGATTCTTACTACTTCTTATTCTACTAATTTTTTAAAATTTGTAAAGTATTATTATTGAAAATTTTTAAAAAATTATTTTCTTACAGTAATATTCATAAAAATTCCATATGATCTTCAAATTCTATTTCTCTTTCATATAAATGTACCACTTTAATGGTATTTATCATATTTACACATTAAATATCTATGAGCTCTTGTTAATAAATAATGTATATTTTTAGAAACTCCTTTCCTACAAAAATAAAAAAAGTCAGCAAAACTGACTTTTTACCCGGCTATTTTTTCTCTTTTCATTTCCTCTATTACTTTCGTATACTTCTCATCATCAAATTCATTTTCACTTTTTGCAACAACTACAGTTGCAATACCGTTACCAATTAAATTAACGATAGCACGTGCTTCTGACATGAAACGATCTACACCAAGTAATAGCGCTAAACCTTCTAATGGGATAACATTCATTGCAGATAAAGTAGATGCTAGCACAATAAAACCTCCACCAGTTACTGCTGCTGCACCTTTAGATGTAACTAATAAAATAGCTATTATAGTTAATTGTTGACCTAGTGAAAGATCGACATGAAAGACTTGAGCTAAAAATATAGTAGCCATCGATAAATAAATTGTCGTTCCATCTAAATTAAATGAGTATCCTGTCGGAATGACTAAACCTACTACTGGCTTCGAACATCCCAAGTCTTCCATCTTTGTCATCATTCGCGGCAGTACTGATTCTGATGACGATGTCCCGAGAACAATGAGTAATTCTTCTTTAATGTGAGCTAAATATTTCCACAAACTAAATTTGTACAGTTTACAAATAAAATTTAAAACAATAAAAACAAATAATGCCATTGTCGCATATACACAAATCATTAATTTGCCAAGTGGTATGAGCGTGCTTAAACCATACTTCCCAATTGTAAATGCCATCCCACCGAATGCTCCAACCGGTGCTAATTTCATTACAATTGATAAAATGTTAAAAAATACTTTCGATAATCTTTCAAAAAAGTCAATAACCGGTTGTCCATTTTTCCCTAACATCGTTAACCCTGCGCCGAATAAAATGGAGAAGAACAGAACTTGTAAAATATCACCTTTGGCGAATGCTTCAAACATGTTAGACGGCACGATATGTAAAAAGAAATCCATCCATTTCATTTCTTGTCCGCTTTGTACATATTGCGAAACATCTCCGCCCTTTAGTTTTGAGGGATCTAATCCGTCTCCAGGACGCACAACATTCGCTACGATGATACCAATAATTAAAGCCGCTGTTGTAACAATTTCAAAATATAATAGTGCCTTCCCACCAACACGGCCTACCTTTTTCATACTTCCCATACTTGCAATACCGAGCACAATTGTTAAAAAGATAATCGGTGCAATAACCATTTTAATCATATTGATGAATGTTTCACCAATTGGCTTCATTTGTTGTCCAACACTCGGCCAAATTGCCCCTACTGCAATACCACAAATAATGGCCACAATAACTTGGAATGTTAAATTCTTTGCAATTCTCATTTTTGCTACTCCCCTGTATTTTCATTTCTCCCAAACTATTTTAAGCAATAACATTTATTCTATGTGATAGCCCCCTTGCTATTTAACTTAAACCACAATTTTATGTTACACTATTATCTTTAATTTGAAAATAGTATATAACATTTAAGAATAAATGACATACTATTATACACAATAAAAAGCAGACATTACGTCTGCTTTAATTCTCCTCAATTTGCTTTTCACTTAACCCTAGATGTGTTCTAAGAGTATTACTCAAACTCTGCAAATCTTTTTTATTAGGATTATAATAATATACACGTTGCCCATTTGGACCATTAGGTAAATATAAATCATCACCAGCTAGTTGTATTTTTTCAACTGAACCGTTTAAACCGTATTTATAAAAAGATAAAATATCATCCATTACTAAGTTTGTTTTAAAATCGTCGTCAACTGCCTCAACTATTTTTTCTAGCTTCGTAATCGATCCTACACTTTTTAATTTACTTAAAATCGATTCAATAACAAGTTGTTGCCTCTGCCCTCTCATCGCATCACTATCAATATGGCGCGTTCTTGCTAGTGCAAGTGCTTCTTCCCCATTTAATTTTTGCAATCCTTTTTTCAAATGAATCGCATCAGGTTCATCTTTACTATTTTGCTCCGTAAATTCAACTGGGACATCTACTTCAATACCATCTAACCCATCAACAATTTTAGTAAAGGAACCAAAATTAAATTTCACAAAATAATCAACGGGCACTTGTAACAATTTTTCTACCGCTTCCACAGAAGCTTGCGGTCCTCCATCTTTACCATTTTTAACGAAACCACTTCCATATGCATGGGTTATTTTATCTTTTTTCTTTTCAACTGGAACGTATGTATATGTATCACGCGGTATGCTCGTTAATTTCACTGTTTTATCGTCTTTATTAAAAGTCGCTAACAATAATGCATCTGTATGAAATGCACCATTATACTCCTTTTGTCGTTCTTGATTTTCATCAATTCCCATAATTAAAAGTGAAACATGATTTGCAATTGGCTTTACAGATTTCTCACGTAAATTGGATTTTTCACCTCGTGCTAAATTCAAATTAGATTTTTGTACGAGACTAGAAGTTTTCATATATACATAGGCTCCATAGCCAATTCCACCAAATAGCAATACCGCTAGTAGTAAACTTATTATCGTTTTCTTTTTATATTTTTGCTTATTTTTCTCTTCTCTTAAAGATGAATGATTCCCCATTTACTCTCCTCCTGTTTCTATTCATCCAATATGTTTTTCATATTTAGCGCTATCCTTTTGAAACATACTTTCTTTCAATCCCTTATCTATTTGTATCCATTCTGTCGTAAGTGAATATTGAATCAAGCCTTCTTGAAAACTAAGAAATTTCAACATAATCCCTGTATTTTTCTCCACAACCATTTCGAATTTCCCTCTTAAATCTTCAGAGGTGCTAACAGGCATCTCTATATTGATGACTCCTTCAATTTTGTAACAATCTAATCCAAGATATTTCGTTTCTTTATAATTCCAATCTTTATATCGAATTAACAAATCTGCGAATTCTGATTGAATACTATATTTCGCTAGTCCTACATATTCATCATCATATCGCTTTTTTTCACCTGATTTTCTCAATAACCTTTCCGTAGGATTTAACTTTAATAATTCATTGTTTCTTTCTTTCGGGTTCCATTTTGTCTCTTTATAGGTATACTTCTCATCATCAAACTCTTTTTTCTTGCCCTCGTTATATATAATTGTTCGTTTTTTCGCTAGTTTATCTTCTTTCGAAGAGATACCTCTTTGTTTTTCCGTATCAATTGCATACTTATATGTTGTAGCAATTCTTGATGAGCTAGAATATTCCTCAAATTGTCCTGAACTATTTTTAAAATAATCAATAGAATCTAGCATCTTTTGATGAATCTTTTCTTTATCTGGATAATGTACATTTGATTTTATTTCTTCTTCATTTTCATAATCAGAAAACGCTTTTTTCTTTACATATTCAAATACTCCACCGTTTTGCGCAAAACTTTGTATAGAAAACTCAGACATAGATACCACTGAAAGTATACAAACCGCTGCACTAATTATCATCATATGGATTTTGTAACTCTTCTTTTTTACCTGAAGATTATGTAGTGTACCATTAATCTTCTCATTTAACTCTGGAGGTACTATAACATTTTCATTTTTTATTCTCTTTTTTAATTTCTCATCAAATAATTTTTCACTATCCACCCTTTACACCCCCTATTCCATCTTTAATCTTTTTTGTAGTTGTTCCCTCGCACGCGATAATCTTGATTTCACTGTTCCTTTCGGTATTTCTAACAGCTTCGCAATACTATCTTGATTCATATCTTCATAGTAATAAAGCACCGTAACAGCTCTTAATTCTTCATGTAACGATTGAATCGCATTATACAAATCTATATCTTCATACTGATCACACGCACTCATATTGTAATCATTCTCTTCTGTCACAATTACATTTTTATACGCTCTAATAATATTGTTACACTCATTCATTAAAATTCGAATTAACCAAGTTTGAAAAAACTCTTCTTTTTTTAGTTTTTTTATATTTTCATAAGCTTTTAAAATTGTTGTCTGTATCGCGTCCTCTATATTTGTCTCATCACGTAACATCGCCTTTGCTATTCGATACATCTTCACTTTTTCTGTATGTATAAGCGTTATAAAGGCTTCATGATCGCCTTTTTTCGCTAAAGAAACATCGGTTTCTTCTTTTATAATCATTTTATATAAAGGGATTACTTTCACAATTGCTCCTCCTGTTTCATCCTCACTTCAAATTTAACTTTACATGTATTAGACGTAGGAACCTAGGAAAAGGTTCATTTTTTTGAATATTTTTGTAAATAAAAAGATAAATATCCTTTATAAGTGTTATGTAATAAACATACTAGATTTAATTTACAAATAAAAAAAGCCCACTTTCTCAGTGGACTTTCTACTTTACAACGGTAAATCCCTCTTCTTAAAAACTACAATTGCTACTATGAAAATACAAAGTGCTCCAGCAGTTAAACCTATACTTACCGGCCATATATTATACGTTCCTTCAGCAATTTCTTTCGGATGAAACAGCGTGAATAATGATAGACTTCTCATCCACTCTAACTTATCACTTAATTTACCTACCATATCCAATACGAAAAATAAGATAGTTAAACTCGCTGAATAACTTAGTGCCTTTCTTTCGTCATTACATATACAAGAAAAGAAAAATGAATACGCACTAACGACTAAAAATATGAGCCCTCCGACTACATTTATCTTCAAAAATAATTCTTTATTTAAGTTATTATCTTGTAAAAACCATTCTGCACCTACTAACCCAGCTACATACGTAACAGATACAATAATCAGAAGTCCCAATATGAGAACAGCAGCTTGTGTAATAGCAATTTCCACTCTAGATACAGGTGTTGCTAACAAGTATGCCATTGCTCCTTTATCTACATGACGAGCAATTAAATGTGTTGCAACTGTTACACAAAAAATTGTTAAAATGATAATAAACAATAGACTATAGTATTCACCAGCTAAAAAATCCATTACGTTTTGAATCGGACTTTCCATACCAACGATTTTTTTCACACTATCAGGCATGGCAGCTATTAGTTCATTTAGCCCTTTCGCTGATACCATTGACGGGAATATCCAAATTAATAACCACAAATATAAAGCCGCACCAAACGCATAACTCAAAATATTTTTTTGTGTTTCTTTCAAACTAGCTAAAAATAATTGCTTATTCATGCGTTACCCCTTCTTTCTTATCGTAATAATGCATAAATAAATGTTCTAAATCCATCGCTCTCGTTTGAAGTGCCGTTACATTATAGTTTGAAATTGTTTGTAAAACAGTTTGATAGTTTCCTTGTACAATGATAGATGCCTCTCTACCTTTTACCACTTCAAATTGCAAATTACACTTTGTAAGAGATTCAATCTCTTCTTGCGATGATACGGTTACATCTATTACCTGTCGTCTCATACTTTGTAAATCGTGAATATTTTCAACCGTTACGAGTCGACCATCTTTAATAATCGCTACTCGATCACACGTACGCTCAATTTCAGTGAAAATATGTGATGACATTAGGATTGTTTTTCCTCTTTGCTTTTCCTCTAATATTAATTCTATAAATACTTGCTGCATAAGTGGATCAAGTCCAGATGTTGGTTCATCTAAAATTAACACCTCTGGATCGTGCATAAATGCAGCAACTATCCCCACTTTTTGCTTCATTCCTTTAGACATTTTGCGAATCGGTGTTTTCACATCAAATTGCAGACGATCTATCAGTTCATCTCGTCTTTTCGTATCCTTTAATCCACGCATTCCTTGCATTAATTTTAAAAACTCTAATCCGTTCATTCCTTCAATAAAAGAAATTTCACCCGGTAGATAACCAACTTCCCTTTGAATTTTCGCTGCTTCATTCCAACAATCTAATCCAAAAATTGTCGCTTTACCAGCTGTCGGTTTTATAAATCCCATTAAATTACGAATCGTCGTTGATTTCCCGGCACCATTCGGTCCTAAATAACCGAATACTTCTCCCTCTTTTACATCAAATGTAATATGAAACAAACCTTTTCCATTCAAAAACTGTTTTGTGACATCCTGAACTGAAATCATAATTCCACCTCATTTTTTGAAATATTTAATATGTGATATTTCAAAATCATTGTACTCCTCATCTTTCATATTCGCAACAACTTTTTGAAATATTTATTAGTCCATATTTCAAAATTATTGTTTTCCATTATTTTTTCTTGTATATTTTAAGTGAGGTGATTGCATTGAACGGATTTGAAAGAGTAAAAGAAAAGAAAAAACGTGCCATTAAAGAAGCAGCATTCGTATTATTTTCAGAACGTGGATTTAATGAAGTGAAAATAGAACATATCGCAAAAGAAGCGAACGTTTCTCAAGTTACAATTTATAATCATTTCGGAAGTAAAGATGCGTTATTTAGGGAGCTTATACAAGAATTTATCATATCTGAATTTCAATATTATAAAGAGCTTGCAGAAGAAAAATTACCTTTTCATGATATGATGCAAAAAATGATTGTAAGAAAAATGAATACTGGCGGGTTATTTCAACCTGATATGTTACTACAAATGATGCAAAGGGACGAAGAACTCCGGAAGTTTATTTATAGTTATCAAAATGAAAAAATCCTGCCCTGGTATTTAGAAATATTAGAACGAGCGCAGCGCAAAAACGAAATTAATCCTCACCTTACTAAAGAAATGATGTTACTTTACATTCAAATGTTTACAAAATTAGGTGATGAATTTGGAGCACAACTTCTTGAAGGAGATCGTGAAAAACATATACAAGATATCGTTACGATGTTCTTTTATGGACTCTCCGTCCCAGAAAAATAATTTTTCTAAAGAACAAATAGAATTACCAAAAAGCCCTTTGGATATTTAAATCGCAAGGGCTTTTTCATATCAAAAAATGTCTAAAACTAACTTTATCTTAAAGAAGTTAAATGCTTCTTTATAGATAACACCTTATTATAGATTAACTCTTTTAGCATAACAGGCTGAATTGAAATAATCGTTTCACCGAAATTCAGAAAATAATTTGAAATAAAATCAAATTCTTGCTTGTTAAAATAGCCTGTTATAATGTAATTTTCATTTTCCTTTTGCATCCTCATGGAAGGGTAATTCTCTTTATCAAAAATGTCTTTTCCTTTTTGATTAACAATGACGCTAAAATTAATTGCATCAGGCTTTCTGTGAAAAGTAGTAAGATAACTTAATAATTCTTCAAGATTTTTTGGATTAATATTGCTCGTTTCCACAATAGAAAGAATTTTATCACATCTAATTATTTGAACATTATTCGTCTCAAAATTAAAGATTTTAGCATACCACTGGCCAAATTTAGATTCTATTCGAATAAATTGGGCAACCAATGCTTTCTCCTCACCTTTTTTTAAATATGTTAAATGATAAACTCGCTCAGCAAAAATCCCCTGTAAAATTTCTTTTAAGAACGGACTAAAATTACTATGATTTGTTACTTCAAAGGAAAGCGTTCGTTCCATAATTGAAATATTTTTACTCACATTATCAGGTAATACATGTTTAAATTTATTTTCAAGCGCAATACTTTCTATATTAAATGGTTTTGTCTTGTATCCATTTAGCGTAAGAATTGAAAAATATAAGCCATACATTTCATCCACACTAAAATAAATTGGTGATAAAACACTATTTTCTATAATTTTATAACTTCCATTTCTACCCAATTCAGAATATATGGGTACACCTATTTCTTCCAATGATTGAATATCTCGCAAAGCGGTACTTTTAGAAATATCATATCTAACCATTAAATCTTTTAAATTAAAATATCTTTTATTATTTAAGAAAATAAGCATATCATTTATTCGTTCCGTTTTTTTCATATTTCCCTCCCAAAAAGGTGTCATGTATTGAAACCCTTTTAATCTATATTATAATTATCAACTAATAAAGGAGTTATATATTTATGACATTAGAAATAGCTATTTTTCTTTCAATGAATGGGCAAGCAAAGGAGGCGATTAACTTTTATACACGTCATTTAGAAGCCAAAAAGTTAATGGTTGTTACGTATGAAGAACTGGCGAAAAGAGATAGTTCTTTTAAAATTAAAAGTGAAAATAAAGATCATATTGCTCACTCTGTTTTACAAATTGGGAATACAAAGCTAATGATAGCAGAAGATACAATGAAGCCTAATGAACGTTATAACGTTGGAAATAACATGTCACTTTGCATTCAAAGCGCTAATTTAGAAGAAATACAAAGGTTTTATAATAATTTAATTTCCGATAAGCATGTGAAAATAATCTCTCCCCTAGAAAAAAATATATTTAGTGAAGCATATGGTATTATTGAAGATCCTTATGGCATACAAATCCAATTAATGTATGATAAACGACTAAACTAAATAATTAATCATATTCACATATTCCTAATAAAAAAGACACGAATTTCGTGTCTTTTTTATTTTATAGAAATGACTCTACCCTTTTCACTGCTTTCAATCGCTAATTGAATCAGTTTAATAACATCTAAGCCTTCTTTTGCTGTTACAGGTAGTTTCTCACCATTTAATATACTATCTCGTACACCTTTATAATAATTATCATAACAACCGACTTCTGTTGGAATGCGCTCTAAGCTTTCTTCTGTTTCTAAAGTAGCAAAATTCTCTTCATCGTCTACTCCATAACCATTATCACCTGGCTTCATTCCATTTTTTAATTGCTCTTCCTGCGAATCCATACCGTACTTCACGATAGAACCTTTCTCTCCATGCACTATAAAATGCGGTCCAGCTTTTTTCACATAACTGCTACTACGTAAAATGACACGTTTAGCTCCGTAATGCAGTACTATGTGGAAATAATCATCCACCTCTGCACCTGGTCGTTGTTTTATTACATCTGCACTTATCGCATCTGGTTTTCCAAATATTGATAACGCTTGGTCAATTAAATGCGATCCTAAATCGTATAATATACCGGAACCTGGTAGATTTTTTTCTCTCCATCGATCACGCACATGTGGACGGAAACGATCAAAATTTGATTCATATGCGTATACATTCCCTACTCTGTTTTCTCCTAACAATTTCTTAATTGTTAAGAAATCATTATCAAAACGACGATTATGATATACGCTTAACATTACATTATGCTGCTCTGCTAATGAAATAAGCTCTTCCCCTTCTTCAATTGAAACAACAAATGGTTTTTCTACAACAACATGCTTACCGTTTAAAATTGCTTCTTTTACATATGGAAAATGAGTTGTATTAGGTGATGTAATAACAACTAAGTCAACATCAGCTCGCTTCACCAATTCATCAATTGTACTAACAACATTAGCGTTTGGTAATGTTTCTTTTACTACCTCTTCTTTTGAGGATAATACAGCACGAATATCATATTCTTCTATTGTTTGTAATAGTGGGATATGAAATGTCGTACTAGAAAAACCAAATCCTACAATCCCTACACCTATTTTTTTCATGTTGCCCCTCCATTTGTCCCGCTTTAACGGGCAGTAAGATTCCTAACTCAAAATCCAGCGAAAGCTAAGAAATTAGGTGAGGAGTCAACTGCTCGTTAAAGCCCGATTGGTTCAACTAATAATCAGTGGGGATAAAGAAAATCCCCATTGATTAAAGTTTCACTTTATGAGAACGATTTCATTCAGTTATTATAACAAGATTATTATTATTTACATAATAAATTGCCTAGAAAAAAGCATCTTGCTACTATTCATAGCAAGATGCTTTTTTAACCCGCTTTAACGGGCAGTAAGGCTCCCGACCGCGAAGGAGTTAGATGGGAGACCAACTGCCCGTTAAAGTCCGATTGGTTCAACTAATAATCAGTGGGGATGAACAAAATCCCCACTGATTATAGTTTCACTTTACTCCGATCGTTTTTTCGTCCACGTTTCTACTACTTCACCAGTATCATTAACATCTAGCACTAGGCTACCATTACTATACCGGTCTTTATTTCGATACGCTTTCGGATCAATCTCTTCTACAATATTTTTTTCTGTCTTCATATAAACTAATTCATCGTCCCGAACAATTTCAATACCGACAATGCGGTATGGATTACGTTTTAACTCTTTGAAAATAACAAGACCTCGTTTCGCCCTCGTTGATTTCTCAATTTCTGATGCTTTTAGACGTTTTACAGCACCGCGCTGCGTTACGAGAATAAGTTGATCTTTGTCACCATTTAACGGTTTACCAGAAGCGACATAGTCATCTTCTTTTAAATTAATTGCTTTCACACCAGCAGCTCTTACACCGACTGGACTTACTTCATCTTCATGGAAAATAAGTGCATATGCACCATGTGTAGCAAGAACGATATCACTCGTTCCATCTGTCGCAAATATATCGACAACTTCATCACCTTTTTTCAAGTTTACAGCAACGAATGCCCTTGAATAACGCTGAACTTTATATTGATTTAATTCTGTTTTCTTTATCATACCATTTCGTGTTACAAATACGATAAATCGTTTTTCTTCCTCAAAGTTCGGTACAACCGTTACCCAAATGATCGTTTCATCTCGGTCGAGTGAAACGATATTTGCAACGTGCTGACCTAAATCTTTCCAACGAATATCTGGCATTTCGTATACTGGAAGATATATATAGTTCCCTTTACTTGTGAATAAAAGAACTGTTTCAGTCGTATTCGTATCGAATCGTTCAAGTAAGATGTCACCCTCTTTCATACCGAAGTCTTTGCCGTTTGATGCATTATGTGAGCGCCATCCAGTACGTTTCACATATCCTTCTTTCGTTACAGTAACGATGACATCTTCTTGTGGAATCATCACTTCTACGTCTATTTTAATTTCTTCAATTTGTTCTTCAATAATAGCACGGCGATCATCACTATATGTTTTCTTAACTCTCTTCAAATCAGTTTTAATGACTTGAAGTAATCTTTTTTCACTTTGTAAAATTGACTGTAGCTCTAGAATTTTCTTATTAAGCTCATCTGCTTCTTCTTGTAACGCCGTAATGTCTGTATTCGTTAAGCGATATAATTGCAAGGATACAATTGCTTCTGCTTGTGCTTCTGTAAAGCCAAATTTTGCACTTAAATTATCTTTCGCATTACGTTTATCTTTTGAAGCTCGAATTGTCTCGATTACTTGGTCTAAAATCGATAATGCCTTCTTTAAACCTTCTACAATATGTTGACGATTTTCTGCTTTTCTTAATTCATATTGTGAACGTCTCGTAATAACCTCTTTTTGATGTCCAATATAAGCATCCAAAATTTTCGGTAATGTCATAAGTGTTGGACGGCGATTATTGATCGCTACCATATTAAAGTTATATGGAATTTGTAAATCTGTATTTTTATATAAATAATTTAAAATACCTTCGGCGTTTACTTCTTTCTTTAATTCAACAACGATTCGTAAACCAGTACGATCCGTCTCATCACGTACTTCAGCAATGCCATCTAACTTTTTATCTAGACGTAATTCATCCATTTTCTTTACAAGGTTTGCCTTATTCACTTCGTAAGGAATTTCAGTGATTACAATTTGTTGTTTCCCACCGCGCACTGTTTCAATTTCTGCTTTTCCGCGAATAATAATTTTACCTTTTCCTGTTTCATACGCCTTTTTAATACCATCAATCCCTTGAATAATACCGCCTGTTGGGAAATCTGGTCCTTTCATAACTGTTAATAAATCATCAACAGTACTATTTGGCTTATCAATACGCATCATTGTAGCGTCAATAACTTCTCCAAGATGATGCGGAGGAATTTCTGTTGCATAACCAGCGGAAATTCCTGTAGATCCGTTTACTAATAAATTCGGGAACGCTGCTGGTAATACAACCGGTTCTTCACTCGTATCATCAAAGTTTGACACGAATTCAACTGTTTCTTTATCAAGATCACGTAATAATTCAGATGCGATTGGTGATAAACGAGCTTCCGTATAACGCATCGCTGCCGCTGGGTCCCCATCAACACTACCGTTATTACCATGCATTTCAACTAAAACATTACGTACTTTCCAAGTTTGGCTTAAGCGAACCATTGCTTCATATACAGAGGAATCTCCATGTGGATGATAATTACCAATAACATTACCTACTGTTTTAGCTGATTTACGAAACGCTTTATCATGTACATTACCTTCTACATACATAGAATATAAAATACGTCTTTGTACTGGCTTTAAGCCATCACGTGCATCTGGAAGTGCACGATCTTGAATAATATATTTACTATAACGTGCAAAGCGGTCACCTAACACGTCTTCAAGCGGGAGGTCATGAAACTTCTCTGCTTGCATGTTATTCCACCTCCGTCTCCATAATCATTTCATTTTCTAAAATATTTCCTTCTTCTTGCATACCAAACTGTACATTACGTTCAATCCATTTACGGCGCGGTTCTACTTTATCGCCCATTAATGTTGTAACGCGACGCTCTGCTCTTGCTGCATCATCAATTTTCACGCGAATTAATGTACGCGTTTCAGGATTCATTGTTGTTTCCCATAATTGATCCGCATTCATTTCACCAAGTCCTTTATAACGTTGTAACATATAGCCTTTGCCAACTTTTTTCGTTACACCGTCTAATTCCTCATCTGACCAAGCGTATTCAATTACCTCACTCTTACCTTTCCCTTTACTTACCTTGTATAAAGGAGGAAGTGCGATAAACACTTTACCGGCTTCGATAAGTGGCTTCATATATCTGTAGAAGAACGTTAATAACAATACTTGAATATGAGCTCCATCCGTATCTGCATCGGTCATAATAACAACTTTATCGTAGTTAATATCTTCAACAGCGAATTCATTTCCTACACCGCCGCCAATTGCATAAATAATTGTATTAATCTCTTCATTCTTAAAAATATCAGCAAGCTTTGCTTTCTCCGTATTAATTACTTTACCACGCAATGGTAGTACCGCCTGAAAACGACGATCTCGCCCTTGCTTTGCTGAACCGCCAGCCGAGTCACCCTCTACTAAATACAATTCGTTTTTCTGAGGGTTACGTGATTGTGCAGGTGTTAACTTCCCGCTTAAAGTACCTTCTGATTTTTTCTTTTTCTTACCACTACGTGCTTCTTCTCTCGCTTTACGAGCAGCCTCACGTGCTTGCGCTGCTTTAACTGCCTTTCTCACAAGAAGTGTAGCTACATCCGGGTTTTCCTCTAAAAAGTAAGCTAGATGCTCTGATACAATGGCATCAATAGAAGAACGAGCTTCACTTGTACCAAGTTTCCCTTTCGTTTGTCCTTCAAACTGCAGTACTTCTTCTGGTACACGTACAGAAACGATAGCCGCTACACCTTCACGAATATCTGTACCTTCTAAATTTTTATCTTTTTCTTTTAATAATGAAACTTTACGAGCATACTCATTGAACACACGCGTCATTGCTGTTTTAAATCCAGCTTCGTGTGTTCCACCATCTTTTGTACGTACGTTATTTACAAACGAAAGAATATTTTCTGAGTAACCATCATTAAACTGGAATGCTAGTTCTGCTTCAATCCCGTTTTGTTCACCAGTGAAATATACAACCGGGTGAATTGAATCTTTTTCTTCGTTTAAATATGAAACGAAAGCTTCAATTCCTGTTTCATAATGAAATATATCTTCTAAATCATTACGTTCGTCTTTTATTGAGATTTTCATTCCTTTTAATAAGAATGCAGATTCACGTAATCTCTCACATAATGTTTCATAATTGTAATTTGTCGTACTAAAAATCGTTGTATCTGGTTTGAAATGCATTGTTGTACCAGACTCTTTTGTTTTCCCGATTTTCTCTAACGTTGTTGCAGGAACGCCACCATTTTCAAAGCGTTGTTCATAAATGTTACCATCACGTTTAATTGTTACTACTAACCATTCTGACAAGGCGTTTACAACTGATGCCCCAACACCGTGTAAACCACCACTCGTTTTATAGCCACCTTGACCAAACTTACCACCTGCATGAAGTACAGTTAAAATAACTTCAGGTGTAGGTTTCCCAAGTTTATGCATTCCCGTAGGCATTCCTCGCCCTTTATCTATAACGCTAATACTATTATCTTTATGTATTACGACAGAAATTTCGTCGCCAAATCCCGCTAACGCCTCGTCAACGGAGTTATCTACTATTTCATATACTAAATGATGCAATCCACGGCTATCCGTACTCCCGATATACATACCCGGGCGTTTTCGAACGGCTTCAAGTCCTTCTAACACTTGAATCGCATCTTCATTATATTGGAACTGATGCTTCGCCAAACTCCTTGCCCCTTTCCTAATCCAAAATCAGAACATATGTTTCTATTATAGAATAACGCCTCGACTATAGTTTTGGCAAGTTATCTTATCTCTTTTATATACCATTTTCAATAGAAAAATCCTTGTTTTCTCACAAGGATTCCTCTAGGCTACTATTTCAGAAAAATAATCGTTTGTCAACGAGAAATGGATATGTATTCCAAGATTACACATTCCAAACCTTTATTATGATCCAAATGATCAAAATCCAAAATGGGATTACAAATAACAATCCCCAAAAACAGCCTTTAAAAAATCTCATGATGAACACCTCGTTCATCGGCCCTACTTATCTATAATGAGGGCTGAATCAATCTTTCTAACTTTAAGTCTATACTATTTTGTCATCGCATGTTCTACTTTAATACAACGATCCATTATTACAGTATAGTCTTTTTCTTTTAAAAGTTTATATGTATCTTCATCTTGTACTCCTAATTGTGCCCAAAAAACATCTGCATCAATCTCGACAAATTCTTTTGCAACATCCATTAAAAACTCTGAGCGACGAAATACATTTACAATGTCAACGTGTTCCTTAATATCCTTTAGTGAAGAAACTGCCTTTTCTCCAAGCACCTCATTTACTGTTGGATTAACTGGAATAATGCGGTATCCAGCATCTTGCATTGCTTTTGAAACCATATACGATGTACGTTCTGGCTTATCTGATAATCCAACAACCGCAATTGTTTTGCTTTTCTTTAACACTTCACCAATTTCCGTACGAGTTGGGTTTTCAATTGTCATAATTAATCCCTCCTATTCCTTTAGTATAGCCGATAAAGAAAGTCTCTTTCAATATGAAAGAGACTTTCTTTTATTTCGATTATTGATTCTTTGTAGCTGAATTATCTGCTAAAGTAGCTGTTTTCGTCATTTTTTGACCGTTACGGTAGAATGTGACTTCTACTTTCTCGCCTACTTTTTTCTTTTCATATAAATATTTACGGAATTGAAGTGAATTTTCTACTTTTTGATCATCTAATGCTACGACAATATCATATTGCTCTAAACCAGCTTTTTCTGCCGGTGATATTGGGTAAATTTTACCTAATACAACACCATTAGTTACTTCTTTCGGTACTTTCAATTGATTGACTGCATAAGCTTGCACATCTTCTAACGAAACGACACCTACTCCAAGAGCTGGACGTTTTACTACTCCGTCTTTTTCAAGTGATTCAATAACTGGCTTTGCGATATTAATTGGAATAGCAAATCCAATTCCTTCAACTTCTTGTTGTGCAATTTTACTTGAATTAATCCCAATTATTTCACCGTTTTGGTTAAATAATGCACCACCACTGTTACCAGGATTAATCGCTGCATCTGTTTGAATAACTTGTGCTTGCCAATCTGGGCGTTTATCCCCATCAATATCAACTGGGATTTCGCGTTCTTTACTACTGATTATACCTTCCGTTACACTTCCGTCAAATCCAAGTGGGTTACCGATTGCAATCGCTTTTTCACCCGCACGAAGTTTACTTGAGTCACCTAAAGTTGCAACTTTATTTACATTAGCCCCATCAATTTCAACAACAGCTAAGTCTAACCAAGGATCTTTCCCTACTAACTTTGCATCTACCTTTTTACCATCACTTAGCTTTACAGCAAGTTTATTCGCTCCATCTACTACGTGGTTGTTTGTTACAATATATGCTTTATTTCCTGCTTTTTTATAAATAACACCTGATCCTGAACCAGCTTGTTGTTCTTGACCTGTCGGTTGCATTGCAAATGGATCAACGCTTTGTTGCATATTAATAACGCCTACAACAACATCTTTCGCTCCTTCAATCATACCAGGTAAATCAGTTTCATTTTTCGCTTTATTTACAACAGGAACTACAGTACCTTCTACTTTTGAATCCGAACTAAATGATGATACTGGTGCTCCATTATTTTGAGCCCATGGCATATATGGTGCTGCAAAACTAATCGAAACCGCTCCGACTACAGCTCCCACTAAACCTGTGAAGAAATAGCCTTTTTTACTACCTGATTTTCTCACTTCTCTCGTTTCACTATGCTCTTCATTTAAATTTGGTCCGTCGTAATATCCCATGTTTTATTTCCCCTCTCTGGTGAATTCGTATTTTCAGTATAGTCACGTTTTGTGTCCTTCTTGTGAACTCATCGTGAAATCCAATTAAAAAAATACTCCTATCTAACATTGTAGACAAGAAAAGTATTTTTTGTACATTCTACCTTCAAAAGAGAGTATAAAATTGCCATTTTCCTAGGCTAAATTACACAAATTGTTCTAGATTATTCTTCAAATTTATAACCAACTCGAATAACAGTACCGATATGCTTCGCTTTATCTCCTAACTTATTTCGAAGTTTTTTAATATGGGTATCAACCGTTCGGTCATCACCGTAATAGTCATATCCCCATAACTGGTCTAATAAATGTTGACGTGATAATACGATTCCTTTGTTCTCCATTAAATAAACGAGAAGTTCAAATTCTTTATGTGTCAATATAATTTCTTCTCCATCTACTAAAACAGTTCTAGATAGACGATTCACTTCAATTCCAGCTAAAGACATAGCATTTTCTTCCGCTACTCCTACCGCGCCATCCGCACGTTTCAATAACGTCTTTGCACGAGCTACTAACACTTTCGGACTAAATGGTTTCGTTACATACTCGTCTGCACCTAATTCGAAACCTAGCAATGTATCATCCTCATCCGAACGTGCTGTCAACATAATAATTGGTACTGCTGATTCTTTTCTAATTCGTCTACAAACAGACCATCCATCTATTTCCGGTAACATAATATCTAACATAATTAAATCAATTTCATGCTCTGCAAATAACTCTAACGCTTTCTTTCCATCTTCTGCTTCGATTACTTCAAAGCCTTCATTACGAAAATAATCACTAACAATTTCACGTAATCTTCTTTCGTCTTCAACAAGCAATACTGTTTTATTCATATAATCTATCCCGCCTTTTTACTCTTTCAATCGAATAATACGTTGATTGGAGCTTCCGCGAAATGGAAGTGTTAAATCTTTTTTCTCAATTTCAAACCTTCCATCGACTAAAACATCCCCATAATGTAACAACTCTATCATATCATTATTTTGGGAACTCTGTATCTCTTCTAACGTATAACCTGTATACATCCATAGGTTTTTTTTCAAATCTTTCACGATTTTTGCTACCTTTTTCACTTCAGCAGCTTGAAAAAATGGATCTCCACCTGAAAATGTTACATCAGTTAATGGATTACTTGCAATCTCTTTCACAATTTCTTCTACTGTCATTTCCGTTCCGTTGCAAATATTCCACGATTTCGGATTATGGCAACCGACACAACGATGCGGACAGCCCGCAAAAAACACGACTGTCCGCAATCCTTCTCCATCTACTACACTATCATGAATAATATTCATCACTTTCATTTATGTTTCACCCGATCTATCTCTTCACTACGTTTCGCACTATTCCACTTCGACATATCTCCTACAAGATAGCCTGTTATACGGCGAATTCTTTCTATATTAGCCTCATCTTCATTCCCGCAACTTGGACATTCATTTCCAATAACCCCGTGATAACTACAGCACTTACAACGGTCAACAGGATGATTAATTGAACCGTATCCAACGCCATGTTCTGCCATGGCTTGTATAATTTGTTTTAATGCCTTTTTGTTATGCATCGCTGCTCCGTCCAGTTCAATATACGTAATGTGTCCTCCATTACAGAGAGCATGGAACGGGCCTTCTAAACGGATTTTATTTATCGCTTGAATGTTATAATAAACTGGAATATGGAATGAATTCGTATAGTAATTATGGTTCGTTATACCGCTAATCACGCCAAATTCTTCTCTATCTTTTTTCACAAACTTTCCTGATAATCCTTCTGCTGGAGTTGCAATTATCGAGAAATTTAGTTGATGTTCTTCTGTCGCTTTATCCATTCTATCTCTCATAAAGGAAATAATTTCGTACCCAAGTTTCCATGATTCTTCATCTTCCCCATGATGCTTTCCTGTTAAAGCTACTAAACATTCCGCAAGACCGATAAAACCAACACTTAACGTCCCTTGTTTTAAAATCGAAGCTACGGAGTCTTCAGGCTGCAATGCTTCTCCACCACGCCATACACCTTGTGAATATAAAAACTGAAAATCTCTTGCTCGCTTCGTACATTGATACGCAAATCTTTCTAATAACTGCTTAATTCCTAAATCTAAATAGTAGTTTAGCGCTTCAAAAAATGCTTCTTTTGAACCACTAATTAACGCTAATTTCACTAAGTTGATAGACGTAAATGATAAATTCCCTCTACCAATCGCGGTTTCTTCTCCATGTATATTAGACATAACACGGGTACGACATCCCATGTAACATACTTCACTTTCTGGTCTTCCATCATAATGCACTGCATTAAACGGAGCATCTAAAAATGAAAAGTTAGGGAATAATCGCTCTGCAGTTGTCTCTAATGCTAATTCAAATAAATCGTAATTCGGATCACTTTCTTCAAAATTCACACCTTTTTTCATCTTGAAAATTTGAATCGGAAAAATTGGTGTCTCTCCTTTACCAAGTCCAGCTTGTGTTGCTTTTAATAGTTGTTTAATTAACATTCTTCCTTCTTTTGATGTATCTGTTCCGTAATTAATAGAAATAAACGGTACTTGTCCTCCGCCCCTACTATGCATACTATTCGAATTATGAACGAAAGCCTCACACGCTTGATACGTATCATTTTCCGTTTCTTTCCATGCAAATTCTTCTATTTGTTCTTTCGTAAGCGGATATGATTGTAATCGTTTTTTATGTCTCTCAATTGTTTTTCGTACATAAGGTGCTAAATCAATATCAAAGAGTGCAAACGATTGACCGCCATGCTGCATATTTTGATTCGCTTGAAAAATAATAGACGAAAGAGCCAATGCACTTTTAATGTCTTGTGGTTGTCTCATATGTCCATGTCCAGTATGAAAACCGTTAGCAAGCATTTGCGCTAACGGAATTTGCGAACAAGTCGTCGTTCCTGTCGCATAAAAATCTAAATCATGTGGATATAATATATTTTCATTTATCGCTTTTTTCACTTGATCTGACAATAAATTCTCAACAGCATAATATTTTGCACTCTCAGATGCGAATGTTCCCATTACACCCATTGGAGAGCGGCCGTCTACGTTTGCATTTTCTTGCATTAAATCTTGTTCATTGCCGTGGACTATCGTCTCGAACACTTTCATTAATTCTTCTCCACGTGTATTATTTTGTAACATTTATAACCCTCCACCAATATGTTGTTGTCTTTTGATTAAAATGTTACTACATATAGTCTTGCTGTTTCTGTGAGAAATGTAACATTACTGTGAAATTTTTTTCACGAAATAATGAATTTTTCATTTACAAAAAAGAAATGTGCTCTTTACAAATGTATGGTACAATATACGGGAAAAACTCTTTTTACCCTTTATCAACACATTTGAATAAAGGAGACTGAACTTATGGTTACTACATATCTTTTATTTATCGTTGCCTACTTGCTTGGCTCGATTCCATTTGCACTAGTTGTTGGAAAAATTGGCTACGGAATCGATATTCGTGAGCACGGGAGCGGTAATCTAGGCGGAACAAACACATTCCGTACATTAGGGAAAAAAGCAGGTTTTACCGTTACAATTGCTGACATTTTAAAAGGGACATTAGCAACAAGTCTACCAATGATTTTCGGATTAGATATTCACCCACTATGGTTCGGGTTAGCGGCTGTTCTTGGACATGTCTACCCGATCTTCGCGAAATTCCGTGGTGGTAAAGCAGTTGCAACTTCTGCTGGGGTGCTATTATGCTATTCACCAGTTGTTTTTGCAATATTGGCTGTTGTATTTTTCACCCTTTTATTTACAACAAGATACGTATCACTTTCTTCTATGGTAACAGCAGTTGTTGCTGTTATTGCATCCATTGTTAGCGGGGATAAAATCTTCATTATTGCGATGTGTTTATTAGCAGGTATGGTTATTTATAAACACCGTGCAAATATCGGACGAATTATAAATAAAACTGAACCAAAAGCAAACTTTTCAAAAAAGCAAAAATAAGATCGTAACCCACATAACGCAAAAAGAAAACGTGAAGCATATTAATAGCGTCTTTTTGCGTTATTTTTTATACTAAAGAAAAAGCAACATAACTTGGAGGAACTATACATGAATCTTTCCGTAACAAAAGAAGCAGCACAATGGTATAAAAATGAATTAAACTTACAATCAAATGAAACACTACGCTTTTTCGTACAATACGGTGGTTGCAGTACTGTGCAAAAAGGACTTTCTTTAGGTATTCGTAAAGATGATCCTGCACACCCTGCTGTTCAAATTCAAGAAGAAGGTATTAACTTCTTTATTGAAGGCGATGATGAATGGTTCTTCGATGGACATAATTTATCTGTTACACTTCATGAAGGTGACGACTTCCCACAATTTAATTATGAAAAATAAAAAAGCGCGGCTTCTGCCACGCTTTTTTATTTTTTCTTAATTTCCTCATATTTCGCATACCACTCAGGATATAACTTTTTAAATGATATAGGGCGGAACCCTTCTTTTTTCGCACAAATATTCGTCGTACTTGCAGTAATACAAAGATCACCATCACCATTATATATTTCATATCCATATACAACGCGAAGCGGGCTCACAGTATCGACCCATGTTTTTACGATTGCCTTTTCTCCATAACGCATCGCTTTACGATATGAAATTTGTAAATCTAACACAGGAGAAATAATTCCTTCTTTCTCCATTTCAACATATGAAAAACCTAAATCTTGTATAAGTTTCGTGCGACCTAACTCAAGCCACACTAAGTAGTTTGAATGGTAAACAACACCCATTTGATCTGTTTCCGCATAACGGATTTCAACTTCATGTTCTGCTACAAACATATGTATTCGCCTTCTTTCACTTCTGCTACCTTGCATACATTTAATCATAATACAGTAACATCAAAAATAAAATAAAAACAGTGAATCTTTTACTGAAAGGAGCCAGCATATGATTCAAATTGTAACTGTTCGTAGTGGTGATAGCGTATATAGCTTGGCATCAAAATATGGATCAACACCTGACGAAATAGTAAAAGACAATGGACTAAATCCAGCTGAAACGCTCGTTGTTGGTCAGGCACTTATCGTTAATACGAAAGGAAATAATTATTATGTACAGCCTGGTGACAGCCTATATCGAATTTCTCAAACATATAATGTCCCCCTCGCTAGTTTAGCTAAAGTTAATAATTTATCTTTAAAATCTATTCTCCATGTCGGACAACAATTATATGTACCAAAAGGCACAAAACGAGCTGTAGAATCCATCGCTTATTTACAACCTTCAACTATACCGATTAAAGAGAGTTTAGTTAATGCGACACGCGCCATCAATCCATTTTTAACATACTTAGCCTATTTTAGTTTTGAGGCAAAAAGAGATGGCACATTAAAAGAACCTACTGAAACAGCTAAAATTGCTAATATTGCAACGCAAGGTAAAACAATCCCTATGCTCGTTATTACAAATATTGAAAATGGTAATTTCAGTGCCGATCTAACATCAGTTATTTTACGCGACGCAACGATTCAAAACAAATTTATTACTAACATTTTGCAAACAGCTGAAAAATATGGCATGCGAGACATTCATTTCGATTTCGAAAGTGTAGCACCTGAAGACCGCGAGGCGTATAATCGCTTTTTACGAAATGTAAAAACACGCTTACCTAGTGGGTACACATTGAGCACAACTCTCGTACCGAAAACAAGTTCCAATCAAAAGGGCAAATTTTTCGAAGCTCATGATTATAAAGCGCAAGGGCAAATTGTTGATTTCGTCGTCATTATGACATATGACTGGGGATGGCAGGGCGGGCCACCGATGGCGATTTCTCCTATCGGTCCAGTGAAAGAAGTACTTCAATATGCAAAATCTCAAATGCCTCCACAAAAAATTATGATGGGGCAAAATTTATACGGGTTTGATTGGAAACTTCCATTTAAACAAGGAAATCCACCTGCAAAAGCAATTAGCTCCGTCGCAGCTGTTGCACTAGCTCGTAAATATAATGTTCCTATTCGTTATGATTTCACAGCCCAAGCTCCTCATTTTAATTATTTTGATGAAAACGGCGTGCAACACGAAGTTTGGTTTGAAGATTCACGGTCTGTTCAAAGTAAATTCAATTTAATGAAAGAACAAGGTATAGGTGGTATTAGTTACTGGAAAATCGGTTTACCATTCCCGCAAAATTGGCGTTTACTCGTTGAAAATTTCACGATTACGAAAAAGGGCTGACAAAAGTCAGCCCTTTTTTTCATATTACTGCTAAAAACTCATCTTTCATTTCCTCACAAAAAAGAAGAATGATAACATTCTCCTTTTTAACCGTTATCAACAATCGGTTGTTTACCTGTTTGATCTTGCATTTGCTTTCCTTTATTTCCACCAGCTTTTTTCGATTGTGTTCCAATATGATTTGGTGCAAAGTCTTTTGAATTTTTTTTCGGATTACCCATTACTATCGCCTCCTTAACACTAGTATCGTACTAGTGTTAAGAATTATTCAGCTTGCTTAAAAAGTTTCATTTCATAACGTTTTTCGATGCGCTCTTCAATGCGATCAATTGCATCACGATCGCTTAATAATTGTTGTTTATTTTCATTTACAAGTTCTTCAAACGATTTACGGCGACTTCTTCTCATGTTGTTCACCCTCTCTCCTTCGCTTTCTTATTACATAGTATGAGCAAACGAAAAACTCTTTAATCAGATTTGTAAGAAAATTTTATGTTTTAGTACTCCTAAAAAAACTCTGTGTACAATATATTGCACACGGAGTTTTTCATACTATAATATTTAAATACTCTTTCAACTTTTCATCTGCATTCATTTCATTTTCTTTATAATCATGAAACGCCTGTAACACAAAATCATACTGTTCTAAAATATAACTTTCTAATTTCATAACATCCTCTAAGCTATTAAGCATAATTCTCGTATTACCAACTTCACTTTTTAACGCTGGTTCACATTTTAAGCTTGTACATATTTCTTTCACATCATCTTCTAATATTTCTGTTAATACATATTTCTTTCGCCCTTTTACCTTTACTCTCATAACCGGATAAAAAGCTTTTATATCTAAATAACTTCCTACATTCATACAACGTAGCCATTCTACATTACGTTTATTACATACAAGCATTTCTTTCACCGCTTCGTATACCGCAGTTTCATCAAGCACAGCCTTATTTACTTTTCGGTTCCCTTCTTCTTCAATAGCTGCACACTTTTGATAAACAGCGGCACACGTAATACAATCGTCAAATGCATTATGAGAACTTAAACGAATGCCAAGCATTCGCTTTAACGTTTCAAGTTTATGATTAGGCGCATGCTTCATGTATTTCTTCGCTAAAAATACAGTATCAATTACTTTATTTTTAGGTTCAGGTAGCCCTAGCATATTTACATTACTTTTCAAAAAGCGCATATCAAAAGAAGCATTATGGGCCACAATAACATTTGTATGTAAAAATGCTAAAAATAAAGGTAACACTTCTTCAATCGTCGGTGCATCTGAAACGCGATAATTAGTAATACCTGTTAAACTCGTTATTCGGTCCGGAATTGGCCGCTCTGGATTCACGTATGAAACAAATTGATCTACTAATTCATGATTACGATATTTCACTGCTGCAACTTGAATAATTTTATCATTATAAGGGTTAAATCCTGTTGTTTCAAAATCAATTACAACATAATCTAACGGTAAGGATACATTCCCCACTCCATACACTCCTTTATCTCTAAACGTTTATATTCCTTACATCATATCATGAAGTTATTACTACTTGAAAAAGAAAAGGCAGAAATGGGAACTCTCCACCTCTACCTTTTCACCATTATTTTAATTTAGCAACTCTTTTCTCCATCTCTTTTTGCGTCATCGGCCCAATAAACTTATCTTGAATGACACCTTTTGTATCTATAAAATACGAAGTTGGAATCGTAATTACTTTATACGCTGTTGTCACATCAATGTTCTTGTCCAATAAAATAGGAAAAGTAATTCCTTTTTCTTTAACAAAATTGCTTACCTTTTCTACTCCTCCACCTTTTTCTGAAGGCGTATAATTTATTGCTAAAATTTCTACGTTCTCTTTATGTTCTTTATAGAAAGCTTCCATATCCGGCATTTCTTGCTGACATGGTCCACACCACGTTGCCCAAAAGTTTAAAATCACTTTCTTTCCTTTTAAATCCGATAACTTTACATTCGTTTCATCTAACTTCGTTAATTCAAAGTTTGGCGCACTCTTCCCTATTTCGATACCATTACTTGCAATCATCTCTTTCATAGCAGCTTCACTTTTTTCTTGCTCCCCTTGTACCGCCTGATCTTTTTTACCAAATTGTTCATAAGCTGCATATCCCGCTAAACAAAGTAACACTACAATAATCGTAAGCTTCCGCCACATTTTATATCACCCTAACGTATTTATCTTCTTATTAACCTAATTACCCAAATACTATATACCTTATTTTAGCTTATACGGACGAGCTTGGAAATATTCACAGTCGAAATAATTAGAATATTCTTATTTAAAGTGAAATTTTTTCCTTTTTATCATATAATTAGAAAAATAAATGAAGTGTTACTTATCTTCTTATGGACCCATTCACCTTTTTACTCTCGTAGTTATAAACCTACAACAAAAGGGGGATTTTTTATGAATTCATTCGAAAAAACAACTTTATATATTCTTAGTTTTCTTTTATACCCAGTCGGTATTATTACATGGATCATTTCACTCTTTAGTAAAGACCTTAAAAAAAAGAAAGTAGGGCGTATTTGTCTTTACATCTCTCTAGTCTCATTCGTCCTTTTCTTAATCCTTGGAATTGCAACTTTCCTTATGACTGCTACTTTTAACGTAGATCTAAATCATTCAGAATCTATCCAATATCAAATAAATGATGTTGAATAAAGATAAGGGCACTGCTCTTATCTTTATTCACATCTCTTGCAAAACGAATGACTATTTATTAATTTTTCAGGACTTCCACATGCAACAATACTTCCTTCTCTCATTATGACAACACGATCCGCTAGTATCACTTTCTCTACATCATGTGTTGCCACAATTCTCGTTACATCTCTTCCTAGTCCTTCAATCATATTCCAAACAGTTTCTTGATTACTCGGATCTAACCCCGCAGTCGGTTCATCTAAAATAATAAGATTCGGATTTGAACCAATTGCTCGTAATAATGCAAGACGTTTTCTTTCGCCTCCTGAAAACTCTTCACCGCTTTTATGTAGCACAGTTTGACTCCCTTCAGGTAACCCTCTAATAATCGGCGTTGCATTTATAAGTTCACTATTTTTTTCTAACTGATTTTCTAAACCCTCTTCCCCGAAATACATATTCTCTGTTACCGTCGTTCGGAAAAAACGAGGTTCTTGCCACACTGTAGTCATTCGAGCCTTTTGACCATAATAAACAACACTACCGTTAGATGGTTTATACAAACCTGTCATTAATTTTAAAAGCGTTGTTTTTCCTGCACCACTTTCTCCGACAATGATAACGAATTCACCAGGATTAATTTGCAAATCAATATTATGAATTCTGCATTTCTCTTCATCATTCTCCTGAAATGAAACATTTGTTACTGTCATCCCCATCGCTCTTTCTACCTTACTATCTGCCACTCGTTTATCTAAAAAGGAAAAAATTCTATTTGCCGAAGCGACTGCAACTTGTGTCATCATTAATAAATCGCCAACGTAACGGACTGGAAAAAAGAGCATTTCAATTGTGGCTAACACGGCAACAATTGAGCCAACTTCCATTTCTCCCTTCATTATTTTTTGCGAACCTATAATGAAAACAACGATATATGCCCCTGTTTCAATCACTGTTCCAACTACTCCAGTGCAGTGTTGCATCATCGTCTTCTTTACTTCCGATTTATAAGATTGTGCCGTTACTCCTTTAAATAAGCGAATAGCCCATTTTTCTTTTTGTAAACTACGTAAATCTTGTATACCCTTTACAAACTGTGACACCATCTCTACAACACTCGATTGATTTTTTTGAGCAACGCTTGCAATATCTCTTACCTTTTTTCCCATCAGTATTGGAACAATTGTACTTAAAAATAAAAACGGAGTTACCCACAATATAAACTGTATATCTATATGTTGTAGTGCTATGAAAGCTCCAATAAATTGGGCAATAGCGTGTATATACTCTATTAATATAAAGCCATATAATCTGATCCAGTTCGGAATATCAGATACGACCCAAGTTTCTAACTCCCCTTGCTTGATCTTCTCACTCTCTTCAAACGGTAATGAGAAATAGTGACGCAATAATTCTATACGTTTCGTTTGTAATATACGTTGACTCGCTTTTGAACTTATATAATCAAATAGAAGATTGTTCGTCCACATCAAAAAGCGACTACCCGCAAACAAAGCTATATATAAATAGGCACTTCTTAACTCCCTTTGAATAAGATTGTCTACAATTACCCCCATGAAGATTGGACGCGATAAGTTTAAAATAGCAGCTATAATTCCACTACAAATGGCTGCTATAACTAATATTTTCTCCTGTCGTAATGGTAACAATATTCTTTTATATTCTTTCATGACGTTTCCCCCATTTTTTATATTAAAAAGAAAGGGATGAAACCATATGGTTTCATCCCTTTCCATAAAATAAGGAAGCTAACTATTGTTAGCTTCCTTATTGTTCATTTCAATTATTTAGTTTGACACTTTTGACTCTTCGATTTTCTCACGAAGAACCATTTGCAGAATACCACCGTGACGGTAGTAGTCAATTTCTACTTCACTATCGAAACGAGCTACTACTTCAAATTGTTTTTCGTTGCCATCTAAATCAGTTGCAACTACTTTTACAAGATCGCGTGGTCTAACTGATTTGTCGATTTGAATTTCAAATGACTCGTTACCAACAAGGCCTAATGTTTCAGCACTTTCGCCCTCTTTAAATTGAAGTGGTAATACACCCATTAATACTAAGTTACTGCGGTGAATACGTTCGAAGCTTTCTGCGATTACTGCTTTAATACCTAATAAGTTAGTACCTTTCGCAGCCCAGTCACGAGAACTTCCCATACCGTAATCTTTACCAGCAACAACTAGAAGACCTGTTCCATCTTCTTTATATTTCATAGCAGCATCATAGATAGATGTTACTTCACCAGTTGGCCAATATGTTGTATATCCGCCTTCTGTTCCTGGTGCGATTTGGTTTTTAATACGGATGTTTGCAAATGTACCACGCATCATAACTTCATGGTTACCACGACGAGAACCGTAAGAGTTAAAGTCAACTGGTTGTACGCCGTTTTCTAATAAGTAGCGTCCAGCTGGTGTGTGCTTACCAATTGAACCTGCTGGTGAAATATGGTCTGTTGTTACAGAATCACCAAATTTACCAACTATGCGTAAACCTGATAACGTTTCAACTTCACCTGGCTCTTTAGATAAACCTTCAAAGAATGGTGGGTTTTGAATGTATGTTGAATCATTATCCCAAGTATATAAAGCTTCGTTTGAAGTTTGGATTTCATTCCAACGCTCATTGCTGTTAAATACTTGTGCATATTCTTTCTTGAACAATTCAGATGTAACAACGCTTTGAACTACATCTTCAATTTCTTTAGCTGATGGCCAAATATCATTGAAGTAAACAGCATTGCCATTTGCATCTTTACCGATTTCATCATTTTTCAGGTCAATATCAACAGTACCTGCAAGTGCATATGCCACAACAAGTGGTGGTGATGCTAAGTAGTTTGCTTTTACAAGAGGATGAATACGACCTTCAAAGTTACGGTTACCAGATAAAACAGATGTTACTAGTAAGTCGTTTGCTGCGATTGATTCTTCTAATTCTGGCGCTAATGGACCAGAGTTACCGATACAAGTCGTACAACCGTAACCAACTGTTTGGAAACCTAATTGATCTAAATATGTTGTTAAACCGGATTTATCTAAGTACTCAGTAACAACTTTAGATCCTGGTGCTAATGATGTTTTTACGTACTCAGGTACTACAAGTCCTTTTTCAATTGCTTTCTTCGCAACTAGACCTGCTCCAATTAATACGTATGGGTTTGATGTATTTGTACAGCTTGTAATTGCAGCGATTGCAATTGCACCTGTTTTCATCGTTACTTCTTTATCTTCTAATGTAACCTTCACTTCTTTATCGAACTCTTGCTCATTAAATCCAAGTCCTTGTGTTCCAACTGGTGCTAAAACAGCTTTGTGGAACGCATCTTTCATATCTGAAAGTGGAATTAAATCTTGTGGGCGTTTCGGTCCAGAAAGGTTAGATTCGATTGTATTTAAATCAATTTCAACAAGATCAGTGTAGATTGGATCTTTACTATCTGCTGTATAGAATAAACCGTTCGCTTTACAGTATTCTTCAACAATACGAATTTGCTCTTCATCTCTACCTGTTAAACGTAAGTATTCTAATGAAATATCATCGATTGGGAAGAATCCACAAGTTGCGCCGTATTCTGGTGCCATATTTGAAATTGTTGCACGGTCAGCTAAAGGCATACTCTTTAGTCCATTACCGAAGAACTCAACAAATTTACCAACTACACCTTTTTGACGTAATACTTGTGTTACTTTTAATGCAACGTCTGTTGCCGTAGTACCACTTGGAAGTGTGCCAGTTAATTTCACACCGATTACTTCAGGTACTGGGAAGTATGAAGGCTGTCCAAGCATTCCTGCTTCTGCTTCAATACCACCAACGCCCCATCCAAGAACGCCGATACCGTTAATCATTGTTGTATGTGAGTCTGTTCCAACTAATGAATCTGGGTATGCAACTAAGTCACCTTCAGCATTTTTCACAGCATGAACAACTGGTGCTAAATATTCAAGGTTTACTTGGTGTACAATGCCTGTAGCTGGTGGAACTGCACGGTAGTTATCAAATGATTTTTGTGCCCAGCTTAAAAATTTATAACGTTCTTCATTACGTTTAAACTCTAAGTCCATGTTGAATGCAAGCGCGTCTGCCGTACCCGCTCTATCAACCTGTACAGAGTGGTCAATTACAAGGTCTACAGTAATTTCAGGATTAATTTTGTCAGGATCCCCACCCATGTCTGCCATTGCTTTACGAAGCGAAGCCAAATCAACAACAGCTGGAACACCAGTGAAATCTTGTAAAATTACACGAGATGGTTTAAATGGAACATCGATATCTTGCACATCTTTCGTTCCCCATTTCGCTAAATTTGTAACATGCTCTTCTGTGATTACACGTCCGTCTACTTGACGAAGTACTGATTCAAGTAAAACTTTCACGGAATATGGTAATTGAGATACGTTGCCAACCCCTGCATTTTCAAGCGCTTTCAAATCATAATAATGATACGTTTTTCCATCTACTTCAAAAGTTGCACGTGATTGAAATGGATTATGTTTGACCATTATGTTTCCCCCCTGTTAAACGTGACTAAGTTGTCTGAATATAAAATGTAGACAAACTTTTCAATACCTTACGATAATATCTTATTACAACTTTCTAAATAAGTAAATAATAAGAAACTTATAGATTATCATAAGTTTTCTTTATGTTTCTAAATTTGAATAGCTTTCATGCTCCTTATGAATACTATTATCATAAAGTAAAGTGCTCTATCAGCGATTTACTTACAGTTCATACATACTATGAACTGCTCATCATTCAACATACAAAAAATGTTATAGAGGTGAAATAAAATGGGTAAAAGAAAAGCAAATCATACTATTTCAGGAATGAATGTTGCATCTGCACAAGGACAAGGAACTGGTTACAATGAAGAATTTGCAAACGAGCCTTTAACTCCAGCAGAGCGACAAAATAATAAGAAACGTAAAAAGAACCAGTAAAGAAAAATCCCAAAAGGTCTATTTTCCTTTTGGGATTTTTTCTAATGTTTATAACGTAGTAATTCCGAAACCGTTACAAATCGATAGCCCTGCTTTTTCAACTCAGGTAAAATTTTTGCTAGCGCTGCTACCGTTTGACTACGATCATTTCCTCCATCATGTAACAATACAATATCGCCACTTTTAGCATTTTTCACTACATGATTTACAATGGATTCAACCCCTGGATCTGCCCAATCACGTGGATCTTGATGCCATGACCATAGAACAGTTTGATAACCAGCTTCTTTCGCTGTTTTAAATACAGCATCGTTAATATATCCACCAGGAGGACGGAATAGCAAAGGTTCTTTCACCCATTTTTCAAAAAATTTCTTTCCATCTAAAATATCATTTTCTAATTTTTCATCTGACGAATTACTCGCATACAAATGATTCATCGTATGATTTCCAATTTCATGTCCCTCTTTTAACACTTGGTTCACTAAATATGGATTGCGCTGAACTCGAAATCCAATCATAAAAAATGTCGCTTCAGCCTTATATTGACGTAATAAATCTAAAACTTGCGGTGTATATGTTGGATCTGGCCCATCATCAAATGTAATTGCAATAATTTTTTCATTATTAGGTACTTCCCATGTTACATAACCAGTTGGTTCTAACTCTTTTCTGAGCAACATTTTCGCTTCCACTTTTTCCACTTGAAATATATGTACTGCGCATAATAAAGAAAAAACTATTAAAAGAATTTTCTGTTTTAACATAACGTTCACTAAAGCAGCAAGGTTGTCGAATAGACAACAACCTCATTTACTTTTCTAATTGATCTACATTTCGCATTATATTTTGGAGATTATTTTCATATTGCTCAAGTTGTGGACGTTGTGTTTCTGAAGCTACCTCTAGTGCATTTTGAATTTGTTCATATGCTTCCTGAACCTCTTGGCGTAACTCTTTTAAATCATGACCATAGTTAGGGTCATTCTTCACAATATTATTAAATGCATTTTCTGCTTGTGTAACTCCTTGCTGTGCCGCTTGAAAGGCTTGTTGCTTATCTTTATGATATGGCATTATATAATCCCCTTTCTATAATAGTTAGTCCCCTTTATCTTTACCTTTTTTTCTAAAAACATTCTTGTATAAAATCGTCAACTTCTCTCATTCTAAAAAGAAAGAGGAGGTGTAACATATAATGAGTAAAAACAATCGTGAATCTAAAGAAAAAAAAGGACAACCTGAGCCATTAAGCGGATCTCATAAAGTAAAAAACCGTAACCATTCACGCCAAAAAAAACATGCACATCATGATATGTAATAAAAAATATTCACATACCGTGCACATTCAACATAAAATGTTTGTATTTCATCATTTATTCTTCACCTCTGTTTCATTCATGCATAACATGATATGAATTGATATTTTACGGAGGGTGTCTTACATGGGCAAGAAAAAGAAGAATTGTCTTTTTCATGTTGATGGTTTCGAAGAATGGATGGATCAATTTTGTTCCGATTCTTATAGTAACTTTAGCTTTCCAAATCAAATTCACATCGACCTTTGCGAAACCGAAGAAGAATATATTTTGGAAACAGATGTACAAAATGTCACTGAACAAAATGTACTCATTAAAAAGTTAGAGACAGGCCTAGCTATATGCATACTTCATAAAAACATTTCCTTACAACGAACAATCCCTTTACCTACTACTATCATTTATAAAAAGATGCTAGCCTGCTTAGAAAACGGATTTTTAGCCATTCATATTTCCAAAAATGAAGTTGCTGATAAGCATGAAAAAAAAGTTCTTTTTTCAAATTAAGAGTTAATATAATATAAACTAAGCCCCAGTTGGTTACTGGGGCTTATGTTATTTCGCATGCATTTCTATATTAGAATTTGCATCATATCTTTTTTTCGATAAACCTTTTGTAACTAAAAGCACAGGAAATGCCACAGTTGAAAATATAGCTAGTGCTGAAAATACTACAAACCCATTTTGGTAGCCGTAGTAATCGAGAAGTACTCCTCCAAACCACGGACCTATTACTGCTCCAATTCCCGAAAAGCCCATCGCACCGAAGTATGTTCCTTTTAGATGCGCAATAGCAATATCATCAATAAATACATCCGTCATCGAAAACATTAAGACTTCTCCAATTGTAAAAATAATTGTACAAACGGCAGCACTTAGCATAGATTCTACTATTCCAAAGCCAAATAATCCTCCGCTTACAAATAAAGTCCCCACCATAATTGATGTTAACGGTGTATACTTTTTGCACATTTGAATAACAGGGTATTGGATAATCACTACAACAATCGCATTTAAAGCTAACATATATGAAAATAATTTCACTCCATCCTGAAATATATGTGCATTTGCAAAATATTGAGATACTGTTGTCGTTAAGTGAGAAAAACCACAATTACTCAAAATAATACCGACTAAAGCAACTAAAAATACGACATCCTTTCGCAAAATGCGAATTGCATTTAACATTGTGACAGGTTTTTCTGTATTTATTTTCTTTTTTTCAATTGGATACTTCTTAAATTGGAATGCTAATATAGCTGTATATAGAATGTACACTCCAGCTGCTACTAAAAAAGGAATTGTAGATTTTGCGCTTCCAATCTGTAATCCGACAAGAGGGCCAATCGCCACTCCAACATTGATTGCACCGTAACGCAAATTATATACGAGTAAACGATACTCTGGTTTCGTTAAATCTGATAATAATGCTCTTGATGTTGGCTCAAAAAACGACCTACATAATCCATTTAAAGCGTTTAATAAAAAGAAACTTAAAACATGATTCGCAAGTGAAAAACCTATAAACACAAAAATCCAAACGATCATGGACCAGAGCATAATCGTTTTCCGGCCAAATCGATCTGATAAATTCCCTCCGATAAAACTAGCAAAAACACCAACAAGTGCACTCGTTCCGATAATAGCACCTGTCATTCCAGCTGATACACCTTTAACAGTCGTTAAATAAATTGCTAAAAAAGGAATGCTCATTGACGTGGCGAACCTCGCAAATAAAGTCCCTATTATAATTGTCATTCCTAACGGATGAATATTTTGTAACTTCCCCTTCATCACTAAACCTACTCTCCCCGTTCTTACATAAAAAAAAGAAAGCAAAGGATCTGCTTTCTTTTCCTTTTTCTATACTTGAGCTGTTGATACCCGAGTTGTTCTCGTTATGTCCATATCAATTCCATATGTGAACTGTAATTCTTTACACACATCTTTAATTAAGATTGCGACATTATACTTTTCATTAAATTGTAAAACTATGTTTTCTACTTCTTCATATGTATACTTATATTCCCCTGTAATGACACTTTTTAAATCAAAGCATTCATTTATACAAAGTTGCACAAGTAGCTGGTCATATTTCTCTATTACATCTTCTTTCTTCCACAGTAACTCTTTTACATATAACCGATCAAACTTCACACTTTCTCGATTACAATCCGTTAAAATCCGGGTCATTTCATTTAATTCTCGATACAATTCAGAAATATTTTTACTTAAACTAAGAAGTTTATCTACGCCGTTTTCATATAACATATTCATTCCACCCCCGCATTTTCTTTTTCTTATTATAGCAAGAAAATTCTAAAAATAGCTTCTTTCTTCTGAAATATTAGGAAACTAATTTCAATTGCTTTACAATGAAACTAGTGAACGCGAAAGGGGAAAGAAAATTGGAGCAAAAATTATATTACACTGACGCTTATAAGCAAGACTTTACTACAAAAATTATAAAGCAAGATTATGATAAAGACGGTAACTTATACGTCGTTTTAAACGAGACCGCATTTTATCCGACAGGTGGCGGACAACCGCATGATACTGGCACATTAAATGATATCGATGTAATCAATGTAGAAGAGATACATGGGGAAATTCGTCACTTCATTGTAGAAAAATTACATACAGAAGAAGTAGAAGGTAAAATCAATTGGGAGCGCCGTTTTGATCATATGCAGCAACATGCGGCTCAGCACATTTTATCTGCTGCTTTTTGGGATCATTTTAACATACCTACGATTGGATTCCACCTTGGTAAAGAAACGGTAACAATTGATTTAGAAATAGAAAATCTTCATACAGAAACGGTTGAAAAAGCAATAAACATTGCCAACAAAATTGTTTTCGAAAACCATCAAATCCATATCGAATGGATGAACTTAGAAAAAGCGAAAACATTCCCCCTTCGTAAAGAACCGACTATAACAGAAAATATACGGGTTGTTATTATCGAAAACTTTGACTACAACGGCTGTGGTGGAACGCATCCGAAACGAACTGGTGAAGTTGGTCCTATTCAAGTACTAGGATGGGAGCGCAATAAAGGTGGTATACGCTTAACGTTTATCGCTGGTTGGCGTACACTTAAATTAATGGGACAACAGCAACAAATTATGAAAGATGTTTCTAAACAATTAAACAGTAGCGGGAGTGATATCCCAGCAAAAGTAGCACAACTTCTTACTTCTCAAAAAGAAAATGAAAAAGCAATACAAACAATGAATGAAAAATTATTATTTGCAGAGGCAAATGAACTACTTCTACAGCCCATAAAAATTCATGCTGACATACTTATTTCTAAAGTATTTACAAATCGTTCTATGCAAGAAATCGCAAAGCTTTCCGCTATTATTACAGAACAACAAGAGCATGCAATTACGTATTTCGTCATCGAAAATGATGACAAACTACAATGTATTCTCGCTTGCGGAAAATCAGTATCACTCGATATGAATGCTCTTTTAAAAGACGCTCTTCCTACAATCGAAGGAAAAGGTGGCGGAAATAAGAAGAGTGCTCGCGGTGGCGGGAGAGCAATTATGAGCGGAGATGAATTTTTAAATCAGCTTGTTTCTTCTTTACAGTCGGCGGTGTAAAGCATTTTTAGTAAGGATAGCTAACAGCTATCCTTACTCTACACTTACAAACCAATATTTTGTTTCAAGCCTTGATAACTCCCTGCACTTGCAAAACCTTCACTTATAAGAGTGATAAAAGTTTCCGAAAAACCATATTGACTTAAATCTTTAATCGGTACCATTTGCACATCATGAATTGGATTATGATCAAATTCATTAGAGGGTAACATAATTTCCCCTGTAAGCTTTTCAAGTAGAAATGTAATATGTAATAAAGATAGACTGGCATCCGGTTTATCACAAACATAGAGTAGCTTCTTAATTTTAACTTCTAATCCCGTTTCTTCTCTCATTTCTCTAATCATCGCCTCTTCTAACATTTCACCATTCTCCACTCTTCCTCCAGGTAAAGACCAATTCCTATTAGCAACTTTTTGCTTTACTAGCAATAATTTTTCACCTTCAATTAAAATTCCCGTAACACGAACTTGCATTACATTTTCCATATGTAATCTCCTCTTCCCATTATATTTACAAATTACCCCTTCCATAAAAAGAACGTACGTTTTATAATTGAAGAAAATTATGGAAGAAAGTAGTTGTTACATTCATGCGTCCACCTTTAACAAAGTCTATATCACTTGAAGATTTCCAAAACTATTATTGGTTAAAAGCAGAACTCCAAACATTTTGTCGTGAGAATGGGTTGCCAGCTAGCGGCTCTAAGATTGAAATAACCGATTGTATCTCACATTATTTAACTACGGGGAAAGTCTTAAAAAACAGCTCTGGGCAAAAAGTGCGTAAAGCTTCCCTCTCTTATAAAGACCTTTCTCTTCAAACGATTATTACTAACAATCACCGCTGTAGCGAAGATGTTCGTGCTTTTTTCAAAGAAAAAATCGGAACAAACTTCCGCTTTACAGTAGCTCTTCAAAAATTTTTCAAAGAGAATGTTGGAAAAACATATGAAGACGCGGTAGCTTTTTGGCATGAAGAAAACGAACGAAAAAAAGACCCTACATACAAAACAACTATCGGTGCACAATTTGAATACAATCACTTTACTCGTGACTTTTTCGAAGATCCAAATAATAAAGGGAAAGCAAAAGCTGATGCGATTGCTGCTTGGAACGAAATGAAAGCGAAGCCTGGTAGCAATATTTATGTTCCTCAAAAAGTAGAAAACTAGTTACCTCGCTAGTCTTCTACTTTCTCAAATAATAGCGCAATCCCTATCCCGCCTCCAATTCCTAATGTAGCAATTCCATATTTCATAGACTCTCTTTGTGCCTGATAAAACAAACGTGTTACAAGCATAGCACCAGATGCACCGTACGGATGACCGAGCGCAATTGCTCCACCATTTACATTTACTTTTTCGTACGGAATTTGTAACTCTTTTGCGCAAGCAACAACTTTTGAGGCGAATGCTTCATTTATTTCAAAATAATCGATGTCCTCTACTTTTACATTCATTTCGTTTAATAATTTGTTCACCGCAAATATCGGACCAGTCCCTGGAAGCTTGGGATCCACTCCCACTACAGCACTACGAACGAAACGAAGGACAGGTTTATAACCTAACTTTCGGGCTTGTCCCTCTTCCATTACAAGAACGGCACATGCTCCATCATTTACACCGCACGAATTACCTGCCGTTACTGTTCCATTTTGTAAAAATGCGGGCTTTGTTCTTTTAATGATTCGTTCATAATTCATTTCTAGCTTTATAGATTCATCTAATAATCCATTAAAAGAAAATATTTCATCATGTATATATCCTTTTTCTAACGCTTGCAGTGTCCGCTTATAACTAAGACAAGCATACTCGTCTTGCATTTCTCTCGTTATGTTATAACGCTCCGCAACATATTCAGCCGCTACTCCCATGTCAGGATCACCAATTGTTTCAGGTGAAAATCGTGCTCTTTTTTGAAAAGGTGACGTACTTGTACTCTCTACTCCCCCGGCGATATAACACTTACCTGCCCCGCCTTGAATGAGATGACACGCAGTTCGAATTGCTTCTAAACCAGCACCACATTGCCGATCAATCGTTACACCAGGAATATGATAGCCAAGTCCCGCCTCTAAAGCAGATAGTCTCGCAATATTCCCTCCTGGCCCCACAATATTCCCTAACATGACATCGTCTATTTCTCTCTCAATCCCTTTACTTAAAAACGTAAGAAGCGGCGTTACTAATTGCTGAACTTCATACTCTTTTAACATCCCATTCTTCTTACCGATAGGTGTTCTTTTCGCCTCTACAATAACTGCTCTATTCATATATTTTCTCCCGGTTTTCAATCATACTTTTTGCTTCCATACGAGCGATTTTCCCACTATTTGTATAAGGTATTCCATCTACAAAATGCCATTCTTTCGGTATTTTAAAAGAGGATAATCTCTGTAAGCAAAAACTCTTTAATTGTTGTTTCGTAGCACTTCCTTTTACGATCGCGAGGGGCTTTTCACCCCAGTAACTATCTTTCACACCAATTACAACTATTTCATCAACAGCTGGGTGTTCATGTAATACACTTTCTATTTCTTCTGGATAAATATTGATTCCTCCAAATAAAATCATATTCTTCTCTCTACCAACAATATATATATAGCCTTCTTCATCTTCATAGCCTACATCTCGCACTGTCATCCAGCCTTCTGCATTCAACTCCCGTGTTAAAACCCCATCTATTATGTATCCCATAAAAAACTGATCACTTTTCACATAAACAGTTCCTATTTCACCTTTTTGTACTTCTTCGCCTGCTTCATTACATATTCGAACTTGCACATTATGACAAGGTTTTCCTACTGAATTTGGCCTTCTTTCGCTTTCTGCATCGACTAGTGCTGTTACAAAACTTAACTCTGATGCACCATAAAATTCATATCTTTTCGCATAAGGAAATATATTCTTTATTTTTTCTTTCGCTTCAGCTTCCCATTTCGCTCCTGACGAAATAATTTTCACTTTATTTTCTATTACTCTATTTTCTTTATATAAAGATTCAAGCATTGTCGGAACTGTATACATAACTGATATATTTTCAGTTTCTAACTTATCTAGTACTTGATTTGGAATGAACTTTCTCATAATGTACACCGTTTGTCCTACATATAATGCACTTATTGCCCCGTATAAGAAAAGAGAATGAACGAGCGTCCCAGCTATTAAAATCGAATCCTCCCTTTTCATATGAAAGTCATGTACATTACAATCAAAACTATGAACCCACGATTGTTGTGCACGTAAAAATGCTTTTGCTGTTCCTGTTGATCCTGATGTAAATCCCATATAAAAAGGAGCATTTTGTAAACTTTCTACAGGATTATATGTAGGAAGATAGTTCTCTATCATTCTTTTCCACTCATCAATTTCAATTACTCTTCCTTCTTCATCCGGTAGATCATTTACCTTATATCGCTCTGTCACAATCACATCCGGATTACTAATTGCAATTCTTTCTTTGAGCTCATCCTCTTTCCACTTTATATCTAACGGCACACAAACCCATCCAGACATCGCAGCCCCAGCAAATAGTTGTAAAAACTCCATACTATTTTCTAATACAATTGCTATCGTTTTATTCTTCGATTCTTTTTCATTCAACCAGTTTGCTACTTTACATACTGACTCAAACCACTCTTTATATGTTAATACTCGATCATTTTCCTTTATTGCTATTTTACTTGATAGTAAAGAGGCATACTTTTTATATTCTTTTGTAATCCCCATTTGAGACGTCCTTTCTTTACAAAATAATAAAAAGAAACACGCAATGAACGTGTTTCTTCTCTTTCTTATCCCGCATTTGTATATTTCCCACTCTTTAGAGCAGGCGTAATAATATGTTTCAATGAACGATGTAATTTCGTTACAAGAATTGCTGCTATAATCGCTTTTATGCAATCACCTGGTAAAAATACGACACTCACTTTCATCGTCTGCCATATAGAAATATCCATTACGAATGCTTGTACAATGATACCAAATACATAAACTACGAAAATACCACCAATTATATTAATGCATAATACTTTTATAATAGAAACTTCACGTAAACGCTCAATTAAATAACCAATAACAAATGCTCCTACAATATAACCAAGTAAATATCCTGCGCTTGGCCCAACAAATATACCTGGACCACCTCGTCCACCTGCAAGTAATGGTGCCCCAACTCCAACAATAAGTAAGAAAATAAGCTGACTTAACGCACCAAGACGTGATCCTAACAATCCACCAGCAAGCATAACACCGAGTGATTGTAATGTAATCGGAACTGGTGTAATAGCAAGAGCAATTGGAGGTATTAACCCTAACACTCCCATAATAGAACTAAATAAAGCGACGAAAACTAAGTTTTTTGTATTCATATTTGCTTCTCCTATTTGTAAACTTAAAACGATTTTTAGATAACATATTATAGGAGTTATATTATCTTTCTATTTAGTATTTGTCAACTTATTTTAAATATATGTTTACAATTATTTTTTCAATTATTCCTCCTTATGCAAATGCTCAAGTTCTTTCCGAAGCGCCTGTTTTAAAAACTTCCCAACAGATGTTTTCGGAATTTCCTGCATAAATACAATATCGTCTGGTAACCACCACTTTGCAAACTGTGGTTTTAAAAATTCATATAGTTCTTCTTTTGTAACAGTGCTATTTGCCTTTTGTACAACGCAGGCAACTGGACGCTCTTGCCACTGCGGGTGTGGAACTGCAACAACGGCCGCTTCAAATATAGCATCATGTGCCATTAAAGCATTTTCAAGGTCAACTGAGGAAATCCATTCTCCCCCGCTTTTAATAACATCTTTCGTACGATCAACAATTTTCACGCAGCCTTCCTCGTCAACTGTAACAACATCACCAGTATATAACCAACCGTCTCGGAATCCTTCGACAGTACGATCATCGTTATAATAGCTTTCAGCAATCCAAGGTGCTCGTAAACATAACTCTCCCATCTCAGTACCATCCCACTTCACTTCACCGTTTGTACCGACTACTTTCATCTCTACACCAGGGACAAGATATCCTTGTTTTGAGCGGATTTCTAATTGCTCTTCATATGATAATTCTGTTTCATAACTTTTTAAACGTGCAAGTGTTACGAGTGGGCTTGTTTCAGTCATACCATATGCATGTACGAAAGGAACATTATATTTTTGTTCAAATGCTTTAATAACGCTTTTCGGTGCAGCAGCACCACCGCATAATATTCTCGTTATACTAGATAAATCGTAACTATTATTTTCTAATTCTTGTAATACACCGAGCCAGATTGTCGGCACACCTGCTGCTATCGTTACTTTTTCAGCTTGGATCATCTCTAATAAAATTTTTGGAGTAAACATTGGTCCTGGCAGAACTTGTTTAGTTCCAAACCAAGTAGCTGCAAAAGGAAGTCCCCAAGCGTTCACATGGAACATCGGTACAATTGCCATCGCCGCATCACTTTCCGATAAAGCAGCTGTATCCGCTAAACCGAGTGCCATACAATGCAGTACAGTACTACGATGCGTATATACAACACCTTTTGGATTCCCTGTAGTCGCTGACGTATAACACATACCAGCAGGTGTATTTTCATCAATATCTTTTACAAATTGGAAATTTGGATCGCCTTCTTCTAATAGTTTTTCATAATGATATACAGGTTCTAGCGTAGTATTTGGAAGTTCATCTTTATCAGTCATAATAATGTAGGCTTGTACAGTTGATAATTGTGATTGAATATTTTCAACGAGTGGTACGAGATCTTCATCTATAAGTAGAATGTGATCTTCTGCGTGCTGAATAATGTATGAAATATGTTGAGGAGATAAACGAATATTAATTGTGTGCAAAACAGAAGCAATACCAGGAATAGCAAAATAAGCTTCCACATGTCGATGATGATTCCACGCTAACGTTCCTATACGCTCGCCTTCTTTAATTCCTAATTTTTTTAACGCACTAGAAAGCCTTCTCGTCCTTTCACCTAACTGCTTATACGTTAACGTCGTAACTGTATCATGTGTCCGTGAAACAATTTCTTTCTTTGAAAACAGTTTTTCTGCTCTTTCCATCATAGAACTAATTGTTAGCGGTACATTCATCATCATATTGGTTATATCCCCCTTTAAAGCGTTTTTATTTTTCGTTCATTATAACAGACTTCTACAAATGATTACGACATTTTTCTGTATTTTCTGAATTATTTCTTTGGAAATAATTCAGAACGATAAAAAACATGTTTTGAATACATTGATTCGAAACATGTTTTTTATTTTTTATAAACTATCTACCTTTTTCCTTACTTTCTTTTTCAATTTAAAAATAAAACGATTACTGTATTCCTTATTTTCTACTAAAATCCGATACGTCTCTAACACTCCTAACACACGTACAAAAAGATAAACTCCGATAGCAATAAGTACAACACAATAAGGGTAATACTGCACTAATTCTCCTGAAGTTATATGCTTTTTCTCAAACAAAAACGGAATCGCTCCTGCTGCAATAAAACAAAATCCAACGATCACTACTGACGCATACTTCTTCTTAATAGTCGCATATCTTTTTGTCAATTCTTTTAGAAAGTTTTGATCAAATAGTAGTTCTTCCTTTTTCAATACATTGTATCGACTCTCTTCTATCGTTACAGGTGCCATCATTGCTCCGATCCCAAGCACTGCAATGATAATGACAAGAAACGTAGACATTGTTGCATTTTCTTTAAATAATAAGTACGGTATTGTAGATAAAATAAGCAAGCTAAATCCTAATGCAATATATTTAGAAATTTTTTGTCCATACACTACATACCCTTCTGCCATTTCCTTACTTACATAATAACCATTTTCCTTTTCGTTACTTTGCTCAGCAGTTTCTTTTAATAAATAGTCAAGTGATACTTCAAATACATTTCCAATCATTATTAACTTTTCAGTTTCAGGAAAACCTTGACCGTTTTCCCATTTACTAACCGCTTGCCTTGTTGTGTTTAATTTTTCAGCTAATGCTTCTTGAGAAAGGCCCTTTTCCTTTCTTAATTTAAAAAGCTTTTCACCAAATCCCATATGTGTGTCCCCCTTTGTTTTCTTACCTAAATTGTATGTAAACATTGCCTTTATCTCTATCTTCCCGCGGTTGCACTTTGTCAACTTACGGTTGCGAATGTGTTATATAGTGGTTTTGTATACGATTTAGCTATTATTCTTCTATGATTATGGCGTTAATAAACCACCTCTCTCAATAACCAATTATAATAATTAAAGGTAATTATTGTTATAAAAAAACAAAAAACTCCTTTATTCATTTAAAGGAGTTTTAAATATGAAATATTCCAAGAGGAGCTGTTTTTTCTTCCTCCTACTGCCTCACAATTTCTTCTATATATTTTTATGTGTCATATAACGAACCATGTACAGTATATGTTTTCATCTCTTTATCTGAGGCATACTCATATATATGTAAAATATTACTCTTATTAACTTTTCTAATAAAGTCACTTCCCAATAATCATAACGGCTTCTGCTTAAACTTTTCATAATGTCGTACTTTTAATAGAAGGATATTCCCGCAATCTGTACAAATATAAGCATCCACCGGTGAAGATGTGAACATCGTTTCCTTTTTCCGTATTTGTGCATATCCGACAAACTCACCTTCTCCTATGTTTTGAGAACCACAATTAGAGCATGCCTGCACGGCTTTTTGTTTCATGAGAGCACCACCTTTAATCTGTTTCCACTCCCTTCGACAGCTCACTTCCATTTCCCTTCCAAAAAACCTCTTATTCTCTCACATTTCAACAGGAATCTCAAAACAAAAATCGTATATATACCATGAAATATATTTATTAATGGAGGAATTTTATGACTACTGTTATAACACTCGATATAGCCACAGAAATTGAAAACGCAGAAATACATATGCTCTCTTCTAGACTAAAAGCATTACAAGCATTAGCTGAAAATCCAATGCAAGTACAAATGAAAAAGTTCGGGAGTGCCACTGCCTTTTCATCAAAAATAATTGCTGGTCCAGCTTTTAATACGGTAAAAGGTATTACATTTACAAATACAGATGAGATAGATGAAATCGTCTCTTATTATCAATCGCTACAAATCCCTTGTCGTTTTGAAATTACACCCGCTCAAGGTACAGCCAAATTATTTCAATACTTATCTCACAAAGAGGATTTTACCAATCCAGCTTCCATACCGCTTTATATAGTATACCGAGAGAAGACCCTTCCCTTCTTCCTTCTAACATTTCAGTACGCGAACTAAAAGAAAATGAATTTCATATTTTTGCAGACATATACGTACGCGGATTTAACATGCCATCCTTTACAAAAGATGGCGTCCATCAAAATAACGAAATTCTCTACAATAAACCTGGCTGGCATTTTTTCATAGCCGAAGTTCAAAACACTCCTGCGGGTATTGGTGTCCTGTATATAAATAATGGGATTGCATCATTAGCTGCTTCTGCTACTTTGCCAGAATTTCAGCGTAAAGGCTGTCATACTGCATTAATTCAAAAACGAATAGAGACGGCTATTGAATCCAACTGTAACTTAGTAGTTGGACAAGCAAAGTTCGGTAGCAGCAGTCAAAATAATATGGAACGTGCCCATATGAAAATTGCTTATACGAAATCAATATGGACTGCAAAAGACATGTAATTTACATTCTTTCTCTTCTCATTACAATTTTATACATTTTATGACACTTTCTTTTCTATCCTATTAATCATTTGAATATTCAAACTATATTTGTTACGCTATTACTAGATACATCATTCAACTTGCACTATGAAAAGAGAATTCTAATCAAACTACAAGGAGGAGAAATGTATGACTAAACATGATCATGGTTTAAAAGAAAAAGTAGAAGGTGCTATTGATAAGGTAAAGGGTGAAGTAAAAGAAGTTGTTGGGAAAGTAACTGACAATAAGAAATTACAAGCTGAAGGAAAATGGGATAAGGTGAAAGGCACTGCTAAAGATACAGTTGGTAATGTGAAAGAAAAAGTACATGAATATAAAGAACATAAGAAAGAAAAATAAAAAAGAGCCCATCGGCTCTTTTTTATTTTCCTTCATTCTTCTCTAACACGTATAAATCTTCTTCAATATTCGTTAATTTCTCACTTACAAGCTTTCTTGCATCTCCAATTGCTTGATTGTATGCAAATGGTCCAACTAATTTAATCATCTCTTCTATTAAACGCTCTGCTTGGAAACGTCCAATTTCATCTAAATCTTCTTCCATGAAAAATTGCTGAATTTGTGCTACAAGCTCTTCTTTTTTATCATTTGGTATTTTTATATTCATCATCGTTGTTACTCCTCTATATTTAAGATAATATCTTCCTTAACTCTACCATAGAAAAACGATTACCAGGACAGCTTTTTGTAACTCCTTCTAACTCCCTATGACCGAGTATATTCTCTTTCTTTATAGCAAATTGCTTCATAAATATTTTACATAAAGAATATAATGCATTCACTTGTGCAGGAGTTGGATCGTATTTATCAAAATTTCCCGTCATACATATCCCAATTGTATGGCGGTTATGATCTTTCGCATGCGCTCCAATATGTAAACCTCGTCCTTCCACTACAGTTCCGTCCTCTTCGATAAAATAGTTGTAACCAATCCCACTCCACCCTTTTACAGTTTGATGAAATTCATGCGTTTTATACACGTCCCATCCATCTTCAGCTGTATGGTGAATAATCAGTTTGTTTACTTTTTCTAAAGGAACTAATTCATCTTGAAATGTTAGATTGACACGTTTAATTTCCATTTGAACTGCCTCCTCTTAAAAATCAATCATAATAATCGTTTTATCATCTGGTCTTATTCTCTTTTCCCCTTCCAGCTCTTCAATGATTGCTACATATTCGTTTATACTATTCTTTCTTATATATGCAACTGTTTGTTCGAGTGGCCAATCTGGGTGAAATAACCCGTCTGAACAAATAAAAATTCCACTCACTTCATCTATATGTAATTCACCATGTTGTAAATAATGTATCGCTTCTTTCATTCCATTTGCAACTGAATAACCATTTGGCATATTTGCAAGATAACGATTGTACTTTAACTGTTCTCGAACATCTTGAAAAACATGTTCCTCCGGGACAGATAAACCTTTCTTACGATCTTCTTCCCTCTTCCTTTTTGCTCGGTTACTAATTCCTTTAACTGTGTCTTTCGTTAATACTTGCATCGTTCCATTTTGAAAAGTTGCGACAATCATACAGTCCCCAAGCTGCGCATATTCAATTTTCTCACCATCTATTTGAACTGCCGCAATACATGTACACCACAAATGATCTTTCTTTCTCGTATCTACTTTATATTCCAACATTTTGCTTTGCAATGCTTCATTTGCTTTTGCAACTGCAAATCGTAACCTATGATTCTCTCGTAATGAAGTAAAATAACTTGCAAATAAATGCGAAGCGATGTATGCTCCATTATGTCCATTTTCATCACCAAACGGGACAAGTGGTGTTGCACCGTCACATACACCATAAATCTTTTTTTCTTTATTACAAAAATAAGAATCCTCACATTCTTGCTTCAACGGGCTTTTCTGTTGATATGTTTTTATCTTCACAACTGTATCCCCTTTCAAATAATAAAATACTCAAATTCTTTTGATTAATCTAATTTACCGAAATAAACTGTTTTTACCCAAAACTTTCAATATCATATATAATCTTGAAATAATATGAATTTTTCAGTGAAGGACGGGAAAGAAATGGTCAGATTCCTTGGTGTTATTATCGGTTCTATTATTATTGCGGTTGCCTTTAATCTTTTCCTTATCCCCCACAAAATTTTAAGTAGTGGAATTGGCGGAATTGCTATTATTTTAGGAATTGTAACCCCTGTAAACACAGGCATTATTAACTTTGTATTAAACTTACCTATCCTTATTTTAGGGTACATAGGTCTTGGAAAAAAAGTAATTTTTAACACAGTTGTCTCTGTAGTTGTATTATCTGTTGCATTATACTACGTTCCAGTAAAAGTCGTAGCAACAGATCCATTGTTATCTTCTATCTTCGGAGGTGTCATCGCCGGAGCTGGTATTGGTCTTGTTTTTAACTGTAATGGATCCACTGGTGGATTTGATATTATCGGTATGCTTTTATCCCGCAAGCGAGACATTAAACTTGGCGGATTCCTTATTATTTTAAATGCAGTCGTTGTAATAATCGCAGGATTCTTCTTCACCTGGGATGTTGCACTTACAAGCTTACTTTCAATTTATGTAACTGGTAAAGTAATTGATGCTGTTCATACAAAACATCGTAAAGTTACACTTATGATTGTAACAAATGAAGCAGAAAAAATGAAAAAACAACTTCTTTCAACTGTTGTACGTGGAATAACGTTACTTGATGGCGAAGGTGCTTATTCAAGCGAGAAAAAGCGTGTACTTATGACCGTCGTTTCTCGTGAAGAATTAGCAAGTATGAAACTAACAATTTCTGAAATCGACCCGAATGCATTCGTTAATATTACAGAAACTGTAGAAGTATTAGGACTTTTCAGAAGAAGTTAAAGACTAGGTGGGAATCCACCTAGTCTTTATTTTGCATAAATTCAATTCGGTTTCCAAATGGATCTGACACGTAAAATCGAATTACATCTGGCCGTGCATAATCATCAATCACTTTAACACCTTGCTCTATAAGTGTTTGCTTAAATTCATTAATTTCATTCACATAAAAAGCTGGATGAGCCTTTTTAGCTGGTGTAAAGTTCCGCTCCACACCAATATGGATTTCTTGATTTCCGCATTTAAACCAACATCCACCTCGTTTTTTCAACTTTTCTGGCTTTGGAATTTCTTCCATACCAATTGTATTCCCATAAAAATCACGCGCCTCTTCTTCACACCCTACAGGTGCAGCTACTTGCACGTGATTAATCCCTTGAATATAATTTTTCATTTTCTCTCCCCCTCCTCTACCCTAATGTTATACGGAAAACAGCCGTCTGTAACTTACAAGAGGTTTATAAAACAATATAAGCTCCCCTTATTAACATCCTGCATTCACCTTGCAAAAAATAAAAAAAACAAAATTTATTCTATAACTTCCATTTTTTATAGAAATACACATTACATCTATATTATAGTTATGAATAGACAAATCTTTTTAGATGCTATTTGTACGGAGGAACTATTATGAGTCGTAAAAAATATTCACCAACTCAAAAAAAACGTCATCCGAACATTTCTAGACGTTTGCGAAACCATATACAAGATCGTTCATTAACAGAAATGTACGCATCTCTGTTCGAACACAATCCTGATAGTATTATTTCATTAAATTTAGAAGGAGTTATTCTACATATAAATCCTTCTGCCGAAAGAATATTAGGTTACACTTCTTTAGAATTAGAACAGAAAAATATTACCTCTATTTTAGAAGCCCATATTTCTGAGCAAGTATTACAAAATATAAAGAATACTGAAGCGGATAATCAACAAGAGTATATCTTATCTATTTATCATAAAAATGGATTCTTATTAGATGTTGTGACAAAACTAGTTCCTATTTTTGTTCAAAATCGTCTTACTGGCGTATATGCTATTATGAAGCCGCTTGAAAAATCAGAAAGAATTGAGAATATGCTAAAAGAAAGTGAGAAGAGATTACGTACATTAGTAAACTCCATGCCTGCCTTTGTTATATTTAAAGATCATGAAGGGCGCTGGCTTGAGGCAAATGACTACGCACTTTCTTGCTTCAATTTCCATCATGTACCTTACCATGGGAAAAAAGATAGCGAACTCATTCAATATAATGAAGCATACCGAGAAGCTTTTTTACATTGTGAAGAAATTGATGAACTAGCATGGCAACAAAGACAAATTCTTCATGGCGAGGAATTTATTATACATAGAGATGATTTCGATCTAATCTTAAGTATATCAAAAGTCCCGCTTTATCATCCTGACGGTTCTCGCAAAGGTCTTATCGTGATGGGGAGAGATGTTACTGAGCTAAAAGAAACTGAAAAGTTATTACGAAAATCTGAGAAGCTCGCAGTAGTCGGACAACTGACAGCTGGAATTGCCCATGAAATTCGAAATCCACTCACTTCTCTAAAAGGTTTTCTAACGTTGCTCCTCCCTGAAATAAATGAGGAGCAAAAATGGTATATCGATGTTATGTTAAGTGAGATTTCACAAATGGAATCCATCACGAGTCAATTTATGGCGATGTCTAAGCCACAAGTATTATCTATCCAAACTTGTAACATACAAACTTTAATTGAAGAGGTAGTTACATTTATTTTACCGACTGCAATTATGCATAGCGTTCATATCATCATGGATCATTTTGATTACGTATATGATATTCAATGTGACGGTAACCAATTAAAACAAGTTTTTATAAACATATTAAAAAATGCGATAGAAGCGATGCCAAATGGCGGAAATATTTTCATTCAAACAAAACCATTAGAGGATAATTTCATCTTAATACGAATTATCGATGAAGGTTGTGGCATTCCAGAAGATCGTATCTCCCGTCTAGGCGAACCTTTTTATAGTTTAAAAGAAAAAGGCACAGGACTAGGATTAATGATGTGTTACAAAATAATTGAAGAACATCATGGTAAATTACACATTTCAAGCGAATTAAATAAAGGTACGATTGTTGATATTGAGCTACCACTTTCTTCATCTCATCTTGCAATCCAGTCTTAAATAAAAAAGAAGCATCTGCTAATCGTTAGCAGATGCTTCTTTTTTAAAATGCTTTGTCATACCACTCTTTTGCTTTTTCTACTTCACCCATCGTTAATTGATGCCCTCGATTTTCCCAATGTATTGTTACATTCGCGTTTGCATTTTCTAATAGTACCTTCAATTCCTCGGACTCTGCTGATGAACAAATTGGGTCATTTGTCCCAGCAGCAATAAACACAGATTTCCCTGCTAAATTTGCTAATTGCATTCCTCTTCTTGGTACCATTGGGTGATGAAGCACAGCACCTTTCAATGCATTTTCGTAATGGAATAATAAGCTTGCTGCGATATTTGCCCCATTCGAATAACCGATAGCTACAATGTTATTTCTATCGAATTTATATTCTTTAGCCGCTTCATCTAAAAATTCATTTAATTCCTTCGTACGGAAAATTAAATCCTCTTCATCAAAAATGCCTTCTGCTAATCGGCGGAAGAAACGCGGCATCCCATTCTCTAACACATTTCCCCTAACGCTTAATACCGACGCTTCCGGATCAACTATTTCTGCAAGTGATAGTAAATCTAATTCATTACCACCTGTGCCATGAAGTAATAACAACACTGGTTTTGACGTATCTTTTCCTTTTTGAAAAACATGTTTCATCATAATCCTTTTCCCCCTTCAATCACTTTAATCTAAATTTCTCACTTCAAATGGTAAAAGCGTTTGTTCAATCTGTTTTCTATGTTGTTCATATTGTTCCGGTAACTTTAATTCCTCACCCATCGTCTCTAACGATTCATCATGAGCGAAACCAGGAGGATCTGTTGCAATTTCAAATAAGATTTCACCATGTTCTCTAAAATAAATCGCGTTAAAATAATTTCGGTCTTGTACAGGAGTTACGTGATATCCAAAACGAGTCATATGCTCTTTCCAGTCTAGCTGATCTGCATCGTCACTCGCTCTCCAAGCAATATGATGAACTGTGCCAACGCCCATTTGGCCACGACCGATTGTTGATAATTTCAAATCAATAATATTTCCAATGTCAGCAGAAGAACGGAATCGAACAAATTCACCCTCTTCTCCAATTTTCTCAAGACCCATAATATGTTCTAACAATTCAGCTGTTTTTTGAGGCTGTGCAGATAAAAGAACAGCACCTCCAAACCCTTTAATTGCTACTTCTGGTGTAACTTCTCCAAAACTCCAATTATTTAATTCGCCTTCTTCTCTTTCAACTAATTCTATATGCAAACCATGCGGATCATCAAATTCTAAATACTGTTCTCCAAAACGAGTCATTTTTGTATACGAAACATCGAATTTTTCTAATCTATTTTCCCAAAACTCCATTGCACCTTTTGGTACAACGTAAGACGTAATTCCTACTTGACCATCTCCAATAATACCTTGACGAGCACCTGCCCATGGGAAAAACGTAATAATTGTTCCAGGCTTTCCTCCTTCATTTCCAAAATAAAGATGGTACGTACCTGGATCATCAAAATTCACTGTTTGTTTCACTAAACGTAACCCCAATACACCAGCATAAAAATCTACATTTTCTTGTGGATGTCCTACGATTGCTGTAATGTGGTGAATTCCCATCGTTTTCTTTGTCATTTTCTCCGCCCCTTTTTATTTCATTTTAAAAACTTTTATTCATTAAAATTCATTATTCATTTTGTCCATACTGAAAAGTAAAATCCGTCATTATAATCTTATCTCGAATTCGAGATATTAATTATAATATCACACTTGAATGTCTACTTTATCAAAATCATCTCAAATTCGAGATAATTCTCAAAAAATATTTACTCTATTTAAAATCTGTATTCGTAACATAAATTATCTTGAACTCAAATTTATTATAAGTTACTTACTTTTAGTTGTCAACGAATTCCGTATTTTCATTTTAAATAAAAAGAGAGTAAACGCCAGTTTCGTTTACTCTCTTCGCTAATTATTTCGTTTCCTCTTCCAGCACTGCTTCCATCTCATTAAATTCACGATGAACTGCCTTAACGGGTTCTTTCGTTAATAAACTTACAACGATAACAGTTAATAAACTACAGAAGAATCCAGGTACCATTTCATACATAGTCGCTTTTAAACTTGGAATTTGTACCCATGCTATAACAACTACTGCACCAACAATCATACCTGCAAGAACGCCCCACTTATTCGTCCTTTTCCAATATAAACTTAATAAAATAGCTGGTCCGAATGCTGAACCAAATCCAGCCCAGGCATAACCTACAAGTGTTAAAATTGTATCACTTGGATGATACGCTAAAACAACTGCGATCATAGCTACTACTAATACTGATAATCTACCGATAAATACAAGTTCTCTGTCACTTGCGTTACGACGGAAAAATGTTTTATAAAAGTCTTCCGTTACTGCACTTGAAATAACAAGTAATTGTGAGGAAATACTACTCATAATCGAAGCCAAAATAGCTGATAATAAAAATCCTGTAATGTATGGATGGAATAAAATATTTGAGAATGTTACAAAGACCATTTCTGGATCTTGTAATGTCGCATTATTTTTAGCATAATAAGCGATACCAATTAGACCAGTAAGCATTGCACCTATAATTGAAATCGTCATCCAACCGATACCGATTCTACGAGAAGTTTTTAAATCTTTAATAGAGGTAATTGCCATAAAGCGGACAATAATATGTGGTTGACCAAAATACCCAAGACCCCATGCTAAAAATGAAATAATACCAAGTATTGTAGTCCCTTTAAACATATCTAAATGTGATGCATCAACTTGCTTAATCGTATTGAATGTTTCTGTTACACCACCGACATCCGTAAAAGCAACAATTGGCACTAGTACAAGCGCAATAAACATAATACACCCTTGCACAAAGTCCGTCCAACTTACGGCTAGAAAACCACCAAATAGTGTATACGCAACAACGACACCCACTGTTACAAATAAACCAATTTTATAATCAAGGTTAAAAGAATTTTCAAACAAACGTCCACCTGAAACTAAACCAGCCGACGCATAAAATGTGAAAAATACTAAAATGACGATAGCGGAGACAAAACGAAGTATTTTCGTACGATCTTTAAACCGATTTTCTAAAAAGTCTGGAATCGTAATTGAATCATTTGCCACTTCTGTATACGTTCGTAAACGCGGGGCAATGATTAAATAGTTTGCATAAGCACCTATTAATAAACCTATCGCAATCCATACACTTGATAATCCTGTTGCATACATCGCACCAGGTAATCCCATTAGCATCCAACCACTCATGTCAGAAGCACCAGCTGATAAAGCTGTAACTGCTGGACCGAGTCCTCTTCCGCCTAACATATAATCTGATAAATCGGATGTCTTCTTATAAGACCAATATCCGATATACAACATACCTGCCATATAAATAGCAAGCGAAACCATAATTTCAATCTTCACCAAATCTCTCCCTTAGCCCATAAGCCATTCAAAATTTCGAAAAATGACTTTTTCTATTTTCTTGTATTCGCTTATGGTTCCCTACCTTAACAAACATTTTTTGTTCTTTCAAGTGAACGAGCACTTTTCATTACATGTGAAAACCTTTATAAACGCCTTTATCCCAGTGGATTACAATGATTTTTCAAGAAATTTAAGTAAAAATATTCAGAAAATTAAACAATGTTTTTTCACACCTTATTTTCATTCGTTTACCCGATAAATTTTAAAAGAAAAAGCCATACAAATGTATGACTTTTAGCTTATTGACATCTCAATTTTCTCTTTCTCTACATATACTTTACGAAATTTCATATAGCATCCAATACGCCAAGGTACTATATAACAAACCGCAAGAGTGTAGAAAAGAATGCCAATTGACTTTGGATCTAAACCTTGTAAATGTCTTCTAAAATAAGCACGTAAAAGAACGATAACTAAAAATGTAGCAATAAAAGCGATACTTTTTTTCGCATAAATTTGGCCATCTTCTCTAACTTCATACCCACTTAAAATAATAAGTGGAATTGACAATAACAGACCGATCCCAGCAGCTATACCAATTTGCCAACCAACAAGTTGTATCGGTGCAGCATATAAAGAAAAACCTGGTAATAAGAAGAATAATGGCAATAGTAATCGTCTTCCTTTATTTTTAATTGGTCGATTCATAGAACGCATGCGTCTAAATATAACGAGCCCTATGACGAGTAAAAAAATTGTAATACTGTACGAACCTTGCTGCAAGTGAATCTCTCCCTAAAAATAGTCATTTTTAAAAACACTTCCCTATTATACTCCTAATTTTTCCAAACAATATGATTATTCCTCTGAAAAATCTTACATATCAAATATACTTTTAGATTTGATTTACTATAGGAAACAATTCCGAAAGAGGAACTACTCTCCCCATCTCGTCTTTAAACACAATATGCTCTCTAGTTAAATGGCGCGGGCTCTTCACTCCCGCTGCCGCTGCTAATGAAAATAAACTATATCTCATACTAATAATATAATTCATGACTCGCCACTTCTTCTCATACGGATCTAACGCTTTTTGATAATGCGGATTCGTCGTGGCTACACCAGATGGACATTGGCCAGAATTACATTGAAGGGCCATAATACAGCCGCTTGCCATCATAAATCCGCGGGCTGAACTTACAGCATCCGCTCCAATCGCTAAAGCAATCGCCACTTTATCTGGTGTGATTAATTTCCCCGATGCAAACACTTTGAATTTGTCCCGAACACCATAATGATTCGCTGTATCAATACATGTCAGTAACGCTGGAATAAGCGGCATTCCCATACTATCTGCCATCGATTTATACGTCGCTCCTGATCCACCTTCTGAACCATCAATTGTAATGAAATCTGGATAGATATTTAACTCTTTCATCGTTTTAAATAAATCTTCCAAAGGCTCCTGCTGACCAATTACAATTTTCATTCCAACTGGTTTACCGCCGCTTTCTTGCAACTGTTGAATAAAACAAAGTGTATCCGTTGCATTCTTTAAAAATGAAAATCGATTCGGTGAATTAATCGTCTCTCCCTTTCTGACGTTGCGAACAGAAGCAATTTTCTCATTTACTTTTTGTCCCTCTAGATGACCACCACGTATTTTAGCACCTTGCCCAAATTTCAATTCGAATGCTCTAATATTACTTTCTTTTGCTTTCTCCCTGAATTTTCCCATTGAAAAATTACCGTCCTCATCGCGGTATCCAAATAACCCTGGACCAATTTGCGCAAGGATATTTGCTCCTGTATGTAAATGTTCTGGAATAATGCCACCTTCACCAGTATTAATCCACGATCCGCCTGCCATTTTTGCTCCAAAACCACTCGCTAAAATATAATTTTCTCCAATCGCGCCGTAAGAAGTCGCAGATGCACCAAACATACCATGTAGCTTCCACGGATATTTACGGTTCTCACCGACTATAATTGCATCATCTTCTTCGTACAGCCAAAGATTCGTTGTATCCGCTGTCAATTTTTCTCTTCTTGAAAATAACCCTTCTTTATGAATCACGTACTTTTTACCTTCTCGCTCTTGCGTGAGATTCACACTTAATTCCTCAGTCAATATCGGAAATAATGTATTAGCAATATAATAGCCAGAAGCTTCAAAATCTCGTTTTGATCCAAAACCAAGTATTTCAGAGCGATATTTCGCTAAAAACATAACACTTTGAAAATCATAACGTGAGAAAGGCTTTCCATCCGTATCATGATCAAACCAATATTGTCGAAATTCAGGCCCTATCTTTTCCAGTAAGTAGCGCATTCTTCCTAAGTATGGATGTAACTTTAAAATAGAATGATGTGTTCGGTTTTTTATAAAAAATGTAATGATAAAAAAGACGATTAAAAGCAACATTAAAAATAGTAATATACTAATAATAACGAGTAGCGTTTCACTCATCCCGCTTCCCCCTATAAAATCCCATAATAAAAGGAGAACACTCGATGTGTTCTCCTTTTATCTTTATTCATACTAACGTAACAAGATGCTCTTTCGCGTCATATTCAACTAAACTTTCAGCATGTTTAATTCGATGAACAAAGTCTGGATTAGCAATTAACGGTCTGCCGAATGCCACTACATCAATCGTTCCTTCTTGCAACGCTTCTTCGGCCTCTTTCGGATTTAAATTACCAACCCCAACAATTGTACCATCCCAATATTTTCTTACTAGTTGATGAAAATTCTTTCCGTCAGCAATTTCTTGCGTATAATTCATCGTTGAAGGATGGATCATCGTTAATCCAACTTCTTTGAACATATTTACGAACGTTTCAATTGCAAGCTCAGGATTTTCCCACATATAAGTAGGATTATCACCTTTGAAAGCAGAGAAGCGAAGAAGTGTTTTATTAGCTCCAACAGCTTCTATTACAGCAGCCGTTACTTCTTTCATAAACGTTAACCTTTGTTTTAAATTACCGCCATATTTATCTGTTCGCTTATTCGCAGACTCATACGTAAATTGATCAATTAAATATCCGTGTGCACCGTGAATTTCTACTCCATCAAATCCAGCTTCGATTGCATTTTTCGCAGCTTGTGCGTATTGACCAATCACTTCTTGTATTTCTTCTAACGTCATTGCTTCTGGCGTATCAAACGGTTTACGAAAACGTGGAACATTTCCCTCTGCAGCGATAGCAGATGGTGCTTGCGGCATTTGTCCACCAATTATTTCATGATGACTCATACGCCCAACATGCCATATTTGAGCAATAATCGTCCCGCCTTCTTTATGTACTGCCTCTGTAACAGGTTTCCAAGAATCGATTTGTTCTTGTGTATAAATTCCTGGTACTCCTGGATTCCCTTTCGCTCTTGGACTAATGACAATTCCTTCTGTAATAATTAATCCAACTCCGTCAGCAGCACGCTTTCTATAGTATTCCACTACATCAGCACCCACTGCTCCAGTCTCATTATCTGCAAAGCATCTTGTCATTGGTGCCATTGCTATACGATTACGAAGAGACCAAGCTCCAATTTGAATTGGATCAAACAACTTTGTTTCTTCAACGTTTTCAAAAGATCCCCCAGCGTTTACATTTGTTCCTTCATAAATACTCGCTGCTTTATTACTTGAACTTGTCATCTTTCTTCCCCCTAAAAAATCTTACTATAATCGCATCATACTTACTTTTAGATAGTAACGTCAATTTTTACGACTTTACAATAAAAAATTCGAATATAAAAAAAATAAAATGCTATAAATAATATTAAAAAGGTTTCCTTAGAAGGAAACCTTTTTTGTTGAACATATATGGTTGTCAATTCATTTATCTCTTTAATATAAAAAATACCTTATCAATAGAAGTGAATATGGTTCAGTATTCTTCTAAAAATAATAACTTATATACCTAAAACAATGAAAGCCCTACCTCTCTTTCATCCTTACGGCTCCTCGTCCGTGCCAGTGTGAATCAGGATTGCAAAAATCAAGTAACTATTTTATCGAAGTATTCAATTAAACTTCGAACATTCATAAATGAAATTAAAAAATAAAAATGGATTTGATTGTAGTAATAACAATAGAGGTAATGCTCTAAAAGTGGTGTGAAAGAGTTGAATGTCTTTGAAATGATAAATTTTCTATAATTATGTTCCCAAAAAATTCAAGATCTTTTTTGGGATATAATACATTATTTGTAATGAACCTTAACAAAAGCTTTTTATCTGATTTTCTGTGATACCTTCAATTAATCCCAGCTCACTAATCAAAAATTCATATGCGTTATCTAACATCTTCTTTTCGCTTGCATTAAGTGCTTTTTCTTTCTGTATACGCATTAAATCACGCACAACTTCAGCACCTTCTTGCATTTTACCCGTCTTTATTTTATCAGTGTTCAATTTATACCTTTGTTTCCACGTAAGTAATCTATCTGACTCCCCATGTTGAAAAATATCCATTATGTGTACTAATGCGGTTATATCCGTAACTGGTCGTATATTCGAATTCGATATTCTCCCTGCTGGAATCATTAGTTCCATATTACTAGCCGACATTTTTATAACATAATACTGTTGTTTTTCTCCTGAGATTTCCTTCTCTTCTATGGCTTTAATTATACCTGCTCCCTGCATTGGATAAACAATGTTATCGCCAATTTGAAACAAATAATCCACCTCCATATATGGTAACCTTCTCAAGCTTAACATACTTTTAGTTTTTTAGCAAAAATTTTATTTTATCATAAAATTATTTTACAAGTCAACACTTCAGAAGCAAGAAATTAAATTTACACAATACACTATAACAACCCGCAATTTTATTAACGGTTCCATACACATTCATTCTCTTTTAACATAAAAACACATCACTACTTTTGAGTAGTAATGTGTTTTTGATAATGCATAGATAAAGATCTACTTTTCCGTCTATATACTAACCCGCTTACTAATTGTTTCCCTCGCTAAAAGAAAACTCATAATTACTTGCGCAGCTACTCGGCTCGTCATATCCCTAAAATCAAGAGTTGGATCAATCTCTACTATATCCATTCCTTGAACGAGCGGTTCTTTACCAAGGAATTCAATCGCATCTAGTAAAGTCGTACTATCCATTCCACCAGGCCCAATTGCTGGACAACCTGGTGCAAACGCTTGGTCTAGTACATCCATATCAAGAGAAATATAAATAGAAGTCACACCTTGTTTTCTTAATACTTCAATACTTTCCGTGATAATATCTTTTATTTCTCGCTCTCGTACGTCTTTCATTGTATACACTGTTACGCCATGCTCTATTGCATATTCATGGTACGCACGTGCGTTAGAAAAATTACGAATTCCAATTTGAACAAGTTGTTTCCCTGTAATGACATCATTTTCTAATAAACTACGGAATGGTGTACCATTTGACGGGCCTCCATCATCTAAATTACGTAAATCATGATGAGCATCAAATTGAATAATCCCGACCTTTCCTTTACTGTTTGTAAAGCCTGTTATACTCGGAAAACTAATCGAGTGGTCACCACCAAGAACGATTGGTACCATGTTCGGATTTACTTTCGTTACATGACCAACTGTTTTCGCAATTCGGTTATGACTTTCTTTTATATCCGTCACATGCATCGTGATATCGCCGCAATCATATAAGACACTTTCTTTCATATCGTGTTCTTCTGTAATTGCGTACGTACTATATGCATCTAACATCGCACGAATTGTTTTTGGAGCAAAACTTGCTCCTGAATGACTAATAGATGGCTTAGAAAGGGGTGCTCCAATTAAGGCAGCACCGAATATTTCTACGCCTTCCTCCCAATCTTTAATCATCTCACTCCATTTTGTCACTTCACGATCAATAAACTTTGCATTCTTCTTTAAATAGTGGCCGTGCTCCACGATTGTTCACCTCTTGTATATGCAATATTACCATTCTTCCATACTGTATTCACATGACTTACGCCGTAATGATACGGTACGTAAGCATAATTATAAGCATCCCATAAAACTAAATCTGCCTTACGACCAACTCTAATTTTCCCAGCTACATCACCACGGTTAATGGCATATGATGAGTTAACCGTTACGGCATTCCACACTTCTTCTGGTGTCATTTTCAGTTTTAGCATCGCAATGCTCATAATAAGCTGAATATTTTCAGTTGGACAGCTACCTGGGTTAAAGTCTGTAGCTAACGCAACTGCAACACCTTCATCAATCATTTTACGACCACGAGCAAAGCTTTCTTTATTTAAATAGAAAGTTGTTCCTGGTAATAATGTTGCTACTGTATTCGAGTTTGCAAGCATTTCAATCCCTTTATCAGAAGCGCCAACTAAATGGTCCGCTGATGCTGCACCAATTTCTGCCGCTGCTTCCGCACCACCAAGAGGGTCTATTTCATCCGCATGAATTTTCACATCAAAGCCAAGCTCTTTCGCTTTTAATAAAAACTCTTTTGATTCTTCGACAGAGAACACACCTGTTTCACAGAAAATATCAACGAACTCCGCTAATTGCTTCTCTTTCATTTCTGGCAATAAGTCTAACATCCATTGTAAAAATTCTTTCGATCTACCTTTATATTCTTTCGGAACTGCATGAGCACCTAAAAATGTGGAAACTAAATCGATCGGATGCTCTTTTTGTAATTGTGCTGTTGCCTCTAATTGTTTCCATTCCGTCTCATCATCTAATCCGTAACCGCTCTTCGCTTCTACAGTAGTAACTCCGAAAGATAGCATACGGTCTAAATGGAATTTCGCTTTTTGAACAAGTTCTTCCTTCGACGCCTGTTTCGTTGCATTTACAGTTGAAAGAATACCTCCGCCTTGTTCTAAAATTTCTAAGTACGGAACTCCTTGTAATTTTAGTGCGATTTCATTTTCGCGAGATCCACCAAATACAAGATGAGTATGCGGATCAACAAGACCAGGAGAAACCATTTTCCCGCCGCAATCAATAACTTCTTTCGCCTGAAGTCCTTTCGCTTCTTCCGCTGTTCCAACGAAAGTGATTACATCATTTTCAATTCCAACCACACCGTTTTCGATAACAGGAAGCGTGTTCATCGCTTCCCGCCTTAACAAGCCATCTTCTTGATCCATTGTTAGTAATTGACCGATATTTATTAGTAAAGTGTCCAGCATGTTTTCTCCCCCTTATTTCATCATTGGAATGTTAACGCCTTTTTCTTTCGCAGTTTCCACTGCTAAGTCATATCCTGCATCAACGTGACGAACAATACCCATACCAGGGTCAGAAGTTAATACGCGCTCAATACGTTTTGCTGCTGCTTCTGTTCCATCTGCAACAATAACCATTCCAGCGTGAAGTGAATAACCCATACCAACGCCGCCACCGTGGTGAACAGATACCCAACTCGCACCGTTTACACTATTAATTAATGCATTTAAAATTGGCCAGTCTGCTACTGCATCACTACCGTCTTTCATCGCTTCTGTTTCACGGTTTGGAGATGCTACTGAACCGCAATCTAAATGGTCACGACCAATAACGATCGGTGCTGATAATTCACCATTTGCCACCATTTCATTAATGATGCGGCCAAACTTCGCACGCTCACCGTAACCTAGCCAACAAATACGTGATGGAAGCCCTTGGAACTCCACTTGTTGACGCGCCATACGAATCCAGTTACATAAATGCTCATTGTCAGCGAATTCTCGTAAAATTACTTCATCTGTTTTATAAATATCTTCTGGATCACCAGAAAGAGCTACCCAGCGGAATGGTCCTTTTCCTTCACAGAATAATGGACGAATAAATGCTGGAACAAATCCTGGGAAATCGAAAGCATTTTTCAAACCTTCATCGAAAGCAACTTGGCGAATGTTATTTCCATAATCAAATGTAATTGCGCCTTTTTCTTGCATCGCAAGCATTGCTTCTACGTGCTTTGTCATACTTTCTTTTGATAATTGTACGTAACGTTCTGGGTCTTCTTCACGAAGTTTCGCTGCCTCTTCTAACGTATAACCTACTGGAATATAACCGTTTAATGGATCATGAGCAGATGTTTGGTCCGTAACTAAGTCAGGGATAATATTACGATTTACTAACTCAGGTAAAATTTCTGCTGCATTACCTAATAATCCAATTGAAATAGGCTCTTTCTTCTCTTTATACTCGTTTGCAATAGCCAATGCTTCTTCTAATGATTCTGTATACTTATCACAATATCTCTTTTCAATACGACGATCGATGCTGCGCTTATCTACATCAATAGCAATGACAACACCGCCATTCATCGTTACAGCAAGAGGTTGTGCACCACCCATACCACCTAAACCAGCAGTAAGTGTTAATGTACCTTTTAATGAACCATCGAAATGTTGACGAGCTGCCTCACCAAATGTTTCATATGTTCCTTGTAGAATCCCTTGTGTTCCAATGTAAATCCAGCTACCAGCTGTCATTTGTCCGTACATCATAAGTCCTTTTTTCTCTAGTTCTCGGAAGTGATCCCAATTCGCCCATTTTGGTACTAAGTTTGAGTTCGCTAACAGAACGCGCGGTGCATCTTCATGTGATTTAAAAATGGCAACTGGTTTTCCTGATTGAACAAGTAACGTTTCATCGCTTTCTAACGTTTTTAATGAATCTACAATTGCATTGTAGCTTTCCCAGTTACGAGCTGCACGGCCAATTCCGCCATATACAACTAATTCTTCTGGTTTTTCAGCAACTTCAGGATCTAAATTGTTCATTAACATACGAAGTGCAGCTTCTTGCACCCACCCTTTCGTTTGTAACTCTGTACCTCTTGGCGCGCGAATTGTTTGTTGTACTTTTTCCATTTCAATCTCTCCCTTTTCTCATTTTATAGTGCTGCGTTTACATCTAATCTTTCTTTTATCGAATAATTCGTTTTTAACCAATGCGCAATATTTTCAATATCCGTTGAGAATATACGGTCATTTGTAATAGAAGGTACTTGCTGACGACCTTGATGGTAGAAGCTCTTCGTCACTGTACTCATGTTTTCAATACCACGATATTCTGCTGCTTGCATTGCACAAATCATCTCAATTGAAAGAACACGTCTTGCATTTTGAATAATTTGATGTGCATGGCGTGAAGCAATTGTTCCCATACTTACATGATCTTCTTGGTTAGCTGACGACGGGATTGAATCTACACTCGCTGGATGTGCTAACGTTTTATTCTCAGAAACAAGTGATGCTGCTGCATACTGCATAATCATTGCACCAGACTGAAGTCCTGGTTCTGGACTTAAAAATGGAGGTAAATCATTTAATTGCGGATTTACTAAACGCTCAATACGACGCTCCGAAATATTTGCAAGTTCCGCCATTCCTACTTTTAAGAAGTCCATCGCAAACGCAATCGGTTGACCATGGAAATTCCCGCCCGAAATTACTTTTTCTCCGCCATCAAAGATTAGCGGATTATCCGTTGCTGCATTCATTTCAATTTCTAATTTTTCTTTCACATAATTCAAAACTTGCCAAGAAGCACCGTGTACTTGCGGGATACAGCGAAGTGAATAGGCATCCTGTACACGTAGTTCTCCTTGTTTTGTTGTTAACTTACTATCATGAAGAATGTCACGAATTCTGCTTGCTACATCTACTTGCTCTTTATAACCACGTGCTTTATGAACATTTTCATCAAATGCATCAATAATGCCTTGTAACCCTTCAATTGTCATCGAAGCAATTAGTTCAGCTTGATACGCCGTTGCTTCTGCCTCTATATAAGAAAGAACTCCTTGTGCTGTCATCGCCTGCGTACCATTAATTAACGCAAGACCTTCTTTCGCTTCAAGTTCAATTGGCTCAAGCCCTTCTTCTGTAAGAGCAACCATTGCATGAACGCGTTTCCCTTTATAGAACACTTCACCTTCGCCTAATAATACGAGAGCGAGATGAGATAAAGGTGCTAAATCTCCACTTGCACCAAGTGAACCTTGTTGCGGGACAACTGGGTGAATTTTACGATTTACAAACTCAAGAAGCATATTTACAACAAGCGGTCTAACACCAGATACTCCTTTAAGCATCGTGTTCGCTCGTAAAATTAACATACCGCGTGATACTTCTTCAGGGAATGGATCGCCTATACCGCATGCATGTGACTGAATTAAATTGTGTTGAAGTGCCTTTACATCATCTTTTTGAATAAGCACATCACTGAACTTTCCAAATCCAGTTGTAATACCATAAACGACTTTTCCGTCCTCGACAATTTTCTCAACAACTTCGCGGCACTCCGCCACCTTTTGCATACTAGTTGGACAGGCTGTTACACCTTCCCCTTCAAGTAACAATCTCTTCATTTCTTCAATTGTCAATGTGTGTCCTGTTAACGTAATCATTCTTTTTTTCCTCCTTAAAAAGGCAAAAGGGGACCTTATCTTTTTAAGACAGACTTCTGTCCTAAAAAAGTAAGGCCCCCTTCTAACTAATAGACTATGGGCAAATCATATGTGATTAATTCCTAAACCAATCGCCTCATGCTCAGATCCTTTTACAGGTGCACCAATCGTTCCATATAGCGCAACAGCAACCCATTCGCCTTCTTTTTTTCCGTCGTATGGTCTACCGCGCACAATCGCAAATCGAAGTCCTACTGTACGAAGAACGTCTGCTAACTGAATTTGACCTCTCGTCACTCCGTACAATGCTTCCATAATTGCATGATAAAGTGCATGTGTTTCTCTGTAAACATCTGTTTCAATAACTTGGTTGCTCTTAGCCGCTGTTTCCATTGCTGCTACAACTTTTTGCGAATTCATCGAACCCACTTTCCCCGTACAATACTTCCAACCTTTTGGAATAGATAATACAGGGCTTTCATTCTCATCCGCAAGTGCCAACAACATGGCCATACGACCAATTCGATGTGTTCCTTGGAGAAGCATGTGACTCTCTCATTTCTTTTAATTATTTGAATATTTCTTAATTTAAGAATATATGAAAACGGTTAAATCGTCAATAGTTTAAACTCACATTCAAACATTTTTTTCATCTCCTCCATTTGTGTACACAAATGATTTACACAAATTTTTCAGACGTGCTATAGTCTCACTAACAGATGCAAAGGGGCGATATTTCAATGACGAAGCGAAAAGATATTCATTTTCGAATTGAAGAAAAATTACTTGAAAGGTTTGAATCTGCACTTCAATATGAAGGTTTAAAGAAAACCGACGTATTAACACATGCGATTCAGCAATTTTGCACGAAGGTGGAATGTGAAAAAATGAATGATGTAAAACGGCAATATAGCGTCAGTAACAATTTACAAACACGTATCGATACGCATAAACATTACGAAGAAAAACAAGTGAATTTAGATGAAATCGTTATTGAACATTTACAACTTCAAGGGGAAGAAAGCATATTAGAGGTTGGGTGCGCTAGTGGAAAATTCCTTTCCCTTTTACAAACAAATGGTCATAAAGGCCCATTAACCGGGTTGGATCAATCCGAAGCTATGCTTGCTCAAGCTGCTAAGACGAATAACTTAATAGAATGGAAACGAGGGGATGCTAATAAACTTCCTTTTGAAACAAATTGTTATGACCTAATAATTGCAAGACATATGTTATACCATGTGAAAGACGTTGAAACAACAATTCAAGGATTACATAAAGTAATTCGTCCCGGCGGCTCACTTTTAGCTACAACAAATTCTAACGATACACTACCTCGTATAATTGAAATGTGTAACCGCATGTTAGACGCATTTGATTTACCGAAAACAACATCATCAGTCACTCCATTTTGTTTAGAAAACGGTAAAGAGATATTACAATCCGTTTTTCCAACTGTTGAAGAAACAGTTATTCATAATGCGCTCGTTTTTCATCATGCTACCCCAATAGTAAACTATATTTCTAGCATGTTTCCATCGCTAAATATACCCGATAATATGTATCTTCAAGCCGAGATGAAAGAATGGCTAACAGAAGAAATCAACAAGGAATTATCTCTCCATAACGGTATATGGCGCGATCCAAAAACGTTAGTAATTTATCGGTGTAAAAAAGAAAAAAGCTAGCATTTGCTAGCTTTTACACGTTTTCTCGTAAAAGTTTCTCCATTACTACATTGCCTTTACCACAATAAAAATTTGTATTATGTTCGTCTGCCACTCCAAAATAAGAGGCAATCACTATTCCAAATGCTACAAATGCATGCCCCTGTGCTGTAATAATATTTGAATGTTTCACAACTTCTTCATACACAAAATTTTTTACTGGAAAACAATCGAATTTTTGATAATCTATAGTCGCAGTATAAGAAATCCCCTTAAATAAGCCTGCTTTTGCTAGCGCATACGGTCCAGCGCAAATTGCCGCCACTAATTTTTCTTGTTCATGAAATTGCCGAATGATTGAAAAAAGAGTTTTTGCATCTTTTAACTGTACTTCTTCTCCACCTGGAATAAGTATCCCCTCATACTCATCTACACGTACTTCACTTACTTCTATATGCGGCTGCACTTGCAACCCAGTTTCACTTATAACCAATTCCTTAGTTAAACCTACTGTAATGATGTCATATTTCTTTTTCAGCAATGCTGTAGCTACCGTTATTTCAAACTCCGCAAATGTTGGATATACGAATAAAAGTATTTTTTTCATAACGCTTTCTCCTTCAACCATCTCATAAAATATGCCTCTAATTCGTCCACTGTTAATCTATTCGTGTCCAAATAAGTTACAGGAAATTGTCTATACCAATCTTTTTCCGTTTCTACTAATTTAAATTGCTCATCAAATGTACTTCGTTTTCTTGTCCTATCGTTATTTTTTCTATCATATACATTCTTTTTCGTCACATCTAAATAAAAAATAGCATCTGAACGACATTCTCTTAATTTATATAATTCATCTTTCAATCCAGTTTCTATATCCCACTCTTTCCCTATAATCATTGGATAAAAAAGTGTATAAAATTCAATATCTTCAGGTCCACGATCAAAAATAACAACTGAATCTTTCACATTTTGAAACTCCTTTATTTTTACTTCGATAAACATTTTTTGATTTATGATAAACCCTTCTTTTGAATTCACATCCAAATTTAATTGCTTTCGCTTTTCTACAATTGGATAAGGATTTTCATATATAACCGAATATCCTCTCTCTTCTAATCTTTTAGCCAATGTTGTTTTTCCGCTTGCCATCGGCCCTTGCAGTGAAATTACGTATGCCATGCCTCTCATTCCCTTACACTTTAGTACACCTATAATATACAGAAATTTGAAAACTCTCAACATTATATATATCATCTTGTTTCTTATTCTTATCTAACTTATAATGAAAAATAGAGATTATGACGGACGCATCAATAATGTAAGCTTGGAAATCCAAGCTTACATTATTTTTTGCTTTCCCTTTTCTAATAAAAAGAGTATACTAGATTGGAACGTATGTTCTTAATAATTACATACAGTAAGGAGATAGAACAATGGTATACGACACAAAAGCAATTTCTTGGAATGAATCTTTAAAACAACTTCAACGCCGCTATACAAACAAACAAGTTGACCGAAAAGAATTTGAGGATATTGAACTGATGGAATTCTTCCGCGATAACGACTACATTTCTTTACCTACACATATAAGCGGCCTATCAAAAACACGTTTTACTTCTTACTCTATTTTCACAACTGAAGATAAAGATCGTAAAGTTGGCACACTTATTATTGAGTATGTTGAAGACGATAATAATAATTTATGTGTTGAACAACTATACTTCGTTTAAACTATAACGCTTGGTCAAAATGACCAAGCGTTCTTGCTTTCTATTAATCTCACTGTATATAATATGAATAAAAGAAAACCGTAATCATTAAGGGGGGATATGCTTGCTCGAAGGATGGTTCAGTTGGTTCATTGTATTGTGGACGGTTATTTTATTAGGACTTATGTCTATCGGTGGATACTTTATGTTCAGAAAATTTTTAAAACGATTACCAAAAGAAGACGGCATGTCCATTTTGGATTGGGAAGAACACTACATAAATAAAACGAGACATTTATGGGCTGACGAACAAAAACAATTGTTAGAAGAGCTTGTAAGTCCTGTTCCAGAACTATTTCGCGATGTTGCAAAATCAAAAATCGCTGGCAAAATTGGGGAACTTGCATTACAAGAAAATGCCTCTCAAATTACACAAGACTTAATTATTAAAGGATATATCATTGCCACACCAAAGCGTGATCATAAATTTTTAATTAAAAAACTACAAGAAAAAAAGATTGATTATTCTAACTATCAATCTTTACTCGCAAAGTAACTTCATATTATTTTCGATAAAAAAGACAGCGCCTTTGACGCTGTCTTTTTATTTGGTACATATACAGTTTTTAAGTTAGCTTCATATCTTTTTCATTATAAAAACCATCTTCTTTTTCCATTTCCTTCTGTAATTTCGTAAAGGAACGATACATTGCAATTCTCCATGACACAATCATCGCAAACGCAAGTAAGAAGAACATGCCACTAAGTTGTCCTAAATCAAGAGATTGGCTTAAGTATGTTTTAAATACAATCCGCACTACAAGTAATCCAATTAATATAAAAACAAAGGCTTTTGAACGCTTCAAATAAATCTCTTGTCCTCTAATTTCAAATTTAGATGTTTTAATAAGAAAAATAGAGAAAATCAAACCGACACCAATTGCTTCTAACATTTCTGCTGGAGTTAATCGAAATTCAGGAAAAACATACATCAATGCGCCCGTACTCATAAAAAATGGTGGAAGTATAATTTTTTTCAATGTTGCAGGTTTCTTAGCTGCTTTTAAACGAATAAACATCGCACCGACAGCCATACAAACAGCAACGATACTGGATAAAACAACTATGTTCATATTTTCTCATCCTTTTTTGTGGCTATATGCAAAATATACTTTCATTATATGCTTTTCCGTTAGTATTTCCAACATTTTCGCAGAATAATACTAAAAACCGGTAAAACCACCAAATAAACTTGAGAAATATACGATAATTTTCGTCATCCAGTTAAAGTATAAGAAGACACCCATAACAATCATAATATATCCTCCGATTTTCATGAAGGCCATACTATTTCTTTTAATCCAAGACATTTTCGTAATAAAGAATGACAGTACGAAAAACGGGATAGCAAATCCAAGTATGTAAGCAATCATGTAAATCATTGCAGATTCTGGGTTTGTTGCTGCTAATCCAATTACGGACACTAGAATTGGTCCGGTACATGGCGTCCATCCTGCTGCAAAGGCTAATCCAATTAGTACTGATCCAAAATAGCCACTTGGACGATTTTTAAATGTAAATTTACGGTCTTGCATTAAAAATTTCGGCTTAAACACCCCGACAATAATTAAGCCGAACACGATGATAAAGATACCACCTAACTGTCTGATTAAATCTTTATAGTCAGTAAAGATTCCTCCAATAAAACTTGTACCAAATCCAATTGCAATAAATATAATTGAAAATCCAAGTAAGAAAAACGCTGTATGTATCATACTTCTTTTGCGAAGCATTGCATTTTCTTCTTTCAATTCAGAAACCGACATACCTGTTATGTACGATAAAAATGCCGGATAAAGCGGTAAGCAACATGGGGAAATAAATGATAAGAACCCGGCGCCAAACGCTAAAAAAATACTAATATCTTGCATCATTCCACTCCTCTCCCTAAATATTGTAACAAAAACACATAAAAATACTATGAACAATTCGTGAAATCACTTTTACAACGTGGCAATAAGAAAAACCACACTTCCCCACAGTTTCTAATAAAACGTTTTCATTTCCTTCTATTATATAGAAAAAACTCAAATGGATTATGAAACTCCTTTAATTGTTATTAACATAACAAAGGTAACATAGTTTCTCAAATAATTAGCACGCTACTAGTACGCCTATTTACATATTGGTTTAAAAAATATTTTTTTCAAATGCTGTCTCTATACAATGCAAAGTTGATTTTATAATACTTCTACTATTAATAATTTCAAGATTATGCATAAATATCATACTTTTATTATTATTCTATAAAATGTCATACTTTTCTTTCATTTGACCCTTTATTTCTAATTTTGTATACTTCCCTCTAGTTATATATTTTCGATACGGAACAACTTCATATAGATGGGAGGAATTTTTCATGCTTCGTTATTCTCTTTTAGTTTTATTAGGAGCGTGTAGTTATGGAATTTTAGCTATTTTTGTTAAGCTTGCATATGCAGAAGGATTTTCACTTGGAGAAGTAATTGGCAGCCAATATTTGTTCGGTTGGATTATTTTGCTTGCTATTACACTTCTATTTTCTAGACATCGCGTTCCTTTAAAGCAAGCATTACTTTTATTCGTTGCAGGAACATCTGCAAGTTTTACCGGAATTTTTTATTATGCTTCATTAAAAACTGTACCAGCTTCTATTGCAATTATTCTTTTATTCCAATTCGTTTGGGTCGGAATTATCATTGAAGCAGTCGCAACAAAAACATTACCTTCAAGAGAAAAAGTTATTTCTGTTATTTTCTTACTTGTAGGGACATTTTTATCCAGTGGTTTACTAGAACAATCAGCAGGTGCTTTCGATACGACTGGAATCATTTTAGGTTTATTATCTGCTGTTACATTCGCAACATACATTTTCGTGAGCGGAAAAGTTGCTGTTGAAGTACCTTCATTACCGCGCGGTGTTCTCTTAATGACTGGTGCTTTAACTTTAGTCATGATTGTATTTCCACCAACATTTATTTTTAATGGTGCCATTTCTCAAGGTCTTTGGAAATACGGTTTAGGATTAGGAACATTTAGTATCGTAATTCCATCTATTGCCTTTACAATCGGAATTCCAAAAATCGGTTCTGGCTTAGCGACTATTCTTGGTGCAGCGGAACTACCGGTTACAACAATTATGTCAGTATTCGTTTTAAAAGAGGCTGTACTATCTTCACAATGGTTCGGTGTATCACTTATTTTAATCGGGATTGCAATCCCGCAAATTGCATACGCAATGCGTGGACGCGGACGTTATCGTAAACATCATACGCATAAAAAAATAGCAGCATGAACGAGAGAGGATTTTCATTTGAAAATCCTCTCTTTTATTGTTGTATACTTATAGTAAAGATTTTGCTGAAGAAAGAAGGCATACTACATGGTATCTATTTCAAATCAACTAAAAGAAAAACTTATTTCCATCCGTCGACATTTACATGAGTATCCAGAACTATCATATGAAGAGTTCGAAACAACAAAAGCAATAAAAAATTGGTTAGAAGAAAAAAACATTACTATCATTGATTCCAATTTAGAAACAGGAATTATCGCTGAAGTGTCTGGTAATAAAAACGGACCAATTGTAGCAGTTCGTGCTGATATTGATGCCCTTCCTATTCAAGAAGAAACACATTTGTCCTATGCATCTAAAGTACCAGGGAAAATGCATGCTTGTGGACACGATTTTCATACAGCTGCTATTTTAGGTACTGCTTTCTTATTAAAAGAAAGAGAATCTTCCCTAAATGGAACGGTTCGCTTCATATTCCAACCAGCTGAAGAAAGTAGTAATGGCGCTTGCAAAGTTATTAATGCTGGACATTTACGTAATGTGCAAGCGATTTTCGGCATGCATAATAAACCTGATTTATCAGTAGGTACAATTGGCATTAAAGATGGTCCACTGATGGCCGGAGTTGATCGATTTGAAATTGAAATTCACGGAGTTGGTACACACGCGGCTGTACCAGATGCTGGCGTAGATCCTATTGTCGCATCCTCTCAAATTGTGATGGCACTGCAAACAATTGTAAGCCGAAATATAAGTTCATCTCATAATGCAGTTGTTAGTGTTACAAATATTCATGCGGGAAATACGTGGAACGTGATTCCTGCAAAAGCTACGTTAGAAGGAACTATTCGCACGTTCCAAGCTGAAACACGTGAAAAGATCCCAGCACTCATGGAGCGTATTATTAAAGGTGTATCTGATGCATTAGGTGTAAAAACGGAATTTCGTTTTTATTCAGGTCCTCCTGCTGTTCACAACGATAAAGCTCTTACAGACTTATCTACTCACGTTGCCACAAAGATGAATCTTAATATCATCTCGCCTAGTCCGTCAATGGCTGGAGAAGATTTTTCATTTTACCAACAGGAAATACCAGGTTCATTCGTCTTTATGGGAACGAGCGGTACACATGAATGGCATCATCCTGCTTTTACAATTAATGAAGAGGCACTGCCTATAAGTGCCGAATACTTTGCTTTACTAGCCGAAAGAGCACTTAAACAATTCTCATAAAAAAAGCCGTTCAAAGTGCATCTCAGCACCCTGAACGGCTTTTCTTATTAAGTTAAATCACGTTTTAAAAACACAGTATATGAAATACATAAAAATACGAACAAATAAAGTAGTAACATACATGATGCAAACGGGAATGTTACTCCATCAATAAAACTTCCATTCTTTGAAATACTATATAAATCTGTGTTTGCTGGCAATAAATATTTCGCCCAGTTATATCTAGTGGCTGCTAATAACGCAATATTGCCTGATAAAGCAAGGAATAGTGAAATACCAATTGCACCTCCACTAGATCTCGTTAACACAGAAATCATAAATGCAAACGATGCATACACAACCGTTGGTAACCACGATAAAACATAATATTTACTTGCTTCCACAAAAATATTTTGTTTTATTATATTTCCATCTTGGAAAATAAACTCACTCCATGCAGGCTGTTGGAATTTATAAATAACAAGTCCACATAAAGCGGAGAAAATCATATTAAATATAAACAATAAAGCTGCAAATATAACGATTGCTAAAAACTTTGCTGTTAAAATTTTAAATCGACTCGCCGGACGGATTGTTAAAAATTTATATGTTCCCCAGCTATATTCATTCGCAAAAATTGTACTTGCATACACGAGGATAAATGGGAGCAAAATTGGAAATACGATAAAACCTGTATCTCTCATGAAAGAAAGTGGAGAACTGCTTGCCGGTGCTGTATCCGTATCTAAATGCTTCATCTTAAGCTGGTATTCTTTTACAAGCTCATCCCCTGATTTTTCTGCTAAAATAGCTTCTTTTTTCATGCCAAGCTTTTTCTCAATTTCTACAGTACGTTCTGTATAATCTACTTTCCATCCTTTTGTTTCCGGTTCAAAATACTTTACCGTAACCCACCCTAATCCGATTATTAATACTGCAATAACCGCAAATGGAATAATCGTTCGCTTCCGCTTAAATATTTTATACAGTTCGTTATATACTAAATTAAACAATATCTTTTCCCCCTGTTAATTCTAAAAATTGCTCTTCTAACGTTTTTCTTTCTTCATATACACGATACACTTGAATGTTTTTCTCAAGCAATGTACGAATAACATTTGGGATTTCTTCATCTTTTACGTTAATAATTAATTCATTATCTTTTACTAAAACATCATGCCCTAACATTTCCGCTGCTTTATTCGCATCATCTACACGTATACGGATCGTCTCCATCTCTTCACTTTGACTATGCTGAATGTTTTGCGTAGCCACATATTCCCCGTGCTGAATAATGATAACTCTGTCACACATTAATTCAACTTCTGAAAGTAAGTGACTCGATACAAGTACAGCTTTTCCTTGTTCATGTGCAATTTTTTTTATGTACATTCTCATTTCATGTATTCCACTAGGGTCTAATCCATTCGTCGGTTCATCTAGTACCAACACATCCGGATCGTGAATAAGCGCCTGAGCGATTCCTAAACGTTGTCTCATGCCAAGTGAATATGCTTTTACTTTACGATTAATTACTTGTCCCATTCCTAACAATTTCACTACTTCATCGATACGTTCTTCGGTCACATTACCATTCATTCGTCCGAAATATGTTAAATTTTCATACCCGCTCAAAAAAGGATAAAATTCGGGTGTCTCAATTACCGCCCCAATTTTCGCAGCGGTTTTTTCAAATTGCTGTTTCACAGATTGACCATCAATCCATACTTCACCTTCTGTCATACGGATCATACCAACCATCATTCTCATTAAAGTCGTTTTTCCAGCACCGTTTGGTCCGAGTAAACCGACAACCTCGCCTTTTTTCACTTCAAAACTAATATTTTGTACAAGTGTCTTTGAGCCAATTCGCTTCGTTAACCGATCGACTTTTACAATTGATTGTTCATTTGTCATTCTATACAACCTTTCCTTCCCATTCTTTGTCAGGTCTTTTCACTGTAACATGATTATTTTTATGTGTAAAATGAACACTCCCCCACTTAGCAAAGCTTGAAGTGGGGGTTTCTAACGTTTCGACCTAACGGACGATTAACGTCAGAGGAGTTAACACATTAGCGAGCTGTTTCACGCCTAACCCCTCTATCCCATTTGTCCATGCATTTGGGATTACTTTTCGTAAAATGTTAGCCGCAGCATTTACATCAGCATTAATTAAAGTTTTATTTGCTGAACGATATATGCCGCGCTCTATTCGTTTTCCTGAAAAAGTTGTATTTTGGTCATTTTCTCCATACGTTGGAATGAAGTCGTTATCCAGAAAACTTGCTTTCGATGTATATGATTCTTCAGTTACAACAACTTGAATGCCTACAGCATTTGCTTTGTATGTAATCATTTGAATCAGTAAATTGTGCGGGATATGACAAAACGATTGGTTATTTCTTTTTCCCATATTCGTTTCTTGTTTCCAACTTTTGTTTTGACCAATAACGATTTTACAAACTTCTTCTTCTTGAGCTAGTTTTACGATATGGTGACTAACTTTATGGAAGACGTCTTTTATTTTCAAGTAACGTTTTTGATGAAGTTTTTCTATCCTTTTAGAAGTAAAAGGTCCTTCATTCGTTTGTTTTCCATTTCTAAGAATGCTTGTAAAATGACTCTTCATTTTGTTGTAATATTGATTTATGCTTTTGACATGTTTGCCCTTAACAAGGACAGGTTTCATACCTGTGTTTGTTACGATGGTTGCAAGGTTATCAATCCCTAAATCAATACTCATATAACGAGCATTCTCTTCAATCATTTGTTGTTCAGAAGGAACATCAATTACCAATTCCACTACATATTCATTGTATTTTGGAATCACACGAACTTGTTTCAGTTTACCTTCAGTGAAACCTAGTTTCCCAATATTTAATTGTAATTTCGTCTTTGGAAACTTTAAAAATCTACCGTTTTTAATGATACAATCTTGGTTTGTATACAGAATCTCTTTTTCAGAAGAACGAATATACTTTGGAATCCTAGGCGTTCCAGCATATTTGTTTGGATTCTTTTTATAGTCTTTTAAACTAGCAAAAAAAGATTTCCAATTTTGGAACAAACCCTTCATGATTGACTGGCTACATTGCGTAGGCAAAGCTCGATAATCATTTTGAATCATAGCCTTAAATAGTGCATCTAGAAAGTTGTAATCTACATAAGGTTTTTCAAAATTAGGTTCTGAAAACAAATTACATGTAATCTCTTTCTGTTCTTCTTTAGGCTTTAATTTCTCTTTTTCCAATTTCTTCCGATAGGCAAGGAGTTGTGTGTCATTCATCTTATCAATATTTTTATGAATATTATCCAGAACTTCTTTTTGCAAAGGCTGCAACTCTTTTTCTTGTGTTAATCCAGTGTACACCTGGCGTATATAAAAGTTTGTGGTGTTATACATATTCTTAGCGTTATGACAACATTCTTGAAAATAAGAATACATACGATGCCCTTTTTTAATCCAAATTTGAAGAGTTTTATAGTTTGATGGATTTTCCTTTGTCATTTTATTCACCTCCTCGTTAAGGATATTATAGCAAAAAAGAACGTACGTTTCTGTTTTTCTTAAAATGCAACGAATTTTTATCTTGTAAACTTTGAACAAATCGAAAACATTGCACCATCGATAATAGAAGGATAACAATCATAATTATACTCACTACTACTATTGCATATATTGTAATTGGCGCACTATTTACTCCTTGTATCCCTGCGATTTTCATAAAGATAACCGTAAATAATTTTAAAAATAGCATCCCATTAATTAATCCGAAAACAAATGCTGCTCCATAAATGAATAATTGCTCCTGAAATAATAAACATAGCACTTCTTTTCTTTTCATATTTTCTGCTACATAAGATGTAAACTCCTCTCTCCTCACATGCAAAAGGGAGTACATCATTTGATATGTAGTAAAAATACATATGAAAATTAGTACAATAAACAGCGTGTAAAAATACATTTGAAATACAAATGTATCCCCTACTTTCCAAATGGCTCCTTCATTAAATTGTAACGATATCATAAAAAACAAAATCATAGTACTCATAGCAATCCAAATAAATTGCTTCATCCTTTTGGTAGCAAATGTTCTAATATTTTTTCTCGCTAGCCGACATAAAGACATAAAATTCTTCCCCTACCTTATTACATACGCATTCTATACTACTAGTGTATAAAAATATGACATTTTAAACATCGCACTACAATCGGAATTTCTTCTAAGTCTTTAGTCCTAGAAAACGAAATGATAAAAAAATCACATTTAGAATATAATTGTAAAAAGGAGGAGATTGCATGCGTATAAAATTACTATCAATCTTGTCTTTATTATTACTCACAAGTTGTAGCCCACTAAAAAACAATGAAGTTGCCATTGTTGAGCCATACAAATTAACAAAAGAGCAAGCTTCTATTTTACAAATGACTCCTTTTCAAGAAGGAAATAGCATGTTTTATAACATTACGCTTAAAAATGATAAAGATGAAATAAATGCTACAATTGATTATTATAACAATGGTAAAAAAACAAAAGAAATTGCTTACATTGCTACCTCACATTTTCTAGAAAAGAAAATAAAACTCTCTTTCATATCGCCATACCCCTACTTTAATGAAGATGTACCAGAAAAAGGGCAATGGTATATTAATATTAATGGTGGTGCAACACTTGTTCCTGAAGAAGCGCCACCAATCGTAAATAGCTCTGCAACTACTACAATCCAATCTATAAAAAATTTAAAATACAATCAAAAAACGATTTTAGCTGCTGTAATCCAAACCAGTAAAGAAACTGTAATCGTTCCTATCATTGATGAAGAAACAGGCATTGATCTACTCTTAAAAGAAAATGAACACGTTTATCTATTTAGTATCGAGCTAAAAAAAGAACAATAAAGCGGAAATGCAACTTAAGTTGCATTTCCGCTTTATTGTTTAATAAGGTGTACTTTTATGAATCTGAATTAAATCCATTTTCTGTTACTACTATTACTCATCTTCTACTTCTATTCTTTTCTTCTCTCTTGCAATTTTTAAAAACTCTAGTAGCTCTGGATTACTATTCATTTTTTTGTAAGCCACTGACATTTCTGCAACAAAATTAGAATCATATAACTCTTTATATACAACTTCTGTTTTATATAACTTATTTGCCGACACGGGTATTACTGTAATTCCAATTCCTGCTGCTACAAGCCCCATAACTGTTTGATACTCTGTTGCTTCTTGTACAATACGCGGACTAAATCCAACTTCTCTGCAAAGAGATAAAATTGTATCATATAAAGCTGGCCATACTGGTCTCGTAATAAATACAAACGGCTCATCTCGTAAATCTTCTATATGTATTTCATCTTTCTCTGCAAGCGGATGTGCCTTTGGTAAACATAAGGTGCAAGATAACCTTTGAATTGGCTCTAATTCTAATAATTGTGTTGGAATTGGCGGACGTAAAAAGCCAATATCAATACGGTTATCATGAAGTGCATGAACTTGATCTGGTGTTGACAATTCATGTAATGCAACAGACACTCTCGGAAATTTCTTTCTATATTCCCTAACAATTGATGGTAAAATATCGTATATCGCTGCACCTACAAAACCAATTGAAAGTGATCCCACTTCTCCCCTTTGCGCACTTTGTGCAACTTCTACTGCTTTTTCAATTTGTTCAAACGCTTTTTTTACTTCTTTTAAAAACATTTCTCCTGCTTCTGTTAGTTCAACCTTTCTTTTCGTTCTTGAAAATAATGTAACTCCCATTTCTTTTTCTAATTGCTGTATTTGTTGACTAAGTGGTGGCTGTGTCATTTGTAAACGAGCAGCCGCCCGTCCAAAGTGTAACTCTTCTGCCACAACAACAAAATATTGCAAATGCCGTAATTCCATTTTTGGACACCCTTTTCACTTTCGATTAATATGTCTAATATATTAATAACATATAATTTATATATTAGACAAATATTTTGAATGAACGTATAGTAGAAATTGTTAATTCTTTTTTACAATTTTTATGTAAAAAAAGAAAGAGGTGGTTACTGTATGAAATGGTGGAAGTTAAGCGGACAAATTTTGTTACTATTTTGTTTCGCTTGGACAGGTGAATGGATTGCAAAACAGGCACACCTCCCAGTTCCAGGAAGTATAATCGGTATTTTTTTATTATTAATTTCATTAAAATTTAACCTAGTTAAAAAAGAATGGATACAGGACGGAGCAGATTTTTTATTAAAAGAACTTATTTTATTTTTCATCCCTTCTGCAGTCGCTGTCATACGTTACAGAGATACACTAACACAATATGGAATCGATCTCATTTTAATTATTATGATTAGCACTCTTTGCGTTACCTTAGTTACAGGACTTTTAACAGAATTGCTACTAAAGCGGAAAGGATCAACGCAATGATCGGATTTCTTTGTTTACTATTAACACTATTCACATATTGGATATCAAAAAAAATGTATCAACGCTGGAATTGGAGTCTACTTTCTCCTCTTCTCGTCTGTCCCATTATTTTAATTGCTTTATTGCTCGGATTAGATACACCTTATGAAACATATGAATCTGGTGGTCACTGGTTAACTGAATTATTAAAACCCGCAACAGTTGCTTTTGCATGGCCAATCTATAAATACTTTGATTTATTAAAGAAACATGGAATGGCTATCTTACTTAATGTCATTGTCGGTTCGTTTTTATCAGTCATTACTTCAGCACTACTAGCAAATTATTTTCAAATTGATTCATCACTAGAACATAGTTTAGCGCCACATATCGTAACAACACCAATCGCAATGGCTATTTCAGAAATGATTGGTGGTATGTCACAATTAACTGCTGTATTTGTCGTTTTAACTGCCTTAACAGGAGCATTGCTCGGTCCTTCTCTCATACGTATTTGCCGTATTAAAACAGCAATCGCAAAAGGTATTATGTTAGGAACGAGCGCAAATGGAACCGGTACATCAAAAGCATTCGAAATCGGTCCTGTGGAAGGAACAATTGCAAGTTTATCCATGCTTTTAACAGCAGGCGCTAGTTTGGTTATCGTTCCGCTTTTCTTGTCTTGGATACATTAAAGAAGCAAGTATTTACATACTTGCTTCTTTATTTATATATTGGCACAGCAATTCATAATCCTCTGGAAAAGCTAAACACAATTGTTCAACTTCATATATCCCTTTCCAAGCAATTTCATGTATTAACTCATCAGGATCTTGGATTTTCATATTACCGCCTATTTGTTTAACAAAATAATAATGGACATACACTGGAATTCCGTATGTAATACCCTCTTTTTCATATATTTTATTTACAACTTCCACATTGTAACCCGTTTCTTCCCAAACTTCCCTGATACAACATTCTTCTAGTGTCTCTCCCTTTTCAAGTCCTCCACTTGGGACAGACCACCTTTTTTCTTCTCCCTCTTTGCCCTGCAATACCATTAAAACTTCATTTTTTTCATTTACACATACCGCTGCACTACCTATCCATCTCTCCATAAACATCCCTCCCCTACTAAAATTCGCCTTCTTTATTATTTTCCCCTTGAAAAAAAGAGGAAAATAATAAAACAACGACGAAAAGTTACATCAACTTCATAGACAATCCCTTCTTAGAAATTAAAACTGGAAGGATGAAAATATGATTTCTAATTATGTTGTGGAATGTGTCTTTTGTGAAGAAAATCGAAAACCTCGCCAAGCTATTGTCACAGTTCCCGCCACTACTCAGCTACTAGCCCTTGAAAAAGTGCGCGCGGAATGCAAACGTCGCTTCGGAAAAACTGTATTATTGCAAACAGAAATTAAAGAAGAAATAATTTTCGAACAAAAAGAAAGCTGACCATAAATTGGTCAGCTTTCATATCCGATCATATTTTCACATGAAGATTAGGGGCATCCTCTTTAAGGATCGGGATTTTCCCATTATGTACGTTCCATAATGGTCATCGAACAATATATTTCTATGCAATTAACTATTGAATAGAATAGGGCAAAACTTGTTCGCATTTTTAGAAAAGGGATAGGGATATAATTCAAGTAGTACTTCGAATACTCGAACTTTACACTCATAATATTAAAACAAATCCTTTTATATGGGAAATATGAATTACCTATATAATTCATTCGTAAAATATATTAATAGTTTGCTATATTAATTTTATCCCGCTATTTGTAGGCAGTAACCCCCTGCTGATTATAATTTCACTTTATTCCATCAATAGCATACATCCAGCTAAAACCGGTGTCATAATCATCGAAAACCTCAAAAGCGTTCGCGGTGCATAATTTGTAAACTTCGCACCAATGTATGCCCCTAACATGGTCCCAATCAATACTTGCAATAACAATATATAATCTAAATATCCTTCCGAACTATATCCTAGCCCGCCTCCAATTGCAATCGGTAATATAACAAGCATTGTTGTCCCTACAGATTGCTGAATCGTAAGTCCCAATAGAACCATTAATCCAAGTTGAATAAACGGTGCAGAACCAATCCCAAATGAACCAGCCATCATTCCAGTAACTAATCCAAGGCATACACATTTCAACAAGTATTTCACGGAAAACTCTTTATGTTTATATAAAGACGACTGTTCTTTTTTTTGGAACATAATTAATTTAATAAACATAAAAATTGCCGATAAAAATAACATCCCAGCTGTAAACCAATGAAGAAGATGTGCTGGTATAAGTAAACCAAATTTAGAACCAATATAAGAGCCAATTGCGCCAAATCCCCCAACAATCCCACCTATAATAAGTGCAACATTGCCTTCACGGTAATGACTTACAACACCTGATAATGTCGTAAATGCCATTGCAGTTAAAGATGTTGCAAGAGCAACATGAATAGGAATTTGGAATACCAAAGTGAGTATCGCGATAATAAATCCAGCTCCTCCAGCTCCAACAAATCCTAATAAAATACCCATTACTAACATTGTTATAATAATTGCCACAGACTTTCCCTCCAGTAACACAATTATCCATCATATTTATCCTTACATACAAATAAAAAGCATCCTAGACGGATGCTTTTTATTTCAATGATATGTACTTAATCTTGATTAATCAAAATAACTGCTGGACCAGCGACCACCACTCCAGCTACTTCTATCTTTTCAAATTCCTTTACTGTAATAGAGATAACTCCTTCTCTTTCCATCAATTCTTTACTCAGGACATCAGTCGGGATTGCTTTCACCGTCTTACCTCCTTTTCATTTATACAATATGATAAAATGAAACTTTAATCAGTGGGGGTTTTTTCCGTACTTATTAATTATTACCCCTCACCAATCGGACTAATAATCACCCAATGCATCTATATATATGCATCACCTCCGCTTTCATTCCTTATTCCACTCAAAAACCTTCTCCCCCTTCCGTGACATATTGAAAAATAAAAAAGAAGCTATAACATATAGCTTCCCTCTACATTTCTTTAATCTTTATGCACCGTATATTCCATGACTTTTCCATCTCTATCAAATTGGAAAACAAGCTGTTCGCTATCTATTGGAATAAAGCCACGTTCAGTCCCAAGATAATACAAAGTGATAACTCCTTCTTCCCCACTTCTCGTGTCCGTTGAAGCGCCTAACAATTGTGTAATTTCTTCATTTGATTTCCCTATTAATTTATATTTTTTTAATAGATCATCTACCATATGTATCCGTTTCTCTGCATGATTTAACCATCTATTTTGATTAAACTTTGACGTATATTCATTTACACTTAGTTGTACAGTGCATACTATTAATGGTATGAGTGCTACTATTAAAACCCCAGACATTTGCTTCTTTTCTTCATTACGATTTTTAGAAGCATATAAAATAACCCTTTGAACCATGACTAATAAAACAAATGGTATGAATACTACAAAAATGCTCCTTACACTTAAGGGCATATGGATCATATCGATGACGAATATAAATAGAATGTACATTACTATATACAAACAAAAATAGACATACAAAATGCCACGTAGCATAGCGCTCAGAAAGATCCCCCCTTTTAACTCACTATATAATTCATCCTGCTAATCATTTCTCGAATCTGTTCTAATTCTTGCACTGTATATACTATTTTCCCTGCTAAGATTTCATTTCTGAAGAACGTTACAATTTGCTCCCGATCTTTTAATCTAGGTGTTTCCTCACTAGAAAGATCTATTATTTCTTTTCCATTTTCATTATAAAAATATACAACTGGTTTTACCTTTTCTTTTATACTATTAGTCTGCATTTCTTTCAAACAATTGTATAAAATTTGAGATAGTTTCTTCGCCTTATATACTGGATTCCCTTCATTTTTCACTTGTATAGTTGACGAATCTTTACCTACTATATATTCAAATGTCTCTTCTTTTTCAACTTCTTGTTGATACTTACCCATTTCATCAATCATAAATGAATATATACCAGCATTTTCTTTCGTTAAACCATGAACTAATTTCTCTTCCCATTCTTTCGTCTCAAGTAGATAAATACCAGTTTTGCACAAGATGAGATGATGGATTCGATTATCGTTTATTTCACTATTATTTTTAATAAAAACATTCGGCATGATTTGAATTTCAGCATCTAATATGATGCCTTGCTCTATGAATCCTCGCTTCATATAATGTAATGTTTCGTACGTATTCATTTCAGCGCCGTTTTTAGTATATTCTCGTAAATTTGCAATTAATTTTTGAAACATATGTATTTCATTATTATGTTTATTTTGTATTTCACTACGTTCTTTACTATGCTGCACAGCTAATTGATTTTTCATCATACGCATATTTTCAATTTCTCTATTTGCACTTACTTGTAAATCATTGTATTTTTTCTGTTCCATATTTTTCAAATTATTTTGTTGTTCTGTATGCTCTATCACCGTAGCTGCAATTTCATTTTTATACGTTTCAATCGCTTGTTTCTTTTCAAATTCTACTTGCTGACTCTCTGATTCTAACTGTTTATTTTTATAAAACAGCACAAATACTACAGCTAATAATATTAAAACCGCACCTATTAGCACATAATTCATATTTTTACCCCTTTATTTCATTTTCGATTATTTTTTATAAATATATCTACTATAGTATACTATGGTTTCGATACAGACTTTGTAAAAGTTGTATATTTTTAATAAAAGGCACCTCTGACGGGGCACCTTTTATTTTCACTCTATTGTACACCATACTGAATATAACTTGGATCGTAGTATATCCATTGATTTGTCCCTAAGCAAAGCCATCCATCTTGCTTACTCCATACTCGATACGATTCACCATGATGTAACTGTCTTATAACATTTCCTTTTAATGATGGAGCATCACGCAAATTTACATTATCACCAGTAATAGTCGCCACATAATGTTTATACTGAATATAACTCGGATCATTATATACCCACTGATTTGTCCCTAAACAAAGCCATCCATCTTGTTCTCCCCAAACTTCATATGTTTCGCCACGATTCAATTGGCGAATTACACTAGACTGCAAAGATGGTCCACTTCTCAAATTCACATTATCTCCATTAATTATAGCAACCCCGTACACTGGAGTTGCATTATTAGGCGGAGAAACATTCCCTCCACCACTTGCTCCATTCCCTTGTAAAGCTTCTAGTGAAACTGCAGCTGATACATCACAATTTCCTACACCTGAAATTTGTCCAGAATCTGTGTACTGCCATGCTGTCCACGCTGTCCATCCACCAGCATCAGCAGGCGGTGTACTCGAGTATTTAGCAATCCAAAGTGGAATATCACTTAATCCGCTAATTCCGAACTCATTAATATACCAAACTCCTGTATATAACATTACATCTTTTCCAGTAGCCTGTTTCACATAATTTATGAAGCTTCTTGCCCAATTCGATATAGCGCTACCAGTTAAATTACTATTACTCGGATCTTTTGGTGATTCTAAATCCAGAACTGGCATTAAGTCTGTCTGGTTACTTTGTAATATACTCACAAAATATTTCGCCTCTGAAATTGCATCATTTTGTTCTGGACGTGCAAAATGGTATGCACCAATTAATACATTCGCACTTCGGGCTGCTTGTACATTTTTAGTAAAAGTAGGATCAATGTAATTTACACCTTCTGTCGCTTTTGCATACGCTGCTGGAATTCCAGATGCCTTCACTGCATTCCAATCAATATTCCCTTCCCAATGAGACACATCAATTAACGTAACATTTGAACTCGATCTGTTTTGCATATAAAATCTCCTATTAATTTTTTTACTTCGTATACATACAATATGTACAAATTTCATAAGAGGACACGACATTTATGCTATAGAAACAAAGAGTAAATATATTTTGTATACAAAATAAAAAAGACCTTGTATTTACAAGGCCTTTTGCAAACTCCCTTTATTTTGTAACAAGTACATATTATAATACAAACCTTGCTCACTTAGTAATTCTTGATGTGTTCCTCTTTCTACTATCTCTCCATCATGCATCACAAAAATTTGATCTGCATCTTGAATTGTAGATAACCTATGCGCAATGGCTATCGTCGTTCTACCTTTTCGCATTTGTTGCAACGCTGTTTGAATAGCCTCTTCTGTTTCTGTATCGATATTAGCTGTTGCTTCATCTAATACTAATACTTTCGGATTCGTTGCTATCGTTCTAGCAAAAGCAATTAATTGTCGTTGACCGCTTGAAAATGCTGCACCTCTTTCTACTACTTCTGTTTCATACTGCTCTGGTAACTTTTCAATAAACGTATTCGCTTGCACAAATCGAGCAGCTTCTTTTACTTCTTCATCCGTAATTTCTTCATTATACATACGAATATTTTGCTTTACATTTCCAGCAAATAAAAATGCATCTTGCAATACGAGTCCTATTTTCTTTCTAATTTCTCGTTCTTCAAATTTTTCTAAATCTACACAGTCTATTACAATATTTCCCGACTTAATATTATAAAATCGCATTAACAAATTCATAATCGTACTTTTTCCGCTACCAGTATGCCCAACAAAAGCAACCGTTTGCCCTTGTTTCACGTGAAATGATACATTTTTTAAAACGTCACGCTTTCCATCATATGAAAAAGTAACATTTTTAAATTCAATATCTCCATCGACAACTTGAGGATTCTCATTGCCTTTTTGAACCGGTGCTAAATCTTTCTCGTCCATTAAATGAAATACACGTGATGACGAAACAAGTGCCTGTTGGAAAAAGGACAATTTCATCATCATCTCATTTACAGGTTGGAAGAAACGATGTATATAGTTAACAAAAGCATATAAAACTCCTACTTCAACAGGGCTCTTTAAAGCATCAATCCCAAATAAACCTAGTACTAACGCAATAGCTACAATATGTACTAAATCCGTAGCTGGTCGTAAAAGTAATGCGTCTAACTTCAAAGTACGTCGCCCTGCACTATAATGTTTATTATTCACTTCTTCAAACTCTTTTCTCATACGTTTTTCTTGTCTGAACACTTGAACAATATTCATTCCTTGTATGGACTCGTTCAATTTTGCATTTAACACGCTTAGTTGATTACGTACTTCTAAATAAAAAGCTGCACTTTTCCGGCGATATAATACCATAATCGCGAACATTATCGGAATTAATATGAGAGAAAATAACGCTAATTTTACATCTAATAAAAACATCGCTATTAAAATACCTACTAAAAAGACTACATTTTTCACAAATGTTGATAATACACTGACATAAAAATCTTTAATCGCTTCCGTATCATTCGTTATACGAGATACGAGCGTACCAATTGGCGTACGATCAAAGAAACTTAATGACAGCTTTTGAACATGTTCATATACTTCAACTCGCATATCTTGAACAATCTTAAAAGCAATGTTCTGAAAGTACAATAGATTTAAATACGTAAATAATACTTTTAATAAATGAGCAACTATGTAAATTACAAATAAAGTAACGAGTGCTGATCGTTCAAAATCCCGCGGTACTAGGTGTTCATCAAGGAATTGTTTAATTAAAAAAGGCCCCATCATTTCCGTTACTGTCGCACCAACTAAAAAGATAAATGCTAAAGATAGCAACCCTTTATATGGCTTCATATAAGAAAGCAATCTACTTAAATCACTTCGCTTCTTCTCTACCATCATACGCCTCCTTTCTCGACTAAAGCTTCTAATTGCTGGCTTTCATACATTTCCTTATACCAGCCGTTTTCCTTCATTAATTCCTCATGTGTACCTCTTTGTACAATTCTACCTTCATCAACAACAAGAATAAGATTAGCATGCTGAATTGCACTTAATCGGTGTGCAGTAATAATCGTCGTTTTCCCTGCTCTTTCCCTCTTTAAGGCACTTAAAATTGTCTCTTCTGTTTTTGCATCTACCGCTGATAAACAATCATCCAAAATTAAAATTTCAGCATTTGTTAATAAAGCACGAGCAATAGAGATTCGCTGTTTTTGACCACCAGATAACGAAACGCCTCTTTCCCCTACTACTGTTTCATATCCTTCTGAAAATTGGAGGATATCATTATGAATACAAGCAATCTCTGCAGCTTGGGTAATTTCATTATATGTAGCATCCGCCTTTCCAAAGGCAATATTCTCACCAATACTTGCTGAAAATAAAAAATGATCTTGCGGCACATATGAAATGGCAGAACGGACACCATGAAGTGTTAAATCTCGAATATCTCGCTCCCCAACTTTTAATTCACCATTAAAATGATCATACTCACGGATTAAACATTTTAATAAAGTCGTTTTCCCTGCACCTGTACGTCCTACAACTCCTAGCGTTTCGCCCTTCTTCAAATCAAAGTGAATATCGTTTAAATGTAACAGTTCATTTTTCTTATACGAAAATGAATCAATGGTAAATGAAACATTACCGCTCGCTATCGTATGTACAGCATTTTCTCTATTTACTACATCTGATTTTTGTGAAAGAATTTTTTCTACACGGTCATATGAAGCACGTCCACGCTCCATAATATTGAACAACCATCCAAACGCTAACATTGGCCAAACGAGGGTACCTAAATATGTCGTAAATGTAACGAGATCACCTACTGTTAATTCACCTCTTACAACTAATACCGATCCGTAACATACTGCAATTAAAAAAGAAAATCCAACGATAAGAGCGATTGTCGGATCAAATAACGAATCAATACGTGCAACTAACACATTTTTATGCACAACATCTTCTGATTTTTTTCGAAACGCCTGCAAATCTTCTTTCTCTTGTCCAAGCGATCGAATCACTTTCATTCCACTCATACTCTCTTGCACTTTATCATTAATTTCCGAAAACGATTGCTGTGCTTTATGAAACCTTTTATGTAATAACGTTCCATAATAATTTGTCGAAATGGCTACAATCGGCATCGGAATTAAACTTAACAATGTTAACTTCCAACTAATTGTAAAACCCATCGCTACGAGTACACATCCCCCAACAGCTAATGAATCAACAAGCGTTAAAACACCCGCTCCAGCAGTTTGCTGGATTGCTTGAATATCATTAGTCGCATGTGCCATTAAATCACCTGTTCGATTTGACTGATAGAAAGATGGACTCATCTTTGTAAAATGTTCATATAAATTTTTTCGTAATTGGCGAGCTAATTTTAACGAAGACCCGAAAATCATAATACGCCATATGTAACGCAATATGTACATCGTAATACCTACAATTACTAATAGTACAACCCATTTTAGTAACTTATCGGTCGTCAATGTTTCATCATTAATTTCATCTACAACGATTCCAATTACTTTTGGTGCTACGAGCTCTAAAAGTGCAACGCCAAATAATAAAATAATTCCGGTTATGTACGCTCGTTTTTCTTGTTTAAAAAACCACGCTAAATTCATAAACACTTTCATTTTTTTCCTCCTCCCTTAAAATGAGCGATGTTTTCAGTTTACCAAAAATACAGAATTTTTAAAAGTTTTAAAAACTGTAACTAACAAAAAGAAAGACACTCTTAGTGAGTGTCTTTTAGCGCTTATTTCATTTGTTGCTTGTTCATCGCGCTCATCATTTGATTGATTTTCTTTTGGGAAGGTTTTTGTCCCATTTGCATCATCATCATTTTTAACATTTGTTCGTTAATTGGTGGATTTTTTTGTAAGTAATTCATCATGTATTTGCGGGCAATGAAAAATCCTAACGCCACGCCTGCTACTAGTGCTACTACGCCCACTAGAATACCTAACCAAATTGGCATATATTTTCCTCCTTCATGTTGTCTACCTTACAGTGTACTAAAACCTTTTCAATAAGACAAGATACAATTCGACATTTTTTACACATATGTTCGTACTTGTTTTAGAGGATTCAGCCATCCGTACTTTGTATTTTCATAATCCATAGCTAAAAATGTTAATTCACACTTTCTTAACACCTCAAAGAAAGTCGTTTCCATAGAGACATTTCCAGAGGTATTCATACGAATATAGTGCGGTTTCACCATTATTTCACCGTACTCCGCTCCCGTATAAAGTGTATGTGTATGATGTGTTCTATCATATTTACCAAGAACGCGCAAAGCTTGTTCTAATTTATGATGAATTTTCATTACTTGCAATGGTTTCGTTATATACATCATTTGTTTATATAACACTTTTTTCTCCGAAAGGGACCCAGATTCTGAAAATCGAGCAAATAAATCAAAAAACAAATATTCACGACCAAAATAAGATTTCGCAATATCCTCTTGAATTAAATACAATTCATACGTTTTCATTTTTCCCCTCCCAATCTGGACAACCTTTTCCCTTCATTATATATAAGAAAATTTGCAATGATTGTCTGACTGCGGAGAGATAAAAAACTTTTTCTGTCGAAAAAACTCATTTACATAGAAAAATCTCTCCATGCCGGAGAGATTTTTCTGAAATCATTAAAGCATTTCTTTTACTTTACGAACAACGTTCTCTACAGTAAATCCATACTCTTCCATAATCTTCTCACCAGGAGCAGAAGCACCGAATGTATCGATACCTAACACATCTCCTTCAAGACCTACGTAACGGTGCCATCCGAATGTAGCACCCATTTCGATTGCGAAACGTTTTGTTACTGCTTTTGGTAATACAGATTCTTTGTACTCTGCAGGTTGAGCTTCAAAACGATCCATAGATGGCATGCTGACAACAGCTGCGTCAACGCCGTCCGCTGCTAATGCTTTTTGAGCTTCAACAGCTAGGCTTACTTCAGACCCAGTTGCAAGTAAGATAACATCAGCCGTTTCTTTCTTGCTTGCAGAAACTACATATGCACCTTTTGCTACTTTTTCATACGTATCATCTTTTGCACCTTCTAATGTTGGAAGGTCTTGACGAGTTAATACTAAAGCAGTTGGTTTGTTTGTAGATTCTAAAGCCAGTCTCCAAGCTGCAACAGATTCGTTACCATCAGCTGGACGGATAACAGAAACGTTCGGCATTGCACGAAGCGCTGCTAATTGTTCGACTGGTTCATGTGTTGGACCATCTTCACCAACAGCGATACTGTCATGTGTGAATACATACGTTACTGGCAATTGCATTAATGCTGCAAGGCGAATTGCTGGACGTAAGTAATCAGAGAATACGAAGAACGTACCACCGTAAGTTTTTAAACCGCCATGTAATGCAATACCGTTCATTGCTGCACCCATTGCGAACTCACGTACACCGTACCAAATGTTTTTACCGCTGTAATCGTCTCTTGTAAAGTCTTTTTCGTTATTCATGTATGTTTTGTTAGAACCAGCAAGGTCAGCAGATCCACCGAAGAATGATGGTACAGACTCTGCAATTGCATTAATTACAGCACCAGAAGAATTACGAGTTGCTGCTTTTGATCCTAATTCATAAGTTGGTAAGTTTTGCTCCCAACCTTCTGGAAGTTGACCGTTCATTGCTGCTTGGAATTCGTTTGCTAATTCTGGGTATGCTTGCGCATATTCACCTAGCATAGTGTTCCACTCTGCTTGCGTAGTTTCACCAACATCTTGTACTGTTTTACGGAAGTTGTCGTATACCTCTTCTGCTACGTGGAAGTCTTGTTCAGCAGTCCAAGCATATGCTTCTTTCGTTAATTTTGTTTCTTCTACACCAAGTGGAGAACCATGTGAAGCTGATTTTCCTGATTTGTTTGGAGAACCGAAACCAATTGTCGTTCTTACTTCAATTAGCGTTGGGCGTTTTTCGTCAGCTTTCGCTTCTTCAATTGCTTTCGCGATTGCTTCAATATCATTTCCATCCTCAACACGGATCACTTGCCATCCGTATGCTTTGTAACGATCTTCTACACTTTCAGAGAATGAACGATTTAAATCGCCATCTAATGAAATATCGTTTGAATCATAAAGCACAACAAGACGACCTAATTGTAAATGAGCAGCTAATGAAGATGCTTCAGCAGAAACGCCCTCCATTAAATCTCCATCACCACAAATAGCGTATGTATAATGATCTACTACATTATACGCATCACGGTTATATTTAGCAGCTAAATGTCTTTCAGCCATTGCCATACCTACAGCAGTTGCAATACCTTGTCCAAGTGGACCAGTCGTTGCATCTACACCAGCTGTATGACCGTACTCAGGATGTCCTGGAGTTTTGCTTCCCCATTGACGGAAGTTCTTTAAGTCATCCATTGTTACATCATAACCAGATAGATGAAGTAGGCTGTATAATAACATTGAACCATGACCTGCAGATAATACGAAACGATCACGGTTAAACCACGTTGGGTTATTTGGATTGTGTTTCATAAATTGAGTCCATAATGTATAAGCCATTGGTGCTGCACCCATTGGCATTCCTGGGTGACCAGAGTTTGCTTTTTCAATCGCATCGATGGATAATGTGCGAATCGTGTTGATAGAAAGTTGTTCGATTGAATGTGACATGCTATTCTTCCCTTCGCTTATATTAGTAAACGTTTTATACATTTATATGATAGCTTCCCACGCAAGATTATACAACATGTATCGACAAATATGTTGATATTTTTTTGATTTTTTATAAAAAAATCAATGTTTCCGGGAATGTATGGGCATTCAATATGACATACTTTTTCATTATTTTTATTTTAAAAAGAAAGAGAATTATCTGTATATTTATACAAATTTCTTCTATACTTACGTTTTTAAATACGTTTTTAAAAATATAAAAAGCATCTAACTTCGATGCTTTTCAAATAAGTTAAACAATCCGTTTGCGAATCGAACTTGAAATCAAATCAATTATAATTACCATTAAAATAATACCTAATAAAATAATCCCAACACGAGACCAATTCCGTGAACTCAGCGCAAAAATTAAAGGTGTACCAATCCCTCCTGCTCCGATAACCCCTAAAATCGCAGCGGATCGTACATTAATTTCAAATCTGTATAACGTATACGATAGAAAGTCTGGTAACACTTGTGGTAACACTGCATACCAAAGTATTTGAAAACGGTTTGCTCCTGTTGCTAGTAACGCTTCCGTCGGTCCTTTATCTATGTTTTCAATTCCTTCTGAATATAGTTTTCCTAACATTCCAATAGAATGTAATCCTAAGGCTAATACTCCTGCAAAAGAGCCTGGACCAACAGCTTTTATAAATAAAAGAGCCATAACTAATTCAGGAAACGTACGAACAAAACTAAGTACAAATTTTCCAGATCCTGAAGTTAATTTTCCACTACTCATATTCGTTGCCGCCCAAAAGGCAAACGGAACAGATAAAAATGCAGAAATAAATGTACCTAATATCGCAATTGCCAACGTATCAATTAATCCATGCAATAAATCTTCACCATCTGGCAAAGATACATACGACCAGTCTGGATTCAATACCCCTGTCATAATTGCTTTCGTGATTTCACCTGCTGTGTCCTTTATCCCTTCTAATGGTACTCCTGAAAAGGCCCAAACATAAACAAATGTAATTGCTATAAAAATAACCCAGCGATATACACTCAGTTTCTTCGGTTTTGGCACAATCATCGTCGTTCTATTCATTATAGTTTCTCCCGCAACAATGTACTAATGTAGTCAATTAACAAAACAACAATAAGGGTATAAATAATTATAGAAGCAGTTTGTTGATATTGTAAAAATCCAAGTGTACGATCATAATATAGTCCAATACCACCTGCTCCTACTAAACCTAGGACAGCCGCTGCACGTACATTCACCTCAAATGTATATAGTACATAGGAAACAAAGTGTGCTTTTACTTGTGGAATGACTCCATAAACAATCCATTGCACCTTAGTAGCCCCTACAGCTGTCATCGCTTCTAGTGGGCTAGGGTCAATTGATTCAATTGATTCATACAACAATTTCGCTACAAGTCCAATTGAAAAAAAAGTAAGAGCCAAAATACCTGGAAGTGGCCCAATTCCAAAAATCGCTACGAAAATAGCCGCCAATAATAAATCTGGTATCGTTCGTATAAAATTTAAAATCATTCGAGCTGGACTATATAAAAATGTGTTAGTAAACACATTACTTGCTGCAAACAATGCAAGTGGAATAGCTAAAATCGCTCCTAAGGTCGTCCCAATAATCGCCATACGTATTGTATCTAACATCGCTGTTGTAATAACTTGAAAATAACTCCAATCAGGTGGCACCATTTCTTTCAATAGATCTACCATATTTGGAAAACCGTCTACCAGTTTTGAAAATGATGCATCTACTTGTACACTACTACTCCACAGCATTAAAATAACTAAAATAAACGTTAACATATGTTTCAATTTACTCGGCGGCTTCGGTATTTCATTTGAATATATCGTCATGTCATTCATTTTACTGCCACCTCTAATAATTCGCTTTTCTGAGCAACGTCCCCATAAATTTCAGCAAATTTTTCATCCGTTGCTTCTTCTACTAAACCGTCAAAAACAATTTCACCTGCATGTAATCCGATAATGCGTGTCGCATATTGTCTAGCCAAATCAATAGAATGTAAATTTACAATTGTCGTGATTCCAAAATCTTCATTAATTTTTTTCAAATCATCTAGCACTTGCTTTGTCGTAAGTGGATCTAACGATGCAACAGGCTCATCTGCCAATATGATTTTTGCTTCTTGCGCCAATGCTCTAGCTATCGATACACGTTGCTGTTGTCCTCCTGATAATTCATCAGCACGTGCATATGCTTTTTCTAAAATATTCACTCTTTTTAATGCTTGAAATGCGAGCTCCACATCTTCTTTCGGAAACAAACCTAACGTTGTACGTAGTGTGGAATGATATCCAACACGACCAGCTAATACATTTTTTAATACTGTTGATCGCTTTACAAGGTTAAAACTTTGGAAGATCATACCGATATCCCGGCGCATACGCCTTAATCCTTTTCCTTTCGCAGAAGTAATAGACTCACCTTCAATAATGATTTCTCCTTCGGTAATCTCATGAAGACGATTTACGGATCTGAGAAGTGTAGATTTTCCGGCTCCGGATAATCCGACCATTACAATAAACTCACCTTTTTGAATCTTTAAATTTATATTATTCAATCCCTTTGTGCCATTCGGATACATTTTGGAAACATTTCGAAACTCTATCACACATCTTACCTACTTTCAATGTATTATCAATAACTAAAAAACGGCAAACTAACTGAAATCTCACACCTTCCAGCTAGCCGCCATTTCACTATGTATTATTGCGTCTTCACTGTCTTTCCATATTCACGAACAATATCAAATTTACTATCATCAGATTTAATATATCCTTCATGGGAATATACTTCTTTAATGATTTTACGGCCTTCCTCATTTTTTCCAATTTCAATGAAAGCATCTTGTAATTTCTTACTCCACTCTGCATCTAAATCCGAGCGTACAGAAATTGTATCGTTCGGAATTTTCTCAGTAAATTTCACTATTTTCGTTTGATCAAATATATTCGGATAATCTTTTTTTACAATATTACGAGCATCTTGGAATACAACAGCTGCATCTACATCACCATTTAAAAGTGCAATAAGTGACTGATCATGGCCTTTTAATGTAACAGGTTTCACATCCTTTAGCGGATCAATTCCCTCTTTTAATAGAACAGCTGCAGGCCATACATATCCTGCTGATGATGTTACATCTTGATAACCAATTTTTTTACCTTTTAAATCTTTTACACTATTTATATTAGAGTCTTTTTTAACAACAAACTCAGATTTATAATAGTCTACTAAATCTTTTGTAGGAGCTCCTGTTTCATCCTCTACTCCAAAACGTTGTGCTTGCAAAATTACATTAGCAGCCTTCTTTTCATGTGCTAACACGTACGCTGTTGGCGGTAAAAACCCTACATCTACTTGTTTAGATGCCATCGCTTCTACAATTGTATTGTAGTTAGTTGAAATACTAACTTTTACCGGAATATTTAATTTATCGCTTAATAGCTTTTCCAATGGTTTTGCCTTCGCCTCTAGCGTATCCGCATTTTGAGAAGGAACAAATTGAACATTTAAGGTCTTTGGTACATAACCTTTTTTCGTATCTTCATTTTTACTTGCACTTGATTCTTTCGCTCCGCAGCCACTTAATAATCCCGCCGCTAGTACAACTGTTGTACTCATTGCAAAAACTTTTTTCAACATATTAATGCCTCCATTTTTCTTGTTATGAAATAAGCTTCCGTAAACATGAAGAAATATATCACATATTTTGATGCACAATTTGTTATTTACAGAATCTTTACACATTCTATACATTCACATCAAAATTCACTTCACATATTTGATATGATGAATTGGAAGATAACAATAGAAAAGGTGAGTCATATTGGAACAAAATCAAACTGTAACTTTAAACATCTTATTAACAAGCGATATACATGGCACTGTTTATCCCATTTACTACCAAGATAACTCCCCGGCAGAACTTGGTTTAGCTAAAATTTCTACTCTTATAAAAAAAGAACGTTCCCAAAATACAAACGTTCTTTTAATTGATAATGGTGACTTCATTCAAGGAACACCATTTACTTATCATTATGTTACATACGAAAAAAACAAAAAAAACCCAATGTCCTTATTAGCGAATTACCTACAGTATGATGCTGCAGTTATCGGCAATCATGAATTTAATTACGGGATGGACATATTAAATAATGCTGTGACTACTGCGAACTTCCCGTACCTATCAGCAAACATTTTAGATAAAAACATAAAGAAACCCTATTTCGGAAAACCTTATATAATCAAACAGATTGAATCAAATATAAAAATTGCTATTTTAGGGGTAACAACACATTACATCCCAAATTGGGAACAGGCCCATCATATTAAAGATTTACTATTTGAAGATGCATTAGAGACTACAAAAAAATGGGTTTCTTATATTCACGAACACGAGAAACCAGATTTATTAGTCGTAGCCTATCACGGTGGATTTGAAAGTGATTTACAAACCGGGGAACCGACTGAAGTGTTAACAGGTGAAAACCAAGGATATGCAATGTGCCAGGAAATTGAAGGCATAGATCTTTTACTAACAGGTCATCAACACCGAGACATTTCTCACACAATGGCTAACGGTGTAACAATTTTACAGACCGGATGCAATGGACACTCAGTTGGAAAAGTAAAAGTAACATTCGAAAAAATGAAACATAAATGGGTGAAAAAAGAGAGTTCTTCTGAATTATTATCTGTACAAGGGGTTGCAGCGGACCAAGATGTACTTTCATTGGTAGCCGATTACGAAGAGAAAACACAAAAGTGGCTTGATCAACCTATTGGAATTATTGAGGGGGACATGCAAATTTCAGATGCTATGCAAACTCGTTTGCATGATCATCCTTTTATCGAGTTCATAAATAAAATACAGATGGATATAGCTAATGTATCAATTTCTTGTACAAGTTTGTTCCATAATACATCTCCAGGCTTCCCAGAACATGTAACAATGCGTGACATCGTTTCTAATTATATTTATCCAAACACATTAAAAGTAATTAGAATAACTGGAGCAGATATAAAAGATGCTCTTGAACTCTCTGCTTCTTATTTCACATTAAAAACAGATGGATCCATCATCGTAAGCCCTACCTACATAGAACCAAAGCCACAACATTATAATTATGATATGTGGGAAGGGATTTCATATGTATTAAACATTTCAAAACCAATTGGTGAAAGAGTAGAATCTTTACAGCATAAAAGTGCTCCTCTTAATATGAATGACGAATATGACGTTGTAATGAATAATTATCGTGCAAGTGGCGGGGGAAATTTCTTTATGTTTCAAAACAAACCGATAGTAAAAGATATACCCACTGATATGTCTGAACTTATCGCTAATTATATATTGGAACATAGAACGATAGAAGCAACCGTTAATAACAACTGGAAAGTTATTAAATAAGGATTTTTACAAATAAAAAAGATGGGCTTCGCCCATCTTTTAATTTAATTTTGCATTATCTTGCTTTTTTAAAGCTTTTAATTTCGTCGGTGTAACATCTGTACCTTCTTCGTTAACAACTTTAATACCTTTAAGTTCGTTTAACATATTTTGACGAAATCCTTTTAAATATTGTTCACGTAGCGATTGACGCTCACGTTGCTCTTCTTCAGTTAAACCTTCAGCTTTTGCTTTTTTCGCTAAGAAGTTAATGCGTTCAACGAGTTCGTGATTAATCATCTCGAATCCCCCTTCTAATCAAAACTGATTATTATCATACAATAGTTACTCTTCTTTATCAAGCAATTGCTTCGTATACTCTACATATCTACGATGTACAGTCGCCTTTGAAACATTATGACCAAATCCACGTAGTGTTGCTGCAATTTCTTCAAACGTGAGTTCACTTTTTCGCAAACGTACAATTTCCTCAATTGGCACTTCTTTTTTCTCTCTTCCTACACTTAAATGACGATTTTTTAAATTATTTTCTGGACGATAACCTTTTTCTACTGCACGTTGCATACCTCGTTTAATTTTCAAGTTATGAATCTTCCTTTGATATTCTTCAACAATACCAATAATATCTAATACCATCGAATCAGAATCCGACAATTGTAATTCACCATTATGTGTATGTGTATATACTTTTATGCCTTCTTTATGTAAACAATGCATTAATGCAATCTTCGCATTCCCTCTACCAAGGCGCGTTTCATCTTGTATAAGTAACACATCAATTTGTTCGTCCCGAATTGTATCTAACACCTCTAATATACCGTCACGTTCAATTGTATACCCACTAGCCTGCTCTTCAATCACCTTAGTAACATTCATTTGATAGCGCTCAGCTAAATGCAATAATTCATCTTTTTGACGTAATAATGATGTTTCTTGCGCTTCTTTCGTTGTACTCACACGTGCATAAATAATTGCATTCATTTTGAACCCCTCTTTCTCCCTATCATTTCCCTATAGTGTAACATAAATCTGCCATTTGTTCGAACTTATGTTTGTAGAATGTTTTTTCACATGTTATACTTATTAATAAGAAAAATGAAAGAAAACGAGGTGTTAGAAAACATGGAAAAGTTAACGAAACGCCAGCAAGACATTCTCGACTTTATTAAGCTAAAAGTACAAGAAAAAGGATATCCACCTTCCGTACGTGAAATTGGTCAAGCAGTCGGCCTCGCTTCTAGTTCTACAGTGCACGGACATTTATCACGATTAGAAGAAAAAGGATACATTCGACGCGATCCAACAAAACCACGTGCCATTGAAATTTTAGGCGAAGACCGAATGGATACGGAAACACAATCTGTTATTCAAGTTCCAATTGTCGGAAAAGTTACTGCTGGTTTACCAATTACAGCGGTCGAAAGCGTAGAGGAACATTTCCCACTTCCAGCTAGCATTGTTTCCGGAGCAGACCAAGTGTTCATGTTACGTATTTCTGGAGATAGTATGATTGAAGCTGGTATTTTCGATGGAGATTTAGTTGTTGTTCGCCAACAACAGTCTGCATATAATGGTGAAATTGTAGTCGCTTTAACAGAAGATAACGAAGCAACTGTTAAACGTTTCTATAAAGAAAAAGACCATTTCCGTCTACAACCAGAAAACTCTTCATTAGAACCTATCATTTTAAAACAAGTGTCAGTTATCGGGAAAGTAATTGGCGTATATCGTGATTTACATTAAAAATAACAAAAAGAAGATAATTACCTTATTTATATACGGTAATTATCTTCTTTTTGTATTTTGATAGATTTCCATGCACTCTATTTCTTATTAACGAGTTTCAATCGTGACATCTCCAGCAGCCGTTTTACCGCTAATCTTTTTACTACCATTTCCAATTGTTACGTTATTATTTTCTTCATTAAAAATTGTTACATCTCCGGCAGCACTTTGCCCAGTAATTACCGCATCTTGTGGTTTTTCCGATAAAGTAATATCTATATCTCCCGCAGTTGAACTTGCTTCTAGATTATACTTAGAATCATGATCTTGAATATTTATTTCCCCACTTGTTGTTTTTGCGGTCACTTTCCCTATTACTTTTTTAAAGTTCACCTCACCAGCTTTTGTAGATCCCTCCACATTCTTAGACGTTACTTGTTTCAGCTCTACTTCTCCAGCAAGTGTTCTAACACTTACACTATCACTTTTCACATCACTCATTTCGATTTGTCCAGCAGATGAATTTACTTTTACATCTTGATAAGAGCGTTCGGGCACAAGGAGAGTCAATTTAGACGTTTGGAACCTAAAATCGTAAAAAGAAAAATCAAATGAAGCACCTTTTTCTCTTTCCCCAATAATTTTTAATGTGTCACCATCTTCTGCAATACGAATCACTTGTTTACGTACATCTCCTGATTGCTTTACATAAAAAGAAGAGTCAGGAGATTTTTGGATAACAATATCTCCGGCATCTAACTTAACTTCTATATTTTTTAATGTTTCGTTTTTAATTACATCTTCTTTATCGCCTTTTTCAGCAGTTTGTACTGCTTTTTCATATGTTTGGGAAATTCCTATTACTCCAATAATGATACAAGCGATAGCGATTAAAAATAGTTTTTTCATCATTTACTCTCCTTTTATCATTTTGAAGTTCCATATTACGTATCGTACACACAATCTCTTAAACCACTTTGTACTATAAAAAGCGATAATACATAACAACAAACCTACTCCAACAAACGTTATACTAACGAAAAGATCCAACCATATAAAAGTACCCATAAATACTTTTCCAATAACGAAAAATGGTGTTACTACACTAGCAATACCACCAATCCAAAAAGAAAATATAAAAGCAATAATTGCGACTAACGGGCCTAACACAATAATAAAATTAAACAAACTAAGTCCAATCGCTGCCATAACAGCTCTTGTCACATTTGAAGTCGATGGATTTTTTTTCATTTCATCGAAGCGATACATCGCAAGTAATTCTTTTGCGATTACTTTCGGAGAACCAAGGCCCTGTATTATTTCTGATTCAGTTTTCCCCTCTTCTAGTCCAAACTGAAAGTGCTCTTCATAATCCAATAAAATATCTTGCCTCTCTTCCTCTGGTAACTTTCTAAGATAACTTGATAATTCTTTAAGAAACCCTTCTTTACTCATCCCATTCCACCCCTTCAATAATTTCTTGTACCCCTTTCGCAAAATCACGCCATTCTGTTACTAACAAATGAAATTGCGTCTCCCCTTGTTCTGTTAATTGATAATATTTACGAGGTGGCCCTTCCGTAGATTCCTTTAAATACGTTTGAAAATACCCTTCTTTCGTCAAACGACGTAACAAAGGGTATACTGACCCTTCCGATATTAAAAATTTATTAGAGATTTGCTGAACAAGTTCATAACCGTAACTATCTTTACGTTTTACAAGTGCTAATACACAAAGTTCAAGCACACCTTTTTTAAACTGAACGTTCAAGTGCCATCCTCCTTCCCTATCTCAGTACTGTTCAATACACGGTACCTGATTTATCCATAATATACCACTTAGTATTATTTATTGCAAGGTACTAAGCTATATTTATTCCCTAAATTTAGAAAGCGAACTAACGAATCCCTGAATAAGACTGTGTTATAACTAAGCATCCTTCAAGGTTTCATTTCATTTACATTAAATATTAGACTTCATTCACTCTTTCCTCTTGAAGAATCCACCACAACCTTATTCACTATAGCTAATGAGAAAAAGCCCCAATACTTATCGGTATTAGGGCTTTTTCTCATTATTATATATTAATTGAATTTCTATTTGAGAACCTACATACGCGACAAATAATTTAATATCATATTTTATTTCTCATCCCCGTTTCCCAATATTTTTTGCTTAACATCTGATAAATCCTTTGACAACGAACTAAATGCTTTTGCTTGTTCTTCAATGACCTGTTGATTTTTTTCAATAACTTTTTGATATTGTTCTTCGCGCTGTTCATTCTTTTTTTGCGTAGTAAACAGCATCCACACAAATAAAGCTGCGAATGCTCCTTGTTGAATCATTGAATTGAAGATTTGTTCTTCCATCGTTCTCATCTCCTTTTCAAAAATTAAAAAGAATCACACGAGTGACCCTACTCTAATATCCTTATCTCACATTAAAATGTTCTTCTTTTACCCATGTATTTTGTCCAATATCGATATAACCATCTTTTCTTGCAAAAATCCCATATGGATAAGATCCATCTACATTTCCTTTATAATTTCCATTTGGACCATCATATGTGTTAATACCATAACCTGCTGGATATTTTGAATAAGCATGGAACCACTCTACTTCAAAGTGTTCTTCTTTTGCCCATGCTTCCCAACCTAGGCACAACATATTTTCATTCCCACCATACCAAGCAGCATCTATAATTAAATATGGCATTTTTGTATTAATGACATGACCTGTGAACCAGGCATCTTTTCCAGGGCCACTATATAAATTGATACCCGATCCTTCTGGGTATTTAGACGTTGCGATACCTAGCCCTTTTGGTTGTAGTGGTTTATTAGAAGGATCTGTTGTACCACCACCGTCTCCTTTTCCTAAGTAATCTAATGGATTCACAGCATTACTCTTATTAACGTTCCAAGACCCTTTATGCAATTCAAAATGTAGATGTTGACCAGTAACTTCTCCCGTGCTACCCATAACTCCAATAGTTTGTCCTTGCGTAACATAATCACCTTCTTTCACCGTTCGAGAACCGCTACGCATATGAGCATATACTGTTTCCCATGTACCCCCATCAATAGTGTGCACAATCATAATACATTCACCATAACTAGATGAAACATAAGAACGACTAACTCGTCCGCTAGCCGCTGCATAAATCGGATGATAACCCGATTCAGCCAGATCTATCCCATGATGATCTGGTCTACTCCCCCTAAAACCACTTGTTACTCTCGTTGTATCGGTTGGATAAATAAATTTCGCCATAATAATCTTCCTTCCTATTTATAAGTGATATAAAAAGGCACTTAAAAAAGCACCCTTTCATAACATTTTTTCTTTATATTTAAATTTAATATTTATAATCGCAGAATAAGAAACCCTTTGTTATTACCTTACATTAAAATGTTCTTCTTTTACCCATGTATTTTGTCCAATATCGATATAGCCATCTTTTCTCGCAAAAACGCCATATGGATAAGATCCATCTACATTTCCTTTATAATTTCCATTTGGACCATCATATGTGTTAATACCATAACCTGCTGGATATTTTGAATAAGCATGGAACCACTCTACTTCAAAGTGTTCTTCTTTCGCCCATGCTTCCCAACCTAGGCACAACATATTTTCATTCCCACCATACCAAGCAGCATCTATAATTAAATATGGCATTTTTGTATTAATGACATGACCTGTGAACCAAGCATCTTTTCCAGGGCCACTATATAAATTGATACCCGATCCTTCTGGGTATTTAGACGTTGCGATTCCTAGTCCTTTTGGTTGTAACGGTTTATTGTCACCACCATCAGTTCCTCCGTTAAAATCAACATATTGCTTAACAATTTCAGAGTAGAAGAAATTCCCCCCATTTTTATATCGATAACCACCATTGTAGGCAACAGCGATAGGGTGACTATATTTCACCATAGCACCAGTTGTATTTCCGAGTGATGGAGCAACAACTGTTTTAGAATACAAATCTGCTACCGGTAATGAATGCTGTTTATTGTTAGAAGCTAACCAGCGAAGGTAAGCTCGTCCAAAATTATACGATTGAACAATGGCACTTAAATCTGTAATACCATTTTTCTTTGCATCATCAAAAGCTCCCTTTAAATGCTTTACTCCGTAATAAATTGAATCCTTAGGATTTTTAATTGTATTCATTGGCCAACCTTGTGATTCACTGGACTGCATAATATCGGGGGTTGTTTCAGAGTTCCCTCCACTTTCCACCATAATAATTCCAAGTACGTAAGGAACTAACTCAGGTACTCCTTGTGCGGAACATTCACTTTCTACCATTGATTGCCAACGTAACACTTGTTGTGGCAAATTCTTTGTTTTGACTGAAGCAGCTAATAAATTCATCATTAAACATCTCCTTATTTGCTATTATTTTCGCCTGTAAACCTACTACTTTACTAAATATAACCGGAAGCCAAATGCCCATTTATCTATAAAATCACTTCATGTTACTCACCTTCTTTCACAACAAAAAGAGCAACCATAAAAATAGTTGCCCTTTCGTCGAAATCTTATATTACTACTATAAATCACTTTTTCAATACTTTCTGTACACTGCATGTATCCTACAAAAAGGTAACATTAAAACCCATCTAAAAACTTGACAATCTTTCTTATTTCAGCATGTTTTCGGCGGATATAGCCTGTACTATAATGTAATTCAAACGCTATTTGTTCTAAAGTCATTCCATCAACATATTTCATTTTAAGTATTTGATGATCCAGTCCTGTAAACTTATTAATTAAAAGCTTTAAATCATACTCTTCATTCATCTTATAAGCTAATTCATATTCAATTACTTCAATTCGTCCTTCTACCTTAGCCCCTTCCGATTCAGCGTTTAATCGTACATTTTGCAAATCACCACTAATCCAACGCTTCAATTCGGCTTTTGATTTATCTAAGTTGTATTCTAAATAAGTAATTTCTTCTTCTAACTTCTTACAATCTTTGAGCCATTCGAACACTTACCGATTCACCCACTTCCGTTCTTTTTACAAAGTCTCTTAATACTAATTTAATAGAATGAATATGCTTATTAACTTTTTCAATCTTTATTACTTGTAAATTATCTTTCATTTTATAAACACAACCCTTTCCTAACATTTTTTTACCCTCTATTGATAAGTTCCTTACATCTTTAGAATTCAGATATTGTAATTAATTCCTGAATCCTTTTGAAAAAACTTCTAACAGTTCCCATAGAACTTTAAGAAATAAACTGAAATTACAAATGGTTCATACTTGATCCAAACATTCACTAATATCTTTATAATACTGTTCACTATGCATCGGGAATCTTTAAAGAATATAAATGTATTATTTTTTATTAAGGTAATATATTTCAAAATAACAAAATCATCTAACGTTTTTTCTTATGACTTATATTTATTTAACACTTCTTGTAATCTCTCACGCTCTTCATCAGTAGATTGCACGATTTTTCTTTCCTCTTCTTGATTTGTTGATTCATCATCTTTGTATAACCAATCAGGTACAATCTCTTTTCTATTTGAATACTTCCTACCTATCCCATTATATTTCTTTTTCTTGCTCATTTCGAAACGTCTATCTAGTATGGCCACATCAACTAATGTTTTAACTTCTTGCTCCTTCCAATTCCTCAATATAGCCTTAATGTAGTTCCATCTTGGTGCATTCTCATCAACGGCTTTATTAATTGCATGCTGAATTAATTCATCACTAAACAAATTACAAAAATCCCCCAACTCTGCAATTGCAATTTCACTTAACGGAATGCCCGTCCCCTTAATAAAGTTGCAACTTACTTTAACCTTCTCATTGCTGGATACACAAGAATCTAATTTATCAATATCATCATAATGATTAGTATTTTGTATATTAGTATTTCGTTTATTAGTAGTTATTCTATTAGTATTTAGTAGTGCTTGATTTTCCTCATATGGCTTTACCACATCTTGGTTTTCCACTTGTGGCATGTTCCTTTGTGGCGTTTCGTAAATTTCCGTATCCCACCTTGTAATTTTTTTGGTATTCCCATCACGAACAGGATAACGTTTTACATAACCTAATTCTTTTAATTCCTTAAAACCTGTACGGAGCGAATCTTCTCCATCCTTAGCATGTCGAGCTAATTCGCTAATATGAAAAGTCCAATCGTCTGGTAATGTAAGCGCATAGGCTAAGATTCCTTTCGCTTTCCAAGACAACCTTTCATCTTTTAAACCAGTATTATTTATAACGGAATAATTACTATCTTTTTTCACTCGAATAATTCCCATACTAGCCACCTCATAAATTCTCAAAAACGGTATTCAATGGTATACTTATCTAGAGATATTTTTTCTTATAGAATCCGCTGCAACGGATTCTTTTCTTATACATTCATTCAAAACAATTATGCTATCCGTATCAATTTTCTCCTAAACCTCTCTTATTCCTCAAATTCAACATCCACTTGAATTTCGATATTCATAGGAATTTCTTGTGTTATACGAATCACATTTTGACTCACTCCTTTTTGAATAAGCTTTCTAACCTGCTCTTTTGCATCTTCTTTTGTTTTAAATTCACTGACAGTTGGTAGTCCTGCTAAACTGCTAGTAATGACTAAAATCTTTCTTTGCATGTTCTTTCCTCCTACTGAATTTCTGCCATATTTATTTGTGAGTTTTTAACTGTAATTTCTTCATTTAAAACAGTTGGAATTGAATATTCTTCATTAATAATTTGTATCGCTCTATCCAAATGATAACGTTTAATAGCTTTATAACTATTCACACCAAATTCCCGATGTAACTGACTATAAATATCTCTATATAACTTTCTTCTAAGGCCGATATCCTGATAAGAATTTGAATTTTTACCTCCCAATAACATAACACCTAACCTCTTTACAGCCCTTATTATCTCTTCACACTCAATAGCATAAAGCGGCGTATTTTCTCGCAATTCCTTCACCTCAGACTTAATCTCTTGTATCTCCTGAGTATGCCCTTCTAACGCAGCAAATGTTAACTTTAAAACCCCCATTGGATCCTTTGGCACATTTTGTTGATTTTGTATATACTGCTTCATTCGTTTGAACTCTTTCATAAATTTAATTTTCATTCCAACCGCTTCTCTAGTGGTATATCCCATAACAAGTAACGTGAATGCTTCTTCTGTTAAATCATATTTAGGGATCCACCTGTTCTTTGAATTAACATAAGTGGACTCGTGAAAATTTTCTCCTCCAAACTCTTCATCTACATATACAATTTGTTTTCGAACTTCCTTCAAAACGTCGAAGTGATCTTTTTTGAATATCTTTGCAATTACCAAACTATCCGTTACTACTTTGCCATTAACTTCAAATACTAATGAACTATGTACTGATGAGTCAGTTAATTGCCCCATCCTCATCTCCTCCTCACTACTAATTTTGAACTATCTTTATTGTATTGAGATAATTTCGCACTACGCATAATTCGTTGCTTTCTTTTTACAGATTAACTAATTATCGAAATTTAATATAAATACTATAATATAAACCCTTTTATTAAGTCATTATTCAATAATTCAGTTATCCATTTTAAGCAATTCTCCTCCGATTTCAATTCGCTTCGTTTTCTTCAAATTCAAAAAGATATTCCAAATTATGTTCTGGAAAAAAAGTTTTCTTAATTTCAAAAGCTTCATCATAATAAAAACGAAATTTACCATTTATTTTGTCGCTCACTGTTGCGTGGCGAAGTTTCAGATGCGAAGAAATTTGTGTAATCATAATTCTTTTTCTCGCCATCTCTGCACGCAAATTCGGATACATCAACTCACCACCTATTTTATGTACGATATTGCGTTCATTTCCATTTAAATATAAACTCAATTTCGTATTTAGTCAACAAAAAAAACGTATTTAAATACTCAATTTCGTATACATTTCTATTTACTAACAAATTCAGTTAGGTTATGATATATACAGAAATACGCAATATCGTATACATTTTAATACGAAAGATGGTGAAAGTAATGAAAAAAGCAGAGGTTGTAACACGCTTAATAAAAGAAGCTGGCTATAGCAAAAGAGCCTTCGCCGAAAAAATAGGTCTCCCCCCCACAACACTGCAATCCATGTTATCAAGAGGGATTGGTAAAGCATCTGTTGATAATGTAATAAAAGTTTGTAAGGGATTAGGAATCACTACTGATGATTTAGAAAAACTCGCAACCCAAGAGGACAATACTGTTAAAGAAGAAGTTTCTATTTATGAAACCATCCAAAACGATCAATCAAATATTATTCATATTCCTATCATTGGTTCTGTAGCAGCTGGTACACCTATATTCGCTGAAGAAAATATCGAAGGCTATTTACCAATGCTAAGTACATTTTTAAACAAGCGTAAAAAGTATTTTTACCTTACTGTAAAAGGCACTAGCATGAATCTCGAATTCCCTGATGGTTCTTATGTTTTAGTAGAGGAAACTCCTTATGTTGAAAACGGACAAATTGCTGTTGTAAAAGTCAATGGTTATGATGCTACCGTGAAAAAGATTTCAAAATCTGGAAGCATCATTACTTTAATACCATTGAGTAATGACCCTATCCACGAACCAAAAACTTACGATCTTTCAGCTGAAGATGTAAAAATCATTGGTCGCGTTGTACAGGCAGTAAAGAATTATTAAGTCATAGCACAAGTGATTTAAAAAAAAGATAAGATCAATTCTTTCGAAAAGATTTTCTTAGTAACATGATTCAAAATAACCAAAAACAATCCATTATCTAGTAGTTAACATATCCAATAACTTCACTAAAAAAGCCCTGATACCGTAGTATCAAGGCTTTTTCATTTCACAAATTATATAAAACTTACATTTATCTGATAATATTTTTCTATGATATCACTACTTGTTATTAATTATTGGCTTTTATGTGGCTGCTTTTCATTTTGCAACCATATAAAATTGTAATAATAGGGAATTAAAAAACCCTTGATACGAGTTGTATCAAGGGTTCAAGCCTCTTAGTATAGAGACATATATTGATCGCGTTCCCATTGGTGAACTTGTGTTCTAAAGATATCCCACTCAATCTCTTTCGCTTCGATGAAGTGCTCAAGTAAGTGTTCTCCTAGTGCACCGCATACTACTTCATTAGATTGTAATGTAACTAACGCTTGCGCTAATGTTGCTGGTAAGTCAACGATACCTGCTTCTTCGCGCTCTTCTTTTGTCATTACATAGATGTTACGGTCTACTGCAGCTGGTGGAGTTAATTTGTTTTTAATTCCATCAAGACCTGCAGCTAATAATGTAGCCATTACTAAATATGGGTTTGCAGCTGGGTCAACACTACGTACTTCTACGCGTGTACTAATACCACGAGATGCAGGGATACGTACTAACGGGCTACGGTTTTGTGCAGACCATGCTACGTAACAAGGCGCTTCATATCCAGGTACTAGACGTTTATATGAGTTTACAGTTGGATTTGCTATCGCTGTAAATGCTGGTGCATGTTTTAAAATACCTGCGATGAAGTGACGAGCATCATCACTTAGTTGTAAGTCACCGTTTGCATCAAAGAATACGTTCTCACCATTTTTAAATAATGATAAGTTACAGTGCATACCTGAACCGTTCACACCGTATAGTGGTTTCGGCATAAATGTTGCGTGTAAACCATGTTTACGAGCAATTGTTTTTACAACAAGTTTGAATGTTTGAATGTCATCACATGAGCGAATTGCATTTGCATATTTAAAGTCAATTTCATGCTGCCCTGGAGCAACCTCATGGTGAGATGCTTCAATTTCAAATCCCATTTCTTCAAGTTCAAGAACGATATCACGACGACAGTTTTCCCCTAGATCCATCGGCGCAAGGTCGAAGTATCCACCGTTATCGTTTAATTCTAATGTTGGATTTCCTTTTTCATCAACCTTAAATAGGAAGAATTCTGGCTCTGGTCCAAGATTGAAGTCTGAAAATCCTAAAGCTTCCATTTCTTTTAACACACGTTTTAAGTTGTTACGTGGGTCTCCATCAAATGGAGTGCCATCTGCATTGTAAATATCACAGATTAGTCGAGCTACTTTACCTTTTTCAGCTGTCCAAGGGAAAATTACCCAAGTGTCTAAATCAGGATATAAATACATATCAGATTCTTCAATACGTACGAAACCTTCAATCGAAGATCCATCAAACATCATTTTGTTATCAAGAGCTTTCGTTAATTGTCTCACTGGAATCTCTACGTTTTTAATTACCCCTAAAAGGTCCGTAAATTGTAAACGGATATACTTTACATTCTCTTCTTTCGCCAAACGGAAAATATCTTCTTTTGTGTATCTAGACATTATAAATTCCTCCTTAGTCCCTCTAATCGCCTTCAGAATCAGTTATCTTTAGTGAAAAAATCTTGAAATGTCACCTTGTCGCAATGAAGTTCGATTGAATCTACCTGTATGTTGTAGTTCATCTCGAAGTATTTTGCGAAGCTCAGTTTTTGAAATTTCTTTTGTTTCTTCTTTTACTTTCACTGCTTCTGTTTGATTTTCTTTCATTAGTAACACTTGCTTAATACCAGCCATATTCAAGCCTTGATCTAACAAATCTTTAATCTCTAACAACTTATCTACATCGTTAAATGAAAATAATCTACGATTCCCCTTTGTACGGGTTGGAGAAACAAGATTATGCTCTTCATAGTAGCGAATTTGACGTGCAGACAATTGTGTTAAATCCATAACAATACCAATTGGAAACAGCGGGGCAGAACGTCTATCTTCTTTCATTTTTCAGTTCCTCCTTCGCCTTAACTGCTTCTCATTTTATAACATGTTATGTTTAGTGTCAATAGATGTTAGCTTTTCTTACATGATTTTTTATAAATTTTTTCATTCTTTTTTCTAATCGCATAAATCGTTACTTTTATACGAAAAAAGCTGCCGATATCGACAGCTCCCCTTTAAGAAATTGTTAATAAATTCTTTTCAATCAATTCATCAATCGCAGAACAAATCGCAATTTTAACATGCGAATACGTTAATCCACCTTGCACATATGCAACATACGGTGGTCTAATCGGACCATCAGCAGACAATTCAATACTTGCACCTTGAATAAATGTTCCCGCCGCCATAATTACATCATCTTCATAACCTGGCATATAGTTTGCATACGGAGTAAAATGCGAATTAATTGGAGATGCATATTGAATCGCTTGGCAGAAGGCAATCATACGGTCTTTATCATCAAATTGAACAGATTGAATTAAGTCTGTTCTTGGTGCATTCCACGCTGGTGACGTGTTCATTCCTAACTTTTCTAAAAACGCAGCTGTAAAAATTGCACCTTTCAGCGCTTGTCCTGCAACATGTGGCGCTAAGAAGAACCCTTGATACATTTCTTGCAGACTGTATAAAGACGCTCCAGCTTCCGCACCAATTCCCGGAGATGTTAAACGATATGCACACGCTTCAACATACTGTTCTTTACCGACAATGTAACCACCAGTTTTTACAATTCCCCCGCCTGGGTTTTTAATAAGCGAACCCGCCATTAAATCTGCACCAACATGACACGGCTCTTGCTCTTCAATAAACTCACCATAACAGTTATCTACAAACACAACAACATCAGGTTTAATTTCTTTAACAAACGCGATCATCTCTTTAATTTGATAAATAGTAAACGATGGACGAGTAGCATAACCTTTCGAACGCTGAATACCGATCATTTTCGTATTACTATGAATCGCTGCTGCAACAGCTTCAAAATCAACAAGCCCACCTTCAGTTAGCGGAACTGCATTGTAACCAATATTATATTCTTTAAATGAACCTACACCTTTCCCACGCACGCCAACGATTTCCTCTAACGTATCATACGGTTTTCCAGTGATGTACAATAACTCATCTCCTGGACGTAAAATACCGAATAACGCTGTAGAAATAGCGTGAGTACCTGAAATAATTTGCGGACGAACAAGTCCAGCTTCCGCTCCAAACACATCAGCATACACTTTTTCTAACGAATCACGGCCAATATCATCATAACCATAACCTGTCGTCGGGATAAAATGCGAGTCACTAATTTTATGTTTACGAAAACTTTCTAATACACGAAACTGATTACTTTCAATTACTTCATCCGCACGTTTATGTACTTCTGTAATCTGACTCTCTACTTCTTTTACGATTGGAGCAATTTTTTCTCCATTTTTCAAACGATCAAACATTTTTATTTTCTCCTTCTTCCACTAAAAATCTCTTTAATTGCACATTAAGCGATGAATGAGTAAAAATATACCCTGCACAATCATATACAAATTTATCTTCCAGAAACTCCATCTTTGCTAATAGCGTTTCCGTCTTTAAAAGCGTTAATAACTTACCTTCACTCGGAGGGATTTCTACTCGATAACGATCCATTTCTTTCTTCATTTTCATTTCTATCGCTTCTTTTATACGCAATAAATCACTTTCTTCAAAAGCACTAGTCATTAAGAAATCACTTTTCGGAAACGGAATAAAGTTTTGATGTAATTCATCTTTTTTATTATATAACGTAATAATAGGAATATGATTAATTTCAAGTTCTGATAATAATCGTTTTACTGTTCTTTCATGCCCTATGTAGTTAGGATCCGCAGAATCAACTACATGTAAAATAACATCTGCTTCCCCCGCTTCTTCCAGTGTTGAACGAAAAGCAGCAATTAATGAAGTGGGTAAATCTTGTATAAAACCAACAGTATCAGTTAGTAATACTGTATAACCAGAAGGTAACGGCATCTTCCTCGTCGTTGGGTCTAGTGTTGCAAACAGAAGGTTTTCTTCAAACGTATTAGCTTCCGTTAATCTATTAAACAGTGTCGATTTCCCTGCATTTGTATAGCCTATTAATGAAACTTGAAATACTTTATTGTCTTTTCTTCTCTCACGATATCTTTTTCGGTGTTCCACAACAACTGCAAGTTGTTTCTTTATTTCATCAATACGCGATCGAATATGACGACGATCCGTCTCAAGTTTCGTCTCACCCGGTCCTCTCGTTCCAATACCACCACCAAGACGTGATAAGGACAACCCTTGACCCATAAGACGTGGCATTGTATATTGCAACTGAGCTAATTCTACTTGAAGCTTACCTTCCCTCGACTTCGCACGTTGCGCAAAAATATCTAGTATTAGTTGCGTTCGATCAATTACTCTCGCATCTAATACTGAGGATAAATTCCGAATTTGACTCGGCGTTAATTCATTATTAAATACAATAACATCCGGCTCTAATTCTTCAGTTAGCATTGTAAGCTCTTCTAATTTCCCTTTACCTATGTAAGTTGCCGGATGAAACTTTGGTCGTTTTTGCGTTGTTGAAACTAACACTTCCGCTCTCGCAGTCTTAGCTAGTGATGCAAGCTCTTTCATGGAATGCATAAATTTTTCATCATCATCTTGCGGCAATTGACAGCCTACTAATATGACTTTTTCTTTTTCTTCCATCAAATATGTTCACTCATCCTTTTCGAAATTTAAACCTTCTAATATAATAGCAGAGGAAGCACATTTCATCTAGTTAGCGGGGGAGAAAATTCATGGCATGGGAGATTTTTAGCATCATAGGCACAATCGCTTTCGCACTAAGCGGAGCCATTGTTGCAATGGAAGAGGATTATGATATTTTCGGGGTGTATATTTTAGGAATGGCAACCGCATTTGGGGGAGGTGCCCTTCGTAATTTATTAATCGGTTATCCGATTGTCGCGTTTTGGCAACAAGACATGTTATTCCAAATCGCACTTTTATCAATGACTATTATTTTTCTTTTTCCAAATAAGTTAATTAGACATTGGAAAAAGTGGGAAAATATCACTGACGCTATCGGCTTATCAGCATTTGCTGTACAAGGAGCATTATATGCTCAAAAATTAAATTTACCAATTAGCGCCACAATCGTGGCAGCTGTTTTAACTGGTATCGGCGGCGGTATCATTCGCGACCTTTTAGCCCGCAGAAAACCTCTCGTTCTTCGAGCTGAAGTATATGCCTTTTGGACAATTTTAGCAGGTTTCTTAATTGGCGCTCAAATTATTGTTAGCGATTGGGCTCTTTACATTTTATTCATTTTAATTGTTTGCTTCCGCATGGTTTCTATTCATTACAAATGGCATTTACCGCACAGACGTATCGAAACGAAAGAACGTTCAATGCATAAATAGCAATCTAACCTCTTTACATATCGTAAAGAGGTTTTTCTTTTCTAACGATTTTTTCTTTATATAATGTTTATACTAATTTTTAAAGTGAGGTGAATACAAATGACAAACCACGTTAATAAAGGAGCTCAAAAAAGTTCAGTAAACCAATTTGGACACGACCCTAATTCAGCACACGAAAAGAGCGCTAAAATGGAACGCTTCCATAAAGCGCACCAAGAAAAAGCAAAAAAAGAGTAAACGAACTTATACACAAAAATAGACGCACAGTTTATGTACTGTGCGTCTCCTCTTCGAGCATCAAATCCATACTCGATATTCCAATTAAATCATTTTTATCATACGTATCTTCTTGCAACAACCGCATCGCCTGTGTACGAATTGATTTTTCAACAATATTCCGTACATACCGCCCATTACTAAACGATGTAATTTGCGACGAATACTTCACCGCATGTAAATGATCCCTAAATTTCCATTCAGCTTCTTTTGATAACTGATATTCACGATCTTCATACATTCTCTTTCCAATTTCCAATAGCTGATTTACCGAGTAATCCGCAAATTCAATAATAAATGGAAAACGAGACTGCAGCCCTGGATTTAATGAAAGAAAGTGATTCATCTCTCTTGAATATCCAGCTAAAATCAATACAAAACCATGTTGTTTATCTTCCATATGTTTTACAAGCGTATCAATTGCTTCTTTTCCAAAGTCCTTCTCTCCTCCTCGAGCTAAAGAATAAGCCTCATCAATAAACAAAATACCTCCCATTGCTTTTTTTATTAAGTCTCTTGTTTTTTGAGCTGTATGGCCGATATACTCTCCTACAAGATCAGCACGTTCAGCTTCAACCAAGTGGCCTTTCGATAGAATATTCATCTCAAACAGCAATTTCCCTATCATTCTAGCAACAGTTGTCTTCCCTGTACCCGGATTCCCTTTAAACAACATATGAAGTACTTGCTTCTCAGACTTCAATCCCTTCTCTTGTCTTTTTTTATTCACATAAATCCAAGCATATATTTCTTTTATTATCTTTTTTATATCATCCATCCCAACAAGCTTCCCCATCTCTTCTTCAATTCTCTGCAGCATTTCATGTTTAATTGTAGTTTCATTTGAAATTACCGTTTTATTTTCTGTGGCTGGCAAAGAAATTTTCTTTCGATGGTTTAACACAATATTAATTTGATTGTTGTTTTTCTTTCGCATCGATTGTTCCATACAATCACCTCATTTTATCCCGCTATTTGCGGGCAGTAAGACTCCCACCTCGACATTCAGCAAACGCTTGGTATTTAAGCGGGAGATAACCGCCCGTAAATGCCCGATTGGTTCAACTAATAATCGCAGAGGATGAACAAAATCCCCACTGATTATAGTTTCACTTTATCCACTCACCAAATATTATTATTCCTGTCCCCCTTGTAAATGCCTATTTTCAGAAAAGTTTGCTATAATATAAGAAATAATTAAGGTGGTGGGACTATGGAGACAACGGAATTCCATGATACAATACAAGCCTTTTCTATTTTTTTATTGAATAAAGGCCGAAAACCCTCAACTATTAAACGTTATGTTTATGACGTTGAAGACTTCGGACATTGGTTAGAAAAAAACAAAAAGCTCCCTTCCAGTAATATATGGGCTACACTTTGTACAAAAGACTACGAAGATTACTTTTCCGATTTAAAAACGAATCGACATTACTCAGAAAAAACGATGCATCGTGTATTTACTGTATTAAATAGAATGCATCACTTTCTAAACATTCCCAATCCATTGAAGAATATGGAAATATCTATTCAACCAGACCGTACACTTCGTAACGAAGATTTCATTTCACCTGATGAAGAAAAAAGATTAAAGTATATAGTCACTTCATTAGAAGGACTTTCAGAAAAACAACTTCCTGTGCGCCCTTTATTAATGGATCGCAATATTGCTATTTTAAATCTATTGATCGACTACGGTTTATCCTTACAGGAACTTACAGCATTAACAATGCATCACGTTCACTTTGAAACTAACACATTGTCAATCCCAGCAACCGCAGGTGTAGAAAGAACAATTACATTAGCAAAAGAAGACAAAAAACAACTATATAATTATTACAAAAGTATCCCAGAACCAGTTCGTCCTAAGTATCATAGTGATGATTCATTGTTTGTCGCATTTGATTTTAACCGCGGAACATACAGGTGGGTATATGAAAATGATGCACCAAAGGCATTAACGGAAATTGCTATACAAAAAATGATTCGCCTCGAAGTGGCTAGAGCCAATTTACGTAAAGGAATTTCAGGACAACATTTTCGTAACACCTATATTTTAAACTTAATAAAAAAAGAAACTCCTGAATCAGAAATTATAAAACTCGCTGGATTCAAATCAAAAATTTCATTAAAGCGATATTATCAATACGCAGAAAATAGAAAAAACGCCTTATTGTAAGGCGTTTTTTCTATTTTTTCTTTAAACAAACGATTTTACTATGACCATTTAACTAATTTCTGCATCTACTATGATGAGTTTCGTTCACATTTTCATGAGAAAGGAGAGATTTAATGTCTCGTTATAACGACAGTCAAAACAAATTCTCCAAACCATGCTTTCCAAGTAGCGCCGGACGAATCCCAAATACTCCATCAATCCCAATTACTAAAGCTCAACTTAGAACATTTCGTGCGATTATTATTGATTTAACAAAAATAATCCCAAAACTTTTCGCAAATCCATCTCCCCAAAACATTGAAGATCTAATCGATACATTGAACCTACTAAGTAAATTTATTTGTTCACTAGACGCTACTTCCTCCCTGAAAGCACAAGGGTTAGCTATTATTAAAAACTTAATAACTATATTAAGAAATCCAACCTTTGTAGCAAGCGCTGTATTTATTGAGCTTCAAAATCTCATTAACTATTTACTATACATTACAAAATTATTCCGAATTGACCCTTGCACACTTCAAGAGCTTCTTAAATTAATAGCAGCATTACAAACTGCTCTAGTTAATTCTGCTTCGTTCATTCAAGGACCTACCGGACCTACTGGGCCTACTGGACCAGCAGGCGCTACTGGTGCCACTGGACCTCGAGGTAACACGGGCGCTACTGGACCTCAGGGACCTCAAGGTAACACAGGCGCTACCGGCAATACAGGCGCTCAAGGACCTGCGGGTGCTACCGGCGCTACTGGACCTCAGGGACCTCAAGGTAACACAGGCGCTACCGGCAATACAGGCGCTCAAGGACCTGCGGGTGCTACCGGTGCTACCGGACCTCAGGGGCCTCAAGGTAACACAGGCGCTACCGGTGCTACTGGACCTCAAGGTGTTCAAGGTAACACAGGTGCTACAGGTGCTACCGGCGCTACTGGACCTCAAGGTCTTCAAGGTAACACGGGTGCTACTGGTGCCACTGGCGCTACTGGTATAGGAGTTACCGGACCTACCGGACCTTCTGGCGGGCCTCCTGGACCTACTGGACCTCAGGGTAACACGGGTGCTACTGGCGCTACTGGACCTCAAGGTCTTCAAGGTAACACAGGTGCTACGGGTGCCACTGGACCTCAAGGTCTTCAAGGTAACACAGGTGCTACGGGTGCTACTGGACCTCAAGGCGTTCAAGGTAACACGGGTGCTACCGGCGCTACGGGTGCTACTGGACCTCAAGGTGTTCAAGGTAACACGGGTGCTACTGGCGCTACTGGACCTCAAGGTCTTCAAGGTAACACAGGTGCTACGGGTGCCACTGGACCTCAAGGCGTTCAAGGTAACACGGGTGCTACCGGCGCTACGGGTGCTACTGGACCTCAAGGTGTTCAAGGTAACACAGGTGCTACGGGTGCTACTGGACCTCAAGGTGTTCAAGGTAACACAGGTGCTACTGGCGCTACTGGACCTCAAGGTCTTCAAGGCAACACGGGTGCCACTGGACCTCAAGGCGTTCAAGGTAACACGGGTGCTACCGGCGCTACGGGTGCTACTGGACCTCAAGGTCTTCAAGGTAACACGGGTGCTACTGGCGCTACTGGACCTCAAGGTGTTCAAGGTAACACAGGTGCTACCGGCGCTACTGGACCTCAAGGTCTTCAAGGTAACACAGGTGCTACTGGCGCTACTGGACCTCAAGGTGTTCAAGGTAACACAGGTGCTACTGGCGCTACTGGACCTCAAGGTCTTCAAGGTAACACAGGTGCTACGGGTGCCACTGGACCTCAAGGTCTTCAAGGTAACACAGGTGCTACCGGCGCTACTGGACCTCAAGGTCTTCAAGGTAACACAGGTGCTACTGGCGCTACTGGACCTCAAGGTGTTCAAGGTAACACAGGTGCTACTGGCGCTACTGGACCTCAAGGTGTTCAAGGTAACACAGGTGCTACGGGTGCCACTGGACCTCAAGGCATTCAAGGACCAACGGGTGCTACCGGCGCTACTGGTATAGGAGTTACTGGACCTACTGGACCTTCTGGTGGGCCTACCGGACCTACTGGGCCAACTGGACCTAGCTTCCCTGTAGCAACAATTGTTGTAACAAACAATATTCAGCAAACAGTACTGCAATTTAATAACTTTATTTTTAGTACTGCAATTAACGTAAACAATATTATCTTCAACGGCACAGATACAGTTACTGTTATCAACGGTGGTATTTATGTAATTAGCGTATCCATTTCTACAACTGCGCCAGGATGCGCTCCACTCGGAGTAGGAATTTCAATTAATGGAGCAGTCGCAACTGATAATTTCTCTTCAAATTTAATAGGCGACTCACTTTCATTTACTACAATCGAAACATTAGTAGCTGGTGCAAGAATTTCTGTCCAATCTACTCTTAATGAGATTACGATTCCTGCGACAGGAAATACTAACATCCGCCTTACTGTATTTAGAATCGCTTAAATTTCACTATATATTGTTTATGACAAATAAAAAAAGAGCGAGAAACTCGCTCTTTTTTTGTTATGTACAATAATTCATTACTATTCTAATTCAATTGAAACATTTTTTTGTGGTACAAATGTAGAAATTGCATGTTTATAAATAAGCTGTTGCTTACCTTCTGTTTCCAGTAGGACTGTAAAATTATCAAATCCTTTAATTAGTCCACGAAGCTGGAAACCATTTAATAAGTACAGCGTAACAAACGTATTTTCTTTACGGAGTTGATTTAAAAACTGATCTTGAATATTGATTGATTGCTTCATGTCGAATCCTCCTCTTTTTCTCTACTTACTATTATTCGACTTTACTTGTAACTTTCCTTCTATGTATCGTAAAATTTCTGACGTTTTTTCACCGTCTGTAACATCAAACCACGTGACATCCATTTTATTACGGAACCACGTTAATTGACGCTTTGCATAACGACGCGAATTCGTCTTTAATTGTGATACCGCATCTTCTAAAGAGGCTCGATTCTCAAAATAATCATAGATTTCTTTATATCCAATCGCTTGAATAGATTGACAATCTCGTATCCCTCTATTATACAGCCCTTCTACTTCCTCTAATAGGCCTTGTTCCATCATCAAATCCACTCGTAAGTTAATGCGATCGTATAGCATTTCTCGATCCATTGTCAAGCCAATTAATGAAACATCATAGAGTAACTCTTTTTCTTGTTTCTCAATTTGGTCACTCATTTTTTCACCCGTCGTGTGGAAAATTTCTAACGCCCGAATGACACGTCGTACATTATTTGCATGAATACGCTCTGCACTTTCTGGATCTACTTCTTGCAATTTTTTATGTACATATTCCACACCGCGTTCTAAAGCTAACTTTTCCATTTGCTCTCGGTATATCACATCACCAGCATCATCTGTAAACTGATAATCGAATAAAACAGATTGTATATAAAGACCGGTCCCACCAACTATAATTGGTAATTTACCACGTTCTGTAATTTCTCGAATATGTTTGCGAACACGTTCTTGAAATTCCGCGACAGAAAATGAATCTTCCGGATTTTTTATATCGACCATATAATGTGGAATTCCGTCCATCTCTGCTTGTGTTACCTTTGCAGTTCCAATATCCATCGTTCGATAGATTTGCATGGAATCACCACTAATAATTTCACCGTTCAACGCTTTGGCAAGATCGATACTTAACTTCGTCTTTCCAACAGCTGTTGGTCCAATGATGACAGCAACTTTTTCACGTTGCACTTCTCCCATAGCATTCAACTCTCTTTATGTAATATACTCCATCTATTGATTATACCCAATCTTACCAATTTTAACGGCATGATTGCAAGTTCTTTCATTTCGGTACATGAAATTACATATAAAAAAGAACATAGTTTGTCCAATTCTGCATATACATGATAAAAATAGTTTCGAGAGGATGAGTTAACTATGAAACAATCCACCATCAATTTTTCATCTTTGACAAAAGACCTCATTTTAGCTACTTCTACAAAAGAACAAAATTGTTCACAAGAGGAATTATACTTCGCCCTAAATTGTTTACTACGGGCTTTTCATTCTACTCTCCATGAAACAACATCACATCCAGAAAATAAAAATACAGAATATATACAAACACAATTTTGCAGTGCATATAAAATTATTACAGGTAAAACTATTTATCCCTTTCAATAATCCATAAAAAGCGGTTGCTTACATAATTTCAAGCAACCGCTTTTTATATTAATATCGATAACCTATTGTATAACTTTCACTTTTACAGATTTGCGCCCCCAGCTATTAGCACTACCATCTGAACCGACTAATACATCAATACGATTTCCTTTAATCGCACCACCAGTGTCTCCAGCAATCGCTTCTCCATATCCTTCTACCCATACTTTTGAGCCAAGCGGAATTACTTTCGGATCAACAGCAATTACTTTCATATTTGGATTTGCTGTCAAATCATGCCCCATTGCAGTTAATACACGACCACCATACGAACCATTCTCACTCGGATCTGCTGTATATGCCGTCGCTTCTACTGTAATTTCACGACCACCAGTAGGCGCACTTTTTTCAGTAGATTTCGCAACTGGTTTTGCAGCCGGCTTTTCTTTTACCACAGGTTTACTTGATTCTACATTCTTAATAGAATCGTTACTCTTAACAGACTCTTTATTCTTAACTGCTGTATTATTTTTAACCGGCGCTTCTTCTTGAGCTACAACTTCTTTCTTTTCAATTACAGGTGCCGTTCCTGTTAAAAATGGCACGTGAACATATCCGACTTTTCCATTGTAGTCGAATTGTAACCATTCATTTTGAACTTGATTCGTCGTTTCAATCACATCATCTTTATTAAGTTTACCTAAAATTTCAGAATCAGTATTCGCTCCAGCACGAACATTTAATACGCCCGCCGTTACATAATATGTGCTCCTTGTAAACTCAGCACTTACAAACGCTTCCTTACCGTTTAACTTAATTTTTGTCCATCCATTTTCTGTATTTATAACATCTAGTGTATTCCCACTTAACACTTTACCTACAAGCTTTGACTCTACATTTGGGTTTTCTCTAACATTTAATACGTCTGTTGTTACAATTGTTTCCGCTTTAGCAGAACCTGCAAAAATCCCAAGACCAAAAACTGCTGCTGTTGCTATACTTAATAATTTTTTCATGAATAGCCTCCATTTGCTTTGTTTTCGTATTTTCATTATAGCAACAGATTTTTAGAATTTTTAGAAATCACACAATTACAAAGCATTCGTAATATACGATTAATGAGCTGTAACATAAATTTCCATATTAATAAAATGTATTTTTAATACAATCTCCAATGGTTTTCATATATTTTTTACATACGAGCACAAGAACTTTTTCCAGAAAAAATTACAGTGTTACTTTTTTGTTACAAAAAACCCAAAATTCATTACATCTTTTACCAAAAAGCATCAATATTCCATTGTTAACCTATTTTTTTGTAATAAAAAGAAAGCAGCTACTAAAAGCTGCTCTCTTTTCATTTGTTATTGAACTTTCTTTTTCCAAACACCTAGCATAATAGCCGAGACAATCGTTCCAATTAATATAGAGAAAATATATAGTAACGGTTTATTTACTAATGCTATTACAAATAATCCACCATGCGGTGCCGGTAATGTAATTTGGAATAACATAGATAACGCACCTGCAATACTTGAACCAACAACACAACTTACGATTACTCGAACCGGATCTGCAGCTGCAAACGGAATCGCACCTTCTGTAATGAACGATGCTCCCATAATATAATTTGTTAAACCAGATTTACGTTCCGCTTCTGTAAACTTTGATTTAAAGAATGTAGTTGCGAATGCAATCGCAAGTGGCGGTACCATACCACCAGCCATAACTGCTGAGTGCACTCCAAAATTCTGTGCTTCTATTGCAGCAATACCAAACGTAAATGCCGCTTTATTAATTGGACCACCCATATCAATTGCCATCATACCACCTAAAATAAGACCTAGTAATATAGCATTCGTACCATTTAAACCATTTAACCACCCTGTCAACATTTCATTTAATGCTACTACAGGCGGAATTACTACTTTTTGCATTACAACTCCTGTAATCAATAATCCAAAGACTGGATATAACAAAACAGGTTTAATTCCTTCTAATTGTACTGGTAGTCCTGAAAATAATCTTTTTAACCCTAAAACAACATATCCAGCTAAGAAACCAGCAATTAATCCACCTAAAAATCCAGCATTCGCATTCGCCGCTAAAAATCCACCTACAACACCAGGCATAAAACCAGGACGATCAGCAATAGAGCTTGCAATAAATCCAGCTAAAATTGGTACAAGGAATAAAAACGCACCTGTTTTTCCTCCACCAATTGACATGAACAATTCAGCTAAAGGACCTTCCGCCTTTATACCACCAAACGAAAATGCTAGCGCTATTAAAATCCCGCCACCAACAACGAATGGAAGCATATTACTTACACCGCTCATTAAATGCTTATAAATTCCTAATCCTTTTTCTCTCTCAATACTTTCTGTTTTCCCATCCTCTTTTACACCTTTAAAGATTGGTGCATCTTGTTTGACAGCTCGTTTAAGCAGATTTTCCGTTTTTCTAATCCCATCAGCAACTGGCACTTGAATGACATGTTTACCAGCAAAACGATTCATTTCTACTTGTTTATCTGCCGCAACAATAATAGCTGTTGCACGTTCAATATCCTCTTTCGTTAAACCGTTTTTAATACCTGTTGATCCGTTCGTTTCAACTTTAATCGCTATTCCTAACTCTGCCGCTTTTGCTTTTAAGCTATCCGCCGCCATATATGTGTGAGCGATTCCAGTTGGGCAAGCTGTAACAGCAAGTACGTACGGTTCATTTCCTTCTGGTTTTGCAACTTCAATCTCTTCTTCTTTTTCATTCTCTTTTTCATCAAATAGTTGAAGAAGCTCACTTTCATCCTTCGCTTCTAATAGTTGCTTGCGAAACCCTTCATCCATTAATAATGTCGATAAACGAGACAACGTTTCTAAATGAGTATTATTCGCTCCTTCACTTGCAGCAATCATAAAGAATAAGTGTGCCGGTTGTCCATCAAGCGACTCATAATTGATACCGCTTACACTTCTACCAAAACAAATCGATGGTTGTTTAACAGCCTTTGTCTTCGCATGAGGTATTGCAATACCTTCCCCTATTCCAGTCGTACTTTGGGACTCCCGCTTTAAAATAGCTTCTTTAAATTCCGTTTTACTATTTAAACGATTTGCCCCGTTTAATTTCTCAACTAATTCATCTATGACAGCTTCTTTATTTGAAGCTGTCATATCCATAATGACTGTATCCCTTTTTAATAGTTCTGTAATTTTCATATGTTGCTTCCCCCTATCGCTTAGCTACAATTACTTGCGACAATAATTCTTCTACTTTTTCCTTCTTACATAAATCAGCTGAAAATGCTGTTGCACTCCCTGTTGCAACGCCGTATTGAAATGCCTTTTCAATATCTTTTGTCTGTTCATATTTGCCTACAAACCCTGCAACAAGAGAATCTCCGGCCCCAACTGAATTAATTACAACACCTTTTGGAACAGTCGCTTCATATATACCTTCTGCCGTAAATAATAAAGCTCCCTCTCCAGCCATCGATACGATAACGTGTTTTACACCTTGTTCAATTAATTTTCTTCCATAAGGTAAAATGTCTTCTACTGTTGAAAGCTCCACTCCAAACAACTCACCAAGTTCATGGTGGTTTGGCTTAATTAAAAACGGCTTATTTTTAATTACATGTTGCAGTGCACTTCCACTTGCATCTACTACTACACGAATACCTTTTTCAGCTCCAAACGCAGCAATTGATTCGTAAAAGGTACTTGGAATAGAGACTGGTACACTCCCAGCGAGTACAACACAATCTCCAGGTTGCATACTCTCAATTTTTTTCATTAACTGTTCGAACTGCTCTTTTGTTACAATAGGACCTTGGCCATTTAATTCTGTTTCTTCTTTCCCTTTTATTTTCACATTAATGCGAGTATCTTCATCTACTTGGACGAAGTTTGTTGTTACACCTTCCGTCTGTAATACCTCTTTAATAAATTGACCAGTAAATCCACCAGTAAATCCAAGTGCTATATTTTTAACACCTAAACGCTGAAGAACACGAGAAACATTAATTCCTTTTCCTCCAGGAAACTTCATATCTTTCTCCGCTCGATTTATTGTTCCTAAATCAAAAGAAGGAACTTGCACTACATAATCAATAGATGGGTTTAAAGTAACTGTATAGATCATTGTTTATCAGCCTCAATTACATTGGTTTGTTTTTTATATTTTTCTAAATCAATTTCTAAATGGTTTGTAATAATATTTGCATCTTCAACATTTGCAATTTTCGCAAACGCAACTTCTGAAAACTTACTTTCATCAATTAAGAAATATCCTTCGTTTGCTAATGTTAATGCCATTTGTTTTAGGAGCGCTTCTTCTGGATCTGGCGTTGTAAAGCCAAGCTGTTCATGTACACCATTTGCACCTAAAAAACATTTATCAAAGCGATACTTCTGCATACTTTCCTGTGCCATAGCACCGATTAAAGCTTTCGTCCTACTCTTCATCATTCCGCCTAGTAAATACGCACGAATATTATTTTCAACTAAAGCTTCAATATGCATAAGTCCATTCGTAACGACAGTAACATCTTTATTGATTAAAAATGGAATCATTTCAAATGTTGTACTCCCTGCATCTAAATAAATACAATCACCTTGTTCAACAACGCTAGCCGCATAATTAGCAATTTGTTGTTTTATTTGAATGTTTTTGGATGATTTTTCAACCATCGTTGGTTCTTGCCCTTTTCCTGTTAAAACAGCGGCACCACCATGAACTCTTTTTAATAACCTTTGCTTTTCCAATTGTGCTAAATCACGGCGAATTGTCGACTCAGAGCTTTCTGTTCTTTCAACTAATTGCTGTAATTTTACAACTTTCTGTTCTTTTACAAGTTGCAATATCATTTGATGACGTTCAGGAGTTAACATTTTATTCACCTCTTCTTTGATTACAGTATAATGAAAACGGTCACAAAAATCAACCATAAACAATCAAAAATAATCATAAACATTCATAAACGCTTATAAAAAACAAAAAAGAAACCTATTCGATCAAACAATCAAATAGGTTTCTTTTCTAAATTCACTTATAAAGAAGCTTTATATATACTTAGAACATCATCTTTATTTAATTTTTTAAAGTTACCAAATTCACCATACACCATCGCTTTATTAGCCATTATATCAATTTCATTTTCTCCAATACCGTAATCAGCTAATGTTGCTGGCGCTTCAATTGAAGTCCAAAATTGACGCAGTGCCTCAATTCCTTCTAACGCCACTTCTTTATCTGTTTTGCCATCTGTTTCTATATCAAATACACGAATAGCGAACTGTTTAAAACGACTTACATTTTCCTCTACAACATGTTTCATCCAGTTCGGGAATAAAATCGCAAGCCCACCTCCATGCGGTATATCATGAACAGCAGAAACTGCATGTTCAATATTATGAGTTGCCCAGTCACCTCTTACTCCCATCGCTAAAATGCCATTTAACGCCATCGTTCCGCAATATAAAATTGTTTCCCTATGCTCATAATTTTCTAAATCACTTAAAAGCTTAGGTGCTGTTTCAATGACTGTTCTTAAAACAGATTCACAATAACGGTCTTGTAGTTCTGTATTCGTTCCATGATGGAAATATTGTTCTAATACATGTGACATAATATCTACCATACCATAAATCGTTTGATCTCTCGGTACAGATGCAGTATGAACTGGATCTAAAATTGAAAACTGCGGGAATGTAACTGGGCTTCCCCATCCATACTTTTCATTCGTTTCCCAATTTGTAATTACCGAGCCTGCATTCATTTCAGAACCTGTCGCAGCAAGAGTAAGTACAGTGCCAAATGGTAATGCCTCACTAGCAAATGCTTTTTTCGTTACAATATCCCATACATCTCCATCATATTTGCTACCAGCAGCAATCGCTTTCGTACAGTCAATTACACTTCCTCCACCAACTGCTAAAATAAATTCAACTCCATTATCTTTACAAATTTGAATCCCTTTCTTTACAGTTGATACACGAGGATTCGGTTCAACACCCGTCAATTCAAATACTTCTGCATTAATATCCTTTAAAATAGAAATTACATTATCATAAATACCGTTTCTTTTAATACTGCCTCCTCCATATACGAGAAGAACCTTCTTACCAAACTGTGGAATTTCAGTTTTTAACTGTTCTAATTGATTTTTACCGAAAATAAGTTTCGTTGGATTACGAAATACAAAATTTTGCATATTTCTTTACCATCCCTTCTATATGAAAAGCAACTATACTTTTGTATACCATATTTTTTTCATTTCACAAAAAGATTTGCTTAACAAAAAAGCCCCAGCCTAAGGGCTGAGACTTTTATTGATAATAAGGTGAGATCATTAAGTAAACAATAACACCAGATAAACTTACATATAACCAAATTGGCATCGTCCAACGTACAATTTTACGGTGACGTGTTAATTGATTTGTAAAACCAAATACAAGTGCAAACAATGCAAGTGGTACAATAATTGCTGCTAGGATAATATGTGTAATTAAAATGATGAAATACACATATTTAATGAATCCTTCTCCGCCAAAATGTGTTGCTGGCGCCAAGTAATGATACGATAAATAAGAAACACAAAATAGCAACGTCGTTGTAAATGCTGCGAGGATAAAACCACGGTGCATTTTCACATTCTTTTTAATAATAGAGTATAAAGCTGCTAATAAGAATACGAACGTAAAGCTATTAAAAATCGCATTTAACATTGGTAAAATTGTTACATCAAAATGTACTTCTCCTTCATAGCCAACAGGTCCAAAGAACAAAAATAAAATAATCGCATTTACAATTACAGAAAGCGTTATCACAATAGGAGCATAGCTTTTCTGATTTGTTGATTGATCCACCAAAATGGTCACTCCCTCTTCCTTCGAGTATGTATACATAACCTCACTATTTTAACATATTATTCACAGTGTAAATGTGACAATAGTTTGACACAGCAAGACAAGACAAAGAAAAAAATCCTTCTTAATAAAACTTCTTAAGAAGGATTTTATCGCTTTATTATTCAAATAGCAACGCGATTAATTTTTGTTAAAAAATGTATCGCTATATGCTTGAAAAATTTCAGACACTTGATATCCCATTAATGAAATTGCTGTTAATGAAAAGAAACCAATCATAAGAAATCGAAACCACATATAAATCTCCTCCTTGTATTTAGCTTAAAAAACGTTAGCTACCTTACAAGTTGCGTGGCACTCTTCATCATCACTTTCCTTCTTCTTTACAATTGCTGTTATAAATCGAATCATAAAGAATAGTACAAAAGGAAATTGTTCGTAATTCACATTGGCATAGTTTAGCAACGGCTCGCGCTGCACATCGAACGGAGATGAGAAGGAATAGAACATACCTTGCTCTTCCATATATACAATTACAATTTTCATGCAAAATACTATTCCTAGAAACGAAACAATATCTTGCCATTCTGTCGTATATAACAAGTTATACAGCTCTAATACGTACTCTTCCAACATCATCCCCCCCTTCCTTTTTTACCATTCTGCTCGCCTTCGTATAAAAAGTCAAGAAAAAAGTTTATATTCACTATGACAATAGTAATTACTTGTTTCTATGATTATATATGATTCTTTTATAGCAATGATTGGGTGTAACTCTCTTCTAAAACAAGAAATTAGAATCGAACAGATTCCTCATTTTTACTTTCGGAATTCAATACTGTACTATTTTTATTTCTATTAAAAATAAAATAAGAAATTATTATAAGAAGAGTAACAAGTATCGTTAATAGTGCCTGTGAACGTAAAGATTCAATTGCGATCATTGCAACTAAAACTGCTATAATCGCAGCAATTGTAACATATGTTACATATGGAAAAAGCCACATCTTCACTTTCAAATTTTGTTGTTCTGCTTTCCCCATTTTTTTACGTATCTTGAAATGTGAAATTGCTATAACGAGATAAACGAGTAATGCAATACCGCCAGATGCATTCACTAAAAATAAAAATACTTTATCTGGAGATATGTAACTAAAAACAACTCCAATGTAAGCAAAGAAAGTTCCAAATAAAACCGCCCGAACCGGAACACCACTACTATTCAATTTCAAAAATGCCTTTGGTGCATCTCCTCTTTCTGCCATTGAAAAAAGCATTCTTGAGTTCGTATATAAACCCGAATTTAAACAAGAAAGTACAGCTGTTAAAACGATAAAATTCATAATTTGTGCTGCCGCTGGTATCCCTATATGTTCCAATACCGCCACAAATGGGCTTTTTAGTATGTTCGCTGAATTCCACGGAAGGAGTGTAACAACTACAGCGATCGATCCAATGAAAAATACGAGAATACGCCAAATCACACTATTTGTTGCTGTTTTTACTGCTTTTACAGGTTCGGCAGACTCTCCAGCGGCTACAGCAACAATCTCTGATCCCATAAATGAAAATATAACGACGGTAATTCCAAGTAACACCGAACTTATACCATTTGGCATAAATCCTCCTTGCCCTACTAAATTCGAAGTGCCAGGTGCTTCCGTTCCTGGTACAAATCCTAAAATAACAGCAAGACCTAAGCAAAGGAACAAAACAATACTTATTACTTTAATAAATGAAAACCAATATTCAAATTCTCCAAATGATTTCACCGAGAAAACATTCGTCAACGTTAATAAAATCGTTAATATTAAGCTTAATAACCAGAGTGGGATTTCCGGAATCCAGTATTGAATAATACCAGCACCTGCTGTAGCTTCTATTGCAATAACAATTACCCAGAAAAACCAATATAGCCACCCAATTGTATAACCTGCCCATGGACCAATTGCTTCTCTTGCATATGTTGCAAATGAACCACTTGTCGGATTAATAGCTGCCATTTCCCCCAGCATTCTCATAACGAAAATAACTAGAAGCCCTGCTAATGCATATGAAACGATAGAACCAGGTCCTGCCGAATGCACAACCGCACCACTTCCAACAAACAAACCAGCTCCTATTACGCCACCAATTGAGATCATTGTAATGTGGCGTATTTTGAGGTCTTTCTTAAGATTTTTATCCAACTCTTGTACATCCCCTTCCAAACTAAATTTGAAATTTATGTAAGAGTACTGTGCGAAAGATTTTGTCCTATACTTTAAAATATATCAAAATATTCTGAATTTAACAATTGCAATTCAATCTCCTTCAAAAATTATTTCATTAGGTTTAATACTTTCCCATACACAATTGTTGAGAAAATTATAGTCCTCTTACAAAAGAAAGAATTTTCAGATATCATTAAATAAACAAGATTATACATCTAGACAACTTTTTGTATAGGAGTGTTAATATGTTAAACAAGTTCAAATTTTTTTGTTGTATTTTAGTAATGTTCTTACTACTACCGCTATCCCCTTTCCAAACACAAGCAGCAAACAATTTAGGTTCAAAATTACTCGTTGGATACTGGCATAACTTCGATAACGGTACTGGCATTATTAAATTAAGAGACGTTTCACCAAAATGGGATGTAATCAATGTATCTTTCGGTGAAACTGGTGGTGATCGTTCCACTGTTGAATTTTCCCCTGTATATGGTACAGATGCAGAATTCAAATCAGATATTTCTTATTTAAAAAGTAAAGGAAAGAAAGTAGTTCTTTCAATAGGTGGACAAAATGGGGTCGTTTTACTCCCTGACAATGCCGCTAAGCAACGTTTTATTAATTCCATACAATCTCTGATTGATAAATATGATTTTGATGGAATAGATATTGACCTTGAATCGGGTATTTACTTAAACGGAAATGACACTAATTTCAAAAACCCAACTACTCCTCAAATCGTAAATCTTATATCAGCTATTCGAACAATCTCAGATCATTATGGTCCAGATTTTCTATTAAGCATGGCTCCTGAAACAGCTTATGTTCAAGGCGGTTATAGCGCATACGGAAGCATCTGGGGTGCATATTTACCAATTATTTATGGAGTGAAAGATAAACTAACATACATTCACGTTCAACACTACAATGCTGGTAGCGGGATTGGAATGGACGGTAATAACTACAATCAAGGTACTGCAGACTACGAAGTCGCTATGGCGGATATGCTCTTACATGGTTTTCCTGTAGGTGGTAATGCAAATAACATTTTCCCAGCTCTTCGTTCGGATCAAGTCATAATTGGACTTCCTGCAGCTCCAGCGGCCGCTCCAAGTGGCGGGTACATTTCTCCAACTGAAATGAAAAAAGCTTTAGATTATATCATTAAGGGCATTCCTTTCGGAGGAAAGTATAAACTTTCAAATCAGAGTGGCTATCCTGCATTCCGCGGCCTAATGTCTTGGTCTATTAATTGGGATGCAAAAAACAACTTTGAATTCTCTAATACTTACAGAACATATTTTGATAATCTTTCCTTGCAAAAATAATAAAAAACAACAATAGGTTACATAACCTATTGTTGTTTTTTATTTATGTAAATTACTTTTTCACTTCTACATGATGAAGAGATTCTTTTTCATCTCTTACATAACTATTCACAAGACTTAAAAGTAATTTACCACCAATTAACATTGCTTGTTCATCAAAATCAGCACGTAGCGCTATCGTCTTCCCAGGTCTTCCACCTTCAATTACGCCGATTACTCCTCTGCTCCCGATATTTGTTTTCACATCAATATGAAAACTTTTTAAGATTTCAGCTATTTTTCTCGGCGTTTCTATTTCTTGAAACGATAGCTCTGGATATTGATGAAAATCTCTTCGTCATGAAACTATTTGGTTATATAAACTTTCCAATTCTTTATGCCATGTTTCTATCCTAGAAATTCCCCTTTCTTTATTTAACACTTTAAACGAAACTTACATAATATTCAGTATTTAACCATTAAAAAAAGAGAACTTTCTCTAAAAGTCCTCCTACTATTCTAGTCACTATTTTGCTTCAACACAAAAATTGAAAGTTCAGGTACACTCCAAAATCTAACAGGCATCCTAGTAGTCCCAATGCCACGATTTACATATAAATATAACGGCTTACTCTTCCCCTCTACTTCATACATACCTTCAACATAGTTCTCAGCTAGTTTGGTAGTAATTAACGGACCTACAAAAGGAATTTGGACTTGTCCTCCGTGACTATGTCCTGACAGTTGAAGATCAACTGGGTAACGATTGATTTTGGTTACAACATCCGGCTCATGTACTAATAACATGTTGAAATCATTTTGTTTCAAGTTTTTTAAAGTTGAATCTATTTGCGGCTTCCCTAATAGAAAATCATCCAAACCTGATATTGTAATATATTTGCCGTTTTCCACTTTAATTTTCTGCACTTCATTTACTAATACAGAAAAACCAGCTTCCTCCATATATTTTTTGTAAAATAAACTACCGCCCCCGCCCCTATCATGATTCCCAAACACAGCATATTTCCCTAAGGGAGCGTAAATTTTCTGCAAAATAGCCTTCGCTTCTTCTCTTTCCGCACTATAAGACCCAAATTTATCTATTAAATCTCCAGTAAAAACTACTATATCTGGATGTAATTCATTCATCTTCTCCACTAAATGTTCAAGTTGTTTCAGTGTAAACTCTGGTCCTAAATGTACATCTGAAAACTGTAATATTTTTTTATTATTAAATTCTTTAGGAATTGCAGAAGCTTCTATTTCATTCCACGTAACTGTTACTAATTTTCGTTCTATTTCTGTCGCATAATAATACAAACTTACTGGTATCATTAATATACTTATAAAAATAATAATAAATATCTTTACGATTGATTTTTTTCGTTCTTTTTTTACATGATTCGTATTCATGTTTTCACCTCTAGAAACACTTTAAATCCTTATTGTTACATTAATGTGACAACATGAACAATGTTATCAATATGTCGTTCCCTCTCTATTCACTTTGACAATTTTATACAGAAGTCATAACATATTTTTATAATACGTAGATTTTTGAATTTTTTCTATTCATTCCATCATTTTATTACGGAGGGGTTATTCATGTCTGTATTTACACCAGAAGAAATTACGAAACTTGCTGCGAATTCAGGAAGGAAAAAAGGTCATTTATCATTGCTCCCTATGCTAATTCTTGGTTTTTTTGGTGGTGCTTTTATCTCATTAGGGTATTTACTCGATATTCATGTTATTGGGACAATGCCAAAATATTGGGGATCATTTTCTAGTTTTCTAGGCGCTGCTGTATTCCCTATTGGTCTTATTCTCGTTATTCTTGCAGGCGGTGAACTAGTTACTGGTAACATGATGACAGTTTCTATGGCCTGGTTCCAAAAGAAAATTACTTTATTTTATTTCATACGAAATTTAGTTATTGTTACATTTAGCAATTTCATAGGAGCTGTATTCGTAGCCTATTTTTTCGGTCATATCGTCGGCTTAACTGAAGGAGCTTTTTTAGCGAAAACTATTTCTATCGCTCAAGCGAAACTACAAGATACACCATTGCAAGCATTTATTTCTGCAATCGGATGTAATTGGCTCGTTTGTTTAGCTGTTTGGCTCAGTATGGGAAGTAAAGAATTTATCGGAAAGATTATCGGTATTTGGTTCCCAGTTATGACTTTTGTTGCGATTGGATTTCAACACGTTGTAGCCAATATGTTTGTCATCCCAGCTGCGATTTTTGCCGGTCATTTCACTTGGGCTGAATATTTTCCAAACTTTATTTTTGTTTTCTTTGGAAATTTAGTAGGGGGTATGTTATTTGTAGCACTACCTTACTTCATATCTTATAATAAGAAACTACCTTCTCATCAAGAGAAGACTGAAATGAAGAACAAATCTCTATCCGCTTAAATGGAATGTCTATAAAGTGTCCTAAAAAATATTACAAATTTCATTTTTTTTGCGAATATATGTACGTACACTTGTTCTCGAATGTTTTATACGTTATAATAACAACTTAAATAGCATTATTTACATATGAGGTGAAAAACATGAACAAAACAGAATTAATTAAAAACGTAGCACAAAATGCTGAGATTTCTCAAAAAGAAGCTACTGTAGTTGTACAAACTGTAGTAGAATCAATCACTAACACTTTAGCTGCTGGTGAAAAAGTACAACTTATCGGATTCGGTACATTCGAAGTTCGCGAAAGAGCTGCTCGTACAGGCCGTAACCCACAAACTGGTGAAGAAATGCAAATCGCAGCTTCTAAAGTACCTGCTTTCAAAGCTGGTAAAGAACTAAAAGAAGCTGTAAAATAATGAAAAATATCCTTCTCATTTATGAGAAGGATATTTTTTTCATAACATAATTAATAAAAATCTGACCATTATGCTGTTTCTTTTGTTCTTTTATGCAAATAAAACCTTTACTTTAAAAAAAAGGTTTTGCGGTAATGCTCGCCTCTGTATATATCTCCCTATGCCCCAATTTCACTGCTTCTTTTTCTAACATCTGTAGTATGTATGAAGCGACTCTTTTCCCTTGATAATCTTTATGTGTAAATAAACGATCTACGTAATGATCATCGTTATAATCCCTAAATCCCAATATCACACCGTTATGATCCGCTACATAACTAATATTCTTCTCTAAAGACTTTAACCAGCTTTCTCTATCTAGTCGATTTGGTGCCCACGCCTGTAGCTGTAACTCATTATAATCTTTTGCATTAACCGTATGAACTGTCTCATAGAAAAATTGTAATACTTGCTCTAAATCTTCTTTCTGAAATGTTCTAACTATAATATCTTTTAACATATATAAGTCTCCTTACCAAACTACCTCTTAACTTTTCTACTACATACGATTCCATATTTCTTCTTTATTATATCGTTTTAATTTCTATACGAACAAAAAAACAATACTTATTCAAAGTATTGTTTTTTAATTCTATTCAATTACTTTAATGTAGCTTTTTAAGACTTTAATTTAACTCTTTGTAATCTTAATGCATTTAATACAACGGATACAGAACTAAATGCCATCGCTGCTCCAGCAACCCAAGGTGCTAAGAAGCCTAATGCCGCGATTGGAATTCCTAACGCGTTATAAGCTAATGCCCAGAATAAATTTTGTTTAATATTTCTTATCGTCATTTTACTCATAAAGATCGCATCAGCAATACTATTTAAATCCCCACGGATTAACGTAATATCTGCCGCTTCCATCGCTACATCCGTTCCTGTTCCAATTGCCATACCGATATCCGCCGTAGCAAGAGCAGGAGCATCATTTATTCCATCTCCAACCATTGCTACTTTCTTACCTTGTGCTTGGAGTTTTTTCACTTCTTCTGCTTTTCCTTCTGGCAATACTTCTGCAATTACGTGATCAATACCAACTTGCTTTGCAATCGCCTGAGCAGTTTGTGTATTATCTCCTGTAATCATCACAACGTCTAGACCCATTTTTTTCAGTCTTGCGATAGCTGCTTTTGAAGTATCTTTCACAGTATCTGCAACGGCAACTATACCGGCATATTCTTTATCGATTGCAATAAGCATTGCTGTTTTTCCTTCTCGTTCTAGCGCTTCCATTGATTTAGAAACTTCTTCAATATCAATATTGAATTCCTTCATTAATCGACGTGTGCCAATTAATAATTGTTTTCCTTCTACAACTGATTCGATACCGAATCCTGGAATCGCTTCAAACGTTTCTGAACTTGGGATATCAATTTTCTTTTCTTTAATTCCTTCTACAATCGCTTCTGCAAGTGGATGTTCAGAATTTCTTTCTGCTGCCCCTACTAAACGTAGTATTTCTTCTTCACGGAATCCATCTGCTACAATTACATCTGTTAACACCGGCTTCCCGTTTGTCACAGTACCTGTTTTATCTAGAATAACTGTATCTAATCGGTGTGTTGCTTCTAAATGCTCCCCGCCCTTAAATAAAATACCATACTCAGCCGATCTTCCTGATCCTGCCATAATAGATGTAGGCGTTGCAAGCCCTAATGCACACGGACAAGCGATAACAAGTACGGCAATCATTTTCTCAAGTGCTCCGCCAAAATCACCAGGTGTAACAAATAGCATCCACACTGCAAATGTGATAATTGCAATCACAACTACAACTGGTACGAAAATACCTGAAATTTGATCTGCTACCCTTTGAATAGGAGCTTTTGAACCTTGAGCCTCTTCTACTACTTTAATAATTTGAGCTAATGCAGTATCTCTGCCTACCTTAGTGGCTTTCACTTTTAAAAACCCATTTTTATTTATTGTAGAACCGATTACTCCATCTCCAATTGTTTTATCAACCGGAATACTTTCGCCTGTTAACATCGATTCATCTATCGCTGACTTTCCTTCTACAATTTCCCCATCTACTGGGATTTTTTCACCAGGCTTTACATAGACGATATCACCAGCTACTACTTCTTCAATCAAAATTTTTATTTCTGTTCCATCTCGCACAACTGTAGCTGTCTTCGCTTGTAAACCCATCAATTTTTTAATCGCTTCTGATGAGCGCCCTTTTGCTTTCGCTTCAAATAATTTACCTAAAATAATTAATGTAATAAGTACCGCACTCGTTTCAAAATATAAATCTGTCATATGTTCCGAAGAACCAATAGATTGAATACTTAAATATACACTATAGAAATAGGCGGCCGACGTTCCAAGCGCCACGAGAACATCCATATTAGCACTTTTATTGCGTAACGCTTTATAAGCCCCAACATAAAACTGTCCACCAATGATAAATTGAACAGGAGTTGCAAGTGTTAGTTGCACCCAAGGGTTCATTAACATATCTGGTAAATAAATAAACGAAGTAAATGAGAAATGACTAACCATTGCCCACAATAATGGGAAAGATAAAATAAACGAAATAATAAACTTCTTCTTTTGTCGCTCAATTTCTTGTAATCGATGATCAGTTGATGCATCTTGATCATCTGGTTTCACTTCTAATTTATATCCTAGCTTCGTAATCACGCTCTTCATTTCATTTACATTAACTTCATCAGGATTAAAGTCTACTGTGGCTGATTCTAAAGCAAAATTTACTGTCGCCTTGTTCACACCATCTAACTTATTTAAACGCTTTTCAACTCTATTTGCACATGCTGCACATGTCATTCCTGAAACAGTAAATTCAGCTTTATCACTTACAATTCCATATCCTAACGATTCAACTTTTTCTTTAAATTGTTGCGGATTTGTTTTAGTTGGATCGTACATTATTTTTGTTTTTTCAAGCGCAAAATTTACATTTGCCTCATGAACACCTTCTACTTTTTTTAGACCTTTTTCAATTCTATTTGCACATGCCGCACATGTCATTCCTGATATTTGAAGATTGGCCTCTTTTTTTTCATTCATGTCTCTCACCTCTATATACCCTTATGAGGTATAATTATTAGCAAAATAAATCGTACTTCATTTAAAGTACGATTTATCTCCATATCTAAAAATAATTATTGAACATCGTATCCTTGATCTTCGATTACAGCAACGATATCTTTTAATGTTACAGCAGACGAATCGATAGTAACTTCAACAGTTCCTTCTGCTAATTGAACCTTCACTTGTTCAACACCGTTTAGCTCTTTCACACTGCTTTCGATAGCATTTACACAATGTCCACAAGACATACCTTCAACTTGTAATGTTAACTGTTCCATTTAAAATCCTCCTCTTGTTTATTCATTGTTTGTTAATCACAATTACATCTTACCATACCCCCCTAAGGTAATCAATGGTTTTATATCATGATTTTTCAATTATTTTCTAAAAGTTTATTTTACACACACTTTTTCACTACAATACACCAAAATCCAATATAAGAGTAAACAAAAAAACAAGCCAGTTAAATACTAGCTTGTTTTTACGCTTTTGAAAAACGTTCAAATACTGTCATTAATTCTTCAATTGCTTCGTCACCATTTCCATTTTTAATAGCTCCTGAAACACAATGACTCGTATGATTTTTGAGAACGCCCATTCCTACTTTTTTCATCGCTGCATTAATCGCTGAAATTTGCACTAAAATATCCACGCAATAACGATCATTTTCAATCATATTTTGAATACCGCGAACCTGTCCTTCAATTCTCTTTAATCTATTTATAATCTGTTCTTTTTCTTTTTCTGATCTATGTGTTACTGCTTCATTCTCTTTATGATCCATATTATCACCTTCTTAAAGTTTCTCTTCATCCAATAAAACAATTGTTTTTATGAGTATACCAATTATAGCATTAAATATCTACGCATGATACCCCATAAGAGTATATTTACACTTTATGCCTATTCTTAACAACTTATTAGCTTCTCAGCCTCAATTATCATGATACCCTTTCCTTTTTTCAAAAAAATAATAAGAGGGGATTATCCATCCCCTCTTATTATTCATCCATAAATACAAAAGTCTCAATTTATACGTGTATAAATTGAGACTTTTTTCCTTCTATATATAATTATTGCTGATCACATACTTTTTCATCATTCACTACTGAAGTTCCTTCCACGGTTACCGTATGAAAACAGTCATTTACACGAACTGTCACAACATTATCTTGCCGATCAATAACATGATATTCATTAAAATTTTTATTCAGAGCACTGCGAATTTGTTCTCCTTCATAAATTGGAATTCCATGTGATAAAACCCAAATAAGCCCAGCGATAGCAAGAATAGTTTTCATACGATCTACCTCCTTGAAAATATAGTGAACTTTTAATCCATGCTTTTGCAGCTCTACGAATCATGATTGGAATGAACTAAGCTTTTTTGGAAATAAGTTCATTTCGTCTATTTTATGTTTATGCTAATTGTGACCGAATTGTGACAACTTTTTGTCTCTTTAGACGAAAAGTTGAAACAAAACGTTCAAAAAGGACAATTCTACATATCAAAAAAGGTTATGGAACGTTTCATCCATAACCTTTTTAAGTCCAATCCTACAACTCATCCACCGTACTTCATGTGATCTTTGTAGAGTTGTTTTATTTTCATTCATTGACATCAAAGCAAAACTTCGAAAATACTTCCCACACAAGTTCATTTCTGCTACTTACCCCAGTCTTTTCAAAAATGGATTTTAAATGATCTTGTACCGTGTATATAGATATACAAAGTTCTTGGGCTAATTCCTTTGTCGACATACCTGTAAGAATTTTACGTATTACTTGCTTCTCACGTATTGTAAAACTATAAGCTTCCATAATAAGTGGAAAAATCTCTTCCGGTCTTGCTCTTTCGAATAGAACAATATAACCACCTTGAAAACTACTTGTACGTTCTAACTTACTAGCCCGAATGATTAAAAAATGGCCATAGGCTAAAGGTAGACAAACGTTTTCTTCTCTATTCATACACCCTACATTATACTCGTTAGCCTTTACTTTCGAACAAACCGCACGTATTGGCCTTGGTATTTCTTTTATATTTAACTGTTCATGCTTTCTAAGATTTGAAAGCCACTCGCTGCCACCTTGATTCCAATATAATACACTAAAATCCTCACTTACTATAATCGTACCTGTGCCTATCACCTTCTCTTCTGAAAAAGGTATAGAAACTGTCTTCTTTAAAGCCTCTCCAGCGATTGGGACTATCGTTGCTAAGTACTTACAATCATCGATATGAAAAGCGGGACTTATACTTCCTCGAAATAAACTAAGATGGCCATAACATTTCCCCTTACTCATACAAACGCCCCTTAATTCATCTCCAAAACTTGCTGGTTTTAAAATATTTCGGTATCTAGAGCTTTTCTTTTGTTCACCATTTGTCGCCATACTTAGAGAAGCAACATGAGGAGAGTGTTCTGTTAAACATTTAAATTTATTAAAATCATCTTCTAAAAATTCATTCATAAACAATTGTGGATGAATCTTTTCAACACTCTCATCGGTAAATGCCCCAGTAGATAAAAAAGAAATTGGGTCTATAGTTGTAAAACAAGCGGCGTCAAAATCAATAACTTTACGTATCAAGTGGAGAAATGACTCTTGAAATGATCTTATAGAACTTATATGATTCGCTACCATTTTAATTTCTTTCATTGTTTTTTCATGCATCCTCTTCCCCCCCCAGATTTACGGGATTGTTCCCCTTCATAATTTCATTTCATAATAAACCTATAAAACACATACTTAGGAGGTTAAAAATGAATTGGAATGATACTACCGTAAATTCATATGAACAAAGAATTCCATGTAAAATCCCAGGCTACTACCACCTATATGAAATGATGAACCATTTTTTATTTACTACACTCCCTATAAAAAACATGAATCCAAATTTACTAGTTATAGGTGCTGGTGGCGGACAAGAAATTCTCTCAATAGGCAAACAAAATAACAACTTATCTTTTACAGGGGTCGATCCATCTGAAAGCATGCTACAGTTAGCTAAAAAAAGAATTAAAAACGAAGGCATACAAAACCATGTTCATCTTGTACATGGAACTATCCATACATTATTACCAAATCAGTTATTTGACGCTGCCACCTGTATGCTTGTCCTGCACTTCATTCCAACTAATAAGGAGAAAAAAGAACTTATTAATGATATTAGTAATCGCCTAAAGCCTGGTGCGCCATTCTTTCTCGCTTCAATAAATGGTGTGCCCCATACAAGTATGTTTTCTACACAATTACATGCTTGGCGCAATCATATGATGCAAAATCAAATTCCATTAGAAGATTGGGACCGATTTGAAAATTCTTTTGAAACAGAAATATTTCCTATTTCCGAAGCTAATTTATTAACTATTATGGAGGAATGTGGCTTTACTCAAATGACTCGCTTTTTCACTAGTTTTTTAATTGATGGATACGTTGCCTTTAAACAATAAGGAAAAAAGGTAAGCAATTGCTTACCTTTTTTCCTATACGTAACTAATAAATCTCAATCCTTTACTTAAAGACGTCGGCACAACAGATGCATGATTCTCTCCTTCAGCTTCATAAAACTTAAATTTAAGTTTATCGTGGTTTACTTGGAGAAGGCGCTCTGATAATTCATTTGCACCTACAACCATATGCTCTCGTTCTAGTGACCCAACTGTAAGGAACACTCCTGTTTCAAACTTAGCATTGTTTAATTCATGTATAAGGTTCTCTTCTTTTTCAAGTACAGATTTATTATTCCACCATATAGATGGACTACTAATAAAATAATTTTGAAAAGCATTTAAGTTTGTAAATAGTATATGGAGAGCAAATAGTCCACCTAAAGAATGCCCAAATAACGTTTGCTTACCTTTATCAATCTCAAAATTCTTTTCAATTTGTGGTTTCAGTTCTTCTTCAATAAAAGTAAAGAAATTATGTGCTCCTCCTGTTTTAGGCCACGGTTTACCATCTGGTTTTAAAGGAGCATCTTTTGAAATTACGCTAGGCGTAAAATCATAGCATCTTTCTTCCCCTGAAAATGCGCCTTCAATTGGATAACCCACTCCTACTATAACAGCTGGTGAAACACCGGTTTTTTCCGCTCTTACTGATTGTATTTTAACTGCTTCATGAAATGTTTGAAAAAAGGCATTGCCATCTAATACGTAAATGACAGGATATCCTGAATCCGGTGCTGGTTGCCTCGGCTTTGAAATATGAATTTGATATTCTTTACCTTTTAATTTTGAATACATTTTCCACTGCTCTGTATTAGATGTTATAATCTGCTGTTTTTCAACTGTAGTATTCACCCTATCCCCCCCTTTTTAACTTGTTACATATATTTCGATTTTTTCTTCTTGAGATACAACGCTATCATAACCGAAACAAACAGGAGCCCCGTTATACGGATCAATCATGACACGCGCATCAATATGAAATACTTCTTTTAACACTTCATTTGTAATGATTTCTTCTGGGCTACCAGTTATAACAATTTCTCCTTCCTTCATTGCAATAATTTCATCTGAAAACCTTGCTGCATGATTAATATCATGTAATACCATAACAACCGTACAATTATGTTCTTTATTTAACTTCTCCACAATTTGTAATACATCTAATTGATGAGACATATCAAGGTATGTAGTTGGCTCATCTAATAGCAACACTTCTGTCTCTTGTGCTAATGCCATCGCTAGCCATACCTTTTGTCTTTGACCGCCCGATAAATTTGCAATTTGTCTCGTCCGAAATTCAGAAGTTTTCGTTATATCTAATGCCCAATCAATCATTTCTTTATCTTTTGTCGTTAACTTATTTACGTTATTTCGATGTGGATAGCGTCCATAAGAAATTAATTCTTCCACTTTAAGTTCACCTGGTGCAATTGGCGTTTGCGGGAGTAAAGCTAACTGCTTCGCAATTTCTTTCGTTGGAATTGTATGTAAATCTTGCCCTTGCAAATATACTTTTCCGCTTTTTTGTTTTAAAATTCTTCCCATTGTTTTTAACAATGTCGATTTACCGCAACCGTTTGGACCTATAATTGTCGTTACTTTTCCTTCTTGTATTTCCACATTTAAATCGCGAAACACTGTAAGCTTTTCATAACTTGTTTCTAAATTTTTTGCACTTAAAATACTCACTTTTATTCCTCCTCTTACGCTTTCGCCTTATAAAGTAAATATAAGAAATACGGTACACCGACAATAGAAATAACGATTCCAACTGGTAGCTCTACAGGTGTGAAAACTGTTTTCGCAATAAAGTCTGAAGCAATTACAAGAAACATTCCTATTACGCCGCACGTAGGAATTATATACTTATGTTGAATACCGACAAGTCTTTTCGCTATATGCGGTGCCATTAGTCCAATAAAACCGATACTCCCTGAAACAGCAACACATGCGCTCACAAGTCCGATACTACTTAACAGTAAAATCGATTTCTCTCTTTCTACTGAAACACCTAAACTTGTAATACTCGTTTCTTCCAATTGAAATAAATCTAATAAATAAGCTTTCTTTTGTATAAGCGGAATTAAGATAATAAGCCATGGTAACATAGCCACAATATACTTCCAGTTTGCACTATATATACTTCCAGACACCCACACTGCAGCCATCTCGAAATCGGTTGACTTCATTTTGAGTGATAAATACATAGAGAATGCTCCAAACCCTGAACCGATTGCAATCCCTGTTAATAACAGTCGTTGCGAATCTAACTTACCGTTTTTCCAAGAAAACAAATAAATGATTAGCGCTGCACCTAATCCACCTATTAAACCAAACATAGGCATCATCATTATAGAAATCCAATCTGTGCTCTTTAGTTGCCCTTGAAAGAAAAACATAAAAATAACGATGGCTGTTCCTGCTCCGGCGTTTACGCCTAAAATACCTGGGTCTGCCAATCCATTTCTTGTAATCCCTTGAATAACGGCACCCGCAACACCAAGGCCTAATCCTACTAATCCAGCAATTACAATACGCGGAAGGCGAAACTCAAAAATAACTAAATCATGTTCTGGTACTGGATCAATTCTAAAAAGTGTTTTAAATACATCTGTAATCGTAATATCAAACGTACCATTCGTTAAACTAATGTAAATGGCACATAGTATTAAAAATACAATAATCCCCATCGTCATTCCAAAACGTTGACTTGAACTTTTAAGCATGTCTCTCTCCTCCTCTTGTACGAATTAAATAAAGGAAGAAAGGAATTCCAATTAAAGATGTTACGACTCCAATTGGCGTTTCAAATGGATAATTTACAAATCTACTTAAAACATCACATAACGCTAAGAAAACACCACCAATAACGCCTGCACATGGCAAAATCCACTTATAATCTACCCCAATTATAAAGCGAGTAATGTGCGGAATAATTAAACCTACAAAACCAACTTTCCCCACTAAAGCAACTGCTGTTCCTGTTAAAAAGATAACTGATAAAATTGCCATCGCTTTAACTAGTTTTGTACGCTGCCCTAAATTAATAGAAACCTCTTCGCCTAATGAAAGAATGGTAATAGATTTTGATATTAACAGCGCTAAAATTATTCCAATTATCCCAAACGGTATCGTGATTTTAATGATATTAGGATCTACTTGATCTAATTTTGCATTAAACCAAAAACTAACATTTTGAGAAATTTGAAAATATGAAGCCATTGCAGCCGATACACTGCTTAAAAATGTTCCAATAACTGTCCCTATAATCGCTAACCTAACTGGTGATAAGCCATTTTGAAGGAGCGAACCAAAACCAAACACGATACCGGCTCCTAGTGCAGAACCAATCATTGAACATAAAACCATACCAATTGATGACATTCCCGGAAGAAAGATCATACAAAGTGTAATAACAAAGGCAGCGCCATCCGTCACACCCATAATAGAAGGGGATGCAAGATAGTTTCTTGTCATCCCCTGCATAAGTGCTCCTGATATGGCTAGAAATGCTCCGACTAAAAGAGCTGCAACTACCCTTGGTAAACGTGAAGTAATAATAATATTATGATTTACATCGCTTGAATCAAAATGAAATAATGCGTTCCACACTGTTTCAGCATCAATACTTTTCGCCCCATACAAAATCGAAAGTATAACTGTAAATAAGATGAGTATGGGTGCTATACATAATATGGTTACTGGTACTGCATTTGTTTTCTGCATATCATTCAACGCACCTTACTTATTGTATTATTTAGATAAATTTTTCACTGCTTCTTTTAAGAATGCTGTTTTACTCCAAGCAGTACCACCTTGTGCCATTGGATCTACAACATTTACAAATACTTTCTTTTCCTTCGCAGCATTCATACTTTGCCAAATTGGATTACTTTCAATTTCTTCTAACACTTTCGGGTTTTTATTTTCACTTGCCTCATATTGTAAGAAAATATAATCTGGGTTAAGTTCAGCAAGTTTTTCAAATGAAATTTTCTCTTGTGCTTTTACAGTTTTCAATTGTTCTGGAGCAGTTAGTCCAAGATCTTTATAAATTACAGGGTTGAAGTATACTCCATCTGGATATAAGAATAATTCGTTTGCTCTTAATCTAATGACAAGTACTTTTTTATCTTTTAACTTATCTCCTAGTTTTGCTTTTGCTTTTTCAGCGTCCGAATTGTAGTCTTTAATAATTTTTTCTGCTTTATCTTTTTTACCAGTTAATTCTCCCATTAACTTTAAGTTATCTTCCCAATTTGTTGAAACGTGTGATACCGGGAATGTAGGAGCTACTTTCGTAAACTTTTCAGCTGTTTCTGCTGGGAATTTCGTACTCGATGTAATAACATCTGGTTTTAATTGTAGTAATGTTTCGAAATTTGGTTGCATTTTCTCACCAACAGATTTCGCACCTTCTAACTCTTTTTCAAGGTATTTTGGTAATTTACCACCTACAGTAATGGCACCAACTGGTTTAATTCCAAGTACCGCCGCATCTTCCATTGACTCTAAACTAGCTGTCGCAATTTTATCTACTTTTGCTGGCACTGTATATTCTTTACCTAAATATGTAATTTTTCGTTTTTCATCTTTTTTCGTTTCCGTAGCTTTTGTCTGTTGTTTTTGCTCGCCTGAAGTTTTATCCGCACTATTACATGCCGCTAAACCTACACTTAAAACTGTAACCATCCCTAAAGTAAATAATTTCTTGTTCATCTTTATATGTCTCCTCTCGAATTTTCAAACTATATTCTCAATAAAATTTAACTATATGAACCTTGTCTCAAATATATATTTCATTAGATTAATAATTTTATCCAGAACTCATTCACGTTCACTTCCCCTAGACTATAATTCTTTTACACCTTCACCACTTGATAACCGTTTCTACTGATAATGATTATCGTTACTAAGTATATATTTAATATGAAATTATTTCAAGAATGATTTGAAAAATTTTAACAAACTGAATTAAAAAAAGAAGTATCCGCCTGATTTTAGGGAGATACTTCTTTTTTTAGAAATTTATATGTAATTCAACTGGACAATGGTCTGATCCCATTACTTCACTATTAATTTTCGCTTCTGTTATTTGGTCTTTCATTCTTTCCGAAACAACAAAATAATCTAAACGCCATCCGATATTTTTCGCTCTCGCGCCCATACGATACGACCACCACGAGTATGCACCTTCTTGATCAGAATAAAGGTAACGATACGTATCAATAAATCCTTCTTCTAAAATACATGTAAATTTCTCTCGTTCCTCATCGGAGAATCCAGGGTTTTTACGATTACTTTTTGGATTTTTCAAATCGATTTCTTTATGAGCAACATTTAGGTCTCCACAAAAAATAACTGGTTTTTTCTCATCTAATCGTTTGATATAGGATCTGAAATCATCTTCCCATTTCATTCTGTAATCTAATCGTTCTAATCCACGTTTTGAATTTGGTGTATATAACGTGATCATGTAAAAATCTTCGAATTCTAATGTAATAAGTCGCCCTTCTTGATCATGCTCTTCAATTTCTAAGCCGTATGTAACAGAAAGCGGTTCTTTTTTTGTAAAAATAGCCGTTCCCGAATACCCTTTTTTCACAGCGTAATTCCAGTATGTATAATATCCCTCTAGATTTAAATCAATTTGGCCACTTTGCACTTTAATCTCTTGCAGACAAAATATATCTGCATTAGATTCTTCGAGATATTCTAAAAATCCACCCTTTGCAATAACTGCACGTAAACCATTTACATTCCATGAAATTAACTTCACTTATAGTCCTCCTCTTGATGTTCACTTTCAAAGTTCATGCTATCACAAAATAGAAAAACAATCATATGTTCATCTTTGTAATCTTGCTCTTACATTTGTAAATACGTACATACGCACTTTATTCAGGTTATACTACTTTCAGAGGTGATGTTTTTGCACAATGAAGGGTTAACATTAACGAGTGAGTATTGGCATGCAATTATTCATAATGATTCTTCCTATGATAGCAAATTCTTTTATGCTGTGAAATCAACTGGAATCTTTTGCAGGCCATCATGCAAATCAAGAATACCGAATAGAAACAATGTACGAATTTTTCATCATGCAGAACAAGCATTAAGTGAAAACTTTCGCCCGTGCAAACGTTGTAAGCCAAACGGGATCACTTTACCTAATGAAGAGTGGGTAGAACAAATTAAAGACTATATCGAAAAGCATTATGACGAATCCTTAACTCTCGACATGCTTGCGGAAATGTGTCATGGTAGCCCTTTTCATTTACAGCGTACTTTCAAAAGAATAATAGGGCTAACTCCTATAGAATATATACAACAATTCAGGGTTCTTAAAGCAACCGAATACCTTTTACACACAAATCAATCTATTAAAGAAATTAGTACTGCTGTCGGGATAGAAAACCCAGAGTATTTCGCAACTTTATTTAAAAAGAAAACCGGATTTACTCCTACTGAATATCGAAAAAAGAACGAAATGAAAGAGGGATACGATAATGAATTCCTACAAAAATAATTATATATATTGGACGCTACTTACACATAAAAATTGGCGATTTCATATTGCTGCAACTGAAAATGGACTATGTTTCATTGGATCACAAGACGAAAACTTTGAAGAATTAAATATATGGGCTAGAAAAAAACTGCCCCAACATATATTGATCCATAGTCCAGATTACTTGCAAATATATACGAAAGAAATTATCGAATATTTAGAAAGCAAGCGAGAAACTTTTACATTCCCTATCGATGCTTATGGAACTAATTTTCAATCATCTGTTTGGAATGCGGTACGTGAAATTCCTTATGGAAAGACCTATTCTTATACAGAAATTGCTGAAAGAATTCAAAAACCTAAAGCTGTGCGCGCCGTTGCTTCTGCTATTGCTGCTAACCCTCTTCTTATTACCATTCCTTGTCACCGCGTTATTGGGAAGAATGGGAAACTAACCGGATTTAGGGGTGGATTAGAAATGAAGAAAAAATTGCTTACATTAGAAAAGTTGCAGGTGGAATTCATATGACAGCAGAATATAATAGCGCATTATCTATAGCAGTTCCAAAAGAATTTTGTTTCCAAGAAAATTTACGTTATCTATCACGTTCTAACAATGAATGTATGTTCCATATTGAAGATAACAAAATTTATAAAGTTATCCCTGTTCAAGATATAAATCCTTTAGTTGAAATTAGTGTGAATACAGATGGCAATATTCAAATACTTTGTTTAGAAGAATCATTCACATCTGAAAAATCGATACGTGAAGCTGTAGCTAACTATGTAGAAGAATGGTTTGATTTAACTACTGATTTAGCCCCCTTTTATACATTAGCTAAACATGATTTACTCCTTCAAGGACCAATTGAACAATATTATGGCCTTCGTACTTTAGGTATTCCAGACTTATTTGAGGCACTTTCCTGGGGAATTATCGGTCAACAAATTAACCTAACATATGCTTATACGCTAAAAAGAAGATTAGTTGAGCAATTTGGAAGTTATGTAGAATGGGACGGTAGAAAGCATTGGATATTCCCATCACCTGAAACAATTGCAAATCTACATGTAGAAGATCTCCAACAATTAAAAATGACGACTAGAAAATGTGAATGTTTAATCGGTATTGCGAAGCTTATCACAGAGGGAAAACTATCAAAAGAGGATTTACTGCAAACACAAGATGTAAAGGTTGCTGAGAAACAATTAACCGCTATCCATGGTATAGGCCCATGGACTGCCAACTATGTTTTAATGCGTTGTTTAAGATTTCCTTCAGCTTTTCCAATTGATGATGTTGGTCTGCATAATGCAATTAAATTTATAACAGGTTCCGAAAATAAACCGACTAAAAATGAAATAAAAGATTTCGCGGCAAACTGGGCTAATTGGGAGTCTTATGCGACTTTTTATTTATGGCGAGTACTATATTAAAAGAACCAAGTAGCACATTCGTACTACTTGGTTCTTTTTTAAGCTTGCTCCTCAAAACGTCTTGCAATTTCTACAATAACTTGAACGGCTTTTTCCATATTATCTACCGAAACATACTCAAATTTACCGTGATAGTTTTCACCACCAGTGAAAATATTCGGCGTCGGTAATCCCATATATGATAATTGTGATCCATCTGTGCCTCCGCGAATCGGATGAATATTTGGTTCAATGTCTAAACTTTTCATTGCTTCATATGCAATATCAACAATTTCTCTTACCGGTTCAATTTTTTCAAGCATGTTATAGTATTGATCATTCATTTCTAAGACGACTGCATCTTCACCATACTTTTCTTGCATATTCTTCACAATATTTTTAACGTTATTTTTACGTGCCTCAAAATTTTCACGATCAAAGTCTCGAACAATATAATACGCTTTACTTTGCTCAACATCACCATTTAAAGAAAGTAAATGATAGAATCCTTCATAGCCTTCTGTATATTCTGGCGCCTCTTCTACTGGTAAATGCCCATTAAACTCCATAGCCAGTTTAGTTGCATTGCGCATTTTATTTTTCGCTGTTCCAGGATGTGTATTCGTTCCGTTAAACGTTAACTTAGCACCTGCAGCATTAAAACTTTCATACTCTAAACCACCTAATGGACCTCCATCCATCGTATAAGCGAATGATGCACCAAACGCTTCTACATCAAAATGCGCTGGCCCACGACCAATTTCTTCATCCGGTGTAAATGCTACTCTTATTTTCCCGTGCTTAATTTGCGGATTATGTATTAAATGGTTCATTGCAACCATAATTTCTGTAAGACCAGCTTTATCATCTGCTCCTAGAAGTGTTGTACCATCAGTTGTAATAATGGTATGCCCTTTATATGATGGTAATTCCGGGAACTGCTCTGGTGTTAACACAACATTTAGCTCTTCATTTAACGTAATTGCATTACCATCAAAATTTTCATGAATTTGTGGCTTGACGTTTTTCCCTGTAAAGTCTGTTGCCGTATCTAAATGAGCTAAAAATCCGATTACAGGAACATCCTTGTCCGTATTAGCTGGAAGTGTTGCCATTACATAGCCATTATCATCCATCATTACTTCTGTTAACCCAATTTCTTTTAGCTCTTCCACTAATAACTTACCAAACTCAATTTGTCCTGGTGTTGTTGGTACTGTATGGCTTTCTTCATTTGATTGCGTATCAATTTTTACATATCTCGTAAATCTTTCAATAAGTTCTTGTTTCAAGTTCATTCACTCCCTTTTACGTTTCTCTCTCCATTATAATCCTTAAAACGAAATATTTTAACTTTTTTGACTGTGAAGATACATATTTCATTTACATTGTTAACATTTTTAAACGAATGATAAAAAGACATAATATTTGTACATTAAAACCGTAACAGGTAACATACATAATTATAAAATATGGGAGGTTTTAAAGATGAGGCTAACTCTCTTTCGCTATTTTCTTTTTTTCTTAGGATTAATTTTCTTTGGCCTTGGAAATGCTCTTGCGGTCAAAGTTAAATTTCTAGGCTTGCACCCTTGGGAAGTTTTAAATATGGCTCTCTACCAAAAGTTTGGATGGACCATTGGTACGTGGAGTGTCATATGTGGGTTATGTCTCGTTCTAATATCTTTACTAGTAGATCGAAAATATATAAATGTCGGTACATTTTTGAATGCACTACTTATCGGTCCCATTATGGACTTTTTCTTACAATCAAACATGCTTCCAGACGCTAGTAATTATTTATGGATAAACTTACTCATTTTATTTTCTGGTATTGCCATTACAGGTATCGGGGGAGGGATGTACGTTGCAGCTGGGATTGGCGCTGGCCCTCGTGATGGATTCATGCTTACTATTTCCGACAAAACAGGACTTTCTATTAGCCGTGCTAGAATCATAGTAGAATGTATTGTACTAGTTGTTGGATTTATGCTAGGCGGTCCTGTTTTCATCGTAACTTTTCTGTACACCTTTATTCAAAGTCCAATCTTTCAGCAATCATTTAAGATGTTTCAAACACTTTTACATACTTTACATAACAAAAAGAAAATTAGTGAACATATTTAAAGTACTGCTTAATGCAAATAAATTCACCCTATTTACGACTCCCGCCGCAAATAGGGTGTTTCTGTTTTTATCTCGCAATTTAAGAATATATAATACTACTCATTCACAATAAAAGTATATACATCATCATAAATACAACCATTTACTTTAATCACATACTTCCCAGGTTTATTAAAACTAATTGTGTATTTATTTAACTGAATTGCTTCTTTATCTCCAGAAAGAATATCAATACTTCTGCCACTTAATACATACAATTCATTTAGATCCATCGTTACATCAATTGTATTGAAATTTTCCACTTTCACTTGCTGTGCTTCCGCAACGCTTACACTTGGTTCTAAAAACAGTAGTCCACTTAATCCAATCGTCCCCGCTAAAGCAACTCCCGCAAACTTTTTAATCTGTTTCATTACAATGACCTCCTTATAGATTTTGCGTAAAGGTGATGTCCCCCTTACACCACAAAGCCTATATGTAATGAAATGAAAAGTAAACGGGGACTGTAAGACAAAATTCTACATCTTTTTCTCCTATTGAATATAAATCCAACGTTTGGAGTTTTGACACATTTAAAATTGTTTCCCTAAACCAATTCCCCCATAATTTATTCAAATACTGAATAATTACTTATTGATTTAACATTCTAAAAATAGTTGATAAAGATGCTTTCTATTCAAAAAAAGACTTTGCTATAAAAGTAACTTTTACAACAAAATCCATGCAACTAATTTTATTCCGCTTTCCATAATCTCTCTACATTCATTAATTGTTCTTCTTTAAACTCCATCTTATATATATCCGGTTTTGACGTATTCATTAAAAATTCAAAACCATATTGTTTATCAAAATAGTTCATCATTAATGTCATGACAAGCCCATGTGTACCAATTACAATTTTGCGTCCTTGAAAATCTATTAAGATTTCTTTTAATACTTTCACTACTCTTCTCTGGCAATCTGCATATGACTCTCCTTCCGTTCGTGAAAAGTCCGGATTAGAGAACATCTTCTGTACAAGTGGATACACCTCTTTGTCTGATATAACCTGACCCTCACTTGAAAACATACACTCTTTAAGATTTTCATATACTACTATTTCTTTTTCATGGAAATTAGCTGACTCCTCTATCGTTAACATAGCCCGATTATAGGGACTGGAAATAAAAGTATCAATTTTCTCCGCTTTTAATATGTCAGTTACTCTACGGGCATCCATACGTCCCTTCTCAGTTAACCCGCGCATTCTTTCATTTCCTTCTAGTTTTGGTGATTCACCATGTCTAACCATATAAATATATGTGCTCATAATTTCTCCTTAAAATTGTTTATTAGTTAATACATCACGTTCATTTATCCCATTTCAACACTTAAGTGTAATACTAAAATACTTTATAAAATGTGCTGATTTGTTCGTCTAATCCATTCTCCTACTAAACTCTCAAATAATTCAGGCTGCTCAATTTGCAAATTATGCCCTGCCATATCTAACACTGCTAATGTTGCCCTGGGATATTCTTCAATAATTTCTATAATATTTTGATAACCTACTGATATATCTTGTCTTCCAGTCAGTAAAAGAACGGGCTTTTCATATTTTTCACGCTGAAAATCCATAGTAAGAGAGTAATTCTTTTGCAACCTTTCAATAAATTCATAATTAGCAACATCTAACCCAGGCTTAATTTCTTCTTTAAATCGCGTATATGTATATTCATTTGCTATTACAGCTAACTCACAAAATTTCTCTCTTTCCGTGGAAGTAAGCGTATTTAAAAATTCCTCATCTTGTACAATTACCTGTTTATCTGGAAGAATCCTTTTTTCTGGCTCCGCTACAACAACAGGACATACTAATAGTAATCCGCTAACTCTCTCAAACATCTTTGTAAGTATACCTTTGGCTAAATAGCCTCCATATGATTCTCCTACCAATAAAAATTTTTCAGTAGAAATGATTTCCTCAATAAATGTGATAAGCACTTCTACTATACGATCTGAACTATTTATCCAATTTGGAGCGTTCGATTTCCCCATACCAGGTAAATCAATATATATTCGCTTATAACCTTCATATTTCTGAAATACTGATTCCATACATTTCATCATTAACCTATGATCAGGGGCGCAGCCATGTATGATAATGACCGGTTTACCCTCTCCCACAATTTCATAGTATATTTCTGCATCTTTAATTCGATATATCATAAAAAAACCTCCCTATTTAGTGGCAATACTATCCACTCTGTAAGAATACACGTTCTTATTCTATATCCTCTCCCTATATTTTCACAAATGTTAATTTTCAGATTTAAAATAAAAATCTCGCCTAAAAAATCCTCATCATTTTATATGCAATTTTGCATCTCCACTTACAAATCACTAAAAAAACTTTACAATTCAAAGGATGACTAAATATACAATTTCTATTTAAAATCTTGATACAGTCTATACTATCAACCACAATGTTTTTTTAACTTTAAGAATACTTACACTATTTAACACTTTCCTTATAAACATGATTTTTATAAGGAAATCTGATACAATTCTTAAATAATATTATTATGTATAGATATAACGAACATAGTACATAATTAAAGAAGGTGATTTCATTGAAATTAAATAAAAATTTACAATTATGTATATTAATTGGGACATTAATATGCTATTCAATCTATTTTATGTTTTTCTATCTGTTCCCTACTCATTTTTCAAATTCAGATGTACGCTTCGCTTCACTTATCGTTGAAGCCATTACATTTGTATCACTGATTTACTCTATATATTCTAAAAAAGTCAGTTCAAATCCGTTTTGGATATGTATTACAATAGCAATTGGTAGTTTTTTATTAGGGAAAATAGTATATACATATCAGGATAGCTTCTTCGAAATTCCAATACATCGTTTTACTGTTTCTGATGTATTTTACATGTTTTTTCTATTTTTCTGTCTTATCGCTTTCTGCTATAAAATTTTAAAGGAATGCAATAAATGGGAAAAAGCGTTCTTTATTTGTGATATATGCATAGTACTTACTTCCATATTTACATTAGAATGGTATTTATTTAACCAACCAAGTTTAAATATATTCTCTCTTTCACTAGGAGATGTTTTCCTTTCATTTTTATACCCAATTGCAGATTTATTATTTCTGCTGCTAGGTGTTAGTCTCTTTTTCCGTCCAACAATTTTTAAATCCAAACGGAAAATTTATATCTTTATTTTTGTATTAATAAGTTCTGCAACTTTTAACTATATTTATTTTTACTTAAATAACCACTTATCAACTGAAACGATAACATTATTACGTCTTTTATATAGAATACCTATATTACTTATTGCAATAGCTGGCTCTATTCCAGAAGATCATAATAGCCATAAAAATTATTTCATTGTAAACCCTATAATAGGAAAAAAAGCTTTAGTTGTATTTCCCTATCTTGCTGTTGCAATACTAATCGGGTTTACATTAAAAGAACAAACATCATCTTCAACTCTCATTACAGGAAATTGTATTACTTTTATTTTCGTACTCATTCGTCATTCTATCGTACGTATGCAAAACAATTCCTTAACAAAACGTTTGCAGGCATTTAATGCCCAACTAGAAGAAAAAGTTACTTTACGGACGTCTGATTTAGTTCATAAATCAGAGGCTCTTTCTCAAAAACAACAAAAGTTTAAATCATTATATGAATATCATCCTGACCCTATTTTCACCATTGATTTAAATGGAATATTCTTAAATGTAAATAAGGCTGGGAGTGTACTACTTGGTGCACCAACGGATGAGTTACTAGGTGAAACTTGTTTTTCGATTATTTTAGATGAAGATAAGCATAAGCTAGCATTGGCATTAGAGAAAGTGAAACAACAAGAATCGGCATCCTTACAACTTAGTTCTCAATATAAAGATGGCTTTACTTATTTTTTATACGTTACAATCATTCCTATTATAATAGACGGACAAATTTCAGGAAGCTATATTATGGTGAAAGATATTACTGCACTAAAAAAACAGCAAGAAGAAATTAAATATTTAGCATTCCATGACACAGTAACGAAAATTGGGAACCGTGCCTTTTTTCATAAAAAATTAAAGAGAGTTATAAAAAATGCTAAAATAGCAGGAAGCGAGTTTGCATTATTATATTTAGATTTAGATCGCTTTAAAGCAATTAACGATACACTTGGACATTCGTCAGGAGATTACATATTAGAAGAAGTAGCAAAGCGATTCCAATCATGTCTTCCATCACATACTCATCTTTCAAGAATCGGTGGCGATGAATTTACAATCATAATTGAAAACTATACTGACGAAGATTACTTATTCCAATTATGTAACCAATTATTTGAATGCATGAAAAAATCATTTATCATACATGAGCATAAATTAACTTTATCACTGAGTATCGGCATCGCTATTTATCCACATTCCGGAATCGATACCGCTACACTCCTGAAAAACGCCAATGTTGCAATGTATGATGCAAAAGCAAAAGAGCTTAACTCTCTCTCTATTTATGACGATGTAATCGCTAAAAAAATTGAAAGACGATTACGATTAGAAAAAGATTTACCAAACGCACTACAAAATGAAGAATTGTTCCTTTTGTATCAACCTCAAGTTGATAGTGAATCTAATAAAATCATCGGTGCAGAAGCTTTAATTAGGTGGAATCATCCTGAATTAGGTATTATTTCTCCATACGAGTTTATTCCGATTGCAGAAGAAACACTACAAATTATTTCAATAGGAAAATGGACATTAGAGCAGGCTTGTAAGCAAATGAAACGTTGGCACGGACTCGGATATTCACATTTAAAAATAGGTGTAAATTTATCTGCTAAAGAATTTGAACAAGAGGATTTTGTAAGGTCTATTTCTTCTACTTTAACAAATACAGGTTTACCAGCAAGCTCTCTTGATCTTGAATTAACAGAGCGAATTGCAATGATGGATGAACGAGAAACATTGATAAAACTGCGTACACTAAAAAGTCTAGGGATTCACATTTCAATCGACGACTTTGGTACAGGTTATTCTTCGCTAGCCTACTTACCTTTATATCCAATTGATACATTAAAAATTCCGAGAGAATTTATTACAATGTCTGAAACATGTGATGATGGAATGGAAATTATTAAAACAATCATCACATTAGCAAATACACTAGGAATGTCTGTCATTGCTGAAGGTGTAGAAACAAAAGAGCACGTAAATTTCCTTCAAAAAAATAAATGTCAGTTTATTCAAGGTTATTATTACAGTAAGCCTATTCATATTGATGCATTTACTGAGCTATTAGAAAACGGCATTCACCCATATTACATAGCTAATTGGAATAACTAACAATAAATTTGAACAAATATAGTAAAAAGGAAAGAAGATACCTTCTTTCCTTTTGTTTTTCCATTTACATTTCTATTACTTCACCACATCATTTATTATATCTACTAATTGATGAATCCCCTCATCATTTGTTTTTTTATATTCATTCATGTTTTGAATATATTTCTCCTGATTTGTATACAACTTATTTACTGCATGTATAAATGTATTCGTATTTACTCTGTCTTGGAGTATTACTTCCGCATATCCTTGCCGTGAAAAATATTCAGCATTTAAACCTTGATCTCCCCTACTGGAACTGTTAGTTAACGGGATAAGCAACATCGGTTTCTTCAAAAATAACAATTCAGAAATAGCAGTAGAACCCGCTCTGGAAACTACAACACTTGCCATATTTAGTATATGCGGCAACTCGTCTCCTATATATTCAAATTGCATATACCCCTCCATGCCAATAGATGGGTCTACCTTCCCTTTACCACATATATGAATAATATTAAAGTTTAATAGTATTGTATCTAAACATTTCCTTACCATATCATTTATCCATTTAGCACCTTGACTCCCACCCATAATTAATAACACTGGTTTATCTTGTTGAAATTCACAATATCTTCTTCCTCTTAATACGTTACCCTTCTCAATTTCTTCCCTTACAATCGGTCCTACATAAACCTTCTTCTCATTACTTACATTTTCTCCTGTCTGAGGAAATGTTGTGCATAGCTTTGTAGCAAAAGGTAATGCTATTTTATTGGCAAGTCCTAATGTGCTATCTGGTTCACGTATAATTATAGGCACACGATTTAACCATGCTCCTATAGCTACAGGAACTGAAACAAATCCTCCTGCTGAAAAGATAACGTCAGGCTTTGTTTTCTTAATTAATTTATAACTTTGTAAACAACCGCTTATAATTTTAAAAGGATCTTTAAAATTCTCCCAATCCCAATATCTCCTAAGCTTGCCCGTTGAAACACTATTGTATTTAACATTTTTCACTAATGATTTTTCAATTCCATTTTTGGATCCAATATACTCGACTCTCCATCCTTGCTCTATAAATTTAGGAATTAATACAATATTAATCATAACGTGTCCGGCTGTACCGCCCCCAGTAAAAAGAATCGTTTTGCTCATAACTTATACCCACCTTTATTATTAAAAATCTAGCTTTATATTTACCTTTTAAATGTAAATAAACTTATTATTTTTTATATAAATCTTTAACTCCACCTCTATATCTTGTAAAAGATCTTTAATGAGTTCATAAAAATCATTTCCATACTCACTACACTCATATTGAGCAAAGATTTGAATCACATACCTAGTTTCGGTCTCTAATGCTGACTTTATTCGATTAACCCTTTTTTCTTCTACATACGCTTGATATTTATGTATTGCCTCATAAAGACGCAATACATGCGCTTCTTCATCTTTCCAGTCCAGCGTATCAACAATTGAAAGAAATAGCGTATTTTGATTATCTATTACTTCATAACCATTCATATATTTCTTACACCCTTTTTTGTTTTTCATTGCATGCAGATGTCACTACACTTCGCATACTCAAGTACATCTTTTAATGATTGATGAAATTCAATTTCTGGGATCCAACCTAACCTTTTTATTTCCTCTATTACTAAACTCTCATTTGAGTCGCTCCCACTTTTCTCTGTTTCCTCTATAAAAAAATTTAGCTGTGTTAATTCTTTATATTGTTCTAGTACATCTAATAAAGATCGTTTTACTCCTGATCCGATGTTATATTGTTTTCCATTTATTCCATCTCGTAATAACACATGATACGCTTTAACCGCATCACGTACATCTAGAAAATCTCTACTATCTTTCAAACTGTTTACTTCAATAATAGCTTTACTTCTACCTGATTCTATATCTATCATTTTCTTTGCGAGAATCGAACAAATGCCATTCGATACCCCTGGACCAATTAAATTTGAAGGCTTTGCAATGATAATATTTGAATCCATTAATTCTCCCCAAGCCTCTGCAATAATGACTTGCATCGTTTTACTTAAACTATATGGATTTGAAATTTTCATTTCGTCCATACTATCTGCTTGCAAAGCAGATCCTATAACTAATGTTCTACAATGCGATGCTTCTTGCTTAATTGCTTCTAATAAATATAACGTTCCTATTACGTTAATCTCTATATATTCAAGAGCAGATGTCCAAGATTCTATGACCGAATTCCTTCCTGCTAAATGCAATACGTAGTCTGGCTTTATTTGTTTCATTACCTTTATTACTTCGCTCTTATTAGTTAAATTACAAGTAATACCATTTCTAATTTTTTCTCTATGTGCACGATTTTGAAACATAGGAATTACATGAAAGCCCTGCTCTAAAAAATATTGGCAAGCATGGCGTCCTGTAAAACCATTTGCACCAGTTATTAAAAGGCTCGCATTTTTTTTCATCGCAAAAATCCTCCTTTTAATAGCATTTGTTTCACCTCATGTTTTGCAAGTAAGTCTTGTTGAGAACTAAAACTCTTCACATCCACTAGCGGATAGCTAGAATAATATTCTTGAAGTCCTTCTATAGGAATGGTCGGTAGTACCACAAAATAATTTTGATCAAAACTTATACTTGTTTTACTCTCTACCTCAGATAAAAGCATTTCACTTAATTTTTCACCTGGTCTTATCCCTACCTCTTTTACCTTAACGTTCCTTTTTTCCGAATCTTCAATTAACACTTCTGCTAAATCTGTTATTTTACATGCCGGCATTTTCATAACAAAGATTTCCCCGCCTCTACCTTGATATACGGCTTTAAATAACAATCCAACAGCATCTTCAACTGTTAAGAAAAATCTAGTCATATTCGCATCGGTAATCCCTACTTGTGAAGATTTTTTAATTTGTTGTTTAAAAAGCGGTACTACACTTCCACTCGTCCCTAAAACATTTCCACCACGAACACAAATGAATTTTGTTTTCTTCGTTTGTATATTCGCATGAACCATTAATTTTTCACCAATTGCTTTTGTCATCCCATACGTATTTGATGGATCAGCTGCTTTATCCGTTGAAACATATATAACTTTTTCAACTCGCATCTGTATAGAGGCTTCAATTACATTTTGCGTACCATGTATGTTGGTTTTTATAGCTTCATAAGGATAATACTCACATACTGGAACGTGTTTTAAAGCTGCAAGATGAAATATATAATGTACACCTTGGCAAGCATAGACTAGTTGATCTTTATCACGAATATCTCCAATAATAAATTTTAACCTTTCATCATTTATAAACTGTTGCTGCATTTCAAACTGAACCGTTTCATTTCTTGAAAAAATTCTAATTTCTTTCGGTGATTTTTCTAATAGTTGTTTTATAAGTTCATGCCCCCACGAACCTGTACCACCAGTAATTAAAATTATTTTATTTAACATTCCTTTTCCTCCTACGAAACATCTCAATTTAAATAGTATTTATTGAATTATTTTCAATTGATTCAAATCATAATCGTCGTTTGTTACATTTAATTGACAAAATAAAAAAACAGAAACTATTAAACAACGTTTCTGTTTTTCATTTCACCTCACAACAGTAAGATTTTTTATACTGTTTGCATGATAAATAAATTCCTTGTAAAAAAACACCGCTCATTTATTTCTTATACTCGTAATAAAATAAAGTGAAACTTTAATCAGTGGGGATATTGTTCATCCCCCACTAATTATCAGCCCTCACCAATCGGGCTTTTACGGGCAGTTGATCCCCCACCGAACATCTTTGCTTCCGCTGAATTTTGAGGTGGGGATCTTACTACCCGGCAAATAGCGGGATAAATAGAATGATTCATAGCCAATAATCATGTTTAAATTTATGAAAAAGGGAGGTAACGGAATGGACCAAAGCAATTCAAATCATACATATAACGGACCTTCCAAAGCACTGCCCCTCTCCCTATTCGATGTAAAAAATGAATTGAAACAAAAAAGCAAGCTTATTCCTTCTGATACCTTGTATAAATTAACGAAAGAAGAGCAACTCATCATCAACAAAATAAAAATACAAACAGAACAGCTAAATAAAAATAATGTTACAAGAACACGCGCATACTACCAATTTTACATTCAATATCCAGAAATACATTGGGCACTGCTTGGACATATGGTATCACGTAACGGCGGTTGGAATATGACTGATTTAAAGGGCGATTTATATACGAGAATCTTATCAGAGAAAGATCAATTCATATTTTTTTCTTTTTTAGAAAGAGGGAATTGGCTTATTTTCCAAGATGTATACCCTCAATTTTTACTTTACGAACAAAGTGTAAAGAAATCACAAAAGTTATTTCACCTTCTCCCTCACCTAAATGTTTCTACATTTATGGAAACGATGTGGAACGATTTTTGGAAAACAGGCAACAAAAAAACATTAGCCATTGCAACTATTATTAATGAACAAAACTACTTAGAAAAAAGAGTGATTCAAAATGTACAATTTAAAAAGACCGTACTAAATAGTATTGGATTTAAACTCTTTGATTTCTTTCAGTTTAATCATATCCTTTTCCCATTCTACGAAAATGATAAGAAACAAAAAGTGTTACTATTTGGTGATACAATGAAACATTTCACTTCCTTACATGAACGAATATTAATTGGAAAAAGATTATATTCATTATTATTTCGAGATACACATGTTTTATCTCAAATAATAAGCTGGGCCCAACACCATCCACACACGGGATCAAGGAAAGATTACTGGCCCCATTTATTTTCAAGTGTAAATGAATCTTTTTCCCGTGAGTTTTATAAGCGCCGAATAAAAAAATGCCAGTTACGAAATGACGCTTATCGCATATACAGCCCTGCACTCATCTATGCATGGCGAGATATGAAGCATGAGGAAGTTGACAGTGAAGATTGGTTTACCGATTGGCAAGTTGTACATTATTTAGTTGATAAGGAGGAAAATATAAATGGACAAATTACAGAAGACTACTGCAAAACACTCGAAAAAATTGAACTCGCAATTCTCGCAAAGAAAAATGTCCTCCTCCGAGAAGAAGAATGAGTTTCTAGCATTAGTAGTTACAATCTTTCTCTCTGCTATTATTGGAACTTGTTTAGATGCTTTTTTTGTTCATAAACAAATATATTCCTTTCCAGCTAGACCCTTCTCATCCACATTTTCGGTTAATATAGCTTTTACATTATTCGTACTGCCGATTTTAACAGTTATCTTTATACACATTTCAAAAAAACTATCTAAAGTTTCTAGAATTCTATTTATTATTTCAATTGGTATTTGTGCTAGCCTTTTTGAACAGATTGCTGAAAGTTTAGGTTTATTTATACACAGTACGAATTGGAACCATACATATTCTTTATTTGATTATATGATTTTCCATTCTTTTATTTGGAACATATATAATTGGATAAAAAAATAAAGAGACCATTATAGGTCCCTTCTTAAGCATACTCTTCCATTATTGCTAATGGTGCCAGTGTTTGTAGGCTTTTAGAGCGTAAACGATAGGCAACGACTTTCTTCTTATATTGCTTAATGACATCAATATGTTCCTCATAGCTATATAGAGAAAACCTAATCTCTTTATTCCCTTTCTTCGTATCAATGACTATTGGTGTCCCTTCTCCGTGCGGCGGGAAATAATGTTTATCTAAAAACAAAGCTTCATTAAATTCATGAATAACTTGTAGTTTCATTTCTCCCTCTATATTTTTTCCATCTATTGATATAGAAGTATTTTCCGCCTCAAGTTTTTGATGCAACTCAAATTTACTAATAATTGATTCTACAACAGAAGTGGGCATACTAGAAACTAATACTTTAATAGCTCCAAAAACAAATAATGTAACTATAAACCATGTTGTCATTGTTATCATCTCCATTACATTTAAAAAATAAATTTCGTTCCATACGGTATTAGTATACTAATGAGTATTCCAGTTACAATCATCGTTACCGAACCGATAGTCGCTTCTTTCTCGCCTTCCTTCACTAAACGACTCACACCGATAATATGTGATGCACAGCCCATTCCAACTCCTTTTCCAATCGTACTTGTTATACTGAAAAACTTAAGTACTGTCGGTCCGACAATAGCACCTGTTATCCCTGCAACAACTACAAAACTAGAAGTCATAGATGGAATACCACCAATTTGATCCGCTAATGAAAGGGCAATAGGCATCGTTGCTAACTGTGGTAAAGTAGTTAATATAAGTTCCTTATCTATATTTAAAATTCCGCCAATCACTACATTCATGCTCGTTACAGCCACTATACCTATCACTACTCCGATAAGTATCGATAAAAAATTTTTCATCAGTATCTTTCGCTCTTTAAATAGAGGTATGGCTAATGCTACAATTGCAGGGCTCAATAAGCTTGAAAGAATGTCTCCACCATTTTCCCTATACTCATGATGAGAAATACCAAAAATCAAAAATAAACAAATCATAATTGCCGTAACTGTTAACACCGGTAACGTAAATGCAAACGTAAATTTTTTATATAGATTTGTCGCCAAGAAATAAATTGCTACAGTAATAATAATTAAGACCATTTGAATCGTGCACCTTGTCGATTTTATTTTTTTGATGTTACTAATAATTGACTTATATAACCTGAAACAATTAAAGTTACTATAGTACTTGCAACTACTAAAAGGAATATAATACTCCCCTTACTTAAAAGAAACGATCCGTATTCCATGAGCCCTGTTGTCGAAGGGATTAAAAATAACGGTAAAAATACGATTAACTTTTCCGCACCTAACTCAAACCACTTTAACGGTAGAACGCGAGTGAAAAGAAACAGGAACAGTATTAACATCCCTATTAAACTTCCCGGTATTGATAGATGGAATATTTCCTGAATCCACATACCCACTAAGCTAAATACATATAGCACGCCTACTTGAAGTAAAAGCGTCACGTACTTCATTTATTTCCCTCATTTCACTATCACACATCCATATTATGAAATCTCATTTAGCGTGTAAGCAAACCGTTTAATTCCAAGTTGAATTTGTTCTATATTCGCTCTACCAAACGTAAATCGTATATATTCATTTTTCGAACCTAAAACACTGCCCGGAACAAATGCGACACCATTCCGTATAGATTCACCTAATAAGTGATATTCATCAAACTTTCCTTTCACTTTACACCATACATGTATTCCACCCTCTGGCACGAAACATTCAACTCGGTCTCCCAATGTTCCTTCAAGCTCTGTAATTAATTCATCTCTTCTTTGCTTTAATTGTCCACGAAGTATCGTAATATGTGTATGAAAATCCTTTGATTCTAAAAATTGATTTGCTACCCACTGCGTAAATACACTATGGCCAAAATCAACTTGTTGCTTTGCATCTGCTAAACGCTCAATTACTCGTATAGGACCAATTATCCATCCAATACGTAATCCTGATGCAACAATTTTTGATAATGAACTTATATAAAGAACATTTCCATTTTGATCCATTGATTTTAATGTCGGATTCACTTCTCCATTAAAAGAAATTAAACTATACGGATCATCTTCTACAATTGGTATACCGAACTCAGAAGACAGTTCTAAAATCTTTTTACGTCTCGCTAATGAAAGTACAGTACCCGTTGGATTCTGATAATCTGGATTCAAAAATACCATCCGAATGCGATGCTTTTTGTGCAAATCGATTAAGTCATCTGGATTCATTCCATGCTCATCAACAGGTAAATGAAATATGTTTAAACCGGCCGATTTAAACATTGGAAGCGAAAAACAATACGAAGGATCTTCAATCGCGATCGCATCGCCAGGTTTTAATAAACATTGAACGATAAGATTAAGCGCCTGTTGTGCTCCAGACGTAATAAGAATAGAGCTTGAATCTGCTTCAATTTGTTTATATTGCTGAACATGTGCTGAAATTGTTTTTCTCAACATCTCATTTCCAAGTGGATGGTCATAACCGAGGTTTTCCATAAATGTTTTCTCCGACAAAATTGTTCGAAATCTATCACTTGGAATTAATTCTGGTGACAGTTCACCACTTGCTAAATTAATTAAATCATCTTTTTGTGTTTCCGTTCGAATTTGTTGAACGAGTGGTACGTTAGGTAAGAATGATCCGTCCTCCACGTACCTACCCCAGTTCGGTATTCGTTTATGTGAGACACCCCATATGTCTGTATTGACCCGTGTTCCGCTTCCCTTTTGCCGTTCTACTACTCCAAGTGATTTTAATTCTTCATACGCAGCTACTATTGTACTCCGGTTCACCTGTAATCCCTTTGCCAATATACGCTCAGAAGGTAACTTACTATCAGAAGGAAATTCACCTGAAGAAATGCCTCTTTCAATATAATCAGCAATTTGTTTATATACAGGTGTCTTATCTGCACGATTTGGTTTCCATTCCATCTAGTTCCCTCCTTTCAAAACGAACTATCCTCATTTTTTACTAACAGTATTCACCGTAAAAATAGTATTAATTAGTCACATTTTCTTATCCGTAAATGGATATATCCAAAATAGTTCTCTTTCTGATTACTCGATAGCTTCTGAAATTCCAACTTCATACTCTCATTTCAGTTCTTTCACAAACTATCAAATCATTACCACATACCATGTTACCCCAACCAGTAGAACAAAAAGAAGAAGAATATAGATTGCAGATAAGTTTTTCACATTTCTTTTTGTAGACTTGCCGTAATTCTCCTCCACGTTTCTTGCAACTAGTACAGTCCCAAATAGCGATACAATTACAATAATAACGACTAGTGAAATTGCAAAACTCATTGTCTTTTCACCTCTCTAAGACCCATCTATTTTAATTAAAGAACTTACATAAAAACCTTCCTCTTTAAAACGCTGATAACATACTACCTTTCTTCTCTTATCATAATAGATGTTTGTAAAAAGCGGACCAACCACTTTCGCGTTTTTTTGCTCATCCACTTTAAAAATAAAAAGCAACTGATCACTTAGGACCAGTTGCTTTTTCGCAAGGTTAATTATATCCATTTTCCACTTGAAATTAACCCGATTTAAAAGTTTGATTTTTTCATAATGAAAAGTATCGTTCACACCATTTACAAAAAAAGAACCTATGAAGGTCCTTTTTCAAATTATACAACACAGCACTATGTTGAGTATCTTAAAGTTTATACTAATGATAAAGTGAAACTTTAATCAGTCTTCACCAATCGGGCTTTTACGGGCAGCAGGCCCCTACCTAACTTCTTTGCTTCCGCTGAATTTTGAGGTAGGGGTCTTACTGCCCGGCAAATAGCGGGATAAATGTTAATAGACTTATTCTTCAATAATGAATTGTGAAATTAGCATTTCTAAATTTTCGACTTTCTTTTTCATTTCATTAGATTTCGTCGTTATTTCTTGAATCAATGTGGCTTGTGCTTGAATTGATTGTACCGTTCGATTCGTTTCTTGTGCGACTTGTGTTGCAGTTTCAGAAACTATTGACAAAGAGGCATTTACTTCTTCTGTCCCAGCAGACATTTCTTCTGTGGCAGCAGACACTTCTTGAATTTGGGTCGTTATTCTATTAATATCTTGCATAATAGATGAAAATGCGAGTTCTGCCTTATGCGCTGCTTCTTTACCACCACTAGCCTGTTGTTGACCTTTTTTCATTACATGAACTGTATCCTCTGTATCTTGATGTATAAAACGTATTAAATTATTTATATCATTTACAGATGTTTTAGATTTCTCAGCTAGACCTCTTACTTCAGCTGCAACTACTGCAAATCCTTTTCCATTTTCTCCAGCACGTGCTGCCTCAATTGCAGCATTTAAAGCAAGTAAATTCGTTTGTTCCGCAATATTAGTAATAACATCTAACGCTTCTTCAATTTGTTGTGTACGCGTAACAAGTCTATCAATGACCTTAGAAGTTTCTTCGACAACTTCATTCACGCTATTCATTTGATGAATAGATTGTTTTATAACTTCACTACCAGAGTTTGCTTGGTCTATTGTTGCAACAGCAACTTCAGCAACCATCGCTGAAGATTCAGCTACTGTTTGAACACCAGTTGCAATTTCTTCCATTGAAGTTGAACTTTCTTGAATACTAGTCACTTGTCCCTCTATTTCTTTATTTATTTCAGAAGTAGTTCGAACAACCTCGTTTGATATATGTGCTGCCGTTTTCGTCTCTTGTAGCATATTTTCAGTTGAAACAATCACTTCTTTCGCCGTAACCTTCACCTGACCGACTAATTGTTGCAAGTTATCTAACATACTATTAAAGGACTGTACAATATGGCCTAATTCGTTCTCGGATTTATAAGAAGTTCGAATTGTTAAATCTCCAGCAGATACTCGTTCCATATCTTTTTGTAATAATACAATTGGTTTTTTTATAGCATTTTTTGTTATAAAACCAATAAAAATGATTATTATGATTCCAACAAATGAAATAATTACAAATGTTATGATTGTATTTTTCACACTATTAACATTCTCTTTTTGTAGCTGTTCAGCAGCATTATTATTATATAAAATAAGTTCACGAATAGACTGAATTGTTTTTTCCATATTAGGGTCAATTTCTTTTAAATAATAGCTATAGGCTTCTTCATTATTAGTCAGTCCCAAATCTTGTGCTTTTTTCATTTGTACTCTTAAATCTTTAAATTGACTTTGAAACGCATTATACAAATCTTTTTCTTTATGAGAACTAATTCTAGTTTCAAATTGTTTTAACAGCTCATCATTTTCTTTTCTAGTCTTATCCATTTCTATTATGAGTTCTTTCATTCTTTTTTCATCTTTCGATATCATAATCTCCATAAAATTCATATTAACATGGTAAAAATTTGATTCTACAATTCCTATCCATTCAATTGGTAATAGTCTTTCTTCATACATACTAGAAGATGCATTTTCACCTTTTTGAAGCCCTAAAAACCCGAGTGAAGATAACATGATACAAGCCAAACTCGATATAATGACTAACACATTTAATTTCGTTCCAATTTTACTATTTTTAATAAAAGACAACAAAATCACTCCATCTATATATTATATTTTACTTGTTTTATATTACAACAACAATCGACATTTATCGACATTTTTTTATTAATCTTATAATTATATTCGAAGAACTTGATTCTCATACTATCAAATACTAAAAAGTCTTATGGGAATTCCACAAGACTTTTAATAGAGTTATATTGTTTCTATGAAATTATGATAAAAATTAAAGCGACTTATTAGTTCTTATAACTTCTTGATAGAGAATCGGTGACCACTTATCACTAATATAATCTTGGATAACCCAACCAACTCTTTTTGGATTCTCTTGTTTAATATATGCCGCGATCTCGGGATTTATATAAGACGCATAATAATATGGACTATTCCATGCTGTACCACCCGAAGACAAGCTTGTAAAATTAATATATAGATGATTTAAATCCTCGCTATTGTTCATCGTTTCATTGATTGTATCTTTAATAGATTTTACTTTCTCATCATAACTCACTTTATATTTATCTTGTACTGTTACATTTACATTTTTGTTTACAGTTGTGGTAAACGTCTCATTATCTGGCCAATAAAAATTATTATATCCTCCAGATTCATTACTGCCACTATATCTTTTTAGTAGTACAATTTTCCCACGAGCATCTCCAAGTTTTATATTTCCTTCTGTTTTTAAAAAGATAGGATCAACAAAATAATTTTTTTCAAACGTACTACTAAATGAATCTTCTGCCCCTTTCATATCCTCATACTCTTTTTTTAAAGACATAATAATTGTTTCACTCGGGTTATCTTTTAAAAATTGTTTCGCTTCATTTATGAATTCATGCAGTGTTACGTAAAGATATAATGGCCCATGATGAAGAACTATCGTATTATCATCTGTTAAACGTCCTCTTATATCAAAAATGCGAGCTCCATGGTCCATTTGATAGCGAAAATCATATTCTTGCGTCATTCCCCACACTTGCTTAATCGGATTTTGCAACTTGAACGTCCCACTATCGTGTGTTCCTGGAATTGAAATTCGTGCTAACGGAATATTATCAGGTATAGGTTGCATCCATTTCGACCAATTTTCAAGCTCATTAACAGAGCTAGCTGCAACTACTCTCTTATCATGTAAAGCAAATACAAATGTGATAAATATTGTACTACATATGAATAATTTCAAAATTAACTTCTTATTTCTCATTATTATCACTCTCTTTTTCTGTTTTTATATCAAACTTATTGAATATAATATAGGCTAGTTCATAAAAAATAAATAACATTTCATCAATATGAAATATTGCATAGAAGTAAAGTTAAAAAATCATTCACATATACTAAATTAGAAAAATTTAAAGGAACTTCATCTGAAGTTCCCTTTGCTTATTTTATGTTCAATACATATGAACCATCTTTATTCTCATATTTATAGACGTATAAATAATATTTTCCTGGCTTTGCATTATAAGTTCCTTTAACTACATTTCCTTCATTTTCACCATATGCTACATAGTTATTTAAATCTGATTCATGATGAAGTACCCATGTCATTCCGATATTTTGTTCATTTAGTAGAGAAATATTAATATTTTCCGGCGAGTCAATTTGGAAAGTAAATACATCTACTCTATCACTATTATGTAGCGTTCCTTTCACCGGTGTATGAAAGTTAACTTTATTTGCCTGTCTAGGCTCATTATTTGGTTCATTTTCTGTTACTTGTAATTCATTCCCACCGTTTAGTTTTCTTTGTTCATAGCCTAAGTTTACTAGTATAGACTTCAAATCTGGTAAAACACCAATTTTATCTGCATATGGATCTTTAGATTTTGTTCCTGTGCTCTGGTTGCTTAATATTGCTCTTAGTTCACTAGGTCTATATGGTTGTCCTAAATTTTCTTTAGCAATGCTTTGTACTAAAGTCGCTGCCCCAGCAATAATTGGCGAAGCACTAGATGTTCCGCTAAAGCTTGAAGTATAAAGATTTACAGCACTTCTACTTTGCTCGGCTGTAGTTGTATCTACATTTTCTCCCCATCCGTACACATCAATACGGCTTCCATAATTCGAAAACCACATACGTTCATGAGGGAAAGATGAAGAGCCAGCTCCTACCATAATTGCACCCGAATCTTTAAAATCTTTACTATTACGATTTAAGACTTGCTTACCCTTTCTATCTTTGAACTGATCTAAATCATTCCACCCATTTGCTCCAGCCTCTATAATTACAATTCCCTTATCTGTACCAGCACGAATTGCATCAAAAATATCTGGTTGTACTTCAACAGGTAAATATTTATCACCATATCCATCAAAGGATGCTTGCGCCTCTAACAATAAAACATCCCCAGCTTCTAACTGATTTACAGCGCTTAATATTGCATCAGCCGTATTATACTGTCCGTTATCTCTTATTTGAGAGATAACCTTTGCTTTCGCTTTTGGCGCAATCCCAATATTCCCGACTTCATTGTCCTCAGAGGATACAATTCCTAGTACAGACGTCCCATGACCGACATGCTGATTTATATTTCTTCCAGACATTAATTCAATATTTTGATGTAATAAATCCTCATGATTTAATAGCCATCCGTATTCCATATCAACAAAAGTGATACCATTTCCATTACCGCCTTGAACTCCCCAGGCGAAAGGCGCATTAATACCGTATGGGGCTGCTTCAAGATAACCTTGTTTTTTAAATCTAGGATTTTTATTAGGATTAAGAGCTACACTTGATGATTGCACTTCAGGTGGCATTATTTTCTCTTGTTTCTTCATATACGCATCTTCTATTAAAGAAGATGCCTTTAACTTATCTACTATTTCTTCTTCATACCCACTATTTTGATTTTGAAGAATATAGTAGTTTAATAAACTTGTAGATACATGATTAGGTGCTTTCACTTCAAGGTTTTGTATTTGTTCCGGGCTTACAGATGTGAATAAACGAGTAAATGTTACATCTGGATATTCTGTCAAAAGATCTTTTATTACTTTATCATTCGTTTGAGATTGTATTTGTTTTTCAATACCATCTTCATATGGAAAATCCAAATCTGCTTTAAATTTTACAATGATTTGCTTATCTGTTTCTTGTTCTATCCCTAATTTACTCTGCTGTTCTATAGAATCAGCATGTACACTATTGATAGTACCTCCTGTTCCTAAAAGTGTTGTAATGATTACAGTTGACGCATACATTTTTTGAAATATTTTCATTACATCAATCCTCCTATTAATAATTATTAATCATTATATTAATCTATAATGATTTTATTTCTATAACGTATTCCCTTTCTACTAAATAGATTATAGTAATCAGAAATATGAACTTCAATGTATTTTCATATGCAATATTTCATATTCTGACTCTACACTACACGAATATGAAACTTATAGTGATTATTTATTTTATATGTGCTAATATACTTACATTAATATATTACGCATATACACATTCTGAACTACATTACTTAATAGTTTCACCTTAATTTTTTCTTAGGAGGATTTACAATGAAATTACTAAAAATAAAACATATAATCCCTTTATCCGCGGCTGCAATTACATTCGTATGTAGTCAAAGTACAGCTGAAGCTTCTACCATTCATACAGTAAAAAAGAACGATACACTTTGGGGCATTAGTAAACAATACGGAGTTTCAATACAATCCATTAAACAGGCTAATAATAAAGGAAACGATAAAACCTTTATTGGCGAACAGTTACATATTCCAGGGTCCGTGAAATCAAATGAAATCACTGTTCCTCAAAACGCCAAGCCTGCGAGCATTTCTGGACAAATTATTTATCAAGTACAACCGGGGGATTCATTAGAAACGATAGCAAAGCGTTACAATGTCACCGTCCAATCTATAAAACAAATTAACAATACAGTCGGAAACAAGCTTTATACAGGACAACATTTAAAAATTAACTCAAGCATTTCACAAAAAGAAAAAGACTTAATGGCACGCTTAGTTACTGCTGAAGCAGGTGGCGAATCCTATAAAGGAAAAGTAGCAGTAGCAAAAGTTATACTAAATCGTGTAAATGCAAAAGGTTTTCCAAATACAATAACAGGTGTTATTTATGAACCTATTAAATACGGATATGCATTTACTCCTGTTACAGATGGCAGAATTAATCAGCCTGCAAGTGCAGAAGCAAAAATGGCTGTAGAAGAGGCTATCTCCACAAATGGAGTACATTCTGACTGGATTTATTTCTACAATCCAAAAACATCAACAGACAAGTGGATTACGACACGTCAAACAGTAGCAGTAATTGGTAACCATGTGTTTGCTAAATAAGATTTAAAATCATTAACAGACCTCTTCACTTAAAAGGTCTGTTTTTTTCTATGTAAGATGTTATTAATCATATGACATAGTGATTTTTCAAACTATTTCTTCTTTCAAATAAAAATTTTTGTATTTACTCCACCACTCGGAGAAGTTAATACAGCATCAAGTTCAAAAACTCCCACTTTATTAATAAAAGCTATTTCTTAACTTCATAAAATTGTTATACACTAGAAAAATAAAAAACAAACTATTCGTTAGCAGGTGAAAGAATATGTATGATGTTACAATTATCGGCGCTGGAGTAAGTAGCATTTTTATGGCTTATTCACTAGCTAAAAGTAACAAAAAAGTTTTAATTCTTGATAAAGGTAAAGCGCTAGAAGATCGCCATTGTCCTTTAGACGAAGGAAAAGTGTGTAATTGTACTACATGTGATAAATATTTCGGGTTTGGTGGTTTAGGAAGATCTGAAGGGAAATTTAATTATACAAACGGATTTGGCGGAGAACTTGAGCAAAAAGTCGGTAAAGAGGGCTTTATACAGCTCATGGCTGAAGTAGATGAAATTCTATGTCAGTTTGGTGGAAGTTCTGTCTCAAAATATTGTACTGAAAATTCAAGTCTCACTAAAAGAGCTGAAGCGTGTGGTTTACAAATGCTAACAACAGAAGTAAGACATCTTGGTACTCCCCTTTCCAATAACATTTTTCAGCAGCTCTATGAATTTTTACTGACGAAAATAAAGATCAAATTTCAAATAGATGTACAACATATTCTGAAACAGGAAGATTATTTTACAATAGAGACAAATCAAGGAACAGTTCAAACTAAGCAACTAGTATTTGCAACTGGGCGTTCAGGGGCCGATTGGTTAAAAGAAATATGCAGTTCTCTAAGTATTTCTCAGGAGCAAACACGTGTAGATTTAGGAATTAGAGTAGAAATGAAAGAACATCAATTACGTTCTATATTAAAAGATACTTTTGAAACAAAACTTTCTTATCAAGGTGAGCATTTCACAGCAACTACTTACTGTATGAATCCAAAAGGACGCATCATTCGAAAGTACGAAGAAGGTTTAGTTATGCCTGACGGTCAAAATTTTCGAGAGCAAGGAACTGGCACTTCTAATTTAAACTTCACTTTATTTATTCCTCGCTATTTTCCAACTCTCAAAGAAGCAAATGTATACGCAAGTTCAATTATTAAAGGCATTAACCAAGGACGAGATCGGATTGTTATACAGCGCTTAGAGGACTTATTAAAGAAACAACCTACGGCGAAAAACAGCATGGAACATAATCGTATACAACCTACACTACAGGGGGATTATGGAGATTTGAATCAAGAAGTTCCTCAATTATATATTGAAGGGCTGAAAGAATTTTTATTACGTTTAGAACAATTTATACAAGAGCCTATTGATCAACATACTTTACTATATGGAATTGACGGAAAGTTCTATGCTCCTACGATAAAAATCAATAACTCTTTTGAAACAAGTGTGCATGGACTATTTTTAGTTGGAGATTGTTCCGGCGTCACTCATTCCTTATCTCAAGCTGCTGCAAGTGGTCTGTATGTTGGAAAGTACTTATCTGACATTTAATTTCTATCATTAAGATGTCAGTCAAATATTTTCAATTCCAAAACACTTTTACTTATATATAGTAAAAGTGTTTTAATAATCCCTCCTATCCTTCCCGGCTAATGATTAACTGGCAAAGAAACGGAATTTTACAAAATACATATGTAACATAACTGTATATTTAAAACGATTGACATTCAATTCTAATAAATTGAATGTCAACAGTTTTAAAAGTCTCTATCCATTTTCACTTTCATTTGTTCGATATTTTGTAACATCATCATAGTGTTTAATATGGTAGGATGTCTATAAGTCAATTTCACTACAACTATGACTTGTTCTGCCCGTTTCTCAAAAAGAGTTATATTTATGCTACTACGCTTTAAAAATCCCCATTGTATGTATATGAATACTTCAAATTATTCCCTTTAGAAAACATAATCTAAATGGTTCATTAAACTCTAATAGTTATAAAAACATAATATATAACTTCAATTAAATAAATTGTATAAAGAAGGTGTAAAAATGAAGAATAAAATAAATTTACAAATGCAAAATATAAGTTTTGTTATAATAATGGCTTTAGCAGTATGGTTAAAAACATATCTTATTACGCGATTCAGTTTTGATTTAAAAATTGAGTCTTCAACGCAAGAGCTTATTTTGTTTATTAGCCCTCTAGCCGCATCATTAGCATTTGTTGGATTAGCATTATTTGCAACTGGTGAAAAGCGAAATTATATAGCGCTATGTATTAATTTCTTATTAACGATCGTGCTTGTTGGAAATGTAATGTTCTATGATTTTTATAGTGATTTCGTTACATTACCAGTACTTGGACAAACCTCAAACTTTGGCCAATTAGGCGGCAGTATTATAGAGATATTAAACTACAAAATTATACTCGCATTCGTAGACATTGTTTTCTTCTTTATTTTATTAAAAAAGAAATCATTGGTCTTTAAAACAGAACGTGTAACTCATTCTACACGCTTGTTATACTTTCTTTTAACGATTGGTGTATTCTTTGCGAATCTACAGCTTGCAGAAAAAGAGCGCCCTGAATTATTAACGAGATCATTCGACCGGGTAATGCTTGTCAAAAATTTAGGCTTATATACTCACCAAGTATATGACTTAACACTGCAAGTAAAAGCTGGGTCACAAAAAGCACTTGCTGATAGTAGTAAATTACAAGAAACTGAAAACTACGTAAAAGCAAACCAAAGCGAGCCAAACCCTAATATGTTTGGTGCAGCGAAAGGAAAAAACGTAATTGTCGTCACTCTTGAATCCTTGCAGACCTTCTTAATAGGCGCATCAGTCAATGGGCAAGAAGTTACACCATTCCTAAATGAATTCATAAATGAAAGTTATTACTTTGATAACTTTTTCCATCAAACTGGTCAAGGGAAAACATCCGATTCTGAATTTCTAATCGATACGTCGTTGTATCCATTAAATCGAGGGGCTGTATTCTTCACACACGGTAACAATGATTATACTGCGACTCCAGAAATTTTACGTCAGCAAGGTTATTTCACTTCTGTATTCCATGCGAATAACGCAACATTTTGGAATCGTAATATTATGTACTCCGCTCTTGGTTATGATCGTTACTATAATGAGCTTGATTACAAAATTACGCCAGAAACAAATTTAAATTGGGGATTAAAAGATATCGAATACTTTGATCAATCAGTAGATATATTAAAAACTGTTGATCAACCATTCTATGCTCGTTTCCTTACTTTAACAAACCATTATCCATTCACGTATGATGAAGATACAAAATTCATTGAACCATACAACTCTGGTAATGGCGTATTCGATCGTTACATCGTAACTGCACGTTACTTAGACGAATCAATTAAAAAATTTATTGAGCGTTTAAAGGCCGAGGGAATGTATGATGATTCTATTATTGTGTTATACGGTGATCATTATGGCATTTCCGAAAAACATAATCGTGCAATGGCACAGTTTTTAGACAAAGATCAAATAACAGAATTTGATACTTTAAATTTACAACGTACACCTTTATATATTCATATTCCTGGACAAACAGAAGGTCAAACTATTTCAAAGCCTACGGGACAAATCGATATGAAACCTACTATTCTAAATTTATTAGGTGTTGGTTCTACGAATGATATCCGTTTTGGCCATGATATGTTTTCAGATGAATATACTGGCTTTGTTGTTTTACGCGATGGTAGCTTCGTTACAGATAAGTATGCATACAAAAACAACACTTTCTACGACCGTATAACAGGGGAAATTGTAGATTTACCAAAAAAAGAAGCTCAAGCCCTCATTAAACGTGCACAAAATGAATTACGAATGTCTGACAAAATTATTGAAGGCGATTTATTACGCTTCTCAGAAAGTAATAAAATTAAAACTGGCGAAGTACAAACTAAAATTAAAGAAACAGAAAAATAATCTATATATGAAAAAGGAGCAACTTATTACAATTGCTCCTTTTTACTTTCTTATAACACATCAGATTTTTCATATATAAAATCTGATGTGTTTACTTTTATTCTACGCTTGTTTCTAAAGCTACATCCGTATAGGTATTATCATCACCTATATTTAAAATTACTTCACATTGACGCAATCTCAATTCAAAGAGCATGATAGAATCATGATAGATTTCAGGATTTGATTTCATCTTATGTAATATCTCTTGTTTTTCTTGTATTTCTAAATGCGTGTTTTCTACAGCTTGCTTTAAGGAGTTAAATGGATTCCTAAAGAATATATTAATATCTCGCTCTTGTGTGTTTTCAAACAGCTCAAATTGCAAGAAAAATTTCTTCATAATAGAAGCCGTTACTTCAGTATAATCTTCATTTTCTACATACTGTTTGTATTTGTTATATAGCATAGATTTATTTTTAGGAAGAACTCCAAATAATTTACCGGCACTTTTCAACAAAAATTGTGCTGGCGTAAATCGACGTAAAATATTTACTTCATCCATTTGTATTCTAGTCGTCATCCTGTCAGTATCTCTGCGCCAGTCATCAAGCACTTTAAAATCACATTCTAACTGTATTCTATTTTCTCCAAATAGTGAATTAAGCCCTTCACTAAGTTCTTCTAAATACGTTTGACTTTGAAGAAGCTCATTATTAGAAGTTGCAATCCAATTTTGCATAGAAAGAGCGAGATTAGGTAATACAGTTTGTTCTAAATATTTATGCACTTTTTCATTCATTGCTTTATTTAGTTCCGTATCCATGTGCCCGAAATCACTTTCTTCACTAATTAAATTAGAACAGCTCTTTAATATCTTCGGAATATTTTCAGTAAGATCATTTGTAATTTCAGTCTTCATTGAACGATATGATTGTGTAATGAAATGAATTTTTTCCCTCTCAAATGCAGTAAGGTTATTAATGCTACCGTTTAGTTTCACTAGCATATCTTCATTCCAATTAATAGCATCTACTAGATTATTTTCTTTCTCAACACGTTTATCCAAAAGATATGTAATTGTTTTTCGAATGAAAAATAATAACTTTTCAGTACGTTCTGCATCGATATTTTTATGATTAAAGTTAAAATGAATAAACTCAGTTAAATCATTTAATTGTTTACTACTTGTATATAACGAGGAATAAGGGAAAATTCTCGCATGCGGGAAATATGTGTTTATTCTCGTTGCCGTATCATGTAATACCCTTTTCACTTCTGCTTCACTGTAAATGTTATCGATTTTATTTAATAAGAAATGAATTTGTAAATTTGGCGTATGTTCTTGAATACTTAATAGAATGTCACGTTCTTTGTCAGTAAAAGGTGAATCCGCATTCAATACGAACAGTAATTCGTCTACAGAATTTAAATATTCGAATATCTCATCTCTAGTGTCGTTATTCCTATTAAAGCCAGGTGTCACTACAAATGTAAGTTTATTTTCATTTAAAAATCTGCATGGTAATTTAAATTCAACACACGCTCTATCTCTATATGTTTGATGGTGCTGAGACATCATATTATGGTAATCAGAGACATCTTCCGTTGTTGTAATTGCTGAGTCTGTTATAGCGTTTATTTCTATATGAGCATCATTTTTTAAAACTACTACATTTGAAATTGATTTTTCTAATATGTTTTCTCCTAATATAGAGTTAATAAATGTAGTTTTTCCATTTCCTGAAGTTCCCGTTACTAAAATACGATTTGTTCTTAAATCTGCGAGTTCGTCAACTAACCATTTAAATCGGTGACCTATTTCTATATTGTGCTTTTGTGCCCACTCTGTAATAGATTCAAAAAGGTGTAAGCTGTACTCTAAGCCATTTACATGATTAATAGAATGTGACAGTAAGTTTTCCGCATGCTCTATATTTGCTAAATCTATTTTGGAAGGGAAAATCTCATCCCATGCCAATACAGCTGCAGATGGAAATACAGCATAAGATGGATTAACTACTTTTAACCAATTTGCTAACAGATTGGGTATGATATCGTTTAATTGTCTAAGCGTATATTGACCTTGAATTAATGCAAAGTAAGTTTCTTCGTAAAAAGCAGAAACTTTGTTCCATATATCGGACGAATGTATTTCAATATGTAAGAAAAATTCATTTATTGTATTAAGCCATAATAAATAATTTTGTTCATCTTTATAACTGTTCCAAAGTGATGAAACCATTTGCGTAAACTGTACTTGATCTACATTATTTAATGTAGCTAATGCATTATAAAAATAATCTGGTGAAATATGTTTAGTAAACCCTTTATCAATATATCCTTTTAATACCTCAAACCACGGATACGATTCTATTCGAATTAACTCATTCACAGCAAGCTCTACTGCACTATCAAAATCTTGCTGTTCCTCATAAAAGGAACGGGCAATTTTTGTGACATTCGGATAATCAGGATTTAAAGAAACTGCTTCTTTAATAACACCGAAAGCTGAGTCAAAATTATTTTGCTCAATGTAAAGAGAAAGTAATTGTAGTCTAATTTCAATCATCAATATTTTATTATCAGTAGTAATAGAAGTATAAATATTTTCAGCATATGATAATTGATTAAGTTCGAAATAAGCATCCGCAATATTTTTTTGTGCCCATGGTGCTAATTCATTACTAACCTTCTCCCATTTAAAAATAGCTGCTTCAAAATCTTGATGACGATAATAAAATTCACCTTGTGCAAAACGAATATAAGACCCATCAGAAATCTCATTTTTTTCATCGTTTACATAAGCTTGTCCAAGTACGTCAAGAGTTGGTTTTGTTTCATTCTCCATTAGGAATGTTTCATAATACATCTTTTTTATTAATTGTTTTTCTAATCTCATCTTTTCCCCCACTATATCTTGAAAATACATTTTTAAGATATACCAATACTTTTTGTATGTATGCTTTTTATCTTAACAAAGAATATCTTTTGGAAAATTTCATTTTCCTTTCATTTTTCAAGTTAGATTGAATTTTTATGAGAAAAGTTTCAGTTTTTTTTCAATTCCCTTTCAGTTATGAAACAGCATTAAATGTTCCTAATAACCTAATAATACTATAATATTCCACATTATATTATCAAGAAAATCTCATATAAACCATATTATAAAAACAATCTATATTGAATTTATATGCATTATTCACTGCGCTGTCAAACAAAAAAATAACAATAGGAGCCAACGGCTATTCATACCATTTCTTTCTCAAATTATTTTCCTTTAAAAGGCTTCAGTGGTTATGTAATTAAATTCCATTAACCTATATAAATAACTAGTCCAAAAAAAATCTATATGCATATCATGTTATAGTAAAGAATTTAGGAAATCCTAAAAGGAGGCATTTTCATGTTTGAAGATAAATCTAAAATAAATTACCCATATGAATTTACTGAAACCACAACAGTTCCTCTAAAGAACCCCATTGATAAAAAATTCAAGAACGGCACAGGTACACATAACTTTCCAATTAAGAAACACTACAAAGAGCAAGTTCTATACACTGAAAAAATTAATAATAATAAAAATAAATAATCGTATAGATCCTTATGACAATTAACCAAATAAGAATCAATATTAGGCCATGCATAGTTATGTCTTTAATAATGTAAAAATCTTCATTATACTATTCATGCACCTTTTAAAAAGTGCTGTATACAGCGCTTTTTTATACATAGATAAATATAAGCTAACGCAGCCAAGAAATAAACTGCAAAATTACTTCACCATATTCTCGTTTAACAATTAAATCTACATATTAAAAGGGAGCAACAGTAAATGTTGCCCCCTTTTGAAATGTAGTTTATTCACTCTACATAACCCTCTTAAACATCTTCTCCAACTCATAAGTAGAATGATGCACAAGAATCGGTCTTCCGTGCGGGCATGTATACGGGTTTGTTGTTGTACGTAGTTCTTCCAGTAAAGCAAATATTTGATCGTTCGTTAAATATTGATTCGCTTTAATCGATGCTTTACAGCTCATCATGATGGCTGCTTCTTCACGTAATTTTTTAATATCAACTTTTTTTAGTTTAACAACTTGCTCCATCATTTCATCGATAATTTCTGTTTCTTGTCCTTTCGGGAACCACGTTGGATGTGAGCGGACGATAAAGGATTGATGGCCAAATTGCTCCAAGAATAGACCGACTTTTTTCAGTTCTTCTAGTTGCTCTTCAACACGTAAAAATTCAGTAAGAGATAAATCGATACGGTACGGTACAAGCAGTTCTTGTACTTCTTGCGCTACCCTTCCTACTTTATCACGGAAGTATTCATAATTAATACGTTCCTGCGCGGCATGTTGGTCAATCATATATAAGCCTTTATCATTTTGAGCGAAAATATATGTTCCATGCATTTGTCCAATTGGATAAAGTGGCGGTAAGTCATTACCGTTCATTTCAATCTCTTTTATTTCCTGAACTTCTTCTTCCAATTCCTCTAATTCAAAGTCCTCTTCATTACTGTCCCACGATTTTTCTTCTCGAATTGGTTCTTCCATTATCGGTCTAGTAGATGGCTGCCAACTTTGTTCTTCTCTTACGAGCGACTGTGGTGGTTGCCATTCTTGTTTCGGCGGTTGCCACAGTTGTGCTGGCTGTTTCACAGGCAGCGGTTCTTCTTGTTTTTCATCCATGCCAGTTGGTAAAACAATGTCCGGCATGGATGGTTCTTTCGGCTTCGCATGCTCAAACTGGAACTGTTCTTGCACACTCTCGTCTTTTTCTTTTTTCTTCGTTGTTACGCCTGCATCTGGAATGAGCTGTATTTTTTTAAATGCAGCTTGCAATGTTTCTTCGATAAGCTTTAGCAATTCTTGTTCTTTACTAAAACGAACTTCTAATTTTGCAGGATGTACGTTAACGTCAACAAGCATTGGATCCATTTCAATCGATAAAAATCCGATTGGATATCGTCCGACTGGCAGTAATGTATGATATCCTTGCTGAATTGCTTTCATTAATACAAAGTTTCGAACGTAACGGCCATTTACGATTGTTGACATATAATTTCGAGATGCTCTCGTTACTTCTGGTAATGTTACATAGCCTGTAATTGTGAAATCTAAAGATTCAGCTTCAATCGGAACAAGTTTCTTCGCAACTTGAATGCTGTAAATCGATGCAAGTACTTGTCTTACATCACCATTACCTGACGTATGAAGCAATTTCTTTTCATTATGAAACAGCTTTAACGATACTTCTGGATGTGACATTGCAATACGATACACAATATCTGTAATATTACCAAGCTCTGTATGAATGGTTTTCATATATTTAAGACGCGCTGGTGTATTAAAGAATAAGTTTTGTACTGTAATATCTGTTCCTTTTCGGCTCGCGGTTTTCTCTTGCTTTATAATGTCTCCACCTTTAATAATAAGGTGTGTACCAGGTGCATCACCTGTGCTAGTGATTAATTCTAATTCACTAACTGAGGCGATACTCGGCAATGCCTCACCACGGAAACCGAGTGTTCTGATGCGAAACAGATCGTTTTCATCTTTAATTTTACTTGTCGCATGTCGTTCAAAAGCTACGATGCAATCTTCTTCTGCAATGCCATCTCCATTATCAATGATGCGAATTTTCGATAAACCAGCTTCTTCTAAGTGGATTTCAATAGATGTACTATTCGCATCGATAGAATTTTCCACAAGTTCTTTTACGACTGAAGCAGGACGCTCTACTACTTCTCCTGCCGCAATTAAGTTAGAGAGTTGGTCATCGAGTTTGCGAATTTTCCCCATCTACTTACTCATCCTTTCTTTAACTTTTTCTGTAAGCGATACAGTTCGTTCATCGCTTCTAAAGGCGTCATATCAAGTAAATCAATTTTTTTAATTTGCGCCAGTACTGCTGTTTCTTTTTGATTTAACGCAAGCTTGTCTTGTTTCTTCGAAGACTGTTCTCCTCCAAAGAAAGATAGTTGTGATTCTTCCTCAGTCTCTACTTTCGCCTCTAGTACTTCTACTGGCTCTTCTTTTACAACTACAGGTTCTGGAATAACTTCTTGCTCCTGCACTTTCACTTCTACACGCTTTGGAATAATAATTTCTTCTTGTCCTTCTAGTTGTGCTAACACTTCTTTCGCACGGGCAATTAAGCTATCTGGAAGCTCTGCAAGTTGCGCAACGTGGATTCCGTAACTTTTATCTGCTGCTCCATCTTGAATTTTATGAAGGAATACTACTTTACCATTCTCTTCAATTGCTGAAACGTGTACATTTTTCAGTTGATCTAAACTCTCTTCTAACACAGTCAATTCATGATAATGTGTAGAAAATAACGTTTTTGCCCCAATTTGGTCATGAATATGTTCAATGATTGCCTGTGCAAGTGCCATGCCATCATACGTAGATGTACCTCGTCCAATTTCATCAAATAAAATTAAACTTCTTTCTGATGCGTTTGCAATTGCATTTTTCGCTTCTAACATTTCGACCATAAATGTACTTTGACCTGAAATCAAATCATCTGCTGCACCAATTCTCGTAAAGATTTGGTCAAATACAGGTAATACTGCTTCTGTCGCTGGTACGAAACAACCAATTTGTGACATAACCGTTACAAGTGCTAACTGTCTCATATACGTACTTTTACCAGACATGTTCGGTCCTGTAATTAAAAAGACATCCATCTTCTCTGGCATAATACAATCATTCGGTACATACAATTTCCCGTTCAATACTTTTTCAACGACAGGATGACGACCATCTTTAATAAAGATTTCACGCTTCGTTGTTAGTACAGGTTTTACAAACTGTTCTTCTTCACTAACTGTCGCAAAACTTTGCAGTACGTCTAATTCACTAATTACTTTTGCTAAATGTTGTAATTTCGGAATAAATACTTTTACTTCTTCACGAAGCGCTGTAAATAAATCGTATTCTAGTTGTACAATTTTTTCTTCTGCTTCTAAAATTAACGTTTCTTTTTCTTTCAGTTCATCTGTAATGAAACGTTCAGCATTAGCAAGCGTTTGTTTTCGTTCGTAGCGGCCTTCTGGAAGTGCTGCAAGATTCGCCTTCGTCACTTCAATGTAGTAGCCGAAAATACGGTTGTACCCGATTTTTAACGATTTAACTCCTGTAATATCACGCTCTCGTTTTTCAAGCTCAGCGATCCACGTTTTTCCGTTTTTACTAACGTAACGATATTGATCAAGCTTGTCATTATAACCGTCTTTAATAATATCTCCATCTTTAATAGAAAGCGGTGGGTTTTCTTGAATACTTCTTCCTAGTAATTCAGTTAAGCTCTCACATGGATCCGCGCCTTGAATTAACCTTGCTGCATAAGCATTATCTAACAAACTAATCGCTTCTAAAATAGCTGGTACTTGAAGTAAAGATCGTCTTAACTGTAATAAGTCCCGTGCATTGACATTACCAAATGCAACTTTTCCTGCTAAACGTTCTAAATCATATACTTCTTTTAATTTTTCTTTTAAATCTTCACGTAAGAAGTAATCATTTACAAATGTTTCAACCATTTCTAAACGCTCTTCAACTTTTTCTTTCTGAATAAGTGGACGTTCCATCCACTGTTTTAACATACGACCACCCATAGCTGTTTTTGTTTTATCCAATAGCCATAATAATGATCCTGTTTTTTCTTTCGTTCGAAGTGTTTCCGTCAGCTCTAAATTTCGCTTTGAATGCACATCAATTTTCATAAATTGATTCGTATAATAAATTTCTACAGGTTGTAAATGATCTAATGAACGTTTTTGCGTTCTTATCACATAGTTAAATAAGCGTCCAATTGCTTTAATTAACTTTGCTTGCGAAACATTTTTCACAAGATGTTCTAATCCTTCAGGAATTGCCGTTGCATCTTCATATGAAATTGTCATTTTTAACGTTTCAGTTAATTTATTTAATTCATCTTTAGAAAATGAAGAATCTACAACAATTTCTTTCGAACCAGTTGCATACACTTCCAATAAAATATCTTCTACTGAACCAGTCAATAACGTTACTGTATTTTGTCCAGTCGTTAAATCATTACAAGCTAAAGCATATGATCCATCTTCAAAATGTGTTAATGCGGCTAAGAAGTTGTTTTCTTTCTCATCAATTGTACGCCCTTCCATCATCGTTCCTGGCGTAATTAGTTGTACTACTTCACGGCGCACTACACCTTTAGCTGTTTTTGGATCTTCCACTTGCTCACAAACAGCAACTTTATATCCTTTTTCAACAAGTTGTTCAATATAGTTTTTAGCTGCATGATGCGGTACACCGCACATCGGTATACGATCACTACTGCCACCATCTCGGCTCGTTAATGTAATCTCAAGTTCATGAGCTGCTTTAACGGCATCTTCAAAGAACATTTCATAAAAATCGCCTAATCGGAAAAATAAAAAGGCATCTTGATAGTCTGCCTTAACCTTTAAATATTGCTGTATCATAGGGGTATATTGCGTCATACTTTTCCTCCATAATTCTTACATAGTAATCAATTTTCATATATGTCACATTTCACGGACATCCATATCTCCTATTTCAGGAGTCTATCTTCATTATAACATATTTCATAAAGAATCATGTTCATTCAGCGCCACTTATGTAAAGTAAAAAGCTAGGAAGAACTTCTCCCTAGCTTTCTATTACTCTTCTTCTGCATCAACGATAAAGTTCGGATCTAATTCTTCAAATTCATCATCAGCAATTTGGAAATCATCATCTGATTCTACGCAGCCTTCAGGATTTACACTTACACAAATTTTCGTTTCTCCAACTACTTCTGTTACAAATTCACGTTCTACAGTTACAACAATTTTATTACCGTTTGGTGATACAAGCGCTTCTAAACAATTTGGTGGCTGAATAACACGAGCAATAATTTCTAAATCGTCACCAGAAAAGTTTTTATCACGATAACCAATGCTTACTTCGTCCGTGTAGTTCACGCGTTCTGTTACAACTTCAGTCTTTGTATTTCCATCAAATGAATACCAAGTGTTCACATCATAGAAACCTTCAATTTCCACATGCTTCCCATTCTTTCTTGCTTCGTACGAGTGGTTAATTACCCAGCACCCTAAAATACTTGTTGGTTCATTATTCGATTCACATGTATGCGTTGACTTTGTATACTTACGTCCTTTTCCAACCACTGCTTTTGTAATAATCTCTCTAAATTCGGACATTCGTAACCCTCCTCAATCACTATTCACTTAATCATATGCGTGACAATAGCGGAATGTGTCATTCTTTTTTTGAGAAGAACTTACGTTTAATCAACTAAAAAAAAGAGATGTCAATATGACATCTCTTTAACAACCACAATTTCCTTTTTTACTTTCTACCGCTGCGCCAGTTTCACCCTTAAGTACATCGCCACCAGTTGAAATTAATATTTCATCTGTTACGTTGTTAGAAATTGTACTAGCAACTAACTGTAATAAGTCATTTACATATGTTTGTGAAGATTTAAATTCTTGTACGACTGGAATACTGTCTAACTTATCTTGCAATGCATCAATTTCAGCTTCTACCTTTTTTAAAGCTTCCCACTTCCCGTAATGCTGCAAGTTTACTGCTTGTTTTTGCAGTGCTTTAATTTCATCGATTGCGCGCTTTACATTTTCATTTTTATGAATTTGCGCCTCTGCTTTCTTAAAAAAATCAACTTCTTCTGTTTCAGAAATCATTTTTGCTAATTCTTTTGCTTGTTCAACAATGTCATCTTTCGAATATACTTTCATCTATTATTTCACCTCAATCGGCTCTTCAACTAATTCCCCGTTAAGAGACCAAGTTTTTGCTTCCGTTACTTTTACTTTCACAAGCTGACCAATTAAAGATTTTGAAGCGACGAAGTTTACAAGTTTATTCGTGCGAGTATAACCTGCAAGTACTTCCGGATTATTTTTACTTTCCCCATCAACTAACACTTCTACAATTTGACCTTTGTAACGACTATTCTTTTCAATTGCCAACGTATTTACTAGTGTATTTAAGCGTTGAAGACGTTCTTTCTTCACTTCCATAGGTACATTATCTTTCATTTTTGCAGCTGGTGTACCTTCGCGAGGAGAATAAATAAATGTAAAGGCAGTATCAAATCCTACTTCACGATATAACGACATCGTTTCTTCAAATTGCTCATCTGTTTCATTTGGGAAACCAACGATAATATCTGTTGTTAATACTGCATCTGGAATTGCTTCTTTAATTTTTCTTACAAGTTCTAAATAATGCTCACGTGAATATTTACGCGCCATAATTTTCAGCATATCTGTACTTCCAGATTGAACTGGTAAATGGATATGTTCTACTAAGTTGCCACCTTTGCCAAGCACTTCAATTAAGTGATCATCGAAATCACGTGGATGGCTCGTTGTAAAACGAATACGGGCAATATCAACTTTACGAAGTTCGTCCATTAAATCACCAAGACCGTATTCTACATCTTCAAAGTCTTTACCATATGCATTTACGTTCTGTCCAAGTAATGTAATTTCTTTATAACCATTCGCAGCTAAATGACGAATCTCTTGGATAATATCTTCTGGACGTCTGCTCCGCTCTTTTCCGCGCGTATACGGTACAATACAATACGTACAGAACTTATCACAGCCATACATAATATTTACCCAAGCTTTAATATCACCACGACGTACTTTCGGAAGGTTTTCAATTACGTCGCCTTCCTTTGACCATACTTCAACTACCGTCTCTTTCGAGAACATCGCATCTTTTAGAATGTACGGTAATCTATGAATATTATGCGTTCCAAATACCATATCTACATGCTGATTTTTTTGCATAATTTTATTTACAACAGATTCTTCTTGAGACATACAACCACATACACCAATTAAAAGGTCCGGATTTCTTCGCTTTAGTGACTTTAAATGGCCTAGTTCACCAAACACTTTATTTTCAGCATTTTCACGAATTGCACAAGTATTTAATAAAACTACATCTGCATCCTCAGTCGAAAAAGTTGGTTCATATCCAAGCGTTGTGAAAATACCTGCCATTACTTCCGTATCATGCTCATTCATTTGACAACCATATGTACGAATATAGAACTTTCTTCCTGTACCAAAATTGCGAAACTCTTCAGGTAAGCCAAAATCCCGTTCAATTTTAACTTCTTCTTTCCCTCGCTTTTTCGCATCCTTTAAGGAAGGTGGTTGATATACACTTTCAAAGTATTTACTATAATCTTTCTCTTCTTTTTTCGTAGAGGAATTTGCTTGTTGACTTGCTAATCGTTGTTGCTCGTTCATCGGTAATCTCCTTTCACCCTTAACTATACACACTCTATAGTCCATTTTAATGCGCCTAGACTCACCTCAAAAATGGTTAGATAGCTTGAGAGATAACTTGTCCTTTGAAACTTGAGTAATCAATCTAATCATTCATAAGAATGAAGTCTTCCCCACGCAAATAGACATTCCCTTTTTATTATTTCTTGTTGTCCTACCCAAAAGCATATTGCTTTATCCCTATAAACATTACCATAGTATGACCTGTTTCGCCAATTTTAACAATACAGAGGCCCTTTATTATCTTACATTTCATAAGCAATGAACTTGCCATTTTCATACAACGATTTATATATTATTTTACCATTCTGAATTTTCTAAGTAAATAAGACTACCCTATATTTTTCTAATAAAAAAAGGTTGCCACATGGCAACCTCCTCTTCTTATATTACATAAATTCAGCAACAAGCTCATCAAACATTTTCTGATCCATATTTAAATCAGATTTCACTAAAGGCTCTTCACTATAGCCTTTAACAAGTTCTTGATATGATGGTTGCTTAGTATTTTGATAAATTAAACCTGTTACTAAACCGTTATTTTCCATTAAAGTTTGCATAGCCATCATGCGATTAGATGGATCATATCCCTCTACTGTGCTTAGTTTCGTTAAATTCTCTTTAAACCAATCGTAGGTATTTACTTTATTGTAAGTAACACATGGGCTAAATACGTTAATTAATGAAAATCCTTTATGGTTAATACCAGCTTCAATAATTTGTGTTAATTCTTTTAAATCACTCGAAAAGCTTTGCGCCACAAATGTCGCACCAGCTGTTAAAGCCATTTCCATTACATTTAGTGATGGTTCAATTGAACCTTGCGGTGTGCTTTTCGTTTTAAATCCAGCTTCACTACGTGGTGAAGTTTGCCCTTTTGTTAACCCGTAAATTTGGTTATCCATTACGATGTACGTAATATCGATATTACGACGAATAGAATGGATTGTATGTCCCATACCAATCGCAAATCCATCACCATCACCACCTGAAGCGATGACTGTTAAATCACGATTTGCCATTTTTACACCTTGTGCAATCGGAAGGGCACGACCATGAATACTATGCACACCATATGAATTAATATAACCTGAAATACGGCCTGAACAGCCAATACCAGAAATAACAGCAAGTTCATCTGGATTTAAACCAACGTTAGCTGCCGCACGTTGAATTGCAGCTTGCACTGAGAAGTCTCCGCAACCTGGGCACCAGTTTGGCTTTACACTGTTACGAAAGTCCTTAAATGTTGCCATTTAATACAACCCCTTTTTTGCATTCGTTGTAAATCTCTTTCGGCAAGAATGGGTTTCCATCATATTTTAAAAGACTAGAAATTTTCTCACCATTACCAAGATTCATTTTCATAATGTTAGCAAGCTGACCTGTTGCATTGTTTTCTACTACTACAACACGCTTCGCCTTTTTCACAAGTGGATCGATTTCAGCTGTTGGGAACGGGTGAATTAAACGTACATGAGCATGGTTTACTTTCATACCCTCTTGTTCTAAACGCGTCATTGCCTCTTCGATCGCACCACGAGTTGAGTTAAATCCAACAAGCAATACGTCTGCTTCTTCATGCTTAACATTTTTATAAACAGGGGTATTAAACTTCAAGTTTTCCATTTTACGGAAACGTTTGTCCATTTGATCTTTACGGTTTATTGCTGATTCCGATGGTTTTCCAGTTTCATCATGTTCTACACCTGTAACATGGTGAACACCATTTTTCATACCAGGTAAAACACGCGGTGAAACGCCGTCTTCAGTTACTTCATAACGCTTGAAGTATGCTTTATTTTCACGTTCTGGTAATTCCGCTTCTAAATCAAGCTTACCACGACGAATTTCCACTTTATCTAATTTAAGTGGTTCTACTGTTTGTTTTCCTAACGAAAGCTGTAAATCTGTTAAGAAAATAACAGGAACTTGATATTCTTCAGATAAGTTAAATGCTTCTACAATGTCATAGAAAGCTTCTTCAACTGTACTTGGCGCCATTACGATTTTTGGAATTTCACCATGCGTACCGTAAATCATCGCCATTAAGTCAGACTGTTCTTGTTTCGTTGGTAATCCCGTACTTGGACCACCACGTTGTGTATCAACAATTACTAATGGAGTTTCTGTAATACCTGCTAAACCGATTGCTTCCATCATTAATGAAAGACCAGGACCAGCAGATGCAGTTAATGTACGAACACCAGCATAGTTTGCACCGATTGCCATTGTACAAGCTGCGATTTCATCCTCAGTTTGGATTACTGTTCCGCCGACTTTCGGTAATTTTTTAATTAAGTATTCCATAATTTCTGATGCAGGTGTGATTGGGTATGCTGACATAAAACGAGCACCACCAGCTACCGCACCAAATGCGATTGCGTCGTTTCCAATCATAAACATGCGTTTTTTACCATCAGCTTTTTCAAGCTGCATCATGTTTACTTTCTCACCTAGTAATTCTTTCATATATTGAGAGCCGCGTTTAATTGCGTCCATATTCTTTTGAACGACTTGCTCTCCTTTACGACCAAAGATTTCTTCAACAACATCTAAATAAGCTGTTTCGTCTAATCCTAATACTGCACTTGATGCTCCAACAGCAACCATGTTTTTCATTAATGATGTGCCTAATTCTGAAGCAATATCTGTAAACGGTATCACATATAGATTTACATCTGTATTATCAGGTATTGTTGGATTAAATTTCGCATCCGCAACTACAATTCCACCTGGACGTAGTTCGTGGAAGTTAAAATCAATTGTTTCTTGGTCAAAAGCAATTAAAATATCTAAATCATCTGAGATCGCTCGTACTTCTGTTGTACTTACACGAATTTTATTATTTGTATGGCCGCCTTTTATACGTGATGAGAAGTGGCGGTAACCGTATAGGTAATATCCTAATCGGTTTAATGCAATACAGAAGATTTCTCCTGTACTTTCAATTCCTTCACCTTGTTGGCCTCCAACTTTCCATGAAAGTTGACTAATCATCTCCTACACCCCTTTTGGCTGCATTCATTGTAGTGTATTTTTTTACAGTAATAGTTTAGCATTTTTTATGCAAATAAACTACAACGGACGCAAATTATGCCTCTTCTGATTTCCCTGAATCTTTAGTATAAAGCTATTTTGTTTTTCATTCTAGTATTAGGTCTTAAAAAAAGCAATAAAATCAAATGAATTAATTTTAATTATTCTGAATTTTAAACCAAAAACTTAAAAACTCATATGTTCAACAAAATTATCATATAAAAATCTTTCTACAGTAGATGCAGCATAGTATTTATAAAGCTCATTCATGACATTTTCATAATCTCGGTAGGCAGATACATTGACAACCGTATCTACAATCCCATCAAAATCTGAACCAAACCCTATATTGTTTTCTCCACCTAGCGAGCAAATATATTCGATATGTTTTACTATATCTGTTATATTTGCTTGTCTTTCACTTGTTAGAAACTGCGGTACAAAAGTAACACCGATTATGCTATTTCTCTGTATAAGCGCTTTAATTTGTTCGTCATTTAAATTGCGTGGATGCTCACACAGTTTATAACAATTTGAGTGGGATGCAATTGGGTTATTTGCAATTTCTATCACATCCCAAAAACTTCTCTCATTTAAATGTGATAGATCCGTCCATAATTGCAAAGTATTCAACTCTTGTACAACTTGTCTACCAACAGTAGTTAAACCTGCTCCACGCGTCTCTAGCGCCCCATCAGCTAACAAATTCGCATAGTTCCATGTTAATCCGAAAGAACGTACACCTAACCGATAAAACAAACGTAATTTCATCGCTTCTTTGCCAATTGCTTCGCACCCTTCTAACGTTAATAGCGCGCCAACCTCGTCTTGTTTTAATCTATTTATATCCTCTTTCGTTCGGATAAATCTCACACTTGGTAGCGATAGAATTTCATTATAAAAAATATCTATCATTTGTAATGCCGCTTCAAATCGTTTTTCATACGTCACTGTTTCTGGCACATATATTGCAAAACATTGTATACTTCCTTGTCTTTCCTTTAACTGTTGAAATGTAATATGTAATTGCGGATCGTTTTTAAAATTCTTTTTTCCCTTTGCACTCCATAACTGAAAGAGCACATCACAATGAGCATCAAAAATTTTCATTTTCATTCCTCCATTATAAAAACAACCTGTTTGCATACTGCAAACAGGTTGTTTAAACTTAACGAGGTTCTACAATTAATTTTATTGCTGTACGCTCTTCGCCATCAATCATAATATCTGTAAACGCTGGGATACAAATTAGGTCCAAACCACTAGGCGCTACAAACCCTCTTGCAATTGCTACTGCCTTTACCGCTTGGTTTAATGCACCTGCACCAATAGCTTGAATTTCTGCTGTTCCGCGTTCGCGAATAACACCTGCAAGTGCACCAGCTACAGAATTAGGGACCGACGTTGCTTTAACTTTTAATATTTCCATTCCGCGTTTCCTCCTCGTTTCTTTAAAAAGTATTAGCAATTATTTCACTTTAACTTATATTCACGAGGAATGGCGCGTATTCCTGCTAAATTTTCGTAATTTTTCTAAAAAATTAAAATATAATAACTTATCTAAAATTTAACGGAAATTTACTCAAAAAATGGTTGATCGTCATTAATTAAAATGCGCTCAATTTTCTTTGCTTTTCCTGTATTTGGATCCACATCAATTAACACTGCACTTAATTGCGTTCTACCACTTGTTACTTCAAATCGTACCGGTAAGTTCGTTAAAAACTTCTTCAATACTGCTTCTCGGTCCATACCTAAAATTCCATCATATGGCCCTGTCATCCCAACATCTGTAATATATGCCGTTCCGCTTGGTAAAATACGGTTATCCGCTGTAGGGACATGCGTATGCGTACCTACTACTGCTGTAGCACGTCCATCTACATACCAACCTAGCGCTTGTTTTTCACTTGTAGTCTCCGCATGGAAATCAATAAAGATAATATTCGTACGTTTTTTCGCAATATTAATTAATTCATCCACTTTACGGAATGGACAATCAATCGGAGGAAGGAAAGTACGCCCCTGTAAGTTAATAACTGCAACTTCTGTTCCATTACAGTTCACAAAGATAAGTCCTTTTCCTGGAGTTCCTTCTGGGAAGTTAGCTGGTCTTGCAAGATATTTTGCATCATCGATGAATTCAAATACTTCACGATTATCCCAAGCATGGTTTCCAAGTGTAACTGCTTGTGCCCCACACTCTAAAAAGTTTCGATATATTTTTTCTGTAATCCCACGGCCACCTGCTGCATTTTCTCCATTAATGATTGTTACTGTAGGTGTATATTTTTTCTTTAATGCCGGTACGTACTGTTGAATCATACCTCTACCAGGAGATCCTACTACATCCCCAACAAATAATATTCTCATATGTCTTACCCTTTCTATGTACTGCATTTTTTATTGCTATAGCATCAAGTAAATTCCTTATAATATGTTTATTATAAGTTTGTTTCACTTTTATGCTAAATAACTGTCTTTATTTTATCCAATTCCAACACAAAAAAATAAAGTGGTGTTTCACCACTTTATTTTGCGTATTCCACTGCACGTGTTTCACGAATAACAGTTACTTTAATATGTCCTGGGTAATCCAGTTCATTTTCAATACGTTTTCGGATATCACGAGCTAAACGATGAGCTTCTAAGTCATCGATTGTATCTGGTTTTACCAAAATACGAACTTCACGTCCTGCTTGAATTGCAAATGATTTTTCAACGCCTTCATAAGACTCTGAAATCTCTTCTAATTTTTCAAGACGACGAATGTAGTTTTCAAGCGTTTCACTACGAGCTCCCGGTCTTGCAGCTGATAAAGCATCTGCTGCTGCAACTAAAACTGCAATGATAGAAGTTGGTTCTGTGTCACCATGGTGAGATGCGATACTGTTTATAACTACAGGATGCTCTTTATATTTCGTTGCGAGTTCAACACCAATTTCAACGTGGCTACCTTCTACTTCATGGTCAATCGCTTTTCCGATATCATGTAATAGACCAGCACGTCTTGCTAGTTTTTCATCCTCACCAAGCTCTGCTGCCATAAGTCCAGTTAAATATGCAACTTCCATAGAGTGTTTTAAGACGTTTTGTCCATAACTTGTACGGTATTTTAAACGACCTAAAATTTTAATTAAATCTGGGTGTAATCCGTGAACACCCACTTCAAACGTTGTTTGCTCTCCGACTTCGCGAATATACTCGTCCACTTCACGTCTTGATTTTTCGACCATCTCTTCAATACGCGCTGGGTGAATACGTCCGTCCTGTACTAGTTTATCAAGAGCGATACGAGCTGTTTCACGACGAATTGGATCGAATCCAGAAAGAATTACCGCCTCTGGTGTATCATCGATAATTAAGTCAATACCCGTTAACGTTTCTAACGTACGAATATTACGACCTTCACGCCCGATAATACGTCCCTTCATTTCGTCATTTGGAAGATTTACAACCGAAACGGTTGTTTCAGCAACATGATCAGCTGCACATCTTTGCATTGCAAGAGATAAAATCTCTTTTGCTTTCTTATCCGCTTCTTCTTTCGCGCGAACTTCACTTTCTTTTACCATAACAGCGATTTCATGAGAAACTTCATTTTCTACTTTACCAAGAATAATTGCTTTCGCTTGTTCGCGTGTCAGATTGGAAATGCGCTCTAATTCTGTTTGTTGCTTTTGAACTAACTCTCCCACTTTGCTTTCCAACTCTTCAATCTGTTGTTGTCTCGCTACAAGAGATTCCTCTTTCTTCTCTAACTGCTGCTCGCGTTTATCGAGCGTTTCGTCTTTACGATCAAGGTTCTCTTCTTTTTGCATTAAACGATTTTCTTGTTTTTGTAATTCGCTTCTACGGTCACGAATTTCTAATTCAGCTTCTGTACGAAGTGTATGAATTTCATCCTTTGCTTCTAAAAGCGCTTCTTTCTTAAGTGCTTCAGCCTCACGATTCGCTTCGTCTAAAATACGTTTCGCTTCATTAGCCGCACCATTAATCTTCGCTTCAGCAATAGACTTTCGAACAAAAAAGCCAACAACTGCACCGACTGTTGTTGCAAGCAAAATGGAGATGAGTATCCAAACTGTACTACTCATGATTTCACCTCCCCTTGCTATGAATGAAAAAAGACTGTCGGCATGTACATTAAATTACAATATACAGCAAAGACCGTCGTCCCGCTTTTTTAAGGGACTTTCTTCATTTCACAATTAAAATGTCATATTATTATTTCGGTAAGATTTAAACCTTACTCCGAATATTACTTCTCTTCTTGAGAAGAGTATATCGTATATAAGAAAAAATATACATTCTCATTGTATCTATCGTAATTTTCATTGTCAAGCGTTGTCTACTTTTACTTTCTTTACCTTCAGTCCTTAATGTTATCTGAATTTGAAAAATTGATAGCATACTATCCTGGAAAACCTTAGTAAATACCATTTTATTCCCTTAAAACGTATGAATATTCCTCTTTACACATCCCATTTGAGTCAAAAAAATATTTTAACCACTACGATAGATACCCCTTTAATAGAAGATTAAAAAATAAAAGACACGGGACCCGTGTCTTTTATTTTTTAATCTTGAAGAGTTGCATCTTCCGTGTCTTCCACACCAGAATCTTCACCAATTCCGTGATGATCACGAACAAAGAAGGCAATTTCCTCTCTTAAGTCCGTATTCTCTTTTAAGAATTGCTTCGAATTTTCACGACCTTGTCCTAAACGTTCTTCATTATAAGAATACCAAGCACCGCTCTTTTGAACGATATCAAGCTCAGAAGCCATATCCAAGATTTCACCCTCTCTTGAAATACCTTCTCCGTACATAATATCAACTTCAGCAACACGGAATGGTGGCGCTACTTTATTTTTCACTACTTTTACTTTTGTTTTATTACCAACGATGTCGTTACCTTGCTTTAATTGCTCCGCACGACGCACTTCAAGACGGACAGTTGAATAGAATTTCAACGCACGACCACCTGGAGTTGTTTCTGGGTTTCCGAACATAACCCCAACTTTTTCACGAATTTGGTTAATAAAGATTGCAATTGTTTTTGATTTGTTGATTGCTCCTGAAAGCTTACGAAGTGCTTGTGACATTAAACGTGCTTGTAAACCTACGTGTGAGTCACCCATGTCGCCTTCAATCTCTGCTTTCGGTACAAGAGCTGCTACAGAGTCAATTACGATAATGTCAACCGCACCACTTCGTACAAGAGCTTCCGCGATTTCTAATCCTTGCTCCCCTGTATCAGGCTGTGATAATAGTAATTCATCTATGTTAACGCCTAATTTTTGTGCATATACAGGATCCATTGCGTGCTCCGCATCGATGAATGCTGCTTGTCCACCTTGACGTTGTACTTCTGCAATTGCATGTAATGAAACTGTCGTTTTACCTGAACTTTCAGGTCCGTAAATTTCGATAATACGGCCACGTGGGTATCCGCCTACCCCTAATGCCACATCAAGTGCTAAAGAACCACTTGAAATTGTAGAAATTCTACGTTCCGCTTGTTCTCCTAATTTCATAATTGAACCTTTACCAAATTGCTTCTCTATTTGTTTTAACGCCATATCTAATGCCGCTTGACGATCACTCATTCAAAATTCCTCCTTAACTGAATTGCTAATCTTATTATACCTATTTTCAATTCAATTTGCCAACAAAAATCGAACATTTATTCGATTTTTTTATTTTCCATTACATAAATACGTAATTTAACTATAAAAAAAGCTAGAAGAAACTTATATCTCTTCTAGCTTTTTATATAAATGATAAAATCCATATTTTGTCGAGCGTTCTCTAATTTGTTGACGACTTCCACTTAAATTAAGAGGAAAAACTGCAGTTTGTTCACCTTTAATCGCCAATCCAACAAATACTGTTCCTGGCTCTTTCTGTTCTGAAGCATCTGGCCCTGCTACCCCAGTGAAACTAATTCCGATATCCGCTTTTAATAAATCCTTAACATTTTCAGCAAGATAATGAGCACATTCTTTACTAACTGCACCATCAGTATGCAACACTTCTTCAGGCACACGCAATACATGTTGCTTCACATCATTATGATAACAAATGACACCGCCTTTAAATACAGAAGAAACACCAGCATTTTCAGTTACTTGATTTCCAAAAAGACCACCTGTTAAACTTTCTGCACATGCTAAAGTTAACCCTTTTCTCTTCAATAACTCGATTGCCTTATAATGCAAAAATTCTTGGTCATATCCGTAGAAAAATTCTCCTACCCTTTCTAAAATCAAATCTTCCACATGTTGAATTAGTTTCTCCGCTTCGCTAACATTTTGATGCTTAGCGGTTAAACGTAATGTCACTTCTCCATCATTTGCTAGCGGGGCGATTGTTGGGTTTGTTTGTCCATCAATTAAATCTTGAACTTTCACCTCTAATTGGGACTCCCCGATACCGAAGAAACGAAGCACACGGGAATAAATGTTTTCTCCTGTTGTAAAATTACGTAAAAAAGGCTCCACGTAACTTACATACATTGGTTTCATTTCTTTTGGCGGCCCTGGTAATAAAATATAAACTTTTCCGTTCTTATTTACCCCCATACCAGGCGCCATACCGTGGTCATTTGCAAATACTGTTGCTCCATTTAAGACGAGCGCTTGCTTTTTATTATTCTCCGTAAATTCACGGCCTGTACGCTTAAAGTAATTACTTATTAAGGCTAATGCCTTTTCATCATACACAAGCGCTTCATCTAAACTAGCCGCTATCGTTTCTTTCGTTAAATCATCTTTTGTCGGTCCTAATCCACCTGTAAAAATAAGTATATCAGCACGTTCTTCCGCAGCTTCAATCGCCTTTTGCAGTCGCTTATTATTATCACCAACAACAGTATGATAGTACACGTTAATTCCAATTGAAGCTAACTTTTCAGATAAAAACTGGGCATTTGTATTTGCAATTTGTCCAAGTAATAATTCAGTTCCAACCGCAATAATCTCAGCATTCATCCTAATTCCCCCATAAACTTCTATTTTGAGTTTACAAAAGCAGCTCTATTTTTCCAGAAATAATCCCATCCTGAAATAACAGTAAAGATTAATGCAATCCATATGAAGATATCAGCAACTGGAATATGGATTAAATTTAAAGGTACATCGTGTAATAAATATGCTGCAATCGCAATAATTTGTGTCCATGTCTTAATTTTCCCTAGCTGATTTGCCGCAACTACTTCCCCTGTTCCAGCAAGTACAAGACGTAAACCTGTTACAGCAAACTCACGACTGATAATTACAATAACAATCCAAGCCGGTACATATTGCATCTCTACCAATGTAATAAGTGCTGCTGAAACAAGTAATTTATCAGCTAATGGGTCAAGAAACTTTCCTAAATTCGTTACAAGATTATACTTTCTTGCGTAATGTCCATCAATCCAATCTGTAGCTGAAGCAATGATAAAGATAAGTGCCCCTACTAAATGTTGAATTGGCAAATCAACATCACCAATTTTGTATGAACCCCAATCAAAGGGCGCTAACATAATTACCATAAAAATTGGAATTAAGAAGATTCTAGATATTGTAATTTTATTTGGTAAATTCACAGCTATTCCTCCATCATATCAAAAACATTTGTTCATCGAAAAAAAAGTCATCGAAGCGATGACTGTTATTGTGCAGGTTGCTCTATCCCTTGGTTTTTAATCACCAATCTTTGGTGATATTCTTTTTGTGGATCTAACGGGAAAGCAAGCACTTGGCCATTCAGTTTAATTTCAACATTCGGTGCACTTCCAATATTAAGTCGTACTTCTTTTAATGTTGATACATCGCGTTTCTCTGTTTGACCGCTTTGTACTGTAGTGTTTAGAATTTCATTACCCGCATCATCCTTAACATCTACATAACTTGCACCCTTCGCTGAAATTTCCAATTCTAACGTTTTATTATTATGAATTTCCAAAGTAGATACCTTACCAGTTGTTCCAACTACTTTCACTTCTTGCTGTCCAGTTGGTGGTGCTGGCTGCTCCTCTTTCTTTGGTTCTTCTTTCTTTAGTTCTTCTTTCTTTGGCTCTTCTTTCTTTGGCTCTTCCGCTTTCTTCGTATCTAACGGAGAATCTTTCGCTTTTTGAACTTCAATTTTCTCACTTTGAGCACTCGGAACTTTTTCATCATCTTTTCCAGTTAACGCTTGAAACACAAACCAGATTACGACTCCAACCGCGATTACTAACAGCGCAACTAAGATTTTCGGCATGTGATCTGCAACTGGCCATGATGAAGATTTTTGCATTGTTTCTTGTGTTTTTTGTCCCGTTGATACTTGTGGAACTTCACGCCTTTCAGATTGTGGTATCGTACTCTGATGTTCTACAAGCAGTTCCTCTCCATTTAATCCAACAGCATCTGCGTATTGTTTAATGAATGCACGCGCATAAAAAGCTCCTGGCAATACATCATAATTGCCTTCTTCAATTGCCACTAGATGGCGTTTTTGAATTTTTGTAATTTCATGCAGCTGATCAATAGACAAGCCTTTCGCTTCTCTTGCTTCTTTCAGCTTTTGTCCCAATTCCGTCACTACTAACACCTCAATATTTCTTTAAAAGTCAAACATAGAGAAATTATTTTGCGTACCTTGCTCAATTTCATCTACTAAATTATATTGAATTTCTTCATCATAATCGTTACGCAACTCGATAATATAATCAAAATCATCCAATGTGTATTCTGACTGACTCACAAATACATCAGGATGTTCCACAACTTTCGTTGCAGGCAATCTCATAATTTCACGAACGAGCTGCCAATGTCTTTCGTTGGCACGCTTCGTTGACACAATTCCATCTAGGATGAAAATATTGTCATCGCTATACTCATCTTCAATTAATTGACTACGAACAGTTTGCTTAATAAGAGTAGATGATACAAATAACCACCTTTTATTTGCACAAACACTTGCAGCAACAATGGATTCTGTTTTTCCGACACGAGGCATTCCGCGTATCCCAATTAGTTTATGGCCTTCTTTTTTCATAATTTCTGCCATAAAGTCTACAAGTAAGCCTAATTCATCACGCACAAATCGAAATGTTTTCTTATCATCTGCATCTCGTTGTATGTACCTACCATGCCTAACCGCTAGCTTATCTCTTAGCTTGGGCGGACGATATTTCGTTACCGTTATGTTATCCATCGTATTTAAAATTGATTCAAGTCTAGAGATTTGCTCTTGATTATCACACATAAGAAGTAACCCACGTCGTGCATTATCTACACCATTAATTGTGACAATATTAATGCCGAGCATACCGATTAACGAAGAAACGTCACCAAGCAAGCCAGGTCGGTTTTTATGTATTTCATATTCAAAATACCATTCAATCATCCAAGATCACTCCCCTTGCTTACTTTACACCTACGTACTATATTATATGATTTCACCTTAATAGGGAAGCTAAATGTATAATCTATCCTGTGTAATTATTATACAAAAAAAGTAGAGAGGAGAATCTCCTCTCTACTTTTACTTATGTTGTACAAACTTAACCATTAAGTTTGCAATTGTATGTTGCTCCTGTTCATCAGCAACTTTCCAAAGCTCAGCTAATAATTTCTCTTGGTCATTGCGCCCTTCTACTTCATTAGCAAGGTAGTCGCCAACACGAAATGCCATATCTGATACCGCACCGCCGTCTAAACCTTTTCCTTGCGCTTGCTCTAAACGATCTCCTAAAAAGCTCTTCCACTGATCAAAATTATCTAATACTGACATAATTAAGCACCTCACTATTGAGTAATAAAATCATCCTTAATTTGTGCAACTGTTCATTTTTTATGTAAGAAATTTTTAGCAGTGCCAACCGCCATTCACTCCGATGATTTGTCCAGTTATGTATGATGCTCCTGGTGATACGAGGAATGAAACTGTTTTTGCTACTTCTTCTGGTAATCCTATTCTACCTAATGGTATATCTTCAGCAATTCCCATTTTATCTTCTTCAGAAAAAACACTTAACATTTCCGTTTCAATTGCTCCTGGTGCTACTGCATTCACACGTAATCCACTTAAAGAAACTTCTTTCGCTAAAGCTTTCACATATGAATTTTGCGCCCCTTTTACCATTGAATACAGCACTTCACAAGAAGCCCCTATTTGTCCCCATATAGATGAAATAATTACAATATTACCACTTCTCCTCCCGATCATAGGCGGAAGTGCCATTGAAAGTAATTTATATACGTTCTTCACTTGAAGTTCTACCATATAACCCAATTCTTCGTTTGTTACATCTGTTACTAGTCCAAAAATACTCTTCCCAGCTGCGTATACAATAACATCAATAGGGTGTTCAATTTGTCCCCACAATTGCTCTGCTCCATCACTAGAAGCCAAATTCGCTTGAACAGGGATAACTTCTCCCCATGCTTTCTGCAATTCCAATACCTTTCCTTCACTGTTATTGTAATGAACATAAACTGTATATCCATCTTGAATTAATTGTTTCGAAATAGCAGAGCCAATCCCTCCGCTCCCTCCAGTTACTAACGCATACTTTTTCATAAATTCCCTCTCTTATCTCTACAAGTTCAATTTTCACACAACTAAATAATACCCTCATCTTACAATTTTTCAATGATAAGATGAGGGTATCTTTAAAATGTTATTTTTTCGGTAACACCTGACAAACACTCATTTTTTCTTCTGATAACAATAATTTTGCTACTTCTTGTAAGTCTTGAACCGTCAGCCCTTCTAATACAGTCAATGCATCAAATAGACTAGATTCATTAAACGCATATCGTGTAAATTGATTTGCAATATATTCTGGTGAATTCAACGAGCGTAAAAAACCACCAATTTTCTTTTTCTTCACTCGTTCTAATGCCGCCGCATCTAATTGATCATAATCTGTTTTTAATAAAATATCTTTTAAACGATCTGCCAATTCATCAGGTTGTTTCGTATCACCACCAACCATTGCAAAACCGAAGTTATTTTCTTCTGTATAGTCATACGAGAATGAATCATCAATAAGTCCTTCATTATATAAAGCTTCGTAATGAACAGAACTTTTTCCAAATAAATAATCTAAGAGTAACGTAAGCGCAATTTCTTGTTTTAAAAGCGCTTGCCCCTTTTCTTTTAAATTAGTCGCTTTAATACCAACTAAACATTTCGGTGTTTGCACAGGCATTGAAATAATTTTTTTCTTTTCATTTACCTCATTTGGTTCCTCTTCAAATGAACGCACAATTTCTGGCTGGTTTTTATAATCTTTTTCCGCTTGATTTTCACGTACTAAATCCATTGTTTTCTCTGGATCAATTGCACCCACAACAAATAATAACATATTGCTCGGATGATAAAATGTTTCATAACATTCATATAATAAATCTTTCGTAATTTTACTAATAGATTCGATTGTGCCTGCAATATCAATTTTAATTGGGTGTTTTACAAACAAGCTATCAATTAACCCAAAGTACAAACGCCAATCTGGGTTATCTTGATACATTTGAATTTCTTGCCCAATAATCCCCTTCTCTTTTTCAACTGTTTTTTCAGAGAAATAAGGCTCTTGCACGAAGTTTAGCAATGTATTTAAATTTTGTTCTACGTTTGAAGTACATGAAAAAAGGTAAGCTGTTCGTGTGAAGGATGTAAAAGCATTTGCCGATGCTCCTTGTTTACTAAACAATTGGAAAGCATCGTGATCTTCTTTTTCAAATAATTTATGCTCAAGAAAATGTGCAATCCCATCAGGCACACGAATCATTTCTTCTTTCCCCAATGGTACAAATGTATTATCTACTGAACCATATTTCGTCGTAAACGTCGCAAATGTTTTATTAAATCCTTGTTTCGGTAAAACATATACATCTAATCCATTAGGAAGTTTTTCATAATAGAGTGTTTCTTTTAATTGCTCATAAACAATTTTTTCCATTTACTCTCCCTCCGTTCCTTGTAAAAAGTAAATTGTATCTAGTTCAATATTTTTAGCTACTTTTACAATTTCTTCTTTTGTTACACTTTCTATACCTGTAAGCCATTCTTCAACTGGACGTGTACGATCTGAAATAATACCATGATATAGCATTTCTACAAATCCACGCGGTGTATCAATCGCCTCTAATATTTGATTTTGGATGACACTTTTTGTTTGATGTATTTCTTCTTCAGAAAACTCTCCGTTTTGCATCGCAAGCATTTGTTCTTTAATAATCTCAACTGCTTTTTCATAATTTTTCGCTTCGATTCCTGACATAACAAATAATAAACCTTTATGACTTTCAAAGCGCGATGCTGCATAGTACGCTAAACTATTTTTTTCACGCACATTTACGAATAACTTCGAATGAGAAAAACCACCAAACAATCCATTGAACAATTGCAATGCAAAATAATCTTCATCTTTATATGTGACAAATGTACGATAACCGATGTGTAATTTACTTTGTTTTAATTCTTGTTTTTCAACAACTTCTTTTTCTTCATTATTTCGTCTATGAAGGAGTACATTTCTTTCTCTCACTGGACGAGCTGAAATAGAAAAATACTTACTTACAAGATCAACGGCGTTTTCTGAAATATCACCAATAATATATAGATCCATCTCATCTTCCGCTAACACCTTTTGATAATATTGATACAGACTTTCATTTGTAATAGAAGCAACACTCTCTTTTTTTCCATTTGCACTTAAACGATACGGTTCTACTTTGCACATTTCTTCAATTAAACGCTCGTTTGCATAACGCATTTTATCATCATAAGTAGCTTCAATTCTCTGTAACAGTGCTCTTTTTTCACTTTCTACGATAGAAGATAGGAAACCGTTCCCCTCGGTTGCTGGATGTAACACAATATCAGACAACATAGAAAGCGCTTTTTCAAATAACGGTGGTGCATCATGTAAATAAACTTCATTTGCAATGTCTACATAAATGGAGATAATATGGTCTTCCCCTTTTTTACTTACATCTACCGCTAAAGAAGACCCGTATAATTCTTCTAAATATTGACGAAGACGAATTACAGAAGGTAATTTTTCTGTGGCACTTTGCAATACGTATGGCAATAGGGCACGCTCTGTCACCGTCTCCTCATTTAAAGGCGCTTTAAAACGAAATACAAAGGTATTCGTTTTATATTTATCAGTCGGAATAATATGTACGCGCAAACCACCTAACTCATGTAGTTGTTGTTCCATTAGTTTCATTTATAGCCCTCCTTTACGTATATAGGAATATTCCTCTTCAATATACAGTTTTTAGAAATAAAAAATCAACTTTTCTCCCTTATTATGCTTACATATGATTCTTTCTAAAAACTTTAATATGTAAGGAACATAGTAAAATTCCGTATTAAATATATTCTATGTAAAAAAGCCCACACTAATGTGCGAGCTTTTTTATACTTATAAAATACTTATCGTTTTCCTTTTTCATAAGGAGTTCCTAATGCTTTCGGAGCTTCAGAACGACCTACAAAACCAACAAGCGCTAATATTGTGAATACATATGGTAATATCGTTAATAAAACACTTGGAATTTGATCTAATACAGGAATTGTTCCGCCCGTTACACTAAGAGATTGCGCAAAACCAAAGAATAGAGCTGCACCTAGTGCGCCTAGTGGATTCCACTTCCCAAAAATCATAGCAGCTAAAGCTAAGAAACCTTGTCCTGTAATAGTTGCCCCTGAGAAGTTATTAGAAATTGACATTGCAAAAATCGCTCCACCAATTCCAGCAAACACTCCTGAAATACAGACTCCAATATAGCGCATTTTATATACGTTAATCCCCATCGTATCCGCTGCCATTGGGTGTTCACCAACAGCACGTAGACGAAGACCGAACGGTGTTTTATAAATAACATACCAAACAACGAATGCTAAAATAATGGCAATATACGACGTTATTGGTACATTCGAGAAAAATATTTTCCCTAAAACCGGAATATCCGAAAGGCCTGGAATATCAATCTTTTCAATACGATACTGAATAAAGTCAGTCTGCCCTTTATCAAAAATCTTCTTAATTGCAAATACCGTTAAACCAAGAGATAAGAAGTTAATTGCTACACCACTTACAACTTGATCTGCTCGGAATGTAATAGAAGCTACCGCATGAAGTAATGCAAATAATCCACTACCAATTGCCGCAAATAATAACGCAATCCACGGGGTCATCGTTCCCCAAGTATCACCCATTAATAAGTTTGTAACAACTCCAATAAATGCACCAAATAGCATTAGTCCTTCTAATCCGATATTTACAACACCCGATCGTTCACTAAATACTCCACCTAGTGCTGTGAAAATGATAGGTGCCGATGTATATAACGTACCTGTCACAAGAATGGCTAATATATCTAAAAAGCTCATTTATTTCCCCTCCTTGCTCATGCGTGTAAGCGCCCATCTTAACACATAACTACATGCAACAAAGAAGATGATACATGCAATAATTACATTAATAAGCTCTGATGGTACATCTGCCTCAAAGTTCATTTGAGGGGAAGCACTTTTCAAACCACCAAATAATAAAGCTGAAAGGATTATACCAAACGGATTATTCCCTCCAAGTAATGCTACGGCAATCCCATCAAATCCTACTCCTGTAAACGAAGACATCGCGGTCATACTCTGGAATGTTCCTAATCCTTCCATCGCTCCACCAATCCCCGCAAATGCACCAGCAATTGTCATGGAGAATACTACATTACGAGAAACTTTCATACCTGCATATTGAGAAGCATGCTGATTAAATCCTACCGACTTTAATTCGTAGCCTAAAGTTGTTCGATCTAATAAGAACCACATTAAAATAGCGATTAATATTGCTACAATAATTCCCCAGTGAAGACGCGAACCATCAGTAATGCTAGCAAGCCAGTCTGAAGATAGTGATGCACTCTCTTTAATGTCATACGTTTTATCATTACCTTCATGTAAAAAGCGCTTAATGATGTCATATGTTACATATAATGCGATATAGTTCATCATAATTGTTACAATAACCTCATTAACTTGAAACTTTCCTTTTAAATATCCAGGAATGAAGCCCCAAATTCCTCCTACCAATGCTGCGAATAAAATAGATAATGGAATATGAAGGAAAGCTGGTAGTGAAACTGCATAACCGAACCAAACCGCTGCAAGCCAACCAACTAGCAATTGACCCTCTACCCCGATATTAAATAAACCTGTACGAAATGCAAACGCCACTGATAAACCAGCAAGAATAAGCGGTATCATTGTACGAAGCGTTTCACCAATCGCACTTGCGCTACCGAACATCCCTGTCCAAAGTGCACTATAACCTACAATTGGATCATAACCACTAACTAACATTACAATCGCTCCGACAAGTAAGCCAAAAATAACGGATAGTACTGGGACTAAAATATTTATCGTTCGTTCTGTTAAAAGTTTTTTAGCCATTTGTACCCACCTGCTCCTTCTTTGTTCCCCCAGCCATTAACAATCCAAGCTGTTGTTCATTCGTTTCTTTCGCATCAACTATTGCTACAATTTTCCCTTCATAAATAACAGCAATTCGATCGCTAACATTTAAGATTTCATCTAACTCTAGTGATAAAAGTAATACACCTTTCCCTTTATCCCTTTGCTCTATTAATCTCTTATGAATAAATTCAATTGCTCCTACATCTAAACCACGTGTTGGCTGTGCTGCGATTAATAAATCTGGATCACGGTCTACTTCACGTGCAATAATTGCTTTTTGTTGATTTCCCCCAGATAGAGCGCGTGCTAAAGTTTGCTCACTAGGTGTACGTACATCAAACTGTTCAATAAGAGCCTTTGCTTTTTCTGTAATTTTGCTGAAATTTAAAATCCCTTTCTTTGAAAACGGATTCTTATAGTACGTTTGCAGAACTATATTATCTCTAACAGAAAAATCAAGGACGAGTCCGTGTTTATGACGATCTTCTGGAATATGACCAATTCCTTCTTCTGTTATTCTTCTAACAGGCCAATTTGTTATTTCTTTCCCTTTAATTGCAATAGAACCTGACTCAACTTTTCGTAAACCAGTAATTGCTTCTATTAATTCACTTTGTCCATTTCCATCAATCCCTGCAATCCCAACAATTTCCCCCGCACGAACAGTTAAGTCAAGGCCTTTTACAGCAGGTAGTTGACGTGCATCGTGAACAACAAGATTTGCAATTGAAAGTACCTCTTCTTTTGGTTTCGCGTCTATTTTTTCTGTTTTAAAATTCACTTGACGTCCGACCATTAATTCTGCAAGTTTATTTTCATCCGTATTTGCAACGTCAACCGTTCCAATTCCTTTTCCTTTACGAATAATCGTACAACGATCGCAAACTTCCATAATTTCTTTCAACTTATGTGTAATAAGAACAATAGATTTTCCTTCTTGCACAAGCTTTTTCATAATTTGAATTAGCTCATGAATTTCTTGTGGTGTTAACACAGCTGTCGGTTCATCAAATATTAAAATTTCTGCACCGCGGTAAAGAGTTTTCAAAATCTCAACACGCTGTTGCATACCCACTGAAATATCCTGTATTTTCGCATATGGATCTACAGCTAAACCGTATTGTTCAGACAGTTTTTGAATTTCTTTAGCAGCTTCCTCAACAGCAATTTTCCCTTTTTTCCTCGGTTCATTTCCGAGAATAATATTCTCTGTAACTGTAAAATTATGAACAAGCATAAAGTGCTGATGAACCATTCCAATACCAAGGTCATTTGCCACATTCGGATTGGTAATATTTACAGACTTTCCTTTAATTTTAATTTCACCTTGTTCTGGTTGGTACAAACCAAATAGTACATTCATCAATGTGGATTTCCCTGCACCATTTTCTCCAAGTAAAGCATGTATCTCACCCTGCTTTACTTGCAGCGTAATATCATCATTCGCTACAATGCCTGGGAATACTTTCGTAATGTTATTCATCTCAATTACGTATTCCATTGTGTTCCTCCTTTTAACAGGGAACATTCCCTATTACACTATTAACTTATTAAGCAATTCGGAAGTTTTATACATACAAAGGTTAGTTCTATGAACTAACCTTTGCTATTTCTCTATTTATTTTTTTAGAGAAGCTTCATATTCTTTATACTCTTTATCTGTAGCCGGTACTTTAATTTCACCGTCTGTAATTTTCTTTTCAAATTCTTCTACTTTTGTTAAAATTTCAGGGTTAACTTTTTTCACGTTATCAGTTGTTTTTGAAATACCAATACCGTCATCTTTTAAACCAAACGCTTCTACTTTACCGCCTTTTAACTTACCGTCTTTCGCTTCTTGCGCTACTTTTTCAACAGCGATATCTACACGTTTTACCATTGAAGTTAATGTTACGTTTTCAGGCATACCTTCTTGGTTTTGATCACGGTCAACACCGATTACCCAAACATTTTCACCTTTTTTCTTACGGTTTTTCGCTTCAGTGAATACACCGTTACCTGTACCACCAGCAGCATGATAAATTACGTCTACGCCTTGACCATACATTGCTGATGCAAGAACTGTACCTTTTTCAGGTTTATCGAATGCTTCTGCATATTCAGATACGATTTCAATGTTTGGATTTACTGCTTTTGCACCCGCTTTAAATCCATTTTCGAATTTACTAATTAAATCACTCTTCATCCCACCAACAAATCCTACTTTATTCGATTTTGTTGACATAGCTGCTACCGCACCTACAAGGAATGATCCTTCATGATCTTTAAATGTAATGCTCGTTACGTTTGGTGCATCTACTACAGTATCAACGATTGCAAATTGTTGTTTTGGAGATTCTTTTGCTACTTCTTTAATTGCACCTTCTAATTTATAACCAATTCCGAAAGATAAATCATACTTATCTTTTGAAAATTTCTTTAAGTTTGGAATATAATCCGCTTCTTTTTCAGACTGTAGGTAACGATAATTTGTCTTTTCCTTTAATCCGTTATCTTTACCAAACTTTTTTAGTCCTTCCCAAGACGATTGGTTGAACGATTTGTCATCAACGCCCCCAACATCCGTTACCATACCGACCTTGAAGTCTTTCGTGTCTTTCTTATCACTGCTTGCCTTATCCGAGTTACCACATGCACCTAAAACTGTACTTGCTGCTAATGTTAATGATAATAAAAGACCTGCTTTTTTCTTCATACTAGAAACCCCTCCAAAAATGATATATATTTTTTTATTCTTTCGCTGCTGTCCCTTACTTCTTGCTGTCACCTCCCTAAAAAGGAACTTACCTACATACGCTTTCTTAATACGTGGAAGCTAAACTTATCAGCTCTAAAGTAATTGATAGAATATAAGATTGGCTCATCATTTTGATCATAGTGCATTTGTTTTAATACAAGCAGTGCTGTTTCAGGCTCACATTCTAAAATCGGTGAGATTTTAGGGTGATAGCCAATTGGCTCAATGTGAGCAACCGCATATGTTATGCGCTTATGCGTGTTATTATGTATCACCGTTAATAATGACTCCTCATTGTAACCCGATAAATCTGGCAATATTTCTTTTGCAAGTTTATCGATACAATATACAACAGGTTCCCCATCTGCTGTACGCACGCGTTCAATCATCACTGCATTGAAACCATCTTCACTATTAAACTTCTCTTTTTCCTCTTCTGTTAAAGTTGTAGTAGATGATGATAAAAAGATCGTTCCTGGTGTTTTCCCCACACTAGAAATCATATCTGTAATACTAGAAAGTTGTTCTATTCCAGAAGAAAATAATGGCTTTGCATTTACAAATGTCCCTACACCATGTCTACGAATGACAACATTTTCTTCTTCTAAAATACGTAACGCTTCCCTTAAAGTCGCTCTACTTACGCCAAGTTCTTTCGCTAAATCAAACTCTGATGGTAACTTTTGTCGTTCTTTATAAGCCCCATCTTTAATTTTTTCTTTGATGTGATCAATCACCCGTAAATATAGGTGACGACTATCGGATTTTACTGACATAAGACTCCCCCGCATTTCAATTATTCGACCTCTGATGTAAGACTTCTTTTCTCTTTTTTCAACTTACAACATAGTACAAATGACTAACCACTAAAAATAAGCGCAATTGTCGAATAAATAATAATAATTTTTTAAAATGAAATTTTCACTCTTTACTGTATAAAAAAAACTTTGCACCATAAACATTCCTCATTTCGAGAAAAAGTTCGGCACAAAGATCCTTTACATCCTTTGTTACACACTTTTCCCCTCATAGTCTAGCAATTCATGGTTGCCAGGTAGAAACTTATGGACCTTATCTCCAAGATTATATGAGGCAGTGATTCTTTTCGAAGTAATCTTACCACTTGCTCTCATACGTGTCAACAAAATCCAACATTTTTCTGCATTAAATATCGAACATTTACATAAAACATACTCAAAGTATTCGTATTCTAAAGATACCCTCTAAATGTAAGCCCTTTCTTTATTGCTGAGTATAGTATATAACAAAAACACTATATAAAAAAGCCTAATTGTAAAAACAATTAGGCTTTTTTAAGAACTTTTTTCTTGTACATCATTAATGAGTACTTCTCTCGGTTTACTACCTTCATATGGACCTACTACACCATTCATTTCCATTGCATCAATTAGACGAGCAGCTCGCGTATAACCTACTCTAAACCTACGTTGTAGCATAGAAACAGATGCTGTTTGCATTTCCACTACAAGTTGAACCGCTTCATCATATAATTCATCTTCTACTTCCTGCTTCGTATCAGGAACATCTTGCGGAATCATATCTTCTTGATATTGTGCTTTTTGCTGTCCAATAACATATTCTACAACTCTCTCAACTTCATCATCTGATAAAAATGCACCTTGTACACGTACAGGTTTCGATGCACCAATTGGTATAAACAGCATGTCGCCACGACCTAGTAGCTTCTCTGCACCACCACCGTCAAGAATTGTACGAGAATCTGTTTGAGAAGATACAGCGAATGCAATACGTGATGGAATATTCGCTTTAATAACACCCGTAATAACGTCAACTGACGGACGTTGCGTTGCAATAATTAAATGAATACCAGCAGCACGAGCCATTTGCGCTAGACGCATAATCGCATCCTCTACATCAGACGAAGCAACCATCATTAAATCTGCTAACTCGTCCACAATTACTACAATATACGGTAATTCGGGTTGTTTCGCTTCTGATTGACTATTATGCTCTTTTATATAATCGTTGTATCCTTCAATGTTACGTGTACCACTATGAGCAAACAATTCATAACGACGTTCCATCTCACTCACAACTTTTTTCAATGCTTGCGATGCTTTTTTCGGATCAGTTACAACTGGTGTTAACAAATGAGGCACACCGTTATATACATTTAACTCTACCATTTTCGGGTCAATCATCATTAATTTTACTTCATGTGGTTTTGCACGCATTAAAATACTAACAATAATACCGTTAATACATACACTTTTCCCGCTCCCTGTCGCACCAGCTACGAGTAAATGGGGCATTTTATTTAAACGGGCTAATACAGCTTCACCTGTAATATCTCGGCCAAGACCAATTAACAACTTCTCTTCCGGATGATTGTTAGCCTTAGAATCAAGAACTTCCCTCAGCGTTACCATCGAAACTTCTGAGTTCGGAACTTCGATCCCTACAGCTGATTTCCCGGGAATTGGCGCCTCAATACGAATGTCCTTTGCAGCTAATGCAAGGGCTAAATCATCACTTAAACTGACAATTTTGCTTACCTTTACCCCCATATCAGGATACACTTCATATTTTGTAACTGCAGGACCTCTATGCACTTTTGTTACTTTCGCTTTCACTCCGAAACTTTGGAATGTACGTTCTAATTTACGAGCATTCTCATAAATTTCCGCATTTTCATTTGTAACTTGCTTATTCTTTGGAAATTTTAATATATCAAGTGAAGGAAGCTTGTAATCTTTATTTTCTACATTTGAAAATTGCATAGGAGGTGCTTGCGCTTCACTCTCTAACGATTCAACGATTTTTTCTCCACGCTTTTTCTTTGATTCTTCAATTGGTGGAGTCTCTTCAATAAACGGTGAAGTGATCAAATCTTCTTGCTCTACTTCAATTCGTTTATCCTCTTCTTCATTTGCAGGATAATTCTCAGTGAAATTTGAAATAATTGGCGGATCAATTTGGATTTCTTCCATCGGCTCAATCACTTCTTCTTGTTCTGCAGCACGTTTGCTTCTTGTACTTCTTGTTGTTTTTTTCTTTTCTGTTTGTTCAGCCGTTCTTTTGGATCTCCAATCTTTATAATCCACTTGCATCACTTGAAATTGACTTCTAAGAATTCTACCAACTGGAGCTAACACTTCTCCAATATGTTTATTTGTTATACAGAGTACCCCGAGAATAACTAAAATAATCCCAATGATATAGGCTCCTACTTCGTCGAATAGGAAGTAACATGTCGCGAACATAAGCGCACCAAACATACCACCGCCTAAATGAACGCTATCTGGCCCTTTTTTCATTTCAAGAAAGAAGTTATCTTTCGTACTCACAATAACAGAAGTATTTTGCACTGCTCCATCTTTTGTAAGAAGGTTAAATAATGTAATATGACTAAACATTAATATTGCCAATACAATTAAATAAAATCCAATTAACCGTTTATTTAAAAGGTTCGGCCATCCGCGTTTTATAACAAAGGAAACCGATAAAGCTATTACACCTAACACACCAATTATGTACCACTCACCAAAGAAGAAGCGAAAAAATAACACAAACGATTTCCCTACAACGCCTAGCTGTAAAATCGTAATGATTGAAAGTGCAAAAAGAGTTAAACCGACGATTTCATAATACAAAGTTGGCTTTATCGTACGTCTTGCCTTTGCCTTCGTCCCTCTTTGCTTTTGTTTTGCCATTTCTTCACCTCGTGTTCTACATATAAGTAAAGCTCCCCTAAAAATGCTCTATTTATATGTCTGTTTTCTCTATTTTTCAGGTCTTTATATCTTCTATTTTTACACTTCTTGTAAAATGCTAAATAAACAGAAGAAAGCAGCCTACTCATGGCTGCTCAACCGTCTTGTTTTTTATATTATACCATAGCTTCTAAACAAAATCCTTCTTTTTGCTAAAAGGTTATTTTCTGACCGGGCTCAAACTCTAAATAGTGAAGTGGGTCCGTACTTAGCACACGTACAATAGAATAACACCCATGTTCCTCTTCAGAAACCATTAATTCCACACCATTTATATTTACAACTTTTTGACTTTCACATTGTGAATAATTGGCCGGATACACAAGTTGCTCTGGCATAATTGTATATAAAATCATTGTAACATTGTCCCTTCTGCACTACCTTCCGCGCGAACATCTATTAATTCGTTTAATTTTCGAATCGCATTTCCAATACCACCAACATCATCTATAAGACCGTACTTTACTGCATCTCCACCAATTACATTCGTCCCAATATCTCGCGTTAAATTTCCTTTCGCAAACATAAGCTCTTTAAAACGATCCTCTGTTACTTTCGAGTGCTTCGTCACAAAACGAATAACTCTTTCTTGCATCTTATCCAAATACTCAAATGTTTGCGGCACACCTATGACAAGACCTGTTAAACGAATTGGATGAATTGTCATCGTCGCAGTTTCCGCAATAAACGAATAGTCAGTAGAAACAGCAATCGGTACACCGATGGAATGTCCCCCACCTAAAACTAGAGATACTGTTGGTTTTGAAAGTGAAGCTACCATTTCTGAAATTGCTAGTCCAGCTTCAACGTCACCTCCAACCGTATTTAATATTAAAAGCAAACCTTCAATTTTCGGATTTTGTTCAATCGCAACAATTTGCGGAATGATATGCTCGTATTTTGTTGTTTTATTTTGCGGCGGTAATTGAACATGACCTTCCACTTGTCCGATAATCGTTAAACAATGAATACGTGATTCATTCATCTGTGGTACATTTGTCTGTCCAAGCTGTTGAATTTTTTCTACTATTGAAGCCTCTTTTCCAGCTTCTTTTGGCTCAGTTTCTTTTTCTTCATTTGTATATCGATCACGTTCTGTCATTTCGCATCCCCTTTCACTCGTATATAACTATTATTTCTTAAGTTATAAATTTCATTCGATAGGGTTAAAAAGAAAAAAAAGATCACCCATAAGGGTGATCTTTTTTATACTTCCATAATAATCGGTAAAATCATAGGTTTTCTCTTTGTCTCTTCGTACAAGAACTGTCCTAATAATTCACGAATATTTTGTTTTAACATTGACCATTCAATCGAATATTCTTTAATTGACTGCTCAACAATCATACGTACAATCTCTGTAGATCGTTCAATTAACGCTTCTGACTCACGAACATATACGAAACCACGTGAAATGATTTCTGGACCAGAGATAATTTTCTTTTCATCTTTACCAAGCGTTACAACTACTACTAATATTCCATCTTGAGATAACATCTTTCTATCTCGAAGAACGATATTTCCAACGTCACCTACACCTAATCCATCAATTAAAACATTACCAGCTTGTACTTTACCGACTAAGTTCGCTTCATCGTCACCAAAAGCAATTACATCGCCTTTTTCTACGATAAAGATATTTTCTCTTGTAATACCTACATCTTCAGCTAAATACGCATGTGCTTTTTGCATACGGAACTCACCATGTACGGGTACAAAGTACTTCGGTTTCATTAAATTTAACATTAATTTTAATTCTTCTTGGCTACCGTGACCTGAAACATGAACTTTTCTTTCGCCGTAATAAACAACTTCAGCTCCAGCTCTAAATAACAAATCAATAATTTTTGATACAGATATTTCATTACCCGGAATTGGCGAAGCAGCAATGATAACAGTATCACCTTTACGAATTGAAATTTGTTTATGTGCTTGTTTTGCCATTCTAGATAGAGCAGCCATCGGTTCACCTTGACTACCTGTCGTTAAAATAGCTACCTTTTTCTCTGGGAAGTTGTCTACTTCTTGTAATGAAATAACCATACCTTCTGGAACATCTAAATAACCAAGACGTCTTGCAATGTCTACTACTTTCACCATACTACGTCCTACTACCGCTACTTTTCGCCCTGTTTCGGCAGCTGCATCAAATACTTGTTGAATACGATGTACATTCGATGCAAATGAAGCAACGATAATACGACCTTCTGCGCCGTAGAACACTTTAGAAATTTCTACACCAACTTCTTTTTCAGAACCTGTATAACCTGGGCGCTCTGCGTTTGTACTATCAGATAATAAGCAAAGTACGCCTTCATTTCCAATTTGAGCCATTTTCCCAAGGTCTGCTCCACTATTTCCAATTGGAGTTTGATCGAATTTAAAGTCTCCTGTATATACGATTGCACCTTTTGATGTATGGAAACAAACACCAACAGAATCTGGAATACTATGTGTCGTTCCAAAGAATGACACCGTTGTAGTATTAAACTCTACTGTTGAATTTGAATCGATTGTTTTTAAGTCTACACGACCTAACATACCCGCTTCGCCAAGTTTTTCTTGTATAAGTCCTACTGTTAATTTCGTTGCATACACTGGAATAGATAATTTACGAAGTACGTAAACAATACCACCAATATGATCTTCATGACCGTGAGTAATAAATAAACCCTTTACTCGCTCTTGGTTTTCCACTAAATATGTAATATCAGGAATAACGATATCAATTCCAAACATTTCATCTCCCGGGAACATTAACCCTGCATCCACAATAAAGATTTCAGAATCAATTTCAACACAGTACATGTTTTTCCCGATTTCACCTACTCCACCAAGAGCAAATACTTTAACAGACTCATTCTCTTTTCTCTTCATGTTGTTGCCTGGTTTAAAAATCTTGCAAACACTGATTTCACTAAAATTGCAGAGACACCAGGGGAAACTCTACAACCACCATATATTCACCGTCCAAGACGAATGTCCTTACCGTTATGCGATATCATGTCCTTGTTTATTTTTTAAACCAGGTTTCACCTCTCTTTCATTATATAAATCAAATATCTTATTCGATATGATATGAAAATGTAATTAAATTATAATTTTTACCAATTTTGCTAAGCATACCCGTACTAAGCTACTTAGCCATATTATACCTGATACAAGAAATAGAACACAAGTTAAATCGTGCGAAAGAAAAAGTAAAAGAAAGGAACAGCACTAAAAGTATATGGCTTATTTCCGCTGCTTTTATACTCCATGTTATTTGGAAAAAACTACCCTAAATACTTTAAATTACTTTCATTTGATGGATTTCCTAGATTTTTTTCTTGAATCGCACAAAAACACTTATAAAATGAAGCTTTTTTATAGATTACGTCATATTTGAGGCAATTCCTATAAAAACATAACCGAAAGTATTTTCTGTACCAGCAACTACTTTTCAACAAAATTAAAGATGTAAGATCCTTTTCTTATAAACATTGCATTACATGACAAAAAGCTATGAATTACAAAATCCCGCTAAAAATTTAATAAGGTTAAATTTTTAGCGGGATTTGACAGTCACTATCGAGAACAAGAGGTTGAAACAAAATTAACGAAAGGACCATATCATACTTTAGCCAGTAGAGAACGCGTAGCGTAATATACTCGTTTTCAACATAAAATGTTTTCTATATAGGGTCATATACAGACGAGAAAGGCGAGCCTAAAATCATTTTACAAAAGATTCACATTAAAACAGATTCAAACATTTTCATATCAATAAAAAAATGACCTAGTTCCACACTAGGTCATTTTTATTAACGAGGAATAGATTGCATTACAGATTGTAACGTTACTCTTTCTTCTTCTGTTAATGGAAGAAGTGGTAAACGTACAGAACCTACATCTAATCCAACCATTTGTAACGCTGTTTTTACTGGAGTTGGACTTGGCGCCATAAATAACGAATCAGTTACTCTTACAAGTAATTGATGTAATTTTTGCGCCTTCTTAAACTCTCCTGCTTGAAATGCTGTAATCATTTCTTGCATTTCGTTTCCGATGACATGAGATGCTACCGAAACGATACCTTTCGCTCCAACTGCCATAGCCGGTAACGTTAAACCGTCATCACCGCTGTATACCGCAAAGTCGTCCGCTGTTTTTTCAATGATTTCTGTCATTGTTAACACATCGCCGCCGGCATCTTTAATAGCAACAATGTTTTCTATTTCTGATAAACGAACAACTGTATCAACGGAGATTTGTACAATAGATCGTCCTGGAACGTTATATAGCATAACCGGAAGCGGCGTGCTTTCAGCAATTGCCTTAAAATGCTGATACATTCCTTCTTGACTCGGCTTGTTATAATACGGTGCTACTAGCATTACTGCATCCACACCAACTTCTGTTGCCTTTTTAGTCAAGTCAATAGAAGCATGCGTATTATTGCTACCTGTTCCAGCGATTACGGGCACTCTTTTATCGACAACAGATACGACATGGCGATATAACGCTACTTTCTCTTCTGAAGTTAATGTAGGAGATTCGCCTGTCGTTCCTCCTACCACGATTGCTGTTGTACCGTTATCAATTAAATAATTTACCAATTTCGTTGTCTTCGCAAAATCGATATTACCGTTTATATCAAACGGTGTTACCATCGCAGTTGCAATTGTCCCAAAATCTATCATGGTCTCACTCCTTATTGTTCCAGTTGCTTTTCTTTTGAAAGCTCAAACGCACTATGTAATGCATTTACAGCCTCCACTAAATCAGTTTCTTTTACAAGAACCCAAATTGTTGTATGACTATCTGCCGATTGCAGAATTTGAATACCTTTTTCTGCTAAAGCTGTAACGATTTTCGCAGTAACCCCTGGGTATCCTGCCATTCCAGCTCCAACGATAGATACTTTCGCACAATGCTCTGTCACAATTGGCTCATATCCAAGGTTCTTTAATAATTTAACTGCATGACTTGATACATTATCACTCACCGTATATGCTACGCCAGTAGGTGAAATGTTAATTAAATCGACACTGATTCCTTCGTTCGCCATTTCTTTAAACACATGTTGCTGCAAATCATATGCCGTTTCTTTTGCAAGCACTTTAATTTGCGTTACGTTTGATACGTGGGCAATACCTGTAACAGGACGTTCTTCTACATCACGACCTCTTGTAGCACCGTCATATGCTGAAATAAGCGTACCTTCACTCTCAGAATACGTAGAACGTACACGAAGCGGTACTTTTGCATGCATCGCAATTTCAACTGCACGTGGATGAACGACTTTCGCACCTTGATAAGCCATGTTACAAATTTCGTTATACGTTACAGTTTGAAGATGACGTGCATCTTTTACAATACGAGGATCCGCAGTCATAACACCTTCTACATCAGTGAATATATCGATGTATTCAGCATGAAGCGCAACACCTAATGCTGAAGCTGAAGTATCGCTACCTCCGCGTCCAAGTGTTGTCGTATCACCTTTTTTCGTTTGCCCTTGGAATCCTGTAACGACGATTACATCTACATTTTCTAACTCTTCATGTATACGATCGCAATTCATTTCAATAATCTTTGCATTCGTAAAGTCATCATTCGTTACAAAACCAGCTTGTGCACCATTTAATGCTGCTGCTTTTATACCGTTCTCATTCAACATATTAGAGAAAACAATTGCAGAGATTAACTCTCCGCACGATAATAATAAATCTTGCTCACGTTTAGAAATAGTAGATTCCTCTTGATTTACAAGACTTAATAACGTATCCGTTGCATATGGTTCACCTTTACGACCCATAGCAGATACGACAGTAACTACTTTATAACCAGCAGCTAATGATTTTTTTATATGATGAAGCGCATGCTTACGTCCATTGTCATCACGTACTGATGTGCCACCAAATTTTTGAACAATTATTTTCATATTTTGCACCTTCTCTTAGCCGTTTACACTAATTGTAATTTTACTAAGCGCTCTGCAATTTGAACAGAATTCCATGCAGCGCCTTTTAATAAGTTATCAGATACGACCCAAAGATGGAATCCTTTATCGTTATTTAAATCTTTACGGATTCTTCCAACGAATACTTCGTTTTTACCTACTGCAGTAGCTGGCATTGGATATAACTGCTCTTCTGGATTATCTTGCAGAACAATACCTTCCGCATTTGCAAGTAAGCTCTTTAATTCTGCTACTGTTACGCCTTCTTTTTCTACTTCGATGTAAACAGACTCAGAGTGTCCTGATACAACTGGTAAACGTACACATGTTGCCGCTACTTCTAATTCAGGCATATGCATAATTTTTTTCGTTTCGTTAATCATTTTCATTTCTTCAAATGTAAATCCATTATCTTGGAACTTATCAATCTGTGGAATCGCATTAAAAGCAATTGGGAAATGCTTCTTATCACCTGATACAGGAAGAACATTTGCCTTAACTTCTTCGCCATTTAAGATTGCTTGTGATTGTTCATGAAGTTCTTCAATAGCTGCCGCACCAGCACCTGATACAGCTTGATATGTGGAAACGATTACTCGTTTTAAACCATATTGCTGACGAACTGGCTCAAGAGCTACTACCATTTGAATTGTAGAACAGTTTGGATTTGCAATAATGCCATTATGTTCTTTTAAGTCATTTTCATTTACTTCAGGTACAACAAGTGGCACGTTTTCTGTCATACGGAATGCACTTGTATTATCAACAACAATCGCACCGCGTTTTGCTGCTTCTGGCGCTAATTGTTTCGATACAGATCCACCAGCACTAAATAGTGCGATATCTACTCCTTCAAAGCTTTCAGGAGTTGCCTCTTGAACTGTAAATTCTTCGCCTTTAAATACAAGTTTCTTACCTGCAGATCGTTTAGATGAAAGTAACGTTAACTTCCCAATCGGAAATTCTCGTTTCTCTAAAGTATTTAACATTTGTTCACCAACTGCGCCGGTTGCTCCAACTACAGCGACATGAAAAGTTTTTTGCTTTTCCATCACTATGCCCCTTTCTAGATACCAATCCTTCTATAACTTAGAATCAGAAGGAGTATACAATACCCCTTCTAATCTTAATAACGTTAATTTTATCATATTCTACAGTAAGAATGATGGTTTCATCAAAAATTGTCCGTTTTTTTTCGTTTTTTAATTCATATATCTGAATTTTTCTACGACCACCGGTTGCAATTGCTTTCCTTGCAGTGCTTCTAATACTGTGTCTTCCAGCAGCTCCATGCGAGCTACCATTGAGTTGGGTTTTTTCTCTGGTGCATCTTGACCGAATGGAACGAAGTAGATGTTTTTTGTTGCCATTAGGCGCATGAGGTTGACGCCAATAGGGTAATAACAATAGAAATATTTCTTTTTTCTTCTATTATATATTCATTTCACAATCTGTAAATTTATTTTCATTTCCAAGCATGTATATCGAAATCTTCATTAATACAATAAACAAATTTCACGGTATTACATTAATTGTGTAGTCAATTTCTATTTTGTTCCTCAACCTTTATAAGCATAAAAAATCCCAAACACTGAGGATGGGATAAGGGAGAAATTTTTAAAAAGCATATGATATGAGATTCTCTAAACCATAATACACGTTTTCATATCCGTAAAACACTCAAAAATTTTTCTTAAAGACAAAAATTCATATATCTTATTTATGTAATTTATGGTATGGTTCCATATGTTAATTAATTACAATAATTTCAAAAAGGAGTATACATAATGATACCAAAGAAACTAATATGTTTAGCACTTCCACTTATGTTATTAGGGGTTGGTTGTGATATGTCTAAAGACCACCCTAAAGATAGTACAGCGAAAGAAACTACAATTAAAGAGGATTCAACGAAGGAAACTCCAGTTAAGGAGAACCAAATGCAAGTAGCAGTAGATTATAAAACTTCTGTACTTGACTTAAACAAAGAACTAGAAAGCGCCATGAATGAACTATCTACGATAGTTACTAAAGATAGCACTTTAAGTGTTTCAAAAGATAGTTATAAAAACGCACTATTATACTTAAGAAACGTAACAAAGAAGTATGATAACTTGAAACCAAGTCATGATCCAGCCTATAAACAAGAAGAAACTCATAAACTTATTTTAGACTCAATGAAGACTATGCAAGATGCAATTAGTATTCAATATACTAGCATAGACAACATAGCAAGCGAAGAGTTTATGAGAGGATTAAACCTAACGAACGAGGCTTCAAACAAGTTTATAGAAGCAATAAAAACATTGAAATAAGAAAGCTTTAGTTATCAAGGGGGATTCATAATGAAAGCAAAAAGACTTATAACGTTAGCTTTACCTATCATGTTATTATCAGCTTGTACAACAGAAACATACGGACTTACTCAATCAGAGTTTAAACAGGTAGACAAAGAGTTTAAAGCAGATAAAATGATAGAAGATATGAAAAAAATGCATTATAGTGATGAAGAGATTGAAAAACAACTAAGAGGTGCATTAGCAACTATTAAGGCTAAGCAGGAAGAAGCGGAAAAAAAGTCTAAACCGAAAAAAGACATACAATTAGACTCATACAGTAAAGAAACGAAAACAGATACAGGCAAACAATCCTCTGATAAAGACGATACAGAAGGTTTTCCTACAGATAATATAGATAAGAAAGAAAAGAGTACAAATAAACTATCCGAAAAAGAATATGTCAATCGTGCATTTGAGTTACGTTTAGACTTACAACAAGAAATAGATAGCATAAAAGCAAAAGCTAAATCAATGATGGAAGATGGTGAATCAATTACAAAGCCTACAATAGATGCCATTACGGATACGAGACTTGTATTGGATGATTTAGAAAGCATGAATGCACCGAAAAAGTATGAAGAGCAGCAGGAGTACCTCATTAAAGAAGCTGTAACAAAGAGTAGAGAAGGATTAAATAGAGTAGAAGAAGATATTAGAAAGTTCGGCGACGGTAGAATTGGTACTGTAAGACTAAAAGAAGTACTAGAAAAAGGTATGAATGATGTAAACTACGGACCTCGTTTGTTGGAAACCTTATTCGAAGATTTTGAAGCAGATTATCCTGGGGCAAAACAGAAAGCAATGGATAAGAAACAGAAAGAAAAGAAAGACTCTGATGAAGGGACTGTTAATATCTCTGCAAACGGTAAGGAGTTAGTAGCTGATTGGGGTACATATCGAAATGGTGAATTTAATCTAGGTTTTGACTTAAAGAAAGATGGTTCTTTCCTCATGTATGAGAGTGAAAACAAGGAAGAGCGTAATCAAACTCATATGATAGGTGAATGGAAGTATGACGGGATTAAAAAAGAAATTACCTTCAAGTATAAGAAGTTTATAGAGCATGGCTCAGAGAAAGAAGGTATAGACTTACCACCATATGCGGAATTCAAGGTATTATCCTTTAACGGTGATACATTTGAAATGATGGAATTAGAAAGTGAAGTAGTAATGAAAGCAAGGAAACGCTAAAGAAGCAAGTAAGCTGTATAAAAACGTAAACAATAGAGTATAAAGGGAATCTACAAAATAAGAAGTAAAGGGGTAGGAGAAATGAAAAACAAGAAACTAATATGTTTAGCACTTCCAATTATGTTATCAGCGATAGGTTGTTCAAATAATGACATAGAAAAAGAAAAGAAAACTGATAACTTACAAGTAGCAGAGTCAGAAAAGAAAACTGAAACAAGATCTGATAAGGATGTTATAAAATCGTTAAATGAAGAAGTAGATAAACTACATAAAGAAAAGGACGAGTTAGAAAAGAAGATACAAGATGAAAAAGCTAGTAAAGAAAAAATAAGTAAAGAGAAAGACGAGTTAGAGAAGAAAATACAAGATGAAGCAGCTAGTAAAAAAGAAGTAAGTAAAGAGAAAGATGTAATTAAAAAGGAAGACAAGATAGAAGACAATACGAGATTCAGTACTATAAAAGAGTATCAAGAGACAGTGTATAAACTTGCTAATAACTTTGAATCCGAATTACGCGCCACGAAACCAATAATTGAAAAAGATAAAACACTATTGACAAATAAAGACGAATTAAAAGCGCAGTATGATAAAGTACAAGTACAAGCTGACAAGATAAAATCTCTTCACCCACCTAAGGAGTACACAGATTTACAAATCGGACTGATAGATTCCTTAACAGTATATCAAAAGGCAGTAGCCGGCATGTTTTCAGGCTTAGACGAAAGGGATAAAGAAAAGGTTAAAGGGTATGAACAATCTGTAATGGATGGTTTGGCATACTTTAAAGATTCACTAAACGCAATAAAAGAAATAAAGGAATAAGTTATGTCCTTTAATCTAAGGGGAGCATCTTCATGAAAGTTGTACGCTCTATATTTAAAGGCTTTCGTTTAATAGGTTTAATTGTAAAGCCAGTACTTAAAGCATTATCTAAAAGTAAATTTTAAATCTCATAAAAATTAAGATCCCCTTCTGCATATGAGTGCATCAGGGGATCTTTTTCAAATTATTCTATTCGTTCTACAGACAGTACTCATAGATAAATAAGAAACGGTGTATATTTACCCTAACATTTATAAAGATGAAAATCAATATATAATTATCTACATATAGAACCAGATAATAATTTTAGTTCATAAAACTATTCTTTTCTATGAAATATTTAGTATATGCATAGACTTCATTTGCCGTTACATAGTATCCCTTTGCTATTGTGTAATTTATATTTGGCACCATTAAAAATATGCAACATTGCATATTGTTATAATATATATAAATGTTGTAATTTACATTTAACCCCTGTAAAATTTAGGGTGTAAAAAATATTATAGGAGATGTGATTATGAAGAAAATTTTAACTTCACTTATGCTAATTGGATTAGTAGTATTTGGCTTTATTTTACCAAGCAATAATGCAAGTGCAGCTGAAAACACACCACTTGTCGACAAAGTGCAAATTACTAACATCGGAAACAATGAGTATATCGACTATGGGCAAGGTAAAAAGTATCGAGTTTATGCATATAAAAACACAACATTCAAAGGATATGCATATGACGCAAATGGACAAGCAGTACCTGCTGGTACAACTTTTTACATTTACTTCGATGGCGCACTAAATTTTGCTAAAAAAGATATTTTATGTACTGTAGGAGCAAATGGCGCATTTGAAGGTTCAGTGGAAATGCCTAGTGGTAAGGGGAATTATTCTTTCTGGGCTTCAAGATCAACACACTACTACGATATTGTGAATCTTGGTTATTACAATGGTCCTAACAAAACTAATCCGATTTCAAAAGCAAATGAAAAAACAGTTTATCATTACTCTCACGGAGTATATCATCCATAAAAAAAGAGCCAGCCTATATAAGCTGGCCTTTTTTTATTTTATAGAAATATAGACGTTATAAGTCATAATTCAGTAATTTTTTCCTTTTAAATCGTGTTCTTTATATTGTACGGGTGCTTTCGGCTTAAATACTCAGTTTAGATATGATGAATTAGTAAATATAAATTAAAAGAAGCCGCCCAACAGGGTGGCTTTCAATGTTTATTTTTTAATGTACTCGTACCACCAGTTTCTTTCATCCATCCAAGCTGTAATCTTATCAAGTTCACCATTAGGCAGTACTTCAGTTTGTAAGTACGCTAAACCAGTTAATGGATCAGAGATAACCTTCCCTTTTGTTCCACGCTCATTCATAGCATTTACGACTTCCTGAACCAGTGAAATGCCAAACCCACCAGATTTAACATATTGATAGCCACCATTAGCAACAGATTGTTTTGTATGTTCCTCTCCTGTAAACCAAGATAACGGTTTACTGCCAATCAATTGGTTCAAATCACACTTACCGATACCAGGTACATTACCTGTCTCTGTGTATTGCCAGATATCACATGGATAAGCTGGTCTATTCCCACCATATCGAGGAATCCATAAGAAATCAGCGTTTACTTTATCCGCTTGGAACTCTTTATATGTATGATGACCAACATATAGCCCAACCTTTTTAGCACCTAACTGGCGTAATTCATCGATAAAAGCTAACGTTCCAGCTAACATATTCCCCATTGTTTTCACTTCCACATCCGCTACCCAAAACAATGCATCTTTATCTCCACGATTCCAAAAGTCGCGAGCTTCTACACGTGCATCATTTTCAGAAACAAATCGACAAAACGCATAGTTACCAAAAGAAACACCACGTTTTTTCATTTCACCAACATAACTTTGATACATATGATCAACTACGTTAGAACCATCTTGTACCCTAGCAATTACTAAGTCTAATTGCAGTGCTGCTACATCCCAGTTAATATTACCATTCCATTTTGAAATATCGACGATATACCCCATTATTGAACATCTCCTTCAAATAGTTTTTGTTTGATTTCTGTTACATCTTTAGAGATAGATCCAAAAGCCTTTGCTTGCTCTTCTATGACTTGTTGGTTTCTATCAATTACTTGTTGATACTTTTCTTCACGCTGCTCATTCTTTTTTTGCGTAGTAAATAGCATCCACACAAATAACGCTGCAAATGCACCTTGTTGAATAACTGAGTTGAAAATTGCATCTTCCACTGTTCTCATCTCCTTTTTTGACAATAAAAAAAGACCAGCTTATGGCTGCTCTATTTGCGTTGTATTTTCATTAGTTGGTGGTTGCTGTGATGGATAATTCCCCGTAAGCGATGTATAACATTCTATACAAATATGCTTTTTTGCAAATCCCATATCTAGTTCATATAGACGTGCTCCACGTTTACAGATTTCGCATCTTGTTGCGATTCTAAAGCTTATAGTTCCATCAAGTTCCCTCCATACCTCAACTTTATTCATGCCATTTGAAAGCCCTGCATTATTTAATACATTAATAGGGATGTTTACAAAAATTCCAGTTTCAGATCTTTCCAACTCTACTAAATATCCCATAAACGGTGTTACATCCCCACGTTGTGGAGTTGTAACAGCTGAATTCTGATTCATATACTATTACTCCTTTCTTCCTTATCCCAAACTATTAAAGTGCCATCCATTTGAGTTACAGACATAGAATCCTAACCCTCGGTTTCCTTCTACAAAACGAATATGTCCCCATTGTTGGAATCCACCGCCGCCTAAATTAATTCCTTGCATCGCCCTTATATTAGAAAAAACTTTTACATCCTTTTCTGTACTTATATCAAACGTTTGTCCGTCTGCTGCTGGTTTTATATTATTATTCACACCGCCTACAGCAAGCGCGTTAAACGGCTGAATGCCATCTGCTCTTTCTGCTGCAGCACGATCCCAATTATACATAGATGCATATTTGCCACTGTATAGCGTTACACCACTTACACAAATCGCTGTCCCTTGTCTCATGTCAGCATTAGCAGAACAAACTTTAATAATCAATGCGTGTTGTTGCGGAATATAGTTTTTCGGCACTTTGAAGGTAAATGAATATCTTCTGATTTCTCCATAAAATGTAGATGGCTCAGGAAAGTCCATTTTTTGTTCATTCCATATATCGTAACTTACATTGTCTCGGAATTTAACACAACATACATGTAAGCGTGGTTTCCCTGTTTTACGTACACCATTTATCATAGATGCTCTAAAGTGAGCAGATACTGTGTATTCATTTCCGGGATGTATGCCATTATTCACGATTGCTTCTGGATAGTTATACATGTCTACCCTTGTAGCATTCACCATTTGCTCGTAATCGAATATATGTGTATTCTTTTCTATTACGACATTTCCCCATGACCTCCAAGTAAGACCGTATCCACCTTCAAACCCATAATAATCGTTATGTCCAATGTTTTTCTTTGTAACACTAGAAAAATCGGGATCTGCTATTAGGTTTCGTCTTGATACCGCAGTTGTTTTTGTTCCCCATTCGTCTTGGAATAGAAAATCTAGCATTTTAACAGTTACACCATCTTTATCAATAGTTATCTTGTCACCGTTAATTCTAATAAGATTCGTATTAATGCCTTTTGCTGTTAGCCATTTGACCATTGTATCTGCATTAATATCCAGTTTTGCAGCATTGATTGTAATTTTCCCAGGGGACATATTGATGGCAGTGACAATTCCGTCCTTTAAAATCTGCGCTAAAATCCCTTCATCTAAAACTTCTAACCTAGATTCCGTTTTCCTTGCATAGGCATTATAAGTCTCATTTATAAACGTTTCTTGTTTTCTAGAAACGATTGTAATACCTTTTTCATTTGCACCAATACTTCTTTCTAACTCTGTAACTTTCTGATTGTATTTCTCAGTAGCTACTCTATTAGCTATATCTTCTAGCATTTTATCAACGTCCGTTTGATCTTTCGGATGTAACCAAAATTCTGTAGCTATAGTGCCACGTTGTAACATAGGTGCAGCACACCATAAACGCCCATTTCTTGTAACGTAATAACGCCATCTCACAAACGATGCATTGGCTGGTGCTTTATCTGAACATACAGCACGAACCCATGTATGATTTACAACCTTGATATTCGTTCTAGCTGTTTTAATGCGAGTTTTTTTGTCAGCAGTCCACCATTCAATTTCAATAAATGCACCACCACTATCAATAGGTGTTTTCCCATCAGTATTGAAATAACCTGATGCAACAAATTCTTCGTTAACCTGACACTCAATGAATTGGCTTGTAAGTCCCCACCAACGATCTTGAGTCTGGCCAGTAACGGTAATTGCAAATGTATTCATACCTTTGTATTTTAAATTCGTATCAACAGAACCAATAGCCCCATTACCGCTATTCCAAAACCAATATTTCTGTCCTAACTTAAAATCAGCATCACGCAACTCGTTGACAGTACCTAAACCGCCTACATAATCCTCAACATCTTTCTTTTTCATTGTTAATTTCAACGCTTCAGAGTGTTGCTGTATCGTTGTGCCCGCCTGAGTTAATGTTTTCCCTTGCTCAGTTTGTGTTTCCTGTAATTTCTTAACACTTGCAGTTGTTCCTTCTGCATTCTTTTCTACAGTGTTAACACGTTCATTAAAAGAGATTTGTGTTTTTTCTACCGTTTTTATACTTTCTTTAATACCATCCACACTTTTTTCAATCTCGGTTGTTTTCTTAGTGAATTCATCACTCGTTACTTGATTTTCTGGAGCTGGTGTCCAATCCTGTGGCTTATTACCTTTATATAAAGCAACCCATTCTACAATGGCTTTTGTAGTGTTACTTGGAAAGTTATACAGACTCAACTTTCTTTCATTTCCACTCGTTGCTGCTACAGCTTTAAAAGTTACATAGGTTATTCCATTCGCATAAACACTTGTAGCATATCCAACATTATTCGAACCGCCATTTTGCCAAATCCCGAACTTCTGCCCATTCGGAACGCTACCTTTAATTACAAATGTATATTCTTCACCTGTAGAGAAATTTTCGGTTAGAGAATATGGATTGATTAGATAATCTATTTTTTCGTATTTAGCATTTGAATCTAATAACAGATTACGTCCTCCAGCTTTATCGTTATTAACTTTCTTTTCTACACTCTCCAACTTCTCACTAATCTGACCAGCCTTTTCAGTAATTTCAGTTGTGGTTTTCTTTAAAGCATTTGTTGTTTGCTGCACCTCAGAGATTGTCTTTTTTGTACCTTCAAAAGTCTCTTCTACTGTATTTAATTTTCCAGTGATTTCACCATCTTTTTTTGTTAATAACTCAATAGATTTAGTAAAACCTTCGTTGGTTTGTTTCATTTCAGAGACAGTTTTATTAATTTCACCTTGAGAGTTTTGTACATTTTTAATAGTTTGCGAAACTTCTTGGAGACTATTTTTAACTTCCTTGAATTGTCCCGAAGCTTCTTTTTGCGCTTCTTCCACTTTTTTATTTAATTCTTCTTTTGTAAGTTTAATATCCTTATTAACCTGCTCCATTGTTTCTTTCTTGATAGTTTCCACATCAGGAATAAGAGGCTCCCAACCTTTACCGTTCCACACTTTTAAAATACCAGGTTTACCGTTGCTAATATCTCGCCATAATGTTTTACCTACTATAAGATTATCGGTCGGTGGATTTTTAGCTTCGATTATATTTACCATATTATTTTTAAGATTCTCTTGAACTTTTTCAGCCAGTGTTTTTGCTACTTCTGATTCTCTCTTAGCATTATTAGCTGTTTCATTTGCATCTTTCACTAATTTATCTAACTGATTTATCAGTTCTTGCTTACTACCTAGTGAACTAAGGATACGATTGTAAATCTTTCGTAGTTCTTCATTTGAATCTGTAATCTCACGGTAATCACCAAATGCGTATTTATCTTGCGAAGGATCAGTATGTGATTCATCACCAGCGATTGCCCTTGCTTCTAAATAAAGCTTAGGTGTGAATCCAACATCTTTAATTCGGATTGTATCTCCTTCATTGATTAACTCGTGAGCCAGTCCAAATACACGCCCTATACTTTGTGCTTGAACATCATAAGAGACAGAGGTATTCACACGTTTTGCTAACTCTATTTTCATAAGAGTCAATAAGCGTTCTGGTGTTATATCTTCTTCTGTTTCTGGAGTATAAAATCCAAATTTGTGTTTACCTTTTTCATTCCAACGTTGAAATGCATCGTTATCCACAATATATGGAATACCCTTATTTATATCTGAGATAGTGAGAACTTCTCCACCTTCTTTTTTGATAAAGCCAATTAAAGCTGTACAAATGTTTTGTGAGTTTTCAATACGTTTAATTCCAACTAAATCTTTACCTAACGTGACTTCCTTTCCTGTTTCTCTTCCTCTTTTTTTCACCATGTCTACATACCAACCTGCAATTCGAGAACCAACCACTTCAACACGGTATATAATTTCTAGTTCAAATAGGGAAGCAATCTTTTTTAAGAAACTCAATGGATCTATAAATTCATCAATAGTCATAGAATGAAATCCAGCATACTCCGTTTTACCACGCTTCCATTTTGTACCTACAAGAGCAATATCCATAAATTCATTTACTGTCTTACCTTCAATTTTCTGCGGACGAATATAGTCATCTTTAGCAAGATTAATCCATGCACCTGATGCATAAGTAATTACGGATCTATCGTCAGGGTCTTTTTCTACTTCAGTGATTACATACGGAACAATACGCCCATCCCTTACTTCTTTTAATACTAAGTTTTGTTGCATAAGTGTTGCTGCATATTTCGTGTTATCAAATACTTTAAACTCTAAAGTATCGATATTATTCTTGATTTCCCAATGACGTTTATCATCCCAATAATCTTTTGGTTGTATAGCTGAAACGATTTGACTAGTTTTAAAATCAATAATATGTAAGACTCCACTTGGTGTTCTCATCTAAACCGCTCCCTATATTTAACCTTTGCTGTTCCGATATCAGAAGGCATGATTTCTAGTGTATTCATACCTTTATTAATGATAGGAAAATTACTGAAAATGTCCTTAATATTAATCGCATCCTTCCCTTCAATCATTACATGACTATTTTCTGTATCAATTACGACTTTGTCACCAACATCGACTATATAAGGCGGTGTATTTTGATTATTTAAATTCACTTTCCAAAATTTCAAATCCGAAACTGTCATCGCTTCTACTGGCGGAACATCTTGCCACTGCATGATACTAATCTGTATTTGAGCTGCTTTTTCCATATGTTTATTGTCTTTATCGGTCCATCTTGCAAAGCGTTCTGAATCATCTTTTTCTGTTCCAGGAAGAAATTTTGAAATATAAGCTTCCCAATCATTACCGGTTCTAGCAATCCACAACCTACCATAATACTGATTCCATGTATTCGGATAATCACCACTCTCATAAATTAAGCCTGTTTTTCCAGGCTTATTATCATATCCAATTACCATCGTTCCAAAATTTTGTTCAGCTTGCCAATAGAGGTCATTCATGGCAATTTTTGAAAGAACTTTGCTGTTTTCATCGAGTATTGCTATCTCAACTCGTCCCATTTCATTGATCTTTTTACTTTTACATGTAACGTGGGCTTGCATAATAAAATCTTGTACTGGCCCACCAGGGATACTCTTCTTAACAGCTGCGCCATGCCATCCATTACCCGAGCCATAGTCCGAACAATAGAATTGGTAACTATCTGTTTTCATTTCACCAACTGGATTACCGTCTTCCATAGAACTAACCTTACTCCACCCTATAGTTTTGGACATTTCATCCCATATAAGACGTTGATTTCTTTCTACAGGCAATTGTTCCATTTTTAATGGCACTCCAATACGGAAATAATCCGATTCCTTTGAATATTTATCTTCAAACCATACATCTAAAAAAGTGTTTGGTTTCGTAATGTTGATCTCAATAATAGGATTAGAATGAACAGTTCCTTTATTTTGAACGTTTGCCATTAACCCCAGTGCACCTGTTTGAAATTCTACCGTTCGGGTAGGTCCTAATTTATAAGGCATCGGACAAATAAACTTCAAAGTACCTTTACCTAACGTAACGAAATCATCAAGATTAAAATCTTCATCAATTATAGCTAAATATGTTCGATCAGGAGTTGCATCAAATACTAGCTCAACTGCTTCTTCTGTAATTAACCATGCTGCTATTTCTTCTTTTAACGTTTCTAAATCTGTTCCATCTGGAACGATAATTCCTACAGGGACAGGAAGTGGACGAGGGTCTGTATCCGTTCCTAATAATCTTGCACCTGGATATCCAGGTGTTTTTAAGAAATTACGTTTTAGAGGTGCCCATGTTGGTGGACTCCATCCCTTTTCTATTTGAATGTACTCCTTTCGTTGGTTGTTAAAAGTAAAAGAACTCATGCCAACACCTCATTTCTTTATAAAATAAAAGAAACCCAAACCTAAAAGGCTGAGTTTCTTTTTGCTTCTCTTTCTTGATACTCGGTTGTATAGCGATAAGTACCGCGTGCCACGTCTCTTCCTTCTAAATTAACAGGCACTTCAATAACTAAATCTCCCCCAAGCATTGGAATAACTTCACCACTAGAAGATGAACTAGATCCGTAATTAATCACTTGATTTGATACGCTGCTTGCCATAGCTTGTCTACTATTTGACATACTTCCATACACACCACTCATGACACTCTTTAATCCTGATAATTGACTCACAGAACTAGCCATCATACGGCTCATGTCACCCATTAGTTGATTTATTTCTCTCGGCGTTGCAAATTGTTGTCGTGGCATGGCTGCCACAATTCCTGCACCAATATCTCCAAGTGTCTTTTTATTCAGAGGAAGCACTGCTTCTCGCCCCGCTTCTCCTGCACCTTGCAAGTTTCCGCCATTCATTCCAAAGATAGTTGGTTTAGTAAAGATACCGCCTTTTGCACGCCAATCAATATTAATTCCTGACGGAAATGTAATATCTTTACCTAAAACATTTTTCGTGCTTGTTTGTAAGCTGAAGTGTGGAAGAGGTGGCATTTCTGGTTTTGGAATTTTCAACTTCAAGTCACTAAAGAATCCTTTAATCTTTCCAATGAATTTTTCTATACTGTCAACTGCATCTTTAATTGGATCTATAATGAAATGTTTTGCCGCTTCAAATTTTTCTTGAGCTGCATTCTTAACAGAATCAAATTTTTCCCGTGCTATATTGTACATATCATTGAATTTCTCTTTTGCAGAATTATAAGCTGAAATAACTGGTTGAACGATGTATGTGTAAACCATCTTCCACGCTTCAAGTGTATAGCCTTTTATTTTCGCCCAAATTCCTAACATCCAATTGGATAAATCACTAAACTTTTCTTTTACTAAATTCCAAGTATCTTGTACAGGTTTTATAATATATTGTTTAAATAACCCCCATGCTGCTGATGTATATGATTTAACTGTCTCCCATTGTGAATTTAGCCAAGAAACTAAATCACTGAACTTTTCTTTTACTAAGTTCCAAGTGTCTAGAACAGGTTGAATAATATATTGCTTAAATAGTCCCCAAGCAATTTGTGCCATAGCTTTTGCAATTTCCCATTGTGTACCAAGCCAAGTGACCATTTCACCGATTTGTGTATTTACCCAGTCGTAGGCTTCCTGAATCGGTTGAATAATATATTGACAGATTGCCGCCCATGCAATTTGTGCACCTGCCTGTATTAACAACCAACCAGCTTCTAAAACGGTAGAAACTGCCGAAATAATTGGATCTAAAACAGTAAGAATTGTATCCCATGTTTCTTGCCATGCTTGCGTTAATGTTCCCCACAATTCACATGCTGTTTCAACTAAAGAGGACCACCAGGAGGAAGCAGTTTCAACAATGCCAGACCATAAACTACTAAAGAATTCACCTATCGGATCAAAGAAACTATGCATCATTTCTACGAAAGAAGACCATGCTTCAGAAAAGAATTCAACAGTAGAATTCCATGCATCGCTACACGCCTGCTTTACACCCTCCCATAAATCACTAAAAAATTGACCTATCGGATCAAAAAATTCATGCATTGCTTCTAAAAATGAAGACCATGCTTCACTACAGGATTGGGATATCCCCTCCCAAAGCTCTACTAAGTACTCTTTAATAGAATCCCATGCTTCTATTGTCCAATTTTTAATATCATCCCAGTTTTTATAAATAGCCACTCCAAGAGCAACTATAGCGGCTATGATAATAGGAACAATAGCAACTATACCTAGTGCCGCGGCGGCCCCAATTTCAAATACCCCCATGACCGATACAACAATTGGTGCAATAGCCATAAGTGCCCCTGAAATTACTCCAATAGCCGTTGCAACTGCTGCTAATGTCGCTGCTAATTCTGGATTATTAGAAATCCAATCAGCAATACTAGCAACAACATCAGCAATTACTCCTAGTATAGGTTCAAGAGCCATTTGTAAATCTCCCATCGCTTTTTGGAACTTTACAGCTGGATTTGCATCTAATTTTTTAACAGATTCATTTAAGTTGTCTTGGTTTTGTTGAAGATCCTTTGTTTTCTTAGAAGCTTCAATTAAAGTGTTTGTTAAATTTTGACCTTGATCTTCAAACATAGTGGCTAGAACTTTAACCCCAACCTGATTTTTCTTAACTGGGTCTTCTATTCCGTCAATAGCTTTAGCTACTTCTACCATCGCTGCTGCGCCATCTCTTCCGCCTTTAGCGACAGATGCTCCCCATTTTTCTATTTGTCCAGTTGCAATACCAGAACCGTCAAGCGCTTCTTTTAAAGCCTTATCAGCTCCTTGTGCGAATTCAGTTAATTGGACCCTACCTTCTTTCAGCCCGTCTAAGAGATTATCAATCATTTATATTCAACGTGGTTCGCAACGTCACGCCCGTTCTCTTATGAACTGCTATACGTCACCGTATAGATTAGACTATATCTTCAACTACTTGAGTTGCTCCCCGTTTCGAGTGTCATTTACTTACACCCTACGTCTTTCGACTAGTCGTTGCACGTTCCTTAATTAAAAGGCTTCGCTCAGTATTGTCTCATTTGAGAGTTTCACTGAATTAAAGGAGTTTTTCATTGTACGTCACCATACAAGGGAACTATAATCTAATTCCAACTACCTGTTTCAACGCCTGCTTCCATAATGGCTTGAACTTCCTCAGCTTTAAAGCCTGCACGGGTTAGCTGGCTACCATATTCAGCAATGATGTCTAACTGTTCTGGCGGAAATCCCATTTTTAACAAAGTATCAACCATACCAAGAGCACTATCTTGCGTTATTCCTAATTCATTTCCTATTTCATAGGTTTCTTGAATCAACTCTGTAAAATCTATACCTTCATAGGATTGCGCGATTGTTGCTGCACCTTTAACGATAGATGCATTCGCTTCATCACTAATATCTTTATTTAAAGCCCATTGCCTACGTACACCAGCAAGTGATTCTTCAGCATCTACTCCATAAGCTGTTACGCCTCTTATTGCTTCTTCTACTGATTTTTTCGAGGATTCAGGGACATCAAAAGATATATCAATTTTAGTTTTCAATTTTGACATATCAAGTGCTTTTTCAACAGCTGTTGCAATTCCACCACCAGCTGCTAATCCACCGATAACATTCTCTAATCCTACTTTTAAACCTTCAAACTTCTTCTCGGTTCTGCCAGCTTCTTGTTGTAAATCTCTTAACTCATTTTGTACTTGTTGTATAGAGTTTCCGGCATCCACAGATCGGAGGGCACGTTGTAATTTTTCAATATCAGCTTCAGTTCCTAATGCTTCACGACCAATAAGACCAATTGCTTGTTCTAACTGTCGACTTGTAGCCGCTCCACTTTTAATTGCATTTACAAGACGATTACCTAATGCATTCGCAAAATCATCAACACTTTTTCCTGTAGCACTAAATAAAGTTTCTAATTGTCGTGTTGAACTTGCTACATTTTCTTGTTCGGCTTTCATATTACCGAGCTTGTTTTTCAGACCATCAAGTGACCCTTGTGTAAATTCAATTTCACGCCTAAATGCGCGGTACTGCTCTTCTGAAATTTTCCCATTTTGAAATTGATCTTGAACCTGTTGCTCCGCTTCTTTTAATTTATCGAGCTTTTGTGTAGTTTTTTCAATTTGTTGTGTAAGCAACTGTTGCTTTTGAGCAAGTGCCTCAACGTTACCGGGATTAAACTTTAATAAACGTTCAACATCTTTTAACTCTTTAGTCAAAGAATCACTTTGCTTATTCACGTCTTTTAAGGCATTTTGTAACGGTTGCGTATTCCCTCCAATTTCAATCGTAATTCCTTTAATTTTTCCTCCTGCCATTATCTCACCCCTTTTTCTTAGAAAGCATTAAAGTCTTCTTGAGTTGCTTTTCGAACTTTTTCTTTTCCTGGATTTTTCATTTCAGCATACTCAGCGATATAATCAAAACAATCACCAATCGTCATCACTTCTAAGTCCCAATATGTGAGCTTTGCTTCATAACAAAGAGCAAGGAACAATTCAGTGCTTAATTCTTCATCACCGAAAGTCCCTTGCTCTTCATTAATTTTCTTTACTTTTTTTTTGCTCCCATTGTTTTTTGAACCATCTCATTAATTTCCGGCATTATATCGTAAATAGGAAACTCATCAAACCCTTCTAACCAAGTCATCGGGTCTGGAATTTCAGGATCAGCTGTTTTAGCGTATAACCAAACTAAATCGTAACAAACTTCAAAATCTACTTTATCGAAATCTAAGTTAGAAAAATCAATGGTGCCTTCTGTTGCATCTTGCGAAGCGAATGTACCTATAGCTCCTAATTTAAACATATCGGCAAATAAATCCCGTCTAAATTGCGCCTTATATCGCTTGGCTGATGCTGCATTAGCTTTTAATTTGACCTGTTTTCCGTCTATTGTAATTGTCTTTTCCATCTACTTACGCTCCTTTTGGTAATGCAGGTACTTTTGTATACACTTTTTTGTACCAATTATTATAAATATCTGTTTTTGATTTAGTAGTAGTTTTCGTTTTAACCATACGTTTTCCATTAATATCAATAGGGCTGGATACAAATTTAAGTTCATTTGTATTTGGCTCCGCTGAATTTGTTTTCGTTTTAGATGCAAGTGTTGGACGACTTGCAGAACAGTTAAACATAACGTGTCGAGTTGCTCGTACATCGCCATCAAATTCAAATAATAATGCAAATGATTTTCCTTTAGCATCCGCTAACTCATTTAACACACCATCTTCTTCGTCTAATTCCTCTCCTAGTGCATCAATTGCAAATTGTTCCGGAATAGTCGCAATAGAAAGCGTTCCATCATACCCTTGGTTATTACTTGCAGCGTAATAAAGCATGTCATCAGCGTAGAATTCAATTAAATCCCCTCGTGGATCAAACGTTAATTCAACCGCACCAGGTAATGGAATTGGTGTATTAAATGTAACTACACCATCTTTAATATCAAAAAGCGCATAATGGACATTCTTTAAACCAAATGCTACTTTATTTTCATTCATTTATATCAACCTCGTTTCATAAAATTTTTGATACATATTTTCAGATTCAATAAAAGTCCCATACGAGTCATAAGGAATCTCGTGATCATCTAGAACTTGTTCTAGCTTGGCTTCCGCAACTACATCTTTCTTAGTTGTATAAAGCTCAATATTTACATCATTTATCTTGTGATATACCTTGTTATCAGCCATTAAATTTGCTGACCCATCCACAAGAAAACAGATATACGGTGGCGCTGGAACTGGATTACCTGGTGTTGCTATGAAATGCGAATAAGCCACAGGATAGCCTGTAGCTTCAAGAATTTTTATAAACTCTCCTAATGTTAATGTCATGATTCAATTGCCCTTTCAATACGTTTTGGCAATTCATCAATTACATACTCTTCAACGGGACGAATATGCACTTTCTCCGGTACTCGGCCACCACTAGCTTTCGCATGGCCATTTTCTAAAAGATGCGTTAATTGCCCTTTTGTATTATGGATAACAACGGCTTTATCTACTTTTTTCTTACGCCAACCTTTACGATAACCACCGGTTTTTTTAGGACTATTTTGTCTTAACTTATTTACAGCAATATCAGCTACATCTTCTTGTGCATTTGTTAATTCTTCTTCCACAACATTTGCATACCTTTGCAATTCTCTAGCAAGATCACTCGCAAAATTACTCATATTAAACATGCTCCTTTGCGATAATAGTCAATGTTTGATACATTTCATCATCATTCATTGGCGGTTCGATAATGTCAAAGATACGATTCTTCATATTAATTCGCATTAATTCTGTAATACCTGTTTTATAAGGAATTACAAACCGATAAATTCGTGTAGACTGTGAAGCTGAAGCTTCAATATACTCAGAGCCTTTCACCGTTTTTATCATTGCCCATGCACTTTTAACTTCTTCCCAATTACCTGTTTCAATTGCTTGATTCAATTCATCTTTTATTATTTCAGGTTGTTCAATGCTAATTCGATTTCTAAAGTCACCTGTATTCAGTGGTTTTTTATACTGAAAAGGACGCATATTACTCACCGTCCAATTTGATTTCTTCTAATGCTTTTGCAATACCAAAACTATTAATTTCGGTTAAAAAGTTTTTAGTAAAATACTCAAGTGCATCATTATAAGCATAACGAGAACGTTCAAAAACTAATTCTTTGAACGTCTCATCTTTGTTTATGTCATACAATCCACATACTTTTAATAAAGCTTCATTGGATGCAAAAAGGATGCGCTTTAGGTTATCGTCTTCATCATCACCCAAGTGCATCCTATCTTTGAACTGCTGTATTATTTCGTCTGAAATTACTGTTTCCATTTGCATCACCCTTCAGTCGGTGGTGTTACTTCTTCAAGCTTTAATGTGTAAACTTGTGAAGTGTATATATCCTTCGGTTTACCTGTAGCATATTGTTTAGCAATATAAACAGTTGCATCTTCTAAAGCTAATGTTTCTTCATACTTCTTGATTGGCTCTGTTCCACCCATTGCTGCAACATATTGACCTTTAACAAAGAATAATACTTTTCCTTGAGGTACAAACACTGACTCTGTAAGAATTGGATTAAATGGCAAACTAGTTACATATACTCCAGCCGCATTTTGAATTGTCGCGTTTGCTTGAATATCAAAAGTATCAAACGGATTAGTTACCATAACTACTTTACCAGCAATATTTTTTGGTCGACCTGCGTCTGAACCATCAGCATTTAATTTTTTAGCTAGTAGTTTAACAACACCTTTTAATTCATTGATTGTTTTGCGGCCTGGCTCGAACGTTAAAGTGCCTACTGGCTTTTTATCTGGATATACTCCATTCACAACACTTCCACTTGGATCTTTTAATAACCCAATAGGTTCATTTTTACCTGTACCAGCTACAAATCCACGTTCTAAACCTACTTTCATCGCTTCTGTAATCATTGTACGAACATAACGTTCTACCCATACAGGCCCAAGTTTCAACATGTCATTTGCTAATGGAATAAATGCCGTCAATTTAAGTTGGGAAATGCTATCTTTACGGAATGTAGCATTTAATTGACCTTTAATATCATCAAATAATGGTCCCCATACCGCTGCGCCTTCTGGATCTCCGTAAATAAATTCTGTTACTGCACCCAGATTTTCAAGACCGATATGTTGTAGGAAAGGATGATCTTCAACTAAATCATCAAAAATACGTTCTTGGGTTGTCTTAGGTAAAGTTTCAGTAGACTTAAAGCCGCCTTCTTCCACAACTGCATTAAAGAACTTCATTTCTTCACTTGTTAATACATTAGCACCGCGAGATTGCATAATAGAACGATCTACCATTGATTCATTCACTTGATTTAAAATATCTGTTCTTACATCTGTAGCAAGTGCTTCAATCATGGAGTTCAATGCTACTGATTGCTCTTCTGCTGTACCTTCCTGTGTAGCTTTTGCAAATGCTAGTTTCTTTTCTTCAAAATTATTAAACTTGATAACCATATTTTATTTTCCTCCTAATGTTAAAAAGAGCGTACTCAGATTCTGTTTTGTATTAACAGGCTCTTGAATAAGCTCTTTTGGATTTTGATTATTTTGTTGTTTCATATACTTAGCTACTAAACTTTCTTTTAAATTTTCTACAACTTCCTCTTCATCCTCTTGCGTATCATCAATTTCAATTTCATCAGCAATTTCATCAGCTAAACCAAGAGCTACTGCTTCCTCTGCTGTTAGCCAGGTTTCATCTTTTAAAAGTTGTTTTAATTCTTCATCTGTTCCAACAAAACGTTTCTTATAAGATCCTGCTAAAGCTGAATCAATCTTTCGTAAATCTCGTGCTGTTTTTTCAAAAAGATCTGCATTTCCATATTCAAAGGTACTTGCTTGGTGAATCATCATCATAGTATTACTAGGCATAATAATTCTGTCTCCTGCCATTGCAATTACAGATGCGGCACTAGCTGCCCAACCATCAATATGAACTATAATTTCTGCACTATGCTGCTTTAACTGATTACAAATTGCTACACCATCGAATGCGGAACCCCCACCCGAATTAATATGAACGTGAATTTTTTCTGCTTTAACATCTTGAATTTTTCTTCTTACTGCTTCAGCATTATTTTCACTAAACCATCCACCAATTGATCCATAAACAGTTAATTTGTATTCATTTTCACCTTTAGCTTCAAAACGAATGTCTCGTTTTAAATTTAAAAGCTTACTCATATTCACATGTTCCATCATTTCTCACCCCCTTCAGATTCATTTAATTTTGTATAGTTCTTCGTAATATGATGGACATTTAGGTTTGGATCATCTGACTCTTCATAATCTACTTCTGAACGAATTTCATTTCCTGTAAATGCACTTGAAGAAATGAGCTTATCAATACTTGTCGCAAGATCAAATATACTTTGATAGGAAACAGCTTTAACCTCAATTTTTTGTCCCAAAAGATATTCACTCATTTCAAAGAATTTAACATTCGCTTCATCAGATAGTTTTTTTAATAATGGTCGTACTGTGAAAAGCATATAATTTTTCGTTTGCTTTTCTACATCGGCCATTTCTCCATATATCAAAGCTATAGGAATACCGATTGCCATAGCTACTTGATTTAAGAAACCATTTGTTACTTTATTGATTTCTTCCACACTTGGGCCATTTGCAACACCATTGTATATCTCGTTATAATTAATACCTTTTTGCTGTGGAACAATAGCTATATCTTTCGAACCAATTGACTTATACATGTTATCTATAAACTCTTGTAACTTTGCTATTTGTTCTTCAGTTTTAGCACCAATCATATCCATATCAACTGTTCCACGAACTTGATTTTTACGTTTTTGAGAGTTTAATATTCTGCCGAATAAATCCCCATAATCTGCAAATAATCCATCAATAAGTGGGGTTAATTTATCATTCCGATACTTCAAATGAATAACTTCGCTTTGCTTAAAACTTCTCTTAAACGTATAATCTTTTACCCTTACATCAGTAAAAGTATCTTCAAACACAGCGTACTCATTATGTTGAAATCCATCTGCAATAAGTAAATCACCATCATCTGCTTGTATAACTAAACACTCATTATCATAAATAAGTTTTCGAACAAACCGTTCCCAAAAGGTACTTGCGGTCATATTCTTGTTTGGTCTTACATTTAATCGATAATACAGCTCATTCTTCTTAAATGCTTTACCATTTCTTATTCTAAATTCAGATTGACTAATCGTCCTTCCTAAAAATGAAACGCATGTATCAATTGCCAATCGTTTCATATGAAGCCTGTTTGCTGTATCAGTTATTACGTCCAGATCCAACATGAATTCTAGTTCTTTATTTCTTTTAAATACTGAACCTAACCATCCAATGGTTACCACCCCCTTTATTAGAATTTAATATTGCCTATAACAAAATCAGTAGCTTCTTGTATCTCATCCGCCCGATAAAGAGCATGAACAAAACACTGAAACCCATCTGTTTTTCGACGAACAGGCTCTTTCTTTTCGTATATTTTATTTCCATCAGCTTTGATAACAACCAACACATTTTGCGTATACCAACGCATTAGTGGATTATCCTCAAAAATAATTTGTTTATTTGCAAACGCCATTTCAATACGTGGAGCTAACAAACTATGAATTGCTTTTGGGTTTCGTATAACTTCTATTTCAAACCCTTCTGCTACTAATAGTGGTCTTATTGCTTCCATACGGAAGTTATCAGCTATAATTTTTTTAATCCCATATTGTTCTCGCATTTCTACAAACCAATCAACAATGTGTTGAGGATTAATAGTCGGTTCATCAACAACTGTTAGTAATCCTTGCTCTTCCCACTCTTTTATAGGAGCAAATTTCTGTTTTTTAAATTCACCAGCTTTTTTAGAATATCCGTAATATATATCAACAAATTCTTTTCGCACGAAGGAATGAGTTTTAAAAATGTATTCCCCATTTTGTCTAAATAAAAGACCACATGCTGCAAAGTCCCGAATACTTGCAAAGTCTAACGCCCCTATGCATTCTTGAGCATATAAATCAGGAAAAGGGCGATTTGTAGCAAGGATCTCTGACCATTTTGCAACCGACCTTTCTAAATTTGTAACAGGCAAGTTCATTCGCTTTGTCATGAATTCTTCTCGGTTACTTGGATCGTCCTCTAAATCCTCATACTCTTCTTTTATTGTTTCAAGTAAGCCTTCAGCATACTCACTTAACGGCTGAGATAACATTGGATTTGCCATTTCCCAATTATCGATGTCATCAACTTCTTTTTCATCATTTAATTTACAGATGAAAGGGAACAGCGCATTCGGACGGGCTTCACCTTTTAAAACTTTCATAGCCTTTTCTTTTAATTTATCTAAGAATCCATCTCTTACATATCCATCTGTACCAATGTAAAATTCACGCGGATTTTTCTTTTTTCCCAAACCACTGATGTGAACACGGACATCTTTATTACTTTCATATTGATGGACTTCATCAAACATTACAGCCCCATCGCGAAGACCATCTTTTGTATCCCCGTTTGATGTTCTAAACTTCACTACACTTCCAGTCGATTTCGAAATGGTTTGTGTTAATGTTGTTTTAAAAGCTCTTTGTAAAACTTCATTTCTCTTAATACATTTATGAATTTCATCTGGGCTTGTTTTTGCTTGCTCTTCACTGTTTGCAACAACGGAAATGTTATATTCAGGAATGCCATGTAATTCGCTTATTAAAAAGTGAAGAATAACTGTCATTAAACCATTTTTACCGCCGCCACGGCCAAGCATCCACAAGAATTTACGATAAAATACACGGCCATTTTTCTTATAAAATAAAAAGACGAATGCTATTAAGAATTTTTGAAATGACTGTAATGGAAAGTACCACTTTTCACCAAAGCGGATACACTTCTCGATCATTTCATCATCAAAATACAAGTCGTCTCTATTTAAAACGTATTTTTCCAGGTATTCAATTAACAGTTCTCTTTCATTGTTGAACTTTACTTTACCACTTCTATAAAGTTCAATGTATTCATCTACATATTTTTGCCTAATCATACTAAATCACTTGGACTGTAACCCGAATTAGAAGCACCAACTTTAGGAGAAAGTTTTATATCTCTTCCCAAAGCAATTAATGAACTGTTAATTTTATTCCTCTCACTTATAAGAGGGTGGGCTTTAACAAAAACTTGAGAACCGTTTTTTATCGTTACGGACTCGCCTTCTTTATTAATAGTTTTATTTATTTTTCTAAATGCTTTTACAAGATCAATATATCTTTCTACCTTTTCAACTTCGACTAAATCTGTAATATCAATACTGTTCATAAGCTGTTCTTTTAACCTCACAATACTAACAGCCATCTACCCACCCCCCTTACGTGCGTAAAATCGAAAAAAACCTGACAGTTAACCCCCTCCTCCGGTGCCCCTTAGAGCAATTTTTGATGAAATATTTTAAGGGGGGGTGTTATTTTTATTTTATTTTTACCATTTCTCATCATGTTCCCATTTATTTTGTTTCTTTTCATACATTCTTCCATGTTCTTTGTTATGGCAATTTACACAGACTGTTTCAAGGTTGTCTATGTCTAATGCAAGATCAGGATAATGCTCAAGCTCTTTGATATGATGGACAACGAGTTGTATCTTCTTACGCTTTGCACTCTCACTGTACTCATTGGTATCAGTTTGAACTTGACCGTTTCGTTTGCACTCTTTACATTCATAATTGTCACGCTTCTTCACTTGTTCACGTATACTCTTCCACTCACCACTGTCATAGAACTTACGCTTCTGTTGTTTAGTTTTATATTCATTCACTATCCGTAACCTCAATAACACCTGTATCAATACGCTTCTCTCTATGTTGAATATCAAGGCACTTCTCACAGTAGAAAATAGCTGATACATCTAAACCATAGCGATTAATATCAGAATAAAAAGAAGTAGTCTCACTATCTAACACTTGATACTTATGCTCACACATTATCCTCACCCTCTAATCAATTTCCTTAACATCTTCAATTGCATTTACGATAGCTTCCAAAATGTCTTCTTCACTTACTTTTCTCCTTAGATTGTTTTGTAGATTAATAAATGCTTGCCTTAATTCTTCCACAGTAACTAACAACACTTTAATTGATTTCTTCATTTTTTTATTCTCATCCGATAAGTGATTAATTTTCTTTTTTAATTTAATTTCTTGAAATACTTCCTTTTCAAAATCTATCATCTTAAAATCCTCCAAAATAAAAAGCACTCCATAAGGAATGCTTTTACATCTTTATATCAGAATTAATTTAACCTGATTTCCCCTCTATATAACCTATATAATCTTCCGATTTTTCCCTTTTAAATATTTTACTATTTCATTCAAATCAATTATTACATTTTCTAAATCGTGATATATTAACTCTGTTTTCGGATCAACAGGTAATGTATTTTGGCAACCTATTAATATCTCTGAAATTCTTTCCAAATCTTTATATAAATTTGTAGGTATCACAATAGAATTTGAATGTTGGATAACATTTTGTTTTTTATTTATCGCTTTTTCTTGCTCAATCATTTTAGAATAAATAACATTCAAAAGCTCTCTATCACTTGGTCCCTCTTCTTTTATAGTATCCTCTTTTGCATCCTCTTTTTCTATTTCACCTAAAGATTTTTCTAAATCAGGCCACCACATTTCGAATGATTTTTCCAATCTAGCCTCATCTAATTTACCATTTTCACTACCTTGATTAATACTTTTAATTAAGCTAAGTACATTTTCTTTATCTAAATTTTTCGCCGATTGAAACTGTTTTAGTGGTCCCTGATTTAATATCATCACATCAGCATTATATAAAATAGGTACAACTCTAGAGTCAAACGTTTTTGAAAGAGCACCAGCCTCAAAATTAATCCATGGAGCATTAATATTAGATGGTGTAACAAAAATCAAACCAAATACAGACTCTTCTAGACTATCTGTAATATTATTATTCCACCTTTCCCCCATGGAAATATCTTGAGCTGACATATATGGGTCTACGTATTGCAATACATTTGGTAACCATTCTTTAAAAATCGTTGCCAGTTGCTTACTTTCATTTCCTGACCAACTTAAAAAAACCTTCATTTTGTATAGTCTCCTTTTTCATAATATCCTTTCATAATTATATCAAAATTCAACTATGCAAAATCAATAAACTATAACTATCTTTCGTCATTTTTCGACAAAAAATCCACTGTGCATCATTTGCTCTTTGGTCAAAATCTTATGTTATTACTAGAAATACGGTAAATGAAGTTTTATTCTTCTTCCAACTACCTAATTGTGATAGGTTAATCTACTTGTACATTTTCAAATAACTGGAAGAAGAGCAAAACCCCTTCTCCGTTTACACAACTTGAATTGCAATCGAATGTGGAATCAAGAACAACCTTTCATCCAATCTGCAACCATTGCCACCGGTTATGACGATCCATTTTCAGTTATAAAGAATTTTATGAGCAATGTTTTCCGCCACTTCTCACAATACAAATATATCATGTTAATTTCAAAACAACCGGCACATTTGCTGCCAAAAAGCGGTCATGACTCTGCCACTTATTTTTCCACCTGTTCATCTTCAGTTACTCCTAGCAACTTTCTGAATTCATCTTCAAGAGATCTCTTTAACTTCGGAATTAATTTTATAATAAGCTCCGCTACTACTTTATCCGTATCTCTCTGCATTTTCATAGCTTCTTCTGTAGTTGGTGTATCATCTCTAGATGTATATTCTACAATCAAATACATTTTATTTAATATATTTTCAAACGACTCACAAACTGTCTCTGGAAAATAGATTCGATTGATCTTAAAACATTTTGACAAATCATTAGTGTCTTCTAAAACTTTAGATACTAACTCCTTCATTTTTTCTGGAGCGACTCTTCTATCAACTGTACCTAGAATTCTACCTATCGGACCTAATAAATTTTGACCGCTAGATTCTAATTCAACTAATTTGCTATACAGTTTTTTTATAGTTTCCGCTCTATCTACATGTAACTTACTAAATTGAATCTGATACTTATCATTAATTTTTTTAAATTCAGATTTATGCTTCTCTAGTTGATTATCAAGGTGTATTTTAAACTCTGCTTCTCTTTTGTTAAGCTCACTTTTATGGTCTGCTTCTTTTTTATTTAATGCATGTAAGAATATCTTCTGAACAATAAAAACAATACCACCTGATATACTTAGTGTCCCAAGCGTAAATATACTCGCACTCCCTACCCATTCAAGCCCTCTTACTATCCAATAATAATCTTCCATTAGTCACACCATCTTTCTGTATCATCCATAATTAATAATATTACATTTTAATAAACAATTACATATCCACTTACCCATATCTTATATTGTGTGTAACTGCCCCCTTCGCTGAAACCCTTGGTATCATTGATTTCATTTAAATTTCTCTTTTGAGTTACACAGTACGAAAATTATGAGTAACTGTATAGGGATACCACCAGCATTTTGCAAAATAACCTACGCTAAGCAAAAAAATAAAATAAGCTGCCCATATGGACAGCTTATTTACATAATTATCGTTACCAGAAGTAAAATTCAGTTCGAAAATAGCTAATTTTATCAGTTGTTGAATGTCTAAAAAAAATCAAACCAATGATATTGTTGAGATCCTTTGGCAATTTCTTGCTGTGATGACTATCATAGTGACTTTTTCTTCAGCAACAACTATTAGTAGCTAATTACCATAAGGACTTATTTTTGAAATTTGCTATTTTTTAGAAAGTGTGTTAATTTAAGAAAGACCTATTTTTGTTTGGCTTGAGATTAAGAATAAATTTTGTTTTTCGTCTAAGGTATTTGAGCAAGGGTAGTAACATATGTGTGGGTATCCACACTAGGAGGCAACAATTATGGAACAAGGTAAAGTAAAATGGTTTAATGCAGAAAAAGGTTTTGGATTCATCGAGCGTGAAGGTGGAGAAGACGTATTCGTACATTTCTCAGCTATCCAAATCGACGGTTACAAATCTTTAGACGAAGGACAAAGTGTAACGTTTGAAGTAGAACAAGGACAACGTGGCCTACAAGCTACTAATGTTCAAAAAGCTTAATATTAGCTGATGAAAGACTCTCTTGTAGGGTCTTTTTTTATTTTGTTACAATATTCCGAATACAACTTTTTTAAGGGGATTTGGGGTGCTTAACTTTTAATGAAAAAGAAATAAGCAATAATTAGATTTTAAACCTAGTCATTGCTTTATCCATTGCATCTTGGTTAACACCTATATAACGTAACGTGACCTTCTCTGACGAGTGATTGAATATCTCCATGAGTAATGCTATGTTTTTTGTTTGCATGTACATATGGTACCCGTACGTCTTTCTTAGGGTATGCGTTCCGATTTCATCTAATCCAAACTCTGCCGCTGCTCCACTTAATATCTTATATGCCATGCTACGACCGATTGGACGATTTCTACCTTGTCTGCTTTGCAATAAATACTCATTGTCTTCTCTTTCTACAATAAACCATTTAAGTTCTCTTTTCAGTGCTGCAGTAATTTGTATTCGTTTCTGTTTCCCTGTTTTCTTTTCCCGTATAGATATGTGACTGCCTTTAACATCCCCTACTTTCAATTTCAAAATATCTGAGATTCTGAGACCTGTATTAATACCCATAATGAAGAGAATGTAATTACGTAAGCTCTTTTCCCTAAAGTACTCTTTTAACTGCTGTATTTGCTCTGGATCACGTATTGGCTGAACAAAATTCATTATTCATTCCCTCCAGTTTCTTCAGTTTCATAAACTTCTAATCTAAGAGCAAAAGCTAATTTATAAAAAGCATTAGATTTATTTCGTCTATACGTACGCTCACTCATACCAATTTCGTTATAAACCATGTAATCAAAGACTTCTTCATCTTCTAAATATCGTTTTACAATAATATCCCTTTGGTTTTTACTAAAACGACTTAATGCTTTATCAATTTGAAAAGATAAACGTTGTAATTTCACTTCTCTTTCACTCATAGCAACATTTGCTAAAGCTATATCTTCAGCTGGCTTCCCTACTATATTTGTTGGACCGTGATATCTTACCTCGCTAGATGCTGTAACCTTCATCTCATGTCTAATCATCCCAAGTTGTCTATAAATACGAACATTTTCAAGAATCTCTTCTAAACGAGTCTGCGTTGCTTTGCGATCAATTTTAGGTAAAAAAGTTAATTGCGCCATATATAAAAACACCCCTTATATATTTTGTTAATAAAAACAAAATAGCGGACACCAAACTACAGAGCAATATCACTAATGCTCTTATAGTTCGATGTCCGCTGGTTCTTCCAGTAGGACTAAATGTTTAATTTGGATTATTATATCATTTTCTCATATTTTAGTAACCTTTTATTAGAAAAGGATTATTTTGTTAAAAAATTTATTTCGATTTATAATCGCTATCTTTTTCTTTAATTTTCCAGTAAAATCAAATGTAAATATTTTAATTACATAGGAGAAAGCAATGAAACATAACATTAATCTATGGTCCTTTATTTTTTCTTTTATTTGCATTGGTTTATTCCTCTTATATCTTGAAATTGGTTCGATAGCTTCATCTGAAACGAAATTGTTTATTATGAATTCGCTACCTATCCATCCTTTATTTTTTTTACTAGTTTTAACAATAGGAACTTTTTTTGCTGGTATGAAAGGATTTTCTAAAATAGATAATTGGGTTGCTATGCTTAGAAGCATAGCGACAGTTCTACTAACACTTTTATTATCAGTGTTTTTAACACTAACTTTGATCGTTGGCTATGCATTAAGTTAAACGTCATTCTTTGTGAATAAAACTCAATATCCCGTCAATAATGTAGACACATGGTTATCTTTCTCCGATTTCCTTATAAGAGCAGTTAGCTTTTGCTAGCTGCTCTTTTATTTTCGAATCATTGCTGTCATTACCACTGGCGGCCCATTCGTTCCGTATTTCATAATTTTAGAGATTGATTTTAATTGCTGAATTCCTTCTTCTTCATTACGTTCACCTGGGACGATTACTGACGAACAATATAACGGTTCAATTGAGTCACTATATGGAGACTCTTCAGATAAATAAAACTGCGCCACCATTGGAAGTTCTTCTCGTTTACATATTTCTAAGATTCGTTGCAATAAAGGTGCAATTTCCTCATCGTATACTTTCTCTTTATCGTACATATCAGTCCATTCCCCTTTTCTACAAAATGAAATTTTTATTTTAAAATTCTTTATTTTTTATGTTTTACAATCCAAATCACAATCTTAGATCCTGTAAACACCTATAACTCTTCTACCTAATTTCATCTAACAAGTTAATAGTTTCACGCTTCTCTCTATCGTATAATGATATGAAAGGAGGTGATCGCTATAAATAATGAATCTATAGTCCAACTAATTGAGTTTTTGAAATTAAATATAATACCTATTGCAGCCTTTTTAATCTCCTTAGCAACTTTTATAATTACGCTTGCTAACTTTCGGAGAAATAGAGCTAGCATTAAGTGCAGGCAACTCAGAGATAATTGGGTAGCTCTCATTCTTAAACCTGATAGAACCGATTTAAAAACACCAGATGTATATTGGCACAATGACTTTAGGGTAATTTTAGATGTTATTATTACCAACGAAAGTGCACTACCAATTTCCGTTATCGAATTCAATTTAAACAATAAGTTAAACTTTAATTCTTATAGTAAGCCCAATGATGAATATTCCATCACTACAAAGGCAGGAAAAGAAGTACATAATGGTGTCGTTTCATTTAGTGGAAATGAACATAAGCTAATATTTCCAATGAATGATACATGGTTAAAACCTGTAATAAATATTCCCCCATATACTTCCTTAAGGGGGCATTTATTTTTTCATTTCAATGAAAAAGATGATGTAAATATAGGTAATAATACTTTGAAAATAATTACTTCTAGAAAAACTTTTTCTTTTCAGGTAAAGATATCTGACAGCGTCCATTCTGTCCTTCCGCTACCAAATAAAATCCTTGAGGCTCGTGATGAAAGTTTTTTTTAAAATCATCCCTCAATTCTTCAATGTAGCTATCTAAATCTTTCTTTCTATTATCTTGAATGTAAATTTTAGTTGAAGCTAGTTCACTCGCTATTGTTCTAGCTTCCTCTAATTTTTCTACTATTTTTTCAACCTTTTCTTGATTTTCCTCTAAACCAAGTAACAATAAATCGCTCATAAACTTAATCCTCACTTTAATAGATTTTTTATGCAAAATAGCGTTTTTGTTATAAACTCATATTTTTCGTTGCCCTACATTGAAACTCTTATATATGGTAAAATATAGTAAGAGTATATTCTAAGGAGGTTTTAACATGCCACACGAAGTTTGGTTTCCTATACTCCTAGCAATATTCGTCGTATTTTTCCTTGATAAAGAGGAGAAACACAAACAATAACTTTATTTCTTTGTTCCAGCTTAAATATATGTAAGCAATATTTAAGCTGGTATTTTTTCAAATAACGATTTTATCTAAATCCATTCACTAATCTCAGACTTTGACATACAATAATAGTGCCTTTCTATATAATGTGAGTTCGTCACTGTCGTTATAATGAGGCATAAGGAGCGCTCTTGATTAGCGCTCTTTTTATTTAAATAAAGATTTCATTTTTAAATTACACTATCTAAAAAACATACATATAATATCTTGGGTGTTCTTTTTCAACCTTATTTTTAGTCAGAGAGCACTTTTAAAAGTGCTCTTTTAATTTATTTAGATGTATCACGTTTTACATACAATAAACATAAAATGCAAAGAACAGACAAGACATAGTTTTTATATAATCGTGTACATTTTTTGTATGCGATTTTTTAATTAAATAAGAATTTTGTTCAGTTTCACTCTAAAAGTAAAATTGTCATTTTTTCATTCAACCAAATTCATAACATATTCTTTTCCCCCGATAAAGTAATGATTAGGTGTCCCATGCACATTTTATCCACTTGAAATAATACCTTTCACGTACTTACGTATTAGAAACTTCATTTCTGCTTCTTCTGCAATAGCAATTTTGTTCACTTTTTTGATACATTTATGAAACATTCACATGTTATCTTTAATATGTTCTATTCTTTTTGAAAAACCATGTGAGAATACCAAAACAAAAAGCTCTAGAGCCCTAACTCTAGGGCTTCTTGTTTAATTTAATACGTGTTCTTTTCGATGCAGTATTCTGTTACAATTAATTTTTATGTTATAATTATCTACAGCATATATATTAATAAGCACAACAAATCTCATACATATAGGAGGACCCTAATGATCCTAACTCAAGAAAAGAACATAAAATTAATTATGCATTTTCTTACCGTATTATCTTTTTTTATTCTTCTTTTCTTTAGTGTCACAATTTTTTATATACCACTGATTTTTTATTTCTTATGCAAATCACAGGACATTCGAAAAAATATTCTTGAAGCTGTTTTTTTCCAGCTATTCATTTGGATAATTACAATGATTTGGAATCTATTCGTAATAAGAATCTTAATGTTATCTTTATCTAATTTAGACTTAGCTTCAAACAACGCTTTGATTATTTTCGGAATAGCTCCTTTATATCTAATACTGCTTCTTTTGTTAATTTTTGGACCTATAAAAGGAATTTTATATGTGCTACAAGAAAAAGACTTTCATTATCCTATTATTTCTAAATGGATTAAAAAATAAAAATACATGTAGAAGAATTCAGAGTTTTACTGAATTCTTTTTTTATGGATCTTTCAAAGTCTTTTACATATTCCTCCGTTCCTTCTTTTTAATAAAATTCAAATTTGATTATAATAACTGTGTTTTTCGTTCTTCCATACGAATTACTTTTCCACTTTGATATACAAATGATTGTTCACCAAATCCACTTTGAGGCGGTTCTATTAGTTGGACCTGACCATTTTTAACGATATATATTCCATTTATTTTCAAATCTATTTCAGCTGTCATTTTAATAAGATTTTCTTTTCTAATTCCCACCAAGATCACTCCCATATGTTATAATTACTTTGTCGAAGTAAGTTGAGAGTGATCTCAGCTTTTTTTATTTGTCTATAGATATTGCACAACATTTTCTGGAACAAATGCTTGTTCAAGTGATAGATGAAGCCGTATTGGAATCGGCTTTTTTTCATCCCTTGCTTGCTTACATATTTTTTCTGCCTCTTCCCATACAAATTGTTTATCCTCCGCTCGTTTATAACGCCAAATTCCAATTGTGTAATCTTCAAACAACTCATAACGTTCATCTGGCGCTGTCGTTGGTTTTAATTCATCAATCGCTTTGGCTTGACGTGGTATTTGCACAACCACATCTGCATACCGTAATTTTGAATTCAAACGGTGAATATGAGCTTTCTTAGGATCAAAAGATACAACTGGTTCCACGTCAAAAATTGTTAATTGCTTTGGCATTGTTTTTCCCCTCCAATACCTGCAAGCTCGCAATTAAAATTCCTTCAAGCTGCGTTAACGTTAGTTGATCTAATGTTTGTCCGTTAATTTCAGCTAATCCTAATCCCAATAATTTACGAATGATTATTAGTTTTCTACGTTCTACTTCCTGACGTAACAACATAATTAGGCCTCCTGTTGATGGATGAACTTTCTCTCTAAATTTACAAACTTACTAAATTCTTTAATAAAGGCTAGTTCAACAACACCAACTGGACCGTTCCTCTGTTTCGCTAAAATAATTTCCGTTATGTTTTTATTTTCTGTCTCGCGGTCATAGTAATCTTCACGGTATAAGAATGCTATTAAATCCGCATCTTGCTCAATTTGACCATTCTCACGTAAATCTGATAACAATGGCCTCTTATCTTGCCTGCTTTCAACAGCGCGGCTTAACTGTGATAATGCGACTACACATACATTTAATTCTCTTGCCATCAGTTTTAACTTACGACTAATCTCACCGATTTCTTGCATGCGGTTCCCTCTATGCTTTAGATCTCCTACAATAAGCTGCAAATAATCAATTGCAATTAAAACCTTTTTATCAGGGTACTTACGCTTTAATTTCCTAGCCTTTGCATAAATCTCTTGCATCGTTACATTTGCTTTATCATAGATTTCTAATGGCAAATCATTAATCAACCCCATCGCTTGACTAATCTTTTCCCAATCCTTTAAATTACATAGCTTCTTAGGATTCTTTAATTTCGTAGCGTCAATATTTCCAGTACTTGAAATCATCCTCTTAAGTAGCTGTTCCTCCCCCATCTCGAGCGAGAAGATTCCTGTTGCTGTATGAGCGCTTGCTGCATGAAAAGCAACGTTTAATACGAATGCTGTTTTCCCCATTGAGGGTCGGGCCCCAACAATAATTAAATCACCTTCTTGTAACCCTGCTGTCATTCTGTTCAGGTCGTCATAACCAGTTGGTATACCGGTTAAATCTCCTACATCAATTTGCATGTTCTTATACAAATCAACAAGCGTATCTTTCAAGTTAAATTCATCTGAGTAACCTGTTTCTTCAATGGCGCTTAATTCATCAATTGATATACTAATAGCACTCATATCCCTATCTTGCTGAAGACGGTTATATAAGTTACCAGCAACCTCTTGAGCATGTCGCATTTTCCAAGCTTCGATAACTAAGCCTTCGTGATACGAGAAATTTTTAGTAGTCGTAACAACTTCCGTCAGGTTTACAAAGAATTCGATTCCGCCAATTTGATGCATAAAGCTTTCATCGAATTTACCAATGAGAGCAACAAGATCTATCGGAACCTCAGCATCCTCTAATTCTCTCATCGCCTTAAAAATCACTTGGTGCGTTGGTAAAGAAAATTGTTTTACCTTTAGCTGACAATCTTTAATTAAATCGCCTTCTTGAATAATGCTACCTAAAACACTTTGTTCAGCTTCTACGTTACGAATCATATCGTTGCTCATTGGGCCAACCACGCATTCTGTTGGTTAAGTACTGCAAGTTCTTCTTCTGTTGGAATGTTCTGCTCCCATGCTTGTTGCTGCTGTATTACGTTTTTAGTAGATTCCGATAAACCTTTTTGTTGATAAGGTGCTTGTGTCTGTTGCTGCGCTTTTGTTAATCTCTGAGCACGAAATGCTTTATCAGCTGCCTCAACATCAGTTACTGTTTTAAAGCCTTTAAGATGCCAATCTCTTAAAATCGTATTTACGTAAGACATATTTCTCGTATTCTTCTCTAAAGCAATCTCCATAGCCTTAATAACTAGCTCTGCATTTAAATCATCTATCCAAGCATAAATACCATCTGCGATAAAAGGTGTAATGAATCCGAAGTTTTGCTCGTAAAAAGAAATTGGATTAACCTCAACAACTTCTTCCGCGCCTGCGCGTTCTTCTTGTTGTTGTTCTTTTTCTTCTTCTTTTTCTTTTTCTTCTTCCTTGCTAGGGTCTTGGAAGCCCCTTATAAGCCCCTCCAAACGGACTGATAAATACTCCTTAATACGTGGGATTTTAAAATCTTGCTCTTTTTCTAATTGCAAACAAGTTTCATAGAAATCAACTAAAAAATCCTGGTCCTTCACAGATTGAATCTCTTTTAAGACACACTTTTCAATGTTTACATTTTTAATTGGATTGAATTTTAACCAGTTGATTAAAAACAGCTCTTTTGTTTTTTGGTTGTAATTAATTTTTCCGTACTCAGCAAAACGTTCTAATAGCTTCATAACAGTTTCGCGGTTATATCCCGTATCAGTTTCAATGATACGAAGTGGAAGCTCATAGATTCCTGATTGAGACGTCTTACTGTTTGTCATCAAATATAAGTAGAAATACTTCTCCTCCGGTGTAAGATCTAAAACAAATGAATCCTGCCAAAATGAAACATGTACTGGTCTATAAACTGCCATATTATTCATCCTCCCGTTTACATATCGCGAATCCGTCCTCTACACGTAATAAGCGATAATTCTTGTATCCTATTTTGAGATATTGTTTTACTAAGTAAATTAGGTGTTGCTCTGATGTTGCTTGTTTAAACACTTTAGGGTTCAGCAACACTCTATGTAACGATTTGTCTAAAAGCATGTAGCACACTCCGTTGTTATACGAATGCTAATTTGATATAATTAATCCTAAGATCTTTTGCAAGACCGTTTGTCTATCACTCTGCCAAGTGATAGATCTTTTTATTTTCTACGTGTTACCAGTGAAGCGTTAACTCCTCTTGCTCTTAAATCTTTAATCACTACGCGATAACTCATCGACGCCTCATGTTCCTCTTTTGTATCACGAAGCATTTTAAATTCCCTTATACATCGCTCCAGCTCTTCTTCCCAGTGATTTGATTCTTCGGTTGATTCTGCATTAAACATGTTATGAATACATTCACTCATACAGTTACGAAGTTTATTCGCAAATGAAAAATCCCCTGGAAGAACTAGATCATGAAGACGATTGTTTTTATCGTTCATGAATTACATCTCCTTTCTAATTAATTTGATGCTGTACGCATCGTTACAACCAGAAAGGAACATTGTAGAGGTATGGGAGGAATAATCCCTTTCTGGTCATAACGACAAGCACAACGCTTGTCTAATTACTAAAAATATCTAAAAACCTATTATTTTGGTATAATCTCCCATAGAGGGAGGTGTTACATATGAAAGACATTGTATTTACTTTAGAATTTGATGACGACATAGCTAACTCACGTGCCAATGATTATTTAGAACAAGGTTGGACGCTATTGCATGTTGGTACAAAGCTAATCGACATCTATAACGAGCAAGCATACTACAACACTACTTATGTTGTAGGTGCTAACCAAGAGCAATACGACAAGTACAAAAAAGAGTTAGAAGAAGATAACCTCAGTTTAATTTAATGATTTTTCACAAGAACTATTAATAACTCTTTTATAAAGCTCTTCATCTACCACATGAAGAGCTTTATTTACTTCCACATAACTCAAACTACTATTCAAACATGCCGTCTTAATTATCTTCACTAACTCGACCGCTCCTGATTTGAGATCTTCTCTCCTAACACTTGTTGGTTGTCCGTCTGTTAATTGAACCCTTTTCATCTTCACTTTCCTCCCTCATACAGTTTTGACTGATGCTGTACGCATCGTTACAACCAGAAAGGAACATTGTAGGGGCATGGGAGGAACAATCCTCTTTCTGGTCATAACGACAAGCACAGTGGCTTGTCTAAATGATTTATATAATGTTATAATTGCTTTACGATATTTTTCAGAGCTACTGTTGTCTAGGCGGTAGCTTTTTTATTTACCCATTTATGCTTCAAAATAAATGATGCTTCTATAATTTTGATTCGAATCCCCAACAATTTCTTCTCTTGCTTTAATTCAACTGTTTTTACATCCTCATTAAGTAATTCTGCTATTTTAATTTCACCAGTTAGTTTTGCATCATAACGAATTAATTCCTTATATTCTCTTAGACTCGGTTTCTTGTAATCTACTGTCATGTTCCTTCCTCCCTTAAAGCACCTTTGTTAAATTCATTAAGCTATCCACCGATTGAATAATAACGTTCTCCGCCATAGCCTTTTGCAACCAACTTCTTTGTATTTGTTCCATGATGCCAAAATGAACTTGCTCAAGAGCTTGTACTACACATTGAGTAGCTTGGATTGTATCGAAGATTTCTTTTGCATGAACTGCGTATTCATGTTTCTTTTTTTCATCATGCTTCCATGATCTTGTTGTAACTTGTAAGTTCATGATTTCCTTTGCTGCCGCAATTCCCTCTTCAGCTTGTTTAATGTAGTTCATCAATTGTAGATTTAAATCTTGAGTTAAGCGTGGATCTGTAGGCGGTAACCCAACACCATAAATATGTTTAATCGCTTGTTGATTTAACTTTGCTCCTGTTGCATGGCACCAATCCATCGCAAGTTCAAATTCTGGTTTAGAAAGTCCAGATTCAATACGAGTTAATCGTTCATGTGTAATACCAAGGTACTTAGATAACCCTTTCTTTGTTTTCAGCTGAACATTGTCGCAACATTCTCTAGCATTTTGTAATAATTCCCCTATTGCTGAATTGCAGTATATGCTTGTTCCCATATCTGTTCGCCTCCATATTTAGTTTTCAAATGGTTACAATGAACTTAATACATATGTAACTTGTCTACTTTTCGTATAAAAAGAGAGGAACTATTCCTCAACGTTTTCTTTTACTTGTATCTCTTTGATGATGGCCCAACCAGCCTTGTAATATGCTTGACGGATTTTATCGATATCCTTTTGTGATTTTGGCTCAGGAGCCACAACATGGACTTTCGTTTTTCCAAATTCATAAGTCGCCGCATATTCTTCTTGTTGGCTCATGGTGTCACCTCTTGAAGTGCTTTTTATATGTTTATGCGACGGTTCTGTTGGTACTGCCATGTTAGTTGATGGCATTTTCTCACCTACTTTCCATCTAATAAGTATAAGATTTTTGTACTATTGTACATCAAATTAAATCCTTTACATCACTACCAAGAATAGTGGCTAATCTAATAGCCTTTTCAAGATTTGGATTACTATAACCATTTTCCCAATTACTTATTGTAGATTTTGTAACTCGCATTTTTTTTGCAAGATCTTGTTGCGTTAACTTACTTTTTTTCCTAGCTCTAATTAATTTAATATTTTTGTTCACTGTCTCGCTCCTTGTATAAGTATTTTGTACTTTAATTATATGTATAAGATTCTTGTACGTCAATACATTTGTACAATTATCTTGTATAAAGTTTTACAATCCATCTTTATAAGGTACAATATCTTTGTACTTTTTATTAACGGGAGGTGCTAAAAATGTTGAGACAACGATTAAAAGAGATGCGTAAAACGCGTAAGCTCACTCAGCAAGGATTAGCCGATAAAGTAAATACCACTAAAGGCACCATTAGTAACTATGAGAATGGTCATAGCACTCCCTCAAACGAAATGCTAAAAGATTTAGCGAATGTTTTAGGAGTAACAACAGATTATCTATTAGGAAGAGAAGATGAATCAAGAGTGTCTAATACACTTCCTGATTTAAACAAAAAAGATACTCGTGATATCGCTCGTGACTTAGAAAAGACTTTAAAAGACTTAGAAAATAGCGAAGATGCTTTAATGTTTGATGGAGAACCGATAGACGAACATACAAAAGAAATGATTCGCATTTCTCTAGAAAACTCTATGCGCATGGCAAAACAATTAGCAAGACAAAAATTCACTCCAAACAAGTATAAAAAAGATTGAACGGAGCGAGAAATGAAAATTAAAGAATACGTAATGAAAATCGTAAAAAAACACGGCACAACAAACCCCTTTGAAATTGCTAAACGAAAAGATATTATAGTGTTGTTTGAAGACCTTGGGAATACTCTTGGTTTTTACAACACTTATAAACGCTTTAAATTCATTCATATTAATAATAGGATTGACGAAACTACACAACGCTTTGTGTGTGCCCATGAACTAGGACATGCCCTATTACACCCAAAAGCTAATACTCCATTTTTACGAAATAAAACCTTTTTTTCTGTAGATCGATTAGAGATCGAAGCAAATACATTTGCAGTTGAACTCTTATTACCTGATGAAATGATTTCTGAATATCAAGATACAAATCTATCAATTCAAGAAATAGCTGAAATCTATGGAATTCCAGAAAGTTTTGCTCGTTTAAAAAGCTATTAATATGAATTTTAAATACAACTTTATAAGTTAGGAGCTAAATAAATGAAAATATTTTTCTCATTTCTATTTGCAATAGCAATGCTAGCCACGTTTATTTTATTAATTACATCAGTGGTATTTCGTTTAAAAAAGAAACAAAACACTAAGAAATATTTTAAGTTTACAGGTATAGCTTTTATTTTATCTATTATTTCATTAATTGTAGTTAACATGAACATGACACCACAAGAAAAACAAGAAATTCTCGCTAAACAAAAAGCTGAAGAAAAGCTAAAAGCCGAAGAAAAGCAAAAGGATAAAGAGCAAAAAGAAACTGAAGAAAAACAAAAAGCCGAAGAGAAACAAAAAGCTAAAGAGCAAAAAGAAGCTGAAGAAAAGCTAAAAACCGAAGAGAAACAAAAAGCTAAAGAGCAAAAAGAAGCTGAAGAAAAGCTAAAAGCCGAAGAGAAACAAAAAGCTAAAGAACAAAAAGAGGCTGAAGAAAAGCTAAAAGCCGAAGAGAAACAAAAAGCTAAAGAGCAAAAAGAAGCTGAAGAAAAGCTAAAAGCCGAAGAGAAACAAAAAGCTAAAGAACAAAAAGAGGCTGAGGAGAAACAAAAAGCTGAAGAGAAGAAATTAGCTGAGGAACAAAAAAAAGCTGAAGAAAAACAAAAAGAATTTACTTCCTATGCCCAAAACATTAGAGGTGGTAATTTTATTAAGGATATGAAACTTAATAATAAAGATATTGAAATTACATTCCATGATTCATTTGCATCTTATAAATCAGCAAAACCAGATAGCAACGTTACTGAAGAACAATATAAACAATATTTTTCAACAGGGGATGCCATTGAGAAAATGTTTGTAAGCGAACCTGCTAGATTACTAAGACAATTTCCAGATTTAAATACAGTAAAAATGACTCTGCCGTTCGATGGGAAAACATATATTACTAACTTGGATAGAGGTTCTTTGAATACATATCTTGGATTTAAGATTGAAGATTTAAAAGTTGAAGATAAATCTTGGATCAAAAAATTTAACGATCCATACGTGTATGATAAAACAAAACGTAGCGCATTCTTTAAGAAATTTGTTACAGTTCAATAAAATAACATTCTTGTTAAGGAAGTACGCTAAATTCTATTAGCATTACTTTAAATCAAAGGAGAATCACAATGGAACAAATAAACACCCTACTTTCTTTTTTTACTAAAGAAATTTGGACTTTTTTAGCTACTATTGCTCCAATAATTGGTATCATTATTACCTATACAAATAAAAGTAACTTTGATCTAATTTTTGAAACAAAGCGAACTCGCTTATTGGTAAGAACAACAAAACTATTAGTAAACTCCCTGTTTCTCTATATAATTTTCCAATTTTTATCATTCGCATTTTCTTATAGTATAAGTAGCCTAGGGTTTCTTACCTCTAAGATATTTTTTCAATTTATCCAAATATCTTTTATCCTGGCCTTATTTATAATTATTTTCTATATAGTACTAACTCTAATTAAAACTAAAATACCCCAAAATTGGGATCGCTTATTAAAATTACTTACATTTTGCACAAAAAAAACTGGCTTTATCTTATACTGTTATTTTTTCATGGCATGTATATACCTTCAAGCTTTAAACTATTTAACCCTAAAAAAAGATTTATTTGCACTTACATTAACCCAAGAACAAGCAACTAGCTTTTTCTTGTCTCCTTTTATAGAAATTATATTTTTAATTGCAATTTTATATTTACACCTTATCAATCAAGGTGGGATTAAAAAATATAACTATTTAATGGAAATCCTTACATATAACGATATAAAAGAACTGAAATTGGTACATTTATATACTAAAAGCGAGAACGAATGGATTCTTGTAGAAGAGAACGATGTACATACTCAAGATACTGTATATATATTTAAAAAAGATAGTGAAAAATGCTACAAGTACACTAAAGTTGAAATAAATCCCCCTTCCTAGAATGCTTTGGAAGGGTATTTTCTTCTGCTCTTTACTCTCTTCCCATATAATATCTAATAATAAGGAGGTACTACTATGAAAACTGCAATCTACCTACGTAAGTCCCGTGCCGACCTCGAAGCTGAAGCACGCGGCGAAGGCGAAACTTTAGCAAAACATCGAACTACCCTGCTGAAAATTGCCAAGGAAATGAACTTAAATGTTTTATCTGTTCGTGAGGAAATCGTTTCTGGTGAGAGCTTAGTGAAACGCCCTGAGATGTTAGCGCTGCTTGAAGAGATTGAAGATAATAAATATGATGTTGTTCTTTGTATGGATATGGACCGTTTAGGTCGTGGTGGTATGAAAGAGCAAGGAATCATTTTAGAGACGTTTAAACGCTCGAATACGAAGATTATGACACCTAGGAAGACTTATGACCTTAATGATGAGTGGGATGAAGAATATAGCGAATTTGAAGCGTTTATGGCTCGTAAGGAGTTAAAGATTATTACACGACGTATGCAACGAGGTCGTGTCGCTAGTGTAGAGGCTGGGAATTACCTTGGTACACATGCACCATTCGGATATGATATACATCGTTTAAATAAGCGAGAGCGTACTTTAACGATTAATTCAGAAGAAGCTTCTGTTGTAAGGATGATATTTGATTGGTATGCAAATGAGGATATGGGCGCTAACGCAATCCGAAGCAAGTTAAATGATCTTGGTTACAAAAGTAAGTTAGGGAATGAATGGAACCCCTACAGCATCTTGGATATATTAAAAAACAATGTGTACATCGGAAAAGTGACTTGGCAAAAGAGAAAAGAAGTAAAACAGCCTGATGCCGTAAAAAGAAGTTGTGCTCGTCAAGATAAATCAGATTGGATTATTGCTGATGGCAAACATGAGCCAATCATACCGGAAAGTTTATTTGAACAAGTACAAGAAAAATTAAACTCAAGATATCACGTTCCTTACAATACGAATGGAATTAAAAATCCTCTAGCTGGCATTATTAAATGTAGTAAATGTGGTTATAGCATGGTCCAACGTTATCCGAAGAATCGAAAAGAAACGATGGATTGTAAACACCGTGGCTGTGAAAACAAATCAAGTTATACTGAATTAATTGAGAAGCGTTTACTCGAGGCATTAAAAGAATGGTACATCAATTATAAAGCTGATTTTGAAAAACATAAGCAAGATAACAAATTAAAAGAAACACAAGTTATTCAAATGAATAAAGCTGCATTACGCAAGCTTGAAAAAGAATTAGTAGATGTCCAAAAACAAAAAAATAATTTACATGATTTATTGGAGCGTGGTGTTTATACTGTCGATATGTTTTTAGAGCGCTCGAATGTAGTTTCTGACCGTATAACTGAAATTACTTCCACTATGGAAAACTTAAAGAAAGAAATTAAAACCGAAATTAAGAAGGAAAAAGTCAAGAAAGACACAATACCTCAAGTGGAGCATGTTCTTGATCTGTACTTTAAAACAGATGATCCCAAAAAGAAAAACAGCCTCCTAAAGTCAGTTTTAGAAAAGGCTGTTTATAAAAAGGAAAAGTGGCAAAGGCTCGATGATTTCGAACTCGTGCTTTACCCTAAGCTCCCTCAAGATGGCGACATATAAGCGTTTATGCTTTGTCGTCACCTTGTTGGTGTAATTAGATTTACCCCATTTAATCCTAATGCATCATTCGTCGAAACCGCCAATACGACAGGCTTGCCATTTCTTAACGTCGCTTTTGCTGCCATTAGTACTGGAGAGTCTGTCATTGCATTTGCAAATTTACTCATAGAATTTCCTGTTAAAGGAGCGATTACCATGCAGTCTAATGGAATTTTAGGTCCAAGTGGCTCTGCTCCAACAATTGAATTAATTGCTTTAAAACCTGTTATTTCTTCAATTTTCTTAATCCACTCTGCTCCTTCTCCAAATCTAGTATTTGTTGATTGAACAGTGTATGAAACAACGGGACGTACTTCTGCCCCTTCAGCAATTAATTTTTCTAAGTGCGGCATAACTTCCTCATACGTACAATGTGAACCCGTAAATCCGAAACCAATTCGTTTCCCCTTCAAACTCATTTCTTTTCCTCCTCCTTTGCAATTGCATCTGCTGCTAATAACTGAGAAAGAACATTTGCTAAAATTTGCCCAGCCGTTTTGGGAGCAACAATACCTGGTAATCCAGGTGCTAGCAACGCTTTGACTCCTCTTTTTTCCGCATATCTAAAGTCAGTACCGCCTGGTTTAGAAGCTAAATCAATCACTAACGTATGAGCTGGCATTTTTGCAATAACATTCGCTGTTACAACGAGGTGCGGAATTGTATTGATTACAATATCGATATTTCCTACTTCTTTCTCTATGTCTTGCATATGAAAAGGAGAAAACATCATTTCTGTAATACGTGCAATATGTTCAGATCGTCTTGCTCCAACTTTGACATGGGCTCCTAATGATTGAAATGCTCTCGCAACACTCATTCCTGTTCTACCAAATCCTAGAACCATTACATTGGACCCATGAATTGTATAGTCGGTATGTTGAATTACCATCATTAATGTACCTTCTACAGTTGGAATAGAATTGTATATTGCCACATCATCACGATCAAATAATTTAACAAGTTTTCGGTTCGTAGTAGATACGAGATTTTCCAAGTAAGGTGTACCAATACCCGAATATATAGTAAAGTGTTCTGGTGTATTTTCAATTTGTTCTTTCGTTATTGAAACTTTTTCATTTGAAAAAATAGTATCTACTTCTCCTTTGGCATTTGTACCTGCAACCGGCAAAATAATTGCGTCTACAGAAGTGAAATCTAAATTTTGTATACTTTCTTTTGCTGCCCCTGTGAAACCATGATCTAACTGATCAAACCCTATCAAAGAAAGTTTCGCATCCAATTCAACTAGCTTACGAATTACTTCTAGCTGCCTTGCATCTCCTCCTATGACAGCAATATGCATCTCAGTCAACATTCCCTAATTCACCTTCTTTTTCTGTCATTTATAAGAAAAGTGCCTACTTTTTCTTTTTCCTCCACATCATATGTAATGTACGAGTTTATGGTGATTGAAAATCCAAATGCACATATGATTTATCAGGTTTCTATGTAGATACAAAAAAAGATGACCAAAATGGCCATCCTTCACTCCGAATTTGAACGATCTATACTATCACAAAGAAGCATATCATGTCCGACTTTCTTTATTTGACTCCATGCCACCCTTACTTCTTGTGGTTCCTTTTTAAAACCTCCCCACTTCCCTACAGGTATTATAAGTGTTTGTATTTGTCCGTCTTTCTCATTAATCTCTAAATCCATATAACCTAAGACTCCCATTTTTTCCGCTTTTTCTATATCTACAACCTCTTTACCACTTAATTCACTTAATCGCATACATACTCCACTCCCACTACTGAATTTTTCATTTGCATTGTCTATAATTAGTACCTATTCTATATGTATAAAAAAAATAACCTTCTCTCATTTAAAAAGAGAGAAGGTTATTATCAGATACATCATAAAAATCGATTATAGTTTTATTCCTTTTGGAAGTTTTCCATCTGGACTAATAAGTGCCGCAGAGAATTCATCAGTAAACATGTTGCGAATTAATCCGTCCACATTTTCTTTTGTTACAGTGTTTACACTTTCAATAATCTCATCAAGTGAACGATGTTTACGAAGAAGCAATTCATTTTTACCGTTACGGCTCATACGGCTATTTGTACTTTCTAAACTTAACATTAAGTTTCCTTTTAATTGCTCTTTACTATTCATAAGCTCTTTTTCTGTAATACCTGTATTTTTCAATGTCTCTAATGTTTCTTGCATTGTTTCATACAGTGTATCTAATTGTTGGCTACCTGTTCCACCGTAAAGTGTTAACATACCTGTATCTTCATAAGAAGAGTGGTAAGAAAATACCGAGTAAGCTAATCCACGTTGCTCACGTACTTCTTGGAATAAACGGCTACTCATGCTACCGCCTAAAACATTATTTAATACAATTAAGTTATAAATATCTTCGTGTCCCATTTGTAAACCTTTATATCCTAGACATAAATGAGCTTGTTCCGTTTCCTTTTTACGGGCTACCTTATTAAAATGGAAAATTGGGCTATGTACTTGTTCACGGTTTGTTGTTCCTTCATAACTACCGAAATATTGCTCCACTGTTTGTAAAAATGCTTCATCAATATTTCCTGCAACTGATACAACTACATTTTCAGGTGTGTAATGATCTTTTATATATTGACGTAACGTATCACCTGTAAACGTATTAAGCGTTTCTTCTGTTCCTAAAATAGGATATCCAAGTGGATGCGTTTCATATGTTGCTTTCGTTAACATATCATGCACAATATCATCTGGCGCATCTTCGTACATTTTAATTTCTTCACATACGACATTCTTCTCTTTTTTCAGTTCTTCCTCATCAAATGTTGAATTAAAGAACATATCTGCTAAAACATCTAAAGCATATTTAGCATGCTCATCTAATACTTTTGCATAGTAACAAGTATATTCTTTTGAAGTAAATGCATTCACTTGACCACCAATGCTATCAAATGATTCTGCAATCTCTCGTGCACTACGTGTCTCTGTCCCTTTAAAGAACATATGCTCTAAAAAGTGAGAAATCCCATTATTTTTTTCATTTTCATTTCTTGATCCCGCATGGATCCAAATACCAATTGCAACCGATCTTACAGTTGGTATATTCTCCATAACTATTCTTACACCATTTTTACAAGTATATTTTTTAATCAAAAACTTTCCTCCTACTGCCAGTTTCTCTAAATAAAACGCTATTATTTAATGATAACAAGTTTAAGGATGAATGTCATGCAAATGTATTTAATCCACACGTTTTTCATCCAGTAATTCAGTTATATTCCCCACTTTATATCCTTGTTCCTTCAATTTTGTAATCATTATATCTAAAGCCTCTGCTGTAGACGAAGTAGGATGCATTAATATGATAGCACCTGGATGTATTTTTCTCATTACTCTCTGCAATAGTACATCTGGCTCAGGTCGCTGCCAATCAATCGTATCTACAGTCCACATAATCGTTCCCATTTGAAAATCATCTGCAATCTTTACGACTTCATCTCGAAAGCTTCCACTCGGCGGGGCAAACCATCTTACTTTTTGATTCGTTGCTACTTCTATCATTCGATTTGTTTTTTGTAACTGATCTCGTATTTCATCTGAGGATAACGTTTTCATATTAGGGTGTGTGTATGAGTGATTTCCAACTTCTTGTTTTGCATCGACAATCATTTTTGCAAACCGCAAATTTTCTTTCACCCAACGTCCTTCTAAAAAGAAAGTGGCCTTCACATCATACTTTTTCAAGATTTCTAATATGCGAGGCAAATACTCATTTCCCCATGCCACATTTATTGTTAATCCTACCATCTTTTTATTTGGATGCCCTCTATAAATTGGAGCTGGTGATAAATCTTCCAAATGAACACTCGGTGAGACTTCTTTGAATTCAAGATATTTTTGATCAAATTCCTTTAGCTTCTTCATATTATTATACGATGCTTCAATATCCACTTGTCTTCCATTATATCCAGGTGTTGCCTTCCATATTTTATCAATCATCGCATTTTGAGGTGCAATCTCATACTGTTTTGCATGCTTTTGAATTTCTTCATGCAAGTTATCTTGTGCAAAAACAGAATAAGAGCCTAAACTGACATATAAAGAAAATATACATATGTATGCCAATATACGAACTTTCATATAAACCCTCCCAAATTAACTATATAAAAACATTTTCTTCTTATCTTTGTTAATTTGAGCGTTATAATGAAAACTATACCTATACCGACATAAAAATATATGAACATCATGTTTTTTACATAACAAAAAAAGCCAGTTTAACTGGCTTTTACTTATTGCTGCTCTTGTTTGTCTTCTTCTTTAGCAGCTTCTTTTTCTTGCTCTTCTTTTAGCAATACTTTTCTAGATAGATTTACGCGACCTTGCTTGTCAATCTCGATAACTTTAACTGTAATTACATCACCGATTTTCACAACGTCTTCTACTTTACCTACACGCTCAAGTGCAAGTTCAGAAATATGAACTAATCCATCTTTACCGCTGAATAATTCAACGAAAGCACCGAATTTCTCAACACGTTTCACTTTTCCTTCGTAGATCTCACCTACTTGTACTTCGCGAACGATATCTTCGATAATCTTCTTAGCTTTGTCGTTCATTTCTTGATTTATTGATGAAATGAATACTGTACCATCTTGCTCGATGTCAATTTTAACACCAGTTTCTTCAATAATTTTATTGATTTGTTTACCGCTTGGTCCAATAACGTCACGGATTTTATCTGGGTTAATTGTCATTGTAATAATCTTTGGAGCGTAAGCTGATAATTCAGTACGTGGCTCTGCAATAACAGATAACATATGATTTAGAATGTGCACACGACCAATTTTCGCTTGTTGTAATGCCTCTTCTAAAATCTCACGTGATAAACCATCGATTTTAATGTCCATTTGCAGTGCAGTTACACCTTGTGCTGTACCTGCTACTTTAAAGTCCATATCACCTAAATGATCTTCCATACCTTGAATATCAGATAAAATTGTGTAATGCTCACCAGATTTAACCAGACCCATTGCAATACCTGCAACTGGAGCTTTAAGTGGAACACCCGCATCCATCATTGCTAAAGTACTACCACAAATACTTGCTTGTGAAGTAGAACCATTTGATTCTAATACTTCAGATACAAGGCGTACTGTGTATGGGAAATCTTTTTCAGATGGAATTACAGGCTCAAGTGCGCGCTCTCCTAGTGCCCCGTGACCAATTTCACGACGACCTGGTCCACGCATCGGTCTTGTTTCACCAACACTAAATGATGGGAAATTGTAATGGTGCATAAAGCGTTTTGATTCTTCTACACCAAGACCATCTAAAATTTGCACATCGCCTAATGCACCTAATGTACAAATACTTAATGCTTGTGTTTGTCCACGTGTGAATAAACCAGAACCGTGTGTACGAGATAAAATACCAACCTCTGATGCTAAAGGACGGATTTCGTCACCTTTACGGCCATCTGGGCGAATTTTTTCAACTGTAATAAGACGACGTACTTCTTCTTTTACAATTTTATATAAAATCTCATTTACTTGTCCTAATGTATCAGCGTCAGCTTCTTCAGCTTCGTAATGCTCAATTACACGCTTTTTCACTTCGTTAATTGCATCTTCACGTGCATGTTTCTCATGTACTTGAATTGCAGAATGCATATCCTTCTCAGCCATTTCACGTACAGCTTGATTAAGATCAGCGTCAACTTCATAAAGTTTCACTTCTGATTTCTCTTTACCTACAGCTTGTACAATCTCTTCTTGGAATGCAATTAAACGTTTAATTTCGTCATGACCAAACATAATTGCTTCTAACATTGTTTCTTCAGGCACTTGATCTGCTCCTGCTTCAACCATGTTAATCGCATCTTTCGTACCAGCTACAACTAAGTGGATATCACTTTGTTCTTGCTGTTCTACTGTTGGATTAATAACGAATTCGCCATTAATACGACCAACTGTCGCACCAGCGATTGGACCTTCAAATGGAATATCTGAAATCGATAACGCTAATGAAGAACCAAGCATAGCTGCCATTTCAGAAGAACAATCTTGATCAACACTCATTACAATGCTGACAACTTGCACTTCGTTACGGAAACCATCTGCGAATAGCGGACGAATTGGACGGTCGATTAAACGACTTGCCAAAATTGCTTTTTCACTTGGACGACCTTCACGCTTAATAAAACCGCCAGGAATTTTTCCGACTGCATATAAACGCTCTTCATAGTTTACTGTAAGTGGGAAAAAATCTACATTTTTAGCTTCTTTTGATGCAGTTGCTGTAGATAGAACCGCTGTATCGCCATATCTTACTAATACTGCTCCGTTCGCTTGTTTGGCAAGCTGACCAGTTTCAACTGTTAGCTGGCGACCAGCTAAATCTATCGAGAAGACTTGCTTTTCTTGACTCATTTAAGTACCCCTCTCAATTTAAAGTATTCAATTCTTCTATGTAAATGGATAGTATATCACAATATTCTACCTCTAGTATTGCCTAAAATTAAGTAAGCTATAAAGCGTAGAAGATATATTTTTACCTAACAAAAAAGCGGGAATATTCCCGCTTCTTTGACTATCGACGTAAGCCAAGCTTTGTGATTAATTCACGGTAACGTGTGATATCGCTATTACGAAGGTAAGTTAGTAAGTTACGACGTTTACCAACCATCTTTAATAGACCACGACGTGAATGATGATCTTTCTTGTGAGTACGTAAGTGCTCGTTTAGAGTGTTAATTTGCTCCGTTAGGACAGCAATTTGAACCTCTGGAGAACCAGTATCAGTCTCATGAGTTCTAAATTGTGCAATGATTTCGTTTTTACGCTCTTGTGTTAAAGCCATCCTATTTCACCTCCTATTAATTAAACCCCCAATTACCTAGCAAGCGTCGGTGAGTCGCAATGCCAAGCAATGGTTGTCATAAAGTACATAACATAGAATACTACTTTTCATTTGAAAAAGCAAGTATATTCTTTTCGCTCGCAAAATATTCTTGTGCTGTTTTCTTATCTTTTGCGATTTGTTCAACTAACTCATCAATGCCATTGAATTTCTTCTCTTCTCTTATACGCATATGCCACTCTACTGTAACATTTTGGTCGTATATATCTTTGTTAAATTCAAATAAGTGCACTTCAATTGATAATTGACGCTCATCTTCTTTAAAAGTCGGTTTATATCCAATATTACATACACCATCGTACCATTCATCGTGAACTTTTAATCTCACTGCATAAACACCTACAGGTGGCAATAAATACTCATCACTTAAACCTACATTAGCTGTTGGAAAACCAATTTGGCGTCCACGTTTGTCGCCGTGTATAACTGTTCCCGCTACAGTATAGGCTCTACCTAAAATAGATGGAATTTGTTCCATTTCGCCATTTCGAATTAACTTTCGTAATGCTGTAGAACTTACTTTCTCTTCTTGAAATTCAACTTTTTCAATCACAGTCTGTGTAAACTCCCCTCTTGCATGAAATGGTAAAGTCTCCATCTTTCCTTTTCCTAAACGTCCATATGAATAATCAAACCCTGCTACTACATGCTTTACATTTAAACCAATAATATAATCATCTACAAATTGTTGCGGTAATAACCCTGCAAATGATTCATCAAATTTAATCACATATAATATATCGATTCCTAAGCTTTCGACTATTTTTTCTTTATCACGCATTGGTGTAATATACTCCACATGCGCATCCTTTTTCCCTAAAACAACAGATGGGTGGGGATGAAATGTCATAACTGCACTTTTATATCCTCTGTCGTCCGCTATTTTTTTCGCAGTTCGAATTACACATTGATGTCCTAAATGAATGCCATCAAAAAATCCTAATGCCATTACAGTAGGTGGTAATTCTAATTTATTTTGTTCATGTGGATGAGTTAAATGAATAAGTTTCACGCTTGAATTCACCTTTTTCTGTAATAATCCTTCCAATAATTCATTATAGCTTTAGTTCTTGATTATTCACAAGTACTTTCATCGGCTTTAACATGCCAGGATGTTTCGGATGATGTTCATAAATTGCTAAGCAACGATCATTTTTATCAAACACTGTAATAAATGGTGCCGTTATTTCTAATTCATTCTTTAAGAACATACCATTCTTAATTTTCTCTGCTTGCTTTTCATCTACAACCATTTTTGGAAACTTACTTAATGCTTCATCAATTGAAATGAAGATAGACTCTACTGTTCCATTTTGCACGTTTTCTTCAATTTCTTCAAATGATATGCAATCTTCTAATAAAAATTCACCAGATGCCGTTCTTACAAGGTGAGACATATGTGATGGGAAACCAAGTTTCTCCCCAATCATTACCGCTAACGTTCTTACATATGTTCCTTTACTACACGTTACACGGAAACGGAATGAAATATTTTCTCCTTCAAAAACTTCACGATCATCAAGTAATACGAACTCATGAATCGTAATTGTACGAACTGGACGTTCCACCTCTTGTCCTGCTCTTGCATATTCGTATAATTTTTTCCCGTTTACTTTTACAGCCGAGAACATTGGTGGCATTTGTTCAATCGTGCCTGTTAATTCAGCAAGAACTTTTTCTATTTCCTTACGAGTAATAGCACGATCTATATTTTTCGTTTCAACAACCTCACCAGAAGCATCTTCAGTTGTCGTTGAAAATCCTAATGTTACTTCACCTTCATATGTTTTCGTTTCACTTGTTAAAAATTGTGCAATTTTTGTTGCTCTTCCGACGCAAATTGGTAATACTCCTGTTACATCTGGGTCTAATGTTCCCGTATGACCAATTCTCTTTTCTCTCAATACCTTTCTTAATTTAAATACACAATCATGTGATGTCATGCCTTTTGGCTTATGTAATAATACTACACCTTCCATATATGTTCACCTCATCATAATTCTTTCGTAGTAAATATCCAAAACTTATTTTGCATTGAAAAAATGGATAGACAAATGTCTATCCATTATTCTTCACGTTTACCGTCTTTATTAATTTCATGTAAAAGTGTATCAATTCGATGACCATATCCGATAGACTCATCAAACTCAAAGGTAATTTCCGGTGTTTTACGAAGACGAATACGTTGGCCAATTTCTGAACGAATAAAGCCTTTTGCCTTCGCTAAACCTTTTAACGTATTTTCTTTCTGTTCTTCGTCACCTAAAACAGAAATATATACTTTGGCAATTTGTAAATCACCACTCACTTGTACATCTGTTACTGTAACAAATCCGATACGTGGGTCTTTAATTTTACGACTAATGATGTCGCCTAATTCTTTTTTCATTTGCTCGCCTACACGGTTTGCACGTAATTTCATAACTCTTCACCTCATTCAATACCATTCCAATTGTGTTATCGTACGTTCAATTTCAGGAAATGAATCGATGTACTCCAGTACACGATTCATTTCTTTTTCACAGATAACACGATTTGAGGATACGGAAACAATCGCAATTTCTGTACGTTGCCATACATCTTGATGCCCAACTTCAGAAACAGCTACATTATAGCGCTGTTTCACACGAGTTAGCACTCGTTGCAAAATTGCCCGTTTCTCTTTTAAAGAATGTACATCGTAAATCATACACTCGAATGAGAGTGAAGCGACAATCATCGCTTCACTTCTTCCATAACGTATGCTTCAATGATGTCCCCTTCTTTAAGGTCATTATATCTCTCAATTGTAATACCACACTCATAGTTTTGTGCAACTTCTTTTACGTCGTCTTTGAAACGTTTTAACGTATCAAGTTGTCCTTCGAAAATTACTATACCATCGCGGATAATACGAACGCCACTATCGCGTGTAATTTTACCGTCAATTACGTAACAACCTGCAATTGTTCCAACTTTTGTTACCTTGAATGTTTGACGAACTTCCGCTTGACCGATTACTTTTTCTTCGAATTCTGGATCAAGCATACCTTGCATTGCTAATTCAATTTCTTCGATTACTTTGTAGATAATGCGGTGTAAGCGAACATCAACGTTCTCTAATTCAGCTGTACGCTTCGCGTTCACATCCGGACGTACGTTAAATCCAATTACAATTGCATTAGATGCAGAAGCTAAAATAATATCAGATTCTGTAATCGCACCTACACCAGTGTGAATGATTTTAACTTTTACGCCTTCAACATCAATTTTACGAAGTGATGCTGCCATCGCTTCAACAGAACCTTGTACGTCTGCTTTTACGATTAAGTTGATTTCTTTTACATCGCTCTCTTGGATTTGTTGGAATAAATCTTCAAGGCTTAATTTAGATTTCTCACCACGTTGTGCAACTAACGCTTCTTGTGCACGTGATTCACCGATTTGACGAGCTTTCTTCTCATCAGCGAATGCCATGAAACGATCTCCAGCCTGTGGTACTTCATTTAAACCTGTAATTTCAACAGGAGTTGATGGACCAGCAACTTTTACACGACGACCAATATCACTTACCATTGCACGAACACGTCCGAATGAAGTTCCAACAACAATTGGATCTCCAACTCGAAGCGTACCGTTTTGAACTAATAATGTCGCGATAGTTCCTTTACCTTTATCAAGCTGTGCTTCAATTACAGTACCCGTTGCATAACGATTTGGGTTTGCTTTATATTCTTCTACTTCACTTACAAGAAGAATCATCTCTAGCAAGTTGTCAATGCCTTCGCCTTGAATTGCAGAAATTGGTACGAAAATTGTGTCTCCGCCCCAAGCTTCTGGAACTAATTCATATTCTGTTAATTCTTGCATTACACGATCAGGATTCGCCGCTGGTTTATCCATTTTATTCACAGCAACAATAATTGGTACTCCAGCTGCTTTTGCATGGCTAATCGCTTCAACTGTTTGTGGCATAACACCGTCATCAGCTGCAACAACAAGGATTGTAATATCAGTTACTTGCGCACCACGAGCACGCATTGTTGTAAATGCCGCGTGACCAGGCGTATCTAAGAATGTAATTTTCTTATCATTTACTTCAACTTGGTATGCACCAATATGCTGAGTAATTCCACCAGCTTCGCCAGCAGTTACTTTTGAATTACGAATAGAGTCAAGTAATGTTGTTTTACCATGGTCAACGTGTCCCATAATCGTAACAACAGCTGGACGCTCTTTTAAGTTTTCTTCATCATCTTGCTCATCCATGAATGTTTCAAACTCAGTTTCACTTACCACTATTTCTTCTTCTACTTCAATACCGTAATCAGTAGCGATTAACTCAATTGTATCTTTATCTAAATCTTGGTTAATTGTCGCCATAATTCCTAGCATGAAGAGCTTTTTAATAATTTCAGATGGCTCTTTGCTTAACTTTTTAGCAAGTTCACCTACTGTAAGGCTTCCAGAGAAAGTAATTTTATCTGGTGTTTCTACTATTTGTGTTTGTTGTCTTCCAGCAAAGTTATCTTGACGTTTGTCTTCATTTCCTTTGCCTTTTTTCTTTTTCTTATTGCTGTTCTTTTTACTGCGAACAACTTTCTCTTCTACTTCAAACTCATCTGCAACAGAAGGTTTTTCCGCTCCAGTGTTATATTCATTATCTAATTTATTTACTACTTCGTCTTCTAACATTGTCATATGATTCGAAACCTCGATATTCATCTCTTTAAGTTTTGTCATAAGATCTTTACTTGAGATATTATTTTTTTTTGCATATTCATGTACTCGAATTTTACTCATACCTTCACCCCCGGTAATTTGTATCGAGCATGCTACGTAGCTTTTTCGCAAAGCCTTCATCTAACACAGCTACAACGACTCGCTCGTCTCTCCCAATCGCATGCCCTAATTGTTGTCGATTTTCGACTTTTTTCATTGGTACGTTGTAGTACGTCGTTTTATCAGTGATACGTTTAGTAGTGTTCGCTGACGCATCTTCAGAAAGCAATACGAGCTTTGCTTTACCACTTCGTACTTCTTTTAAAACGAGTTCTTCACCCGAAATGATTTTTCGAGCGCGATTTGCTAGTCCTAAAAACGATTTCCAATCGGACACTTATTTCGACTCCTTCTCAACAAGCTCAAGAAGCTCTTCGTACAGAGAACTGTCGATTTTCGCTTTTAGATGATGTTCCAAAATGTTTTTCTTTTGGGCTTGTATAATGCATTCTTTATCTTTTGACAAATATGCACCTCGTCCTGATTTTTTTCCAGATAAATCAATAGACACTTCGCCCTCTTTGGAACGAACAATGCGAACCAGCTCTCGTTTTGATTTCATCTCTTGCGTCGCAATACATTTTCGTAACGGAACTTTTCGATTGCTCATACTCATCACCTCTATTCGATTTCGTCTTCAACTGAATCGAATCCGAATGCGATTACGCTATCTTCTTCTGTAACAATTCCAAGTTGTTTCGCATCAGACTCACTTTTAATATCAATTTTCCAGCCTGTTAATTTAGCTGCAAGACGTGCATTTTGTCCACGCTTACCGATAGCTAACGATAGCTGGTGGTCTGGAACAACAACAGTTGTTGCTTTTTCATCTTCATCTACAAGTACTTTAACAACTTGTGATGGGCTTAAAGCATTTGCAACATATTCAACTGGGTCATTTGACCAGCGAACGATGTCAATCTTTTCACCTTTTAGTTCATCTACAACACGTTGTACACGTTGTCCTTTCGGTCCTACGCAAGAACCAACTGGATCAACATCAATGTTTTCTGCATGCACAGAGATTTTAGAACGATCTCCTGCTTCGCGCGCTACAGAGCGAATTTCTACAGTTCCATCATAAATTTCTGGAACTTCCATTTCGAATAAACGTTTTAAAAGACCAGGATGTGTACGTGATACGTAAATTTGTGGTCCTTTTGTTGTCTTTTCTACTTTTGTAATAAATACGCGAATACGATCATGTGGCTTATATTGCTCATTTGGCATTTGCTCACTTACAGGTAATAAAGCTTCTACTTTGCCTAAGCTTACGTAGATGAAACGAGCATCTTGGCGTTGTACAATACCAACCATAATGTCTTCTTCACGATCACTAAATTCTGAGTAAATAACACCACGTTCTGCTTCACGAACTCGTTGTGTTACAACTTGTTTTGCAGTTTGCGCTGCAATACGACCAAAATCTTTTGGCGTTACTTCAATTTCTAGTACGTCGCCATCTTGGTAGTTTGGATTAATTTGTCTTGCCTCTTCTACAGAGATTTCAAGACGTGGATCAAACACATTATCAACAACGTCCTTACGTGCTAAAACTTGAATTGTTCCCACTTCTGGGTTAAAGCTCACACGAACGTTTTGTGCTTGGTTAAAATTGCGTTTATAAGCAGAGATTAATGCTGCTTCAATCGCATCAATAATAATATCTTTACTAATACCTTTTTCTGACTCTAATACGAGCAAAGCATCTAACAACTCAGTGCTCATGAAGATCCCCCTTCTTACTAAAACGTAACAGCAAGTCGCGCATTTGCAACTTTATCCATTGGAATTTGGATTTCTTTTTTACGTGTTTTAATTGTTAATAGTAGTGTAATTGTAGTACCGTCGTAGGAAAGTAACTTTCCTTCAAACATCTTTTCGCCATCAATTGGCTCATATGTTTTAATTGCCACTTGTTTTCCTACCGCTTGCTGGAAGTCTTTCTCTTTCTTTAATGGGCGTTCTGCTCCAGGAGATGATACATCCAAAAAGTAAAGGTGAGGAATTGGATCCTCTTTATCTAAAGCTTCGCTTAAACGTTCACTTACCGCACCGCATTCTTCAATGTCGACTCCCTTTTCAGAATCGATGAATACGCGTAAGAACCAGTCTTGTCCTTCTTTCACATACTCTACATCTACAAGTTCAAGATTTAACTCTTCAACGATTGGCTGCGCAAATGCTTCTACAACTTCTGTGACTTTCTTATCCATAAACAGCCTCCTTCCTGCCGCCATGTACCATTTACAAGAAAAGATCCCGTTCACAAAGACGGTCTATCTTATTCTTTCTCGTTAGCTAACAAAAGCCCCTGCCGTTAAGCAGGGAATATCTGTCTTAGTATTACCAAATTTAAGAAGTAAAACTTGTAACAAAATATGTATATACGACAGAAATGTCTTTACTATCTACATGAATAAAATGTAGATAGTAACACGAAAGAGTGGGTTTCCCCACTCTCTTTTTCACAAAATATACATGACATGGTTATCTCGGTTTATAGTATACCATAGCAAATATTGATTTGCAAAGACTTTTCCTACCTATTAGAACAGTGATAATTGGTTTTGATCTGGCAAATCTCCTAAACAACCTTGGCTATCTAAATACTCAATAATTGTTTTCGAAACCTTACTTCGCTGCTGTAAGTCTTCTTTTGATAAGAAGTCTCCATTTTTGCGCGCTTCCACAATACTTAAGGCTGCGTTCGTACCAAGACCAGGCACTGCATTAAATGGAGGAATTAAAGTATCCCCATCAATAATAAACTCAGTTGCATGCGAGCGGTATAAATCGACCTTTTGGAATGAATATCCACGCTCACACATTTCCAGTGTCATTTCTAGTACTGTTAATAAACTCTTCTCTTTCGGCGCTGCATCCAATCCTTTTTGAGCAATTTCATCAATTTTTACACGTATGGATGCTGAACCTTTCGCCATCGCCTCTACATCAAAATCATCTGCACGGACTGTAAAATATGCCGCATAGAATAAAAGTGCAAAATGTACTTTAAAGTATGCGATACGCACAGCCATAAGTACGTAAGCAGCCGCATGGGCTTTAGGGAACATGTATTTAATCTTCTTACATGAATCAATATACCAACCTGGCACATTATTACCTTTCATGTCATCTTCCCATTCTTCTGGTACACCTTTACCTTTACGAACCGACTCCATGATTTTGAAGGCTAATGATGGATCTAAACCTTGATAGATTAAATATACCATGATGTCATCACGACAACCGATAACTTCACTCAGCGTACATGTACCGTTATAAATTAACTCATTTGCATTACCAAGCCATACGTCAGTACCATGTGACAGCCCAGAAATTTGGACCAATTCTGAAAATGTCGTTGGTTTTGTCTCTTCTAACATCTGTCTTACGAACTTCGTACCGAATTCCGGGATACCAAGTGTACCTGTTTTACAGTTAATTTGTTCTTCCGTTACCCCTAACGTTTCTGGACCAGAGAAAATTTTCATTACTTCTGGATCATCCGTTGGGATTGTTTTCGGATCAATACCACTTAGATCTTGTAACATACGAATAACGGTCGGATCATCGTGTCCTAGTATATCAAGTTTCAATAAATTATCATGAATCGAGTGGAAGTCAAAATGCGTTGTTCTCCACTCAGCACCAATTGAATCAGCAGGAAACTGTATTGGTGAGAAATCAAAGATATCCATGTAATCTGGCACAACGATAATACCACCTGGATGCTGTCCAGTTGTACGTTTTACCCCTGTACATCCCGCTACTAAGCGATCAATCTCTGCATTTCGAATTGTTAAATTGTGATCATTTGCATAACCTTTTACATATCCATAAGCGGTTTTTTCCGCAACTGTACCAATCGTTCCAGCACGGTATACATAGTCTTCACCGAACAGTACTTTCGTATAGTTATGGGCACGTGGTTGGTATTCCCCGGAGAAGTTCAAATCGATATCGGGTACCTTATCTCCTTTAAATCCAAGGAACGTTTCGAATGGAATATCATGTCCATCTTTCACATATGCCACATTACATGTCGGACAATCTTTATCTGGTAAGTCGAAACCAGAGCCTACGGAACCATCATTAAAGAATTCAGATTGCTTGCACTTTGGACAGACATAGTGTGGTGGTAATGGGTTTACTTCTGTAATTTCCATCATCGTTGCAACGAACGATGAACCTACCGAACCACGCGAACCTACTAGATATCCGTCGACTAACGATTTTTTCACAAGCTTATGTGAGATTAAATAGATAACGGCAAATCCATGTCCAATAATACTTTTCAATTCTTTTTCTAAACGAGCCTCTACAATTTCTGGTAGTTCTTCACCATATATACTGCGTGCCATTTTATAACTCATATCACGTGTTTCATCATCGGCACCCTCAATTTTCGGTGTATATAGATCATCTTTTACTGGACGAACATCACCAATTAATGACGCAACCTTTTGTGTATTCGTCACAACAACTTCTTTCGCTTTGTCTTCACCTAAAAATGAAAAACACTCTAGCATTTCATCAGTTGTACGGAAATGTACTGGCGGTAATGAATGTCGATTTAACGGATTGGCTCCGCCCTGCGAACTGACTAAAATTTTACGATACATTGCATCTTCTGGATCTAAGTAATGCACGTTCCCTGTAGCAACAACTGGTTTATCTAACGTCTCGCCTAGTTTTACTAAGTTAGAGATAATTGTTTTTAATTGTCCCTCATCTCGAACGAGTTCACGCTCTACTAAATGACGCAACACCTCTGGAGGCATTACTTCAATGTAATCATAAAACTGTGCAATTTCTTCTACCTCTTCAGGAGCTTTTTGCATCATTGCCTCAAACACTTCACCTTTATCACAAGCCGTTCCTACTAAAATTCCTTCACGATATTTTTTTAATAGTGACCTCGGTACTCGTGGTACACGGTAAAAGTAATTAAGGTGAGAATATGAAACAAGTTTATATAAATTTTTCAATCCAACATCTGATGTGGCAAGTAACGTCAGATGGCTTGGACGGCCACGCTTATACGCATCCCCTTGCCCCATACTATCATTTAATTGATCGTGATATTCAAATCCCTTTTCAATTACGTCTTTCAACATTTTCACAAGTAAATATCCCGTCGCTTCTGTATCATAAATCGCACGGTGATGTTGCGTTAATTCAATATCAAGTTTTTTACACATCGTATTTAATCGGTGATTTTTCATTTCTGGGAATAAGAATCGTGCAAGTTCTAACGTATCAATAACAGGGTTATTCGTTTTTTCTAACCCAGCCTTTTTAAAACCTACGTTAATAAATCCCATATCGAAGCTTGCGTTATGGGCAACAAGGGTATGGTCACCCATCCATTCCTCAAACTTTTTAAACACTTCGTCCACTTCTGGTGCATCAGTTAACATATCATCTGTAATACCTGTTAATTCAATAATCGTCGCTGATAATGGTTGATGTGGGTTTGCAAAAGATTCAAAACGATCAATGATTTCGCCACCCTTTACTTTTACGGCAGCCAACTCAATGACTGTATCGTATACAGCTGATAAACCTGTCGTCTCAACGTCGAAAACAACATACGTTTCCTCCGCAAGTAAACGATGCGCTTCGTTATACGCTATCGGTACACCATCATTAACTAAATTCGCTTCTACACCGTATATAACTTTAACTCCAGCCTTTTTCCCCGCAGAATATGCCTCCGGGAACGACTGAGCCACAGCATGGTCTGTAACCGCAATAGCTTCATGTCCCCATTTACCAGCTTGGGCAACAAGCCTAGAAACAGGAGTAACAGCATCCATTTGGCTCATGGGAGTGTGAAGATGAAGTTCTACACGCTTTTCGCCTTCTGGCGCTTTATCTTTACGAGACGGACCTGTTATTTCATTAATATCATTCGCAATCATTACTAAATCTCGAACAAATGTATCGTTTTGAACTGAACCACGGGCTTTCACCCACATTCCTTTTTTCAAGGATTGCAGCATTGGAATATCTTCTTTGTCACGCGAGAACATTTTGATCATAATAGAATCCGTATAATCCGTTATTTTTAAAGTTAATAACGTACGTCCACTACGAAGCTCTTTTGTCTCTACATGGAAGACATATCCTTGAACCGTTTTTCTTCTTTCTTCATCTTGAATTTCTCGCATCGGTGTAATCTCTTCATCTGGCTTAATAAGATACCCGAGTGTAATCGGTCCTTCATACACAACGCTACTTTCTTCAGCTTGCTTCTTCGCCATTTCTTCCATAGCTTGTATAACACGCTCGCGGTCTTCTTGCTGCGTTTGCTCACGAAACTTTTGCATTTCTTCTGCATTTTGCTGTATATGTGTGTCTAACTGGAAACGTGGAAATCCAAAAGCTTCGTATTGATCCCCTACTGGTTTCGCAACGTTTTTCTTTAAAGCAGTAGACTCCAGCTCATTATTCACATTTATTAGCAACTTCACTCCATTCACCTGCGGAAGCTGTTTCTTTAAGTAAGCAAACATAGGTGAAAATGTAATTCGTTCCGTACAAAGCGGCCAATACGCCCTCACTTCTTCTTCTGTAAATTGTTTATTCTCTGTTTCTAATGCAAATGTTGTTCTTGCAATATGAGAAAATGATTGCTTAAGCTTTGTTTCTAGCAATTCATATAATTCTGTAGGCAAAATACGTGGCACTTGTAAATCAAAATGCCAACTTTTATTCGCTTTATCAATAACGAGCCTTTCAATACCACCGCCTTGTAAATATTGATTTATAAGGTCGTCTGGTATTTGCAACTGCTGGAGCAAAATTTGAAATCGCTCTTGTTGTTCATTTGTTAAAGACATAAGCACTCTCCTTCCATTTGCTATTATAAATTGAAACGTACTACAAAGAAAGATTTCTCACTTCTTCTTTTACAAAATACGTTTACAAAGAAAGAGAAGGTACCCCATTACGAGGTACCTCTTCTTATTTTAAAATATTTGCAATATATGTTTGAAGTTCTTCTACTTTTACTTCTTCAGACTCACCTGTAGCACGTACTTTCACTTCTACAATACCTTCGTCTGCTTTTTTACCAACTGTAACACGAACTGGAAGGCCGAATAAATCTGCATCTGCAAATTTAACACCTGCACGTTCTGCACGATCGTCTAATAACACTTCATAGCCTTTTTCTTGTAATGAGTTGTAGATGTTTTCACCCATTTCACGTTGTGCATCAGATTTCATATTTACTGGAATTACATGCACATGGAACGGTGCTACAGCTTTCGGCCAAACTAAGCCGTTCTCATCATTAAACTGCTCTGCAATTGCTGCCACTGTACGAGATACACCGATACCGTAACAACCCATAATAAGTGGTTGTGTTTTCCCATTTTCATCTAGGAATGTTGCGTTCATTGCTTCACTATAACGAGTTCCTAATTTGAATACATGACCAACTTCAATTCCACGTGCAAAAAGAATTGTTCCGTTTCCGTCTGGAGATTGGTCTCCTTCTTGAATAAAGCGTAAATCTGTATACTGACTTACTTTAAAGTCACGTTCTGGATTTACATTTACATAATGGAATCCTTCTTCGTTCGCTCCTGAACATCCGTTGACAATTGATGCTACAGCATGGTCAGCGATAATTTCGATATCACCTGTTACACCAATCGGTCCTAATGAACCAACTTCACAATTTAATAATTCTTTTACTTCCTCATGAGAAGCAAGCTCAACAACTGAAGCGCCGTATACATTTTTCACTTTTACATCGTTTACTTCGTGATCACCACGAACAAGTACAACTACTAATTTCTCATCTACTTTAAATACCATAGACTTAATACACTTGTCAGCTTCAATGTTTAAGAATGCAGATACTTCTTCAATCGCTTTTTGATCTGGCGTTGCAACCTTTTCAAGTGCCATTTCCGCTTCGTCACTCTTCGTATACGTAGCTACAACAGGAGCCATTTCAATGTTCGCTGCATAATCAGATGTATCAGAGTATGCAATTGTATCTTCACCAACATCAGATAATACCATGAATTCATGTGTATCTTTTCCGCCCATTGCTCCAGAATCAGCAATAACTGCACGGAAGTTCAAACCACAACGAGCAAAAATGTTAGAATATGCTTTGTATAAGCGATCGTATACTTCATCTAAGCTCTCTTGTGTAGCATGGAAAGAGTATGCATCTTTCATTAGAAACTCTCTTCCACGTAATAAACCGAAACGAGGTCTTTGTTCATCGCGGAATTTCGTTTGAATTTGATATAATGTTAACGGTAATTTTTTATATGATTTTATTTCATCACGTACAAGATCAGTAATTACTTCTTCATGCGTCGCTCCTAAAGCAAACTCACGAGCGTTACGATCTTTCATACGCATTAATTCAGATCCGTAAGAATACCAACGACCTGATTCTTGCCATAATTCTGCAGCTTGCATAGCTGGCATCAATAATTCCACAGCTCCTGCGCGCTCCATTTCTTCTCGAACGATACGTTCTACTTTGTGTAATACTTTTAACCCAAATGGTAGAAAACTATAAATACCAGAAGCATTTTGACGCATAAAACCTGCGCGAAGTAATAATTGATGACTCTTAATTTCAGCATCAGCTGGAACTTCACGTAATGTAGGACTGAATACCATACTTTGTTTCATTTATTTGCACCTCTTCATTTTACTCTTACACGCAGTAAAACCCCTCACCTCGAATTAGGTGAGGGATTTTATTCTACGGGCTCTATTTCATTATAAGTTTCATTCTATTTTACAAGAAAAACTTACGAATGTCATTCCATGTTACAACTAACATTAATAACATTAATAATGCAAAACCAATAAAGTGAACCATTCCTTCTTTTTGACGGTCAATTGGTTTTCCTCGTAACGCCTCAATTAAGAAGAAGAATAAACGGCCACCGTCTAAAGCAGGAACTGGTAATAAATTGAATAAACCAAGATTAATACTTAAAACTGCCGCTAAACTTAGTACACGCGTAAATCCATAATCTACAACTTGATCTGTTAGATTATAAATTCCTACTGGACCTGACAACTCATTAATAGAAAATTGACCAGTTACTAATTTCACAAGAGATTCAAAAATTAGTTTCGTCCATTGGTATGTTTGTTCAAATCCTGATTTAATAGAACCCATTACTGTTTTCTCTACAGGGGAATAAACACCAATTCTACCAACTTCGTCTTTTCCTTCTTTATCGAGTGTTGGCGTTACTTTCACATTAAACTGTTCATTATCACGCTTTACTTGTAACGTAATTTCTTTATCCGGATTTTCACGTACAATGTCAACAACATCTTTCCATGTACTTGTGTTTTTTCCATCAATCGCTTGAATTGTATCATTCTCTTTCAATCCAGCTTGCTGTGCTGCACTATTATCCATCACTTTTCCGACCATTGGTTTGTCAATAGGAACCCCTTGTACAAATCCAAGAATCACAAAAATAACAAATGCTAAAATGAAGTTCATTGCAGGACCCGCAAAGATTGTTAAAGCGCGTTGCCCTAATTTTTTTGAACCAAATTGTCTATTATACGGAGCAATTTGAATTTCTTCCCCCGCAGTAATAATACGAGCTTTTTCATTCACTCGGAACGTTTGAAGCTCTTCCTCGTACTCCTCATAGCCCGAAATTGTTAGATTGTGCTCCAAATCAGCTTGTTCGACTTCAATGACACGAACATTTGGATACTTTTCATATCCATCAAAAACTAATTTCACAACTTCGTCTTTTTCATTTAATACAAGGCCAACCTTTTTCCCAGGCTTTAACTCAACTGTGTCCGCATCCTCGCCAGCCATTCTTACATAGCCACCAAGGGGCAGTAATCGAATCGTATACACCGTTTCATTCTTTTCAAATGAGAATATTTTCGGACCAAAACCAATCGCAAACTCGCGGCATAAAATACCTGCTCTTTTTGCGAAATATAGATGTCCTAGCTCATGGAAAAATACGAGTGCACCGAAAATTAATATAAAGGCAATCGCTGTATTCAATTCCATAACCACCTTTGCTAAATTTGTTCCATCACAAACCGTCTTGTGGCTGCATCAATTTCCAGAATTTCCTCTAAGCTCGGACGTGCAATGACATTGTGATGGTTCATTGCTTTTTCAATGAGGTCTTCTACTGTTAAGAAACCAATTCTCTTTTGTAAAAAGGCTTCAACAGCTACTTCATTCGCTGCGTTCATTACAGCTGGCATACTTCCACCTGCTTTTCCAGCTTCATACGCAAAACGTAGACAACGGAATCTTTCTTGGTCCATTTTCTCAAAATGCAACGTCCCTATTTCCCATAAGTTTAACTGTTTTGTGTCTGAAAGAGGCAATCTATCAGGATATGTAAGTGCGTATTGAATTGGTACTCGCATATCAGGTGAACCAAGCTGCGCCATTACACTACGATCTTCAAATTCAACCATAGAATGGATAATACTTTCTTTATGTAAAACAACATCGATTTGCTCGTAAGGGATACCAAAAAGCCAATGTGCTTCAATTACTTCTAGTCCCTTATTCATCATTGTAGCAGAATCAATTGTAATTTTCGAACCCATTGACCAGTTTGGATGTCGAAGCGCATCTTCTACGGTCACATGATGCAATTCATCCCTCGTTTTATCACGGAAACTTCCACCAGAAGCCGTTATAATAAGACGAGAAATTCTTTTCTCATTTTCACCATTCAAGCATTGAAAAATAGCTGAATGTTCACTATCTACTGGAAGTAACGAAACATTATGTTTTCGTGCTGCTTCCATTACAAGATGTCCTGCAGTTACTAACGTTTCTTTATTTGCAATTCCAATTGTTTTTTTCGCCTCAATTGCACGAAGTGTTGGTAACAACCCTACGCTACCTACAACAGCATTTACTACAATCTCCGCATCTGGATGTAATGCTACTTCTAAAAGCCCTTCACTACCATATACAATTTTTGTATTACCAGAAACAGCTTGTAATTTTAAAACATCTTCCTCTCTTTGCACAGAGACGATTTGCGGAGAAAATTCTTGAATTACCTTTACTGCGTAGTCAATATTTTTCCCTACAGAAAAAGCAACGAGACGGAATTGGTCTGGGTGCGAGCGTAATACATCTAAAGTTTGTGTACCAATTGATCCGCTCGCACCTAATAAACTAATGTTTTTCATGACTCCAACCCCTCGTTCATTTATTAATTGTATTGTAATAAGAAGTAGAGAATTGGTAAAACGAATAACCAACTATCTGTTCGATCTAATATACCACCATGTCCAGGTAAAATTGTACCTGAATCCTTTACGCCATAATGACGTTTAAAAGCAGATTGTACTAAATCACCAATTTGTCCAAAAATAGAAATGATAATTGTCAGCACAATTAAAATTACTACATTCGATTCAACTGGGAAGAACGCGTTGTAAACAAGTGCCACGATAATTCCGCAAACGATGCCGCCTAATGAACCTTCAATCGTTTTATTTGGACTAATTTCTGGCCACAATTTTCTCTTGCCTAATGCTTTTCCTACGAAATATGCGCCTGAATCAGTAGCCCATATAATAAATAATGCGCAAAACACATATTTAATTCCTAATATTCTCGTTTCATTTAAATATAAGAATCCCATTGCCACATATGTCGTTGCCATCAGTAAAAATGAAGCATTATCAAAAGTAAATGTATTCTTAGAAAGGACTGTATATGATAAAAGTAATAAAACAATCACAAATGTGATTTCCAATTTACCTAATCCAATCCATGTAAACAGTTCTGATGCACTACTTGGAATTAAAAGAATCCACAATAATACTGCAGCTAAAACTGTCGGTACTGAAATAAGCGTAAGCTTATTCATACGAATTAATTCATATAAACCTATAGAAGCAAGTGCATACACTAAAACCGTAAAAGGCACGCCACCGTATATTACGATGGGAATGAATAGCGCGGCAGCAACCACTCCAGTAATAATTCTCTGTTTCACTACCAAACCCTCTCTTTCTACACGCCTCCGAATCTGCGCCCTCTATGTTGAAAGTCAGTAATTGCATTTAGCAAATGTTCTTCTTTGAAGTCTGGCCAATACACGTCTGTAAACCAAAACTCCGAATACGCAATTTGCCATAACATGAAATTACTAATACGTAGCTCTCCGCTTGTTCGGATTAACAACTCTGGATCAGGTAAAGAACTCGTCATTAAGTAGGAAGAAAGCATTTCTTCACTTACCTCTTCAGAACGAATTTTTCCTTCCTCGTTATCTTTCATCATATGTTGCACAGCAGAAACGATTTCATCTCGACTTCCATAGTTTAACGCGAAATTAAGAATTAATCCCGTATTCTCTTTCGTATCTTCCATGGCTTTCTCCATCGCTCTGCGTGTATGCGTAGGAAGACGATCTTTTTGCCCTATTACTCGGACTTGTACGTTTTCTTCAATCAATTCTGGTAAAAATGTACCTAGAAATTCTTCTGGAAGCTTCATTAAATAATCAACTTCCTTTTTCGGTCTTTTCCAGTTCTCAGTTGAAAAAGCATAGAGAGTTAACACTTTCACATTAAGTTTACTTGCAAATTTTGTAATTTTCTTTACAACTTGCATACCTTCATGATGTCCCGCAATACGAGGCATTGCTCTCCTCTTTGCCCATCTTCCATTCCCATCCATAATGATGGCAATATGTTCTGGGATATATCCTTTTTTCACTTCTTCAACGAGATGATCAAACGATGTGTCCTTTTTACCTTTAAAAAAAGGAAAGTTTTTAAACATCATTCATACCCTCCAACAAGCAGACGTATGCCTAAAAGTGTAAAAAGACCCCCTTAAGAAGAGGGTCATATTTGCGAAGTAATCGCTATTACACTTCCATGATTTCTTTTTCTTTGTTTTTTGCGATTTCGTCAACTTTTGCAATATATTTATCTGTTTCTTTTTGGATATCTTCAGTATATCCTCTTAAATCATCTTCTGTAATCTCGCCAGCTTTTTCAAGCTTCTTAAGATCATCATTTCCGTCACGACGTACGTTACGAACAGCAACTTTTGCTTCTTCAGCATATTTTTTCACAACTTTAACAAGATCACGACGACGCTCTTCTGTTAATGCAGGGAATGCAATACGAATTACAGTTCCATCATTAGAAGGGTTTAAGCCTAAATCTGCTTTTAAAATTGCTTTTTCGATATCACCGATAGAAGTTTTATCATAAGGTTGAATTACAAGTAAACGTGCTTCTGGAACTGTAATGTTCGCTAATTGCACAACTGGTGTTGGTGCACCATAGTAATCAACTTGTACCTTATCTAATACAGACGAGCTTGCACGACCAGCGCGAACTGTTGCTAATTCACGAGAATAAGCAGCAACTGCTTTTTCCATTTTTTCATTTGAAGACTTCAATACTTGTTGTCCCATATTTATTTCCCCCTTACAACTGTTCCAATATTTTCGCCTAAAACGGCACGTTTAATATTACCTTTTTCCATAACCGAGAATACAATTAATGGAATATCATTATCCATACATAGAGAAGAAGCTGTAGAATCCATTACACCTAAACCTTCTTTTAATACATCTAAGTAAGTAAGCGTTTCGTATTTCGTAGCCGTTGGGTCAATAGATGGATCTGCGCTATATACGCCATCCACATTATTTTTCGCCATTAAAATAACGTCTGCTTCGATTTCCGCTGCACGTAATGCTGCTGTTGTATCTGTAGAGAAGTATGGATTACCTGTACCTGCTGCAAAGATAACAACACGTTTTTTCTCTAAGTGACGAACTGCTTTACGGCGAATGTAAGGCTCTGCCACTTGACGCATCTCAATTGAAGTTTGTACACGAGTTTGGATTCCAATATTCTCCAAGCTATCTTGAAGAGCTAATGAATTCATAACTGTAGCTAACATGCCCATGTAATCTGCTCCTGCACGATCCATGCCCATTTCACTTCCAATTTTCCCACGCCAAATGTTACCGCCACCAACAACAACAGCAACCTCTACATCAAGTTCTGCAATTTCTTTTACTTGTTCTGCAACTGACTTAATAACAGTTGGATTAATTCCAAATCCTTGCTCTCCAGCTAAAGCTTCTCCACTTAACTTTAAAACGACACGATTATATTTCGGTTTACTCATAATGAACCTCCAATTGCTTACATCTTTATTTTAAAAAAGGGAACACAATGTGTTCCCTAATCTGTATTAGTTACTACCTTTTACTTGGTTCATTACTTCTTCAGCAAAGTTGTCTTCACGTTTTTCGATACCTTCGCCAACAGCGTAGCGAACGAATCCTTTTAATGTTCCGCCTTTAGACTCAACGAACTGACGAACTTTCATATCAGGGTTTTTAACGAATGCTTGGTCAAGTAAGCAAATCTCTTCGAAGAATTTGCCTAGACGGCCTTCAACCATTTTTGCAACGATTTTTTCAGGCTTGCCTTCGTTTAATGCTTGTTGTGTTAATACTTGACGCTCATGCTCAACTTCTTCAGCTGTTACAGCATCGCGGTCGATGTATTTAGGGTTAACTGCTGCAATGTGCATTGCTACATCTTTAGCAGCTGCTTCATCAGTAGAACCTTCAAGAACTGTTAATACACCAATACGTCCACCCATGTGTAGGTAAGCGCCGAATGCATCTGCATCAGTTTTTGATACGATTTCGAAACGACGAAGTGTAAGTTTTTCACCAATTTTAGCGATTGCTTCGTTGATGTGCTCTTCTACTGTTTTGCCGCCTTCAATTGTTTGAGTCATAGCTTCTTCAACGTTAGCAGGTTTGTTAGCTAATAAGTGAGCAGCTAGTTCTTTAATTAATGCTTGGAAACCTTCGTTTTTCGCAACGAAATCAGTTTCAGAGTTTAATTCTAAGATTAAAGCGTCGTTACCGTTTGTTTCGATGAAAGTTAAACCTTCAGCAGCAATGCGGTCTGCTTTTTTAGCAGCTTTCGCAATACCTTTTTCACGTAAGAAGTCAATTGCCTTCTCCATGTCGCCGTTAGTTTCTGTTAAAGCTTTTTTGCAGTCCATCATACCTGCGCCAGTTTTTTCACGTAATTCTTTTACCATTTGAGCAGTGATTGCCATACTTTTCATCCTCCTAAAATATGTATTTATACTTTTTATAAAGGTGTTTATACCTTAAAAAAGGTGATAAAAGGCCGAACCCCTTATCACCTTTCCAACTTTGTTACGCAGTAACAGTTTCTTCACCTTGTTTTGCTTCAAGGATCGCGTCTGCCATTTTAGATGTAAGAAGTTTTACAGCACGAATTGCATCATCGTTTGCTGGGATAACGTGATCGATTTCGTCTGGATCACAGTTTGTATCAACGATACCGATGATTGGAATGTGTAATTTGCGTGCTTCAGCAACTGCAATACGCTCTTTACGAGGGTCTACTACGAATAATGCACTTGGAAGACCTTTCATATCTTTAATACCGCCTAAGAATTTCTCAAGACGCTCTAACTCTTTTTTAAGTTGAACAACTTCTTTCTTAGGTAGTACTTCGAAAGTACCATCTTCTTGCATTCTTTCGATGTCTTTAAGACGCTTGATACGCTTTTGGATTGTTTGGAAGTTTGTTAAAGTTCCACCTAACCAACGTTGGTTAACGAAGTACATACCCGCACGAGTTGCTTCTTCTTTAATAGCTTCTTGTGCTTGTTTTTTAGTACCTACGAATAAAATGTCTCCACCTTCAGCAGCGATGTCACGCATCGTTCTGTAAGCTTCCTCAACTTTTTTCACAGTTTTTTGTAAGTCGATGATGTAGATACCGTTACGCTCTGTGAAAATGTAACGCTTCATTTTTGGGTTCCAACGACGAGTTTGATGTCCGAAATGAACACCAGCTTCAAGCAATTGCTTCATAGAAATTACTGACATAATATAGTTCCTCCTAAATGGTTTTTGATATCCTCCGTTTACTTCATCTCTAAGCGAAACTACAAACGTAGCACCAACACTTAAATCAGTAAACGTGTGTACTTTGTACTGACACCACTGCTTACTATATCATACTGAAATATTACAATCAAGTCGAAAATGCGAACAATGTAAAACTTTCTTTGTTCATACTCGAATTCTAGTATTACCAACCTTCATTTCTTTTAAGCAAAAAAGCAAAATACAATTAATAGTTTTCCCAGAAAACACGCTTATGCCACTTTTCACAAGCACCATCAATCATTGCACAAAAAAACTCTCCTCAATCGAGGAGAGTTCTTTATAAATTAGTTTGTTTTTAATTTAGCAAGTTCCTGTAGAAACTTGTCGTTTAGCACTTTAATGTATGTTCCTTTCATACCTAAAGAGCGAGACTCAATAACACCAGCACTTTCTAATTTACGTAGTGCATTTACGATTACAGAGCGAGTAATTCCTACGCGATCAGCAATTTTACTTGCAACAAGTAAACCTTCTGTTCCATTTAATTCTTCGAAGATGTGCTCAATTGCTTCTAACTCACTGTAAGATAATGAGCTGATCGCCATTTGAACAACAGCTTTACTACGTGCTTCCTCTTCGATTTCTTCTGCTTTTTCACGTAAGATTTCCATACCTACAACAGTTGAGCTGTACTCAGCAAGGATTAAATCGTCATCTAAGAACTCTTGACCTAGACGAGCTAATACTAATGTACCTAGACGCTCACCACCACCAACGATTGGTACGATTGTAGTTAAACCTTGACCAAATAATTCTCTGTTTTCTACTGGGAATGCTGTGTAAGCACTGTTCACATCCAAGTTTGAAGATGTTTCTGTAATGTTGAATAAGCTTTGTGTATATTCTTCTGGGAATTGACGTTCTGCAAGCATTTGCTTCATGCGTTCGTTTTCGATTTGTTGGTGAATTGCATAACCTAGTAATTTACCACGACGGCTAACTACGAATACGTTTGCTTCGATTACTTCACACATTGTGTCAGACATTTCTCTAAAGTTTACAGGCTTCCCTGCTGCGCTCTGTAATAACGCATTTAATTTTCTTGTTTTTGCTAATAATTCCATTTCAAAAGTTCCTCCTACATGTTACTCACATATTTTTTCATCACTTGGAAACTAGGGCGAGTCACCTGATGACACTATTACAAAATAAACTGGCTCACATCTTTATTTTTAGCAATTGATGCTAATTTCTCCTCAACGTATTGAGGGGTTATCGTTATTTTCTCTAACGTAATTTCAGATGCTTCAAACGATAAATCTTCAAGGAGCTTCTCCATAATCGTATGAAGTCTTCTTGCTCCAATATTATCTGTATCCTGATTAACTTGATAAGCAATCTCAGCAATCTTACGAATAGCTTCGTCTGAAAATTCAATTTCTATACCTTCAGTCGCTAATAATGCCATATATTGTTTAATTAACGCATTGTCAGGCTCGATTAATATTTTAACAAAATCGTCTGTCGATAATTTCGTTAATTCTACTCGAATCGGAAATCTCCCTTGCAATTCCGGAATTAAATCCGACGGTTTAGACATATGGAACGCTCCAGCTGCAACGAATAAAATATAATCCGTTTTTACTGATCCGTATTTTGTCGCAACATTCGACCCTTCTACAATTGGCAAAATGTCACGTTGCACACCTTCACGTGATACATCTACGCTATTCGACTGCTTACCAGCAATTTTGTCAATTTCATCGATAAAAATAATCCCGAGCTGTTCAGCACGATAAACAGCCTCTTGTGTAACTTCATCCATATCAATTAAGCGCTGTGCCTCTTCATTTGTCAAGAGTTTTCTTGCTTCTTTTACAGAAAGTTTACGTTTTTTTGTTTTTTTCGGCATAAAACTCCCTAACGCATCTTGGAAATTCATTCCCATTTGCTCCATGCCAGTTCCTTGTAACATATCAAACATTGACGACTGTTGCTCAGTCACTTCAATCGATACAATTTCGTCTTCAAGAAGCCCTGCAGCAAGCTTTCTCTCCACATCTTGACGTTTCTTTTCAATTTCACCATCTTCTTGTGTATCAGACGTTTGACTCGAATTTTGAGCGCCCCCAAAAAGCATCTCTAATGGATTTTTAAATCCAGATTGCTTCTCCGGACTCGGCACTAAAATTTCAACAAGACGTTGATTCGCTTGCTCTTCTGCTTTATCTTGAACTTTCACTACCATTTCTTCTTTTACAATACGAACCGATGTTTCCACAAGGTCACGTACCATCGACTCTACATCTCTACCCACATATCCAACTTCTGTAAATTTTGTAGCCTCAACCTTAATAAAAGGTGCTCCAACGAGTTTCGCCATTCGTCGTGCTACCTCTGTTTTCCCAACACCTGTCGGTCCAATCATCAAAATGTTTTTAGGTGCTATTTCATCACGTAAATTTTCAGCTAATTTACTGCGACGGTATCGATTTCTCAACGCTACAGCAACCGCTTTCTTTGCGTCTTTTTGACCGATGATGTATTGATCTAATTTTTCCACAATTTGGCGCGGAGTAAAATGTAAATGCATATAAAATGCCTCCCTTACGATTCTACAATTCTTCAACAATTATGTTGTGATTCGTATAAACACAAATATCGCCAGCAATCTCTAAACTCGCTTTCGCAATTTGTTTCGCTGTTAAGTGTTCACTTGCATATTGCTTTAAAGCACGACCTGCAGAAAGTGCATAATTCCCACCAGATCCAATTGCTAAAATACCATCATCCGGTTCAATCACTTCTCCTGTACCTGAAACAAGGAGCATAGTTGTTTTATCCATGACAATGAGCATCGCTTCTAGTTGACGTAACATTTTATCGCCACGCCATTGTTTTGCCATTTCAACAGCTGCACGCTGCAAGTTGCCATTATACTCTTCTAATTTTCCTTCAAACATTTCAAAAAGAGTAAATGCATCAGCAACTGAACCTGCAAAACCAGCTAAAACTTTACCTTGGAAAAGTCTGCGAACTTTACGAGCTGTATGTTTCATTACAACAGCATTTCCCATTGTCACCTGACCATCTCCAGCCATTGCACATTCTCCATTATGATGAACTGCAAATATCGTTGTAGCGTGGAAATTCCCCATAGAAAAAACTCCTTTATTTGTTTTTATAGCTTTTAAAGCAATTTATGCCCGCGGGTGATGCTTCATGTAAACAGAACGCAATCTTTCTTTAGAGACATGCGTATAAATTTGTGTGGTCGACAAATTCTCATGACCTAATAGCTCCTGTACAGTACGTAAATCCGCCCCTTCATCTAACATATGTGTAGCAAATGTATGCCTTAACATATGGGGACTTATTCGCATTGTCAGTGAAGCCTTTTTAATGAGTTCATTTAAAACATAACGCACTCCACGACTTGTTAGCGGTGTACCTTTCGCATTTAAAAACACCATACGAGAGTCTTCGTCAGTCTTATTAACTAACTGTTTTCTCCCATTCTCTATATAAGTAATTAAAGAATCTTGCGCATAGCTTCCGAACGGAATATACCTTTGTTTTTTTCCTTTTCCCATTACTAAAATTGTTCCCACCGCAAAGTCAATATCGGTAAGTTGTAAATTGACACATTCACTCACACGGATTCCAGTCGCATACATCAACTCTAATAAAGCTTGATTCCTTTGACCTAATGGCGTTCCCGTGTCAGAAACTTCAAATAATTCCTCTAACTCTTCAGCATATAAAAACTTTGGGATTGACAATTCTTTTTTGGGGAGTGACGCAAGTGCAAACGGATTATCTTTCCGATAACCTTCACGCATCAAAAAACGATATAAACTTCGTAAGCTTGATACTTTTCTTGCGACAGATTTACGGGCTAACTTTTCATCGTGCAACGTCGTTAAGTACAAACGAACATCCGCGTATGTAACGTCTAAAAAAGAGGATATGCCTTCTCGCTCCATAAATTGCACAAAATGTTCTAAATCATTTTGATAACTTGCAATTGTATATTTTGAATAATTTCTTTCAATTTGTAAATATCCAACGAATAATTGTAACAATTTCTTCACATTCACACAACTCACCTCAATAAAGGCTACTAAATCGTATCACAACTTAGTAGCCTTTGCAAGAAATTTAACTAAATATTTACAAAATTTTGAATTGTTTCTAAAGCGCGTGTTGCGTATGCTTCATTTCGTTCCGCTTTCTTTTTGATCTTCTTCTCTAACGGTGCAAATAGACCGAAGTTCGCATTCATCGGTTGGAAGTTTTTAGCGTTCGTTGCCGTAATGTAATTTGCCATGCTGCCCATCGCAGTTACTGACGGTAATACAACTGGCTCTTCACCTTGCACAAGACGTGCAGCATTAATTCCTGCTAATAATCCTGATGCTGCTGATTCAACATATCCCTCTACTCCAGTCATTTGACCAGCGAAGAATAAATCATCACGTTGTTTATATTGATATGTTGGACGAAGCAAATTAGGTGAATTAATAAACGTATTACGATGCATTACACCATAACGTACAATCTCTGCATTTTCCAGTCCCGGTATTAACTGTAGCACTTCTTTTTGTGGTCCCCACTTTAAATGCGTTTGGAAACCTACGATATTGTATAAAGTTCCTGCTGCATCATCTTGACGTAACTGAACAACAGCATATGGCGTTTTCCCTGTTTTTGGATCTTCCAATCCAACAGGTTTCATAGGTCCAAATACTAGCGTCTGTCTCCCTCTACTTGCCATAACTTCTACTGGCATACAACCTTCAAAGAAAATTTCTTTTTCAAACTCTTTTAAAGGCACTGTCTCAGCAGCAATTAAAGCCTCATAAAAACGGTCAAACTCTTCTTCTGTCATTGGGCAATTTAAATATGCAGCTTCCCCTTTGTCATAACGCGATTTTAAATATACTTTATTCATGTCAATACTGTCTTTTTCTACGATTGGTGCTGCCGCATCGTAGAAATAGAAATAATCTTCACCTGTTAGTTCTTTTAATTGTGCAGCAAGATCAGGAGATGTAAGTGGACCTGTTGCAATAATTGTTGGTCCTTCTGGAATTTCAGTAAGCTCTTCGTTCACTACCGTTACATTCGGATGGTTTTTTACGTATTCTGTTACTTTAGCTGCGAACTCATGACGGTCTACAGCTAACGCACCTCCAGCTGGTACAGAGCACTCATCTGCCGCACGAATAATTACAGAATCCATTAAACGCATTTCCTCTTTAATAACTCCAACTGCATTTGTTAAAGTGTTTGCACGAAGTGAGTTACTACATACTAATTCAGCAAATTTATCTGTGTGATGAGCTGGCGTTTGCCTTACCGGCCTCATTTCATATAATCTAACTTGGACACCACGTTTTGCAATTTGGTAAGCCGCTTCACTTCCTGCAAGACCTGCGCCAATGACGTTTACTACTTGTGTTGTCATATATATCACCTTTCCTTTTCTTCCCGAAAAAAATGTGAGCAGTTACGCTCACATTTGTTGTTCTTCTTCATAATCGCACGAAATACATTGTACTTGCACGCCTTTTTTCAACTTCTTCTCTACAAGCATGCCTTCACACTTCGGACATTTACGACCAATCGGCTTATCCCAAGATACAAAGTCACATTCTGGATACGTACCGCATCCATAGAAAAGGCGTTTCTTTTTGTTACTACGACGCTCAATAATTTGTCCTTCTTCACATTTCGGACAAGTTACACCGATTTCTTTCACAATCGGTTTTGTATTACGACAATCAGGGAAATTCGAACAAGCCATAAACTTCCCGTATTTACCCATTTTAAAGACCATTGGATGTCCGCATAATTCACAGTCTTCCCCAGCTGGCTCATCTTTAATTTCCACTTCACGCATTTCTTTTTCCGCTTTTTCTAAGCGCGGTTCAAATCCTACGTAGAAATCATCAACAATTTTCACCCAATTGGCATTTCCTTCTTCCACTTCATCAAGGCTTTGCTCCATATTGGCAGTAAATTCAATGTTAATAATTTCCGGGAAAAATTCTAAAATAAGTTCAATTACTATTTCACCAAGTTCAGTCGGAACGAAGCGTTTATTATCCAAGCCTACATATCCACGTTTTTGAATCGTTTCAAGTGTAGGTACATAAGTCGACGGTCTTCCAATTCCAAGTTCTTCAAGTGTTCTTACTAGACGAGCCTCTGTATAGCGCGGAGGAGGTTGTGTAAAATGTTGCTTCGGTTCTAAATCCTTCGAAAATACAGTTTCCCCTACTTCTAAAGGCGGCAACATCTTATCCTTTTCTTCAGCACCATCATCTTTCGACTCTACATACACTTTCATAAATCCTGGGAACTTTACAACCGATCCACTTGCACGGAACTGAACATTGTTATTAATGAGTCTCGCTGTCACAGTATCCATTATAGCAGACGCCATTTGACTTGCAACAAATCGCTCCCAAATCAATTTATATAATCGAAGTTGATCACGACTTAAGAAACTTTTTAGTTCCTCTGGCTTTCTCATTACCGAAGTAGGACGAATTGCCTCATGTGCATCTTGTGCATTTGACTTTTTCGTTTCTTTCTTCTTTTCTGTTCCTATGTATTCCGTACCATACGCTTCAGTGATGTAAGTACGAGCCTCTGTTTGAGCTGTTTCTGAGATACGTGTTGAATCAGTTCTCATATACGTAATAAGACCTACAGTTCCTTGTTTTCCAAGATCTATCCCTTCATACAATTGCTGTGCAAGCATCATCGTTTTCTTTGCTCGCATGTTTAACTTACGTGCTGCTTCTTGTTGCAAGGAAGATGTTGTAAACGGTAATGCAGGATTACGTTTTCGCTCTTTGCGCGTTACATTTTCAACTGAAAACGCATTGTCTTTCATCTGTTCAATTATTTCATTCACTTGCGTTTCATTCGTTAATTGAACCTTTTCCCCATCTACACCGTAAAAGCTTGCTTCAAATGTGTCTTTTCCTTTTACAAATTCTGTTTTAATTGTCCAGAATTCTTCAGGTTCAAAGCTTTGAATTTCCTTTTCACGTTCGATGATTAAACGAACTGCTACAGATTGTACACGCCCTGCACTTAATCCTTTTTTTACTTTCTTCCATAATAAAGGACTAATATTGTAACCAACAAGACGATCAAGTATACGTCTTGCTTGTTGTGCATCTACTAAATCCATATTAATTGCACGAGGATGTTTAAATGATTCTTTGATTGCATCTTTCGTAATCTCATTAAACACAACCCGACAATCTGATTCAACGTCCACATTTAACGTATTCGCTAAATGCCAAGCAATTGCTTCCCCTTCGCGGTCTGGATCGGCCGCGAGATAGACTTTCTTTGCTTTTTTCGCCGCTGATTTTAAATCTTTTAAGACGGGACCTTTACCACGAATGGTAATATACTTCGGGGTGAAGTTGTTCTTTACTTCTATCCCCATTTGACTTTTTGGCAAATCGCGAACATGTCCCATAGACGCGACAACTTTGTATTTTTTCCCTAAATATTTCTCAATGGTCTTCGCCTTAGAAGGCGACTCCACGATCACGAGGTAATCTGACATGCTAGTGCCTCCTTAAGAGGTGGATTCAAGTCTTCATTAATCTTATTGATTTCTCTTGTTTTTGTCAATCAAGAATGAATATACCATACAGTGCCAATCTACCATTTGTCAATAATTGTTTAATAAAAATTTAAAAATATAAGGTTAATTTAAAATCTCTTCCAAGATATCTTCTGCATTTCTTACTAATTTTGCGCCTTGTTGAATAAGATGATTTGTTCCCGATGCCCCCTCTATAAATATAGGTCCAGGAAGCGCAAACACCTCTCTATTTTGCTCTAACGCAAGGTCTGCAGTAATAAGTGTCCCACTTCTCGATTTCGCTTCTACAACTAAAACACCTTTACTTATACCACTAATAATCCGGTTCCTTTTTGGAAAATACCATTTTTTCGGTGCATAGTGCGGAGGATACTCTGTCAATAACAATATATATTCCTTCCACATTTCATATAAATGTCTATTTTCTTTCGGATACATAAACGACAATCCATGCCCTAATATCCCAATAGTGGGACAATGATGCCTTACTGTAATCTCATGAGACATTGTATCTATCCCTTTTGCAAACCCACTGACAATAAGCCACTCTCTTTCTAATAAAGGGTGTAAAATAAATTTCAAGCTCTCATGACCATATAATGATGGTTCTCTCGTTCCAACAACTGCTAATTTATTTACTTTATTTAGAAAATCTTTCTCTCCTTTTCCATATAAAACGAAGGGAGGGTCTTGTATTTCACGTAATAATTGTGGATAATTTTCATCCCATATCGTTATATAAAAGATACGATTTTTCTCTAAATAAGATATATATTGCGGAAGATTTGAACTTTGAAGAAATTTCACTAGTTCTGAAGATTTTTTCGAGGATATTCCAGTGTAGTGCTCCATTTGTTTTTCGTTAAAATTATATATGTTCTTTAATTCTGGATCGACATATAGTAGCCTCTCCATCGCTTTCCAATAATCTGCTAGCAAGTAATGAAGATGTAATAACCGCTCTCTTTTCATCTTGATTCTCCTTACCCATAATTTTTATTATGTAAACAGAAAAAAGTGTAAAAAGACACCCTCAAGTAAGAAGGTGTCTTTCAACAGATTAATAGTTTTTGCAAGTCTCAAATAGACCTTTTTCTTTTAAAACAGAGATTAGCGTTTCTCCCATAACTGCTGGAGTTTCAGCTACTTTAATGCCACAAGCTTCCATTGTTTTAATCTTTTCAGCAGCAGTTCCTTTACCACCAGAAATGATTGCACCAGCATGGCCCATACGTTTGCCAGCAGGCGCTGTTTGACCACCAATGAAGCCTACAACAGGTTTTGTCATATTAGCTTTTACCCATTCAGCTGCCTCTTCTTCTGCTGTACCGCCGATTTCACCAATCATAATTACAGCATGTGTTTCTTCATCTTCATTAAATGCTTTTAACGCATCAATAAAGTCTGTACCGTTAACAGGGTCTCCACCGATACCTACAGCAGTAGATTGGCCAATACCTTCTTGTGTTAATTGATGTACAGCTTCATACGTTAATGTACCAGAGCGAGATACGATACCAACATGACCTTTTTTATGAATATATCCTGGCATAATACCAATCTTACATTCATCTGGTGTGATTACACCTGGGCAGTTTGGTCCAAGTAAACGTGTATGTTTACCAGCCATATATCTCTTTACGTTTACCATATCTAATACAGGAATTCCTTCAGTAATACATACTACTAAATCAATTTCTGCATCAACTGCTTCCATAATTGCATCTGCCGCAAAAGCGGGTGGAACGTATACAACTGAAGCGTTTGCGCCTGTTGCTTTCACTGCATCTTCTACTGTATCAAATACTGGTACACCTTCAATATCAGTGCCGCCTTTACCTGGTGTTACACCACCGACAATTTTCGTACCGTATTCAATCATTTGTTTTGTATGGAATAAACCTTGAGAACCTGTAATACCTTGAACAATAACTTTTGTATCTTTATTAACTAATACGCTCATTTTTCTCCCCCGCTTTCTATTAGCCCACTAGTGAAACAATTTTTTGTGCACCGTCTGCCATAGATTCTGCTGCAACAATATTTAAGCCAGACTCATTTAAAATTTTCTTACCTAATTCTACGTTTGTACCTTCAAGACGTACAACTAAAGGTAACTCAAGACCTACTTGTTTCGTTGCTTCAATAACACCTTCTGCAATAACATCACACTTCATAATACCACCAAAAATGTTAACGAAGATACCTTTTACATTTTTGTCAGAAAGGATAATTTTGAATGCTTCTGTAACTTTTTCAGCAGTTGCACCGCCACCAACATCTAAGAAGTTAGCTGGGTCACCGTGGTAATGTTTAATGATATCCATTGTAGCCATCGCTAAACCTGCACCATTAACCATACAACCGATATTTCCATCTAAAGGAATGTAGTTTAAATCGTATTTTGAAGCTTCAATTTCTTTTGAATCCTCTTCATCAAGATCACGAAGCTCTAAAATGTCTTTATGGCGATATAACGCATTAGAATCAAAGTTTAATTTTGCATCTAATGCCATAACTTTACCTTCACCTGTTGTAACAAGTGGGTTAATCTCAGCGATAGAGCAATCTTTTTCGATAAACGCACGGTATAAGCCCATCATAAACTTCACAGCTTGTCCTACAAGCTCTTTTGGAATATGGATGTTAAATGCAATTCGGCGTGCTTGGAAACCTTGTAAGCCTACTGCTGGATCAATATATTCTTTAAAGATTTTTTCAGGTGTTTTTTCTGCTACTTCTTCAATTTCTGTTCCGCCTTCTTCAGACGCCATTAAAACAACTTGAGAAGTTGCACGATCTAAAACTAGACCTACATAATATTCTTTTTTAATATCGCAACCTTCTTCGATAAGTAAGCGTTTTACTTCCTTACCTTCAGGACCTGTTTGATGTGTCACAAGTGTAGTTCCTAAAATGCTTTCTGCATATGTACGAACTTCATCTAAATTTTTTGCAACTTTTACTCCGCCAGCTTTGCCGCGTCCACCAGCGTGAATTTGTGCTTTCACTACACATACATCTGTTCCTAGTTCTTTCGCTGCTTCTACAGCTTCTTCTACTGTAAATGCAACCTTCCCGTTCGGAACGCTAACCCCATAGCTTCTAAGGACTGCCTTACCTTGGTACTCATGGATATTCATGGTCCCATCCTCCCCTGTTTTCCTGTTTTACTCGAAAAGTTTTTTAATGTTTAAAAAACATTACATTGCCATTGTATAAGATGATTGGCACGCTGTCTACAATAAAGTGTCAGAAAACTGAAATCGCTTTATTCTTTTTCGAAAATAGTAATGTTTATATGCCAAAATAAAAAATAAGCTGTATATTTACAGCTTATTTTTGAATCATATCTTTAATTGGCGCGAATGACTTTCGGTGTTCATCTAATACTCCATGCACTTCAATTGCCTCTAAATGTTGCTTTGTGCCATATCCCATATGTTGCTCAAATCCGTATTCAGGATACTTTTCTCCCAGTTCTTTCATCATACGATCTCTCGTTACTTTCGCAATAATAGATGCAGCTGAAATAGAAATACTTTTCGCATCACCTTTAATAATTGAGGTTTGCGGAATTGGTGTAGGAAGCTTCATCGCATCAATTAATAAATGTTGGGGTGTACAAGATAAATTTGCAACTGCATCTAACATTGCTTGTTTCGTTGCTTGGTAAATATTAATGTCATCAATAACTTGCGGTGATACAATTCCTACTCCAATTGCAATTGCTTGTACTTTTATTTCATCATAAAAACGCTCACGTTTCGCTTCACTCAGCTTTTTTGAGTCATTTAACCCTGGAATATAAAAATCCTCTGGAAGGACGACAGCTGCCGTCACAACAGGCCCAGCCAACGGGCCACGCCCTACTTCATCAATACCCGCGATATATGTGACCCCTTTTTCACGCAAAGCATTTTCATACTTGGACATTTCAAAAAAATTCTCTTTTTCTTTCTGTTCTAACTCTTTTTGTTTATACCACTTCAAAACGAGCTTTTGAACGCCTTTTCGCTCATCTTTCATTAACAGTTGAAAGCGATCATCTTCTTCATTCATAATTTCTTTCAATACATTTTCCGCTTCTTTTATCGTCATTTTTTGCATTTATACAAACTCCTTTTTAAACGTATCCAAAAAGAAAAGACGCACAAACGCACGTCTTATACTTCTTCTATTTTTTCCACATCTTCTACTTGCTCTGCAAACTCTTCCGGTGTTTCAAACGTCATTTTTCCAAGTTTGCCACCACGAAGCTCACGAAGTACAAGCTCAGATGTCTTATCATAATCAATCATTCCGCCGCCCATTAAGCAGCCTCTATTTTTTCCAATTGCATCGAATAATTCCACAATATCTTCTGGAATCTCATTTAAATTATAGCGTTCTTTCAAGCGTTCTGGATAATGTTTCTCCATAAAACGTAATGCGTAAACAGCTACATCTTGTAAATTTAAAATTGAATCTTTAATTGCACCCGTCGTCGCTAAGCGAAGACCCACTAATTGATCTTCAAATTTAGGCCACAGAATACCTGGCGTATCTAACAATTCCATTTCCTTCCCAACTTTAATCCATTGTTGAGCTGTTGTCACACCTGGACGATCTCCTGTTTTAGCAATATTTTTCTTTGCCAATTTATTAATTAATGTAGATTTACCAACATTTGGTATACCTACAATTAATGCACGAATCGCTCTCGGTCTAATACCTTTTGCAACCATTTTATCAAATTTTTCTTTAACAAGCACTTTACAAGCTGCTGCAATTTCTTTCATACCTTGTCCAGCTTGCGCGTTAATCGAAATTGCCATATGACCTTTTTCTTTAAAATATGCGATCCATTGTTTTGTTAAACGGTCATCTGCCATATCCGCTTTATTTAAAACAACAAGCCTTGGCTTATGTGTAATGATTTCATCAATCATTGGGTTTCGAGATGATAATGGTAATCGAGCATCTACAAGTTCAATTACAACATCAATTAATTTTAATTTCTCCGTTACTTGGCGTCTAGCCTTCGCCATATGCCCTGGAAACCATTGAATTACCATGTTGCCACCTTCTTTTTCATTTATTTCACAATACGTGCGTCTTCTAACGGCCAATATAACATATTAGCTTTACCAATTACTTGATCCATTGAAATCGTACCGATTGAACGGCTATCTTTACTAAAACGACGATTATCACCTAAAACAAATAATTGATCTTTTGGAACGGTTTTCTTGCCTGTCATTTCTTCAAGATTAAAATCATATGTAAGCGGTCCGTCAGCAATTTGCTTTTTCTGCTTGTCTAAATACGGCTCCTCATAAGCCTTTCCGTTAACATACAGCTTATCATTACGATACTCTATTTCATCGCCCGGTAGGCCTATAATGCGCTTAATGTAATCTTTATCTTCTGTTGCTCGAAATACGATAATATCAAATCGTTTCGGATCTCCAATGTGATAACCAATTTTATTTACAATCATTCGATCACGATCATGTAAAGTAGGTGCCATCGATACCCCGTCTACGAGAATTGGCGCAAAGAAAAACTGTCTAATAACACCAGCTAATACAACAGCAATCAAAATTGCTTTAATCCATTCCCAAAGTGAACTCTTCTCTTTTTTCATGCATTTCCCCTCCACGGTTATGTAAGCTGTTCGTATTATACCAAAATTTCATATAGATTGGAAAAAGGGAGCTTGTGCATTTACAAGCTCCCATACATGTCTTATCGAATTTCTTTAATACGTGCTTTTTTACCGCGAAGGTTACGTAAGTAGTATAACTTAGCACGACGTACTTTACCACGGCGAAGTACTTCGATTTTCGCGATTCTTGGCGTGTGAACTGGGAATGTACGCTCAACACCTACACCGTAAGAAATCTTACGAACTGTGAATGTTTCACTAATTCCGCCACCACGACGTTTAATTACAACACCTTCGAAAAGCTGAATTCTTTCACGAGTTCCCTCAACAACTTTTACGTGTACACGTAAAGTGTCACCAGGACGGAATGAAGGAAGGTCAGTTTTTAATTGGCCTTTTGTAATTTCTGCGATTAATTGTTGCATATTAAATTCTCTCCTTTAAACAGATGCTCTTATAAAGTCTTAATAAATTACAGCGGAACATCGTTAATACGGCTACTGATTTCAGTAGCACAAATGTTATAATAGCATATTACTAGGCCTGTTGCAATAGCAAATATATGAAGTTATTACTGCTCTCGCTTTATTTCCTCAAGCCATTTCTTCTCTTGTTTAGATAGATCTCTATCATCTAACAAATCAGGTCTACGCGTATACGTACGGCGCAAAGATTCCTTATGTCGCCATTCGTCAATATTTTTATGATTCCCTGACATTAATACATCCGGTACCTTCATACCACGAAAATCAGCCGGACGTGTATAATGAGGATGCTCTAATAAACCTGTACTAAACGAATCCTCTACTTGTGAAGCATGATTTCCTAGCACGCCTGGCAAGAGACGTACAACACTATCAGTAATAACCATAGAAGCTAATTCTCCGCCCGTTAATACATAGTCACCAATAGAAATCTCATCCGTTACGAGATGCTCACGAATTCGTTCGTCATACCCTTCATAATGCCCACATACAAAGATCAAATGTTCTTCCCCTGCAAGCTCTTCCGCTTTCTTCTGCGTAAATCTTTCGCCCTGCGGACACATTAAGACAACTCTCGGCTTACGCTCTGTCTCTTTCGTCAAATCTTCTACAGCGTCAAAAATAGGCTGAGGAGTAAGCACCATACCAGCTCCTCCGCCGTAAGGATAATCGTCTACGCTATTATGCTTACTTGTTGTATAATCACGAAAGTTAACAACACGAAGGTTTACCGCTTCCTTTTCTTGTGCCTTCTTTAATATAGAAGATCCAAATACACCGGTAAACATGTCTGGGAACAACGTTAAAATATCAATTTTCATTATAGCAATCCTTCCATTACATGAATGGTTACTAATTTATTTTCAATATTAACTTGAAGTACAACGTCATCAATATAAGGAATTAAGAGATCTTGACCCTTCGGACGTTTAATCACCCAAACATCATTTGCACCAGGAGAGAGAATCTCTTTGATTGTCCCTAGCGCTTCTCCTTCTTCCGTTACAACGCTGCAACCAATAATTTCGTGATAGTAGTATTCACCTTCAGCAAGTTCACCTAACTGCTCTTCCGGTACTTTTATTAAAGAACCTTTAAACTTCTCTACTTCATCTACATTGTTATATCCTTCAAATGTTAATAAATCGAATGTCTTATGTTGGCGATGAGAAGTTACCTTCACTGGAAGATAGTCTGTGTCTTTCTCATTCGATATGTATAGCGTGTTTCCTACTTTATATCGCTCTTCTGGAAAATCAGTACGAGAAATCACACGGATTTCTCCTCTTACTCCATGAGTATTTACAATTTTCCCTACGTTAAACCACTTTGTCATAAATAGTATGTCACCCCTGGTTTCTATATAAATTAAGCATCTCCATTTCATAGATGGAACATGCAATCTCTATTTAAATGTTAAAAAAGGGAGAGGAATAACTCCTCGCCCTTTTTACGTTTATTGAATTTCCAGTGTTACTTTTTCATCATTATGATGTCCCACTGAATACAAGAGCATTCGAATCGCTTTCGCAACTCTCCCTTGCTTTCCAATGACTTTTCCAACATCCTCAGGATGTACAGTTAATCGATACTTTATCTCTCCGTTGCAAAGTTCCTGTGTAACTTTTACATCTTCAGGATGATCGACAAGAGGCTTGACAATCGTCTCGACTAACTTCTTCATAGTCATTGCCTCAATTACTTACCTTGTTTAGATAAGTGGAATTTCTCCATGATACCTTGGTTAGAGAATAAGTTACGAACTGTATCAGATGGTTTAGCACCATTTCCTAACCATTTTAATGCTGCTTCTTCGTCGATCTTAACTTCAGCTGGTTGAGCAACTGGATTGTAAGTTCCGATTTCCTCAATGAAACGTCCGTCACGAGGAGAACGAGAATCTGCAACAACTACACGATAGAAAGGAGTTTTTTTAGCTCCCATACGTTTTAAACGAATTTTAACTGCCATTTATAAAGCACCTCCGAATTTATTTCACACAGATAATTATATTAGCAAAAAGACTATTGCTTTGTAAAGTATTTTTTCTTAACAGAGCCATCTTTTTTTCCTTACATGAATGGAAACTTCAATCCACCTAGTCCTTTTTTCTTGCCTTTTTGCATTCCCGTCATCGTCTTCATCATTTTTTTCATGTCATCGAATTGCTTAATTAGACGATTGATTTCTTGTACAGTTGTACCGCTACCTTTGGCAATGCGCTTTTTGCGACTAGCATTGATTATTTCCGGTTGTTCTCGTTCTAATTTAGTCATAGAACGAATAATTGCCTCAATATGCCCAATTTGTTTTTCATCAACTTGCGCATTTTTCAGCCCTTTAATTTTATTTGCACCAGGAAGCATTCCTAACAATTCATCAAGCGGTCCAAGTTGACGCACTTGTCCAAGTTGTTCTAGGAAATCGTCAAGCGTAAACGAAAGCGTACGCATTTTTTGCTCAAGTTCTTTTGCTTTCTCTTCATCAACTGTAGCTTGCGCTTTTTCAATCAATGTTAAGACATCGCCCATCCCTAAAATACGGGATGCCATACGCTCTGGATGGAACGCTTCAATTGCATCTAGTTTTTCACCCATACCAGCAAATTTAATCGGTGTGTTTGTTACAGCCTTAATAGATAATGCAGCACCACCGCGGGTATCACCATCTAATTTCGTTAATACAACACCTGTTAAACCTAACTGTTCATGGAAACTTTGTGCAACATTTACCGCGTCTTGTCCCGTCATCGCATCGACAACAAGGAAAATTTCATCCGGCTTCGCAACTTCTTTAACTTTCGCTAATTCATCCATTAGTTCTTCATCAATATGCAGGCGACCCGCTGTATCGATTAAAACATAATCATGATGATCTTCTTTTGCTTTTGCAATCGCTTGTTTCGCAATTTCAACAGGACTTACTTGATCTCCTAAAGAAAATACAGGCATGTCCAATTGCTTCCCTAATGTTTCAAGCTGTTTAATCGCTGCTGGACGGTAAATATCCGCTGCAACAAGCATCGGTTTACGATTATGCTTTTTACGAAGCAAATTCGCAAGCTTACCTGTCGTCGTTGTTTTACCCGCACCTTGCAGACCAACCATCATAATAACAGTCGGTGGCTTATTAGCAACAGCAATTTTGCTTTGCTCTCCGCCCATAAGTTCTGTAAGTTCTTCCTGTACAACTTTAATTACTTGTTGTCCAGGTGTCAAACTTTTCATTACATCTTGTCCGACAGCACGTTCAGACACACGCTTCACAAAATCTTTTACTACTTTAAAGTTAACATCTGCTTCTAAAAGAGCTAGACGAACTTCTCTCATCATTTCTTTCACATCGGCTTCAGAAACTTTTCCTTTGCCGCGGATTTTTTGCATTGTCTGTTGAAGTCGGTCGGCTAATCCTTCAAATGCCATATTGCCGCCCTCCTAATCTAATTTTTCGATAGCTTCAACAACTTGTTTCATTTCTTCATTCACATGCTCTTCTTCGCTGATTAGCTGTTTTAGCTTTGCAACAAGTCGCTGTCGCTCTTGAAACTTTTGAAGTAATACTAATTTTTCTTCATATTCTTCAAGCATCGCTTCAGTCCGTTTAATGTTATCATACACGGCTTGGCGACTTACATCAAATTCTTCCGCAATTTCACCAAGAGATAAATCATCTAGATAATAAAGCGACATATAACTTCTTTGTTTTTGCGTTAACAACGATTGATAAAAATCAAATAAATAGTTCATTCTCGTTGTTTTTTCGAGCATGTTGGATCATCCTTTGTTAAGTGATTTCCCTTTACATAAGTTAGTTTACATGGAGTCCAAAAGAGTGTCAAGTTTTTTTCTTAACATCATATATTTTTATAGAAAAAGAAGCGGAAATACCGCTTCTTTCGCTTACGCTTCTTCTGTTTCTACTAAGTTCGCAAATAAACCATACACATATTGTTCTGGATCAAACTGCTGCAAGTCATCCATTTGCTCTCCTAATCCAACAAACTTCACCGGTACATCAATTTCGTTACGAATCGCTAATACAATACCACCTTTAGCAGTTCCATCTAACTTCGTTAAAACAATACCTGTTACATTCGTTGCTTCACGGAATGTTTTCGCTTGGCTTAAACCGTTTTGTCCTGTTGTTGCATCAATAACAAGCAATACTTCATGAGGAGCACCTGGTACTTCACGCTCAATTACACGCTTCACCTTCTCTAACTCTTTCATTAAGTTTACTTTATTTTGCAAGCGTCCTGCTGTGTCACATAGTAATACATCTACCTTACGTGCTTTTGCAGCTTGTACAGCGTCATACATAACCGCCGCTGGATCAGATCCAGATCCTTGTTTAATCACTTCTACACCAACGCGATCGCCCCATACTTCTAATTGTTCAATCGCCCCAGCACGGAATGTGTCTCCTGCCGCCAATAAGACTGACTTACCTTCTGATTTAAACTTATGCGCCAGTTTACCAATTGTCGTCGTTTTTCCTACACCGTTAACACCAACAAATAAAACAACCGTTAATTGGTCTTCTTGCATATTAATTTCGTTACTAAAATCGCTGTCACCTTTGTAAATTCCTACTAGTTTTTCTGAAATAACAGCTTGTACTTCTTTTGGATCTTGAATGTTACGACGTTGTACTTCTTCTTTCAATTGATCAATTAATTCCATTACCGTTGCGACGCCAACGTCTGCACCGATTAAGATTTCTTCTAACTCTTCGAAGAAATCTTCGTCCACTTTACGGTAACGATACACTAAATCATTCACTTTATCCGCAAATGAATTTCTAGTTTTTTCTAATCCGTGTTTAAATTTCTCTGTAACTGTATCCGTTTGTTTTGAAATTTTTTCTTTTAGTTTTTTAAAAAAACTCATACTTTCCCATCCTTCCTATTCACTTGCAATAAGTTCTTCTCCGGCATCTAAACGAACCGAAACAAGTTTAGATACCCCTGATTCTTGCATTGTTACACCGTACAACACATCAGACTCTTCCATTGTACCTTTTCTATGTGTAATTACAATAAACTGCGTCTCATCACTAAATTTCTTTAAATACTGTGCAAAACGAGCTACATTCGCTTCATCAAGGGCGGCCTCTACCTCATCTAGTACACAGAACGGTACTGGGCGCACTTTTAAAATACCAAATAAAAGCGCAATTGCCGTTAAAGCACGCTCTCCACCTGAAAGTAAACCTAAGTTCTGCAATTTCTTCCCTGGCGGTTGTGCTACAATATCAATACCCGTATTTAGTAAATCCTCTGGATTAGTCATTACTAAATCCGCTCTTCCGCCTCCAAATAACTCAGAGAATACCGATTGAAACTCCATTCTAATGCCTTCAAACGTAGTAAAAAAGCGTTTTTTCATTTCTTCATCCATTTCGGTAATAAGCTGGTGCAATGTCGTTTTCGCTTCTTCTAGGTCGTCTCTCTGCTCTAGTAAAAATGTATGACGCTCCGCTACGCGTTCATATTCATCAATTGCCCCTAGGTTCACTGTACCTAACTCTTCTATGGATAATTTGATTAATTTTACTTTCTTACGCGCATCTTCTGCAGGCATTGTCATTGTATATTTTAGTTTTGCCGCTTCAAATGAAATCGTATATGTTTCACGTAAATGTTGTAATCTATTTTCCAACTCTACATCAAGTCGGTTTATTTTCACTTCTTGATCTTTCAACATTTCAATAATATATTTATGTTTACCTGTCGTTTCTTTCAAATTACGCTCTAAATGTTCTACTCTCTCTTGCAACGAGACACGTTGTTCGCGACGAGAGCGAATTAATTCTGAAGTTTGATTACGATCATACGCTTTCTTCTCAATCATATTCGTAATTTGCTCTTCACCACTTGAATTAGATGTCATTTCTTGTTTTAAGAAAGCTAAATCCTCTTTCGTTTTTACAAGTGTCGCATCCGTTTCTTCTTTTTCCTTCGTAAATCGTTCAACTTTTTCTTTTTGATTAGATAAGCGTTGTTGCTTTTCAGCTACCAGCACTTTTAACTCAGTCATTTCTTTTTGAACTTTTTCTTTTGAAGAATGTTGCTCACTTTTTTGTTTTGTTAAAGCTGCAATTTTACTATCTAACTCTGTGATATCAGCTTGAAGATTCGTTAAAATCCCTTCTAACGCCTCTTTACGCCCTTGTGTTTTTACTCGATCTTGTAAAAAACCTTCAATCTCTAAATCATAAATAGACAAGCGGTCATTAATACGATGTTCTTCTAATTCTAAACGATTAATCTCTTCTCTTAATTTCTGCTCATCTACACGCTCTGCTTCTACAGTTTGCCTTAGTTCGCGTATTTTCACTTCTTTTTCTTGAATCTCTTGTTTTACTGCTTTAACAAAGTTTTCTAACTTCGTTGTTTTTTCTTCCATATCAGTTAACTTGCGAGTCCACTCTTCCAGTTCACGTTGGCGTCCTAATAAAGAAGATTTCGCTTGTTTTACCGCTCCACCAGTCATAGAACCGCCAGGATTCACTACGTCCCCTTCGATTGTTACAATGCGATAACGGTATTGCAGTTGTTTCGCCAACTCATTTGCTCCGCGTAAATCTTTCGCAACAATAACAGTACCTAATAAATTTGAAACTACATTTTCATATTTATTATTGTACTGCACAAGTTCTGCCGCCACACCTACAAACGATGGGTGTTGATTTACAATGCGTAATTGCTCAAATGATAACGACCTACTTTTAATAACAGCTTGCGGTAAAAACGTTGCACGCCCATGTTTATTTTGCTTTAAAAATGCAATTGCATTACGAGCATGTTCCTCTGTTTGTACAACAATGTGCTGCATCGCTGCACCTAGAGCGATTTCCATTGCAACTTCGTATTCTTTAGGTACCGTTAACAGTTCCGCAACAGCACCCTCGATACCTTGCAACCTATTTTCTCTAGCTTTCAATACTTCACGTACACCTTGATAGAAGCCAGAATAATCTTCTTGCATCTCTTCAAGCATTTCTTTTCGAGAACGTGCCTGTTGCACAAATTGATATGCTTGATACAGTTTTGTTTCATTTTCACTATACTGCGTCTTACATTTCCCGAGCGCCGCCTCTGTCTTCTGTATGTTTGAGAGGATGCCAGCTACTTTTTCTTTCACTTGTTCGTAATTTTCTACAAGTTTCGTCTTTTTCGCTGTAATTTCCATACGCATTTCTACATATTTCGCATTCTCTTCATCCAGCCGCTCGTTTTTAGACGTTTGCTGTTTAGATTGTTCTTCAATCATAGATAATTCATTGCGATGACTAGCTTGTTGATTTAAAAGTTCAATATAGTCACCTTTTAAATTCTCAATCTGTTCCTCTAAATTGTCAGCAAAAGTAGCAAGCAGTTGCTCATTATCATGCAATTTTTGCTCTAACTCTTTTACTTCATTCACAAATTGCATTAAAGCTTCTGTACTTGACGCAATTTCACCATCGTAACTTTTAGCTTTCTCTGTTAATTCAACAATTAACTGCTCAAGTTGCGCACAATGCGTCGTAGCATTTTGCTTTCTCTCTTTTAACAACTCGCGCTGTCCTTCTAGTTTTTCTAGCTCTTTACTAGAAAGAAGAAGTACTTCTTGCAACGAATCTACAGACTCATCTACCGCTTGTAATTGTCCTCGTAATTCCTCAAGCTCTTCTTCACTTTTTTGTAAATCCGTTGACATTTTAGCTTCTTCGTCTTTATTATGCCCAAACTGATTTCGAAGCGCTTCCCATTTCTCATGCAATTCTTCAATTTCATGTACAATAAGCGCAGCTTCTACTTTCTCTAATTCTTCTTTATTCTCAAGATAATCTTTCGCAATAGAAGCTTGTCTTTCTAAAGGTTCTACTTGACTACTTAATTCATGAATTATATCTTGTACACGATTTAAGTTTTCTTGTGTTTCTGCTAACTTCCCTTCAGCTTTCTTTTTGCGAAGTTTGTATTTCAGTACGCCTGCCGCTTCTTCAAATACACCTCGACGCTCTTCTGACTTACTACTTAAAATCTCTTCCACTTTCCCCTGGCTAATAATTGAAAAAGCTTCTCTTCCCATACCAGAGTCCATAAATAAATCGATAATATCTTTCAATCTACATGATTGTTTATTAATATAAAAATCACTATCACCTGAACGAGATACACGACGTGTTACACACACCTCATTGTATTCAATTGGTAAACGTTGATCTTCATTATTTAAAGTTATTGTTACTTCAGCAACATTAACCGCTCTCCTCGTATCACTGCCTGCAAAAATAATATCCTCCATCTTTGCACCACGTAATGATTTTGCAGATTGTTCACCAAGTACCCAGCGAATCGCATCAGTAATATTACTTTTCCCGCTTCCATTAGGGCCTACTACAGAAGTTACACCTGGGACAAAATCAACAGATACACGCTCAGCAAAAGACTTAAATCCTGCTATTTCTAATCTTTTTAAAAACACGAAAGGCCTTCCTCCTATTCTCCGTTGCTATAACTGTTATCTATACAAAAACGAGCTATCATACGGATTTCCCTTCCTTTTATTCACAAACAAAAAGAAAGTTTCATTCTATGCATAAGGAATCCCCCTCATTCAAAGGGGGATTCCTTATAGTTGTTCTTTTAATTTTTTCAATGCTTCTGCAGCAGCTTGTTGCTCTGCTTCTTTTTTCGACTTACCACTACCAAGACCTAAAGCTACGTTATTTAACGTAACACGTGACACAAATTCTCGATTGTGAGCTGGTCCTTTTTCTTGCAAAATTTGATACTCAACATTGCCACTACCATCACGCTGAATCAATTCTTGTAACTGACTCTTATAATCCATCACATGAGAAAAAGCACCCTCATTAATTTTCGGATATACAATTTCTTTTAAGAATTCCCAAACTGTTTCTAACCCTTGATCAAGATAAAGGGCACCAATAAACGCTTCAAAGACATCCGCTAATAAAGCTGGTCGTTCACGTCCACCTGTCATTTCTTCACCTTTTCCTAATAAAACAAGGCTACCAAATGACAATTCGTTCGCAAAACGAACAAGAGATGGCTCACATACAATAGCTGCACGTAGTTTTGTTAACTCTCCTTCGCTCATTGTCGGATATTTTTGAAACAGATACTGCGATACAGTAAGTTCCAATACTGCATCTCCAAGAAATTCAAGACGCTCGTTATCTTCATGCGGTTTTTTTCGATGCTCATTCACATACGATGAATGCGTAAATGCTTGAATCAATAATTTTTCATCTGTAAACGTAATACCTATCTTTTCTTGAAACACTTTAAATGCTTCACGATATTTTGTTTCGTATTTTTTTTCTCTATATTTTCGGTACGGCATAGGTCCCTCCAGATATAAGCCAGAAAGCCCCGCTAAAAAACGGGACTTCACTTAAGCATTATAGATGACTCTCTATGTAAGTCACAGCATCGCCAACAGTAGCAATCTTTTCAGCATCTTCATCAGAAATTTCCATTTCGAATTCATCTTCTAATTGCATTACAAGTTCTACTACATCTAGGGAGTCTGCTCCTAAATCTTCCTTGAAGCTTGCAGCTGGTACTACCTCAGTCTCTTCTACTCCTAAACGATCAACGATGATTTTTGTTACGCGCTCTAAAACATCTGCCATTCCATTCACCTCCCCTCAAATATTATATTAAATATTGACCAAAAAAACTAGGTGAAATCGATTCTTTTATTACATTACCATACCGCCATCAACATTTAACGTTTGACCTGTAACATATTTGCTTTGATCAGAAGCAAAAAACGTTACAGCATTCGCGATATCTTGCGCTTCACCAAATTGAGCAGCTGGAATAACTTTTAACATTTCTGCTTTAATATTCTCATCTAGTACATCTGTCATATCAGTCGCAATAAAGCCCGGCGCAATTGCATTCACTGTAATATTTCGACTTGCTAACTCTTTTGCAGATGTTTTTGTTAATCCAATAACACCCGCTTTAGCAGCAACATAATTAGCTTGCCCTGGGTTTCCTATAACACCAACAACCGAAGCGATATTTATAATTCTACCGTGACGTTGACGCATCATATAGCGAGATACTGCTTTTGTACATAAGAATACACCTTTTAAGTTTGTATTAATAACTGTATCCCATTCTTCTTCTTTCATACGCATTAATAAATTATCTTTTGTTACACCAGCATTATTTACAAGAATATCAACTTGTCCAAATGTATCTACTGTTTGTTTCACCATATTTGTAACATCATCAGCATTTGCAACATCTGCTCTTACCGCAATTGCATCAGAACCTAATTTCTTAATTTCATCTACTACTTCATTTGCTTTTTGTTCATTACCTGCATAATTCACTACTACATTTGCCCCTTGTTTCGCTAAATCGATCGCAATCGCGCGACCAATTCCACGTGAAGCGCCAGTTACTAATGCTACCTTCCCTTTTAACATCAGTTTTCTCCTCTCAAATTTGAAATGGTATCTTTTAATGTCTCTTCATCATATATCGCATATGCTTTCACTGATGAATCAATCGACTTCATAAGTCCAGCAAGTACTTTTCCAGGTCCAATTTCAATAAATGTATCTACTCCCTGCTGCACCATACATTCAATAGACGGGTACCATAATACAGGCGAATAAAGCTGTTCGATTAACTTTTCTTGAATGTCTGCACCACGTGTAATAACATCCGCTGTAACATTTGCAATAACAGGAATATTCGTGTCATGAATTGTAATTTCATTTAAAACACTTTGGAACTTCTCAGCTGCCGGCTTCATAAGTGAAGAATGGAAAGGCCCACTTACTTTTAGTGGAATTGCTCTCTTTGCACCATTTTCTTTCGCTCTTTGAGAAGCAACCTCTACACCTTGCTTCGTTCCAGAAATCACAATTTGCTTCGTACTATTCATATTAGCGATTTGCACTGCATATCCTTCACTTGTTACTTCTTCTGTAACTTGTTTCAGCATATCTAGGTCAGCACCTAATATAGCTGCCATCGCACCTTCCCCGTCTGGAACAGCTTCTTCCATATATTCGCCACGTTTCCTTACAGCATATACAGCATCTTCAAAAGTTAATGCACCAGCTGCTACAAGAGCGCTATATTCACCTAAACTATGACCAGCGACAAAGTTAGGTGTAATGTCATACTCTTTCAAAGCTGTCAAAATAGCAAAACTCGTTGTTAATAATGCAGGCTGAGCATTTGTTGTTAATGTAAGCTTTTCCTGCGGTCCTTCAAAAATCACTTCTGAAAGTGAATCTTGTAACACCTCATCTGCTTTTGCAAACACTTTTGCAACCTCTTTATTATTCTCTGCTAATTGTTTACCCATTCCAACTGCCTGTGAACCTTGGCCCGGAAAAAGAAATGCTATTTTTCCCATTTCAAATCCTCCTCTTATTGGAGTGACTCTTTCTCCATTACGCTTGAAATTGTAGGAATTACTTCTTTCGCTACCATTTCTCTCGTTTGACGAATCGCACTAAATATCGACTGGTCATTAGAAGAACCGTGAGCCTTAATGACAGGTGCTTTCAATCCAAATAATGCAGCTCCCCCATACTCCGAATAATCCATTTTATCTTTTAATACCATAAGTTTTGGCTTTAATACCGCCGCTGCTAATTTGCTCGTAAACGAACTCATTAGTTGTTCTTTCAACATAGAGAATAGCGCAAGTGCTGTTCCTTCTAATGATTTCAACGCTACATTCCCTGTAAAACCATCACATACAACAACATCTGCTACACCTTGCAATAAATCTCTCGATTCAACGTTCCCAACGAAATTAATTGGCGCATCCTTAAGCATTGCAAATACTTGCTTTGAAAGCTCGTTTCCTTTTCCATCCTCTGTTCCAACGTTTAATAGTCCAACACGAGGATTTTCAATTCCTCTTACCTTCTCAGCATAAACAGATCCCATTACTGCATATTGATATAAATGAATTGGTTTTGCATCAACATTTGCTCCAACATCTAACATAACAAAACCTTTTCCATCTACAGTTGGCATTGTAGGCGATAAAGCTGGTCGCTCAATTCCTTCCATACGACCGACAACAAATAATCCAGCTGCCATTAAAGCTCCTGTGCTACCTGCGGATATACAAGCGTCTGCTTCTCCATCCTTTACTTGCTGTGCCGCAAGTACCATTGAAGCTTGTTTTTTTCGACGAACCGCTCTTACTGGTTCTTCCGTCGATTCTATTTTTTCGTCTGTATGAAGAATAGTAATTCGTTCATCACTCGTTAAGTATTGACGAATTTCCTCTTCTTTCCCTACTAACGTAATATGTAAATCAGAATATTCCTTAATAGCTTTCATTGCCCCTAATACTACAGCCTTCGGAGCGTGATCTCCGCCCATTGCATCTATTGCGATTTTCATAAGTTGTTACCTTCCTCACTATAATTACTAGATCGATACATTTCAAAAGTGCCTGTAAAAACAAGTTCTTCTCCAACGAAGCTACGCACTTTGACAACCGTCCGTCCCTTATCATTCTCTACGTCTTCAACACGCGCTTTTGCAACAACACGCTCTCCTAATTTTACAGGGCGAATATATCGAATGGTAGACTTTGCAGTTAAAGCTAATTCTTCATCAATAACCGCAACAGCTAGTGAGTTTGCTTGCGCAAACAGATGATGCCCACGGGCAATTTGATTTCTTTTAAATACATGTTCTACCTTTACTTCAAAGATAGAGATTGCATGTCTATCTAATTCAATATCAATAATTTCTCCGACAACCTCTTCTAACGGTAAAGATTTCACATCTTCTTCATGTTGCTTTGTAGCTACATGTTTAATTCTCTCTCTTAATTCAGGAATAGACAATTCCATACGATCCAGTCGTACTGTTTGTATACTCACTTGAAATTTTTCCGCTAAATCTTCATCCGTAATAAAAGGATTTGATTCGATTGTTTGTTGTAATAATTCTTGTCTTTCTTTTTTACTTCTTCTTTTCTTCATACCGCACCATCCATTTTTATGACTAGGTACTAACAGTAGTATATAATCATTGAAAGTAGAATGCAACAATTTTTTTGTTGACTCCCTTTAATCGAGCTTCTCTCCTTGGAACACACCTGTCCCATCAAGATACGTACGCAAGGCAGCGTATTGATCATTGTGCCAAAATGCTTCTGACTCTACTAGTATCGCCGCATCTTGCCTTGCTGTTTCTAACGCTCGATAATCGTGTACCATGTCAGCAACCTTAAATTCCGGTAAGCCACTTTGCTTACTCCCAAAGAAATCTCCAGGACCTCGTAATTCTAAATCTTTTTCTGACAATACAAATCCATCATTTGTTTCAGTCATTATGCGCATTCTTTCTTTTCCTGTTTCTGATTTAGGGTCTGCTATTAATAAACAATATGATTGTTCACTACCACGCCCGACACGCCCTCTAAGCTGATGAAGCTGCGATAAACCGAAACGTTCTGCATCATAAATAACCATCACAGTCGCATTCGGTACGTTCACACCAACCTCAACAACTGTTGTCGATACAAGAATTTGCACTTTATTTTCACTAAACTGTCCCATTATCTCTTCTTTTTCCTGAGACGATAATCTCCCATGCATCAATCCAACTTGGCATTTCCCTTGGTAATGATGCGTCAGCATACTATGTAAGTCGATAGCATTTTGCACATCAAGTTTCTCAGATTCTTCAATTAGAGGACAAATAACGTATGCCTGTCTTCCTTTTTTTATCTCCTTCTCAACAAAACCGAGGACGCGATCTAACATATCATGTTTTGCCCAGTATGTTTCAATCACCTTTCTCCCTGCTGGCATCTCATCGATTATTGAAACATCCATCTCTCCAAATGCAGTAATTGCAAGCGTACGCGGAATTGGTGTCGCTGTCATAAATAATACATCTGGACTTTCACCTTTCTCCCGTAAAACTCGGCGCTGCGCTACACCAAATCGATGCTGTTCATCCGTAATAACGAGACCCAACCTATGAAATATAACTTCATCTTGAATTAAAGCGTGCGTTCCAACAAGAATATCTATTTCTCCTTGTTCTAACTTCGCTAAAATGTCTCGTCGTCTCGCACCTTTAACAGAACTTGTTAGCAGTTCCACCTTCATACCAAAATGCGAAAACGTTTCAGCAAGCGACTGATAATGTTGCTCAGCTAAAATTTCTGTAGGAACCATTAAAGCACCTTGATAATGAGCTAATTTCGATGCATAAAGGCCAATCGCAGCAACAACTGTTTTCCCAGAACCAACGTCACCTTGTAATAGTCGGTTCATCCGATAAGGAGATGTCATATCTTTTAAAATTTCATCTACAACTCGGCGCTGCGCACCCGTTAACGGAAACGGCAGTGCATCGATAAATTCTTGTAATTCTACTGACGGAATCTCTTTCTTCGTCCCTTTTGAATTTTCCCTCTCCATTTTCCTCAGCGTTTGCATTTTCAGCTGAAATAAGAAAAATTCCTCATATACAAAACGGCGACGCGCTTGCTTTAAATCCTCCTGTCCTACCGGAAAATGCAAAGCCTTAAGTGCTTCATATCTTGGTAATAATTTATACCGGCCTAACAAACCATCCGGTAACACTTCGACTATAGAATCTCCATATTCCTTTAACGCTTGAGCAATAAAACGACGCATCTGTTTTACTGTAAGTTTCCCCTTTACTGAGTAAACTGGCTCCACTTCTTGTTGACGTACAACTGGCCCAAAATGAAGTTCTGATACAGCAATTGTTTGACGATGTTGATCCCATTTACCAGTAATCGTTACCGTTTCATCTAACGTTAATTTTTGCTTATAGTAAGGCCTATTAAAACATACCGCCGTAATTAAATAACGACCGACGAGAACACGAACTGTTAGACGCGATTTCTTCTTACCATAATATTGCAGCAAAGGAGCACTATGAACCTTCCCTTCAACCGTTACACGTTCATCATGCTTTACTTCAGCAAGATCTTTCATCGCATAATCTTCATAACGGTACGGAAAATGTTCTAATAGATGAGAAACTGTATAAATCCCCATCTCATGTAGTAACTCAGATGTTTCTCCTCCGATCCCCTTTACATCCGTAACAGGAACTTGTACAACATCATTCAAGATTCTCACACCCCGTCACATTATTTTCTTTATTGCATTTTATTTGAGTACCAATTAGCATCTGTAATCGCTCTCTTTCCCCTTATATATTCTATCATAGGCATTCTAAGAGAAACTACTCAAATCCCTTATATGAAACAAGTAAAAAAGAGCCTCACTATTAGCAGCAAGGCTCTTTTCTCTCTTCAATATGCTAGCCTTTTGAATAAAAACTAGTAATAAACTTCATATTACTACTCCTTATCCATTAGCAAGTAAGTAATCCATTTATTTTCAAAACGAATCTTATCTTATTCTACAGAGAAGATGAAAGAATACACTGGTTGGTTTCCAGCATGCACTTCTACTTCTGCATCTTCAAATTTCTCTTCTACAAATTCAACTAACTCCGCTACTTCTTCGTCAGTTGCATCTTCACCTTGTAGAATCGTTACGATTTCAGAATCTTCATCAATAAGCGCTTCTAGTAATTGCTTCGCAGCTCCTACTTTTTCAGCATTTGTAGATACAATTTTTCCATCTGCAATACACATGAAGTCATCTTTTTGAATTGCTACACCATCAATTTCCGTATCACGTACAGCATACGTAATTTGACCTGTTTTCACATGAGATAAAGCTTCTTGCATGTTTTCTTCATTCTCTTCTAACGTTCCAACTGGGTTAAATGCTAACATTGCTGCCATACCTTGAGGAACTGTTTTCGAACGAACAACAATAACTTCTTGATCTACAACTGATGCCGCTTGTTCTGCTGCCATTACAATATTTCCGTTATTCGGTAAAATAATGATTTTTTCAGCATTTGCTTCTTCAATTGCCTTCACGATATCCTCCGTACTTGGATTCATCGTTTGACCACCTTCGATAACTTTCGTTGCGCCGATGCTCTCAAATAAAGTTTTAATACCAGACCCCATTGCCACAGTTACGATACCATATGGTTGTTTTTCTTTCGATTGAGCTGGTTGTTCAGGAACCATAGCAGGTTCATCTAATAAAGCAGTATGCTGTTCACGCATATTTTCTACTTTAATCTTAATTAAACTACCGTATTTTTGCCCGTAGTTCATAGCGTCTCCAGGATGTTCTGCGTGGATATGAACTTTTACAATTTCATCATCAGACACAACTAGTAGAGAATCACCATATACACTAATATCTTCACGGAATTTTTGTTCAGAGAAATTATGCTCTCTCACCTTTTCAGCCTCTAATTTCACCATGAACTCCGTACAATATCCATACTTAATATCTTCTGTACTCAATTGGCTTTGTACACTACGGTGATGTTCTGCGCGTACCATCTCATTCATAGATGTTTGCGTCGGTGCATCAGAAGAAATCGTTTCTCCTTTTAAGTCAGCTAAAAATCCTTCGTATACCACTACAAGACCTTTACCACCGCTATCTACAACGCCAACTTGTTTTAATACAGGTAATAAATCTGGCGTACGATTTAACGATGCGTTTGCTTCTTTCACAACGTCTTCCATAAACAAAACAAAGTCGCGCTGTTTTTTCGCAACTGTTACTGCATATTTACCCGTTTCTCTTGCAACCGTTAAAATCGTTCCTTCAATCGGTTTCATAACCGCTTTATAAGCCGCCTCTACTCCAGCTTCTAGTGCTGCAGCAAAATCAACTGTTGTTAATTCTTCTTTTTGTTCAATGGATTTAGAGAAACCACGGAACAACTGAGATAGAATAACTCCAGAGTTACCACGAGCTCCCATTAATAATCCTTTGGCTAAACTTACGCCGACTTTACCAGCATGCTGTGAAGGATTTGCTTTCACTTCACGCGCACCTGAAGTCATAGATAAGTTCATGTTTGTACCGGTATCGCCATCTGGAACTGGAAATACGTTTAATGCATCAACAAGCTGAACATTATTTGTTAAATTATTCGCTCCTTGCATGATCATTTGTGATAAACGTTTTCCATCAATTTTTTGAATTGACACAGATTTTCCTCCTTAATGCACATTACAAGTTTATTACTTTAACTCCTTGTACGTAGATGTTTACAGAATCTACTGCTAGTCCTACAGTTTGATCTAGTGTATATTTCACTTTCGTCTGCACATTATGTGCCACTTCTGAAATTTTCGTACCATAGCTCACAATAATATACATATCAATATGTACTTCATCTTCATCTTTACGAACAATAACACCTCTAGTGAAGTTTTCTTTTCGTAAAATGTCTGTTAATCCATCTTTTAACTGATTTTTTGATGCCATACCTACGATACCGTAGCAATCTACCGCGGCACCTCCAGCAATTGTTGCAATTACATCTGTACTAATATCAATTTGACCGTACTTCGTTTTAATTTCAATTGACATCTCGTTTCCCCCTTCATAAATGGTGAAAGTGAGCTAGACTACTTTAGTTACTATCATATAATCTTTTTAAAGAAAATTCCATCGTTCTTTCTTTTCACTCTCATATTTTATGTTTTAAATTACACTTTTTTATGATGAGCAAAATAGTCCATTGTTATTATACAACATGTACCACTATAATATGTCAAGCAATTTTTATGGATTTTAACTTTTCTTCATTGACATATAGTGTCAAGTAAATTTTCTTGATTTCTTTTTTCTACGGTGTTGCATTCTCTTTTTAGTTGTGTTAAATTATAGTAGTGTTTTTAGCATCGCATAAAAGACTAACATTGAAAAATTACGTATGGTAAGGTATCAAGGGAGGGAAATATAAATGGCTCGTGTTTGTGCTATTACTGGAAGAAAAGCTCGTTCTGGTAACTCTCGTTCTCACGCAATGAACGCTACAAAACGTAAGTGGGGCGCTAACCTTCAAAAAGTTCGCGTACGCATCGACGGAAAAGTTCAACGTGTTTACGTTTCTGCTAGAGCATTAAAATCTGGCAAAATCGAACGTGTTTAATAATAAAAAAAAGAGCCGATAGGCTCTTTTTTTACTATAACAATGGAAAAAGCACCGGTGATAGGTGCTTTTTTAATCTTTTTTGAAGGTATTTAACATTGCACGAACAATTCCACCAAGAAATTTAGGTAACTTAATTGTATAAAATCTCATGGTTTCCCTCCTAATCCCCATTACTCCACTTGGTCACTATATGATGTAAGGAGCAAAATTGTTTCTTCAATCAGTGCTTCTTATCAACATTAATATGCCAGAAGTAAATGAAAAAGTACCTTTTTCCTCAACGAGTTCGTTACTAATACAAAGTGTTGATCCCCACTCTATTGTTTTATTAGTAAGAGGGTACTTAAAACCAAACAATGTAATCCCTTCCACTATTTCAGTAACTGGTACAAAAGATACATAAGGAAAATTTTTATTTTCTTCAATTATATGTGTACCCACTTTTTTAACTGTTATTTCATTTTTATTGTCCACAATACACATTTCTATCTCTACTTCTAACCCTTTTAAAAGCATTTGTATATTTGCCAAACCGTGATCAAGTCTTCCACCGGTAGCACCAAAAATACGAATTAGTGCCGGCTTCTGTCCTAATGCCCAGTTGATTGCAATTTCTAAATCCGTTTGATCTTTTTCCCGCGGAACAATATGTAATTCGTTCGTTTGCTGTCCCATCCATACTAATTCTTCTTCAGTAACTGAATCGTAATCTCCAAACGCAACAGCCGGGGTAATCCCTTTCTTTAATAGACGGTATACTCCCCTATCAACCGCAGCCCACACTACTTCCTCATTCTCATATCGAGCAAAATCTGCGCAATATTCCGAAGGTCCTCCTGCCAAAATATGAATAATCATTTTTTCTTCCCCTTCCATTGTAAAAAGGCAATCTGCCATTCGGTAGATTGCCTTTTTACATATTTTTACCCTATCCTATGAATACCTTACTAGGATAAAAGTTCATCACTACCCACGAATTACGCGAATTGCTTCACCGCGGTCTTTTTGATTGTATACTGCTGATCCAGCTACAAGTACATTTGCTCCTGCTTCCACACAAAGTCTTGCTGTTTCAGCATTTACACCACCATCAACTTCAATTTCTACTTCTAGATTGCGCTCTTTCACCATGTCTGCAACTTGTTTAATTTTCGGTAATACAGAATGGATAAACTTCTGTCCACCAAATCCAGGGTTTACTGTCATAAGTAATACCATATCTATATCTTCTAATACATGCTCAATCACTGAAACTGGCGTATGTGGATTTAATACAACGCCCGCTTTAATACCGTGAGATTTAATTAACTGAATTGTACGATGCAGATGTGGACACGCCTCTGCGTGAACAGTAATAATATCCGCTCCCGCCTGTGCGAAAGTCGGGATATAGTTATCAGGATTTTCAATCATTAAATGTACATCTAATGGTAATGATGTAATTGGACGGATAGCTTCTACAATTAATGGTCCAATCGTAATATTTGGTACGAAATGTCCATCCATTACGTCAACGTGAATGTAATCCGCTCCGCCCTTTTCTACATCTTTAATCTCTTCCCCTAATTTTGAAAAATCTGCTGATAAAATCGATGGTGCAATTTTAATCATAACTAATACCTCGGCTTTCTCTCTCTAATTTCTTCTACGAATTGTTTATAGTTCTTATAGCGATATTCTGTAATCTTCCCTTCTTCAACCGCAGCTTTCACAGCACATTTCGGTTCAGAAAGATGTGTACACCCTCTAAATTTACAGTATTGGCTCGCTTCTTTCAACTCTGGAAAACAATATGTAAGATCTTCTACTTCTATATCAATGAAATCTAGTGAACTAAAACCCGGTGTATCTGCTACTAGTCCACTCCCAATTGCAATTAATTCTACGTGTCTTGTCGTATGCTTCCCGCGTCCTAAATGGGAGGAAATATCATTTGTTTTCAGCTCTAATTCTGGACGTAGCACATTAAGCATTGAAGATTTCCCAACACCAGATTGACCCGCAACAACAGAAACACAATTTTCTAAGTATGGTTTTAATATATCAATACTTTCTGACGTATTAATAGAAGTAAATAAAACATCATAACCCATCTCACGATAATCATTCGCATAAGCTTCAACAGTTGCTTTCATCTTTTCATCTACTAAATCCATCTTGCTAATACAAATAATTGGCTTAATGTTATGATATTCAATCAGCACTAAAAATCGATCTAACAGTCCAGGATTAAAATCTGGTTCTACTGCAGAGAACACAAGGATCGCTTGATCGACATTAGCAATAGGAGGTCTAACAAGTTCATTTTTTCGATCAAACACTTCAAGCACATAACCTTCAGTTGGATTATCTGCCTGAAAAACAACTTGGTCTCCTACAAGTGGTGTAATTTTATTTTTTCTAAATACACCTCGCCCACGACATTGCGTAACCCCTTCTTCATGCTGCACGTAATAAAACCCACTTAAAGCTTTTATAATTTTTCCTTCTGGCATAGAATTCTCCTTTTTTTGTATAAGGTGATGCTGAATTTAAAAATGAATGGATTTAAATTTTCCAAATAACGATTTCAAAACCTACCATATATACTTTCGCTAATATACATTAAATCTTCCATTAAATGCAAAAAAATATTTACAGCTGCATCACTTTACTAGCTTTTTGAATCATATATTTTTGCCTGCTATACCGTCCACTTTGTAGACAGCATAACAGGCAATAATAATAAGTAGACTTTCACTATTATTGAGTTGGATATGGTACTTCTTTATCAATAATCGTTACTCCATCTCGTACAATTTTATAGTGTCCCTTTGAACCTTCTTGAATTACAAATTCTAAAGAAATAGTCGCTGATTCAGTAATTGTTCTCGTTTCAACCGGTCTATCCATTTTTTGCTGCATGTCTTCTTTATAAATTTCTATTGTTTGCGGCTTTTTTTCACCTGTTACAGCAGGCTCATATGGGATAGAGATATTGTCCACTTTTACCGTTTTAGTCACTTTAGGCTTTTGACCATCAGAGATAATAATAGTTACTTTATCTCCCTCTTTTAATGGTGTACCTGGTTTTGGAAATTGCGAAATTACAAGTCCTTTTTCGACTGAATCTGAGTACTCTCGTTTTATATCTGACGTTAGTTTTCTCTCATTCAAATAACCAGTTACACTATTTTCAGTCCACCCCGAAAAGTCACCTGGTCTAATTTGATAAGGACCTTTACTTACCCAGATTTTCAGTTCTTGCTCCGCTTCTATAACCATTTGATCAGGCGTCGGAATTTGCTCTACAATTTCACCTTTCGGCTTATCATTTTCAATATAATTTACTGTAACTTGTTTATATTTTTCTTCTAACTCAGCTTTTACACTCTCAAAGTTTTGCCCTGTGAAATTCGCCATCTTACTTTTCTTTTTTCCACCTGATTGATAGATAGTAATTTTAGCGTTTTCTTTTACGACTCTTCCTGCTACAGGTTCCGTTTTTATTACATCCCCAACTTCAACATCATCTGTATATACAATATTAGGCTCCGTCACCTCAAAGCCCTTTTCTACTAACGTATTTACAGCTGTCGTGTATTTCATACCAGCCACATCAGGCACTTTCACATCTTTCGGAATAAATAATCCTGGAATAACCGTAAGCGCTAATGTTATTCCTATTGCTAAAAATAAAAATGTTGAAATTAAAACTTTAAGCCACTTGTTACTCCGTTTTTTCTTCTTATCTAACTCAGCTGCTTCTGCTCTTATCGGTTCTTCCACCTTACTCCCTTTTAAAACAATCGTTTCATCACTTACATTTTCAAATAATTGTTCTTGTTGAATAATCGGAATCGCTTTCGTCGCTTCCATATCTTCTGGTATGTAAAATGGTTGCTCATTTATCCTCTCTGGATATAGCGCAGTTTCAATATCTCGCTTCATCGCATTGGCAGATTGATATCGATGGAAAGGATCTTTTGCAGTTGCCTTTAATATAATATTTTCAACACTTTGCGGAATATTTTCATTCCATCTTTTTGGTGATGGGATTTCACTTTGTAAATGTTTTAAAGCTATAGCAACAGCAGATTCGCCAGAAAACGGTTGTCTTCCTGTTAACAATTCAAACATAACTATTCCAAGAGAATAAATATCCGATTGTTTATTTGCTATCCCGCCACGTGCCTGTTCTGGTGATAAATAATGGACTGAACCCAGTACTGAATTTGTATGTGTAATTGTTGTTGCACTTGTAGCTGTCGCAATTCCAAAATCTGTTACTTTTATTATTCCATCAGCTCGAATTAAAATATTGTGCGGCTTTATATCACGATGCACAATTTCAAAATGATGGGCGTGTGCCATGGCGGATGTTAACTGCTCCATAATATCAAGAGCTTCTCCTATAGGTAACATACCTCGCTCAATTATGTATTGCTTCAATGTTTGCCCGGGTACATATTCCATGACAAGATAATATATACCATCTTCTTCTCCGACATCATACATATTCACAATATTTGGATGCGACAACGTTGTAACAGACTGCGCTTCTCGATGGAAACGTTTAATAAACTCTTCGTTATTTGAGTAGTCGAGTCTTAATATTTTTACCGCTACATCTCGGCCAAGTATATCATCATGAGCTAAATATACATTGGCCATTCCGCCACCACCAATCATTTTCAGTAGCTTATAACGGTCATTTAAGCGTTTTCCAATCAGCACGTTGCACTTCACCTACTTTCGTTTGTCGAACCCGCATAATCAATAAGAACAAGTGTGATATTATCTTCTCCACCGCGATCATTCGCCAATTGAATGAGACGCTGCCCTTTACCTTCAAGCTGTTCATTTAACTGTAAAATTTGTTGCATATCATCAATAGAAACTTTGTTTGATAACCCATCAGAGCAAAGAAGTAATTGATCATCTTCCTCAAGCACCAACGTTTTAACATCTAATCCAACTTTTTCTTCTGTTCCTAGCGCTCTTAATAACACATTCTTTTTCGGATGATACTCTGCATCTTCCTTTGAAATTTCACCATGTCTCACAAGCTCATTTACAAGCGAATGATCTTCCGTTACAAGCGTCATTTCTCCTTCTGATACCATATAGCAACGACTATCTCCTATATGCCCTATCGTCACAAAACTTGTTGTACAAACAGCTATTATAAGCGTTGTTCCCATACCATTACATTCTACATTTTGCTGAGCGTATTCATATATACGCTCATTAATAATCCCAACACTAGTATGTAACCATTGTTCTACTTTTTTCGGTTCATTCATATTATGCGTTTGCTTCCAATAATCATGGAATAATTGAATGGCCATCGAGCTAGCTACATCACCAGCTCGATGACCTCCCATTCCATCTGCTACTACCGCTAAAACATTTCCATCTAAATTGTGAAAAACTCCTGCACTATCTTCATTATGTTGACGAACTTTTCCTTTATCCGATAGAAATACGGCTTTCATCTCGTCACCTCGTCTCTTCTTTGCGCTCCTTCGCACGCAACTGACCGCAGGCTGCGTCAATATCATGACCTTGTTCACGGCGAATCGTTACATTCACTCCACGATCTTTTAACGTTTTCTCGAACAAGAAAATTTGCTCACGTGGTGTACGTACATAATCACGTTCAGGTACGTAGTTTACCGGGATTAAGTTTACATGACATTTTACACCTTTTAAGAGCGCAGCAAGCTCTTCAGCGTGCTCAACTTGGTCATTTTCTCCTCCAAATAATCCATATTCAAAAGTAATACGGCGCCCTGTTCTATTTACATAGTATTTAATAGCTTCCATTAAATCCGGTAATTTATAAGCACGGTTAATCGGCATTAATTTTGAACGTAATTCTGAGTTTGGAGCATGCAATGAAATCGCAAAATTAATTTGTAGTTCTTCTTCAGCAAACTTATAAATTTTCGGGATAATTCCACTCGTCGAAACAGTCATATGTCTAGCACCAATATGAAGTCCTTTTTCATGGTTAGTGATGCGTAAGAATCCCATTAAATTATCGTAATTATCAAATGGTTCTCCAATTCCCATAACAACAAGAGAACTTACACGTTCTTCTGTTTCATCAAGCGCACGCTGAACTTCTACTACTTGCGCTACGATTTCTCCAGCTTCTAGGTTTCGTTTTAGTCCACCAAGCGTCGAAGCACAGAACGTACATCCAATACGACAACCAACTTGCGTTGTTACACAAATGGAATTTCCATATTCATGTCGCATTAATACCGTTTCAATAGAATACCCGTCATATAATTGGAATAAGAATTTAATCGTTCCATCCGAAGACGTTTGTTTTACTAACGTGTTTAAAGTAGTAATATCAAAGGAATTCGACAATTTATCACGCAATCCTTTAGAAAGGTTTGACATATCCTCATAATTTTTTACACGTTTTTTATATAGCCAGTCAAAAATTTGTCCAGCGCGGAACTTCGGTTCTCCTTGTTCCTTTAACCAATCTTGCATTTCATGAATTTGTAAAGAGTAAATTGATGGTTTCTTCGTTTCTACATTTTTCTTTTGTTTTCTTACAGTCGTTTCCATGATGCTACACCTTCTTCCTTAAACAAGCAATATAAAAGCCATCCGTTGCAAAATAATGCGGTAAAATTTGTACTTGACCTTCATTAATATATGGACTTAATTTTTCTGGCATACGTTCTTTTATCGTAGTATCCCATTCAAATTCAGGATGTTCTTTTAAAAATTTATCTATTACTTGTTCATTTTCTATTTTCTCAATTGTGCACGTACTATAAACAAGACGACCGCCTTGTTTTAATAACGGTGCTATTTTTTCTAGTATCGCAAGTTGAATCGTCGATAATCTTTCACTATCGCCTTTATCTTTTCCTAACTTAATATCAGGCTTACGTCTAATTACACCAAATCCAGAACACGGTGCATCTACCAATATTTTATCAAACGTTTCATTTGAAAAGTGCTCTTGCACTTTTCTAGCATCTAGCGCTTTTGTTTCGACATTTTCTAACCCAAGTCGCTCTGCTTGCTGTTTAATTAAACGTACTTTGTGTGCATGTAAATCAAGAGACATTACTTTACCAGTTCCCTTTAAACGCTCAGCTATATGCGTAGTTTTACCACCAGGAGCCGCACAACTATCAAGAACTGTCTCTCCCTCATTTGGTTCTAAAGCGCGTGCTACAAGCATAGAACTTTCATCTTGAATAGAAAGAAATCCTTTTTTAAACGCTTCTGTATGCGCTACATTTCCTCTTTCAATCTGAATTGCATCATCTGACAAGTCACCACGTTTTGCTTCTATACCTTCACTTGCCAACAACTCAATCGCTTCTTCTACCGTTACCTTATCAACATTCACACGCGCTGTAGGTACAGGAGGTAACATATTTACTTCGCACATTTTCTCTGCAGTTTCTAAGCCATATGCAGAAGTCCACTCTTGTACAAGCCAAACTGGATGACTCATCGCAATTGCAAGCCGTTCTACTGGATCCTTGATTTCATCTACAGAAGGTACACCTTCTCTCTGAATCGAACGTAATACACCGTTCACCATACCAGCAATTCCTTTATGCCCGCGACGCTTTGCAATCTCAACCGCTTCATGAATAGCCGCTCTTTCTGGCACTCGGTCTAAATAAATCATTTGATATAAAGATAAGCGAAGCAATACTCTTACCCACGCCTCAACCTTCTTTTTTAAAAAAGGCTGTAAATAATAATCTAATGTGTCACGACGTTGAATCGTTCCATATACAATTTCAGTTAATAAACCAATATCTTTTCTATCAATTGCACTTTTTTCAATTAAATTATTTAAAAGTAAGTTGCTATATGCACCACTTTTTTCCACTTGAATTAAACCATCAAGAGCTAATTCACGAACATTTTGTCTCATGCATTTTCTCCTAACTTCGTTCCAATTTCAGGTTTTGTTCCACGTAAAAATTGTGAACAACTCATACGCTTTTTACCAGAAGGTTGCAATTCAGTAATTTTAACACCTGTTTCATTACTAGTTGCTACTACAAAACCATCTTCTTCGATCGCAACAATCGTACCTGCTTCAGCCGGTTCAGTTACAGGCACTTTTTCTCCCCACCATACTTTAACAACTTGTCCTGCTAAAGTTGTATAAGCAACTGGCCATGGATTCAATCCGCGAATGTGATTGTATACTTCTTCACCTGTTTTTGTCCAATCAATTTTCTCTTGCTCACGTTTTATATTGTACGCAAACGTTACTTCTTCTTCGTTTTGTTTAATCGGTTCTAACTTACCTTGAATTAATAAAGGTACTGTTTTAGATAGAAGATGTGCTCCTGCTTCACTTAATTTATCAAATAATGAGCCTGTCGTTTCACGCTCTTCAATTTCCACTTCCACTTGCGTTAAGATATCACCAGCATCCAATTTTTCTACCATATACATAATTGTAATACCTGTTTTTTCTTTACCTTCCATAATTGCATAATGAATTGGTGCACCACCACGAAGTTCAGGAAGTAAAGAAGCGTGGACATTAATACATCCATACTTCGGTGCTTCTAAAATTTCATTTGGTACAATCTGACCAAATGCAGCTGTTACAATTAAATCTGGCTCTAATGCCAATACTTTTTCATATTCATCTTTTTCACGAATTTTTAACGGCTGTAACACAGGGATACCATGTTTTTCCGCTTCAACTTTAACAGGTGTAGGTGTTAATACTTTTTTTCTACCTACTGGACGATCAGGTTGCGTCACAACACCTACTACCTCATAGCCATCTTCAATAAGACGACGAAGCACCGGCACTGAAAAGTCCGGTGTTCCCATAAACACTACTTTTATCATTTAAAAACCGCTCCTTTTAACACCTATTCTAGTTCGTTTTCTTCATAATATCTTGTCACTTTCGATGTAAATAAAACACCGTGTAAATGATCGATTTCATGTTGAATTGCACGCGCTAAAAATCCTTCCGCTTCTAATAAAAATACTTTCCCACGGCGATTTTGTGCTCTTACTTTAATATAATCCGCACGTTCTACTTCACCATAAAGTCCCGGGAAGCTTAAACATCCTTCGGGACCTACTTGTTCACCACGTTTTTCTAATATTGATGGATTGATTAACTCGATTTTCCCAGTATCATCATCGACATCAACAACCGCTACTTGCAAGCTTACACCTACTTGAGGCGCAGCTAAACCGACTCCGTCCGCAATTAACATTGTTTCATGCATATCTTTCAACAATTTCACTAACTTTTTATCAAAGTTAATTACTCTTTCGCATGGTGTTTCTAACACTTCATTTGGATGCTTTACTATTTCTAAAACTGCCATATTTCCCTCCGCTACATTAACATTGTTGGATTAAAATCAATTGAGATTTGTAGCTCTTTTTGCATTTCTGCTTGATAATGTTCATTTACCATTTTGAGCACGTTCTTTAAGTTTGGTTCCCGTTTGTATTTTATCATGCATTGATAACGATATCTATCTTTTATCCTTGGAATTGCTGAAGCAACTGGTCCTAACACCATTGTTTGCTGCGAGCAATGCGTTCGTAAATACGAGGCAATTTTTTCCGTCACTTGTACCGCTTTTAATAATTCAGGATGAGATACGGTTACGAGTACAACATAGTAATATGGAGGATATTGTCTTGTTCGTCTCATTTGCATTTCTTGGTCAAAAAACACATCATATTGTTGGTTCTTCGCTAACTCTATACTGTAATGTTCTGGCGTATACGTTTGAATCACAACTTCCCCTGGCAATTCATGTCTACCCGCTCGTCCACTTACTTGCGTCAATAACTGATATGTCTTTTCACTTGCACGAAAATCAGGTAAGTGAAGCATCGTATCTGCAGTTAAAACCCCAACAAGCGTTACTTTTGGAAAATCTAATCCTTTAGCAATCATTTGTGTTCCAAGTAATATATCTGCTTTTTCTTCCCCAAACGCCTTTAATAATTTTTCATGCATTCCTTTTCGACTTGTCGTATCTACATCCATTCGAATGACTCGCGCCTCTGGAAATAGTTTTGTAATTTCTTCTTCTACCTTTTGTGTACCTGTACCAAAGAAACGAATGTATGTACTTTGACAAGCTGGACACTCAGTTGGCATATTTTCTTCGTAACTACAATAATGACATTTTAAACGATGATTCATTTTATGATATGTCAATGAAATATCACAATGCGGACATTGTACAACATACCCACAATCACGGCACATAACAAATGTAGAATGACCTCTTCTATTTAAGAAGAGTACCATCTGTTCTTTCTTTTCTAATCGATCTGCTATTTTTTCATGCAGCGCCTTAGAAAACATTGATCGATTCCCGTCACGAAGTTCTTCTCGCATGTCAACAATCTCTACCGTTGGTAAAGCTTGTTCATTCATACGTTTTTCCATTGTTAGTAGTTCATAAACACCTTTTTTCGCCCTTGCAAACGATTCAAGTGTTGGTGTCGCACTACCAAGAACGATAGGACATTTATGGTATTGCCCTCTCCAGACAGCCACATCTCTTGCATGATACCTTGGATTATCTTCTTGTTTGTAACTTGATTCATGCTCTTCATCAATAATAATAATCCCTAAATTCTCAAAAGGCGCAAAAACGGCTGAACGCGCACCAACTACAACTTTCACTTCTTTTCTTAAAATCTTACGCCACTCGTCATACTTTTCTCCAACAGACAACGCACTATGAAGAACTGCAACTTGCGAGCCAAACCTACCTTTAAAACGATCCACCATTTGGGGTGTTAGTGCAATTTCAGGAACAAGAACGATAGCTTCTTTTCCTTTCTCGAGCACTGCTGCTATAGATTGTAAATATACTTCTGTCTTTCCACTTCCTGTAACACCATATAGTAAAAATGGATTATAAGTTTCATTTGTAATTGATGATAAAATCGGTGTAATAACTTGTTTTTGTTCCTCCGTAAGTGGCAATGGTTTCGTTTGTTCAAAACCATCATCGTCATACGGATTTCGGTATACTTCCACATACTTTTCTGAAATGAATCCCTTTTTAACAAGTGCTTTTATTGGAGCATCTGTTATTTGTAACTCTTCTGTAATTACTTTCAACGGTACACTTTTATAATTTTCCACAAAATAATAGAGTACATCTTGTTGTTTTTTACTTTTCAGTTCAAATGCCGCTAATTCTAATTTATCTTCTGGCAACTCCGGCTGAACAACTCTTTGCTTCTTCTTTTGTACTTTATCTTTCACTTGATAAACGACTTCAACCGTACCATTTTTAATTTCTTGTTGAATAGTCCGGTATAAATGTGGCTGTTGCTCGATTACTTCAAAATCAATTGCTTCTTTATCCTGAAATAAATATAGTATTTCAGGTGCTATTTCTTCCTGTTTACAAAGTTGTAGACGTTTTTTATACGTTGCTTTTATCGCAGTTGGAAGCATCACTTGAAAAGCTGAAATCATGTAGCATAACGTTTCACTTGTAAGCCAATATCCAAGTTTTAATAATTCATCATTTAAAACCGGTGTTACATCTAATATTTCATGGATCGTCTTTAACTTCTTACTTTCTACATCCACCGAATCTTTAATCCCAATAATAAAACCTTGCAATTTTCTTGGCCCAAACGGAACTACTACCCGCATTCCTGTCTGTACAATATCTTCCCATTTTTTAGGGATAATGTAATCAAATGGTCGATCTGTCTGACGGGCAGGTACATCAACAATTACACTTGCAAATTTCATAAACGATCATCTTCTAACATCATTTCAATTTGCTTTAATATTTCACGAGCTACCTCTTTTTTCATTAAAAGTGGCAACTCAATAACTTTTCCATCTTTTCTATACATCGTTACAATATTCGTATCCGTGCCAAATCCAGCTCCTTGCGCTTTTACATCATTCGCGACAATCATATCTGCATTTTTCTCACGTAGTTTTTTCGTTGCATATTCCTCTACATTTGTCGTTTCAGCAGCAAAACCGATAAGTAACTGTTTATCCTTTTTCTGACCTAACGTTTTTAAAATATCCACCGTTCTTTCGAGTTCAATGACAGCATCACCATTTTGCTTTTTCATTTTATTATCATGAACATATTTCGGACGATAATCTGCAACTGCTGCTGTTTTAATGACAACGTCTACGTTTTGATAATGTTGAAGAACTGCTTCTAACATATCTTGTGCAGATTCCACTTGCACTGTCGTTACATGTAACGGTGGATTTAATGCTGTCGGTCCTGAAACGAGTATAACATCAGCGCCTAAATTCGCCGCCACTTCTGCAATCGCATACCCCATTTTTCCAGAAGAAAAATTCGTCATAAAACGAACTGGATCAACCTTTTCACGTGTTGGGCCAGCAGTTATTAATATTCTTTTTCCCTGCAATGGTTTGTGTTCTGAGAAAGCTTCCTCTAACCGTGCGATAATCGCTTCAGGTTCTTCTAGTCGTCCCTTTGCTACATATCCACATGCTAAAAAGCCTTCCCCAGGCTCAATAAACGTATATCCTAGCGTTTTCAATGTCATCATATTTTTTTGAACAATTTTATTTTCATACATATGCACATTCATAGCAGGCGCAATCCATACCGGAGCTGCAGTAGCTAACAAAGTAGTTGTAATCATATCATCTGCAATACCACCAGCTAACTTTCCAATACAATTGGCAGTAGCAGGTGCGACAAGTACAACATCCGCCCAATCTGCTAAATCAATATGAGCAATAACAGCCGAGTCTTTCTCATCAAATGTATCCGTATATACATCATGGCGAGAAAGTGCTTGGAATGTAAGAGGCGTAACAAACTTCATTGCCGACTCACTCATCATTACTTTTACAATCGCGCCAGATTGTGTCAATTTACTCGTTAACGCAGCTGCTTTAAAAACCGCAATGCCTCCTGTTACACATAGAAGTATCTTTTTCCCTTTTAGCATATGACTCGTCCTCTTTCTTTTTCAAACTTATAATACTGAAATAGAATTCCCAGCTCGTCAGTACCAATATTTCATTCCTTTCGTAAAAAAATAACAACCTACTTGTAAATAGGTTGTTACCGTTACATAGAAAATTATAAAGTCTATGTTTTATTTTGTCGAAGGCAAAGGCTTATTCAGCAACTTTATCTTCACTTGGTACGTAGCTTAATACTTCCGCATCGATTTCTTCTAATGCTTTACCTACACACTTATGAGAAACCGGTTGCTCTACAACACAGTTATTAGCAAGTTGCATTTCACGTGCACGCTTTGCAGCCACTGTTACTAGTGTGTATTTAGAATCGATTTTTTGTAGTAATGAGTCAATTGATGGATTTAACATAATTATAGACCCTCCGTCATTTCTTTATAATATTTTGCTACCCTTTCGCGGCGGCAATGTTCGCCAACCACAATTGCTTTAATTCTATCACAAGCTAATTCAACTTGATCGTTTTCTACTACATAGTCGTAAGCGTCCATCATCTCGATTTCTTCTTTCGCTACAGTTAAACGATTTTCAATAACATCTTCAGTCTCTGTACCACGGCCGACAATACGGCTCTTTAGTTCAGATAAACTTGGAGGTGCTAAGAAAATAAATACACCTTCTGGGAAAGCTTTCTTAACTTGAATTGCTCCTTGCACTTCAATTTCTAAGAATACATCTTTTCCTTCTTGTAATGTTTTTTCAACATAGTCAATCGGTGTTCCGTAATAATTACCTACGAACTCAGCCCACTCAAGTAATCTTTCATTACGAATCATTTCCTCGAATTCTTCTCTTTCTTTAAAGAAATAATCCACACCATCTACTTCACCTTCACGCGGCTTACGTGTCGTTACTGAAATAGAGTACTGAAAACGTGTATCCTCATGGCTAAACAGCTCTTTACGAACCGTTCCTTTTCCAACCCCAGAAGGCCCTGAAAGAACGATGAGCAATCCTCTTCTACTTCTCATAAATATGTAAAACCTACCCTTCCTCACTTAAATCTTCTTTATTATTCAAACGATGTGCAATCGTCTCTGGTTGAATTGGACTTAATACAACATGCCCATCATCCATAACAATAACCGCCCTTGTTTTTCTCCCATACGTAGCATCAAGCAAAGCATTATGTTCGCGTGCTTCCTGTACTGTTCGTTTAATAGGAGCTGACTCCGGACTTACAATAGCAATAATTCGATGAGCAGATACAATATTTCCGTATCCAATATTTAAAAACCGCATGGCCATAGTTTGCGCCTCCTAGTAAGTCTATCCGATTTCTCCACCACGTATAACTTTATATATTTTTTGAAAGCTACTCAATATTTTGTACTTGTTCACGAATTTTTTCAAGGTTATTTTTCATTTCTACAACATATTTTGAAATTGTTAAGTCATTTGCCTTAGAACCAATCGTATTAATTTCTCTATGCATCTCTTGCACGATGAAATCCATTTTTCTTCCAACAGGCTCTTCAATCTGCAATGTTTCATGAAATTGCTCTAAATGACTTTGCAAACGAACTAACTCTTCATGAATATCACAACGCTCTGCAAAGATTGCGACTTCTGTTAGCAATCTTTGTTCATCTAACTCTTGATTATGTAATTCTTTTAAGCGATTTTCTAATCGTTCACGATATTTTTGTGTAACAATTGGTGCATGTGGAATAATTGCATTTACACAATTGCTAATCTCTTGTAAACGATACGCTATATCTTTATGTAATCGTTCTCCTTCGCCATCTCTCATCGTTTTCAACATATGAGCAGCTTGACGAACAGCCTCATATAAACTGTTCTCAAAATGTTCATTTACATTTTCTATTTCTTCAATTGCTGTTACTTCTGGCATTGCCATTAATTGCTCGAGTGTAATAGAATCTTGTAATTGAAACTTTCCTTTTATATCTTCCATCATCGATTGGTACTGCTCAAGAAGTGACCAATTCACACTTAATTTTCTTTCAACAAGTCCTTCACCTGCTATACTAATAGACACCTCAATGCGTCCACGTCGAACTTGCTGTGCAATTATTTTACGAATTTTGTCCTCAAATACCATCATTTGCTTAGGAAGTCGAATACTCATCTCTAAAAAACGGTGGTTCACCGATTTCATTTCTACTGTAATTTGAAAAGTATCACTTTCTACTTTCGATCTTCCAAACCCTGTCATACTAGAAATCATTTTTATCACATCCAAGCCATAAAATAACTCAATGAAAAAGGTAATAGAGACAAGGCTCTACTACCTTCTGTAAATTATATCACATTTTCATAACATTGACTATTTCAAGTTTAATCCCTTCTTATATAACATTGGCTTTTTCTTTTTCGCCTTTTTCCCTGTTAATAAAGAACCTACTAGTAAGAAAGTCGGAATTGATGACAAACCTCCAATTAATAACCAATCTCTTGCTTGTATCGGCATTGTGCTAAAGATCGGTTGTAACGGTGGATAATATATAACCACTAGCATGAGTAGTAACGAAATGATAACCGCCCCTACTAAATACACGTTCCCAAATGGATTGCGGTGAAAGACAGAATGCTCACTACGACAATCAAATACATGAATAAGCTGAGCAAGTACCAACGTCGCGAACGCTACAGTTTGTGCATATTTCAGTTCATTTGGATGTTGGTTATACGCAATAATAAACGCTACTAACGTCACTGCCCCAATTAAAAACCCTCGACTTATTATTTTCCATGCAAGCCCTCTAGCGAATACCCCTTCTTTCGGGTGGCGCGGCGTTCTCTTCATCACATCTCCTTCAGCCTTATCCAAACCTAATGCCATCGCTGGTAAACCATCAGTAACTAAGTTCACCCATAAAATTTGAATAGGAACCATCGGCAGTGGTAATGCAAGTAACATCGCAAATAACATGACTAAAATTTCTCCAACGTTTGACGCCAATAAGTAGCGAATAAACTTACGTATGTTCTCGTATATATTTCTTCCTTCTTTAATTGCTGATTTAATTGTAGCAAAATTATCGTCTAGTAAAACAAGTGAAGAGGCCTCTTTCGCAACATCTGTCCCTGTAATTCCCATCGCTATCCCAATATCCGCTGTTTTTATAGCTGGAGCATCGTTCACTCCATCGCCTGTCATGGCTACTATATGTCCTTGATTTTGCAGTGCCTTAACAATTTTTAATTTATGCTCAGGTGATACACGAGCGAATACATACGTATCTTCTACAACATTTTCTAATTCCTCCACATCCATATTCGCGAGTTCTACGCCTTCAACAACGCGTCCATCTGGTGGCAAAACTCCTAATTGTTCAGCAATCGCCATTGCTGTCACTTTATGATCACCTGTAATCATTACCGTTCGAATACCAGCTTCTTTACACTCTTTTACCGCCTGCGCCACTTCTGGCCTTGGCGGGTCAATCATACCTTGTATCCCAACCAACATAAAATCTTTTTCAACGTCTCTTTCATGTTCAATAGAATCCGTGACTTTTAAAGGTTTAAACGCAACTGCAATTGTTCGAAGCGCTTGACTACCTAAGCTATGAATAGCCGCCTGTACTTCTCTTCTATATAACTCACTTAACGGCTGCTGCTTATCCCCCCATAAAATCGTTTGACTCATTTGCAAAAGAACGTCCGGTGCTCCCTTCGTAACAATAAACTTCTTCCCCTCTCGATCTCGTACAATAACACTCATCATTTTTCGAGTTGAATCAAATGGAAATTCACGAATAATTTCAAATTTCCCTTTCAATGCCTCACGTGTAATCCCAGCTTTCATTGCTGCAGCTACAAGCGCTCCCTCTGTTGGATCTCCATCTAATACGTACGCCTTTTTCTTTTGAATAATATTTGCATTGTTACATAGTGAACCAAATGTAAGTAGCTGATAAAGTGCTTTTGTCTTAGCTGGATTCACTTCTATTTCACCTTTCATAAAAGAGCCATTAGGTTCATATCCTTGCCCTGTCACTTTCCACAATTCTCCGCCTGACCACATATGTGTTACCATCATTTTGTTTTGCGTCATTGTCCCCGTTTTATCAGAACATATAACGGAAGCACAACCTAACGTTTCTACGGCTGGTAACTTTCGTACAATTGCTCTCTTTTTTATCATACGCTGTACACCAAGTGATAAAGCTACTGTAACAATTGCTGGCAACCCTTCTGGAATAGCCGCAACAGCTAGCGATACGCCAGCTAAAAACATATGATATACTTCATTCCCTTGATACACACCAGCCAATACAACGAGCGCTGTCAAAATAAGAGCTACAATAATTAATATTTTTCCGAGCTGTTCTAACCTTCTTTGCAGTGGTGTTTCCATTTGCTCTGCATTTTGTAACATATTTGCAATTTGACCCATCGCTGTATTCATACCAGTTGCTACAACGACACCTGTTCCAGATCCTCGCGTAATCATTGTCCCCATAAAAGCCATATTTTTTTGATCACCAATTGCAACCTCTTGCCCTTGCAATGCTTCTACCTTCTTTTGCACAGGTACGGACTCCCCTGTCAAAGCAGACTCTTCAATATATAAACTTGATGCCTCAACAAGACGCACATCAGCCCCAATACGATCACCACTGGAAAACTTAATAATATCACCTAAAACAAGTGCTTTAGATGGTGCTTTTACCCACTTTCCATTCCGCATTACAGTAACTTGTGGAGCAGCTAGTTCCTTTAAAGCTTCCAATGATTTTTCAGCTTTTCTTTCTTGAAAAAAGCCGAGAATACCATTGATAATAACAATGGCAACAATAGCAATAGAATCAATGTATTCACCTAAAAACGCAGAAACAATTGTTGCTCCAAACAAAACGAGTACCATGAAATCTTTAAATTGCGCTAAAAATACCATTAGTGCAGAAGGCCTTTTTGCTTCTTCTAATTCATTTGTACCAAATTTCTTAATTCGCCCTTCTGCTTCTTTCTCCGTAAGTCCAACCTTTACATTCGTATTCGTTCTTTCTTCCACTTCATGTGCTCGCATTCCATACCAGTTCATCCTGCCATCGACCTCCTGATTCCAGACATACTCTATTGAAAGCTTATTCAGCCTCGTCCAAAAAAATGCTATAATTAACTTTTAGTTAGAAAGGAGTGTTCATTAATGGCATTCGATGGATTATTTACAAGAGCGATTACACATGAAATTGAAAATTCTCTTTACACGGGAAGGGTTTCCAAAATATACCAACCTTCAAAATACGAGATTTTATTACATATTCGAGCGAATGGAAAGAACCAAAAACTAATTCTTTCATCTCATCCTACATATGCGCGTATGCACTTAACGAATCAAAACTACGATTCGCCAGCAATACCGCCGATGTTTTGTATGCTTCTTCGTAAACATTTAGAAGGTGGATTTATTGAAAAAATTGAACAAATCGACTTAGAACGGATTATCCAAATTACAGTTCGCAGTCGTAATGAAATCGGAGACGAATCATTAAAAACATTAGTAATTGAAATAATGGGAAGACATAGCAACATTATCTTATTAGATACGAAAACAAACGTGATTTTAGATAGCTTAAAACACGTTTCATTAGCCGTAAACCGTCACCGAACTGTATATGCTGGTGCTGAGTACGTCGCGCCACCAGCCCAACATAAAATCAATCCTCTGCAAATTGAAACCGCAGATGATTTTATTAGACCGCTAGACTTTCTATCTGGAAATATGGATAAACAACTCGTCGGGGCTTTCATGGGAATATCCCCATTATTTGCAAAAGAAGTAGTAAAGAAAGCCGGTATGGTAAACGAGAAAGCATTATCAGAAGCATTTTTCTCTATACAAACACCATTACTATCTCATGCATATACACCAGCAATGATTACTGCAAATGGAAAAGAATTCTTTTATCTTTTCCCTCTTACACACTTGCAAGGAGAAGAAAAAACATTCTCATCAGTGAGCGAATTGTTAGATCGTTTCTTCTTTGGCAAAGCAGAACGTGATCGTGTAAAACAACAAGCTCATGATTTAGAACGCTTTATGCAAAACGAAAAAAATAAAAACGAGAAAAAACTCATTAAACTCGAAAAAACACTGCAAGATGCCGGAAAGGCAGATAAATATCAACTATTTGGAGAACTACTTACAGCCAATATGTACGCTTTGAAAAAAGGGGATAAAGATATTGAAGTCGTTAACTATTACGACGAAAATAGCGGAACTGTAAAAATTACATTAGATCCTTTAAAAACACCATCTGACAATGCGCAACGCTATTTCCAAAAGTACCAAAAAGCGAAAAATTCAGTTGTTGTTGTAGAAGAACAAATCGAAAAAACCAATGAAGAAATTCTTTATTTTGATAGCTTACTTCAACAAATGGAAGCTGCTTCTTCAAAAGATATTGAAGAAATTCGTGAGGAATTAGCTGAAGAAGGTTATGTGCGCAATCGCAAAACGAAAAACGCAAAGAAAAAGCCTACTAAGCCAGTATTAGATAAATATTTAGCAAGTGATGGCACAGAGATTTTCGTTGGTAAAAACAATAAACAAAATGATTATTTAACAACGAAGTTTGCCCGCCGTGATGAAATTTGGTTACATACGAAAGACATACCTGGCTCTCACGTTGTCATTCGTTCTTTAGAGCCTGCTGAAGAAACTTTACTAGAAGCTGCCAAAATTGCCGCTTATTACAGTAAAGCGAAAGAGTCTAGCTCTGTACCTGTTGATTTCACTAAAATACGCCATGTGAAAAAACCGAGTGGTGCAAAACTTGGTTTTGTTACGTACGACAATCAGCAAACCGTATATGTAACACCAGATGCTGATATTGTAATGAAATTAAAAGCGTAAATACAAAAATGCGTTGCTTATAAGCAACGCATTTTTTATTTATTTTCAATTTAGTTGCTATATCCATTCAATATTGTCAAAAAAATTGACAGTGTCATTTTACATTTGTATAAATTTTTTAAAGCATGTAAATAAAGTACAAGTGTAACTCCAATCAATATTTTTTCATCCCCCTGCTATTTATTGAAGCAATCTGAATTTTATAAACAAACCGTCTCCCACAAATGGCGGGCTATTTTCTTATCTCCCTTAAAATATATGTTTTCCCTACTATCCTTTCTTCAAATATACATTTTGGCACACTATTTGCTTTATTAAATACTGTGAATAGGGGGAATTAACATGACTTTAAAAATTAATAAAATCCAAAATCAACTACAAAACTATGAAATTGACGGGTTACTCATTACCAAAAAAGAAAATCGCCAATATGCAACAGGCTTTACAGGTAGTGCTGGCGTCGTCTTAATCTCTGCGGATAAAGCTGTTTTTATAACTGATTTTCGCTATGTAGATCAAGCGAAATCACAAATAAAAGATGCTGAAATTATTATGCATACAGGAAATTTAGAAAAAGAAATTGCAAATCAAGTATCAAAATTAAACATTCAAAAACTCGGAATTGAAGAGAACAACATGACATTGCAACAATATAAAAACTTACAAAAATGCGTACATGTGGAAATGGTTCAAGTGTGCGAAATCATCGAAAATATTCGTATTATTAAAGACATGCCGGAAATAGAAACAATGAAAATCGCAGCTAATATTGCTGACGAAGCATTTCACCACATCATTACGTTTCTAAAACCAGGAATAAGTGAAAATGATGTACGAGATGAGTTGGAATTTTTCATGCGAAAAAAAGGGGCTACATCCTCTTCATTCCAAATCATTGTAGCTTCTGGCGTTCGTTCTTCACTTCCTCATGGAGTTGCATCAAATAAAATAATCGAGCGAGGCGACATCGTTACATTAGATTTCGGTGCACTTTACGATGGATATTGTTCCGATATAACTCGTACTGTAGCAATCGGAGAATCATCAGAAGAATTCAAAAAGATATACAATGTTGTACGAGAAGCGTTAAAACGTGGAACTAAAGCAATTAAGCCTGGAGAAACTGCGAAAAGTATCGATGATATAACGAGAGATTACATTACAGAACATGGATACGGTCAATACTTTGGACACTCTACTGGTCATGGTCTTGGGTTAGAAATACATGAACCTCTTCGCCTATCCCAAGAAAGTCAGGCTACTTTAGAAGAAGGTATGGTTGTTACAGTTGAACCTGGTATTTACATACCAAACTGGGGCGGTTGTAGAATTGAAGATGATATTGTCATCACAAAAGACGGATATGAAGTTATTACAAAATCAAATCGGGAACTAATTGTGATTCCTTGTTAAAATCATGAACTTTTTAAAAGGAGTTTTTCTCTGCACATAGAATTCTTTCTCTGGAGTCATCGTTTAAAGAGGGGGAATTTTAATTGAATTTTGTAATTGATAAATTGGAGGGTTTACATGTAGAATTTTCAAAGCTTGTTTCCATGATGAATTACGCTCGCTATACAACAATGCAAGCAGTGGAAAGTTTAACAATTGAAGAACTTGATTATTTATATGATAAGGAAGCAAATTCAATTGGCATGTTATTGTATCATATGGCTGCTATTGAATTTTACTACCAGATTCATACTTTTGAAGACCGTGAACCAACGGAGGCTGAATTAGAACGCTGGTTACCTGGCATTGAATTAGGCGATCTTGGACGTGAGAAAATAAAAGGAAACGCTATAGAATTTTACATAAATACATTACAAGAAGTACGTTCCAAAACAATCGAGACTTTTCAATCGTTACCTGATGAATGGTTATTTAAAACGACAGACTTTTGGTATGACAAACCAGCAAATAACTATTTTAAGTGGTTTCACGTTTTTGAAGATGAAATCAATCATCGTGGACAAATTCGTTTAATTAAAAAGATGCAAAAAGCTCATGCAGTAAAATGAGGAAATGCCACCGAATAAGGTGGTATTTTCTTTTATTCATTAACGAATAGCTTTTCGTTTATTATTTTAGTGACTACCACTACCAACATTAAAATGCATATTAAATATAGCATTTTCGCAATAAACAACCACCCTTGAAACATTACAATTCCATCTATTATCTCATTTCCTTTCCATAACAAAAACGGAATTGTGCTGATTATAATGACAAATTCGATGCTGAAAACCATTTTCTTTTTTCGACTATATGCTTTCCATTCATTCCAGCGATACATAGGTGCAAAAATCAATACTCCTATACATAATATAACTGGTACCCATTCACTTTTTAAAAATTGCCCTGAAATAACTGATAATAGTAAACAAACGAGCACACCATAATATCCTATTTTTTCTCTCATTCTTACTACCTCCATTCTATCCTCTCTTTAATATGTAACTCCATATTCTTATCGTGAACCTAAGAAAAATAACAACTACAATTACAATATAAAGACCTTTTGCAGAAGACATCCATTCTTGAAAAATAGACATTTTCTCCATCTGTTTCTGTCCTTCTATTAAAATAAACCCTATGAAAAATGAGCAAACAACAATGATACCTATCATAATTCCAATGCTTTTCTTACTATGTTGTTTCATGTCATCCCATCGTTATAACAGTATAAAAACAAACCCAAAAAGAGGGGTGATACTTATCCATTCATTGTTTGTAAATAGATTTAAAATGATTAATAGACTACAAGATATAATGAATCCCCAAAACCCGATTTTTTTTGCGCATAAGCCCTCCTTAAATTCCATTTTTAGGATTAATTGTATTGTAACATCCATTTCCACTTCTTACCATTACAGTACATGAAATTTCACTTTTTTTCCTATACTCACATACTTTTACTGCTTTCATACAATAAACTACACGAATGCCTAAAGGATGTGAATGTTATGGGAGTTGAATTAACGCTGTTGCATGCTCTCTATATTCTTTGTTTACTCACTATTATTACTTTTTTTATTCTCCGGAAAGATACGACGATTATTTGTATCGTTTTTATCTTTTTATTAGCATTAACCGCTACAAGTTCTATCCCTCTTGCCGTTAGCGGTATTTTTCAAAGTTTCATTTACGCTATTACTGAACTTTTACCAACTATATTAATCATCTCTATTATCGTATCAATGAGCAATCTACTCGTTCATACTGGCATAAATGATACGATGATTTCACCATTTACAAAGATGATTCGTACCCCTACCCTCGCCTACTGGATTATCGGCCTTTTAATGATGACAATTTCTTTCTTTTTTTGGCCTTCTCCAGCTGTCGCCTTAATGGGAGCTATTTTATTCCCCGTCGCTGTACGCGTCGGTCTTCCTCCAATTGGGGTTGCCATTGCTATGAACTTATTCGGACACGGCATCGCCTTATCTGGCGACTTCGTTATTCAAGGAGCACCGAAATTAACTGCAGACGCGGCTGGTCTTCCTGTTTCCAGCGTCGTTTCTGCCAGTGTTCCCCTCGTTATCGTGATGGGCGTTGTTACAACTTCTGTCGCTTTTTTCTTCTTACGAAAAGAATTTGATACAGGATTATCCTTGCAAAACTCCCCTGCATCAACGGAACCATCTAAAACTACTATTTTATTATCTCCTCGCATAAAGAAATGGCTCGCTATATGTATCCCTATCGTATATATCATCGATATCCTTTGCATGATTCAATTTAAACTACAAGGAAGCGATGCAACAGCACTTATCGGCGGAACGACTGTTATTATGATTATCATCATTTCCCTCATCGCCTACAAAGGTAATGGACTAAATAAAACAACCGATTATTTTATAGAAGGGCTCCAATTTGGATTTAAAATCTTTGGTCCAGTTATTCCAATTGCTGCACTCTTTTATTTAGGAGATAGCGGTTTTGTGAAAATTATCGGAGACTATTTACCGAAAGGTTCACATGGAATCATTAACGACTTAGGGATTGCCTTATCTCAAACTGTTCCTTTAAATCAATACGTATCGGCGGGAACATTAACTATCGTTGGTGTCATAACAGGATTAGATGGATCTGGCTTTTCTGGTATATCACTTGCTGGTTCAATTGCCAATCTTTTCGGAACAGCACTTGGGCATGGAACAGCTACATTAACAGCACTCGGGCAAATTGCTGCCATATGGACCGGAGGCGGGACTTTAATTCCTTGGGCGCTTATTCCTGCCGCTGCCATTTGTAAAGTGGATCCATTTGAACTCGCACGCCGAAACTTTTTACCAGTTGTGATTGGCTTAATTGTCACCACGATCGTTGCGATGTTTATTCTATAGTGTAAGCAAGTTTTCTCTTGCTTACGCTTTTTATTATGAAATCCAGTGACTTTCTAAAGGGATTAACTACATGTTAGCGAAGTTATATTAAGAGAATATTTATTTAAAAAACGTTTACGAGGTACAGATTACTTCCATTAGAAAAGGGGACATAACTATGAATGAATTGATTTTCGTCTTATTAATTTGTCCATTACTTATCTTTATCGTTTCTGTTATTGGAACACGCAAGACGAAAACGTATTACGTAATGCCGATTGTAACGTTTGCTAGTTTTTTAATAATAGGTGTTATCGCCTTCACTCCAAAATTCTTCTTTTGGGTTGGCATGTACAGCATCTTCTCATTTATTGTTTCTTATATGACTCTATTGTTTGTAAGAGGATATGAGCTTGCAGAAAGCGCTAAGTAGTTTTTAGTAGAAAGATTATAATATGAATTTTCTTTAATATCGATAGGACTTTACTTGAATTTTTAACAATGATAAAAAAGACGACTGCGTTCCCCCGCAGTCGTCTTTTTTATGTTACGCTGTGATCCAAGCTTCGTCAGCTGGATTTTTACGCCACTCTTGTAATTTTTTCGTTTCAGCTTGTCCGATCATACCTTTTTCTGCTGCAACTTCAGTTAATGCACTGTAATCACTTAAAGAATATGATGCTACGTTAGCTGCTTCTAATTTTTCTTTTCCTGACTCTAGCTCGTATGTGAAGATTGATACGATTCCTAATACTTCACAGCCAGCTTCGCGAAGTGCTTCTACACACGTAATTGCACTACCACCAGTTGAAATTAAGTCTTCTACTACTACTACTTTTTGACCTTTTTCAGCTTTTCCTTCAATTTGGTTCCCTTTACCGTGACCTTTTGCTTTACTACGTACGTAGCACATTGGTAAATCCATACGATCGCTTACCCATGCAGCGTGCGCAATACCAGCAGTTGCTGTTCCTGCAATAACTTCTACAGTTGGGAAGTGCTCTTTAATTAACTCTTCTAATCCAGCTGCAATCGCTTGACGTACTTTTGGATAAGATAAAGTTAAACGGTTATCACAATAAATTGGTGATTTCATACCTGAAGACCAAGTGAATGGATCATTCGGTTGTAAAAATACTGCTCCAATTTCTAATAAATGCGATGCGATTTCTTTTTTCATACTGTTACACCTTCCCACTGTTGTTTTACTGTTTTATACGCTTCAAGCGGATTTTCTGCTTTCGTAATACTGCGTCCAACTACAATGTAGCTTGAGCCAAGTTCCCTCGCACGTTTCGGTGTTGCTACGCGCACTTGGTCATTAACATCATCACTTGCAAGACGAATCCCCGGTGTTACTGTTACAAATTCATTTCCGCATACTTCACGTAATTTTGGAACTTCAAGTGTTGAACAAACAACGCCATCAAGTCCACTGTCTTTCGTTAATTTTGCATAATGAGCAACCGCTTCTTCTAACGTTTTCTCAATGCCAATCTCTTTTTTCATCATAGCTTCCGAAGTGCTTGTTAGTTGTGTAACTGCAATACAAATCGGTCTCTCTTTTCCTTCTTGCTTACCTTCCTCTAATCCCTCAATCGCAGCTTTCATCATGCTACTTCCCCCAGCAGCATGAACATTTACCATATCAACATCTAGACTAGCTAGGCTACGCATAGCGCTTTTTACTGTATTCGGAATATCATGAAGTTTTAAATCTAGGAAAATCTTATGTCCTTTTTCTTTTAAGTACGTAATAATTGCAGGGCCTTCTTTGTAAAATAACTCCATACCTACTTTGACAAATAACTCTTCCCCTTCAAAGTGGTGTAAGAATTGTTCTACTTCTTGTTTCCCTGGAAAATCTAGTGCAACGATTAACGACTGTGACATGTTTGCTTCCAGCTCCTTCCTTGACATTCCGAAATATGATCAAATCCTAATTCATCTAGTAATGCTGGTAACTCTTCAATAATTGTCGGACATACGAACGGATCGATAAAGTTCGCTGTACCTACTGCAACTGCGCTTGCGCCAGCGTAGAAGAATTCAATTACATCTTCCGCTGTTTCAATACCGCCCATTCCGATAATTGGAATGTTAACCGCTTGGCTTACTTCATGTACCATGCGAATTGCTACTGGCTTAATCGCAGGACCTGATAATCCGCCTGTACGGTTTGCTAAAATTGGTTTAGCTGTTTTTAAATCTAGACGCATACCAAGCAATGTATTAATCATCGTTAAACCATCTGCACCTGCATTTTCAATCGCTTTTGCAATTTCCACTATGTTTGCCACGTTCGGTGACAATTTCACGTATACAGGTACTTCAGAAACCTCTTTTACTCGCTTCGTTAAATCAGCAGCAATTTCAGGATTTGTACCAAAGGCGATACCACCTGTTTTTACGTTTGGACAAGAAATATTTAATTCTAGTGCATGGACATTAGGCGCTTTAGAAATTTCCTTCGCAACCGCTACGTAATCCTCAGCCTGTGAGCCTGCAACGTTCGCAATAATTGGAAGGTCAAATTGTTCTAACCATGGTAATTCCGAATTCATTACTTTGTCTAATCCCGGGTTTTGAAGTCCGATTGCATTTAACATGCCGCCTGGTGTTTCAGCAACACGAGGCGTTGGATTTCCATAACGTGGTTGTTCTGTCGTGGCTTTAATCATGATTGATCCTAGTACACTTAAATCGTAAAACTGTGCATATTCACGACCAAATCCAAAGCATCCAGATGCCGGTATAATTGGATTTTTTAATGATAATCCTGGTAATTCAACTTGCAATCTGTTCATAGTACAACCTCCCCGATTGGAAATACTGGTCCGTCGCTACACACCTTCTTGTAAGAATGTCCACTTGGATCTTCTTGTAAGTGGCATACACATGCGAAACAAGCTCCAATACCACAGCCCATACGCTCTTCTAATGAAATATATGCTTTTTTCTCTTTGTAACGTCCTTCTAATGCACGAAGCATCGCTAACGGGCCACATGAATAAAGAATGTCAAAGTCGATCCCGTAATTATCAATTACATCTGTGACAAATCCTTTTGTACCGTGTGTACCGTCTACTGTCGCAACGTACGTATCACCAAGTTCTGCAAATTTTTCTTCATAGAAAACAACATCTTTCGTTTGAAAACCTAAGATGTGAATCACGCGTACACCCTTTGCAACGAGGCGCTGTGATAATTCATAAAGTGGTGGTACACCAATTCCCCCGCCTACTAGTAAAGCTGTTTGACCAGCTTCTGCTTCTTCTACAGGAAAACCGTGTCCTAATGGTCCTAGTACATCTATCATTTCACCTTGTTTTCTAGTTGCTAATGTTTTTGTCCCTTGTCCTTCGGCACGATATAGCATTGTAAATTCGTTCTTCTCTTGATCTACATTACAAATACTAATTGGGCGGCGCAGAAGGGGCGCAATGCCCTCTGCTACCTTAATGTGTACAAACTGCCCTGGTTCGTTCATTTGCTGTACTAACGTTCCTTGAAGCACTAATTCGTAAATGTTTTTTGCGATTTCTTTTTGGTTAACGACAATCATATTTTGCTTTTGCATCATGCATGTACCACCTCGTGACGCTTTGTTTGCGTAATTTCTTTCATTGAATGAGCTGAGAATGTCATAGATTCCAATACTCGTAAGATTGCTCTCGTTGTATCAAGTGATGTTAAGCAAGCCACACCATTTTCTACTGATTCACGGCGAATGCGGAAACCATCACGCGCTGGTTGTTTGCCTTTTGTTAATGTATTGATTACAAACTGTGCTTTTCCTTGACGGATAATATCAAGTAAGTTATAGTCTTCAGAATCAATTTTGTTTACCACTTGCACTGGAATATTTTGCTCTGCTAACGATTGTGCTGTTCCAGCTGTTGCTAATAAGTTATAACCGATTTCGTGGAAACGTTTTGCAATTTCCATTGCCTCTTCTTTATCTTTATCCGCTACTGTGATGATTACTGATCCGTGCGTTGGGATGTTAATTCCAGAAGCAACTAATCCTTTATATAATGCTTTTTCAAGCGTTAAGTCTTTACCCATTACTTCCCCTGTTGACTTCATTTCAGGTCCTAATGTTGTATCAACTGAGCGTAGTTTCGCAAACGAGAATACCGGCGCTTTTACATATACTTCTTTCTCTTCTGGGTGATAACCAGTTCCGTATCCTTGCTCTACTAAGTCTTGACCTAAAATAACTTTCGTTGCAACATTCGCCATCGGTACGCCCGTAATTTTACTTAAGAACGGTACTGTACGACTCGCACGTGGGTTTACTTCAATTACGTACACTTGATCTTTGAATACTACGAACTGGATATTTAGTAATCCAACAATGTTTAAACCTTTTCCAAGTGCAATTGTATGTTCAATGATTTGTTCTTTTAGTTTTTCAGATAAGCTTTGTGGTGGGTATACTCCAATTGAGTCACCAGAGTGAACTCCAGCGCGTTCAATATGTTCCATAATACCTGGAATGAATACATTCTCACCGTCTGAAATTGCATCTACTTCAATTTCTTTACCAACCATGTAACGGTCAATTAATACCGGATGCTCTGCATGAACTTTAACTGCATTTTTCATGTAGTGCAGTAATTCTTCTTGACGATATACGATTTCCATCGCACGTCCACCTAGTACGTAAGACGGTCTTACTAATACTGGATATCCAATTTCTTCAGCGATTGCTACTGCTTGTTCTACAGTTGTTGCTGTTTTACCAACTGGTTGCGGGATACCAAGCTGTGTTAGAGCTGCTTCAAACTTATCACGATCTTCTGCGCGGTCTAAATCTTCAAGTGATGTTCCTAAAATTTTCACACCGTGTTCTTCTAATTTCGCCGCTAAGTTAATTGCCGTTTGTCCACCGAACTGAACGATAACACCTTCTGGCTTTTCTAAATCGATAATGTGCATTACATCTTCGATTGTTAATGGTTCAAAATATAATTTGTCAGAAATACTGAAGTCTGTTGAAACTGTTTCTGGATTGTTATTAACAATGATTGCCTCATATCCAGCTTCTTTAATTGCCCATACAGAGTGAACAGTTGCGTAGTCAAACTCAACACCTTGACCGATACGGATTGGACCAGATCCTAGAACTACTACACTCTTACGATCTGTTCTAACCGATTCATTCTCGTCACCATATGTGCTGTAGTAGTATGGTGTTGCAGATTCAAACTCTGCCGCACAAGTATCTACCATTTTATAAACAGGAGTTATATTGCTTTCTTTACGCATATCGTAAATTTCACGCTCTGTTTTATTCCAAGCTGCTGCAACGTAGTGATCGCTGAAGCCCATTTCTTTCGCAGTTTGTAGTACTTCCATATTTCCTACATTCGCTTTTACTTCACGTTCCATATTTACGATGTTTTCAACTTTTTGTAAGAAGAAGAAGTCCATTTCACACCATTCGTTGATTTCTTCTTTCGTTACACCTTGACGAATTGCTTCTGCTACAATAAACAGTCGCTCATCATCAGCTTTTATAATGCGTTTTTTCATTGTTTCTTTATCAAGTTCTTTTAAATGCTCTAACTCTAAGTGATAAACGCCAAGTTCTAAAGAACGAACCGCTTTTAATAATGATTGCTCTAAGTTACGTCCGATTGACATAACTTCACCAGTTGCCTTCATTTGTGTACCCAGTGTTCTGTTTGCTGATTCAAACTTATCAAATGGCCAGCGCGGAATTTTTGAAACGACATAGTCTAATGCTGGCTCGAAGCAAGCGTATGTTTTTTGCGTTACTGGGTTTATAATTTCATCTAATGTTAGACCGACTGCAATTTTTGCCGCTAGCTTCGCAATTGGATATCCAGTTGCTTTAGATGCTAGTGCAGATGAACGACTTACACGCGGGTTTACTTCGATTACATAGTATTGGAAGCTATGTGGATCAAGTGCAAGCTGAACGTTACATCCACCTTCAATTCCTAATGCACGAATAATTCGTAATGAAGTGTTTCGTAACATTTGATATTCACGGTCACTTAATGTTTGGCTCGGTGCTACTACGATAGAATCACCTGTGTGAACTCCAACTGGATCGATATTTTCCATATTACATACTACAATCGCGTTATCATTTGAATCACGCATTACTTCATATTCAATTTCCTTACAACCAGCAATGCTCTTTTCTAATAAACATTGTGTTACTGGACTATGTTTTAATCCACCTGATACGATTTCAATTAGTTCTTCTTCATTACTACAGATTCCGCCACCTGTTCCCCCCATTGTAAATGCTGGGCGAACAATAACTGGATATCCAATTTCTTTTACAAATTCATGTGCTTCTTCTAGCGTATGAATGATGGTACTAGATGGAATTGGTTCATTTAATTCCTGCATTAATGTACGGAATAAATCACGATCCTCCGCTTGCTCAATTGCTGATAATTTCGTTCCTAAAATTTCAACTCCACACTCTTCAAGTATGCCTGATTTCGCAAGTTCAACAGCCATGTTTAAACCTGTTTGACCACCTAATGTTGGTAAGATTGCATCTGGACGTTCTTTACGAATGATACGGCTTACGAATTCTAGTGTTAATGGTTCTATATATACTTTATCTGCTGTTGCAGTATCTGTCATAATTGTTGCTGGGTTAGAGTTAACAAGGATTACTTTGTAACCTTCTTCTCTAAGAGATTGACAAGCTTGTGTACCAGAGTAGTCAAACTCTGCTGCTTGCCCAATTACAATTGGTCCTGATCCGATTACTAAAATTGTGTTAATGTCTAGGCGTTTTGGCATAACTCTTCCCCTTCTTTCTTGAAGTTTTCAATCATTTCTAAGAAATCTTCGAATAAATCATTTGCATCTTCTGGTCCTGCTGAAGCTTCTGGATGGTATTGCACTGTAAATGCTGGGAACTTCGTATGACGAAGACCTTCTACTGTTCCATCATTTAAAGCGACATGTGTAATTTCAAGTTCTGTATTTTTAACTGATTCTTCTTCTACTGCGTAACCATGATTTTGAGATGTAATTGCTACTTTTCCAGTTGCAAGATGTTTTACTGGATGGTTTAAACCACGGTGACCGAATTTTAACTTACTTGTATTCGCACCAGATGCTAGAGCGAATAGTTGATGTCCTAAGCAAATTCCGAATAAAGGAACTTTACCGATAATGTCTTTTAACATTTCAATTGCTTCTGGTACATCTTTCGGATCTCCAGGTCCGTTACTTAACATAATTCCATCTGGGCTAAGGCGTAAAATTTCTTCTGCTGTTGTATTGTAAGGTACTACAATTACATCACAGTCACGTTTGTTTAATTCTCGTAAAATACCATGTTTCATTCCGAAGTCTACAAGTACAACTCGGTGTCCACGGCCTGGGCTTGGGTATGGATCTTTCGTTGATACGCGTTTCACGTGATCTGTAAATACTGTCGCTTTTAATTGGCTCACGATGTATTCTACATCTGCATCCATGTTACATAGACGTCCACGTAATGTACCGTATTGACGAATTTTTCTCGTTAATTTTCTTGTATCAATTCCTGCTAACCCTGGGATATTTCTTTCTTTTAAGTAATCATTTAACGAAATTTCATTACGGAAGTTTGATGGGTGATCACAAATTTCGTTTACGATTAAGCCATTTACAGATGGGTGAATCGATTCAAAATCGTCACGGTTAATGCCGTAGTTTCCGATTAATGGGTACGTGAATGTTACGATTTGACCGCAATATGATGGATCAGATAATGTTTCTTGATATCCAGTCATTCCTGTTGTAAATACAACCTCACCTGACTTTTCAATTTCGCCTCCGAAACCTTTTCCAATTAATACTGTTCCATCTTCTAAGATAAGTTGTCTTTTCATACTAATGCACTCTCCTTTTGCCATGCGATCTTACCACCAACGATTGTCATTACCGGCCATCCTTGGCATTTCCAACCTGCGAATGGTGTATTTTTTCCTTTTGATAAGAATGTTGTTGGGTCAATCTCTTCTTCTTGTTCTAAATCAATGATTGTAATATCAGCTGTTCTACCTTCTTTCAGGCGACCTGCTTCTAAGCCGAATGTATCAGCTGGCTTTTCTGTTAAGAATTGAATTAACTGCTCTAATGTAATAATTCCTTTTTTCACAAGGTTTGTGTATAGAAGTGGGAATGCTGTTTCAAAACCAGTAATTCCGAATGGCGCTCTTTCAATTCCTTGTGCTTTCTCTTCCGCTGTATGCGGTGCATGGTCAGTTGCGATCATATCGATCGTTCCATCTAGTAATCCTTCAATTAATGCTGCATGGTCTTCTTTTCCACGAAGCGGTGGGTTCATTTTAAAGTTAGGATCAACTGATGGGATATCATCTTCACATAACACTAGGTGATGTGGTGTTACTTCTGCTGTTACTTTAATTCCAGCTCGTTTCGCATCACGGATTACACGTACAGAACCTTTTGTACTTACGTGACATACGTGATAGTGACAATCTGCTGCTTCAGCAAGCAGTATATCCCTTGCAATATGTACAGATTCACATACTGATGGGATACCGTTTAATCCGTGTTTCTCAGAAAACTTCCCTTCATGTACACAACCTTTATTAATAAGCGTATTCTCTTCACAGTGCGCAACTACTGCCATATTTAATTTCGCTGCACGTTTCATAGCCGCTAACATCATGCTAGCATCTTGTACGCCTACGCCGTCATCTGTGAAAGCAAATGCTCCAAGTTCTTTTAATGTTTCGAAATCTGTCATTTCAGAACCAGCTTGACGTACTGTAATTGCTCCGTATGGTAGTACGTTGACATGCGCTTTTTCTTTAATACGTTTTTGCAGGTCTTCCATATGTTCTCTGCAATCTGGTACTGGGCGTGTATTTGGCATTGAGCAAATTGTAGTGAATCCACCTTTTGCCGCTGCTAGTGTACCTGTTTCAATTGTTTCTTTATGTTCACCACCTGGTTCACGAAGATGTACGTGTACATCTACTAATCCAGGTGCGATTAAATTTCCGTTCACTTCGATTACTTCAGCATTATCTGCCGTAATATTTTCTGCTACCTTAGCGATTTTACCGTCTTGTACGAGAAGATCTGTTGCTACGATTTTTCCTTCTTCATTCATATAACGACCATTTTTAAACAAGTAATTCATGTTTCATTCCTCCTAATACATTTGGTAAGGCGCGTTTTAGTACAGCCATTCTTACGTAAACTCCATTTTCCATTTGTTTAAATATGCGTGAACGCTCACACTCAACAAGTTCACTTGCAACTTCAACATCACGGTTTACAGGAGCTGGATGCATAATAATGCTTCCTTCTTTCATACGCTTTTCTCTTTCCACTGTTAATCCGTGTCTCTCATGATACTCTTTCATAATGTCTGTTTCATAATGATCATGACGCTCATGTTGTACACGAAGTAACATCATTACATCCACTTCTGGAACAAGTTCATCCAATGGTTTGTATGTTCCAAATGTGCTGTCTTCATCTTTCCACTCTTCTGGACTTGCAAAGTAAATTGTTGCACCCAGTTTCGTTAATGCTTCTGCATTAGAACGTGCTACTCGGCTATGACGAACATCTCCTACTATCGCAATCTTTAATCCTTCAAATCTTCCAAACTCTTGTTTAATTGTAAGAAGATCGAGTAGGCACTGCGTTGGGTGGTTTCCACATCCATCTCCAGCGTTTAAGATTGGGATATTTACCTGATCTTTTAGTTCATCGAAGTAGCGATCTTGCTCATGGCGGACGATCACCGCTTTTGTTCCGATTGATTCTAGTGTTCTTATCGTATCGTATAGAGTTTCTCCTTTTTGTACGCTAGATGCATCCGCTGAAAAGTTTAAAACATCTAGTCCTAATCTCTTCTCAGCAACTTCAAAGCTAAATCTCGTTCTCGTACTATTCTCAAAGAACAAGTTCGCAACAAAAGTTTGCTCTGTCGTTTTGCTCTCTTTTCCATTCGCGAAATCTTCTGCGTCTTTTAGGATTTCTGAAATTTCTACTTCCGATAATTCACTCATCGTTAACAAATGGCTCATCGTCATCCCTCATCTTTCTGATTTTTATGTTACCACTTTTGTATTTTTATAACAACATTTGTATAAAAATACCCTAGTCATGTAAGACTAGGGTGCAAGGAAGAAGCCACCCTTTTCTGTCTCACAGGACTGAATTAAAAGGTTATTATTATGAAGCAATCTGCTTAGGTTGTTTTATTTGTTTCGTTTCCGGTAGTAGTAGATTTAACAGTACACCTACAATTGCTGCTAGTGCCATTCCTTCTACTTGGAACGATTCTCCTACGTGAAGTACCGCTCCACCAATACCGATTACTAGTATTACTGATGCAATCATTAAGTTTCGTTTGTCACTTAAATCTGTTTTATCATCTACCATCATGCGTAATCCGCTTGATGCAATTACACCGAATAGTAAGATTGATACCCCACCCATAACTGGTGTTGGGATCGAATGAATCAGCGCAGAAATCTTACCGATAAATCCGAACATGATTGCGAATACTGCTGAACCGATGAATAAGTATACACTGTATGCTCTCGTAATTGCTAGCACACCGATGTTTTCACCATACGTTGTATTCGGTGGCCCGCCGATTAGTGATGCGATTAATGTTGCTACTCCGTCACCGAAGATCGAACGGTGTAAACCTGGTTTTTCAATTAAATCTCTTTTAATAACATTTCCAAGTACAATTTGATGTCCGATATGTTCTGATATTGTTACTAGTGCAACTGGTACCATCAAGAGTACAATCTTCCATGAAAACTCTGGTGTGTATGTGACAAATGGTACTGTGAAATCTGGTACAACAAACCATTTTGCCTCAGCTACCGGCTTTAAGTCTACTAGCCCTTGGAAGTAAGCGAAGATATATCCGCCGATAATGCCAAGTAACACTGGTATGATACTGAAAAATCCTCTTCCGAATATCGAGCATATAATTGTAATTGCTAATGTTACTAATGCTACTGAAAAGTGTATAAAGCTATATTTGCCATCCGCACCGTTCATCGCCATATTAACTGCTGTATGTGCTAACGCTAAACCGATTACCATTACTACCGGTCCAACTACGATTGGCGGAAGTAATTTCATAATCCACTCTGATCCTGATTTCTTAATTCCGAGTGAGATTAAGATGTACACAAGCCCTGCTAGCAAACCACCAAGCATTGCTGCTCCCGGTCCACCTGCCGTTTTCGCTGTTATAATCGGTGCGATAAAGGCGAATGATGATCCTAGATAGGCAGGTACTTGACCTTTCGTTATAAGAAGAAACGCTAACGTTCCTAATCCACTTGATATTAATGCTACTGATGGATTCAATCCTGTTAAAAACGGAACAAGCACTGTTGATCCAAACATCGCGAACAAATGTTGTATACTCAAAAATAACCATTTTCCCGGTTTCGGTACTTCATTAACGTCTAACACTGGCTTTTGTTCCATTGTTACATCCTCCTTCAGTTTAAATCTTTGCAATAAAAAAACTCTTTGTGCCTGTGCACAAAGAGTCCTACACTTTCGTATGCCAAATTTGACATATGAAAGCCAAGACCCTTTGGCAGCCTCACAGGACTACATTTAAAAGGGCTTTACTTATCGTATATGCTTACTCGATCTTGTTGATCTGTCTCTTGCAAATCAACTTCGATACGCTCTTCACTTGATGTTGGGATGTTCTTTCCTACATAATCAGCGCGAATTGGTAGTTCACGATGACCTCTATCAACAAGAACCGCCAGTTGGATTTGAGATGGTCTACCTAAATCCATAAGAGCATCCATTGCTGCTCGAACTGTTCTTCCTGTATATAACACGTCATCCACAAGGATAACTTTTTTCTTCGTAATATCTACAGGGATATCAGAACCTTTTACAAGTGGTTCTTTATTTTTGGATTGCAGTGTTAAATCATCACGATATAACGTAATGTCTAACTCTCCAACTTCCATTTCTTTTCCTTCAATTTGACCAATTCGTTCTGCCAAACGTTGTGCAATAAAAATTCCACGAGTTTTAATTCCGACAAGAACACAATTATCGACACCTTTATTTCGTTCCACGATTTCATGACTAATTCGTGTTAAAGCACGGCGAATCATTTGGTCATCTAAAACGACAGCTTTCTCTTGCATGCTCTACACCTCCAAGCTTTTTTTCTTGCGTGAGAGTAATGGTATAAAAAAAGTCCTCTCAGCGTGTGCGAGAGGACTTTTGAAAAAAGGGTACAGCATACCCTAAGTATTTCAAACCGTTACCTTCTCAACCTCACGGGGCTGTGTTAAAGGATCATTATTTAACTGTTGTCAGTATCTCAGTTTTCTTGTGATTTGTCAATACTATTTCCGTAAAATATTTAATGCTTCTTCAAATACTTCTGGAATCGGTGCCTCAAACTGAATATATTCACCAGTACGAGGATGATCAAAGCCTAAAATACCTGCATGAAGTGCTTGTCCATTCATATCTAACGTTTTCTTGGGACCATACTTCGGATCTCCTGCAAGTGGATAGCCAATATATTTCATATGAACACGAATTTGGTGCGTACGTCCCGTTTCTAAGCGACATTCTACAAGTGTAAAGTCTTTAAAGCGTTCTAACACTTGGAAGTGAGTAACAGCATTTTTACCATTTTCATCAACTGTCATACTTTGACGCTCTTTCTTATCACGACCAATTGGTGCATCGATAGTCCCCTTATCATGCGGGATAACACCGTGCACAATTGCTTTGTAACGTCTTGTTACTGTTTTTGCTACAAGTTGATTTACAAGTGATTCATGCGCCATATCATTCTTAGCAACCATTAATAATCCAGATGTATCTTTATCAATACGATGCACAATACCTGGACGCATTACACCGTTGATACCTGATAAATCTGTACAATGGTGCATAAGGCCGTTTACAAGCGTACCACTTGTATGTCCTGGCGCTGGATGTACAACCATACCACGTGGTTTATTTACAACAAGCACATCTGCATCTTCATAATAAATTTCTAAATTCATATCTTCTGGTTGAATATCTAACGCTTCTGGATCAGGAATCGTTACTGTAATTTCATCTTCTTCTTTTACTTTATAATTCACTTTTACTGCTTTCCCGTTTACTGTCACAACATCATCTTTAATCCATTGCTGTACTTGTGAACGTGACCATTCGTTATTTATTCCTGCAACGAATTTATCAATTCGCTCATTTTTTTGCTCTTCTACAACTGTTACTTGTACTACTTCACTCATTCAATTACTCCTTCGCTTTCTTGCCTTCTAATAATGTTTGAATAATAATTAATACAACACCAATACATAACGCTGAATCAGCTATATTGAATACTGGATAGTTGTACGAGAAAATATACACGTGAATGAAATCCACTACTTCTTGTCTAAATACACGATCAATAAAGTTACCAATTGCCCCGCCTAAAATTAGGCCTAACGAAATACCTAGAAGCTTATCTGTTTTCGCATACTTTTTCATATAAAATACGATAAACACTACAAAAACAACTGTAATAATGTAGAAGAACCACATTTTATTTTCTAAAATACCCCAGGCAGCGCCTCTATTTCGATGTGATGTTATGTATAATACATTGTCGATAATCGGAATACTCGTACCCAATTCCATGTTCTTTACAATTAACCACTTCGATATTTGATCGATAGCAATGACAAATAACGCTATTACATAATATATCATTTTCATTTCCCCCACAAAGACAGTGTACCTCAAAATTTTAGCATAGCTGCTACCTTTTCACAATGAACCTTTATAGAAGAATAAAATAAATTAAAAAAAGGTAATATAATATCGTTGTGCGTATTCATACATTTACCTTTTCATAGAAAAATTCATGAATTGTTCGGGCAGTCGGCATTGTTTTCATTTGCTTTGTCGAAATTAATCTCCCGGTCTCTTCACAAATACCGTACATGTCTATTTCCATTTTAAATAATGCACGTTCTACATCCTTTAAATCCTCTTTTATATCATGTAATAGCAATTTTTTCTTTATCTCTTCCTTAATTTCATATCCAAGCTCTTGGCTGAACTCGACATCATATTTGTGCATTACTTCTTTAGCTAGTCTCTCTTGCAACTCTTTTCTCATCAATTGCAATTCTTCTTTTATTTCCATGTAGATTTCATTCACGTGTACATTCCTCCTAGCTGTAATGTACAGTTAGTGTGTCCGAAATTTATTTGCTTACCTCACACACATTTTTCCTTCACAGGAAAGAGCCTGAAAGTTATTTTGATATATCATCAAAATAAAAAACTGACTGCATAAATAGCAGTCAGTTTTTTATTATTTTACATAGTTTTCTTTCACAACTGTTGCACAACGCTCACATAATGTTTCATGTTCAGCATCTTTACCAATTGTTTCTGAAACTACCCAACAACGTTCACATGTTTCACCAGTTGCTTGAGCAACAACAACCGCTGTATGTTCATACTTCGGTGCATCTGCTGGCGCTTCTTCCATCATACCACCAAGTTTATACTCAGAAACGATGAATAATTGCTTTAAGTCTTCGCTAATAGACTCTAACATAGCTTTCATTTCTGCAGTTGGATATAGCGTAATGCTTGCATTTAATGACTTACCGATTACTTTTTCATTACGAGCTACTTCTAGTGCTTTTAACACGTCATCACGTAATGTCATAAATGCATCCCATTTTGTTTTTAATGCTTCCGCGTCATATAATTGTACAGCTTCTGGCATATCAGTTAATTGTACACTTTCTTCTGTTACGCCTGGAATGTATGGCCATACTTCATCAGCTGTATGCGGTAAGATTGGTGTTACAAGTTTCGTTAACGCAACAAGAACATCATATAATACAGTTTGAATTGCACGACGATCTTCGTGGTTTGCACCTTCAATGTATAAAATATCTTTTGCAAAATCTAAGTAGAATGAACTTAAATCAATTGTACAGAAGTTATGAATTGCATGATACACAGCAGCGAAATCGTATGTCTCATATGCTTCTTTAACTTTTGTAATTAAGTCATTTAATTTCACTAACATGTAACGATCTACTTCACGAAGCTCAGCTACAGCTACTGCATTTTCACTTGGCTTAAAGTCGTCTAAGTTTCCTAATAAGAAACGGAATGTGTTACGGATTTTACGATACACTTCTGCTACTTGTTTTAAAATATCATCTGAAATACGTACGTCAGATTGATAGTCAACAGAAGATACCCATAAGCGTAAGATGTCTCCGCCTAATTGATCCATGATTTTCTTCGGTACGACGATGTTTCCAATCGACTTACTCATTTTACGTCCTTCACCATCTAGTACGAAACCGTGGCTTAGTACGCCTTTATATGGAGCTTTACCTGTTACAGCAACTGCTGTTGATAATGAAGAGTTAAACCAACCACGATACTGGTCAGATCCTTCTAAATATAAATCAGCTGGACGCTGTAAATCTTCGCGCTCTTCTAATACAGCTTGGTGAGAAGAACCTGAATCGAACCATACATCCATGATGTCTGTTTCTTTACGGAATTCGCCATTTGGGCTACCTGGATGTGTAAATCCTTCTGGTAATAGATCTTTCGCTTCACGCTCAAACCATACGTTAGAACCGTGTTCACGGAATAAATCTGCTACATGGTTAATTGTTTCATCTGTAATAATTGGATCGCCATTCTCAGCATAGAATACCGGAATTGGCACACCCCATGCACGCTGACGAGAAATACACCAGTCACCACGGTCACGAACCATATTATGAAGACGAGTTTCTCCCCATGCTGGTACCCATTTTGTTTCCGCTACAGCTTCTATTAATTCTTTACGGAATGCTTCAATAGATGCAAACCACTGTGCTGTCGCACGGAAAATAATTGGTTTTTTCGTTCTCCAATCATGTGGGTATGAATGCGTAATGAATGTTAGTTTCAGTAACGCGCCTACTTCTTCTAATTTTTCTGTAATTGGCTTGTTAGCTTTATCATAGAATAAGCCTTCAAATCCAGGTGCTTCATTTGTTAATACACCTTTATCATCAACTGGGCAAAGTACTTCTAATCCATACTTTTTACCAACAACGAAGTCATCTTCCCCGTGTCCTGGTGCTGTATGAACACAACCTGTACCTGCATCTGTTGTTACGTGATCTCCTAGCATTACTAATGAATCACGATCGTAGAATGGATGTTTTGCAACTGTGTACTCCAGTTCGCTACCTTTTACTGTTTTCACAACTTCAGCATTTTCCCACTCTAACGTTTTTGCAACTGTCTCAAACAGCTCAGAAGCAATGATATATTTCTCATCATTTACTTTTACAATGCTATATTCAAGCTCTGGGTGAACAGAAATACCTAAGTTTGCAGGTAATGTCCAAGGTGTTGTTGTCCAAATGATGTACTTTTCATCACCTTCTAATACGTTCTTTCCATCTTTTACAGGGAATGCTACGTAAATAGATGCTGATTTTTTATCTTGATATTCAATTTCAGCTTCTGCTAAAGCAGATTCACTCGTTGGAGACCAGTAAACTGGTTTTTGACCTTTATAGATATAACCTTTTTTCGCCATGTCACCAAACACTTTAATTTGTTGTGCTTCATAAGCGGGCTCTAAAGTAATATATGGATTATCCCAATCTGCACGTACACCTAGACGCTTAAATTGTTCACGTTGACGTTCTACTTGTTCATATGCATACTCTGCACATAACTTACGGAACTCAGCAACTGTCATTTCTTTACGCTTTACACCTTTATTTGTTAAAGCTTGTTCAATTGGTAAACCGTGCGTATCCCATCCTGGAACATATGGCGCACTAAAACCAGTCATTGATTTATAACGAACAATAAAGTCTTTTAATACTTTATTTAATGCATGTCCCATATGAATGTCACCATTCGCATATGGAGGTCCATCATGCAATACAAATAAAGGACGACCTTTTGTATGTTCTTGTACTTTTTCGTAAATATTCATTTCAGCCCATTTTTCTTGCATTGCAGGCTCACGTTTTGGTAAGTTCCCACGCATTGGGAACTCTGTTTTCGGCATCAGTAATGTATTTTTGTACTCCATGCTCAATTCCTCCTTACATGTATATAAGAAATACTTAAAAAACGGAATAAAAAAGAGACTTTCTCATCCCAAAAAGGGACGAGAAAGTCTCCCGCGGTACCACCCTAGTAGATCATATACATATGTATAGAATCCTCTTATATTCTTAACGCGAATACACGCCTACGCTTACTCTATTTGTTCAGCGCGGAACTCCAGGGTGATATTCCCACTATCTCCTTATCCTGAGCTTACACCGTCCTCAGTTCGCTATATAAGGTTTGAAAAGGTACTTATCCCTATCTTCGTTTTTCTTAATAAATATGTTGTTTAAAATTATATGTAATAATGAGAAAAACGTCAAGCTTACACTGTTTCTTCTTTTTTCAACAGTTCATCTACTTCGTCTTCTAACTCAATTAGTTTATCCCAATCATCGTTGTTTAACATTTCAAGCTGTGTTTCTAATAACATACGGAAACGAGTTCGGAATACTTTCGCTTGTTTCTTTAACTCTTCAATATCAAAAGCAACTTTTCTTGATTTTACTAATGCTTCGTTAATAATACGATCAGCATTCTTTTCAGCTTCACGCACAATTAATTTCGCTTCTTTTTGCGCATTACGTTTTACTTCTTCCGCTGCTTCTTGCGCAACAACGATAGATTTGTTTAACGTATCTTCAATATTAGAGAAATGATCTAACTTCCCTTCTAACTGCGCAACTTTTTCTTCTAAAGCTTTTTTCTCACGAATGACCAATTCATAATCTTTGATAATTTGATCAAGAAACTCATTTACTTGATCTTCATCATAGCCACGGAATCCGCGACCAAATTCTTTGTTATGAATATCTAATGGTGTTAACGGCACAACGCCACCTCCAAGTAGTTATCTAAATTTCCTCTTTCAATTATATCTTTTCTTCGACAAAATAGGAGGATTTCCTTCTAAAAAACCAATCATTTTAGTATACCATACAAAATTCTCCATTTGTCGCGTTTTGTTCTACCTTCTACAGAAAATAATTTACTTCGGCCATATCCTCTAACAGAGAAAACGTCTCCTGGATAACATTCATAAGAAGTTTGTTCCACTATTTTCCAATTAACTTTTACTAAACCATTTTTAATGAAAGGTTGTACTTTCTGTCTAGATAAATGTAACATTTCAGCTAACATAACATCTAAACGAAGTGAAGAAACCGTTCCAGATTTCTCCCCCCACGTTTCATGTATCTGTAGAATTTGTTCTCCTTGTACTGCTGATAAGGAGACTTTTACTTTTCCTATTGCTTGTAAGTTCATCTCAATGTACGATACGATTTCTTTCGCAACTACAATTTGGGCACGATTTTCTTGCAGCAAAATATCACCACATTTTTCTCTCGTTAAACCAAGAGACATAAATGTACCTAATATTTGCCTATGTTCTAGCGTATAAAACTTGGAAGGATAGTCAATTTCTAATACTTCTACTTGAAATTCTTCTTCATTTAATTTTAGATAGTCTGGATAAATGAGTGCTCTTTTACGCTCTGCATTAGGCGTTGCACCACCAAATTGCACAGCAACATCTCCTTGTCCAATTACCATAGAAACAATTTGTTGCTGTCTTGGATCAAGGAAATCTGTTAATTTCACTTGATGGTACTCCGCCGTTCGCTTCCACTCTAGCACTTTATCTACAAAGACCTCTTCATCAGGCCTAAAATGTTCGTAAATGCTCATGTATTTAACCTCTTACTATAAGAAATAGCCGAACAAGCTGAACAAACCACTTTTAGCAAGTTTTAACGCAAAAATCGCAACGAGTGGAGAAATATCAATCATACCCAGCGGCGGAATAAATCTGCGGAATGGTTCTAAATACGGTTCACAAATTCGCGCCAAGAACTCTCCAAAAGATGATTCCTTTGCACCAGGAAACCATGATAGGAGAATGTAAATAATCAGTGCCCACGAGTAAATCTCGATAGCAGAACTTAACACCATTAAAACTGTTGTCATGGCGTATTACCACCTCTTTATATTTGTTTCTTCTTCTTCACCGAATAACTCTGAAATTGCACCAACAATATCAACATTTTCAGGTGTACACATAAATGTTTTCGGTCCTATTTTTTGAATGTCCCCGCCTATAGCGTATACAGTACCACTTAAAAAGTCAACGATACGTACCGCTTGATCAGTAGACATTCTCTGCAAATTAATTACAACAGCTCGTCTACCTTTTAGGTGGTCCGCAATCCCTTGCGCTTCCGAATATGTGCGTGGTTCTAATAAAACAACTTTTGAAGATTGTTTTGCTGTTTCAATACTCACAACATTTTGCTTCGGTTGCGCTTTCGGAAACGTAACATCTTGTTGTTCTGGTGGATCTTGCTGCTTTTTCATGTCTGTTTGCTCCTTTTCATAACCATATTGAGCTGCTTCTTTTTCTTCCGGTGTATCAAAAAAGAAGTATTTTACTTTTGACCAACTCATAATAAGATTCTCCTTCCTTTTACGCTTTTCCTACTAAAATCGTTCCCAAACGAATATATGTAGCCCCTTCTTCAATTGCAATCGTGTAATCGTTGGACATTCCCATTGATAATTCTTTACATGGCGCATGTAATAACTCTAGCTCCTGCACCTCTGTTTGTAGCATACGTAATTCCTTAAAACAGCGTCTGATTTCTTCCTCTTCTTCTGTAAATGGAGCCATCGTCATTAGTCCGACCACTTCAATTTTATCGAATTCTTGCAAACTTTGAATAAAAGAAACAACCTCTTCTATTGCCAATCCTTGCTTCGATTCTTCAGATGAGGTTTTCACTTGAATAAAGCATTTCACTTTCTTATCAGCACGTTTCTGAATTTCTTTCGCCAGGGAAAGACGATCTAACGAATGTAAATAATCAATTTCATTAATGATTTCTTTTACTTTTCTCGTTTGTAATGAGCCAATAAAGTGCCAATTAACTTTTGAACCGAAATGCTCGTATTTCTGTAAGAAACCTTCATTTCTATTTTCACCTAAATCGATAATTCCAGCTTCAATTACTTCGTTTGTTTTTTCAATCCCTACAGTTTTTGTCACTGCAACAAGTTTAATATCTTGCAACGAACGTCCAGCTCGAGCGCAAGATTCTTTAATAGCTTCGTTTACAATCACTAAATTTTCTTGTACTGTCACTTGCTTCCTTCCTCCTTAAAACCTATGAAACTCAACATTCTTCCTGTCTTACCTTGATCACGACGATGAGAGAAAAATAGTTGCTCTTCACAGCTTGTACAAAGAGATGACATTACAATATGCTCTTCTTTTATGCCTGCTTGTACACATAATATACGATTAATTTCTTTTAAATTAATTGCGTACTGCCCGTCAGAAATTTTTTGATGAGGAACAGCACCGCTAACTACTTCCTGTGCTGCTGTTAATACACGATCATCCACAACATAACAACAAGATCCGATCGACGGCCCAATTGCAACATGAATTTCATCACTTGAAATACCTTCTGCATTCCACTTTTGAATCATTTCCTTTGCAATCTCTTGTACAGTGCCTTTCCATCCAGCATGCGCAAGTCCTATCATACCATGTGATGGTGCATAAAAATAGAGCGGAACACAATCCGCGTAACAAGACGTTAACAGAACATCTTCATTACTCGTATAAATGCCATCTGTTTTTGAAATGCCGTCCTCATATGAATAGACGCCACTTCCTTTTTCCTGTTGCCCTACTTTTTCAACATGATGAGCATGAACTTGTTCAGAGCAAATCCAGTTTTCTAATGGTTTTTGTAACTTATTTGCTAAAATGCGTCTGTTTTCATGAACGTTCTCCACGATATCATTCACATGTAATCCTAAATTCATCGCATGAAAGGAGCCCGTACTTATCCCACCATCTTTTGTCGTAAATCCAGCAGTAATGTTTCCAAGTTCTTTCCACGCTTGTAAATACAGTATACCGTCCACATATTTAAATGGTTCTCTCATAATAAAGCGGCTCCTTTTAATTAAAATAACAGAAAAAAGCATGGTACTTCCTGTCTATTTTACCATACTTTTATTTTTTCATAATCCTAACAGAAAAAAAAGAGGAATTTGTAATATTCTTTATGAAATTGTCGGTGTTTGTATTGATTCTGTTACAGAATTAACAGGATTTACTCTTACAAGTATGACATCTTCCCCAATTTTCACAATTTCCTTCCAAGGAATTACAATCTCAACATCTTTTCCAAAAATACCTAGCATACGTGTCTGTTTGGAAATAATAACAGAACAAATTTTCCCTGTGTTCATATCAATTTCAATATCTCCAATATTCCCAATCCTTTTTCCATCTGAAATATTTATAACATCCTTCATCTGTAACTCTGAAATTCGTATCACCATTTTTATCCTCTCCCTTATATGACGAATTGGAAACTGTTTCTCATATTTACAGGAAGCCACCTATACGAAACACCATGCTAGTTTCATTATATGAACACTAATCCCCTACTATGAGCACAAACCATATTACATATAAAAAGGTCTCACCATAATTGGTGAGACCTTATCCTTGAATCGTTTTATTCATTTGTTTAATGGCTGACTTCTCTAAACGTGATACTTGCGCTTGGGAAATCCCAATTTCTTCTGCAACTTCCATCTGTGTCTTTCCTTGGAAGAAACGTTTTCTAATAATCATTTTCTCTCGATCATTTAAACGCTTCATTCCTTCTTTTAATGCTAATTCTTCAACCCACTGCTCGTCCTTTTGTTTTTCATCACTTAACTGATCCATAACAAAGATAGGATCTCCTCCATCATTATAAATCGGTTCAAATAATGAAACTGGGTCTTGAATCGCATCTAAAGCAAATACTATCTCTTCATGAGTTACTTCTAGCACTTTTGCAATATCCATTGCTGTTGGTTCTTTTGAATTTTCTGCAATCAACTTTTCTCTTACTTGCAAAGCTTTATACGCAATATCTCGCAATGAGCGCGATACGCGAATTGGATTATTATCACGCAAATATCTGCGTATTTCCCCAATAATCATCGGCACAGCATACGTTGAAAATTTTACATTTTGGCCTAAATCAAAATTATCAATTGATTTCATAAGTCCAATGCAACCAACTTGAAATAAATCGTCAACATATTCTCCTCTGTTATTAAATCTTTGGATGACGCTCAGTACAAGACGTAAGTTTCCATTCACTAATTTTTCTCTTGCGCTTATCTCTCCACTTTGCATTTCACGAAATAATTTACGCATCTCTTCATTTTTTAATACTGGAAGTTTAGCTGTATCAACACCGCAAATTTCTACTTTGTTTCTCGTCAAAGTGTTCCCTCCTATCGGGAGTTGCTGTACAGTGTAAAGTATTTCCTTTGAAGGGGATTTTATGCATATGGTTTTTTCACGATTTTTTATTTAAATTATCTTTCCTAATACAACTAAATAGAATAAGACCAGCCTACATAACGGCTGGTCTTATTCTTCACACCATTTTATTAAATTCTTTTCGTAATCTTTTTATAATTCTTTTTTCTAAACGCGAAATGTATGACTGTGAAATCCCAAGCATATCCGCCACATCTTTTTGCGTCTTTTCCTCTCCTCCAGCAAGACCAAACCGAAGTTCCATAATTTGTTTTTCACGATCATTTAATTGGTGTAATGCTTTCATTAAAAGGTGACGATCTACAGTAGCTTCTAAATCTTTTGTAATAATATCATCATCTGTACCTAACACGTCAGACAACAACAGTTCATTCCCATCCCAATCAATGTTTAGCGGTTCATCAAAAGAAACTTCTGAACGATTTTTGTTATTTCGACGTAAATGCATTAAAATTTCATTTTCTATACAACGCGATGCATATGTTGCTAATTTTATTTTCTTTTCTGGATTAAATGTATTTACCGCTTTAATAAGGCCGATTGTTCCTATACTAATCAAATCTTCAATATTTATCCCTGTATTTTCAAACTTTCTTGCTATATATACAACGAGCCTTAAGTTACGTTCAATAAGTAATGACCTTGCTGCCTGATCTCCCTTTGGCAATTTATTCAAAAGAACTTCCTCTTCTTCTTTCGTTAACGGTGGTGGCAACGCTTCACTTCCACCAATATAATAAATTTCATCGGTCTTAATTCCTAATTTCAGCAATACTTTATACCAAAGGTATACTAAATAAAATTTTAATTTCATCATATTATCCCGCCTCTCATTATTAAGCGATCACCATTTTTTGTGAAATCAACATTTTTGGATGCACAATACATTGATACTCCCCATTTGTAGACAGTTGTTGTGTATTTAATCCAATTAATACTTTGTTTACAACAATAGAACTACCTTCATGATCAACTTGCACACTGTCAGGCTTAATTGCCCACAAAAATTGACTTTCTACTCCTACTGCACGGAAAGGAATTAAACGTAATTTTGTCGCCCAACCAGAATCATTTTCTGGTATTTGAGGAATTTCTGTTTTGGAATAAATTTGTTCTGTTAACCAAGATGGTAAGCAATGTTCTAATGATGAAACATGCATAATCATAACGGGTGTTTTTGTTAATGGATCGTAAAGTTGGTTCCCACTGTCAATAAGACCTGCCAGTTCTAGTTCTTCTTCGGCCAATTGAATTTTTACTTTCACAATTTGGTCATAGTGTATTTTCGTGACCTCTACGCTTTCAATACGCTTTTTAGAAAAATAATAAATTACCGGAAAACCAAAAATAACAAATAACCAACTAATTGGATCGCCGTAAGAAATTGACTGAGATTGAACCAATCCATTTACCATTTCATTCGTTTGCAAAAAGAAATGAGTTCCAATTAATCCTCCGCCAACCATAAAGGTTACAAAGTAAAAAGTAAAAACAGTCTGTGCATAATTTCTAAATGTTGTAAACCCAAATGCTGTATACACAATAAGTAACGAGTACAGTAGTTTCATAATTGGATGTGTCATCATAGAAGCAAAAGGAGTAAAGGCAAAAATAACAATAGTTGAACCTATAAATGCCCCTAACACAAGCCTCCATCTTTTGATTTTCTTTTTTAACACGGTAGCTGTTAATAAAAGCAAAAGAAAATCAATGCAGGCGTTTAACAACCAAACAACGTCGGCGTAAACAACCAAACAATTCACCTCTTTTTTCAAGTTGAGACTAGTATAATGCATATCCAATAGGAAAGTGTGTCAATTTGCGGAGGTGTTTTTTTGTTATTTTGTGATTTCTAGACATAATCTGTCGGTAAAGAATAAAAGTACAAATTCATAGAATGATATACTCTTATTTTCACCAACAAAATATATTGAAATATACGAAATAAAAAAAGACCTGCTTAGCAGGTCTTTTCCATTTAAAAAACAAAAAAGGAGCATGAAAGCTCCTTTTTTTATCGTCTACGACGGTTACGTAAAAATGCTGGAATATCGATATCATCTGAATCTGAATGACGTTCATGTACAACTGGCTCTTCACGCTTCATTTCACGTTTTACTTCACGTTGTTTTGAAGGTTGAGCTACTGGTTGTTGCTGTTGTTGCGTGTGGTTCGCATTCGGACGAATAATTGGTTTTGGTGGTTGAGTTGCAATGCTATCATCAAAACCAGTTGCAATTACAGTTACAACGATATCATCTTTTAATCCTTCGTTAATAACAGAACCAAAGATCATATTTACTTCTGGATCTGAAGCTGAGGCTACGATATCTGCCGCTTCTTGTACTTCATATAAGCTTAAGTTAGCGCCACCCGTAATATTCATGATAACACCTTGAGCTCCATCAATAGATGTTTCTAGTAATGGACTAGAAATCGCTTTTTTCGCAGCTTCTGCAGCACGATTTTCCCCGTTACCAGAACCAATACCCATTAAAGCAGAACCTCTATTAGACATAATTGTCTTTACGTCTGCAAAGTCTAAATTAATTAAACCTGGCGTTGCAATTAAATCCGAAATACCTTGAACACCTTGACGTAATACGTTATCAGCTTCACGGAATGCTTCTAACATTGGCGTATTTTTATCAACGATCTCTAATAAGCGATCGTTTGGAATTACAATAAGAGTATCTACATTTTCTTTAAATGCTGCAATACCAGATGCTGCTTGCGTTGCACGTTTACGTCCTTCAAAAGTAAATGGACGTGTTACAACACCAACTGTTAAAGCACCTAATTCTTTTGCAACTTGAGCAACAACTGGAGCTGCACCAGTTCCAGTTCCACCGCCCATACCAGCAGTTACGAAGACCATATCCGCACCACGAAGTGCTTCTTGGATCTGTTCTTTACTTTCTTCTGCAGCTTTTTTCCCTACTTCAGGGTTTGCGCCTGCACCAAGTCCACGCGTTAATTTTCCACCAATTTGCATTTTTGTTTCAGCTTTTGATAGATTTAATGCTTGTGCATCAGTGTTCACAGCGATAAAGTCTACACCTTGTACACCGTGTTCAATCATACGGTTTACAGCATTGTTTCCGCCACCGCCGACACCGATAACTTTTATATTCGCTAATTGATCTTGAGTAGTATCAAACTCTAACATGTCGAAATCCCCCTAGAACCTCATTTTTCGTGTCCAATTTTAATCCCATAAATAACGGAATACACGTTTTACTTTTGACATCATACGGTCATCATTTTGATTATTATTGTTTTGATTACGAGTTTTTTGTTTCGCAGGTTGCTGTTGTACCGGCGTTGGTGCTGGTGCTGGTACTGTTTCAAAATGCTCTTGCTTTTCCTGCACATTTTTCCCACGTAATTTAGCTTTTTGATAAGAATGTTTAATTAATCCAACTCCGCTTGTATATTGGGGCTCACGCACACCAATATAATCAGGAGTTGCTACACGAACATTTTCATGTAAAATATCATATGCAAGATCAAGAACACCTGGCATAGAAGCAATTCCGCCAGTTAGTACATAACCAGAAGCCACTTGCTTTACTCCTAACTTACGCACTTCATCTTGAACAAACATTAAAATTTCCTCTACACGAGCCTCTATTATATCCGATAATTCCAACTGAGAATATTGTTCTGTTTGATCACTTCCCATAATAGGAACCGTAAACATCTCTTCTTCAGATGCTGTATCATAAAAAGCATGTCCATATTTCAACTTAATTTGATCTGCATTTTCTGTTGAAGTTTTCAACCCAATTGCAATATCCTTCGTTATATGGTCTCCACCTAATGGTAATACGCTCGTCGCTTGTAACTCTCCGTCTTTAAAAATAGATAAAGTTGTAGATCCTCCCCCCATATCAACAAGGGCTACTCCTCTATTTTTTTCATCTGAAGATATAGCAACTGTTGCAGCCGCTAAAGGTTGAAGACAAATATCAACAATTTCAAGACCTGCTTTTTCTACACAACGAAGTAGGTTATGTAGTAAAGTTCTCGAGCCTGTAATAAGTGTACCTTCCATTTCTAATCTTACACCGATCATCCCGCGTGGATCGTTAATCTCGTCAAGACCGTCTACGATGAACTGTCGAGGTACCACATCAATAAACTCACGTTCTGGAGCAATTGACACAACTTGTGCTGCATCTAGAACGCGTAAGACATCTTCATTCCCGATTTCACGATCTTCATTTGAAACAGCGACTACTCCGTGACAAGGAAGTAGCTGTACCTGGTTTGCATTGACACCTACTACAACTTGCTCAATATGGATTCCCACCATACGCTCAGCTTGTTCAATTGCTTTTTTAATTGATCGAACAGTCTCGTCTATATCAACTATCGATCCCTTCTTTAAACCATTTGATTTTACATTTCCAACACCAATAATGTTTAAGCTGTCATTAACCATTTCACCAATGATGACTTTAACATTGGATGTACCGATGTCAAGACTAACATATATTTCATTGCTGTTCATTCTTTGGCACCTCCTTCTTTATTTATACCATACAACTCAATATATGGAACAACAATCGCAACTTTACTATTTATAAGAAAAATATTCAACGTCTTTATACGTTTCCCTTTTTTAACCCTATATTTTTCTTATTTTTATTTAGCATTCAATTAAGAATATCGCAGTAAACTATGAATAACTGCTTATCTTGAAATAATTCTATTTCGAGTGTAAAGTTTACCGCCAAGTATAAGTCTACACTAAGATGTACTCATAGAAAAGTGAAACTTGTACCAATACTAGTATGAATCTAAGAATTTTTACATATTTTTCATCAAATGAACCATTCTTCTAAATTCGTATGCATATAATAGAACGTTTGTTTTGTTTTTTCTGCTATAAGCAACGAAAACTACCATTCTATTCTTTTTTTTCTTCCGCACCTAATTCTTTCGTATATGCACCTACTTCTAAATCAATTAATACCTTCTTACCTGGCTCAATTGTTTTTAAAATAAGCGGATAGGCTTCCATACGTTTTGCGAAATTTTGAATCGTAGTGCTCACTTCATAACCTTCATTCATATATAAAGTAAGATGATCTTCATTCGCATTCGTTGGAGAATAGCGAATCTCCGAAATAGATTTTAAAATAGCTGGTGTTAATTTTTCTAGTTCAGCGATTAACTCCTTCATTTTCTCTTCTTTAAAAGGTTCGAAAATCGGTGCTGCAACAGGAAGTTTTCCATTAGGTAGTACATCAAGTGTTTTTCCATTCTCTAATAACGGTTGTAATTTTCCCTCTTTATTTATATAACCAATCGTTAAATATTCTTCAATATGAACATCAATCTTGTTTGGAAAACGTTTTTTTACATTTACTGCTTTAATTTCTTTTCGCTTCGTTAAGTTTTCTTCAGCTTTATGTGCTGTCACTCGGAAATAACTTGTATCATATGTCACGCCTGAATCCTTCATTACTTGCTCATCCGTCATATAATGATTTCCAAACACACTAATCTTTTTTATATTACTAAGCGGAGACCGAAAATAAATTAAAAAGAGCACTAATAAAAATAAAATTGATATGTATAAAATCAATCGATGATTAACATTTTTTTTGTTTTTTTTCTTTTGATTTTTCAATTTTGGTACACGATCTTGTAGTTTAATCACTTTACTATTATTCATGTACGATCCCCCTATGTAACATAAATGATAATGAGCGGAACGAATAACCGTTATCTTCCAATGATTTCTACTTCTGTGTGCATATCTACATCAAATTTATCCTTAATTGTATGTTTTATTAATTCAATTAAGGACAATACATCTTGCGCTGAAGCTCCCCCGGTATTAACAATAAAATTGCCATGCATTTGAGAAATTTGAGCTCCACCAATCCTATAACCACGAAGCCCTGCTTTTTCTACTAAATCGCCTGCAAAATGTGGGATTGGATTCCGAAATATACTTCCTGCACACGGGTGATTCCATGGTTGCGTTTCACGGCGGTAATCTTTATTATTTTGCATGCTACGTACAATTTCTTCACGTTTTCCCGCCTGTAATTGAAACTCCGCCTCTAAAACAATACCAGGCCGTTTCGTTTGCAATACAGATGCCCGATAAGAAAACTCCAGTTCTTTATTCGTTAACCAGTCAATTGTACCGTCTTCAAACAGAATGAGAGCCTTCGATAATACACTCGATATATCCGATTTATGTGCACCTGCATTCATATATACTGCACCACCGACACTTCCTGGAATGCCGCTTGCAAACTCCAATCCAGCTAACCCTTGACGACTAAGTAAAGTTGACAATTTAATAAGAGAATATCCACTACCAACTCTTACCTTATGTTTTTCGACCTCTAAGTGATCTAATCCTTCTCCTAAACGAATAACAACACCTTCTATGCCTCGATCAGATACAAGAAGGTTTGAACCGCGCCCAATTACAGTCCACTTCGTTTTGTATTGCTTTACTAACTGTAATGTTTTTTCAATACCGGCTACATGCTTAGGCACAATTAAAATATCCGCTGGTCCACCTATTTTCATAGTTGTATAACGCGCTAACGACTCGTTAACTAAAACACGACCAACGTCTGCTTCTATAAGCTCATTTACTAATTGTTCCATAGACAATCTCCCCCATATTAAGTCTCCTTATGACAATAATATGCAGGGCGTTCACCTAACGTTATCCCTCTATTTACGGGCATTACAGCTCCTAAATCAAAATTCGGCGGTAACAAAGAAGTTAGGCGGTATCGGGATGCCAGTAAACATCCGATTAGTGAAAGGTAATAATCAACGAGAGAGAATCACTCCCCACTGATTAAAGCCTCACTTTATTTTTTTACAAGCTTATTCATTACTTCATACAGCTTATTTGCTGCATCTGGAATACCTAGTTTCTTAGCAGCTAGCTTCATATTTTGTAATGTTTGTGCATCCAATAAAATCTCATCAATATCACGAATAAGTGTTTCAGCTGTTAAATCTTTTTCAAGTAACATTTTTGCCGCTCCTTTATCAACAACTGAACGTGCATTCTTTTCCTGATGATTATTTGTTACGTACGGACTCGGTATTAACACACTTGGTTTTCCTAACGCTGTTAATTCTGCAAGTGTTGTTGCCCCAGCCCTTGAAACAACAAGGTCTACACCAGTTAGTACCTCTGGCATATTATGAATGAACGGCTTAATAATAACATTGTTCGGGTTCCCTTTTTGCTTCACGGCTTCCATCACTTTGTCATAATGTACTTCACCTGTTACATATAGTATTTCGTAGCTTTTGTTCCCAAACTGTTCAATTGCTTCAACGAAGGCATCGTTAATCGGTCTAGCCCCACGACTTCCACCAAATATAAGTACAGACTTTTTAGGAAGAGAAAGCCCAACTGAACGTTTCCCTTTCATTCCATTTTGATCCATTACCTCTGATGCTCGCGGATTACCTGTCATTACCACTTTTGACTCTGGAAAATGCTCTGTAGCTGCTTCAAAACAAACAGCAACTTTATCAACATAACGACTTAAAAATTTGTTCGTTACACCTGGTACACTATTTTGTTCATGTACAATAGTCGGAATACCTAATTTGGCTGCAGCGTATACAACTGGTCCACATACATATCCACCCGTTCCAATTACGATATCCGGATTAAAACGACGAATATATCGTTTACTATCCTGTACACCTTTTAGAAAACGCATTACTGTTTTCACATTATCTAATGATATTTTTCGTTTAAATCCGCTTATAACAATAGATTGAAATGGTATACCTGCTTTTGGAACGATTGTACTCTCTAGTCCATTTTCCGTACCAATATATAAAAATCTTGCTTCTGGATTTAACTTTTTTATTTCTCTAATTAAAGCAAGAGCTGGATAAATATGACCACCAGTACCCCCACCACTCACTAATACACGCACTACTAACTCCTCCGCTTCTCTTTTCTTATTTCCATTATATTTATTTCTATATACATATTGCATTTTTACACACATACGAAAAACCCTGTCTTATAAACAGGGTTTAGTAGCGAGAATGGCGACTTATATTTAATAATACACCTACTGCCATTAACATTAATGTCAAACTTGATCCACCATAACTTAAAAACGGCAAGGTAATACCCGTAACGGGCATCAGTCCTGTTACAACACCAACATTAATCATTACTTGAATCGCAATCATCGCCACAATACCTACTGCTAAAAACGTACCATATAAATCTGGCGCTCCTAATGCGATACGAATCCCGCGCCATAATAATAGACTAAATAATAATAACACAAATGAACCACCAATAAAACCTAATTCCTCGGATAAGATTGCAAATATAAAGTCAGTTTGTGGTTCAGGTAAATAAAGAAATTTTTGTCTACTTTGTCCAAGCCCAAGTCCAAATAATCCACCGGGTCCAATTGCGAGTAATGATTGGATAATTTGAAATCCACTTCCAAGCGGATCTGCCCACGGGTCTAAATATGATGTAATGCGCTTCATTCGATACGGTGCTGATGCGATTAACCCTACAAACCCTGCTACACCAAGCAAACCAAACATCGCAAAGTGAAAGACCCTCGCTCCCGAAATAAATATCATAATGATACATGTCCCAACCATTACCGTTCCTGTCCCAAGGTCTGGCTGTAACATAATCATCCCAAAAGCAAGAAACACAAAACTAAGAGCCGGTAATAAACCACGTTTAAAAGATGTAATCAATTTTTGCCGTTCCGCTAAAAACTTTGCCAAGAAAATAATCATCGCAAACTTCATAAATTCTGACGGTTGAATCGAAAATGCTCCGATCCCAATCCAACTTCGTGCTCCTCCTCGAACAAGACCTACTCCAGGAATAAGAACGAGAATAAGAAGAATGAAGCAAACTAGCAAAATTACTTTTGAATACGTACGCCACACCCAATAATCAATTTTCATAATAAAAAACATAGCTACTACACCAAGACCCGCAAACAGTAATTGTCTTTTGGCAAAAAAGAATGAGTCCCCCATTTTATAAGAGGCCCAAACTGCACTCGCACTATAAACCATAATCATTCCGATTGTCAACAATGAAAGTGTTACGATGATGAGAATAAAATCAGGCGTTTTCTTCATTACCCACAAACACCACCTCTTTAGGCAGAACCTTTTGCCCTATGTAACAAAACATCAGTAGGTGTTAGCCTACTGATGTTTTGATTTACTTTATATAAGTTTATGCACAGCTTGTATAAAAATGTCTCCTCTTTCTTCAAATGTTTTAAATTGATCCCAGCTTGCACACGCTGGAGAAAGAAGAACAACATCATCTTCTTTAGAATGAGCATAAGCTTTCACCACTGCTTCATCTAAAGTATCGACACTTTCAATTATATCTAATCCCGCTTTTTCTGCCGCTCTTACTAGTTTGGGAGCTGTTTGTCCAAATGTTACAATCGCTTTTACATTTTTGAAATACGGAATTAAATCATCGAATTCATTTCCGCGATCAAGCCCACCTGCTAGTAACACAATCGGTTGTGTAAACGCAGATAGTGCTTTCTCAGTCGCTAACATATTCGTTGCTTTTGAATCATTATAAAACTTACGGTTGTTAATCGTTGTTACATATTCTAAACGATGTTTTACACCAGTAAAACGTTTTAACACGACCGTAATTGCTTCATTAGAAGTACCTAATAATTTCGCAATACTCATCGCAGCTAAAATATTTTCTAGATTATGTTGACCAGGTAAAACGATATCACTTACTTCAACAACTTTTTCACCTTTGAAATAAAGAGCGTTATCTTTTATACACGCACCATCTTCAATTTCTTTCGTTGTCGAAAACAGGATTTTTTGACCTTTAGTATCCGCAGATAACTCCATCACATCTGCATCATCCGCATTTATTACACTATAATCGTTTTCTGTTTGGTTTTTAAAAACATTTGCTTTTGCTAAACCATATTCCTTCTTCGTCCCATGGTAATCTAAGTGGGCTTCAAATAAGTTTAAGAACGCTGCAATTTTAGGTTGGAACGATTCTACTCCCATCAATTGGAACGATGAAAGCTCTGTAACTACAACTTCATTTTCTTTTGCATCCTGTGCTACTTCACAAGCTACAGTTCCTATATTCCCTGCAATAACAGGATGCTTTTGCCCTTCTTTTAACATTTCAAATGTCAGCATTGTTGTCGTCGTTTTACCATTAGACCCTGTAATTCCAACAAATGGTGCTTTTGAAATACGATATGCTAATTCAACTTCCGTAACAATTGGAATTTCTTTTTCTTTCGCAGCAACTAATATTGGATTAGAATACGGGATTCCTGGATTTTTAACGACAAGAGAAATATTTCTCTCTAATAATTCTAAAGGATGGCCACCGCATACAACGTCCATTCCTTTTGCTTGTAATTCTGCAGCAAGTACATTGTCTGCTAAAGGCTTTCCGTCATTTACAATGACATTCGCCCCTAATTTTTGCAACAAAGTAGCTGCTGCATAACCACTCTTTGCAATGCCTAATACAAGAATATTTTTATTTTGAAATTCAGTTACAGTTTTCAATTACATCCACACCCCGATATAAATTCCTAACACAGCTAATAAAAATCCTACAGACCAAAACGTTACAACAACGCGCCATTCTGACCAACCACATAATTCATAATGGTGGTGTAATGGACTCATTTTAAAGACACGTTTTCCTGTTGTTTTAAACGAAATAACTTGAATAATAACAGATAAAGTTTCCATTACGAATACTCCACCAATAATTACAAGTAGTAATTCTTGTTTTAATAAAATTGCTACAGCTGCGATAGCTCCACCTAAAGCTAAGGAACCTGTATCCCCCATAAATACTTTTGCTGGATTCGCGTTGAATACTAAAAATCCCAGTACTGCTCCGACAACTGCCATACAGAATATCGCAACTCCAAATTGTTCTTGCGCTACTGCAATAATACTAAATGCTCCAAATGCAATAGCCGCTGTTCCTGATAATAAACCATCTAAACCATCAGTTAAGTTAACCGCATTCGAGCCACCGATTAGCATAAATAGCACAAGTACAAAATACGCCCAACCTAATTCAAACTTAACATCCGTACCTGGAATCATGATATATGTGTGAAATGCTTGCCCTTTTCCAATTAAAAAGAACGCAATAGCAATAACAAGCTGACCTACTAATTTTTGTTTTGATGTTAAACCAAGATTTCTCTTCTTAACTACCTTTATGTAGTCATCTAAAAATCCAATCAATCCATAACCAAATGTCACTAATAATAATAACGAAACCTCTGCACCTAAATGATTAAACTTAATCGCCATAATAAGTGAAGTGACCATCATAGATACATATATGACAATACCGCCCATTGTCGGTGTCCCTGATTTTTTTTGATGTGACTTTGGTCCCTCATCACGAATACTCTGTCCGAACTTTAATTTTCTTAAAAATGGAATAAACAATGGCGAAAGGGCAACAGAAATTAAGAATGCTACCCCAGCCGTTACTAATAAACCTTGCTCAAGCACATGTAGTCCTCCTCTCACGTTGTTACTCTTCGTTGTTTAAACGCCCTGTAATTGCTTCTTTCGCAACTTCACGATCATCAAAATGATGAACTTCTTTACCAATAATTTGATACGTTTCATGACCCTTACCAGCAATAATAATGATATCATCTGCTTTCACATTAGCGATCGCATGGTGTATCGCTTCTTTTCTATCAATAATCACTTCATAATTATTCCCACTTGCACCCTGTACCATATCATCTAAAATAGCCGCTGGATCTTCACTTCTTGGATTATCTGATGTATAAATTGCATGAGTTGCATATTTTGTTGCAACACTTGCCATTATCGGTCTCTTTGTTCGATCCCTATCGCCGCCACAACCAACGATACAATACACATCACCTTTTGCAAATTGTTTTGCAGTTTTTAATACATTTTCTAAACTATCCGGCGTATGCGCGTAATCAACAATAACTGTATAATTTTGTCCGCCATCAACAACTTCAAAACGTCCTGGAACCCCAGCTAGTTCTTTTATAACAGCAATGATTGTTTGTAATTTCACACCCGAAACAAGTCCTGCCGCTGTTGCTGCAAGTACGTTATATACATTGAATTTACCTATTAATTTCATCGTAACATTTACACTTTCATACGGTGTGACAAGCGTAAATGTAGTCCCGCCACTCGTCATAACGATATTTTTTGCCATAATGTCACTTGTTGTATCAATACCATATGTTACAACTGTTGCTGCAGTACTTCTCATATACTCTTCTGTTACATTATCATCGCTATTCAGCACAGCGTACTTTTCACGATTATGATTATAACTATTGCCAAGCTGTGCAAATAGTAACCCTTTTGCATGTTTATATTCTTCCATCGTTTTATGATAATCTAAATGATCTTGTGTTAAATTCGTAAACACCGCTACATCGTAATCACATCCGTGTACACGACCAAGATCTAACGCATGTGACGAAACTTCCATTACCGTGCTGTCCACACCTTGTTCAACCATTTTTGAAAACGTCTGTTGAAGTGTTAGTGCATCTGGTGTTGTATTTTTCACCTCAAATGTTTCATCACCGATTTTCATATTAATCGTCCCAATTAGCCCTGTTTTATGACCATGTGCTCGCATAATCTCATCCATAATATGCGATGTTGTTGTCTTTCCATTTGTACCTGTAATTCCGATTAAATGTAACTTGTGTGTCGGTTGACCATAAAAATAATCAGCTAAAACCGCTAACGAACGAAAAGTATTTTTCACAAGTACAACTGGAACGTCAACATCAATTGGTCTTTCCGCAACAATAGCAGCCGCTCCTTGTGCCGCTGCTTGCTTAGCAAAATCATGGCTATCAACCGTATATCCTTTCATACATACAAATAAGCTTCCTTCTTTCACTTTACGTGAATCAGCTTCTATAGATGTGATTTCTGGATTTTCTTTTGGAACAACTGGAAAATCATGCAAACATGATAAAAGTGTATGCAACTTCATTTCACTAAACCCTCTCTACATTGTTTATTTATCTTTTTTTCAGTAAGCAACACATTACCTCCTATATAAGGAGGTAAGTGCTACTGGCCTATTTATGAATGAGACACTTATTGTCTCACATTAAGTAACTGTTCTATAAAGAACTCACTTCCACCAATTGTACCATAAAACGTACTATGTTACCTTTAATTCCCGAAGTAAATTCTAATTTTTGAGCCTTCTTTTACTTTAGCTCCCGCTTCTGGTGATTGCTTAATTACTTTCTCTCCATCTCCACTTATATCAAGCTGCAAATCGACGAGTTGTGTTTGTAAGTCTTTCTTTTTCATTCCAATTAAATTCGGAACTTCCACAGTTGGTGTATCGCCCCATTTATATTCTTTCTCAACTTGTTCTTTTCTCGGTTTCACTCCCATAACAGGAAGAGCATCTCGAAGGATATTCCCGACAATTGGAGCTGCTACCACTCCACCAAACTGTGTAACCCCTTTTGGATTATCCACAGCAACATACACAACAATCTCTGGATCATCCGCTGGAGCAAATCCGATAAAAGATACAATATAATTATTCTCTAAATATTTACCATCTTTCACCTTTTGAGCAGTACCCGTTTTTCCACCTACACGATATCCATCAATATAAGCTCCTTTACCAGAACCTTTCGCTACAACATTCTCTAATGCATAACGAACTTTTTCTGAAGTTTCCTTGGAAATAACTTTTCTTTTCTCAACAGGTGTCTTTTTACTAACAACTTGATTATTTTTTGGATCAATAAACTCCTTAGCTATATACGGCTGATACAATGTTCCACCATTTACAGCCGCCGCTACAGCTGCTACTTGTTGAATTGGTGTAACAGAAACCCCTTGGCCGAATGAAGTTGTTGCTTGCTCTACTGGACCAACTTTATCTAAATTAAATAAAATCCCACTGCCTTCACCTTGCAAGTCAATTCCAGTCTTCTGCCCAAAACCAAAATTACGAATGTATTTAAATAATCGGTCTTTACCAAGGCGATCACCAAGTTCAATAAATCCCGGGTTACATGAGTTTTGAACGACTTCTAAAAACGTTTGACTGCCATGACCTCCTGCTTTCCAGCATTTCAATCTAGCTCCACCGACTTCAGCTGCTCCATCATCATAAAACGTATCCTTCTCTAAGTCTACTAAATTTTCATTCAATGCTGCAGCTAATGTAATGATCTTAAATGTTGAACCAGGCTCATACGTACTCCACACAGGTAGATTTCTGTTATACACTTCTGGAGAGACACTTTGAAAATCCGCTGGATCAAAACTCGGCCGACTAGACATACCTAAAATTTCACCATTTTTAGGATTCATTGCAATCGCAATCATACCGTCTGGATTATAAGTTGACTCCGCAATATTCATTTCTCTTTCCATAATCCTTGTAATACGCGCATCGATTGTTAATCCTAAATTTAAACCAGCTTCTGGTTTTTTGAAATCATCACCAACATTAGGCATCCTTTGTCCTTTCGCATCTGCAAAAAAACGCACATGACCTTTGTCCCCATTTAGCTCCTTATCATAATATTTTTCTAGTCCCATAAGACCTTGGTTATCGCTACCTGCAAAACCTAATACATGTGATAAAAAATTCCCAAATGGGTAGTACCGGATAGAATCCTCTGCGATATACACGCCCTTCAAACTTAAGCCTCGTACCTCTTTCGCTTTGTCATGTGATATTTTCCTTCCGCCTTTATCTAACCTTACAATCGATTCTTTTTTTGTAATCCTCTTATAAATCTCATCTTTTTCCACACCTAATACTGCAGCTAACTTCTCTGCAGTCTCTGCTGGTTTTTCAATTTGCCTCGGTACAACAAAGACAGTTGGAGCACTTTTATTCGTGGCAAGTTCCACACCATTTCGGTCTAAAATTTTCCCACGTTCGGGTTCAAAAGTAATATTACGACTCCATGAATCTTTCGCACGATCCGTTAACATATTCCCAAGAAAAAATTGCACATATCCAAGACGAATATCGATAATAGTGAAGATAAGTATACCTGATATAAGTATAAAAATAAGTCGTTTTCTAACTGTTACATTTGATACACGCATATCGGAACAAGCCTCCCTTACGCCTAGCTTGTTCCAATATATGCTTGTACTTATTTAATTAGAACTTCTTCTCTTTTACCATTACGGCTTTTCTGCTTCTTGTTGTGGTTCGAGTGGCGGTACGAGTGTGACACCTAATTCTGTACCAGGTTGTAATAATGTTCCTTCCGCCACACTTTGTTCTGTTACGTATCCTGTACCAGAAGGCTTCAAGTTAAGCTGTAATGTCTTCGCTAAATTCATAACATCACGCAGTGCCCATCCTTGTATATTTGGCATTGTAGGCTTATCTCCTACCAAGAAGACTCGGTCGCCTTTCAATGTTTGTTCAGTCGCTTTTGGTACTTGTTGCTGTACTTTCCCTTCACCTAATACGATTGGACGAAGTTTTGCTTTATCAATTGCTTTCCCCGCTTCAGCCATCGTTTTACCAGTTACATCTGGAACAGTAGTTTGTTGCTCTTTCAGATGTTTTTTCGGATCTTTCACTTCATTTGGCTTAATCTTTAAATACTCTAAACTATTTTTTGTTACATATTTAAAAATATCAGCTAAAGGCTGTGCACCGTTCTCATCATCTTTTAATTTTGGCTGTTTTACAGCTACATAAACAACAAGTTGTGGGTCGTCCATTGGTGCCATACCTAAGAATGAGAATATATAATTCTGTCTCCCTGTCATATAGCCGCCTTTTCCATCCGGAATTTGCGCTGTACCTGTTTTACCACCAACTGAATATCCATCAATTTTATAAGCTGTCCCTGTACCTTTCGGAGATGTAACAACACGTTCTAATAACTGTCTTACTTGCGCTGCTGTTTCCTTTGTAACAGGTTTTCCTACTTCTTCTGGCTTATGTTCTAATTTTACTTTCCCTGTTATCGGATCTACAATTTTATCAATTGCATAAGGTTTCATCATTTTCCCATCATTTGCAATAGCTGTTGCAGCTTGTACAAGCTGAATTGGTGTTACAGTGGAACCTTGTCCAAAAGCTGTTGTCACTTGTTGTATTTGCTGATCAAATAAAATTGTATTCGATCCTTCACCTGATAAATCAATGTTCGTTTTTTCATCTAATCCAAAACTATGAATATATTTTCGGAAACGTTCTGGACCAAGTTTTTGATCTCCTAAAATTGCAAACGCTACGTTTGAAGAACGTTCTACCCCTTCATCAAACGTGATAGAGCCCCAACCAGCACCGCCGTTATGATCTTTTATTTTCCTATTTCCGACTTGATATGTCCCGGACTGATAATAATCTTGCCCTTTGTACACACCTTCATTAATAGCTGCCGCTAACGTGAAAATTTTCATTGTTGATCCAGGTTCAAATGCATTGGCAATTGCGTCATTGAAGAAATATTTAATTTGACGATCATTAGGGTCATAACTAGGTTTAGTAGACGTCGCTAATATTTTTCCAGTTTTCGGATCTGCAACAATCCCTATTAAACTTTCTGGTTCATATTGCTTACTTGCTGCTTTCATCGCGTCTTCTAAATAACTTTGGACACGGTGATCAATTGTTAAATACGCGTTATCTCCATTTTTAGGTGCCTTTACATTAACTTTTCCACCATCAAGAGACACACCTTTACGGTCACCTGTATATGCTACTTCTCCGTTAGAAGCACTTAAATATTTATCCAAGCTTTTCTCTATGCCAAATTGACCTACCGAGGTTCCATTCTCATTTGGTTTTGCATGACCTATAACGTAAGATGCGAAATCACCGTTTGGATACACCCTTGCATTTTCTGTAATAAAAGATATTCCCGGCAACTTCAACGCTTCTATTTGTTCCTTCTTTTCTTTCGTCAAATCCTTACCTAACGTTCCAAATTCGACTTGACTTCTACCTTCCTTATTTAAAGAAGCTAAAATATCCTCTTCGCCTTTTCCAAGTACTCCTGCAATTTTCTTTGCAGTATCTTCTTTATTCTCAACAGAGTTAGCACCTTTTAGGGCGGCTACTATTTTATAAGAGTTTGCGTCTTGCGCTAACACATGACCGTTTTGATCATAAATGGTTCCTCTGTTCGCTTCAAGAACTCCTGTTTTACTATGCTTTTGTTTAGCAAGTGCATCTAAATCTTGATTATGAACTGTTCCTGTTGATTGTATGTAAAAAAATCGGGCTAATAACAGCAAAAAGAGCAGGAGGAAAAATATCATAAAATAACCTGCTCCCTTATTGGTATGAAATTTAGTCATATTCTTCTTCATCGTTCCTTCACACCTATTGCCTTATTTGAGGCCTTTCACATTATTCGCATTAATTTCTAGCCCGTGTTTTTTTGCAACTTCAGCGATTCGTTCATAGCGACTTAACTTCTCTACTTCAGCTTGTAATTCTTGATTTTCTTTTTGCTGCTGTACAATTTTTTCTTCTATCGTCGCTGCTTCTACATTAACTTGATAAAGGCCTGCTTTATTTCCAATAAACGCGACACAGGCATACAATAAAAAGCCAATAAACGCTACATACAACAGTTTTTCGATTCTTGTAATTTTCGCTTTAACTTTCGGCTTAACCATCTGCTGTGGGGGCGTTTGAATTTGCACCTCTTCTTGCGCTTGTTGTTTGTACTTTACAGCTAAATTAGTCATACCTCTCTCTCCCTTTTATCGTTTTTCAGCGATTCTCAACTTCGCAGAACGCGCACGATTATTTTCTTCTAGCTCTATATCAGAAGGTAAAATCGGTTTTCTTGTAATAAGCTTTAATTTTGGCTTAAATTCATCAGGAATAATCGGTAATCCTGGCGGCAATTGTGGCGTTGTACTATTTCGCTTAAACGTTGTTTTACAAATACGATCTTCTAATGAATGGAATGTTATAACACTAACTCTTCCACCTGGCTTAACCATCTCAATAGCAGATTCCAATGCTTCTTCAAATACTTTTAATTCATCATTTACAGCTATACGAATTGCCTGAAACACTCGCTTAGCAGGATGCCCACCAGTTCTACGAGCAGGAGCCGGAATACCTTCTTTAATTAGCTCTACTAATTCTCCTGTCGTTTCAATAGCTTTATTCTCACGATAAGCTTCAATTTTTCTTGCAATTTGTTTTGAAAATTTCTCTTCACCGTATTGGAAGAAAATCCTTACAAGTTGTTCATATGACCAACTATTTACAACATCATATGCTGTTAATGGGGCATCTTGATCCATCCGCATATCTAACGGTGCATCATGATGATAACTAAAGCCTCGCTCTGGTGTATCTAATTGTGGGGATGAAACACCTAAATCAAATAAAATACCGTCTACTTCTGTTATACCTATTTCCTGCAGTTTTTCAGCTAAATAGCGGAAGTTACTCTTTACTGTTATAAACTGTTCACCGTATGAAGAGAACTTTTCTTTCGCGTTTTGAATCGCTATCTCATCTTGATCAAACGCTATTAATTTTCCACCTTCAGTTAATTGGGATAATAAATAAGAACTATGTCCTCCTCCCCCCAGTGTACAATCTACATATGTACCATCTGGCTTTATATCTAAGCCGTCTACTGTTTCCTTTAAAAGCACTGTTACGTGTTTAAACATTGTTGCACCTACTCTTTTTCCAATTAATTATGTTGAATGTATCCCTTCCTCTAAACACATCTTTCACGCTTAGAGAATGAAATAATACGAAAGAACGACTCATTTAACTTACCAATAAAGGCAACATACTATACAAATCGCTATTTTCTTTTATTATATACTAAATTTTATCATCTTTTGCGGGAATTTAAATAAAAAACTGTCGAAAAAGCGAATAATACGTTTACATTTTGTGCTATTTTGTCATATATTTAAGTATCCAACACAATTATCACATCTATTTTTTTGATTGATAATTCAGAAAAAAATCACTTCACAGTAAATTCAACGGAATAAAAATAAAATCCTGCTCCAAGGAGCAAGATTTTATAGTTTTATAACATGATGTTTTCCGTCCCAAGAAAAAGGGTTTTCCATTACACGATCAACGAAATCCAAACCAAACTGATTTAAATAATAACATACATTCCACACACGTTCTTGCGGCGCACCTAATGGACGAAGTGCGAATTGTATACGGCGAAATTTATTTAGCTGAACCTCATACTTTTTCTCAACATTTCTTTTCAACATTCTTTCCAGCAGTTCAATTTGTTCATTAATTTTCAATTCGTTTTTCCCTGCAAACGCACTTAACCCCGGCTCTATTTTCTTTACAAATTGCTGTAAAGATGTATGAATATCGGCAATTTCTTTTTTCGCCTTTTCAAAATGATTATCAATCGGTTCCTCTATTTGATTAGACAACCAGTTTTCACGCAGTTTATCGACATCATTTAAAAACGGATCACTTTCTCTCAATTGCAGATCGAATAAATCTGTCGCTATACATCTCTCCACATAAGTAATTGTAAGACGAGGAACGACAGGTGGCATTTGAAAACCGACAGTATGGAATACTTGTTGTAATTCACTCCAATAAGCTAATTCCCCTGGACCTCCAATAAATGCGAGCGTAGGAAATACATACTCTTGCATAAGAGGACGTGTTACAACATTATTACTAAAACGTGCCGGATTTCTCTCCATCTCTTCAATCAACTCTTCGTATGAAAATGAATGCGCCCCATCCTTTCCAACAAACTTACCTTGATGCTCCTCAAGCAATACTCGTTCATTATCTATTTCCATAAATATATGCACTGCATGAGACTTCGTTTCAATAATCGGTTTGTATCCTAGTTCTTTAATTACTTCCTGCTGATTACGAAGGCCCTCTTGTACCTCTTTATACTTACTTATAATTCGCTTAAAAAATGGAATTTCTAACTTTCTTAATTCAGGATGATGTGAATCAACAAGGATTAAACCAGAATTAGCAAAGATTTTCGTAATAAGATGAGCAAAGAAATCTACATACGTATTCGATTTTTCCAAAGCATCATCAACAAATTTTAATACATCCTTTGTAAAATTTGTTTCTGGATATGTTTTAAAAATCTCTTCAATCCAATTTCTACAATCTTCAACAGAAAGTTCAGACTCAGAAGCACTCGCCTTTTTCGGATTACGATCATAAAAAATAGTTTTTTTCATCTTTTTATTTTTCGCTAAAAAAGTATGGTTAATCTCATCCATATCATGGTCTTCACCCGCAATCCAGAAGACAGGGACAACTTTCACCCCTAAACTTTCTTCTTTTTCCTTTGCAAGCTTTAAAATTGAAATAACTTTATGAATTGTATAAAGCGGTCCAGTTAATAACCCCGCTTGTTGTCCAGCTATTACAACATATGTATTTTCATCTCCAAGCGCTTTTACATTTTGAAGTGTAGATTCTCCCGCTTGTAATTTTGTATTATATTCTAATAAATGCGCTACTACATCTTGGCGGAAAAACTCCCTTTCACGCAAATCATGTAAACGCTGTTTAAAAGCATCTTCTGTTAACATATAATCAAAACATGACTGTATCTCTTTTTTACCGTTCATATAGTCCGCTACAACACCTTGTTGCGGAACAGAGATTTCTTTTATCTCCATATAATTCTTCCTTTCGTATCCAGTTCTCTCACCAATCCACATTGTAGTCAATGTTTCACGTAAAAGCAAAGAATAACACTTATACTCTTGTTTCTAACCCTTTTATTGCATCGAACAAAAATTGAAGTGTCGGAACTGGTCGTTGCTGTTTCTTAGCCTCTTCTAATACATATCCAACAATCGCATTAATTTCCGTCTGTCTATTCGCTCTTACATCGGCTAGCATAGAGGATGTATTACGAGACGTTCCTTCACACACATTGCGTACCATTTGCCATACCATCTCTTTTTCTCCTCTAATAAGAAAGGCGACCTCCTGAAACACTTGCTCCATCATTTGATAAAAAAAACGATTCTTGGTTAATTCACCATTCTTAACTCCCAATAACGCCGTCAACGGATTGATACATACATTTACCACTAATTTTTTATGCATAATCTCTTTCCAATCCGTTTCTATTTGAACTGGAAAATAAGACACGGGAAAAGAATGGAATACACTTTCGAAATGTATAGATTGACCACAAACCACTCCAAATTTCGTTACCCCAACTCCAGTATGATGAACGATATGCCCTCCCTCTTTTTTCGCACCATGTTCTACAATACCAACAGCTATATTTTCACACCCTATGTTCAGCATCTTTTGAAGATGTGACATTCCGTTTTGCAAAAAGATTAATGATGCTGCCCCTTCCACAAACGGTAGTATGTCATCTATATGATATTGCTTCACAGCAATAAATATATAATCTAAATTTTGCGCTACCATACTTTCTATCGGTAAAACAGATGGATATACTGTTTCACATGTTCTATCTCTAATACAAGTTACACCTGTTTCATTTAACTCTTCAGCCTGCTTAGCTGTTCTTGTAAACAACGTAACATTTTGATTACTTTTTTGTAAATAAAATGTATACAATAGACCAATAGCACCTGGTCCGACAATTCCAATTTTCATTTTCACACAAGGGATTCACATTAAGCGCCCTTGCCGCCCCCCTTTTTTTATATCTTTTTAAAGTACATGAGCACGCCCTATAATTTCGTTGTCCTCTGCCAAACAAATACACTCTCATTTTTCACTACGTATATACTGCCTATTAATACACTTATACTCTTAGTTTAGCAAATCCTCAAAAAAATAATAAAAGAAATATACTATCTTCTTCATAAAAATAAAAAAATGAGTTATACTATTATTGTAAATATTTTTACTTTTCTGCATTCAACGAGATAAGAAAAGGATGTGATGTAATGGGATTCCCAAAAGTTGAGCGCTTGCTCATCAATTATAAAACGTTAGATGAATTTAAAAAATTTAAAGGGTGCGGAGCCCAAGAACTATCTATGCTGGAAGAATTGCAAGCAAACATTATTGAAAACGACAGTGAATCTCCATTTTACGGTATTTATTATGGCGGATCACTAATTGCACGTATGAGTCTATATATGAAAAGAAACGGCGGAGAACCATTCGAAATTACAGGTCCTTACCTAGAACTTTATAAACTTGAAGTATTACCAACTTTTCAAAAACAAGGATTCGGGCAAATGCTTGTAAATCATGCGAAACAAATGCAATTTCCTATTAAAACGATAGCGCGTATTCATTCATCTGGTTTTTGGGATAAATTAAGTTTCAACCCCGTATCAGTAACTGATGGAGATTTTTATATTTGGCATCCAGAAACAAATTTGAATGCGGTTACAAACGAAGAATCGGCTTAATAAATAAATAAAAAAAACAGCTGTATAACAGCTGTTTTTTATTTCTTAAGCTTCTCTAACTTTTCATTCGAGCGAGCGTTGTTTCTTTCCACTACCATTACACTTCTTTTTTGATCGATATAATCAAGTAATGTTCTATACTCTTCCTCATATACTGATAATCGCTCCAGAAGACGCTCTCTTTCTGTTTGTAATGATTCAACTTGTTGTTGCAACACCGTTAAAGAGTTTTCATCTTTATAATTTTGCAAGAAGTCAATAACATCATTCAACGTAATTGACGTAGGTTCTAACACCTTCGTCTCTTTCACTTCATAATTTTCTACTTTACGAAGTTGCTTTGCTTCCTCAATACGTTCTTTATATTGCTTTCTTACGTAAGAATTCCATCTAAATCCACATGCTGCTGGTGTACGTGATAAATTTTTTCCCACTTCCTTAAAGGCAGAAAGTTGTGTTCCACCTTCTCGAATATGCCGGAGTACTACTTCTGCCAGAAGCAAATCTTCATCATCAGTCCAAGCATCTTGTCTTGTTGTCGCCATCTCTCTAGTCCTCCCTATGCATTTTTTATTAAGCATATGCAGTTACTAGAAAAGATAGAATACAACAACTAAAGATTAAGACAAAAAAAAATAAACGCAGAAGATATCTTCTGCGTTTATTTTCCCGCAATTACTTGCTGATTACTTCTTTACCTTTGTAAGTACCGCATGCTTTACATACACGGTGAGCTAATTTCGCTTCACCACAGCTTGGGCACTCTACCATACCAGGTACTGATAATTTGAAATGCGTACGACGCTTTCTTTTTACTGTTTTAGAAGTTCTTCTAAAAGGTACAGCCATTCTTCCCACCTCCTTAAAAGAAATAGTTATTTTCATATGAAGGCCTGAACCAGTCTTCCGATTATTTGTCAAAAAACTTTGCAAGTCCTGCCAATCTTGGATCAACAGTCTTTTCTTTGTCTTCTTCCGAAATCACTTGCCAGTCTTGACCTTGCGTCGGTGCTCCACCAGAAACATCATCACTGAAAATTTGCATTGGAATCTCCAAAAGTATATTTTCCTTGATTACGGGCAGTAAGTCAAGTACTTCTCCTTCTAAAGAATGAATTTCAGCTTCAGTTTCAAATTCTTCTTGTGAAGTTTGGAACACCTCAGTTGTTTTAATGTCAAATGGTAATGTCACATCTACTAAAGAGCGAGAACATGGTAAAACCATGCTTCCAGTTATATGTAGATGAAACGTAAACTTACCGGAGCCAAAATCAACTCTTCCCATTACATGCACAGGATTAATTTCACGAATATCTTTCTCGACCTCTTTTAGCTCACTTACATCTACCATCTCATCCAATGTCAATCCTTTATTTCTCAATTTATTCAATTGATGGATGGACCATTTCATATCATATCACCTCAAGGCAACAAACAAAATTATAGCTAGCCATTTTATATTTGTCAATGTTTTTTCTTTACACTATAATGAAGTCATCATAGTAAATAATATATAGAGTATCACGTTTTTCAAAAAGATGCTACATCGAAAGGAGAGATTACCATAAAAGCTGGTGGTATTGTTGTTGAATATAACCCTTTTCATAACGGTCATCTTTATCATGTGCAACAGACAAAAAAGTTAACACAATCCGATATAATAATTGCCGTTATGAGTGGTCCTTTTTTACAGCGTGGTGAGCCCGCACTCATTTCCAAATGGTATCGCACTAAAATGGCCTTAGCAAACGGCGTAGACCTTGTTGTAGAGCTTCCATACGTCTTTGCAACACAAAAGGCTGAAACCTTCGCAAATGGTGCTATTTCCATTTTAAATGCCCTACGTGTTTCTGAAATTTGTTTCGGTAGTGAGGATGGACAAATCAAAAACTTTTATAATACCATCTCCGTACAAAAAAACGAAGAAGAGACTTTTAACTGCCTTGTAAAACAATTCATGGACGCTGGTAATAGTTATGCAAAAGCAACATCAGATGCTTTCTCACACATTTTAACATCCGAAAACAACATTGATATGTCACAACCAAATAATATTTTAGGCTTCCAATATATGAAAGCAATTCTGTCACAGAATAGTTCTATACAAGCTCAAACTATACAAAGATTTGCCTCTCATTATCATGATGAAACATTTAATGACCAATATATTGCAAGCGCGACAAGCATCCGAAAACAACTCTTTAGCGAAGAAGGATCATTTACAACAATTGAACCTTTTCTCCCACAGGCAACCACTTCGCTTTTAGCAAATTACAAACAAAACTACGGGATATTACATAATTGGGAACAATACTTTTCATTTTTTAAATATAAACTCATGACGATGTCTCCAGGGGACTTACGACATATATATGAAATAGAAGAAGGTTTAGAGCATCGTATTTTATCAAAAATACAAAACAGTTCCTCCTTCTATTCATTCATGGAAGCATTAAAAACAAAACGTTATACATGGACTAGATTACAAAGAGCTTGTACACACATTTTAACAAACACAACAAAAGAGGAAATACGTAGCGCAAATATAGAACAACACGCACCATATATCCGCCTGTTAGGCATGTCACAAAAAGGACAAACTTATCTTTCAAAAAACAAGAAAAAAATCGAACTTCCAATCCTTACTCATACAAAAACATTTGACCATGCCGCTTTAGATATAGAGAAAAAAGCAAACTCTGTATATTTCTCCATCATGCACGAACCGTTACGCACGCAACTATTAAAACAGGATATAACACACCATCCTATTCGCTATGATGAAACAACTACAAAATTCCTATAAAAAAACCTCTCTATTTGAAGTGAACCCCGAAAACGGGACACCAATCAAAACACCTAAACCACTTGTTCCCTAAATTCTTTAGGGGATAGGTGGTTTAATTTTTCTTGAATTCGCACACAATTGTAGTAATGAATGTATTCTAGCACAATCTTTCGCACAGTTGTGTTGGATACTTTTGTTATCTTTTGTGAATAGAAAGCTTCACTTTTTAAATGACCAAAGAAGCTTTCCATGACGGCATTATCATGGCAATTTCCTCTCCGGGACATGCTGGTGATCATGCCGTTTTCTTTGGCATACGCTTGAAATTCTTTTGCTGTATAAATACTTCCTTGATCCGAGTGAAGAAGGACATCTTTTACTTTTCGCCCTCTCATTGCTTGTTTCAATGTTTTCATCGCTAATGTCAGTGTTTGTGATTCGCTGATGACACAACTAATAATTTCACGATTAAAGGCATCCATGATCGTTGATACATACAAGGTACGCTCTCCAAATAAGAGATACGTCACATCCGTAAACCACTTTTCATTTGGTTTGGATGCATCGAATTGGCGCTCCAATCGATGAGGAGCTACCATTGGTTCCGCACCATTGATATATTTCTTTTTCTTTCGACGCACTTTGGAAAGAATATGATTTTGTCTCATGATTCGTAATACTTTTTTATGATTGACACACAGTCCCATTTTTCGAAGAGTAGCGGTCACTCTTCGATATCCATACCGGAATTTATGCCTAAGACAGACGTCCTTTACTTTTTCTTCTATATCATCTTTCAGATCTTCCGTTCGTTGTAACCAACGATAAAATGTAGAACGGGGTAATTCTAATACGTTACACAAGTCTTTTACCGTTATTTTTGTTTGTACATTTCTCCATAAAGTAACTACAGTTTCTGGTTTCAGCCCCTTTCGATTTCCAGATACTTTCCCCATACAAGTAATTTTGTTTTTAGATGTTTATTTTCTAAACGTAGCTGTTCTAATTCACTGAGCTCTTTTGGTCCTTTTCCATAAGAATATTGTTTTCCTACAGGTTGTTGAAAACGGTACGTTTGATCGGTACGATACCACTTCATCCACGTCTTAATTTGGGAAACATTTTTAATTCCAAGCTTCTCCATAATTGTCCGATTGGAATATCCATCCTTTTTCATTTCAATCACTTTCCACTTTACTTCTTCTGGGTAATGAACTCTTGTCTTCAAACGAAAAACACCTCCAATGAATTTGCATACTTAGTATGCGAATTCAGGAGGTGTTTTTTTCATGTACCACTATTCGGGTTCACTTCATTTTCAGAGAGGTTTTTTCCTTATCCATCTTTTCTAAATATGTTAACGCATCATCCAGCGTATCCACTGGTATAATTTTCATTTTTGTTTTAATATCCTTTGCAGTCTCAAGTGCATCTTTATAGTTCGATTTCTCCGCACCTTTTTCATTTGGCGCAAAGAACACTTCAGCCCCGGCATCGCTAGCAGCCACCACTTTTTGATTTATACCACCAATTGGGCCCACTTCTCCTTTTTCATTAATTGTACCTGTTCCAGCTATCTCATGTCCTTTTGTTAAGTCTTCTTCCACAAGTTGATTATATATTTCTAATGTAAACATTAAACCTGCGGATGGTCCACCAATTTCATGAGAATTAATTTTCACTTTCGGATCGACCACTAATTCTCTTTCCGTAACGATAGAAACACCTATACCGACACGTCCATTTCCATTAGGAATCGTCTTTACATTTAAATTTTCTTTCAATTGTTTTCCATTTCTCATGTACTCAATACTTACAGCATCGCTTTCTTTTTTCCCAGTCATATATTCAATAAATTGCTCCGTCTTTTCAAATGTTTTTCCGTCAACAGCTATAATAACATCACCAAGCTTAAGCTTTCCTTCTGACGGCATTCCTTTTGCCACACCAGCAACTAATACACCTTTATTTTCAAAAGAAACAGAGCGATTTGCACGTTTATATGCATTATAAATTGCGGCATTTTGTGAATCTTTCATCGCATAATTTTGGCGAAATTGATATTCTTCATCACTCTCACCTTTTTGCAATATTTCTTCCGCTTTCGAAATATGTGTATATTTATTAAACTGTGCCGCTATTAAATTCACCACATTTGCTGGCCCCATTGAAACCGTAACAAGCATAAAATCACCAGATTCTTTCGTTCCACCCTCAACTTGAACGTAAGGCTCTAATTTGGCAGCCATTCCTGGTTTTGTTACATAATACGGTAAACGTACGTAAACAAGTAACATCGCCAATATAACCCCTATTAAGATTGCATATATAAACCGAAAACGCTTAAACATTATGTTTCTCCTTCCACTGCTCAATTAATAAATAAATATTTGAAACATGTTTTTCCGCTTCTACTTCTCCAACTCGAATAATGTCTTCAATGTTCGTAAAAGCACGTGAACTAAATTGCTCTACAGCTGGTCGCATCATTAAATCCGATGCAATTTGCCGATTCATTACAAGCTCATGCTGCATAATTTCAATACTTTGCATGATTACGTCATAAATGGACGTAACATCTCCATTCACCTTAATTGGAGATACATCAACAGCGATAACAATATCGGCCCCTAACTCTTTCACAACCGATACTGGGATACGATCAATAACTCCACCATCCACTAATAATCGTCCATCTATTTTTTCTGGTACAAACACTCCAGGAACAGATATGCTAGCCCTCACCGCATCTGCAACTGGCCCACTTGTAAAAACCACTTTTTCCCCCTTCAGTATGTCAGTAGCCACAACAGCCGTCGGGATATCTAACTCTTCTAAATTTTTATTATATGTAAACATTTTAATCATATCTTTGACACGTTTTCCAGCAATAAATCCCATTTTTGGTACCGTGAAATCTAAATAATACTTCCGCTTAAAAACAGATGCCAATTTATACAATCTTTCAACGTTACTACTTGCCGCATAAAACGTACCTATTAGCGCCCCCATACTACTTCCTGCAATCATATGAATAGGGATATCCGCTTCCCTTAAAACCTTTATTACACCAATATGAGCAAACCCTTTCGCTCCTCCAGACCCAAGCGCTAAACCAATCTTTGGTTCTTTCATTTTTCTCACCCTTTAATTTTTTTCATTCCTTTTTCATACTTATGGTCTAAATTCACTACGTATCCACGTATACTGAAATGAACGTTTTTTGGGACAAAGGGGGATTTACTTACATGTATGAAAAATGGAAAACCGCTTTCCTTACCATATCAACGCTATTTTTAACCTTTTCTCTTGTACTCCACCCCCAAGCCGCTTTGCAAGCTTCTATTCGCGGGTTAAATATATGGTGGGAAGTTGTATTCCCTTCACTACTACCGTTTTTCATCATTGCAGAACTTCTAATTAGTATCGGTGTTGTAAAATTTATTGGCGTTATATTAGAACCACTCATGCGCCCACTTTTTCGCGTTCCAGGGATAGGTGGATTTGTTTGGGCCATGGGAATGGCTTCTGGTTTCCCTGCAGGCGCCAAATTAAGCGCTAGACTACGAAAAAGCAATCTTTTAACTCAGATTGAAGCGGAGCGCCTCGTTTCTTTCACAAATTCTTCTAATCCACTTTTTATTTTCGGTGCTGTGTCTATCGGTTTTTTTAATAATCCGAAATTAGGAATTATATTAGCGGCTGCCCATTATTTCAGTAACTTTGCCGTCGGATTAATTATGCGTTTTTACGGACATAATACCGCTTACAAAAATAATACACACACTACAAAAAAACGCCGCTTTCAAAACCCTTTTTTAATTCTTCACGAGACGCGCTTACAAGAAAAAAGGCCAATCGGTAAATTACTTGGGGATGCTATCGTTTCTTCTATTCAAACATTACTTATGATTGGCGGATTTATTATTTTATTCTCTGTGTTAAATAAAATGATTACTGTATTCCACATTACAGCAGCTCTTTCTTTTATTATGCAACATATTTTATCATTCTTCCAACTAAGTACGGATTTTAGTATACCTATATTATCAGGTATTTTCGAAATGACACTCGGAAGCCAAATGATTAGTCAAATAAATGAAACACCGCTCTTACAACAAGCTATGGTAACAAGCTTCATTTTAGCATTTAGCGGTCTTTCTATTCAGGCACAAGTTGCTAGCATATTAGCTGAAACAGATATCCGATTTAAACCCTATTTTTTCGCACGAATTATTCAAAGTATTCTTGCCCCTATTTTTACATTTGTATTTTGGACACCATTTTATGAGAAAGTGAGTTCTTTCTCACCTATACCAAAAGATATTCCTGTATTTTTATCCAAGCATCCTTCTATACTACATGAAATTTGGACATCTTTTATACATTACGGACCAATTTTTACATTATTTTGTCTATACTTATATATTATTTTATTATTTTTGCGCACGTATAAAGAAAAACCCCGTTCACTTTAACGGGGTTTGAAACTTTTCTTTTAAAGCACGCTCCACAATAGGAGGTACAAGATCTACTACACTTCCTCCATACCTCGCAACTTCTTTCACAATACTCGAGCTTAAAAATGAATATTGGTTGTTTGTCATAATAAAAAATGTTTCAATATTTTCATCTAATTTTCGATTCATAGAAGTAATTTGCATCTCATATTCAAAATCAGAAACTGCTCGTAAACCACGTAATATTGCATTTGCATTACGCATTTTTGCATACTCTACTAACAGCCCACTATGCGAATCTACTTTTACATTCGGGATATCCTTTGTCGCTTCTCGAATTAGTTCTAATCGCTCTTCAACTGAAAAGAATGGTTTTTTTGATGAATTGTTTAAAACGACTACGTACACCTCATCAAATACTTTTGCTCCCCTTTTAATAATATCCAGATGCCCAAGGGTAATTGGATCAAAACTTCCTGAAGAAATAGCTATACTTGTCATTCTGTCCCCTCACCTTCATACTTATAAATCGATATTGCAGTAATCCCATAATTCTCAGCTCGTACTTTCACAAGCCTGCCTATTGAATTAGGTAAAACCACATCATTACCATGCTCTGCCATAATTAATCCATCACTATGCAGCAATCCATGTTGATCCATTACACTAATTAAAGATACAATTTTTTGCTCTTTATATGGAGGATCTATTAATATAAGATCGAATGACATTTCACGTTTTATTAGCGCCTTTACTGCACGTTCCGCATCATTTCGATATACTTCAGCTTGTTCCTGTATTCTACAACTTTCTAAATTTTGATGAATTACTTTTATCGCTTTACTATCCCTATCAACAAAAATCGCTTTATCGATCCCTCTGCTCAAAGCCTCAATTCCAAGACCACCACTACCACCAAATAAATCAAGGGCAATACCACCATCAAAATAAGGACCTATCATATTAAAAATAGATTCTTTTACTTTATCTGTCGTTGGACGTGTTGTATTACCAGGAACCGCTTTAAGTGGGTGTCCTTTACATTTTCCTGAAACTACTCTCATCTGTTGTCACTACCTTTATTTCAATCTATCGAGCGATTATACAAAGCCATTCCCACTTCGGTAACCGTTAACAAATTACATTCACCTAAATATCGGAAAACTCACCATCAAATAACCGCTCATTATTTTTATGTATTCATCTCATCATTCACTAATATGAATCCAATATGTATATTAGTTCCACTTTATCTTTTTTATCCTATCACAAAATAAAAAAAAGAAAAATAAAAAGCCCAACATAAAATTTAATTTCATTATGTATATCTTCATTTAGATTGGACATAAATAATTATAACAACATCACCTTCGATGTTGTTGCCAACCGCGGAGAAGACTTACGTTTCCCCATAAGTTCTTCCTCCGGTTTCTCCTCTCCCTTTTCCTTCTTACTAGTACATGCTAGTATAAGAAGGGCCCTGCTATGCAGGGTTTTTTTCTTTGTGTGCTTTTCATTTAAAAAGTGAAATGGTACAGTAAAAGAAAGAGGAGGAAAAAATATGATTCAACGCTTTATAGAACTCGGAGAAGGCTACTCTGATTTATATGAATTACTTGAAATTGCCAAAACAAATCAAGAACGTATAGCACATATGTTACAATTTGAAACGATAAAAAACGATAAAAAAGTGTGTTCGCTTGTTGTAATATTAAAACCAACTACTACTGGTGATTTCCAACCATTATACATATGTCGTGAAGGCATTCCTGTATTTGAAAATAAAAAAAGTAAACGTGTCATTTTATTTGAAGAAACGGCAGAGCAACTCGGAAAAAAAGTGGCTACTTTTACTGTAAAGCCATCTACAACTTTCCCAGAAAAAGAACTATTTTTTAATCATTTAATTGGCATTTTACGAATGAACAATTTCATTCCTCCGATGAAATAACACTTTATTTCAATTAAAAAATCCCCCGCTAAACTTAGCAGGGGATTTTTTCTATTAGCTATAATCGTATTCTTTTGCTCGATCAGGACGGGAATTTTCAAATTCCGTTTTTAAATACGGGCGATACGACTGTTCTATCTTTTTCACAAAAGGAAGTTTGTTCAACTTATGCATCATATGCTCAATTTGTTCCATGTCACAATATACTACAGCATATTTTAATCGTTTTGATATGTAATGTATGTTACCATATTTCCTTAAAATCTTGGCATGTTTCAATGAATGTAAATAAACAATCATACTTTGTCGTTGCCCGAACATAATCTTCTCCATCTTCTCCTTTTAAAAACATATATTTTATATTCTATGAAAACCAATCAGAAATTTATAACATTACAGGACAAACTCTGTATACGTTTTCTTCCAACTTCTAAAAAACGGGGTACATCACCCCGTTTTTTTACAACCACAACCTCCGCCAGTACCACAACCTCCACCACAGCCACCAGCATCAAAGAATGGATTTCCTGTTGGTACTTTAATGGAAGAAGACACTTCCGAACCGATTGCTACACTAACTTCATCTAATAACTTCTGCAAAGCAGTTTCTGCTCTTTTAAAAGCTGCAACCTTATCATGTAAGTCCACAGAACGCTTTAATTCTCTCATTTTCATTGATACGGTAGTGTAGTCAGGATGGTATTTTCCAAAACGCTGTACTTCCTCATACCGTTCTTTCATCGCTGTAAATTGCTGAATTAACGTCTGAAGTTCTATATCTTCATGTAATTCTCTATAATACTTACGATAATCTTCTGCTATATCTGAACAGATAATCGCTTTTGCAAGCTGCTCTGCCTTATCTAATATTAATACGCTTTCTAGCGTCGCTACAATCATGAGAGACACCTCCGAGTATCCATCATACCACATTTAGATTAGAACTACTAATTGAAGTGACTTACTCAAAAAAAAGATATAATGAAACTATTTTCACACTATATCCGTACACACTTATACATTAATATGTTCCGCTATATTATATTTAAGAACATCCCATTTCCCACTATTTTGTTTCACATAACTAATACACGCATTTTTTAATGGTGTCTTAAATGTAATTTCATCTGGTTCAATGGCATGTAAAATTGCTTTTATCGCGTGTGAGTGAGCAACAATAATAATACGTTTGCCAAAATGAGTTGTTGCAACATCTTCTAAAGCAGCAAAGCAACGAGCTACAATCTCTTCATCTTGCTCCATACCTTCTACTTTACCCTCAGCAATCAACTCTCTAACAGTCGCAACTGGCTTCCCTGAAGCTTCTCCAAAATTCCGTTCAACAAATCGATCATCTAATAAAATCGATTGTAATCCAGCCGCCTTTGCGATTTCATTAGCCGTTTCTTGCGCTCTAATTAACGGGCTACTTATAATGATATCCCACGTTTCTTCTTGTAAAGCAGCTGCACTTTGACTCGCTTGCTTCTTACCAACTTCATTAAGCGGAATATCTTCTCGCCCCTGAATAATTTCTTGAAAATTCCAATCAGTTTGTCCATGTCGTACTAAACAAATTTCCGTCATGCTGCAACTCCTTTTTAAATAATCAATCTCTATTGTAACAAAAGTTCTGCATGACGGACATATTTTTCACTTGCAATTAGGTTGCATTTTGTTGCTTCATATACTGAAACATATCAATCATGATCGAAGCAACAGCCAATTGATTTTGAAATTTTTCCACTTTATCTGGTATTGTTTTTTTGAAATGTTGCATCGCCGCTAACTCAAAAGCCTCTTTTTCTTCAGGATTTCGTGTTAATTTTCTATACCAGTACGGTTGCTCTCTAATATAGCGAGATAAATCCTCATCAGCCTTTATAAACTCCATAATTTCTGCTCTCATCATCTTTCCCCCCTAATCCTTTTGAAAGAAAAACGGGTTATTTTCTGAAGTACTTTGTTCTTGCTGCGTACGGTTACCTTGAAATTGCTGAATAACTTGTTGCACGCTCCCAATAGCACTCGTCACATTGGCTAAATGGTTCTGCATTTGTTCCACGTCCAACTTTTTAAAAAAAGAAAGCATTTGCCCCATCACATCAGCAGTTTTTTCCTCTTCAGTTCGATTATCTTTTTCTTTTTTATTTTCTTTTACCGAAGAAAACGCAGGCGCTCCATCCGGTCTATAAGTTGCCCATATTGGATCTTCTTCACCAAGTAAGTACCATTCTTCATAAAATTGTTGCCAAGTTTTGTGACCATTTCTAACCTCATGAACCATTTTAGGGTGATGGTTTACAAATTCTTTAAACTGTTGAACCGATGGATGTAACGGCCCTTTTGTTGTTGGCATAATCCTCACCTCTCCATGTATATCTACTATATAGTAAGAAAAAAAAGGCACATGGTTCGCCTATTTTCAGACGATTCATGCACCTTTTTTTCTGCTATTTGCATACGGTCAGATTCCCACCTACAATTCAGTGAATACGAAGTAACTAATTAGGTGATGTAACACCCCACCGCTTACAGTTTCGCTTTATTTTCGAATAAAGTTTTGTGTATAAAATTTATCGTATACACCAACACCTAATCCTGTAAATTGTTCATTTAATAAATTCTTTCTATGCCCCTCACTATTTAACCAACCTTGCACTGCCGCAATTCCATCACTATGTTGCGCCGCTATGTTCTCACCAGCAAGTTGAAATCCTACTTTCCCGCGCTGCAATCGATCTCCTAGCGTACCTAATGTAGGTGAGTCATGAGAAAAATAATTATTGTCTTTCATATCTTTACTGTGACCAACAGCAACATCTGCTGTTTCCTGATCCCATGTTAATAATGATAATTTATGACGACTTCGAATGATATTTGTTAAATCAAAAATTTGTTGCATATTCCCATTTTCTACTTGTTTTATTTTTTCTGGAGTCAATGGTTGTTCTGCTATTAATTCACCTGAATAAACGAGCTGATACGGTCTTTGGCGTAATAATGTTTCATCATCCATATAACGAACACCCACAAGCTCATGTGTAAATTGATCAAAATACAATTGCGCCCATCCATCTTCTACAGGTATTAACGGTTGTTCCATGACTTCGGTATCAGATAGTTCAAATTGATAACTATTTTTCCCTCTTTTTAACGCAATTTCATGCGAAGGCGGACTTTTTTTATATACTTCTTCATATTTTTCATTTATATAATAAGGTGGAACCTTAACTTGTTCACCAGCAGCATACGCCGTTACAACTTTACGTTCAGAAACTCCAAATTGAGCATACTGAGTTAAATCCTGATTGTATACCCACCATTCATATCCGTATGCAGACGGCTCTATTCGAGAGGGTTCTCCCCACTTCGCCAATAAATTTTCAGAGTCTTCACCAATCATATTTAAAACAGTGTCTGAGGAGTCTTCCTTAATTTGCTTTTTCTTTTTCACAATTTTATTTTCTTGCTTTGATTGAGATGGGGTTAATATATATTGTGAAACGAGTAATTTTCCGTATAAATCAACAGCTAAAATTAAAAATGTAATCATTACGATACGCAATAATTTCTTCAAACGATATACCTCCTGAACAAAACATAAAATTGAGATATACACAAATCCTTTTCTTTCTTTTTGTGTGTACCGTACTCTTTTCACTATATCATATTTTCGTGAAAAAAGTCTGGATTATCCCTTTTCTCTCAATATGAATTGCACTTTCTTATTATTCATACTATTATAAAAATAATGGTGTAACATTAAAAAAGGAGGTATTATATGCAATTTACAAATACGAAATTTAATGGAGCCGTCGTTGAATTAACTCTTTTAACTGAAATCATGGAAAACAACCACTTCGTACTTGCTGGACAGTGGGATTATGAACGGGTTACATACGATTATAAATTTGAAATATTAAAGGATATTTATTATTTACGAGTGCAAGGAGTTGCTGTTGAAGGTGACATCGGCAGTAGACACGCTGAAGTAAAACTACTCCCCCCCTTATTAGGAAAACATTATTATCCTCACGGCGTTGAATATGGCGATGATGAGACTTTCCCAACGAATGTACTTCAAAAAAGTGAACAACTCCTACAAAATGTCGAAAAAGAGTTAAAAGAACTTCAAATTATTGATTAACAAAAACAAGCGCATCAATATGATGCGCTTGTTTTATTTCCCTTCCCTAAGAATGAATCGTTTTTTTTACTGGATATCCATAAATAGATCCATCTTTTACTTTAATCTCATCTTCCCAAGGAACCTTATATTTACCTTCAGCTAAATCTTTTATAAACGTATATGGGTTTTCTTTCACCCCACCAGGAGTTGCTACATATCCTCTTGAACCTAGATTATATATATTATTTTCTAATCCCCATCCTAATCTAGCCTGATCTGCTAGTTCTGGATATACTTCAGCAGTAACAATCTCCCAAGGATTTCGATGCCCCTGTACTAAAGTAGTCCCATCAAAATTACATACTTGTCCTTCACCAAAGTAATAAAATACACCATCATAACCCGCTAAGTTTACCGACAATGTATACATTAAATTCTGCCATGCATTTGAACGATTGGTTAGCATCCATTGTTCACTAACTTGTGTGCTATATCCAGAAATACGAATCAAGACATTTGCACCTTTATAGGCCGCTTCACGAGCTACTTCAGGGAACATGCCATCATGACAAATACAAACAGCTAATTTACTTCCTCCAGGTCCAACACAAACAGGTAAGCCTAAATCTCCAGCTTTCCAAGGCTCGACTGGTACCCAAGGATTTAGCTTACGATACTTCAAAATCATTTCACCTTGTGGATCAATAATAACTGCTGTATTATATGGCTCTCCACCACCAGGATTTTTTTCCATTATCGAAAAAACACCATATACTTTAGATTCTTTACATGCCTCAGCAAATAAGTCGGTTTCTGGCCCAGGCACTGTACATAAAAATTCTTCTGTGGTCCATTTTTTTGTATTGAGCCCTTGTGTACTATATTCAGGAAATACTATTAATTCTAATCCAGGATAACCTGATTTGGTCGAATGAATTGTTTTTATGATTTGTTGAATTTGTTTATCAATGTCCGCACGTGACTCTACTACTGGTACTGGATATTGAATTAGTGCTGTCAAAAAACCACTAATCGGCTTTACCATACTTCCACTACTACCCATTAAAATTCCCCCTTAAAATAGTTCGTGTTTATTAAAGATAACAATATATTTTTGTAACTCTCTAAAAAACTTGCACCACATATGGAATTATTACGCATGAAAGCTAGTAGTAAATTTTATATCCACTTTTAGTACACGCCTACACTAACTTAACATAAATAATTAGAAAATTCAATCTTTCATGAAAAACTAAAACTAAGTAAAAAAAGCGTATGGAATCCCATACACTTTTTTTACTTAGTTTGTAAATACGGCGGCAATTGTTGCAACTGCTCCTTATCCTTTTCACGTTCTCTACGTGCCCATCTAAAGAATACATAGCCTATAATTGTACCGTACACTATTTCCTGGACAATTTTCATTATGATACCACCAGTTTGCTGGTCTTGTACTACTGGCATCCAGTGCAAAAATTCCGGTCCCGTTATATTTAAATCTGATAAAGTGCCCGCTGGTACACATAGTTCCATCGCTTTCATCCAAGCAGCCGGATCCGTATACGTTGCAAATAACGGGGCTGTCGCAAAAATTATTAACGCACAAGCTGGCGTTAATAATATACCATTAGCAAACATGTAACCAAGTTTCTTTATATCACTTAACGTTTGATATTCTGGTAATGGATTTAACATCGGCCACCACATCATGATTGCTGTAAAAAACAATATAGCTAAACAAATAGGATGAGCTATTTGACTTTGTTTTACTGTATCAAAAACAACTGGTAAATGATAAAAAGAAAACAGGCCGTTAAATACAAACAACGCAATAAGTGGTTTAGCAAATACCTTTAATATAATTTGAACGAACTTAAAAGAAGTAATGTAACGATATAACCAAATCGGTATACCAAGCAACAGTAACGGTGGAACTGCAATATACATGACTGCCATTTCAAACATATGAGCACTAAATATAATATGGCCAATTAAATCAATAGGCCCTCCCTTTACAAAATACAAAAGAACAATACCAGTCGTAAAATAAAAAATTTGCTTCTTACTTACCTTCGTCGCATTTTCAAATCGCATTCTATATGGACCAATAATTAAGAAGTACCCAATAAGAATCGACAGCATAAATATTAAAAAGATTGGACTCCATAAAGCCTGAAATCCAAATATCCACAAGTTACTCATTTTCACACCTACCTTCGTAAGGTTATCCATAATATGAAGAGGGAGCTGTGACAACACAAGCTCCCTTATTTTTCACTTTTCAAATCCAGACGATTGTCATAAATGCTAAAATTGTAATTAACCCTATTAGCAGACCAGAGTATAGAAAGAAACTTGCTGCTTCATGTCCTTTATGACTCATATGCATAAAATAATACAATTGAAAAATTACTTGTACCACTGCTAATAGTAAAATAAATGGAACAGAGAAAGTCGGACTAAAAGTTTTTGGATACGCCACTGCTACAAATGCAACTAATGTTAAAAAAATCATTAATGCAAACGTAATAACTTGATGCTTCATTTCCTCCGCACTTTTTCTCTTCCGATAAACAAGATCAACTTTAGGATTATTCGTTTGCTTTATCGCCATTGTTTATCCCACCATTCCCATTAAATATACTACAGTGAAAATAAACACCCAAACTACGTCAATAAAGTGCCAATAAATCGATGCAACATAAAACTTTGGTGCATTGTATAAATTTAGACCTCTCTTCGCATTTCTAAAGATTAATGTTAAAATCCAACATAACCCAAACAATACGTGGAGTCCATGTGTACCAACAAGAGCATAAAACGCAGAGCCAAACGCACTACTTCTCATAGTATGCTTAAATTCATGTGTATAATGATAAAACTCATATATCTCAAACCCTAAAAACCCTAAACCTAGCAATACAGTTACTAGTAACCAAAGTTGCATTTTCTTAAAGTTAAAGTTTTTCATGTGATACATCGCATATACACTCGTTAAGCTACTCGTTAATAAAAGCATCGTCATAATGAAAACGAGTGGCATTTGGAACATCTCTTGAGATGTTGGTCCACCATTTGTAGAATTCTTTAACGCTAAATATGTGCCAAATAAGGAAGCGAACAATACTGTTTCGCCTCCAAGAAATAACCAAAAACCGACAAACTTATTTTTCCCTTCAAGGGTTGCTTTTTCAGGCTCTGCTGGAAATGTTTCATTCGTTAATTTTTCATCTACATGCATTATGCCTTGCCCCCCTTATCATCTAAATCTTCTTTATGAATATGATATCCATGATCATCGATTACTGAACGTAGGAACATTGCGCCAAATGTAATGATTAAACCAATAATTGCTACCAATAACCAGAACTTATCTTTTCCACCCTGCATATACATTGCACCAAATGCCGCTATAAATAATCCAAAAGAAATGACAAATGGTGAAAACGAAGGATTTGGCATATGAATATCACCAACTGGTTCCGCTGCTGTCATCTCTTTATTACCTTCACGTTTTTCAATCCAAAACGGATCTAATCCGCGAACAAATGGTAGTTGTTTAAAGTTATATTCTGGTGTCGGTGCTGGCATCGTCCATTCTAATGTACGTGCATCCCACGGATCACGACCAGCTTTTTCTTTTGATACTGTCGTTTTAATTACATTGAATAGAAGAACAATCGTCCCAAGAGCCATAAACACCGCTCCGATAGAACTAATCATATTCCCCATTTCCAACCCTTGCCCTTCAAGATATGTGTAGTAACGGCGTGGCATACCAATCAAGCCAAGGAAATGCTGAATAAAGAACGTTAAATGGAAACCGATAAAGAATAGCCAAAACGTTATCTTTCCTAATGTTTCATTTAATACTTTATTAAACATCAGTGGCCAATAATAATGAGCTCCTGCAAGTAAACCAAATACAACACCGCCAACGATTACATAATGAAAATGTGCTACTACGAAATAATTATCATGAAATTGATAATCAGCTGGTGCAGATGCTAGCATAACCCCTGTAACTCCACCCATTACGAATGATGGAATGAAAGCTACTGCCCACATCATTGGTGTCGTAAAACGAATACTTCCGCCCCACATTGTAAAGAGCCAGTTGAATATTTTGATACCAGTCGGAACCGCAATCGCCATTGTTGCAACTGAGAAAATAGCATTAGCAACTGGACCAAGTCCAACAGTAAACATATGATGCGCCCATACCATAAATCCTAAAAATCCAATTAATACAGTCGCAAATACCATCGATGAATAACCAAACAATCGTTTTTTCGAAAATGTCGCGAAGATTTCTGAGAATATTCCGAAAGCTGGGAGTATAAGAATGTATACTTCTGGATGACCGAAAATCCAGAATAAATGCTCCCATATAATTGTATTCCCACCCAATGCTGGATTAAAGAAACTTGTTCCAAATAAACGATCTAACATTAAAAGTCCTAATCCTACAGTTAACGGTGGAAAAGCGAATAATATAAGCGAAGATGTTACAAATGTCGTCCATGTAAACATCGGCATACGCATATACGTCATTCCTGGCGCACGCATATTAATAATGGTGACAAGGAAGTTAATCCCTCCAATTAATGTACCAATACCTGAGATTTGCAAACCGAGTACATAGAAATCAACACCATGACCTTTAGAAGCTAAAGCTAAAGATGCATAAGATGTCCATCCTGCATCAGGTGCTCCACCTAAAAACCAACTTAAATTTAAAAATACTCCACCAAAGAAAAATAACCAAAATCCGAGTGAATTCAAAAACGGGAACGCTACATCACGTGCACCAATTTGAAGTGGTACAGCGGCGTTCATAAATGCAAACACGAGTGGCATAGCTGCGAGGAAAATCATTGTTGTACCGTGCATCGTCAATACTTGATTATAAGCATCCCCAACAAGAAAAGCGTTGTTAGGAATCGCTAATTGAAGGCGAATAAATAGAGCTTCTATTCCGCCTATTACAAAAAACAATCCACCTGCAATTAAATAGAGAATGGCAATCTTTTTATGGTCTACTGTCGTTAAATAATCCCATATGACAGCACCCATCCCCTGTTTTTTTGCTACAGAACTCACGTTTTCAACCTCCCCTTCGCGAATAATCCCTCTTTACTTTTCAACTTTTAACGTTTGTAAGTATGCATTTAATGCATCAATTTGATCATCCGTTAAGTTGCCATATTTGCCAGTCATTTTGTTTCCTGGCTTCATATTTTCAGGATCTTTCAGCCATTTTTTTAAGTTTTCTTCATTGTTTTCGGCAATACCGGCAACCATATCGCGATCCGCAAAGTTTGCTAAGTTTGGTGCGATACGAGCGGAAGGTGGTCTACTATCATTAGATCCAACTGCGTGACAACCAATACAGCTTTTATTAAATATTTCTTGGCCCTCTTGCGCCTTTGTTGAAGCTACTTCTTTCTTCCCATCAATCTTCTTCATATCAGCAAGCCAATTTTTGTACTCGCTTTCATCTAAAGCTTTCACTTTAAATTGCATTAAAGAATGTGATGGGCCGCAAAATTCTGTACAAAAACCATTATAAGTGCCCGATTTATCTGCCTTTAACCACATTTTGTTCACATTGTCTGTATTTGTATCCATTTTCCCAGCTAAAGATGGAACCCAAAATGAGTGTTTAATATCGGCACCCTTCAAATTTAAATACACTTTCTTACCTGTGGGGATGACTAAATCTTGCGAAGTTACTATCTTTTCTGATTTATAAGAAAATTCCCACCAATAAAGATTCGCTGTTACATCAACAACGATAGTATCTTTATCAATATTCTTTTTCTCCATCGCACTTACATCAGCAAGTTTGAATGTATATGTAACCGTTGGAACAGCTAAGATTAGTAAAAGAATAATCGGAATAACTGTCCATATAATTTCTAGCTTGTGATTTCCTTCAACTTGCTCTGGAATATAATCTTCCTGACCTTTCTTTTGTCGGAAACGCACAATTACATACAAGAAAATAATAGTAACTACTAGTACTACTCCTACCATGATTGCACTCGCCAGTAGAAGTAAATCATATTGCATTTTTGCTACTTCTCCTTGCGGAATTAAAGTAGATTGAAAGGCTTTACCGCATCCCCCTAACAGTAAAGCCAGCAGTGAAACGAACGAAAGCAGTCGCCACTGTTTCTTCATACAAACAACCCCCACTTTCCTTGTGAATTAGATTGTACTTTATAGTTAAGTAAAGTAAATCTCAACGTAAAGAAATCCAATTATGTCGTTGTCTTAGAAGAATGTAACTACAATCATTGATACAAATAAGATTGTTAAATAATTTAGGGAATAAACAAACATTTGCACGGACCATTTTATGTCATCTTTCTTACGGAATCCATAAAATCCTAAAACGATCCATCCGATGTTAAGCAGTGTTGCAATTACCATAAATGTTATCCCTAGTCCACTCATATAAAATGGTAGTGGTAATAAACATACTGTCCAAATCATAATTTGGCGTTTCGTAATTTCAAATCCATGAACTACAGGAAGCATTGGAATTCCTGCATTTCGATATTCATCAACACGTTTCATCGCTAATGCAAGGAAATGTGGGATTTGCCAAATAAACATAATTAAAAATAACATCCAAGCAATTGGATGACCTAAAGATGGATCGATTGCTGCCCATCCAATTAAAGGTGGAACTGCACCAGATATACTACCTACAACAGTATTTAGTGTATACTTTCTCTTTGTCCATAAACTATATAGAACAACATATGTGAAAGCACCAATAAATCCCATTAAGACTGCCATTGGTGTTGTTAATAATAAAAATACAAAACCAAGAAGTAATATGACTAGTCCAAATGTAAGTGCAAATCCTGGTTTATACTTTCCAGTAACCGTTGGACGGGTCTTTGTTCTTTCCATTAATGGATCGATGTCTCGATCAATGTAGTTGTTTAAACAACATACCCCTGCCATAACTAATCCAGAACCAACGATTGTAAAGAATAACTTATCCAGATTGTCCATTACACTTAATCCATTAAAGTGTAATGCCAACCAAAATCCTGTAAATACAGTAAGTGTATTTGAGTTTACAATCCCCATTTTAACGAGTGCTTTTAAATCTTGTATCCGAGTTGTTTCCGGTACACTTGTAACAGCGGACTCATCATGCAGCTCACTTGTTGCATGGTTCATCACTCTAACCCCCTCTTAAAACTTTCATCTTTCTTTTTGCGCCTATTTCAAATGAAATAATTCGCTTCTATATAGCAATATTATTACAGTAGAAACATTGTTAACCCATTCTACTACTAATCTACGCCCATACTCCAATATATTAAATCATATTTCCCGAACATTTTGTGAAGAAAACATGAACTTTTTGTGTCGAATATAAAAAACTTCATTCTGACTTGTCCTTATCATAACATGATGTTACCTTCTATAATAAACTATTTTATCCTATTTAACACGTATTCTCCCCATTTCTTTTCAAAACAGCCTATTTTTCACCTAAATTTTTCCTTAGGAACCCTGTTTTTACACCTATTTTCTCCCCCTTTCCTTTCCCCTCCATTTCTTTGCTATTTTATTATTTTTTATATATCATAGGAACTAGCGCGTTTTATTCTATACATAATGGAATGAAAATATTTCGCAATAACTTCATAGCAGAAAGATGGTGAAAGAGATTGCAACGCTTTATTAAATGGTTAGCAGTCATTACAAGCCTTGATTTATTAATAGTTTTATTAGGAGGCGCTTTAGTTACAAAAACAGGTTCTGGTCAAGGTTGTGGTAAATCATGGCCACTTTGTAACGGTGAATTTGTTCCATCTAATTTATCAATGGAAACTATTATTGAACTTAGCCACCGATTAACATCAGGATCAGCTGGAATTCTTGTCACTCTCCTTTGTATTTTGTCCTGGAAATATTATAAACATGTGCGTGAAACAAAAACGTTAGCAATTTTATCCTTCGTATTTTTAGTTGCACAAGCATTAATGGGAGCAGCAGCAGTTGTTTGGGGACAAATGCCAGCTGTACTTGCTATCCATTTCGGTATTTCCTTAATTTCATTTGCTTCTGTCATTTTATTAACGTGTCTTATCTTTGAAATTGACCAAAAATTTGATGCACGTTCTCTTATTATGGACAAAAAAATGAAATTTCATATTTATGGTGTAACAATTTACAGTTATATCGTCGTCTACACAGGTGCTTTAGTACGTCACGAACGAGCTAGCTTAGCCTGTCCAGACTTTCCTTTATGTAGCAAAAACAGACCTATGCCAACTCAACTACATGAATGGGTTCAAATGGGCCATAGAGTTGCAGCGATGTTAATTTTCGCTTGGATACTATACGCGATGATTCTCGCTATTCGCCATTACAAGCAGCAACCTGTAGTATATTGGGGATGGATCATTTCATTTATCCTTGTTACACTTCAAGCTGTAGTAGGAGTTTTAGTTGTATTTACAAACGCTAGTTTAGCGATGGCATTGTTACATTCTCTATTCATTTCTTGCTTGTTTGCCGTACTATGCTATTTAGTTATGTTAGGAACAAGAATTAAAGTGAATGCAAAAGAAGCCGGATCAACTTCTAAACAAACAAAATAATTTAAAACTAAAATCCCTTGCCAATTAGGCAAGGGATTTTTTGCAATAAAGAAAAGAGCTGTATTTACACAGCTCTTTTCTTTATTTTAGTGATCTAATTCAATAAGTAAATCACCCGTTTGAATTGCATCACCATCGTTAACATATACTTTTTTCACTTTACCATTAAACGGCGCTTGAACTGTCGTTTCCATTTTCATTGCCTCTGTAATTGCCATAGAATCGCCTTTTTTCACTTCATCGCCTTCTTTTACAACTACTTTAATTACCGTTCCTGGCATTGTTGCACTAATGTGATTTGGATTTTCACGGTTTCCTTTCACACGTTGTGCAACTGTTGCTTTCACATTCTCGTCTTTCACGACAATTTCACGTGGTTGACCATTAAATTCCAAGTAAAGGACACGATTTCCATCCGGCTGTGGTTCTCCAATTGATACAAGTTTAACCATCAATGTCTTACCTTGTTCAATCTCCACATCAATTTCTTCACCTAGTCTCATACCATAGAAGAACGTCGGTGTATCAAGTACAGATACATTTCCATAAAGCTCAGCAACTTTTTCATAGTCCATAAATACTTTTGGATATAATGCATATGCAACTACATCAAAAATTGTTACTTCGCGTCCAAGTTTATGGAATAATTCTTCTTTTAACGCGTCGAAATCTACTGGCTCTAGTAGTTCACCTGGTCTTACTGTTAACGGCTCTTTCCCTTTTAAAATAATCTTTTGCAATTCTTTCGGGAAACCACCGTACGGTTGACCTAAATCACCAGAGAACATTTCAACAACAGATCCCGGGAAGTCCAACGCATGTCCACGCTCTAAAACATCTTGTTCTGTCAGGTGGTTTTGAACCATAAATAATGCCATATCGCCAACAACTTTTGATGACGGTGTTACTTTTACAATATCTCCAAACATGTCATTCACACGACGGTACATTACTTTCACTTCATCAAAGCGATCTCCTAAACCAACCGCCTTCGCTTGTTGTTGAAGATTACTATACTGTCCACCTGGCATTTCATGCATATATACCTCTGTGTGAGGTGCATTCATACCACTTTCAAACGGTGCATAGTATTTGCGTACATCTTCCCAATAATGAGATAGCTTTTCTAAAGAATCGATATTAACATCTGGTTGTCTTTCATTTCCACCTAGTGCATAGAATAATGTGTTCGCACTCGGTTGTGACGTTTGACCAGCCATAGAACTCACTGCTACATCGACAATATCAACACCTGCTTCAATTGCCTTCGTATACGTTAATATACCATTTCCACTCGTATCGTGCGTATGCAGGTGAATCGGAATCGATACCGTCTCTTTTAATGCTGAAACTAAATCATATGCTGCGTTTGGTTTTAGTAAGCCAGCCATATCTTTAATACCTAAAATGTGAGCTCCCGATGCTTCCAACTCTTTTGCTAAGTTTTTATAATAATTCAAATCATATTTACTACGTAATGGATCATGAATATCTCCTGTGTAGCACATTGTTGCTTCTGCAATTTTACCAGTATCTCGTACAGCATCAATTGCAACTCTCATGCCTTCTACCCAGTTTAAACTATCAAAAATACGGAATACATCAATGCCAGCTTGAGCAGAACATTCTACAAATTTTTGGATTAAATTATCTGGATAGTTTTTGTATCCAACTGCGTTTGAAGAACGAAGTAACATTTGGAATAACACGTTCGGCATTTTTTCACGAAGATCTAGTAATCGTTCCCATGGATCTTCTTTTAAGAAACGATACGCAACATCAAACGTTGCACCGCCCCACATTTCCGCTGAGAATAGGTTCGGTAACATTCTCGCTGTTGGCTCTGCAATTTGATGTAAATCTTTTGTACGAATACGAGTTGCAAGTAATGACTGATGTGCATCACGGAATGTTGTATCCGTCAAAAGTACACGTTTTTGATCCTGTACCCACTTTACTAATCCGTCCGCTCCACGCTCATCCAAAATTTGTTTCGTGCCATTTTGGATTGGCTCTGAGTGTAATACATTCGGTATACGAGCATCTGGAAAAATTGGTTTCTCTTTTTTCCCTACTCCTGGGAAGCCATTTACTGTTACTGAACCAATATAATTTAACATTTTCGTTCCGCGGTCTTTACGTTTCGGGAACAAGAATAGTTCAGGTGACACATCAATAAACGAAGTATCATATTCTCCTGATAAAAAGTTTTTATGTTTTACTACATTCTCTAGGAATGGAATATTTGTTTTAATACCACGAATACGGAATTCTTTTAAGTTACGTTCCATTTTTGCAGCTGCTTGCTCAAAAGTAAGTGCCCAAGTTGTAACTTTTACAAGTAAAGAATCGTAGTACGGTGTAATAACTGCACCTTGGAAGCTATTTCCTGTATCAAGACGCACACCAAAACCACCGCCTGATCGATACGCCATAATTTTTCCTGTATCCGGCATAAAATTATTTAGCGGATCTTCAGTTGTTACACGAGATTGAATTGCAAATCCATGCACAACTACTTCCTCTTGCTTCGGCACACCTACCATTTTGCTATGTAATGAATGTCCATCAGCTATTAAAATTTGTGATTGAACGATATCTACTCCTGTAATCATTTCTGTAATCGTATGTTCTACTTGAACACGTGGATTTACTTCAATGAAGTAAAACTCATCATCTTTTACAAGGAATTCTACTGTTCCTGCATTTAAATAGTTTACATTTTTCGTTAACTTCACAGCAGCATCACAAATACGCTGACGCAGATCATCTGAAAGTGATACACTCGGTGCTATTTCTACAACTTTTTGATGACGACGTTGTACAGAACAGTCACGCTCGTATAAATGAACAACATTGCCTTCTTCATCTGCTAAAATTTGTACTTCTATATGTTTAGGTTTTTCAACGAATTTTTCGACGTAAACTTCATCATTACCAAAGGCTGCTTTCGCTTCTGATTTCGCTCGATTATATGATTCTCCTAATTCCTCACTAGTACGCACAATACGCATACCACGACCGCCACCACCAAGGGACGCTTTAATAATAATCGGGTAATCATACTTTTCAGCAAATTTTTCGACTTCTTCTAATGAATCTACTGGACCATCACTACCAGGTATAACTGGAATTTGTGCTAGCTGCGCTTGTGTTCTTGCTTTCACTTTATCTCCAAACATATCTAAATGCTTACTTTTCGGACCGATAAAGATAATTCCTTCTTCTTCGCAACGTTTCGCGAATTGAATATTTTCTGACAAGAAACCATATCCAGGGTGGATTGCATCTACATGATTACTTTTTGCAATCTCAATAATGCCTTCAATATCTAGATAAGCATCAATTGGTTTTTTTCCTTCCCCAACTAAATAGGACTCATCGGCTTTATAGCGATGATAAGAACCACTATCCTCTTTAGAATAGATTGCAACTGTTTTTAATCCTAGTTCCGAACAAGCTCGAAACACACGAATTGCAATCTCTCCACGGTTAGCTACCAATACTTTTTGAATACGTTGCAGCTTTGTCATGATTTTCCCCCTCTACTTTCCTACCACTCTAGAGATAAAATATATACACACCTTAAAAAGCGTGAAGTTCTTCACTTTCCACATTATATTATACTTAGAAAGCTTCACTTTATTTTTATCCATCATACCTTATTTTTTAACAAATGATAAGTTTTCTGTGCAATTTGTTTCACAAAAATAGTATAGCATACCTCTTCCTTTTCTAACAACTTAATTGTATATCACATTAAACTTAATGTGTTATATCTTTTAACTGAAATATATATTAATACATCACATTTAAAACTACTTAAAAATAAAAAACACATTATGCTCTAAAGCACAATGTGTTTTTTATTTTACAACTACAAGATGTGGTCCATTTTGTTCTTTTTCTTTCATTAATCCATTCTGTTGTTTCTCTTGTCGTTTCACGTGACTAGCAATATTGAGTAGTATCCCCATCGCAAGTAGATTAGCTAATAAAGAACTACCACCGTAACTGACAAACGGTAATGGTACTCCGGTAAGTGGTATTACCCCAGACATACCACCAACATTAATAAACGTTTGAACTCCAAACAAGCTTGCAATTCCGATAGCTATTAAACTTCCAAATGGATCTGTACACTTTTGTGCAACTCTAAATGACCGAATAATAATTAGTAATAAACAGATTAAAATGATAGCTACACCTATAAAACCAAGTTCTTCAGATATAATTGCCATTATAAAATCCGTTTGCGGTTCTGGTAAATAACCATATTTTTGTACACTATTCCCTAATCCTCTACCATTAAGCCCTCCAGAAGCGATTCCAATAAATGAATTCACTAATTGAAATCCATCCTTTTGAGGATCATTAAACGGATCAAGGAAAACAGAAAAACGTGCCTTTTGATATGGATTTAATGCATAATTACCAAGCAGATATAGTGCTGGAATCCATACTATAGAAGTTAAAGCAATTCGTTTAATCCATAAGTTAACCTGTACTCCCGAACAAAGAAACATAATTCCTACTGTTCCTGCAATTAACAAATCAGTACCTAAATCATTTTGCTTTAATATTAAAAACATGATTATACCAACACCAATAAGTACTGGACCTGACCCTTTGGAAACAGGTGTATTCGTTTCTTGTCTTTTGGCAAAGAAATGAGCTAAGACGAGAATAACTGTTATCTTAACAAATTCTGCAGGCTGTATTCCAAATATCCACCCGTTTGCACCGTTTACTTTCTTAGTGAAAAAAGCAGCTGCAGCTAATAAGGCAACACTAGCACCGTAACTCCCCAACAAAAAAATTCGTTTTCTCCAAACTTTATATGGGATAGTAGCAATAATTATTAATACTATTGTCCCAACAACTAAAGTAATTAATTGTCTTTTAAAAAAGAAATTTGCTGGTTTATCAAATCTCGAAATCGCAACAATGGAACTAGAACTATATACCATTATAACTCCCAGCACACATAAGATAACAAGAGGAAGTACCAATGAATAATCCATTGATTTCCATACTTTTTTCATTTCATTTCCTCTTTCTGTTTCAATTTAATTATTGTTGTATTCCATATGTACATTGATTCTTCCTGCTTTATTATACAAATAAAAAGCTCAAACTAATTTAGTTTGAGCCCCCTTATTTGAACCCGTTATTGTTGTTTGTTTGTAAACGCTTCATGAAGTGCAGATAACTCACGTTCGAGCTCACCTAACATTGCTTTCCCTTGTTCTTCTGCAATAAGACCAAGGCGAACTGCAAAATCGACCTCGCGGGATAGTCCAAACATTTGTGTGTCTAACACTTCTTCATATAATGGACATTGCGGCATTGTAAGATGGTCCATTTGCACCTTAATAAGTCTTAAAATCTTCTCTGCATCCGCTTGTAGAAGGGCTAGTGCCTTTTCCTGATGATTTGCTACTGTCTCAGACGCCAAATTGATTCCCTCCGTTTCCGTCCTACTCTCCTCTATCCTATCTATTAATATTAGCGATAGTTTTAATAAATTGCAATAGAAACATTTTTTGTGACAACAGTGTCTAATGCTATTATACTGAAAAGTGGGAGTATAACACAAATGGGGGAACAACAATGAGCGAAATTTTATTTATTAACGGAAAAGTACGTTTTCCAATCACTATTGATCCAACTGTTTGGATCTTTGATGATCGAAAAGTAGATTTGACAACTTACTTTGATGAAACTAGAGAAAACACGTCTGAACTAGAAACTTATTTAAAAAACACTTCAGAGCATTGGGATCGTGAAATTCGTAATGGTGCTGCGTTTCCACCGATACAACAAAGTGTAAAGAAATATAAAAAAGAACAACTAATTACTGGAACGTTCGGTATACCATTTCATCCATTCCTTGCTAACGCTGAAATTTTAGAGGACGCTACGCAAGTTGAAATTGAAACGGTAGATCATACAATGACACTTCCATTAGAAACTGTCAAAAATGCTATACTAGGCTTTTCAAAAGAAGGAAAACCATTAAAAGAAGATGGGCCTGTTCATCTCTATTTCAATGATGGATCTAATCGACAAAATCCAATCCGTAACATCCGTAAATTTACAATTATTTAAAGAAAAGGAGTGAGCTTAAGCTCACTCCTTTTTACAATAAATCTGCTGCTAGTTGAGCTAAATTAGATCGCTCCCCTTTAACAAACTTCACATGACCACTAATACGCTGTTCTTTAAACTTCTCTACAACATACGTTAAGCCATTATTATATTCATCTAAATATGGGTGATCAATTTGCTGAGGATCTCCCATCAATACAATCTTACTCTTTTCCCCTACCCTAGTTAGTATCGTTTTTACTTCATGCTTTGTTAAATTTTGTGCTTCGTCAATGATAATGAACTGATCTGGAATACTTCTCCCGCGTATATAAGTAAGGGCTTCTACTTCAATCGAACCCATTCCAGCTAAAATAGCATCTAACTCTCCTGGCTTTTTTGTATTAAATAAATACTCTAGGTTATCAAAAATTGGCTGCATCCATGGTCTTAACTTTTCTTCTTTTTCTCCTGGTAAATAACCGATATCTTTTCCGACTGGAACAATTGGCCTTGCAACGAGTAATTTTTTATATAACCCTAAGTCTTCTGTTTGCATAAGTCCCGAAGCTAACGCAAGTAACGTTTTTCCTGTGCCGGCTTTCCCCGTTAATGTTACAAGCGGAATATCTTCACGAAGCAACAATTCTAATCCCATGATTTGCTGCACGTTTCGTGGTCGTATCCCCCACACTTGTTCATTGTGAAAAATAAGTTTCTTTACCTTCTTACCTAAGTGATCCACGATGCCAAGCGCAGAACTAGAGCCCCCCAATGCATCTTTCATTACTACAAATTGATTTGGGTAAAAAGGGTGATTCGCAATTTCAGATAGAGGCAATTCACCTTTCTCATAAAAATAATCCAATTGTTCTTTTGATATATATCCTTCTAAAAAGCCAGAATATATATTTTCTACTTCAATTACGCGATCACTTAAATAATCTTCAGCCTTCAAACCAATTGCATCAGCTTTTACCCTTACGAGTACATCTTTACTTACTAAAATAACAGACTTCCCGTCCTCTTTTTCCTGTTCTTCTAAAGATAAATTTTTTGCTACAGCTAAAATTCGATTATCATTTGTTTTTTCTACAAAAATATCTTGTAGTTGCACAAATGAACGATGGTTTAATTCAATACGAAATGTTCCGCCATTTTCTAGCGGGATACTTTCATGCAGCTTTCCTATTTCACGAAATTTATCTATTAACTTAGATACATAACGAGCATTTCGTCCTACTTCATCCATATAACGTTTTTTCGAATCAACCTCTTCTAATACAACTGCTGGAATCACTACTTCATTGGTTTCAAATGAAAAAATAGATAAAGGATCCTGCAAAAGTACATTCGTATCTAACACATAAATTTTATCCAACCTGTTACCCCCTGACTCCACTTTTAAATTTGTAGAACAAGGGTTTCATCCATAAAATATGGACGAACCATTGTTATAATTATATGTACCGTGTAAACGAGGTAGAATCGAAAATCATAGTCATTAAACCTTTTATTTATTCTTTATTCATTTCTATTCAATATATTACCTTTTATTATAATTATTAACGTTAAATCACAATAACCGATTACAAAAGTGAATAAACGAATTTCTTATTTAGCATCTTTATAATTCTCTTATCCCTACTAGCACTTCGTTATCCAGCTTTTTCGCTGCCCGAAGATCATATGTTTTTTCATATGTTGGTTCAATTGCAAGTTTCGCTCCATAAAACATAACATCACGCACTTCTTGCACATTTACTTCTATTACAGTTAATTTTAAAGAAATGCCTTCCATTCTATCTGTCAAAATTTCACCTGCACCACTTATGGAAAATACGGATTCATTCGCCATTATAGTCAATACCACACCTGTATTATGCCGTATATTTTCCACAATACGTGAACGTTGATCTACTGCAAATCGAATACTAGTTTTACTCACTGCATACACCCAAGAAATAGCACTTACGTTAGGAACTTGTTTTTCGAAATCTGTCGTTGCTATCATAACAATACACTCTTTACGCAACGTTTGTACTAAACCCTCTGTTAAGGTAGGCTCTACTACATTCGCCATATTTTCACCTCCAAACATACTTGGTATATCCTTATCATAACTTATTTTTTGAATTGCGAAAATATTATTTTTTCCCACTATTATTCAAAAACATTATACTTCCATGATATACTTATACTGATAGAATTCGTATTGAGGTGACGAAATGAGAGTCAAATGTATGATTTGTGATAAAAAAGATATGTTAGATGATGAAAATCCTATGGCAAAAAAACTGCGTAATCGCCCTATTCATACATATATGTGCATGGAATGTTCGGAACGAATTGCAGAGCGTACAATGGAACGTCATGCAAGTGGTAATTTCCGATTATATCGTGATAAAAAAATCGAAGATGATTGGTAAAATGTAAATAAGTCCTTACTCATATAGATAAGGACTTATTTATATTTTTCTGGTTCACGATTCATCTGATCCAAAAAACAATCAATGGCTTCTAGCGGAAACCTTGCAGATTTCCGTTCTCCATTTATTTCGTATGTAATTAAATACATCTCCTCGTTCTTTTCGACTTCCACATTTTTTAATTTATGTTCTTCATATATCATATTTTGAAATAACAAATACGTTTCTTTTGCAGCACTATCATCTGGACGTGCTTCAGCAACTGTTTTAATTGTTAACCAATTATATAGTGCATCTTGTACTGAACGCATAAAAACTCCCCCTTCCTCATCCTGCTTTTTGTTGTTTCGCTTGACGCAAACGTAATCTATAAATCCCAAGTACAATTGCTGCTACAACAAGTCCTTCTCCAACGGGTAAAAATACAGCAAAAAAGGTTAATACTGTACATCCAATTGCTAATGATATGTATATCACAATATTTTTAAGTACAGACAACTTTCTAGCAAACCCTAAATTATAGACGAGAGCACTTAATATAATAATCGTCCCATAAAGTAACCACATTCCTAACTCTGGATTTTCATCTACCTTACACAATTTTGCAAAAAAAGACATCCTTTCTAACACACTCTTCCCCCCTAGCAGTAAAATACAATTTTCTTTATACACTTAATACAAGAGTAACTCGCAAAAAAAATACTGTCCACAAAAAAGAGTAAATATTCTAAAAAATAAACAAAATAAAAAACAACGACCTTTTATAAAGGTCGTTGTTTTTTTGTTTTTACGCTTCAACCGATTTCTTTTTCTTAGCAGCTCTTTCGCGCTCACTCTTATCAAGAATCTTTTTACGCAGACGAATTGATTCTGGAGTTACTTCACAGAACTCATCATCGTTTAAGTACTCTAATGATTCTTCTAAAGTCATTAGGCGTGGTTTCTTCATTGTTGAAGTTTGATCTTTCGTCGCAGAACGAATGTTAGTTTGTTGTTTCATTTTCACAACGTTAACTGTTAAGTCGTTCTCACGAGTGTGTTCTCCAACAATCATACCAGCATATACTTCTGTACCTGGTTCAACGAAGATTACACCACGGTCTTCAACTTGCATAATACCGTATTGTGATGCTTTTCCTGTTTCAAGTGAAACTAGAACACCTTGGCGACGTCCACCAACTTGTCCAGCGTGTACTGGTTGGTAGCAATCGAATGTATGGTTTAAAATACCGTAACCACGAGTTAATGTTAAGAATTCTGTTGTGTAACCAATTAAACCACGTGCTGGAACCATGAAAGTAAGGCGCACTTGACCGTTTCCGTTATTCACCATATCTAACATTTCACCTTTACGTGCACCCATAGATTCCATAATAGAACCAGTGTATTCTTCAGGTACATCGATTTGTACGCGCTCTACAGGTTCACATCTTACGCCATCAACTTCTTTAATGATTACCTCTGGCTTAGATACTTGTAATTCATAACCTTCACGACGCATGTTTTCGATTAAGATAGATAAATGTAGTTCCCCACGTCCAGATACGATCCACGCATCAGGAGACTCTGTATTATCTACACGTAAACTTACATCTGTTTCTAATTGTGAACGAAGACGCTCTTCAATTTTACGAGATGTAATGTATTTACCTTCACGACCTGCAAATGGGCTGTTATTTACAAGGAACGTCATTTGTAGTGTTGGCTCATCAATACGTAGTAATGGTAACGCATCTTCATGCTCAACCGGACATACCGTTTCACCAACGTTAATGTCTTCCATACCAGAAACGGCTACTAAGTCCCCAGCTTTTGCTTCTTCGATTTCTTGACGTTTTAATCCAATGTAACCGAATAATTTCGTTACGCGGAATTGTTTTACACTTCCGTCAACTTTCATTAAAGCAACTTGTTGTCCAACCTTCATTGTACCGCGGAATACGCGTCCAACTCCAATACGTCCAACATAGTCGTTGTAATCAAGAAGTGCTACTTGGAATTGAAGTGGCTCTTCACTGTTATCAATCGGTGCTGGAATATGTTCGATAATTGTATCAAATAATGATTTCATATTCTCTTCTTGATTTGCTGGGTTTGAATCTAAGCTTGCTGTTCCGTTCATTGCTGATGCAAATACAACTGGGAACTCTAATTGATCTTCGTTTGCACCAAGCTCAATGAATAAGTCGATTACTTCATCAACTACTTCATCAGGACGAGCGAAGTCACGGTCAATTTTGTTTACAACTACGATTGGAGTTAAGTTTTGCTCAAGAGCTTTCTTTAAAACAAATCGTGTTTGTGGCATACAACCTTCATATGCATCAACAACAAGTAAAACACCATCAACCATTTTCATGATACGTTCTACTTCTCCACCGAAGTCAGCGTGACCTGGTGTATCTAAAATGTTAATTCTTTTATCTTCATAGTGAATCGCTGTATTTTTCGCTAAAATTGTAATACCGCGTTCTCTTTCTAGATCATTTGAATCCATTGCGCGTTCTTCAACGTGTTCGTTCGCACGGAAAGTCCCCGCTTGACGTAATAACTGGTCAACAAGTGTTGTTTTACCATGGTCAACGTGGGCAATAATTGCTATATTACGTAAATCTTGTCGTTTTTTCAACATGTCCAACTCCTAATGTCTTTTTAATCCTTCTCTATTATAAGAGCGAAGGGGATACAATAGCAATTAAAATAAAAGCAAGAATGAAAATATAGTTGTATTCTTACTTTTGTGAAAGTAAAATGAGATTGGAGGGTGAAGAAATGGAACACATTCAATATCGCTTTTTATTAACCGCAATTATCGGTGTTATTTTCTTAATCGGTATCGGCATTATGATTGCTGAAAATAGTCCAATCGGTATTATTATTTGCATTATCGGCACATTTGTTGCAGTTGGGTACGGTTTTGTAACAAAAAGAAAAATGCGCAAATCACAATAACGCTAAAAAGTAAGAAGCTTATACACAGCCTCTTACTTTTTTTGTTGCTCTAATATAAACGATAACACTTCTTCATACACTCCTGGTTTTGCAACTAACACACTGCTCTTCTCTATGATAGAAAGTGGCGCTCCAGAGAATGTCGTCACCTTACCTCCAACTTCTTCTACAATTATCTGTCCTCCGCCAAAATCCCATGGTGATAATCTCGGCGTTACATATGCATCTATTCTTCCTGTTGCAACGTATATCATCTCTAGTGCTGCACAGCCATATGATCTCGTGCCCCTTGCTTTCTTAACAAGTGCCATCATACTTTCCATATTAAGCAATGGATTATCTGTAAGCCATATCGCATTTAAAGCTACAATACCTTGCTCTACAGTTCCTTTTTCCAATGGAGGAATTGATATATCATTACAAAAAGCTCCGGATCCCTTGACTGCATGATATAGTTCATCGTGCACTGGATCATAAATAAGTCCAATCTTTCCGATACCGTTCTCATAAATACCAATTGAAATCGCAAAATTTCTTTTTTGATGAACAAAGTTCATCGTACCGTCAATTGGATCAATTAACCAAACAACCCCGCCAGAAGACGTTATCTCGTCTCCATAACCCTCTTCTCCTAAAATATTATGATTCGGGAATGTTTCTTTAATTTTCCCAATTAAAAACCGTTCTATCTCTCGGTCCATATTTGTAACTAAGTCAGCTGCATTTGATTTTGTTTCTATAATAAGTGCTTTTTTCATTGATGCCATCAAATGCTCTCCTGCATCCCGAATCCACCGTTTGGCGTGTGCATCGATGTCTTTCCATACTTCTTGCATGTTTAAACACTCCGATCTATACTGTTCACAGAAAAAACGAACCCTTTATAAGGTTCGCACCAACTAATTTTTTATACATATACTATTATTACGCTTCTAAACGAATCATTTCAAGTCTTAACACTTCTAACTTTTGTACACACTCTTCTTTTTTCTGTTTATCATCTTCCATCATCGCATCATATAAAGTTGCTAATTCATAATCTAGCTCCAAACGTAGCACCGGTATTCTCTTTTCGGCATCTGTTCTCTTTAACGCATTAATCACCTGTCTCATATTATTTGCCTCCTCCCAATATTCGTCTGCCCTCGGACTAGAATTAATTAAATTTTCTGATTTTTTGTTTTATACTATACTATGTTGGATAAATCATCTATGCAACAAAATTATATTTTTTATTTTAATTTTTTTGTGCTGTTTTTTTTATGAATAGTACAAGCTATGCTAAAATAAAAGCAAAATAGGAGTTGGAGGAACAATCATGACAATACAAACATTCAAGTCAACTGATTTTGATGTCTTTACAGTTGATGGTCTCGAAGAACGAATGAGTGCAATTAAAACGAACATTCATCCTAAGCTAGAAGCTTTAGGGGAACAATTTGCAGAATACTTATCCAAACACACTGATGAGAACTTTTTTTATCATGTTGCAAAACACGCACGACGGAAAGTCAATCCACCAAACGATACTTGGGTTGCTTTTTCAACAAATAAACGAGGATATAAAATGCTACCGCATTTCCAAATCGGCTTATGGGGTACTCATGCCTTCATATACTTTGGTTTAATCTATGAGTGTCCACAAAAAGTTGAGACGGCTCATGCCTTCTTAGAACATTTAAATGATTTAAAAACAAATATTCCAAATGACTTCGTTTGGTCCATTGACCATACTAAACCAAGTGTGAAATTACATAAAACACTTGAAACCGAAGACTTACAAAAGATGATTGAACGACTAGCTACTGTAAAAAAAGCAGAATTATTAGTTGGTATTCATATATCACCAGAGGAGTTTTCAGCAATGACCAACGAACAATTCCTTGCTAAGATTGAATCTACGATGCAACCACTCCTTCCTTTATATGCACTTTGTAATCGATAGTAGAAAACGGACAATTTATATTGTCCGTTTTTAGTTGTTATCACATTATATCACTTCAGTTTTTATTTTTCAAAATATTTTTATATTTTTACAACCTTTTGTTCTTCAACTTCCTTTGCCCTTTGAATAGCACGATATATAGAGTATCCACTTACTTCTTGAAACTCTTTATCAATTTTCTTTTCTTCTGCTTTCGATGGAACAATCTCTTTAAAACGACGATATAAACCCATTAATTCTTCTCTTATAATTCCTTTTTCATAAGCTTTCTCAATCGCTTCATAAAACTTCACAATTGTAACCATTTCCTCATTTGACCAATCATAATCTAACGGATATTGATATTCCATTTCGCACCTCATTTATCATTTCTTCTTGTTTCATTATGCTATCTTAAAGAGAATATTTTATTATTCATTATAGCCACTCTGCATTATACACTATTTATTCATTTTAATGGAATTGTCTTCCTCTATTCATTAGTTGAGGCTAACTATTAAACATACTCACCTTAAAAACATTTTTTTCTATACATCTATAATTATTGGTGATATAATGCTTTTGTTTTATAGAAAATAAAGTGAAGCTACCATCTCAAAAACGATTTTTTGAATGGCAGAAAAACAAGCCTCATTCTAAAAAAAGACTTACCTTTTTTAGAGCAGGATTATATAAAACAAATTATACTAAATATTATGAAGAAGAAGGGGTGTATAGATTGTCCCAATACGAAACACCATTGTTTACCGCTTTAGTTGAGCACAGTAAGCGAAATCCAATTCAATTCCATATTCCTGGTCATAAAAAAGGACAGGGCATGGATCCTACATTTCGCGAATTTATTGGGCATAATGCATTAGCAATTGACTTAATTAATATTGCGCCACTCGATGATTTACATCATCCAAAAGGTATGATTAAAGAAGCACAGGATTTAGCAGCCGCTGCATTCGGTGCAGATCATACTTTCTTTTCTATTCAAGGTACAAGTGGCGCTATTATGACAATGGTGATGAGCGTTTGCGGTCCTGGTGACAAAATCCTAGTACCACGAAACGTGCATAAATCAGTAATGTCAGCTATTATTTTCTCAGGTGCAAAACCGATTTTCATGCATCCTGAAATCGATCCGAAGCTCGGTATTTCTCATGGAATCACAATTCAATCTGTCAAAAAAGCACTTGAAGAGCACTCAGATGCAAAGGGCTTACTTGTTATTAATCCAACGTACTTTGGGTTTGCTGCAGACTTAGAACAGATTGTACAATTAGCACATTCTTATGACATCCCTGTACTAGTCGACGAGGCTCATGGTGTTCATATTCATTTTCACGATAAATTGCCGATGTCGGCGATGCAAGCTGGTGCAGACATGGCAGCAACAAGTGTCCACAAATTAGGAGGCTCTTTAACTCAAAGTTCTATTCTTAATGTGAAAGAAGGCTTGGTGAATGTAAAGCATGTCCAATCTATTATTAGCATGCTTACGACTACATCAACTTCTTACATCTTGTTAGCATCACTTGATGTTGCCAGAAAACGTCTTGCCACAGAAGGAACAGCACTCATAGAACAAACAATACAATTAGCTGAACATGTTCGTGATGCTATAAATTCTATTGAGCATCTTTACTGTCCTGGAAAAGAAATGTTAGGTACAGATGCTACCTTTAACTATGATCCTACAAAGATAATTGTATCTGTAAAAGATTTAGGTATTACCGGCCACCAAGCTGAAGTATGGCTTAGAGAGAAATATAACATTGAAGTAGAACTCTCAGATTTATACAACATACTATGTCTTATCACTTTGGGAGATACAGAAAGTGATACAAATACACTTATTGCAGCATTACAAGATTTAGCAGCAACATTTAGAAATAGGGCAGATAAAGGTGTTCAAGTACAAGTAGAGATTCCAGAAATTCCAGTGCTAGCACTTTCTCCTCGAGATGCTTTTTATTCGGAAACAGAAGTCATTCCATTTGAAAATGCAGCGGGTCGTATTATAGCTGATTTTGTTATGGTTTATCCGCCAGGGATTCCAATCTTTACTCCGGGGGAAATTATTACACAAGAAAACTTAGAGTATATTCGTAAAAACTTAGAAGCAGGTTTACCTGTACAAGGTCCTGAAGATATGACATTACAAACATTACGTGTTATTAAAGAGTACAAGCCTATCAGTTGATAGGCTTTTTTTTCACCTTTTTTCCTATTCTTCATACGATACTAAAGAATGTAACGTATAGGTGGGGATACTATTATGATTGTAATAGGCCGTTCTATTGTACATCCTTATATTACAAATGAATATGAGCCATTTGCAGCAGAGAAACAACAAATTTTATCAATAATGGCAGGAAATCAAGAAGTTTATTCCTTCCGAACAGCTGATGAACTCAGCTTTGATCTCAATTTACGAGTTAATATTATTATCTCTGCACTAGAACTTTTTCAAAGTGGATTTCAGTTTCGCACATTTCAACAATCCTTTTGCAACCCCCAGTATTGGAAAAGAACATCCCTTGGAGGATTCGAGCTTCTTCCAAACATACCACCTTCTATTGCCATACAAGATATTTTCAAAAACGGAAAACTATATGGAACTGAATGTGCAACCGCTATGATCATTATTTTTTATAAAGCTTTATTATCATTGTATGAGGAAGAAACTTTCAATCGTCTATTTGCAAACCTTTTACTTTATACATGGGACTACGATCAAGATCTAAGGCTCATAACAAAAACCGGTGGCGATCTTGTTCCAGGTGACCTCGTTTACTTTAAAAACCCACAAGTGAATCCAGCTACGATTGAGTGGCAAGGAGAAAACACAATCTATTTAGGAAATTTCTTTTTTTACGGACATGGCGTAGGTGTAAAAACAAAAGAAGAAATTATTTATTCATTAAATGAACGACGAGTCCCTTACGCTTTTATTTCAGCTTTCTTGACCGATACTATTACCCGTATCGATAGCCGTATAATGAGCCAATACGCTTCTTCTAGTACACCACAGACATCCATAAGCTTTATTCCAATTAGAGATGATGCAATCGTTGCAACAGTTGGCCATACAACTACAATTTATTAAAAAAGCGCCTACACATGTAGGCGCTTTTTCTTATTATTAAGCTTTTGTATGTTCTTTATGGTCACATTCGCAATGAGATCCACATTTCCCGTATAGTACTGTTGATTTTTCATCTTCAAAATGTCCAATTGTTCCTTCACATACTTGGCATACGATTGTTCCCATTTTCATTTCCCCCTGAGTTTTAATAGTAATCTATTTATTTATCATTAAGCTTTCGCATTATCTTTTCTAGCACAGTCACAATTTGTTCCACATTTTCCGTAAAGTACCGTCGTTTTCTCATCTTCAAAATGTCCGATTGTTCCTTCACATACTTGGCATACGATTGTTCCCATTTTTTATTTCCCCCTAAGTTTATGGTCCTAAAAACTTTTAGCTGTCCATTTCCTATCAATTATTGGGCTTTTGTATGCTCTGTGTGATCACATCCGCAAGATCCACATTTCCCGTAAAGTACCGTTACTTTCTCATCTTCGAAGTGTGCAATTGTACCTTCACAATCTTGACATACGATTGTTCCCATTTTTCATTTCCCCCTAAGTTTATAATCCCAAAAACTTTTTTGTAACCGCTTAACTTTCTGTCTTTATTTTAATATGTTATACTTTTTACGTCAATAGGTTTTTAGTATAACACATTAAATATTTTAAATTTTAATTAGTATGCGATATTCAAATAAAAAACAGCCATATTTATAAGTACGACTGTTTCACATTAATTATTCTTCATATTCCGCATGTAAAGAAGTTGACGGAACTAGAAATTTGAAAAACTGAGCTAACTCCTTCGCTTCCTCTTCTGACCCTAATTTAAAAATCTCCTGTATATATTGAACATTCTCTACATCATCTCTTCCGAGTAAAGTAGACCTTCCTGTTTGCATACAAACAATGAGCGGTTTTCCAAAAAACATATTTGTATAAATAACACCAAAATCATAACGTGTATCATGTGTCATAAACCCTAAAAATCGTACCTTCACACTTTCATGCTCATCATACAATTTTTCAAACATTGGTTTCCACCTTTCTACATCACGTTTCATTACTAGTATATTAAACAAAACATGTAATACTCCTTTTAATTGTCAAAAAATTCAGTAGGATGTAGAATAATAGTATTCTACTAAGTTAGGGGGAACTTATATGCAACATGCCTTTATTACGCTTGTACCTAAATCCAATCAACAATCTGTTTCAATAGATGATATAAAACAACTTTTTCATTATTATAAAACAGTTACTTCTAAAACTGGTGCCCAAATTAATTACCCGTATACAAATACCGCTTTTCCTTATGAAATTTTAGATACATCAGCAACAACATTAAAACTTCAATCCAATCACGACCGGTATGACTCAATTTATATTGGTGTTGGTATAGAAAATGAACAATCTTTCATCCAAGTTTCTTTACCACCTAATGCAACATATGGTGACAAAGGGAAAGCGAATGAATTTTGCCGTTTTTTAGCGAAGAAATTAGAAGGAGAGTTACAATTATTTAATGGAAGAACAATGTATTTTTATAAACGTTAATTTAAAAAATAGATAATATGATTAAAAATAGTATACAATTCGAACATGTAAGAAATAAAGCTTGCTTTCTTACGTGTAATACAAAATATGCTATTACATAGGCTAAATACAGGAATACGAAAAAAAGAATAACTTTATAATGAAACTTATCACCATTCGATAATGTTAATACAGTGGAAAAGCCACTCCATAGTAGTAAATGATAAAATATAACATGTAATATTTTCATGGAACCTTCTCCTTTGACATGCTCTATTTTATTAATATATGGGGTTAAGTTTGAATCAATTACATATTATAGGATGATATATATTACCTTTGAAGTAAGTTACGCCTAAATCATTTGTTAAAGTATTATATATTCATTCGACAAGTACGTTTAAAGACCTTGCAAGTCATTTGATGAAAATAAAAATAGCCCCTCTCTTACAATAAGAGAGGGGCTATTTACATTACTTAAATTATTTTACAATGTGAATTGGCATTCCAAGAGCAACTTCAGCTGCTTCCATTGTGATTTCACCTAATGTTGGGTGAGCATGGATTGTTTGAGCGATATCTTCAGCTGTCATTCCAGCTTCGATAGCTAAACCAATCTCAGAGATAATATCAGAAGCACCTGCACCTGCAACTTGAGCACCTACAAGAAGACCATCTTCTTTACGTGTTACAAGTTGTAGGAAACCGTCAGTGCTGTTTAATGATAATGCACGACCGTTAGCAGCGAATGGGAACTTAGATACAGTTACAGTCATTCCAGCTTCTTCAGCTTGTTTTTTAGTGTAACCAACAGATGCTAATTCTGGATCAGTGAAGCATACTGCAGGAATTCCGATGTAATCGATAGCTGATGCATGGCCACTAATTGCTTCTACAGCTACTTTACCTTCGTAAGAAGCTTTGTGAGCTAATGGTGGTCCAGGAACGATATCACCGATTGCATAGATGTTTGGTACATTTGTACGACATTGCTCATCGATTTCGATGATGCCGCGGTCAGTCATTTTAACTCCAACTTGCTCAAGACCGATTTCTTGAGTGTTTGGACGACGACCTACAGTTACTAATACGTAATCTGCTTCTACAGTTTGGATTTCACCTTTAACTTCAAAGCTAACTTTTACGCCAGTTTCTGTTTCTTCAACGCCTTTAGCCATAGCTTTTGTATGGATATTTACGTTACCTTTTTTCTGTAGAGCACGTTTAACAACAGAGCTCATAGCTTTTTCGAAACCAGCTAAGATTTCGTCGCCAGCTTCTACTACAGTAACTTCTGTACCGAAGTTAGCATATGCAGTACCTAATTCCATACCGATGTAACCGCCGCCGATTACAACAAGTTTTTTAGGAATTTCAGGTAAGCTTAAAGCACCTGTAGAGTTGATAACACGTTTAGAGTATTTGAATCCTGGAATTTCGATTGGTGTAGAACCAGTTGCAAGAACAGCATTTTTAAACGTATAAGTTTGAGCTGCATCTTCAGTCATAACGCGTAATGTGTTAGCATCTACGAAGTAAGCTTCACCGCGAATGATTTCAACTTTGTTACCTTTAAGAAGGCCTTCAACACCGCCAGTTAATTTCTTAACTACGCCGTTTTTCCATTCTTGAACTTTTGTAAAGTCAACTTTTACGTTCTCTGCAGTGATACCCATGTCATCAGAATGCATTGCATTCTCATAACGATGACCTGCATTGATTAACGCTTTTGAAGGAATACATCCAACGTTTAAGCATACGCCACCAAGGTTAGCTTTTTCAATAATTGCTACCTTTTGACCTAATTGTGCTGCACGAATTGCCGCAACGTATCCACCAGGACCTGCACCAACAACGACTGTATCTAATTCAATTGGGAAATCTCCTACTACCATTGTTATTACGCCTCCATTACTAATAATTGTGGGTCATTCAATAGACGTTTAATTTGGTTTAACGCTTTTTGAGCAGTTGCGCCGTCAATTAAACGATGGTCAAAGCTTAGAGATAATGCTAATACTGGAGCTGCAACGATCTCGCCATTTTTCACAACTGGTTTTTCAGCGATACGGCCGATACCAAGGATTGCTACTTCTGGGTGATTGATAACTGGAGTGAACCATTGTCCACCTGCAGAACCAATGTTTGTAATTGTGCAAGAAGCACCTTTCATTTCAGTTGGAGCTAGACGACCTTCACGTGCTTTACCAGCAAGATCGTTGATCTCGTTAGAAATAGTGAAGATAGACTTACGATCTGTATCTTTAACAACTGGTACTAATAGACCTTTGTCTGTATCAGCTGCGATACCGATGTTGAAGTAATGTTTATGAACTACTTCTTGAGATGCATCGTCTAAAGAAGTGTTTAACATTGGGTATTCACGTAATGCAGATGTTAAAGCTTTAACAACGTATGGAAGGTAAGTTAATTTAATACCTTTGTCAGCTGCTACTGCTTTGAACTTCTTACGGTGAGCAACAAGCTCAGTTACATCAACTTCATCCATTAATGTTACGTGAGGAGCTGTGTGTTTAGAGTTAACCATTGCTTTCGCAATCGCTTTACGGATACCACTCATTTTCTCACGAGTTTCTGGATATTCACCAGCTGGAATTGGTTGTGCTTTTGGTGCTTCTTCTTTCGCTGCTGCTGGAGTAGCTTCTACTGCTGCTGGAGCCTCAGTTGCTGCTACAGTTTGTCCACCATTTGCAAATGCATCGATGTCAGCTTTTACGATACGGCCGTTCTTACCAGTACCAGCTACTTTATGAATGTCTACACCTTTTTCACGAGCGTATTTACGAACAGATGGCATAGCGATTACGCGCTCATTTACTACTTCTGCAGTTGCTGCTGGAGTAGCTTCCGCTGCTGGAGCTTCTACTGCTGCTTCTTCAGCTTTTGGAGCTTCATCATGATCGTCACCTTTAAATTTAAGGTTTTCGTATCCAGGAGCATCAAATTTAATTAATGTATCTCCTACGATTGCAACTGTTCCTTCTTCTACAAGTACTTCAAGTACTTTACCTTTAACAGGAGAAGGGATTTCTACTACTGCTTTATCATTTTGTACTTCAAGAAGTACATCGTCTTCATTTACTTCATCGCCTGGTTTAATAAACCATTTTACGATTTCACCTTCGTGGATACCTTCACCGATATCTGGTAGTTTAAATTCAAATGCCACGGAATTCAGCCCCCTGATTCATTTCATTATTATGGAATATGTACAAAAGAAACCAGCATGTGCTGATTTCTTTTGCACATGAAAAACTAAAAATTAGAAGTTCATTACTTTGTTTACAGCTTCAACAATATCCTTGTGGTTTGGTAACCATACGCTCTCTGCTTGAGAGAATGGGAATACTGTATCAGCAGCTGCAACACGTACAACTGGAGCTTCTAAGTTTAAGATTGCACGGTCGTTAATTTCCGCTACAACGTTAGCTGCAATACCAGCTTGTTTTTGAGCTTCTTGAACTACAACTACGCGACCTGTTTTTTCAACAGAAGCGATGATTGTTTCGATATCTAATGGTTGAACTGTACGTAAGTCAACAACCTCTAAAGAGATACCTTCTTTTTCAAGTTCTTCAGCAGCTTTTAATGCAGCGTGAACCATAGCACCGTAAGCGATAACAGATACATCTGTACCTTCACGTTTGATATCAGCTTTACCTAAATCAATTGTGTATTCGCCTTCTGGTACATCTTGACGGAATGAACGGTACAATTTCATATGCTCTAAGTAGATAACTGGATCGTTGTCACGAATCGCAGAGATTAAAAGACCTTTAGCATCGTATGGAGTAGATGGAATAACAACTTTTAGACCAGGTTGTTGAGCCACTAATCCTTCTAAGCTATCAGCATGTAGTTCAGGAGTATGAACACCACCACCGAATGGAGAACGAACTGTTACTGGAGCAGTCCAACGTCCACCAGAACGGTAACGCATACGAGCCAATTGACCAGAAATTGAATCCATTACTTCAAAAACGAAACCGAAGAATTGGATTTCTGGAACTGGACGGAATCCTTCAAGTGCAAGACCAACTGCAAGTCCACCAATACCAGACTCTGCAAGTGGAGTATCCATTACACGATCTTCACCAAATTCAGCTTGTAAACCTTCAGTAGCACGGAATACACCACCGTTTACACCAACGTCTTCACCAAATACAAGTACGTTAGGATCATTTTTCATTTCAACGCGTAAAGCATCAGTGATTGCTTGAATCATTGTCATTTGAGCCATGGCTTACTTCGACTCCTTTTCTTTGTAAATTTCATATTGTTCAGCTAAGTTGTAAGGCATTTTTTCGTACATGATTTCCATTAAATCAGTTACTTTTTGTTTTGGAGCTTGGTCAGCCTTAGCAATTGCTTGTTTGATATCTTCTTTTGCTTCTTCGATTACTGTCTCTTCAACTTCTTGAGACCATAGGCCTTTAGCTTCTAAGAACTTACGGAAGCGTACGATTGGGTCTTTTTGTTCCCATTCGTTTTCGATATCTTTTGTACGGTAACGAGTTGGGTCATCACCAGCCATTGTATGTGGACCGTAACGGAATGTTAAAGTCTCGATTAAAGTAGGACCTTCGCCATTTACTGCGCGCTCACGAGCGAAAGCAGTTGCTGCGTATACAGCTAATGGATCCATACCGTCTACTTGAATTCCGTAAATACCTGCTGCTACTGCTTTTTGTGCTACAGTTTTAGCTGCAGATTGCTTTTCTACTGGAGTAGAGATTGCATAACGGTTGTTTTGAACAACGAAGATTGCTGGAGCTTTGAATGCACCTGCAAAGTTCATACCTTCGTAGAAGTCACCTTGTGAAGCACCACCGTCACCAGTGTAAGTAATTGCAACAGATTTTTTACCACGTAGTTTCATACCTAACGCAACACCAGCAGTTTGGATGATTTGCGCACCGATAATGATTTGTGGAGCTAATGCATTTACATTCTCAGGCATTTGGTTACCCATGAAGTGTCCACGAGAGAATAAGAATGCTTGATATAATGGAAGTCCGTGCCATACTAATTGTGGTACATCACGGTATCCTGGTAAGATGAAGTCTTCTGCTTCAAGTGCGAAATGACTCGCTAATTGAGAAGCTTCTTGTCCAGCTGTAGGTGCGTAGAAACCTAAACGTCCTTGACGGTTTAAAGAAATAGAACGTTGATCTAATACGCGAGTATACACCATACGACGCATTAATTCTTTTAATTGATCATCAGATAATTCAGGCATAGCTGCTTCATTCACAACTTCACCGTTTTCATTTAAAATTTGTAATGTTTCAAATTGAGCTGCGATAGCTTTCATTTGCTCATCAACATTAAATAGGGTCTTTTTTGTTTTAGTACCCATTCCGTTCACCTCTTCCTCTCTTGAACCATATTCTGAAACGCTTTCACTGGCTATTTTCCAGTTTAAAAAGCGCAACGATGTAAACCAACATGTTTATCTGTCGGTTGAGAATAATTTTGTGTACCTAACAATCTGTACTAATGTTTTTTCAGAAACATATTAATACAATCTTGATCACGTTTTTTAGTTTACAACTATTCTAATTACGATGTCAATTACTTTGAATACGTTTTTTTATAAATAATATGCAGGTTTCTACTACACAAACGTGTTTTTATTTTTTACATCTGTATTAGTAAGCATTGACCTACTGTTATATTATTCCCTTTTTCACTTATTTTTTCTCTTAGAATAATATGTAAACGATTTAATTCTCTTTAGTTTTTCTCTCTTCGTAACAAAAATATACAAACTATCCTTCCTTTTTTAGGTAAATACCTATACATTTCTACCCTCTCTTCCATACATTATAGTAACCGCAGTATTAGCGGGAAATGATAAAGGAGGTCATCTCATGTACGGATACTCATATTGCTATCCAACTTGTTCATATCCTTCCTACGGTTATGGCGGTTCTTGTGGCGGGTCTGGACGCGGCTTCGCCTTAATCGTTGTGTTGTTTATTCTTTTAATTATCGTTGGTGCTGCTTGCATTCGCTAATGTAAAACGAAACAACTATGGAAAGAAAAAGACGGCTTTGCCGTCTTTTTCTGTTTATCACATACATAAATACTCTATAATAGAACGATTTCCAAAATACCTTCCCTTTCTTGCCGATGACTTTTTCCATCTCCTTTGGTAGACTAAAGAGAAAAGGAGAGATTACATATGCTTACAATGAAAGATGTTATTCGCGAAGGAGATCCTATTTTGCGCAACGTTGCAGAAGATGTTTCATTACCGGCAAGCGAAAAAGATACAACTACCCTAAAAGAAATGATTGAATTTGTAATAAATAGCCAAGATCCTGAAATGGCTGAAAAATATAGTTTACGCCCTGGAATCGGATTAGCGGCTCCGCAAATCGGTGTTTCAAAAAAAATGATTGCAGTTCATGTAACCGATGCGGACGGTACATTATATAGCCATGCATTATTCAATCCAAAAATCATTAGCCATTCTGTTGAACGTACATATTTACAGGGCGGTGAAGGCTGTCTATCTGTAGACCGCGAAGTACCTGGTTATGTTCCTCGTTATACAAGAATTACAGTAAAAGCAACTTCTATTAACGGGGAAGAAGTAAAATTACGTTTAAAAGGTTTACCAGCAATCGTATTCCAACACGAGATTGACCATTTAAATGGCGTTATGTTCTATGACCATATCAATAAAGAAAATCCTTTTGCCGCTCCTGATGATTCCAAACCTCTAGAGCGATAATAATAAAGAGGCGGAAGTTAATCTTCCGCCTCTTTATTATGAAATGGGTTCCATATTCACTTATAGCAATCCAGCCCACTTTAGTCCATGATATATACCGTCTTCACTAACATCCTTTGTCACATGATTTGCAAGTTTTTTCAAGTCTTCATGGCCATTTCCCATCACAATACCTGTGCCAACGGCTTCGATCATTTCTAAATCATTTAAACCATCTCCAAATGCATACACTTGATCACGATTAAAACCTAACTTTTCAATGTATTTCTCAATTCCTTTTGCCTTAGAACCACCATTCGGAATGATATCCATTGAATATGCATGCCAACGAATAAAATGAAAATCTGGATAATGATTAATAAACTTTTCCTCTTCATTTACTTCACAAAAAAGTAGTGTTTGATAAATATTACGTTCCTCATAAAAATTAGGCTCATATGGTGGATGCTCAAAGTTTAAGCTTCCAAAGCCTTCTTTCACATAATCATGATATTCCACTGATGCTCTCATATCTTGATGGTCAAGATATACAAGTGGATATCCTTCTTGTTTTGCAAACTGAGTAAACTTATGTAAAGAATCTGGATGTAACGGATTATTAAATATTACCTCATCTTCAAAGACAACGTATTGTCCATTAAAACTAACATAATTATGTATATCAAGTTCCTTACGAATATCTTCGAACATAAATGGCGCGCGCCCTGTCGCAATTGCTACATGTACACCTTTTTCTTGTAACTGTTTTACTGCATCTCGTGTAGATTGTGGAATTTTTTTATCATGATCTAATAATGTTCCATCAATATCAAAAAAGACAATTTTATCATTCATTTGTCAAAATCCTTTCTGGCACTCTATATTCCTATTTTGAATATCACTTTTCAAATTCTAAAAAAAAGTATAACATATTAAACATCTGTGAAGAAAGCGTTCCCTTTCTGACCTTATTTGTAAACTTTGCATATATATATTAGTAAAACATGTGGATACTTGTTCGGATGAATTTTCTTTTCCATTCTTCCTCATACTATACCTATAACTAACGGCTACTAATCGTTACTATAGAATAACTTTCACTGTATGGGAAAGGACAAGACTCACCATTCACTTTTGTCCTATCTCTTATATCAGAGATAGAATTTTCACTAGTAATATGCATGTTTAAAATAAGGAAAGGAAGGAGTAATCATGCTGAAGAAGCTGAAGAAAAAGCTCAAGCGTTATTTAAACGGTCTAGTCCGTAAAAAGACAATCGCTTAAATTGTGCCCATTTCGGGCTTTTTCTTCATTCTCATTCGAAAAAACATGAAAATCGTGACTGTTTGCTTTATAATAAGTAACAGATAATGCAAAACATAGACAAGGAGAGGTTTTCCAAATGATTTTTAAAGTATTTTATCAAGAAAAATTAACTGAGGTTCCAGTACGTGAAAATACAAAAGTTTTATATTTAGAGGCTACGTCTGAAAAGGATGTTCGTACAAAATTAAATAAGTTCGCATATAATATCGAGTTTGTTCAGTCTGTTACTGGCGCTCATCTTGAATATGAAAAAGAAAACGCTGATTTAACATTAGCGGAAATCGTATAGCGATATGAAATTTCTAAAAAACGACCAAGTTGCTGTATTTGCTCTCGGTGGGCTTGGTGAAATCGGTAAAAATACATACGCTGTTCAATTTCAAGATGAAATTATTATAATTGATGCTGGAATTAAATTTCCAGAGGACGAACTTCTCGGAATCGATTATGTAATACCAGACTACACTTATTTTGTGCGAAACGAAGATAAAATTAAAGGGTTATTCATTACACATGGTCACGAAGATCATATCGGCGGAATCCCTTACCTATTACGTCAAGTGAACATCCCGATTTACGGCGGAAAATTAGCAATTGCACTCATCAAAAACAAATTAGAAGAACACGGCTTACTTCGTAAAGCAAAACTTTACGAAATTCAAGAAGATGACGTTATTAAATTCAAAAAAACGTCTGTATCCTTCTTCCGTACAACTCACAGTATTCCAGATTCGTACGGCGTTGTTGTGAAAACACCTCAAGGTCAAGTTGTTCATACAGGTGATTTCAAATTTGATTTCACACCAGTTGGTGAACCAGCTGATTTAACAAAAATGGCTGAAATCGGTAAAGATGGCGTGCTATGTCTATTATCTGATAGTACGAACAGTGAAGTTCCAAACTTTACTATGTCTGAGCGTCGCGTTGGTGATAGCATTCAAGACATTTTCCGTAAAGTAGACGGACGGATTATATTCGCAACCTTTGCATCAAATATTCACCGCTTACAACAAGTTATTGAAGCTGCTGTTGAAAACAACCGTAAAGTAGCTGTGTTTGGTCGAAGTATGGAAGCAGCGATTGAAATCGGACAAAACCTTGGTTATATTCGTTGCCCGAAAGATACATTCATAGATGCATCTCAACTAAACCGCTTACCAGCTAATAAAGTTGTTATTTTATGTACAGGTAGTCAAGGTGAACCGATGGCAGCACTTTCACGTATTGCAAACGGTACACACCGCCAAATTCAAATTATTCCTGGAGATACAGTTGTTTTCTCTTCTTCACCAATTCCAGGAAATACAATTAGCGTAAGTCGTACAATTAACATGTTGTACCGCGCTGGCGCTGATGTAATTCACGGGAAACTTTCAAATATCCATACAAGTGGACACGGTGGGCAAGAAGAACAAAAGTTAATGTTACGTCTAATTAAACCGAAGTACTTCATGCCAATTCATGGTGAATATCGTATGCAGCGTATGCACATGAACATAGCAAATGATTGTGGTATCCCTGAAGAAAATTGCTTCATTATGGATAATGGCGATGTTCTTGCTTTACGTTCTGATGAAGCTAGCGTAGCTGGAAAAATCCCATCTGGTTCGGTCTACATTGATGGAAACGGTATTGGGGATATCGGCAATATCGTATTACGAGATCGTCGTATCCTTTCTGAAGAAGGACTTGTAATTGTAGTTGTAAGCATTGATATGAAAGAATTTAAAGTTGCAGCAGGACCTGATATCATCTCACGCGGTTTCGTTTACATGCGTGAAAGCAGCGATTTAATCAATGATGCACAAACATTAATTACAACTCATTTAGAAAAAGTAATGGAGCGTAAAACAACACAATGGTCTGAAATTAAAAATGAAATTACAGACACATTAGCTCCATTCCTATATGAGAAAACGAAACGCCGTCCAATGATTTTACCAATCATTATGGAAATATAAGAAAAAGGACAATGCTATGAAGGCATTGTCCTTTTCTTTTCTCTTATCTTAAAAAGTGTTTAAATCGATCCACTTCATCGTCATGACCAATGACAATTAATATATCTCCTGCTTGAATATTCTCCGTAGCCCGAGGGGATACGATAACTTCTTTACCTCGTTTAATTGCTACAATATTCAATCCAAACTTCGCACGAATATCTAATTCAATTAAAGAGTGCCCATCAATTTTTTTATTCGCAATAATCTCTACAATACTATGCTCATCTGAAAGCTCAAGGTAGTCTAACACATTGCTTGATGCAATATTATTAGCAATCCTTTTTCCCATATCACGTTCTGGATGCACAATATGATCTGCACCTATTTTACTTAACACTTTTTCATGATAATCATTTTGAGCTTTTACAGTAATATTTTTTACACCCAATTCTTTCAAAATCAAAGTAGTTAAAATACTTGAATTTAAATTATCTCCAATAGCAACGACTACGTGATCAAAATTTCGAATACCAAGGCTTTTTAATACCATCTCATCTGTTGAATCTGCAATTACAGCATGCGAAGCTATATTTGCAAATTCATTAATTTTATCCTCATCTGAATCGATTGCCATTACTTCCATACCTAATTGAGCTAGTTCTCGGCAAATACTTCCACCAAAGCGACCAAGTCCAATGACAGCAAACTCTTTTTCTTTCTCACCCACAGGAATTCCTCCAATAACTTCAAGTACTATTTATTTTCAGTGTAACACACTTTATATGCGTCACAAAAACTGTAATTAGCTCTTATTTTTGTTTTTGTATATAAAAATATTGTTGCAAGTAAAAAGCGATACCAACAAGTAACATAGCAAATACAAATATATTTCCAAACGAACTAAATGTTTCAAAAACGAATAATAATGTTTCTTGACCAAAAAAGGCAAATAGCAGCTGTATGAATGCAAATAACAACGCCCATATGTAATGATGTTGATGAAATAAATAATGCGTTGCACCTAAAAAAGCAATAAACGAAAAGATAAAGATCCACCAATTTTCTAAAAATAGTTGCCAATTAGAAAATTGATATCCATTTACTAATATCGCAATAAGCGCGATAACTGCCATCGTCGGCACACTCCAAAATAATGCCCGTCCTCTAAAGAAACGAGTGCCTTTAACATCTCCTTTTTCATGTGCAATATATGTTAGTACTACTGTGCTTATATACAAAACAGAAAGAATTGTTAAAACGATAATGAGCCAAAAATGTAATTGATAATATTCATGTTCTATATTTGTCACGATTGCAGCTAACATACACGGAATTAACATTCCCGTCCAACCATCTACTTTTCTTTCATTCCAAAAGACCGTATTACCAATCCTTATTCCTAACAGCATAAAAATAATGATACCCAATACAAATAACGTAGTTTTATTCCCTACTAAACTCGTTGAGAAAGCAATTAATCCAATAAATAAAAAGAGCACAAACCCATTCATAATTTCTAGTACAGGTGATAAATATCTCTTCACCCATTTGTATGTTTCGTCATATTCATTATTATCTACTAAACGATAGGCATAAAAACTTATCCCAAAATAAACCGCCGCAATAATAACATACGCATATAAGACGAAACATAAAATCGCACTGCTAATTTGCACGTAATTCCCCACCCTTTTTTCTATGTTTCACATTGATTTTACACACTTTTCATACTAAAAGTAAACATATATAAGTTAGTCAAATAATTAATAATGAGCAGTGGCTAAAAACCCCCTGCTCATTATTAAAACAGTCCAATTAACTTTATTCTTTCATTTGTATGTAAATGTCTAAAATCACTCTATACGAGCGTTACTTACACCTCATAACAAAAAGTTTTTTGGAACCTTCAATAAAGCGGAAGTTTTATTTTCTATTCCCTTTCCACTTTACATATTGGCTTAAAAATGTAATTGCCTTTTCAATCACTTCTTCGTCTGGCTTTAATTTCGCATGATGTAAACCATATTCTGAATTTACTCCAAGCCAAAACATAAATCCAGGGATTTCTCGAAGCATATAACCAAAATCTTCACCTGTCATTGCCTCAGTACATGTAATAACATTCATATCTGTTTGTTTATGTACAAATTGCATAAACTCTCTCGTTAACTCTTCATGGTTATATACTTGATGATACATTGCTCCGTAATCTATAATTGCCTCACACTGGAAAGAAGCTTCGATACCTGCAACAATTGCCTCAATTCTGCTTTTCACACGCTTCATTGATTCTACTGATAATGTTCGAATCGTTCCTTCTAAACGAGATTTTTCTGCAATAATATTTTGAACCGTACCACCTGTAATTTTCCCGATTGTAATTACTGCACTATCAAGAGGATTTACATTGCGACTAATAACGGATTGAAGCTGTGTAACAAGATGACTCGCTGCGACAATCATATCATTTGCAGTATGCGGATAGGCAGCATGGCCACCTTTCCCTTTTAAATCAATATATAATTCTGAAGTATTAGCAAATAACAGTCCTTCTTTCGTTGCAATTGTCCCTACAGCGTATTCTGGTGCAATATGAAGACCAAGAATTATATTTGGTTTCCATTCTTTTAACTCTTCACTTTCTAACATAGGAAGAGCACCGCCTGGTCCTTCTTCTGCTGGCTGGAATAGAAATACAAGGTCATCATCTATTCTTTCGCTCACAGCTTTCGTTAGAAGGCCTAAACCGATTGTTGTATGTACATCGTGGCCACATGCATGCATCATTCCTTCATGAATAGAAGCAAACTCATATCCAGTTTCCTCTGTAATTGGCAGACCATCTATATCTGCACGATAACCTATTATTTTTTCTGGATTTTTTCCATTTACTTTAACGATTACACCCGTTTTCCATGTCTTCACTTCCACAAATTCAAGAGAAAGTGTTCCTATATAATCTAAAATATACTGTTGTGTTTCCCATTCCTTAAATCCGATTTCTGGAATTCTATGTAGATCTCTACGAATTTGGACAAATTTGCTTACTGTCATTTTTGCACCTCTATCTATAAAAAGCGTAAGAGCCCATTTACGCTCTTACGCTTTTTTTTCTTTTTATTTCTCTGGGTTTAATTGACGAAGCTCTTGTTTAATTTCTGTTTTTGCTTTTGTCTTCTCATCAATTTCTTTAATTACACGTGCTGGAGTACCTGCAACAACTGTGTATGGAGGCACATCTTCTGTTACAACAGCTCCCGCTGCTACAACTGCACCTTTACCTACTGTAACACCCTCTAAAACAACTACGTTTGCACCGATTACTACATCATCTTCAACGATAACTGGTTTTGCAGAAGGTGGCTCAATAACACCTGCAAGTACAGCACCTGCACCTACGTGACAGTTTTTACCGACTGTTGCACGTCCACCAAGTACTGCGTTCATGTCGATCATAGAACCTTCACCAATTACAGCACCAATGTTAATTGTTGCATTCATCATAATTACAGCGTTGTCACCAATTTCAACATGGTCACGAATAATAGCACCGGGCTCGATGCGAGCTTTAATACCTTTTAAATCAAGCATTGGGATTGCAGAATTACGACGATCGTTTTCTACAACGTAGTCAACGATGTGCTTATTATTCTCATCAAGAATTGTCTTAATTTCAGACCATTCTCCGAATAATACACCTGATTTTTTATTCACAAATGCTTGTACTGTTTCAGGGAATGTTACTTCTTTTAAATCCCCTTTTATGTATACCTTTACAGGAGTTTTCTTTTCACTTTTTTGAATAAACGAAATAATTTCGTTAGCGTCCATCATTTTCATTCTTGTTGCCTCCTAAATCCATTTATAATGTTACTCTACCAAACGAAAGAGCGAGTAGCAAGATAATAATCTTATTTTTCCCTTTGAATTTCTTCTATAATTTCTAAAAATGCTTGTACTTGCTTCAACTGCCTTGCTGAGTCACTTGTTAACAACCATGTTTCTCTCGTCAATTGAACAGGTGTTTTATACATATTTTCCTGTACTTCCTTTAAAACAGTAGAAGGTAAAAGGGCATAACCTATACCATTTAAAACAAGTTGTTTGCATGTTTCAATTTGGTCAACTACAATCGTTCGCTTAGGCGGATTAGAAAATAAACCATACCACCAATTTTGTATTTGTCCATAATAAGTCGAGTCACTTTTAAATTGAATGAACGGCCTATTTGTTTCTTTTAGCATCGAAATATCTTTTATTTCTTTATCAACTAAATACAGTTCATCTTCAAATAATTTTTGCTTTTGACCTTTATATTCTTGTGTTCCCCTCAGTATAGCAACATGAACGTCTCCTTCATAAAACTGCTTTTGCACTTCACTACTCCATCCAGTAAACAGCGATATCTTTACAGAAGGATATTTATGCACAAACTTTTTCAAAACAGGAGGAAGCCAATATTGACCAATAACTGATGCAACAGCTATTTTTAACGTTCCATGAGTTTCCGTTCTAAAAACAGCTAGCTCACTTTTTATATCCTCTTCCTTTTGCAACATTTCTTTGGCATAATTTGCAACTTTTTCCCCTTCAGGTGTAATTGTCAATCCTTTTTGTGAGCGAATAAAAAACTTCATTCCCCATTGTTTCTCCATAGATTGTAATCGTTGACTCAGCGCAGGTTGGGAAACAAATAAACGTTCCGCCGCTTTTCTCATATTTGATTCCTGAGCTAACACAACCATCATTTGAAAATCATCAATTTGCAACTTTCTCCCTCTTTCCTTAGCTTCCATACACCTTATTTCAACAAGCTTTCATTCAGAAAATACAATTTTCCAGCGCGAACTTTCCTTATGTTTTATGTCTTTTTAAATATAATACATACACAAGTGATATGCACGAAAAAAAGTGACTTCTTCGTTTCTATGAAGTCACTTTTCTCACGTTATCGATTATGTTGCCTTACTTTCTTATTCAACAATTTTAAAATAGCACGACGTGTTAAAATCCCCTCAAAATAGCCTTCTTCATTAACAGCACAAATAAAAGGATGATCAATTGTCATTTCTAAAGCTTTTGCAAATGAATCTTCTAATTTAAGAAAAGGTATATCTTCCTTCATCACCTGCTCTACTTTCATATCATCAAGTCTTTCAAACTCAATACGCTCTAATCCTAACATACCATCTAATATCATGGCAGTACTAATCAAACCATGTAATTTATACATTGGATCTAAGACAGGTATCGCCGAATATCCAGATTTCACAAGAACGAGTAAAGCATGTTCTAAACCATTTCCAATTTGGACATGAGCTACTTTTTCCGATGAAATCATTAAATCCTTCACAAGAATTTGTTGAAATTCGTCTTTCGGAATACTAATCATATTACATCCCCCATTTTCCCTTTTTCCTGCTTATGTTCATAACTCTATTCACATTTTATGACAGCGTTTTCACATTATTATTTTGTCCTAAATTTATTTCAATAAAAATACAATCACACAGCTATTTTAGCATACAGCACAAAAAAAAGACTACCATTCCGGTAGCGCTTAATACCCTTTATTTTTTAATCTGTAAAATAACCTTGTAATTTTTTTATATTGCATCACATCCGTCTGTTTCAAACCATTCTCAATATCTGTAAGTTCCACAGCTAAAATTTCACTTGCATAATTTTGCTGAAATAAAATATCTAGTAGTAAACTTTCTTCTTCCTTCGTTAAAACAACTTCCCTTTGCATATACCCCTCTCCTTACAATCGCATCGTTACTCTTATTATATAAAAAATTTAACCTATTTAATAGATGTAATATTCAGTTTTTACCAAAAGATATGTAGCAATTGTAAACATACAAAAAGTCATTTCGTATATCGATTTGCATAGCTAAACGCCGCATAAGCATCCGGCTTAATTTTTGCAGTTAATCCCATCGCTCGAATTTTTTCTGTCATATCTAAAATAAATTCCTTTGTTAAACCATCATTCCCAATGTCTAAATGAATTTCCATTATGAATCCAGCCCCATCTTGAGCATAAGGATGCAATAACTCCCATATTGTTTGTATATGAGTAGGTGTAAATAGACATGCGATTTCTTGACTAAACTGCGTTTCTAAATATATTTTCTCACGTAAGGTTGCTGGCTTATCTTTTACTGATCTATGGTGTAAACAACCCCAGGCACCTTTTCCAACACGATGAATATGGATTGCTGTAATAAACCTCGTATCCTTTTGATGTGCTTGCGAGTCTGTCCCAATGGATAATCGATATAAATTTCGTGGATCCTTTTCAATGAAACTACAAATACGGCTAAAGACCATATCAAAATTTAAATGTCTCTCTGAAACATTGTAAAATTTATGTGCACCGTCCACAGAGTCACGTCCTTTCAATTAGACAGACTTTTCGTATTCTCATTGTATGGGACAAAAACTAAAATTATAACTTCCTATCCTTTATTCGTTTCAATATTTCGAATTACAAAGTGACAAACTTGGCACGTATAAATTACATTTTGATTAGATTGAGCCGTTAATACATGAGTAATCTCAGCAGAGCTTTGACAATTAGGACAAATCACAACTGGTAAATGTTCCATACGATAACCTCCTAGTTATATTTCTCCCACTATTTGCAGAACCCAGCAATTGTGAGAAGTTTAGCTTCACATATTCATCCGGTTGGCGGGACTACTTATCCACATGGATAGGCAAACTTACACAGATTAAATTTTCATTTTAATACCATTGTAGGAAAAATAAAAAAATTCTATACATTACGCTGGAAAGTAATAGAACTAAAAAAGGTACTGCCATATGGCAGTACCTTTTTTATATGTATCAAGAAATGATATCGTAAATCTCAATTGCAACCATGTCGATATTATCGAATTGGTACACTTGAGGTTTTTCACCTTGTTGATACACTTCTAACTCATACATTTCACTTTTATCGAAAAATTTCACGCTACATTTGCGCTCACCGTTCACTTCAAAATAGCGTTGTGCTACTTCACCGCTTTCAGCTTGTTCTTGTAGACTAACAAGTCGAGTTAAAATTCCTTGGAGTAGAGACATGAAATCTCTCCTTTCTCTGATCTTCCTACCAATAGGTTTTACAGCTATACTCATTCTATCCGTCATAACAGAAAAAATGTTCCACACTCTAGGATAAAGGTTATTGGCCAGAAACTCAACTAAAAATTTGTCGAAATGCGAAGGAAAAAACAGAAAGAACATATTTCCCCTTCTTTATTGCGGTTTTTATACTGGAAGAATATAATAAAAAACAGAAAAAAGGAGGAATTACAATGAAAAAAATTGAGGTTTATACACAACCTGATTGTCCGCCATGTGTTATTGTTAAAGAATTTTTGAAGCATAATAACGTTGCATATGAAGAATTTGACGTAAAAAAAGACGCTGCTGCTCGCAATCGTCTTTTAAACGACTATGATTCTTATTCAACTCCAACAGTCGTAATTGATGGCGAAGTAGTTGCAGGTTTTCAAATTGAAAAGTTACAAAAACTACTCAATATAGAATAGGAATAGGTAAATACCTATTCCTATTCTTATCCCGCTATTTGTAGGTAGTAAAACCCAAAAAATTTAGCTAAAGCAAAGGAGTTAGATGGGCTAGTAATCCCTCCCACTGATTAAAAGTTTCACTTTATAATTGTTGCAACCTTTTTATTTCAGTTAAGAGTTCCTGACTTTCATGATATCCTGCTAACTTCCATTTATCTTGATCCCTTTTCAATGTTACAATTTGATATTGTCCACTTTTTGTCCGCTCATATACATATAAATTTTTATGTTCTTCATCATACGATATTTTCGTTTCTGAATTAAAAGAAAACGGTGCTTCTTTTGCCGGAAGTAAATATTCACCACTTTGTTTATCACTTCTGCTATTTTCATCTGTAAACACTTGAAGGAAATTATCTGTAAAATACGGTGATAACGTCTCTATCATCTTATTCATCGGCAAATGCTTCCCACGAATTGAAAACTGGGTTTCATAACCTTTTTGTATCGTTGTAAATACTTCTTTCCGATCAACTTTCACTTCCTCTTTCCCTAAAACAGTCGTAACACTATAACCAACTAGAAAGGCAACACATACAAATAGAACAAGCCATATTCCATATTTCCTCATTTTTTCACCTTCCTTTTAAAAGAACTTGTCTTTGTAGTATTCATTGTAACAATGATTATGCAAAGAAAGGACAGATTTCGTTCGTAAAATCTTTACAACGATAGACAGCATTTTCATCACCATTTTCACTATTACCAATTTATGATAAAAACAAACAAAAAATGCACGAATCTCTTCGTGCATTAAAATAAAACATCTTCTTCATATAAATATTCATAAGATAAATCTATAAATAAAAAGTTGTCATCATCTATTGGGAAAGAAAATGTTCGTACCATTTCGCCCGTTTCGATATCTGCATATAAATCTGAAAGCCTTGCCTTATTCTCAAAACGCATTTTCATGATATTCTCGAGAAAATACGGGCGCCAACTCCAGTTCTTCATATAATAATCCGGCATCACAATCCATTCTCCATCTTTTTTCATAACATTTCCTGATTGTTGGAAACCATCTTCATTACAAATAAATATACGAAAACTACACTGTGATACACTTTGACTAAATTGTAATAACCAATCATTTATATCTTCATTCTTTTTTTGTTTTGATAAAACATCGCCAATGCGATCGCGTAACATCTCTGTCAAATTATAAATTTTTTGTAACTTCTTCTTTTCATGCTGAATAAACTGATGACATTCATTACCAAGTCGCTCTTTCAAAACATTCGTTTCAATAAAATCAGGTAAACATTCTTTCAAATAATTACCTTGATAATATCTTCCGCCGTTCTTCCAAGCATATTGCAGTTGATAAAAAGCATCTATTTCTTCATATAACAAAGTTGCACCAATTCTTCTAGCAAGTAATGATAAAGAATATAAAATATCTTGATAAGATTGTAAAAGTGCTGTTTGCCTTAAATTCGTTAAATCTACTTTTAAAATATCAGGTGCTAACACGCTAATACGCTCTAAATTACTTGTGCCCGTTCCGACTTTATTAATCGAAATTTGAATACCATATGTACGATAATACATAAGCAAATGATTAAATTGCTCTATATCTTCTTTACATTCATGTTCTGTAATCTCTAAAACAATTTGTTTTAAATTTAAACCTTGTTCTTCATACCTCAATAAAAGTTGAAGCAAGCTTTCATCATCATCATTCATTAATACATTAGCATTCCGATGTATAAATAATAATAATTTTTGATCGCTTTCTAAATAACGATTTAAAGCTTTTTCTACTATAATATTATCCGCTTCCAGTTGAAATTCACTTGGAATCGAATCATCGTGAAAGAAAGAAGCTAAACTTTGTATGCCCTCTTCTGTTTGAATACGTCCTACTACTTCATATCCAATTACAGTATGCTCATCAGCACTAAAAATAGCTTGATAATAAGGAAGGACTTTATCCAAGTTACTCATTACATCTAATGCATCTATCAACGTGCTTCCCTCCCTTTACTTTTCAAAAATTATAACATGATATTTACGGAAAAATAATAAAAAATCCCTTCAGTTTTCCTGAAGGGATTAGAGGGGTAAAATGCTAAGGGGAATTAGCAATTCTACTATGAAGAAAAAAGAGGTCTTAAATATAACGTATATATGACCTCTTGTAAACACTTTTCTTTCATATGTCACAATTCCGTCACATTTAACCATAAAAAAATAAATCAAACATTCATTTTTTTATCCCTTTTAAAATGGATATTGATGTAAATGTTGTCCTCCATCCATTGTCATGCAAGTTCCATTTATGTACGCAGCTTCATCTGAGCATAAATAATAAGCTAGACCAGCGATTTCTTCTGGCGTACCCAGCCTTCCAAGCGGAACACTTTGTATCGTACGCTTAGCCATTTCTTCTGAAATCCATAATTTATCAGCACCGCCCGTACGTTCAATTGGTCCTGGCGCGATAGCGTTAACTCGTATTCCATATTTACGTCCCCACTCAACAGCGAGCGTCTTCGTCATCGCTAATACCCCTGCCTTCGCTGCAGCCGAATGAATAACTCCTGGACCTGCATCCCATGCATATGTTGCTACCATGTTAATGATATTCCCTTTTATACCTTTTTCAATCCAATATTTTCCGACAGCATGGCTACAGTAAAATGTACCGTTTAACACAATATTAATGACTGAATTCCAACCATTCACAGATAAATCTTCTGCTGGACAAATAAAGTTTCCAGCTGCATTATTTATTAAAACATCAATTCGACCAAACTTCTCATCAATCTGTTCAATCATTTTCTGAATGTCATCCGTATTTCTTACATCCATTTGTACAGGTAATACTTGCCCCGGAAATTGTTCAATTTCCAACTTTGTTTCCTCTAGTTTTTCCTTTGTACGTCCTGTAATAACAACTCGTGCCCCTTCTTTTGCAAAACGAGTCGCCATTCCTTTTCCCATTCCACTCGATCCACCTGTTATAATAACTACCTTCTCTTTCACATACATCCCCTCCAAAAAATGAATACACATTCATTTTATCACTTTATTTAATAGAAATCTTTATATTTTTAAACTTTTCTGATATTTTAATGTAAAGAATTTTCTTTTCATTCATTTTTTTTCGTAATCTATACTAAATTTTTATTATGTAAAGTATATTTTAAATAAACTGAAAGGAGATTCGAGTAGCCTATAAATGGAATAAAAACATTGAGGTATACTCATATTTTTATGAAGCACATTACAAGAAGAAATTTTTTAAAAATTGGTATGCGCACTTGTCTCTATTCATTTATAACCAGTGGCATTGGATACTACTATGCTAAATATATAGAACCCCATTTCATTTCTTTTACACAGCACACATTAAAATCACAACTCATCCCAAAAAGTTTTCATGGTATGAAAATTCTTCAATTCAGCGATTTACATCTTGGATACTATTTCTCGCTTCAACATTTATCTCAAGTTGTTTCTAAAATTAATGCTGTAAATCCAGATATTGTCCTTTTTACTGGAGATCTCATTGATAATTACCAAACGTATACTGACACTCCTTTCGTTGCATCCATTTTAAAAAATATACAAGCCCCCTTCGGTAAATTCGCTATTTATGGTAACCATGATCACGGTGGATATGGAACTGAATACTATGAGCACATCATGCGTGAATCTGGATTTGAACTATTGCTAAATAATGAAAAAAGAATTCGTCTAATGGATAATAGTGAGATTTCTATTTTCGGTCTCGATGATATACTACTAGGCAAACCCAAAATAGAGAAAACATTAGAGCATGCACGACAAAATACTTATAACATTGTTCTTGTTCACGAACCAGATATCGCGCCCCAAGTTTCCAGATATCCAATCAACTTGCAACTTTCTGGTCATAGCCACGGCGGACAAGTACAAATTCCTTTTTTAGGAGCTATTATTACACCATCACTCGCCAAAGACTATATTGAAGGCTTCTATACAATTCAAGATTTAACTCTCTATGTTAATCGAGGCCTAGGAAGAACGCGTGTTCCATTCCGTTTTATGTCAAAACCTGAAATTACACTTTTTACACTCCAACATTCGTAATAATTCGCCTATTTTCTTGCATATCCTTTCTTGTACGCGCTCATCCACGTTTCATTTACCATATGATGAAAGTGAGTCCAATAAAGGAGGTATGTTCATGTATCCATATTATCAACCAATCCCAGTCCGTTCAGCACCTATTGGTCCAGTAGGCGACTCACGCTTCTTCCCGTTTTTTGGCGTTCCCTTTCTAGCTGGAATTGCTGGTGGATTACTCGGCGGAGCATTAGCTTTCGGCCCTCGACCATTTTACCCACCTTATCCACCACCTTTCCCGCCGCCAGCACCTTATCCTTGTTACGGTGGACCATGTCAACAACCATACTATTACTAAGTTAAAATAACGATTATTTCAAATGTTATTCTCTCAACGAGCCACCTTATTACACGCTTATAATAAAACTATTGTTTCTACTCATCCTCCCATTTTGGGAGCATATGAGTAGAAAAAAGTAAAAACCTCTTATAGACATAAGAGGTTTTTACTTTTTTCATTATTCAGCATCTGTATTTTGATACGCCATCTTAAACAACTTCACTTGGCTATCAATTTCTTCTGTACTACCATTAATAACATAATAGTAATCACCATCTTTATTTTGTTCACGTGTTTTCACATTATCAGCTAATGTAAGCTGTAAAATCGCCTTAATTCGTGCCTTCATTTCAATATCTAATATCGGGAAAGATATTTCCACTCGCTTCTCCATATTTCGCGTCATCCAATCAGCTGAAGATAAATATATTTTCTCCTCCCCATTATGATGGAAATAATAAATACGGCTATGTTCTAAATATCTTCCAACAACACTAACTACACGAATATTTTCACTTACATTTGGAATACCAGGTCGTAGGCAACATGTTCCTCGAACAATGAGCTCTACCTTTACTCCAGCTTGTGATGCTTCGTACATTTTTTTAATTAATGGTTTATCTGTTAATGAATTCATCTTAGCGATAATATATCCATTTCCATATTGCCTATGATAACGGATTTCTTCATCTATTAAATCCATAAATTGTTCTCTTATATCAAATGGAGCAACAGATAAATGATGAAAATGTGGCTTTGTTGTATAACCACTTAAATAATTAAAGAAATTGGTTGCATCAACCCCAAAGTCTTTTCTTGATGTAATATATCCAAAATCAGTATATAACTTCGCTGTTGCATCATTATAGTTTCCAGTTCCAAGATGTACGAACCTTTCGATTTTTCCGTTTTTTCTTCTTACAACTAACGTAATTTTACTATGTGTTTTCAAGTGACTTACACCGTAAATAACATGACAGCCTGCCTGTTCCAATTCTTTAGCCCAATGAACATTGTTTTCTTCATCAAATCTTGCCTTTAATTCAACTAATACCGTCACTTGTTTTCCCTTTTCAGCCGCTATCTTTAACGCCTGAATAATTGGTGAATCACCACTTACTCGATATAACGTTTGTTTAATCGCAAGTACATTTGGATCGTCTGCCGCATCACGGACAAAATCAACTACCGGCTGAAATGATTCAAAAGGATGATGTAATAAAATATCATGCTCAATTGCTTTTTCAAATACATCTTCTTCATCACCTAAATCTTGAGGCGGTTGCGGAATAAGAGCCGGATATACAAGATGTTCATATAAAGGAGCTAGTTTTTTATATAAAGAAAACAAACATGTTAAATCTAATGGCCCATCCATTATATATACATCTTCATCTTTTACTTCCAGAACCTCATATAATAACGCTAATACTCTTTCATCAATGTGTTCTTTCCCAACTTCTAAACGTACAGCCCCCCCCACTTACGTTTTTTTAATTCTTTTTCAATTACCTTTAATAAATCTCTCGCACCTTCTTCATGAATCGTTAAATCTGCATTGCGTGTAATACGGAAACGAGTAACAGATGATACTGTATATCCCGTAAATAATTTATGAGTAAAGCTACTAATTACGTCTTCTAATAAAATAAATTTATGCTTTTGCCCTTCGCTCGGTAAAAATATGAAGCGCTCAAGTAATGAAGGAACTTGTACAATTCCTAGCTTCGTCCGATTCTCTTCCTCTGCTTGCTTCTCATCATATAAAAGAGTAGCTAAATTCAAACTTTTATTTAATAACATTGGAAATGGGCGATATGCATCAATAGCTACAGGGGTTAACACCGGAAAAATTTGCTCATCAAAATACTCTTCTATAAATTCTCGCTGCTCTTTCGTCAAATCATGGAATGTTAAACGTTCAATTCCCTCTAACTCAAGCGCTGGCAATACATAATTTTTAAATGTATCATATTGTACTGTCATTAGTTCATGGGCTTTTATCGCAATTTTATTTAGTTGCTTTTTTGGTGTTAAGCCAGCTTTATTTTCTGGCTGATTAAATCCAGCACTCACTTGATCCTTTAATCCCGCTACACGTACCATAAAGAATTCATCTAAATTCGAACTAAAAATACTAATAAATTTCAATCTTTCCAAAAGTGGATTTTTTCCATCTTGCGCTTCTTGTAGTACACGTTCATTAAATGCTAGCCAGCTTAACTCTCGATTATTGTAATAAGCTGTATCATTTAAATTTACTGCATTCCCCTTCGATAATTCCATTCTCTTCACACTTCCCCTTGAAACTTTTTTACTATAATTTAGTTAATTTTATTTTATCAAATTACAATATTACAAAGTGTAAATTTTTCGTAAAGACATCCGTACGACCTAATGTTTTAGTTCAAATAACAAGTTAATATTCGTTTTTAATACTCTTTCTAACTGTTTTTTTTGTTTTTCAGCTTGCACTTTTTCTGCTAATGCAGACTGTTCACATAAAACTTTAAACGTTAATGCCTCTTTGCTTTCTGTTATAGATATGGTTTCAACAAGCGATCGTTGCCTTGCATTTAAAGCAGCTGAAAATTGTAAAACAGCTCCTAATAGACGGATTTTTTTTTGTTCACTTTTATCAAACCAACCTTCAAATGGAGATAAATGTTGTTTAAATAGCATTTTTGATTTATAAGATGCAATAAGCGCTAACCTCACTCTATCTTTATGCATCATGCCATCAATTGTCTTATTCGCCAATAAATAAAACGTATGTAAACGGCTCGCTTCTTCGTCTATATATTTGCCTATATTAAATACTTTCGCTGCTTGATGGAATACTTCCCAGTCTTTTACTGACATAGAAATAAGCCCTATTTCCTCAAGTTGTTTGCAAATTAGTCTTCCATGTTTAATAAGTTGAATAACAAATTCCATGTCCATTTCGTATTCATGTGATAGTAAATGCAAACTTTCTTCAACTACGTTCGGATAATATGAAATCCCCAAATCTTTTGTCAACTCTTCATAGAAAACACCTTCTCTTAATCCTTTTCTACTTAATACAAATGCCGGTGCCTCTATAACATTAACAAGTGTATGAAATACTTCAACCGCTGGAATAATCGTATCCGCTCGATCTTTTGCCAATCCTTCCAATTTCTGAAGTTCTATGAACGACAATTTTTCCAACTCATCTTTTACATTTTCAATATCTTCTTCTTTCATCTTGTATAAATGTAATCCTGCTATAGGATAACATATTAAATTTTGATGGATTTTTACTAAGTTCCTCGCACTACCACCAATTGCAATAAGAGGCAATTTCTTATTGATGAACCATGGTAACGTTTGAAATTGAAATTCTAAATAATGTTGCATTCCCTCTAACTCATCTTTAGTAGGAATGTCACCTTTAATAAATTGTTGCTTTAAAGAAAGTGCCCCAAAAGGAAAACTATGGTACTCTAAAATCTCTCTATTTCTAAAGTATGTAACTTCCGTACTTCCCCCACCAATATCTACCGTTATTCCTTCTGAAAACGATGTAGAATTCATAACCGCCAAGTATCCGTAACGCGCTTCCTCATATTCTGATAATACTCTAAGAGTAAAGTCCGTTTGTCCTTCAATAAGCTTTTTAATTTCCTCTTGATTCTCAGACTGTCTAATTGTTGCTGTTGCAACACAAAGTACATGATGCAACTGATGGAACCTTGTACTTTCTTGAAATTGAAATAATGTCTGTAATAATACTTCTATTCCCTCTTCATTCAACACACCATCAATTAAGTAATTCCTTAACCTAGCAACCACTTTCGTATTTTCAATCTCTTTATAAAAACCTCCATTTTGCTTTTCATAAATAACTAAACGCATTGTATTAGATCCAATATCTATAATGGCATACTGTTGTTTTAATATTTCTTTCAAACTTCTCACTCTTTCATTATCAAATTTCAAAAACATATTCTATTACTATTATACAAAATAGTTGTTTTTTGTAACAATATTGCTTTAATATTGAAAATATATACAATCACTTTTTGCATATAATAAAAACCTATTTTATTTATGCTATAATAATGAAAAATTGAAAGGAGATTCAATATGAAACCTTCACAACCACAATCTCAATTACAAAACCAACATTCTATTAATCGACTAGCTCAATCTATTTTCGTTGTGAATCGTCATGCTAAAGCAGCTACTAATCCTAAATATTTATACTGGTTAAAAAAGACAGCTTTAGAGCGTTTGATTGCTGAAAAAAAAGCAATTAAAGAAGGATTACATTTTTCTAGAAACCCACGTTTTAGCCAACAACAATCTGATGTCCTTATACGTTTAGGCGATTATTTTTTCCACATCCCTCCTACGAAAGAAGATTTTCGAATTCTACCGCATCTTGGTCATCTTGAATCCTCCTATCGAAATCCGAAAACAACCTTATCTTTAACAGTAGCAAAAAAAACACTTCAAGATTATATTGGGCCTGAAGCATTGAAACAAGAAAAAAAATTAAGTGAACCGGTTCCATGGTATAGTCGTACTTATACAAAAAAATAAAACAGTTTGGCCAAGTGTAGGCCAAACTGTTTTATTTTTTCTCTTCTTTAATTTTAATATTTGCTTGTTTATAAAAAGCTACTTTTTCTGTATTATAAGACTTTGTGAATTCATTAAATTTATCTTTTTCTGACTCAATATCCTTATAAGATTGATTTACTACTTTTACTTTTTCACTAATATCTTTTAATTTAGTACCTTTATCTTGTAACATTGTATATAACTCTTTTTCTTGTTTTAAAGATTTATTATAGCTGTCATACATTTTATTAAATGAATCGTGTCGTTTCTCATACATGCTTTTCACTTTATCAGCTTGATCTTTCAACTTATTATCTTCAATTTTCTTCACATACTTATCAGCTGACTTCACTTCTTCTTGCGCTTTATTTAAGGCCTCTTTTTCTTTTGTAAGTACTTTTTCTCGTTCAGTTGTATTCTTTGCTGCTTGATTCAGTTTTTCTTTAACAGTTTGATTATTATCTTTTCCTTCTTGCACAATCTGGTTATATAATTCTTGTCCTTCTTTCTCTAAAGTCTCAAGTTTTTTTGCATCTTCAAACATTGTTTTTTCTTGTTTAGCAGCGTTTTCAAACGCTACATATAATTCTTCTTCTGGTTTCGGTCCAAAACAACCGGCTAATAAAGTCATTGATAATGCAGTTATAATTGCTAATTTACTATATTTCAACATCTCTTCCTCCTACTTATAAACGACCATCGTGTAATATAAAAAAGTTATAAAATATGTAATTGTTCTATACACTCGCATCTTTTTTACGAAGATCATTAATATTGTTTGTACAAATTATTACTTAATATTACATTATTCTTTTTGAAGTATTTAGCAGTTCCATATCCATCTTTAAGTATAGTACTTCGTGTTCTTTAAAATCTGTTCACACTATGTATTACCTTAATGGCCACAGAATTTCACCTCAGTCTTAATAAGACTATAATAGTTCACCTGATAAAAGGTGATCGTTCCGCTCTCACGTCTATCATTCCCTTTCCAGCTTTCTATCAAATAATCTCTTTGTTCATTTTACACAGTACAATCGATATCTCGCAACAACTTACAAATATTCTTTTCATTTCCTAAAAAGGAAAAGTGTAGAGCTTGCTTTCCTCTACACTTTTAAAATAAAACACATTGTGCAAATTGCATTGACACTACCATCATAATTATATGCTTATTTCATATATTTTTAAAGACTTTTATTACAAACGCAGCGTTTTTTTGTAATAAAAGTCAAAAAAATGTTACAAATAAAACTTCTTCCTATCAAATATCTTCAAATCAAAGCTTCACTCATTTTCTTGCAAATTTCTATACTGGTACAATTGATTTTGCGACTTTCTCAACAGTTCTTCAAACGTTTTTCCTTCTACTGGATAGCTAGCTGCTCCAAATAAAAGAGTGACACTGAGTAAATCACCTTCTATTTCACTTTCAATATTTTTCATTAATCTGTTTGTTATTGTTGATGTTTCATGACCATTATCAATTGCTACAATAACATACTTATTTTCATCCCACTTTGTAACAACATCTCCCTTCCGAATTGACTTTACAATGGTACTCTCTAATTTTTGTACTAACACTCCCAATTTTTTTTCTTGCAACGTGTCTTTTAATCCTTCCCATTCTTTTACAGAAAGAATGTAAACTGTAATATTACGGGAAGCTCTTTCAGATAAAGCGGCTACTTTCCCAAAAAAATCAACAACAAAATCGTTGCTTGCCATTCCTCCTGCTTCTTCATTCATACGCTTGTTCGCTCTTTTATCGTACCAATGTCCAAAATAATAACTTAGTATCATTTGCAATATATAAATAATAAAGACGGTATAAAATGATCGTGAATCCAGTTTTGCAATTACATCCTGAAGTGCAATCCATTCTGTAACTGCCACTGTATTTCCAAGTAATAATCCACTAATTTTCCCTTTATGTTTCATACTTCTCCCCCTTTTATACCAATATATGTTTCTATATCAATAATGTTTTTCTACCAAATAAAAAATGTACATATCCAATGTACATTTCTGCTTAAGCTTGTATACCTTTTCTACTCTATTTCATATATATAATATATAACTTTTATAGAAAGGAGTAATCTATATGCTACAAAAAGAGAATCTATCAGATGCTATGCGGTTACTAGCTGGTTTTCTATTATCATTAAAATTATTATTTACCTCTTTCGGCATACACTTTATTACAAACGATCAAATTGACGCTATTGTTAATGTTGTTTCATTTTTATTTATTCTATACTTTGGCTACAAAAATAACTATGTAGGAAAAAAAGGAATGGAGCAAAAGAAAATACTCAAAAAACACAACCTTCACTAAAAAAAGGAACCTTTTGTACAGGTTCCTTTTTATTATTGACGCACAACAACTTCATTTGTTTGCAGTGGACCATATGATATCTCTTTATCTTGAAATGTATATGTAGCCTGAAAGAATGCTTGTTTAAGAGCTTTATCTTTATTAGCTTTTATTTTACAACGTAGTTCCACCTTTTCATTCGGTAACAAATCATCAATTCGCCACCTTACAAGCTGGAATAAAAACTCACTTATCCCCTTATCAACTTTTAAAGAATTAGGAATATAAGCAAAGTAATCTCGAATCATATGACTTACAACAACTCTCGAAATCATTTCTACCCCTTTATTTTCCACTTCAATTCTCATAATAAGTATGTCGTTTACATCGTAGGTCAATTCATACGAAAATTGTTCTGTATACATACTACCAATTTTTAATGTAACGGCTACTTGAGGAAATTCATTTTCCTTTTTCGATCCGTCAATCCACAATACTGGTTGTAGCGGTATTGAATACTTTCCTGTATCCGAAATTCGTCCCCATATTTTCATAATATATATTCACCTCATTTCAGATGTATCATACACACAATGAATTCCCCAAATTACTAAAGCTTACTACAAGCAATGTTTAATATTTCTCTTCCTTTTATCCTATTCGACAATATGAAGAAAAAACCATTTTTCATCTATTAACAGAAGGTGTTCTTAATGAAATTTTTTTACAATTTACTTTATGGCAATATTCAATATGGCTCACTCGTTCTCTACTCATACGAAAGAATATTTTGACGGAAGAAAAAGTTTGCCTTATAGTCAAATTTGACTATAATATTCTTTATGGCATATCAGTGCACTTATGGAAAAGAAATTAAAATCACCTATACATTTAAATTTTTTATCCACTGCACTCAAAACTTAATATAGTTTACTTATTTCTAAAGGAGGGTTATATTTGGAAACTCAACCATTAAAAAAAGACGCCAACAAGACAAAATTTGTTGTTGCTGGTTTACTGCTTGGTATATTAATGGCCGCAATGGACAATACAATCGTTGCAACCGCAATGGCAACAATTGTTGGAGACTTAGGAGGATTTGATAAGTTTGTTTGGGTCACATCAGCTTATATGGTAGCAACAATGGCAGGGATGCCTATCTTCGGGAAACTTTCTGATATGTACGGGCGGAAACGTTTTTATATTGGTGGCCTCATTCTTTTCTTATTCGGTTCTGCGCTCTGCGGAACAGCTTCAAGTATTGAGCAATTAAGTATTTATAGAGCTATTCAAGGTATCGGTGGTGGTGCCCTTATGCCTATCGCCTTCACAATTATGTACGATATCTTCCCACCAGAAAAACGTGGGAAGATGACAGGACTATTCGGTGCTGTTTTCGGGACCTCTAGTGTATTCGGTCCTTTATTAGGCGCTTATATTACAGACTATATAAGTTGGCATTGGGTCTTCTATATCAATATTCCATTAGGACTTATCTCCTTTTTCTTCATTACTAAATACTACAGTGAGTCTCTAGAATTTAGAAAACAAAAAATTGATTGGGCTGGTGCTATTACACTTGTCATAAGTATCGTTTGCTTAATGTTCGCATTAGAACTTGGTGGTAAGGAATATGCCTGGAATTCCACTGTAATTATTGGCTTATTTACAACAGTAGTTATTACGCTTATTATTTTCTTCTTTGTAGAACGAAAAGCAACCGAGCCTATTATTTCGTTCCATCTATTTAAAAAACCTTTATTCGCAGCTAGTCAAGGAGTTGCCTTTTTCTATGGTGCCGCTTTTATTATCTGTACAGTTTATATTCCAATCTTCATTCAAGGCGTTCTTGGAGGTTCCGCCTCTAATGCCGGATTAATTTTAACACCAATGATGGTTGGTTCTGTAATTGGAAGTCAAACAGGAGGACAATTAGCTTCTCGAACAAGCTATCGTAACATTATGATGGTATCTGGCGTCTTCTTCGTTCTTGGTATTTATTTATTAAGTACTTTAACAATGGATACACCTCGTTTACTCGTAACACTATTTATGATTCTCGCTGGGCTTGGTGTTGGCTTCTCATTCTCAGTATTAAGTATGTCTTCTATTCACAAATTAGAAATGCGAGACCGTGGTTCGGCAACATCAACAAACTCATTCTTCCGATCACTCGGTATGACTCTTGGTGTAACGATTTTCGGTACAATTCAAAATCATATTTTTACAGATAAACTAAACTCTGTGTTCCCCCCTGAACTAGCAAAATTAGCTCCAAAAGGTGGAGACACAAGTTTCTTATTATCGCCAGGCGCTACCGCAAAAATTCCTGCTGAAATATTAGCGGGTATTAAAGAAGCTCTCGCTACATCTATTGCGAACACATTCTTCTGGGCACTTATTCCGGCTGTACTAAGTATTATTTGTATTTTACTTATGGGAAATGAACGCCTCTTTACAGGCCCTAAAAAGAAAGAAAAACAAAAGCAAGTCAGTTAATATAAAAAAGAAGCGGCATATCCCTTTATGAAAAAGGATATGCCGTTTATAATATGTATAAAGTTAATCTTTAATCAGTGGCGGTTTTGTTCATCCCCCACTGATTATTAATTGAACCAATCGGGCTTTTACGGACAGCCCGCCCCCCACCTAACTTCTTTGGTTCCGCTGAATTTTTGGATGGGTGTCTTACTGCCCGTTAATGCCGGATAAAGTTTTTATATACAGGAGTTGAGACAGCATGAGCATGAAATTAGTCATTCTCGGCTTGCTACTCGAAGGAGATAAACATCCATATGAAGTGCAGCATATTATGAAAGAACGACAAATGGATTGTTACATTAAATATGCTAAAGGATCACTTTATTACGCCTTCGAGCAATTAGAAAAGCAAGGCGCAATTCATATTACAAATGTAATTAGAGACACAAATCGACCTGACAAAACGATTTTTCATATAACAGAAGAAGGCAAAAAACTATTCCACACTTTACTATTAAAACAATTCGAAGCAAAAAACCAAATATATAAACCTATTTATTCAGCCTTATCTTTCGCTCACTTTAGCAATGATCACGAATTAGTTCCTATTTTAGAAAAAAAGAAAAACGATACTCTTCAATATTTATATACTATGCAAACGATATATGATTGTAATAAAGGAAAAGTTCCACGTGCACAACTATATATTTTACAAAGTGTAATTGAGCATATTACAGTTGAACTACAATGGCTAAACACCCTCCTTAAAGATGCTATAGCAGGCCGGCTTTCAGAAGTTGCTATAGATGAAAATTGAGCTATGAAAGAAGACATCCCTACTTCTTTCATAGCTCAATTTCTCTTTTTATAATGTAATATTATTAGTTACTTCAGAATGTAAAAGTCAGAATAATAAGAAATAAAAACTTTGGAATTTTCTTATTTTAAAACAGTAGACAAAATTCCAAAAATTGTGTTAGAATTTGTTTCAATATCATATCGCTTGTTAAATTCCTTTCAAAAGGAAAATAGGTACACGAAAGTTTCGTTTCGTGTTTAAAAGGGAAGCTTGGTGAAACTCCAACACGGTCCCGCCACTGTAAATGCTGAGATTTCTTTTTAGTGCCACTGTGAAAACGGGAAGGTGAAAGAAATTATATGAAGCATAAGTCAGGAGACCTGCCTGTTTTAACAACACTGATAGATTCACGGATGATGATGAGGTGTTAAAACAAAAAGGAAGGCTTATTTTCTATGTCTTTGTACTTTTTGTTATAGGTATTTCCTAGTAAACGGAAATGCTTACTTTCAATTAGGGAGGAATTTAAAATGGCAATTCAAACAAGTAACTTAGGTTATCCACGTATCGGACTACAACGAGAGTGGAAAAAAACATTGGAAGCTTTTTGGTCCAATAAAATCGATGAAGAACAATTTTTAACAACAATGAAAGAAATTCGCCTTCAACACGTAAAAGTACAGCAAGAAAAAGGGATTGAACTCATTCCAATTGGCGACTTTACATATTATGATCACGTTTTGGATACTGCTTATATGCTAGGATTTATCCCATCACGTTTTTCTGAGTTTACATCTTACCTTGATGTATATTTCGCAATGGCGCGTGGCTCTAAAGATCACGTAGCTTCTGAAATGACAAAATGGTTTAACACAAACTATCATTATATCGTTCCTGAATATGAAGAGGGATTACAAATCTCTTTAAAAGATAATCGTCCACTTCGCTTATACGAAGAGGCAAAACAAGAATTAGGAGTAGATGGAAAACCTGTTATTTTAGGACCATATACTTTCTTAAAATTAGCTAAAGGTTATACACAAGAACAATTCGCTACGATTTTAAAACAATTAGTTGCACCATACGTACAACTGCTTTCAGAACTACATGCAGCTGGTGCACAAGTCATTCAAGTTGATGAACCGATTTTCGCTTCTTTAACGAAAGAAGAAGTTCAACAAGCAAAAGAAATTTATGAAGCTATTCGTAAAGAAGTTCCAAATGCGAACCTTCTTTTACAAACATATTTTGATAGTGTAGAAGAAAACTATGAAGAAATTATTACATTCCCTGTATCCGGTATTGGATTAGATTTCGTTCATGGTAAAGAAGGTAATCTACATGCTATTTCAAAATATGGATTCCCAGCTGATAAAACTTTAGCTGTCGGTTGTATAGATGGCCGTAACATTTGGAGAGCTGACCTTGATGAAGTTCTTACGTTATTTACAACGCTACAAAAACAAGTCCAAACGAAAGACTTCATTGTTCAGCCTTCTTGTAGCTTATTGCATACACCAATCGATAAAACAGAAGAAACTCACTTATCGACTGAGCTATTTGATGCGTTAGCATTTGCAAATCAAAAATTAGAAGAGTTAGTTCTTATTCATTCTGCTCTCACTAAAGGTACAGAAAGTATTAGTAATGAGCTGGAAACATATCGAAATGTACATCATACAATTCGTTCATCTGCTGTACGTAACCGTGAAGATGTCAAAGCAGCACGAACAGCACTAAAAGAAGAAGATTTTTCACGTCCTCTTCCATTTGAAAAGCGATACGAATTACAACAAGTTGCCCTAGAGTTACCATTGTTACCAACAACAACTATCGGTAGCTTCCCGCAAACAACTGAAGTTCGTCAAACGCGAAAAGAATGGCGTAACGGTGTTATTTCAAATGAACAATATGAAAAATTTATTGAAAAAGAGACAGAAAAATGGATTCGTTACCAAGAAGAAATTGGTCTTGATGTCCTTGTACATGGTGAGTTTGAAAGAACTGACATGGTCGAATATTTCGGTGAGCGTCTTGCTGGTTTCTCATTCACTAAAAACGGTTGGGTACAATCATACGGTTCCCGCTGCGTAAAACCACCTGTTATTTATGGTGATGTAGCCTTTATTAACGGAATGACTATTAAGGAAACTGTTTATGCACAAAGCTTAACAGAGAAAGTTGTAAAAGGAATGTTAACTGGACCTGTTACAATTTTAAATTGGTCCTTCGTTCGAAATGACATTCCAAGAAAAGAAGTTTCGTATCAAATTGCATTAGCTCTTCGTCACGAAATTGAACTACTTGAATCTTCCGGAATTCGAGTAATCCAAGTCGATGAGCCAGCACTTCGTGAAGGAATGCCACTAAAAGAAAAAGATTGGGACGCTTATATTACATGGGCAGTTCAATCCTTCCTTTTAGCAACTTCTTCTGTAGCAAATGAAACACAAATTCATACTCATATGTGTTACAGTAACTTCGAAGATATTGTTGATGCGATTCGCGCATTAGATGCAGATGTGATTTCTATCGAAACATCAAGAAGTCACGGTGAATTTATTGATACATTAAAACATACAACATATGAAAAAGGCATCGGTCTAGGTGTATATGATATTCATAGCCCACGTGTACCGAGTAAAGATGAAATGTATAAAATCGTAGAACAATCTTTAGAAGTATGCGATCCTAAATATTTCTGGATTAATCCTGATTGTGGTTTAAAAACGAGAAGAACAGAAGAAGTTATTCCAGCTTTAGAGCACATGGTGCAAGCAGCAAAAGATGCTCGCTCCCTGCTAAAAACAAACGCATAACGAAAATGGGTTATCCTTATTGAGGATAACCCATTTTTTATTCTTTACTTTCAAAAAAGAATTCGTATTGTATTTTATATAATTCATCATCCGTTGGCTCTTCAAGAGGAATTGCTTGTAAGACCACTGTATACTCACCATTTGGAATAGGTATTTGAAATTTATTTGAAAGAATACTCGTTATAACGATACTTTCATTTTCAACTGTAAAAGGAACCGTAATCGTTCTAATCACTTCTTCTTTTTCAATATGTTTCCCTGGGGTCACTTTCACTTCACAAGTATAATCAGAAAGTGCTTCAAAAATAACAGTTCCCTCTGCCTCAGCATAACCTCTTTCAAAATCTTCATCCGTCCAGTCTACATAAGGCTGCTCACCGTCATAGTTCATCAACATTAATTGCGAATAAGAAATTGTTAACTCCATAGTTCCCGTTCTCCTTCATTATGAAATGTACAACTACTACTTCACTTCAAATTTCACACGCGTACCATCTGGATATTTATCTAACTTATTCCCTACCCAAGAGCCTGCTCCGCGGTTATCCGCCGGACTTATATATTCAATATGTGCTCCTTTTCCGCCTTCCTTGCACATCGCCATTGGCCATTCATCACGATCATACCCTTTTTTTGAAGGATATGGTGCTAACGACAATTTCCTTCTATCTGCAGCACCACCACGATCGATTGTACAAACTTCTGAATGCCCTTCTTTTATAGCATCCGTAATATGTTTTCCTGTCTCTGGATAACGTTCTTTCGGAAATTCTAACACTTGATCATACGTATTCGTTTTCTTTACACTTGTTTCCTCTGGCACAAGTACTTCATAAACTGCTACTAAAATAGACAGAATTGCGATAATTGAAATGATAATACCTTTTAATTGCTTCATGTATACCTCCATGTTTCTACCAGTTTCTTTTTTCCTCCGTTATTATAACAAACTTCTCCTGTATATGTTTTCAGACATTATTTTAGTTATTCCTTGCCATTCCGCCAAAAACTTTCATTTTTTCACTAATGCTGTAGAAAACTAATAGCCTTCCGACATTCTTTTTCAAAGGAAGTCCTCATAAAAGATTGAAATGATATATACGATACTTTTTGGGGAGGAAATATCATGGAAGCTACCTATAAAACGAAAGATGTCACGAATAAAACAGGCATCCCAAAACATATAGTCCGCAAATATAGTCAACTGTTAGAGGAACATGGCTATATGATTTCTAAAACAGCTGATGCTCGTATTTATAAACTTGATGATTTAAAACTATTGAAATCTATACATGAAAGAGCTGCTACATTACAAGAAGATATTTCAGAAACGATACCGATTATTTTAAAAGAAAAAGAGGCCCCACCTGTACCAGTTATACAAGATAAGCAAGAGATACAACCGAAAGAAAAGGAAGATGGACGTAACTTTGAGGAATTCATGTTGAAACTTGAAATGCTAGCTCAATTAAATGAAGCAATTATTCATCAAAATTCTACTCTAATTACACAAAATCGTTTAAAGGATGAGAAACTAGATGAATTGATGCAACAAGTTTATGTAAAAGAAGGCTCTCAAGAAAAAATGCTTCAAGAGTTAGTCGAGCACGCCGCTCGAACAGATGCATTACAAAAAGAAAAGATGGACTTATTAATGAATCATATGTATAAACGAGAATCCAAACAGGAAGAAAAAATGAATAAACTTGTTAGTCAAATTTATAACAAGGACAGTAATCGTGATGCACAGCTTATGCAAGTTATTCGAGAAATTCAAGAAACAAAAAGAATGGTTGCTGCCTCAAAAGAGCAAAGTGTCTTTCAAACATTTAAAAGTTTATTTAGCCGAGCAAAACAAGAAAAAACAAATGAATAAGCAATATAAAATAAAAAGTTACCTTCCATCGGTAACTTTTATTCCTTATTTTGTACAGCTGGTAATATAATAATTGCTTCAGTGCCTTTTCCACTTTCACTCTTATATTCCAATGTACCATTATGCGCTTGTAAAATACTAAATGTTACCATAAGCCCTAATCCTGTCCCTTTTTCTTTTAAAGAATAATATGGTTGCCCCAGCCTTGCTAACTGTTCTTTCGTCATACCAACACCACTATCTTTAACTCTTATTATGATTGTTTCGTCTTTTTGAATGGCTGTTACTTTTAAATATCCTTTATTTCCTTGAATTGCTTCAATACCATTTTTAACAACATTCATAATAGCTTGCTTCAACTTTGTCTTATCACCAATCGTATAAAGACTTTCTGAAATTTCAACTTGTAAATATACACCTTGCATCGCTGCAAATGACGACATGAGAGTGGTCATTTCTATTAATTGGGCTGATAAACAAATGTGTTCTTTTTTCTCAATTTGCGGCCTTGCTAAATTCAAGTAATCTGAAATAATTTGTTCCGCCCGATCCAATTCAGCTAATACGAGGCGCATATAATCCTTATTCTTCACATCTTCCGTACTTTCTAACAATTGGATAAATCCACGAACAACAGTAAGTGGATTTCGAACTTCATGTGCCACACTTGCTGCTAACTCACTTACAATATTAAGCTTTTCTGATTTTTGCATCTCTGTACGTAGCAATGCATTTTCGTTTAAATATTCAGTTAAATACACCTGAAATACCATTGTCATGACCATGATAAGCGAGGCAAATATAAATCCGCTATATATTTGCGAAATATACGGTGTAAATCCTGTTTCCAAAAGAACATTAATCATGCCTAATACTAAAGAAACAAGCACATAAAATGATGAAATCATAAATGCTAAAATTAATTTCTTATCCCTTGAAAAAAGAGACCATTTCTTTGATAAAAACAGCGGAACTATCAATAAAAATATTACTTCTAAAACTGGAAGAAAGCTCATTCCCTTTAGTAACCATTCATATGCAACAAAAATAACCGCTGGGATTAAACCAACAATCCCACCATATAAAAAACCACTGACAATTGGAATGGGGTGAAAGTTATACCCACACACATTGCCAAAACAAATAGAGTATGTCATGGAGAGAACGAGCGTAACGCTAGATAAAAACATAATAAAGTAACGATTTGGCTTCGGAGGCATTTCTTGATAGCGATTTAAACGAATCGCTTCATATAAAAATAGTGGCAAAATTATGATGGCAATTTGAATCAATAAATCACGGATAAGCTCCATAACCTCTCATCCCCTATATGTATTTTGATATGATTATATCATTTTATAGGTGTATTTGTTTTAAAATTTTGATTTTTCTTAACATATTTGTTAATTCTTTGTTAACAACTCATCATAATTGTTACAGATTTTCGAAATGATTGTAAACCCTGTACCAAATTTCCTTCGTGCAGTATACAATGAATACGGATTACAAAGAAAATATAAAAATACTTTTTTAGACGGACAACTATAGCAAAATACAGCATATAATCCATACTATCTATGTTTACAAATAAGTGATCATTACTTTAGTAGGAGGAAGATAAATATGGCGGGTACTACGCTTGTTTTAAAAGAAGAAAATTTGGTTGTTCTAGAAAATGTTGAAAAATCAGTATATGAAGAATTACAGCATAAAGCAGGAGATGAAAATTGCACATGTGCTGTAAACGAATCAGTTGTTCACCTTGGCAAGGTATCCTCTGTACTCTGGAATGAAGATGAAATAGATTGGGAATACGGATATTAAAAAGTCGCTTATAGCGGCTTTTTTCTCTTTTCTCTCTCTTTCTAAATTACATATAAAAAGCGCGATCATAGAAAATATGATAAAATGAACTTAATTTTCAAACGGAAGAAAGGGAGATACAATGGAACAATTCATTAACCCTAGAGTGAAGGACATCCAAATTTCTGGAATCCGTCAATTCTCTAACATGATTCAAAACTATGATAATTTGATTTCTTTAACAATCGGACAACCCGATTTCCCTACACCTTCTCTCGTAAAAGAAGCTGCAAAACGGGCTATTACAGAAAACTATACAAGCTATACACATAACGCTGGTTTACTAGAATTACGCAAGGCAGCTTGTAACTTCGTAAAAGATAACTACGATTTACATTACTCACCTGAAAACGAAACCATCGTTACAATCGGTGCTAGCGAAGCAATTGATGTTACATTTCGAACGATTTTAGAGCCAGGAACAGAAGTAATTTTACCTGCTCCTATTTATCCAGGTTACGAACCTATTATTCGATTATGCGGTGCAACACCTATTTTTGTAGATGTTCGTAAAACTGGATTCCGTTTAACAGCTGAAGCGCTTAAAAATGCTATTACAGAAAAAACAAGATGTATCGTACTACCGTATCCTTCTAACCCGACCGGTGTAACTTTATCAACAGAAGAACTAAAAGATATTGTAGATGTTTTAAAAGACAAAAATATTTTCGTCCTTTCAGATGAAATTTATAGCGAGCTGGTATATGAACAAAAGCACACATCTATCGCTCATTTCCCAGAAATGCGTGAAAAGACAATTGTCATTAACGGTTTATCTAAATCACATTCTATGACTGGCTGGCGTGTTGGACTTTTATTTGCACCAAGCTATTTAGCTGGACACATATTAAAAGTTCATCAATACAATGTAACGTGTGCTACTTCAATCGCTCAATACGCTGCAATTGAAGCATTAACAGCAGCTAAAGACGCACCCAAAATGATGCGCCACCAATATAAAAAACGCCGTGATTACGTATATAATAGACTCACTCAAATGGGATTAACAGTTGAAAAGCCAACAGGTGCATTTTACTTATTCCCATATGTTGGTCATTTGACATCTTCATCATTTGATTTTGCACTTGATCTTGTCAAAGAAGCTGGACTAGCTGTAGTTCCTGGAACAGCATTCTCTGAATACGGTGAAGGCTACCTTCGCTTGTCCTATGCGTATAGTATTGAAACTTTAAAAGAAGGCTGCGACCGATTAGAAGCCTTTCTAAAGAAAAAAGCTAAGAGTTAAACTCTTAGCTTTTTTCTGCATAATGATCACAAGTTTGACGTTTTAGTAATTTATGAGGAATAATGATACACTTTGCAGTGGATTCTGCATTCTCTACTTTATCAACTAAAGCTTTTGCTCCCTCATATCCCAGCTGATAAATATTCACATCAACTGTCGAAAGTGGAGGGCTCGCAATTTCTGATAATAAAGCATTATTAAAGCTTACAATAGAAACATCCTTCGGTACAACGAATCCTTTTTTAGAAAGAGCACTTAACACACCAAGTCCAATTAAGTCATCCGTTGCCATAATTGCCGTCGGCGGTTGCTGCAGTCCCATTAATTCCTCAACCGCTTGTTGACCACTTTCCCTCGAAAAATCAAAATGTAAAATATATTCTTTTGGTAATACAATGTCTGCTAATTTCAAGGCATCACTCATACCAGCTAAACGATCTCTCGTTACAAGTAAATCTGAACCACCACCAATGAACGCGATTTGCTTATGCCCTAATGAAATTAAATATTCTGCCACTTCTCTTGCAGCTGTATAATTGTCATTATCTACATATGTAATTTCATCTTTTCGATCATATGGTTTTCCTATTAAAACAAACGGGAAATTTTGTTCATGTAAATATTGAATAATCCGATCATTCTCTCTTGAATATAAAAGAATAATGCCACCAATTTGGCGTCCCTGTACCATCTTTACAACACCATTAAAAATTTCTTCTTCCGTTTCACCTGTCGACATGTAAAGCGCATAACCTTCTACGTGTGCAAATGAACTAATCCCTCTTATAACTTCTGGGAAAAATGGATTTTGAAAAGCTTTACTTGCAGAACTTGGCATAACAAGACCAAGTGTTTTCGTCGTTTGGTTCGCAAGATTTCTCGCATTTAAATTAGGATGATACCCTAATTCACTCATTACTTTCCTAACACGGCGCTTTGTCTTTTCACTTATACTTGGATTATCAGCAATTACACGAGAAACTGTTGATGGTGCAACATTCGCTTGCTTCGCCACATCTTTAATTGTAACTGTCATAAAAATCCCCCTCCTCTCATTTCTCTGCCATTTTTCATATATTTTATCTCGCACTCATTGCAAGTCATAAACTTTTATTTCTTATATCTTGCAAAACTAATCCTATTCTCCCTCTTCATGTATTGTAAGGGATATAGCTATTTTTTCCTATACTATAATATACTATTTATTTGACATCTTTTCACATGTGATGTCAAATCTCTTTTCATCTCCCTATAAAGTTATTTATAGGGAGATGAAAAGAAAAATGGGACGTAATGTCCCATTTTTCATCCTTTCGTACCTCCAGCTGTTAAACCGGAAACAAAATATTTTTGTAGTGATAGGAATAAAATTGAAATCGGGATCGCAATTAACACAGAACCCGCTGCAAACGTTGTAAATTCATTACCGAATTTCTTCGCAACCATTTCATATAATCCAACTGCCAAAGTATAATTTTCTGGTGTTCGCAAAATAATACTCGCTAAAATGAAATCTGTAAATGGACCAATGAAAGTAAATAACGCTACAACCGCTACGATTGGCTTTGCAAGTGGCATAATGATTTGCCAGAAAATACGGAAATGCCCTGCTCCATCCATTCGAGCTGATTCATCCAACTCTTTCGGAATCGTATCAAAATACCCTTTCATAAGCCATGTATTCATCGGAATTGCTCCGCCCACATAAATTAAAATTAATGCACGATGTGTATCAAGTAATCCTGTTAACTGAGCTAATATATATAGTGCGATTAACGCTGCAAAATTCGGGATCATTTGCAAAATTAAAAATGTTAATAAACCATTCTTTCTTCCAACAAAACGATATCTCGAAAATGCATAAGCAGTAAAACTAATGGCTAGTACAGAGAAAATCATCGTCATTACGCTAACTTTCAAAGTATTTTTATACCAAAGTAAGTAATTACTTGAATCGAGATCAAGTAGCTTGCGATAATGATCTAATGTGGCATTTTTCGGAATAATACTTGACCCAGATAAACTATCCCCTGGATTAAACGATGAGCCAATTATCCATAGTAATGGATAGAAAATAATCGCACACATTATGAAGATAACTAAATAACTTAATGAAAGACGTAGCATCTTTTGTCGTTTAATATTCATTTACATCATATCCTCTTCTTGGAATGATTTTGTTCTCTTAAATTGCCATAACGCAACTGTAATAACAATTAACGATAAAATCATTGTAAGAGCTGCTGCTTTTCCGTACTGAGCCGAAGTCATCGTTAACTTATAGATCCATGAAATTAAAATATCCGTTCCACCTGCATTTTGTCCAGACACAGCAGGTCCTCCGTTATTAAATAGATAAATAATACTAAAATTATTAAAGTTAAACGTATATTGCGTAATTAATATTGGCGCTGTTGCATATAACACAAGTGGCAATGTAATTTTGCGGAACTGTTGCCAAGCAGTTGCTCCATCTACTGTAGCCGCTTCATATAATTCTCCTGGAATCGATTGCAATATACCTGTTGTCATTGCAAAGACGAACGGGAAACCAAGCCATGTTTGAATCATAATTAAAGCAATCTTTGACCAAAACGGGTCTGTCATCCAAGCAATCTTTTCAATCCCGAATAAAGCTAATACTTGGTTATTAATTGCTCCAAATGTTTCATTAAACATACCAGCAAATACAAGAATAGATACGAATGCTGGAACAGCCCACGGTAAAATAAAGATTGTTCGAATAATTGCCTTACCTTTAATACCAGGCTGATTTACGATAATCGCTAAAAAAATACCAAGTGCAACTTGTAATGTTGTTGCAACGAATGTCCAAATGACAGTCCAAGAAAATACACTTAAAAATGTATCTCTCCACATCGGTAATGTGAAAATATCAATAAAGTTTTTAAAACCCACCCAATCTACTAATTTAGCTGGAGGAGAATGATATAAATCATAGTTTGTAAATCCAATTAAAATTACGAAGATGATTGGAAATACGACAACAAAGATAAGTAGTAGAAAACCTGGTGAAACCATTAAATAAGGAAAGCCTTGATCTAACAAATTACGGTATTGCTCTTTTACAGAATTTAACGGTGTTCCTATATCACGTTTCTTTCCATTTTGATATGCATCATATAAGTTAAATGCATATATGCCGAGCCCAAACGCGATAACGATAAGTGCCAAGATCCCTTCTACTAATAGAAAGACAGAATGGTCACGTGGAACTTCTGTACCGAGCGTTACAATGCCCCATAATCCCATATTTAATAAATCAGCAAAGGCTACAATAAATGAACCTGTTAATACTAGAAAAATAAGACCTTTTACAAATTGTTTATTATATATTTGGCCCATGCCCGGAATGATTGATAACACGGTTGCCATTTTCCTATGCTTTGAATGGTTTAACCCCTTTGCAGGTTCCATAGATGTTTGCATGTTCCTTCCCCCTTTTTTCTTCCCACATGGAAGGGAGAGAATTCGTGCCCCTCATATTAGAGGCACGAATTTCACCTTATTTTTTCTTACTATGATTTGCCTCAATATTACCTTTAATTTGTTTCACTGCACTATCAAGTGCGGATTTTGGTGCTTCTTTATCTGATACAACTAATTGAAGCGCATCCCCAGCTGGTTTCCAAACTTCCTGCATTTCTGGAATATTCGGCATTGGAATTCCATTTTCCGATTGCGTCGCAACCGCTTTTGCAGCCTCATTTTCTTTAATGATTGGATCTTCCATTACTGATTTTACTGGTGGAATTTCTTTCGTTTTCTCAAAGCGAATTTTAGCATTTTCTTCATTTGTAACCCACTCAGTAAATTTTGTAGCTAAATCATTTTGTTTAGAGAAGCTTGTTACATGCCATCCTTTTACACCAACGAACGTTTTCATCGGTTGACCATTTGGTAATTTCGGCATTGGAGCAACACCATAATCTATTCCAGCCTTTTCCATCGCTTGGAATGCCCATGGACCATTCATAATAGATGCTGCTTTTCCTTCATTAAACAATCCATCTGCAGCTGAACCACCAGATTCACCGATAATACCTTTCGGGAATAACTTTTCTTTGTACCATTTTTGAATATATTCAGCACCTTGTACCGCACCGCTATTATTTAATCCAATATCATTTGCATTTGGCTTTCCATCTTTTTCACCAAATACATAACCACCCATACCTGCCATAAATGCATTAGCAAAGTAGAAGTTATCTCCTAATGCTAAAAATCCGTATTTTCCATCTTTCGTAAAGTCTTTTGAGAAGTTAAACAGTTCATCCATCGTTTCGGGTGCTTTTTGCATCATTTTTTTATTATAAATAAAGATTGGTGTTTCAATCGCTTTTGGTAAACCGTATATTTTTCCGTTATATGTTTGTGCTTCTATTGATAAATCTGTAAATTTACTTTTTACTGTATCATCTACTTTCACTTCTGAAAGTAGCCCTTCTGTTACCGCATTACCAATATGATCATGTGGCAATGTTACAACATCTGGCCCTGTGCCAGCTGGACCGTCGAGACGAAGTTTTTCTATTTGTTTCGTCATCTGAACCTCTTCAACTTTTACTTTCACATTATATTTCTTTTCAAAACTTTTCACCGCTGGCTCTAGACCCACACCTTTTTTCTCATCTTCCCAAACAAGAAGGTCATAGTCTTTTTTCGCTTTACTTTCCTCTTTTTTCCCTGAATCTTTCGGTCCACATGCAGATAACATACCAATAGATAATGCTGAAACCGTTAATAATGATAATGCTTTCTTCATCCCAAAAACCTCCCTAAATTGTCTATGTACCTCAGTAACTGAAAACGTTTGCATTTAATAGTTTAATTGAAGCGCAAACAATATCCCAAGTCTATAAAAACGTTTGCGCTATTTGTCTATCATTATACATTCTTTTATTCATTTTGCAAATATTAATTTAAAAATTATGTCATTATACTCTTTATACATTGACTTTATATGAAATGAATACTACTCTTATAAGCAATATTAAAGCTACGAGAAAGGCAATCGTTTGCAATATAGGCTTTATTATTACACTTAAGGGAATACTATGTATAGAGATATTGAAGGGGGATTTTCTATATGTTTAAAGAAGCCATTTATCATAGGCCGAAAGATAATTATGCATACGCTTATGATGAACAAACAATTCACATCCGAGTACGTACTAAGAGAGATGATATTCAAAGCGCCGATCTTATTTACGGTGATCCTTACGAATGGAAAGACGGGAAATGGATATCATCAAGTACACCCATGAAAAAAACGGGTTCTACTGCATTATTTGATTATTGGTCCATTTCAATCGAACCCAAATTTAAGCGCTTACGTTATGGGTTTGAATTAAAATCTGAAACAGACACTCTTATTTATACAGAGCGAGGATTCTTTTCTAACATTCCAAATGATGATGTTGGTAACTTTTTCTGTTTTCCATTTATTCATGCAGATGATGTATTCAAAGCACCATCTTGGATTAAAGACACCATTTGGTATCAGATTTTCCCTGAGCGATTCGCTAATGGCGATAGTACGCTGAATCCAGAAAACACCCTTCCTTGGGGAAGTGCGAATCCAACTCCAACTAATTTTTTCGGCGGAGATTTTTCTGGTGTTATTCAAAACCTTGATTACCTTGTTAAGCTTGGCATTTCCGGAATATATTTCACACCTATTTTCAAAGCTCATTCAAACCATAAATATGACACAATTGACTATATGGAAATTGATCCACAATTTGGGACGAAAGAAACTTTCAAAGAGCTCGTTGAAGAATGTCATAAGCACGGTATAAAAGTAATGCTCGATGCTGTGTTTAATCATAGTGGATACTTTTTCGAGAAATTTCAAGACGTACTAGAGAACGGTGAGAAGTCCGCATATAAAGAGTGGTTCCACATTCATGAATTCCCAATTATAACCGAGCCACTTCCAAATTATGATACTTTCGCCTTTACACCGTATATGCCTAAATTAAATACAGCTCATCCAGATGTAAAAGAATACTTACTTGAAGTAGGACGTTATTGGGTACGAGAATTTAATATAGATGGCTGGCGCCTTGATGTCGCAAATGAAGTCGATCACAATTTTTGGAGAGAATTCCGAACTGAAATAAAGACATTAAATCCTGAAGTATATATTTTGGGAGAAATTTGGCACGATGCCCTTCCATGGCTACAAGGCGATCAATTTGATGCTGTCATGAGCTACCCTGTTACAAACGCTCTACTTTCTTACTTTGCTAACGATTCCATTAAAGCAAGTGAGTTCATGAAGCAAATTACAGAATCTCTACATTCCTACTCTATGAATGTAAATGAAGCAGCCTTTCATTTATTAGATAGCCATGATACTCCAAGAATTTTAACAACATGCAACGGAGATAAAAATAAGTTGAAATTGCTCTATGTATTCCATCTTTCTTTCATCGGTTCTCCATGCATTTATTACGGAGATGAAATCGGCATGGATGGTGGTATGGACCCCGATTGCCGTAAATGTATGATTTGGGATACTAAAGAACAAGATCATGCATTATTTACACATATACAAACATTGATTTCATTACGAAAACAACATGAAGCTTTTGGAGGACATGGTACTTTTCAATTCATCGAAGCAAATGATGAACATAATTATATTTCTTATACGAAAACATATGAGGATGAAACTATCTTTTTCGTTTTAAACCCTACTAATAGTGAAGTTACAGTTTCACTCCCTCTTCATGTTACTGGTAAGAAAATAATTAACATTTATACAAATGAAGAATTTTCAGCGGAAGCAAGTGTATTACAAGTTACACTTCCTCCATATGGATTCTCCATATTAAAATGGTAATCCAAAAAATCCTTATGCCAAGGTGGCATAAGGATTTTTCTTATTTCAATTTGAATACTATCGCTTCATACGGACGTAATGTAATGTTATCTATCGATCCGATTTCTACATCGTAATTGTGTATAAATAATTCTGATTCACTATAACTAATATCCTCAGGCATTTCAAATACACTTTCATCCGCAGTAAAGTTTGCAATAACAAGTAGTTTTTGGTCTCCATATGTTCTTACATAAGCAAAAACAGAAGGATTATTCTCTAATATTAAATCATATGATCCATATACAACTATTTCATTATTTTTGCGTAGCTCAATTAATTTCTTATAGTAATAAAAAATTGAACCTTCATCTTGGATTGCTTGTTTCACATTAATCTCTTTATAGTTAGGATTTACAGTAATCCAAGGTTCACCTGTTGTAAATCCAGCGTGATTCTGATCATCCCACTGCATCGGAGTTCTAGCATTATCACGACCCTTTATATAAATAGACTCCATTACTTTTTCTATATCTTCACCATGGTCTATCACTTTTTCTTTATACATATTTAACGTTTCAATATCTCGATATTCATCAATTGATTGGAATCGAACGTTCGTCATTCCGATTTCTTCACCTTGATAAATATATGGCGTTCCCTTCATCATATGAAGAACTGTCGCTAACATTTTTGCTGATTCAATGCGATACATTCCATCGTTACCAAAACGAGATACAACGCGAGGCTGATCATGGTTATTCCAATAAAGGCTATTCCATCCGGTATGCTCTAATGCTTTTTGCCACTTTGTCAAATTCTCTTTTAAAGTAAGAAGTGAGCATGGTTTTACATCCCACTTTCCACCTTCTCCTGAATCTAAATCCATATGTTCAAATTGGAATACCATTTGCAACTCTTTTCGTTCTTCTCCAGTATACAATTTGGCTTCTTCTGTCGTTACACCTGGCATCTCACCAACCGTCATAATATCATAATGCGATAATACTTCCTCATTCATTTCATGCAAATATTTATGAATGTTTGGACCGTTCATAAAATGTTTATGACCTGAAACATAGCCATCTTCATCTGTTTCAACAGTTGGTAATCCTTCTTCTTTAGAAATAAAATTGATCACATCCATGCGGAATCCATCAATTCCTTTTTCTAACCAAAACTTCATCATCTCATAAACATCTTGTCTTACCTTTTCATTATCCCAGTTTAAATCCGGCTGTTTTTTAGAAAACAGATGTAAATAATATTCATCCGTCATTTCATCGTACTTCCATGCAGACCCACTAAAAGCAGCTCCCCAGTTGTTCGGTTCTTTCCCTTCTTTTCCAGGACGCCATATATAGTAATCTCTATATTTATTATCTTTTGATTTACGTGATTCAATAAACCACTTATGTTCATCAGATGTATGATTAACAACTAAATCCATCATCAATTTCATATTACGTTCATGCATTTCATGTAATAGCTCATCCCAATCTTCCATTGTTCCGAACTCGTTCATAATCTTACAATAATCGCTTATATCATAACCATTATCATCATTTGGAGATTCATAGACTGGTGATAACCAAATCACATCAATCCCTAACTCTTTTAAATAATCTAGCTTTGAAATAATCCCTTGAAGATCTCCTATACCATCACCGTTACTATCCATAAAGCTACGAGGATAAATTTGATATACTACGCTTTCTTTCCACCATTGTTTTTCCATTATGCTACCCCATTTCATTCATAATTCATTTTTCTCTTTTTTAAGGCGCAAACGTTTTCATTAATGAATGATAACAGATTCTATCTCAATTTAAAATAGCGCTTACAATTTTTATTGTTCTTTTTCTAAGAAAACATACGAAAATTACTAATAACTCTTCAATAAATGAAAACGTTTTATTTTTTTATTTATTTTTTGAATCTATTCGTTTATAATGAACTCAAAGAAAACGTTTGCATAATTATTTCTAGGGGGAAATACCATGGCAGAACTTAAATTAGAAAATATTTATAAGATATATGATAATAACGTAACAGCTGTAACCGATTTTAATTTACACATTCAAGATAAAGAATTTATCGTATTTGTCGGTCCTTCTGGATGCGGAAAATCTACAACATTACGAATGGTAGCTGGACTCGAAGATATTTCAAAAGGCGAGTTTTCAATTGATGGTAAACTAATGAATGATGTTCCTCCAAAAGATCGAGATATCGCAATGGTCTTCCAAAACTACGCTCTTTATCCACATATGAGTGTATATGATAATATGGCATTTGGATTAAAACTTCGAAAAATACCAAAAGATGAAATCGATCGTCGTGTGAAAGATGCAGCAAAAATTTTAGGGCTTGAACAATATTTAGATAGAAAACCGAAAGCATTATCAGGTGGACAACGCCAACGTGTTGCGTTAGGTAGAGCAATCGTTCGAGATGCAAAAGTTTTCTTAATGGATGAACCATTATCAAACTTAGATGCTAAACTCCGTGTTGCAATGCGCTCAGAAATTTCTAAGCTACATCATCGCCTTGGAACAACAACAATTTATGTAACACATGACCAAACAGAAGCAATGACTATGGCTTCGCGTCTTGTCGTTATGAAGGATGGAAAGATTCAACAAATTGGAACTCCAAAAGAAGTATATGAAACACCAGAAAACATTTTCGTGGGTGGATTTATCGGGTCACCAGCGATGAACTTCTTTCGTGGTAAATTGACTGAAACCGATTTCGTTATAGACAATACCATAAAAATCAAAGTATCTGAAGGAAAAATGAAGATGCTACGTGAACAAGGCTATGTAAATAAGGAAATTGTTTTAGGTATTCGCCCGGAGGACATTCATGATGAACTACTATTTTTAGAAGCTTCACAATCTACTACTTTCACAACAAAAATTGAAGTTGCTGAATTGTTAGGTGCTGAATCTATTTTATATATGAAACTTGGAAATCAAGATTTTGCAGCACGTGTTGATGCACGACATATATTCTCACCTGGAGATCAAATTAAATTGGCATTTGATTTAAATAAAGCGCATTTCTTTGACAGCCAAACAGAACAACGTATTCGCTAAAGAAATTTCCTTCTATATAACATACAAAAAAACCGTCCACATATATTGAGGGCGGTTTTCATTATTATACTAGGGCTTCTACTGTATGAAATGATTGTCCTTTCGTGCTAATAATACCGAAAATCGGTAAATCACTAAGCACCACTTCTTCTTGCTGTTTCATAAAAGATGACGTTAATTGTTTTATCTCTATCCAAACGTCATTAATACAAAGTACATTGGAATCGTTCTCTTGTTGGCGAGAAAAAATAGAATCTATTTTATATAAACCACCATTTTGAAAAAGCATATCAATGCGACTGAATGCATTCAAAGTAATGCTAATAACGCGTTGCCAATCTCCTTGCTTTCCCATATCATAGGATACAAAAAGTGCCTCTCCGCCTAGATTCATAATTTCCTCCACTGTTGCTTGTCCACTCTCTTGATCAATGTCCGTCACAATAACTTTTGCGCCTTGTTTAGCCAACAAAAGAGCTGTATTACGTCCAATACCGATGCCACCGCCAGTTACGATAGCAACTTTTCCTGCAAGCTTCATTTTCATTACCCCTTCTATAAGTCTTACCGTCATTCAGTATACTCCTTTATAAGATTAATCTGCAAGCAAGAAAAATTGCTCATTCGTTTGTAAGCGATTACTTTTTTACTCCTTCTTTTTTCCTACTATTACGCTGATCGAAAACTAAACCGATGAAAATTAAAATCCCCCAAAAGATTACACTACCTCCAGTCATTTCAATTTCCCCCTTATTATATAAAGATATTATTTTAATCATTATAACATTTTCTTAATTTTCAATCTATTAAAACCCAAAATGATATTATTACATAAATTGTAGTATAACAAAAAAAGACCTTCTTATTTTATGGATAAAAAGGTCTTTTTTCATTATACAAGACTTATTACTTTCGTCTTTGTAATTAAGTCCTGAAAACCGCAATTGTCTTTGCGGAACAACATCATATATACGTTACATATTAATGGAATTCCTAATAGCAATACGTTCGGCAATAACAATACAAAAAATCTTATAATTAATGTTTGCAACGTTAGCTTTTCACTCTTCAATGAAATTAATTTTATTCTCGTTACCTTTTTGCCAAGTGTAACACCGTTCCAAATAAAGGGTAACACAATAAAATATATCGCCATTAATATGAAAACTACTGCGAAATCATATCTAAAATCACCTAAACTTATATTAAAGCGCTTAAACATAGCACTATAGTTTCCGGTCATAATAGCTACTACTGCACCATACATAACCGAGATTAAAAACATGTCAATTAGGGAAGCACCTATGCGATTCATTACAAGCGCTGGACGATGCATCTTTAACTTCATTTTATGTCGACTCCTTCATATCCTTCTTTACCCGTCTCATCGTACCACTTCTAAAAAACATTGTAAACTAGCGTTTCTCTTACTTTTCTTGTACAATTTGTTACAATAGCATTATAAAGGAGGTTCCCATATTGAAAAAATGGATAATCCTATTCGTCGCCTTCCTATTAACTGGTTGTACAGGAAACACAAGTCACTTAACTTATACGGTTAACGATGAATACGAGCTCATACGTACTTCTGGAAATGCATTTGAACTTTTCCCCTCGCAAGATGCTGTATATGCCACACAATACATCCCTGCAAAAATTACAGACATTGCTTGGGATGATAAATACATTATTGCAAAACAAACTGAGGAAAAATCAGATCCAAATAACCCTGACGCAGCAATTGCAAATAAAAAAAGTGAACATTATTGGATTATTGACGTAAAGCACAATAAACGTTTCGGCCCCTATAATGAAAAGCAATTTAATAAACAAAAAGATGCGTTTAAAATTAAGGTACCTTTTCAAAATGTAGATTCATACATAAAAGAAATAAAAAAACAGTCAGCATAATCTTTTGAGTGCTGACTGTTTTGTCTTACATTATTTTAAAAACACATTACTCCGAAAGTGAGATATTAAACGTTTGTGGCTCTTTTACAACATCTTGTGTTTCTGAATCTCCTGCAAGTAAATCATCAGTTATAAACTGAATATCCTTTACCTTGTCTTTTCCATCGTCAAGTATTAAACCAATAATCCCATCTCTTGTTTCACCAGGCTTATAGTCTTCTCTTGATACATTTTTTGTACCAACTAACGTATCTTCGTCATATAAAAAGTTTTGAGTCGCTACTTTAAAATGTTGCTTACCATTAATTATAACATCATTCATAGAGAAAAATTGCATATTTTTATTTCCGCTATTCTCCACTTTATATGTAATCTCAACGTAACGAATTGTATTACTAATCTCTGTTCCACTTAGCGATGCATATAATTCTGCATCTTCTTGGCTTACTTTATCCCCTAATCTACGTTTTACTTCTTCAGGAGTTAGTGCCGTGTATACTTTCAATGTATTTTTTGCCTTTTCACTCATCTGTGATAAAGAGATTACTTTCACATCTTGTACGTGAATTTTCATTGGCGCTACTTCAAATGTTTGATTCACAGAATGCATCTGCTCTAACATGAAAGTACCCCAGCCTGTTTCTTTCACTTTTTGTCCTACTTTTTTCAGCTCACGCCCACCATATTCTTTTGTTTCAGGAATAGATTCTTTCTTCTTCGGTTCAGCTTTCTTTTCTTCTTGATGGAAGCAACCACTTAACATAAGAAGAAAACTACATAAAACAAAAATACTTTTCCATGCTTTCATCATTTCATTTCTCCTAACGCTATCATTCATGAATATAAAATTAATCCCTTGCTTTGTAAACTATAGAAACAATGAAAAGTCCACAAAATGAACTTGTCAGTCCAGATACTATTATACCTCCAATTTGGAAAATATGAAAATAGGGATCTAGGAACACATACACGATAAATATAATAGTTGCCACAACAATTACTGAAATCCAATACTTTCTTTTTTCCGAAGCTAAAATAAAGTCTTTACCCATTTCATTTCTATGCTTCCATAAAACGTATGCTAATAATAGAAAACCAATACATGTACTTCCATGTTGCATATATTTATAAACAGAGATACCGTACCATTCTCTTTGCAATAATGGTATTTTCATAACAAAATAGCCTGTCTTATGAGTGAATGCATCCCAAACAACATGCGTTAACATACCGAATAATGCTGAATAACAAAATACAAAAAGATCCTTCCATGTATGAAGACCCCACCCCTTGTCTACTGCATATGTATAGTAGCCAGCAAATGGCTTAGGTAAATGTGTTATAAAAGACTTTTTTAAAATGTAATGATATATGTATGCTAATAAGAAGACAAGTGGTAAATTTAAATATAAGAACCCAAGCCACGTATGCCCAATAACACCATACGGTCTAAAGTGTAAAAAATATTCAAAGTCAGGCGCCATACTACCTAATATAAGAGCCGTTACTGACATATATTTAGAATGCTTTTTCGCAAAAGGAAGAACTGCTGCTGGATGTGCAAATGTAAACGGCATACTTTAACTCCTTCTCACATTTTCAGTAGAATACCATATATCATAACGAGAGAATGGAACTTCATGCAATATTTATTTTCACATTGGAATATGATAGTTTAAATGATATAATCCACATAAATATTCAGAAAACAAGAAGGGATTCAGGTGTTATTAACACTTGTATTTGCTGCCTTTTTAGATTCAAAATCCGTTATGAATTGAGGTTTATATATTGATTGACGTACCCTTTTTACAAAATGTCACATTAAAAAAAGAAAATATCCCTAGTTTTTCCGCATATCCTTACTGCTTACCCGCTATCCGAACATTACAATCACTAGCTTTCCATCCAAATGTAACATTCATTATTGGAGAAAACGGAACGGGTAAATCAACATTACTTGAAGGAATTGCAATTGCGTTAGGTTTTAATGCAGAAGGTGGAACGAAGAATTTCCGCTTTAGCACAAACGATTCACATTCATCTTTACATGAATACCTTCGAATTTCAAAAAGTTTCAATACACCAAACGACGGTTTCTTTCTTCGCGCTGAATCATTTTATAACGTTGCTTCTTATATTGATGAAATAGATGCTATAAAATCTTACGGCGGCGTTTCACTACACGAACAATCACACGGTGAATCATTCTTTTCCTTATTTATGAATCGTTTTTCAGGACAAGGTTTATACATTTTAGATGAGCCTGAGGCAGCTCTATCACCGATGAGACAACTTTCCATGCTCATTCGAATGCACGAACTAGCTGAACAAGGTTCACAATTTGTTATTGCGACGCATTCTCCTATTTTAATGGCTTACCCTGAATCTACTATATACTCTTTAACACAAGAGGGGATTCACGAATCCACATTAGAAGAAACCGAGCATTATCAAACGACGAAACTTTTCTTTGAAAATCGCGATCGATTATTCCATCATCTATTTGAGTCATAAAAAAAGAAGCAGCAATAGCTGCTTCTTTTTTATAGTGCTTCTATAAATAAGGCAACCCCGATACCGCCACCAACGCATAAAGAGGCAATTCCTTTTTCTAAACCACGTCTTTTTAATTCGTGAATTAAACTTACTGTAATACGAGCCCCTGTACAACCAATTGGATGCCCAAGTCCTACGCCACTACCGTTTACGTTCACTTTTTCACGGTCTAAGCCTAACTCTTTCTCTACAGCTAAATATTGAGCCGCGAAAGCTTCATTAATTTCCAGTAAATCTGCATCTTCTAATGACCAATCTACTTTCTCTAATCCTTTTCGGATTGCTGGTGCTGGTCCAATACCCATAATTTTCGGGTCTACTCCAGCTACTGAATATCCAACAATTCTAGCTAACGGTTGTAAGCCTTTTTCTTTTGCTTTTTCTTCGCTCATTAATACTAGAACTGCACTTCCGTCATTCAGGCCAGATGCATTACCTGCAGTTACAGACCCATCTTTACGGAATGCTGGTTTTAACCCTGCTAATTTTTCCGCTGTAATATCTGCACGTGGATGCTCATCCTTCGAAAATACTACTTCTTTTCTACGTTCTTTTATTGTAATAGGAACAATTTGATCGTCAAAGTGTCCAGACTCGATTGCCTTCAGTGCCAATGTATGACTGCGAAGAGCAACTTCATCTTGTTCCTCTCTTGTAATTTCATATTGTTCAACTAAATTTTCCGCTGTTTCACCCATCATAATATGGTGAATCGGATCTTCTAACACTTCCCACACCGTATCACGAATTTCTCCGTGCTGTAGACGTTGTCCCCAGCGGTGCTGTTTCAATGCATAAGGGCTCGAACTCATCGCTTCTACTCCACCTGCAACAACAACATCACTTACACCTAATTGGATTTGCATTGCAGCTGACATAATTGCTTGCATACCTGAAGAACATTGACGTTGGATTGTATATCCCGTAACTGTGTCAGGAAATCCTGCCGCTAATGCAGCTGTTCTCGCCGTATTTGCTTCATCAGTTCTTTGAATACAATGACCTAAAATTACTTCATCAACTTCATGTGGTTCTACCCCGCCTCGTTTTACAGCTTCCTGAAGTACAGGAACAGCTAATTCTACTGGCGTTACATTTTTTAGCGCTCCTCCAAAAGTTCCAATTGGCGAACGAACTGCAGCTGTAATAACAACATTATGCATTTTGTACTTGCCCCTCTCTTATGTACCCTAGTAAGTTTTTAGGTGAAATTCCATAAGATGTATATCTATAACTATCATACTATAAACATACTAAAAAATCAAAATATTTCATATAATAAAAATAGAAGGAATTAACCTTCTATTCTGTCAGTGCATATAAAAACTTTTGCAAAATTTTCTCTGTCGTTTCATTCAATTTTGGCAACTTATCTACTGGAAAATATTGAAGTTTCAACCCTTCATGATCGAGCTTTAATTCCCCGCTCACATGATGTGCCTGATACAGATGAATGACATTGAAAATTTCATCGCCATTCGGATAACGGAAATATACTTCTTTTCCTGATAGAACACCAAGAAATTGCATTATTTTTGCAGTTAACCCCGTTTCCTCAAATAACTCTCTACGTGCCGTTTCTTCTGTCGTTTCACCTAGTTCCATCGCCCCGCCAGGTACACCCCAATCATATGTATCTGAACGATATTGAAGCAATACTTCTTGTTTATCATTTAATATAATGATTGCTGATCCTACGAGAATAAGCGGTCTTGTACCAACGACTTTTCGTAACTCTTCAATATACCCCATATGTAAATTCCCCTTTCCCTAACCTCTCTTATCATAACAAAATTTCTCTCTTTTTGTTCATGTAATTTTAAAGAAAAAAAGGAAGCTTTCGCCTCCATTTTTTCATCTTTATTTCTTAAAACTTTCATATTTTACAGCTTCAAAAGCTTCCTCAATTTCATCATTACGATAATGGACATATGTAAAACGACCCAATTCTACTAATCTTGCTATTTCCTGTAACGCTTTATGCTGCTCATATGTTTCTTTCAGCTTAATATGTACATAAAACTTCATTAAAGGATGTTCATATAAAGGTTCTCCCACCTCTACATATACATCTTCAACCCCTTGTACAACTCTTACATAACTCGCAAATTGATAAAGTGCTTCTCTGTCTGAAACGATTTTTAATGTATACATATATTCTCCCCCTTTCCTTTACTATATCAAAAAGACGACCATACCATGTTATAGAACTATGAAATTTTTTCGACTTGTCATCTATATATTCAATAAAGAAGGCGTTTATCCATACATGACATCTTTTTCCCACATATATTATAGGAAGAACTTTTTTCATTTGAGGTGTTCCTTATGGATCCATACGTCAATATATGTATTTGTATTACTCCCGGCGCCGATATTTCTGATGACCGCATCGCAAAAGATTTAGCTGTTGCAGAATCAATTTGGCACCCCATTACATTTCAAATTCAAGAAGTAATTGTATTAAATGAACTTTTCCGTTTTTTTGACCGTGAAATCAGTTATAAAAATTCCATTCAAAGTCAAGAAAAGTTGGCATCCTTTTTCCAAACATGTGTAAATGAAGCTCCTGAATGCGACCTTTATATTTGTTATATTGGCAGTGATTATTTCAAAGAAACAGCAGTAATTGCCTGCGCTTATTCTTTAGCAAAACAACAGCAACTTACTGGCTATATCGTTTTAACAAATTCGGCTGCCCCTATGAAAAATATATATACGCTCGCTCACGAAATCGGTCATATTTTATTTACAAGACGTATTCATGGAAAACTTACTCATGCAGATCCTCATTCTCCAACCGGCTCGGAGCACCACCCTTCTCCAACAAACCTTATGTATCCGATAGTCCCTCGTCCAGAAAACGTTCATATTCATTCCTTATTAACAACAGAACAAAAAGCGCTCTCTTTACAAAGCTCTTTACTACAAAGAAAAAAACAGTAACCTTCATGTTACTGTTTAAAACAACTTGTTCCAATCAACAAACCAAATCCCGGCTGCTAGAAATAAAAATAGACAACTAAATGTAATCCCTCTAAAAATCCCTATATAATATTTCTTTGGAAATAATTTTTTGCATATCCAGAGCAGCCCTTTTCCAATTAAACCGAAGAACAAAATATAACCTGATGTGTCATCTAGTAAAGTATCGAAATAGTCATCATGTACCTTTTTCGAAAAGGTAGTATATAGCCCGAAAATCGTTAAACCTAAAAATACAATAGACAATATACCTAGAAATATACTTTGCATATTTGTTCTCCTCTCAATAAAATATTCCGTTCGCTCAATATTAGTAACAAACTAGTTTACAGTTTTTTGCTCTTCATTTTTTAAAGACCATCTCATTAATACATATAAACTTCCGTACAGAAGTAAAGGCTCTAGTATTCCCCAATATGGGTTTTGCTTTCCTAATTCTTTAAATACAAACATAATTAATAGTGGTATGATAACAACTAACATTCCAATCCATCCAAGTATGTACGCTTCCCCAATTAACAATACTAATAAGACAATTCCAACTAGTATATAACTTTGTATAGTAGTTAATTGCAATACAGGTGTCCCATACCACTTATTCATAAACATTAATAATACTAGTAATAAAATTGGTAACAAAGCTGCTACATAAATAATGCTAAATTCTTTTATTTTACTCTTAAATGATGACATTTTAAAAGCAAATATTATACTTACAATAGTAATCATTAAAACAATTGGGTATCCAATCAATTGTACATTCGTTAACGTAAATTTATGATTAGGATTTTCAAATAATATATTAGTAAGTAACCAACATCCACCAATACCAATAATCATCCCTAAAATACTTTTTATACTCCCGCTTTTATCCTTCTCCATCTCTTTCGCTAATTCTTCCGCATACTCTTTTGGTGAGTCACCAAATATGTCACTTACTGTCTTTCCCTCTTTCTCGCCTTCTATTAAATGAAGTTCTGCATCTGCAAGAAAAGCGTCCACATCTTCTTCTTTAATCCCATTTGTTATTAAATATACTTTCGTATCGATTAAAAACTTTTCACCTTCTTTAGAAACCTTCATGATAATCCCCCTTTATTTAACCGTTTCTCTTCTATTCGTCTTCATCATAATTTCAAGGAAAATTAAAATAAACAAACTTCCGTATAAACATATAATTTGAAATAGCATTGGCATAAGATCTTCAGATGTAAATGTTTTAAACATTAACATAATAGAAAGCGGAATAATTAAATATAAGTTTTTAAACCATCCTTCAAAATATATATTTATAGCTACTGTGATGATAAAAATCCCACCAGCTAATATATAACTTTGGACTTCGGTGAATGTGAGCATTTTTGTAGGATATATCACATCTAATATCGTAACAGCTCCTAATAAAAACAATGGAGCAATCATAACTAAAGACCACATAGAAAACCATGTTTTTGTAAAGCTTGTGACGAAGGTCATTTTGCGAAGTAGAAAATTAGGACCCATAACAACTAAAATCAATGAAAAACTGTAACCGATACACTGTATAAGTGAAATCTGTAACATTCCATTACTCACTATTAAGATAGAAGCAATAATCCAAAAAGATACGATATTCATTACTGTAAAACCAATTTGCTTCCACGTTTCCTGTCTATCTCTTTCCATCACTTTTACAAGTTCATTTGCATATTCTTTCGGTGAGCTTCCGAAAATATCTTCTACACTCTTCCCCTCACTCTCACCTTCTATTAAATGAAGTTCTGCGTCTTCTAAAAAGTTTTCAATATCACTTTCTTTCACACTCTTTGCCGTCAAAAATAATCTCATATCTAACAAAAACTTTTGTGCTTCACTTGATAACATTATTTTCTCCTTCCCTTCCCTTCAAGTAAACGTTCTACACTACTTTGCATCGCTTCCCAGCGATCCATAAATTCATCAAGTGCTTCCTCGCCTTTTTCTGTTAATGTGTAATATTTTCTCTTTGGACCAGATGGAGATTCCTTCATTACGCTTGTTATTAATCCTTCTTTTTGCATTCGTATTAATAACGGATAAATACTTCCCTCACTCGCCATTGTAAAACCATACTTTGCTAGCTTCTCACTCATTTCATAACCGTATATTTCGCCTTCAGAAATAATAGCAAGTAAGCATCCTTCTAAGATCCCTTTCAGCATTTGACTTGTCGACATAATTCAAATCCTCCTACTATCTTGTTTTACAAGATAGATAAGCGTAAGTATCTTGCTTTACAAAATAGTATAGCAAAGACTATTTTGCAAAACAAGATAGCTAACGATATTTTTTCCAAATGTTTGCAGGAATTTCATTATAACCTCTCTAAATAGAGCACTATGAAAACTTTATTATGAAGGGATGTTTTTCATCATGGTTACAAATCGAGTTGTCTTTTTAACAGGTGCTGCGAGTGGTATTGGATATGAAGTGGGAAGTACTTTTGCAAAAGAAGGTGCAAAAGTTGTGATTACTGATCGCCTTGAAGAACGTGCGAAAGAAGCTGCTGAACAATTACAAAATGAAGGTTTTCAAGCTATCGGTTTAAAATGTGACGTTACATCTGAAGAGGAAATTACAGCAGCAATTTCTCAAACAGTTGATCATTTCGGTTCATTAGATATATTAATTAACAACGCAGGAATGCAACACGTTTCACCCATTGAAGACTTTCCAACTGAAAAGTTCGAGCTGCTAATTCAAATTATGCAAATTGCTCCGTTTATCGCAATTAAGCATGCCTTTCCGATTATGAAACAACAAAAATATGGTCGTATTATTAATGTCGCTTCTATTAACGGCCTGGTCGGGTTTGCTGGAAAAGCTGCCTATAATAGTGCAAAACATGGCGTAATTGGATTAACAAAAGTTGCCGCTTTAGAAGGTGCTACGCATGGTATTACTGTTAATGCCCTTTGCCCTGGTTATGTCGATACCCCTCTTGTACGTAATCAACTACAAGACTTAGCTACTACACGAAATGTACCACTTGAAAATGTTTTAGAAGATGTCATTTATCCACTTGTACCACAGAAGCGTTTGCTACAAGTACAAGAAATCGCTGATTATGCTATGTTTTTAGCGAGTGAAAAAGCGAAAGGTATAACTGGTCAAGCTGTCGTTATCGATGGTGGCTATACTGCTCAATAAAAAATAAAGTTTGCTCAAGAAGAGCAAACTTTATTTTTTATCGCGAGGATCTTCGTACTTTAGTAATTGCCGCGGGAGCTTCTCAATTGCAACAATTACCCCCTCTAATTTACTTTCAATACGGTGGAGTAAATATAATGTTACAACAATTGGAAACCCTACATTACCTATCATCTTGATCCACTCTTCCATCCTCTTCTCCTCCTTTCATTATATAAGTAAGAGAAAACAATGCATTTAGGCATAAAAAAACAAGCTATTATGTATTAGCCTGTTTTTCAAATAATGATGCAATTTCTCTTTTATAATCCCCGCTTATAATACCTTTCTCAGTAATAATTCCTGTAATTAATTCGTTCGGTGTTACGTCAAATGCAGGGTTATAAACATTCGTTCCGATTGGTGCTACTTGTTTTCCAAAGATTTTCGTAACTTCTGTTTCATCTCTTTCTTCAATAATTATTTCGGCTCCAGTTTCTTTCGTAACATCAAATGTTGACAGTGGCGCAGCAACATAAAATGGGATATCAAAGTACTTTGCTAAAATAGCTAAATTCATTGTCCCTATTTTATTTGCCGTATCTCCATTTGCGACAATTCGATCCGCCCCTACAATAATTGCATCTATTTCTTTCGTTTGAATAGCATGAGCTGCAGTATTATCTGTAATAAGGGTCACATTAATATTTGCTTGCTTCAATTCCCACGTCGTTAAGCGACCACCTTGTAAAACTGGTCTCGTTTCACACGCATATGCATGTAAACGCACACCTTTCTCTTTTCCAATATAAAAGGGAGCTAATGCAGTTCCATATCTGGCAGTTGCGATACTTCCAGCGTTACAGATTGTTAAAATATTATCGCCATCTTTAAAACATGTTAACGCATATTCCCCAATATTTCGGCACACCTCTTCATCTTCCTGCTGAATGCGAAGCGCTTCTTCTTCTAATGTTTTTTGTGCTCCTTTTATTGTAGTAATCCCTCGAATAGATTCTCTCATACGATCAATTGCCCAAAATAAATTGACCGCTGTCGGGCGTGACGTCCCCAAATAATTACAATCTCTATTAAACTTCTTTTGAAATTCTTCAATATGTACAGTGTTATATTTTTTTGATGCAAGCGCCAAGCCAAATGCAGCTACAATTCCAATTGCAGGCGCTCCTCGTACTTCTAACATTACGATGCTTTTCCAAACCTCTTCAATAGTCGTCAATGTTTTGTATTCTGTGCTATGCGGCAATTTCGTTTGATTTAATACCGCAATTGCATCACCTTTCCAGCTTACAGATCTCGGAACAGTAACAATTGTACTCACGCTTTTACGCCCCCTGAAACTGTCTGTTGAAATAATGTTCGAAACAGTTGAATATCTGCACTTTTAGATTCATATTTTATTAGTTCTTTACCTAAGGATAGCGCTTGCTTCTTAGCTTGAATTCTTGTTTCTTTATTTTCTATTTCATCTAAATCTGCTACATGAGCTAAACCAATTGTTCTACGAATCAGTTCACATCCGGCAAATCCAACTGCATCAGTAAAGATATTTTGCAAAATAATTGGTAACCATTGTTTTTCTTTCGTATATACTTCTACACCTTCTCCAATCCATAACTTTGTAAAAGTCTCTACAAAATAACTCCACGTCTTTTCTATATGGAAAAATAGTACACTTCTTTTTTCTTCTTCTCTAGATAAAGCATTTAATAATAGATTTGCAATAAATTGACCTATGTCAAATCCAAATGGGCCATATGTCGCAAATTCTGGATCAATCACTTTCGTTTCAGAAGGTGACGAAAAAATACTACCAGTATGTAAATCACCATGAATAAGAGTTTCTTTTCTTGTTAAGAACTTATATTTATATTGTGCTACTTTTAGTTTTAAAGTTTTATCACTCCAAAGTTCATCAACCACGAGCTGTAAATCTGGCTCATAATCATTTGTATCATAATGTCCAAACGGATCTGTAAACACTAAATCCTCTGTAATTTTACAAAGGTCCGGATTTACAAAGGTACCTTCTAGTACCCTCTTCTCTTCTGACTGTAAACCAAAATCTGAAGTATAAAATAAAACATGTGCTAGAAAACGGCCGATATGCTGGGATAAAAGCGGATATTCTTCTCCGCCTATTAATCCTTTTCTTGTAATTGTTAGTCTTGATAAGTCTTCTATTACCGTTATCGCTAACTCTTCATCATGACTGTACACTGCTGGAACATAATCCGGTACATACTGCGCAAAAATTTGTAAGGCCTTACTTTCAATCGTTGCTCTTTTTATAGACAATGGCCAGCTTTCACCAACTACTTTCGCATAGGGCAGTGCTTGTTTTATTATAATTGATTTCTCTCCATCATCTAATTTGAACACGTAATTTAAGTTTCCGTCTCCAATTTCATGACAAACGACATTTGCCTTCGCTTCAAAATAGCCATGATCTTTCGCATATTGTACAGCTGTTATTTCTGTTAATGAATAATATCCCATCGTCTTCTCCCCCTTTTTAAATTCAGAGGTTTTTCTAACATAGAAAAACCTCTTTCCACTAAGAAAGAGGTTTGAAGTTTATCTTCTCCCCTCTTATCTGCCAGAAAGTTTTACTTTCTGCTGGAATTAGCACCGTGCCTTTTGGCGTAATAAACGCCCCATTTCACAATGGTATTACGGTCGGTTGCTGGGCTTCATCGGGCCAAATCCCTCCACCTGCTCTTGATAAGAGTTGTATAATTTTTTGAATTTTTAACTTTATGTTGAAGACTATACCAAGAATAAAAATCACTTGTCAACATTTTATTTGTATAATTCTGGACGACGATCCGCAAAAACTGGAATTCCTTTACGTACTTCTTTAATTTTCTCGAATACAAGCTCTCCAAATAAAATTGATTCTTCTTCATTTGCTTCTACAACAACCTCGCCCCAAGGATCGACAATTAAAGAATGACCGGCAAACTCATTATTCGGATCCTTTCCTGCCCTATTACAGGCAACAACATAACATTGATTTTCAACTGCTCTTGCTTGCAATAGCAAACGCCAATGTGCTAAACGAACTAATGGCCATTCTGCTACAACAAATAAAACTTTTGAACCTTTTGCAGTATGAACGCGCATCCACTCTGGAAAACGAATGTCATAACAAATTGTGCCGGCGCACTCTACATCATCTAACTTAAATTCACCTGTACTATTTCCAGCGATTAAATATTTATGTTCATCCATAAGCTGAAATAAATGCACTTTACTATATTCATTGACTAGTTCTCCTTCCTTGTTTACCACATACATTGTATTTGTAACACCTTGCTCTGTTTGCTTCGCTATGGAACCACCAACAATATGTACACCATATTGTTTCGACCATTCTTTCAACTTTTCTTTCGTTTCCAATCCATCCCTATCTGCAATTTCAGAAAGTCTTGCTAAATCATATCCTGTTGTCCATAATTCTGGTAAGACAATAACATCCGGTCTCTCCTTCATCGCTTCGCTTATTTTATTTTTAGCATTCTCAATATTTTTTTCTACATCTCCAAAAACAATATCCATTTGAATACATGCGACTTTCATTTTTTCAGCCCCATTCTTATTTTTCTCTTTACAAAATACTGGAAAGATTATATCATTTGTCACTAGAATTGTAACAACTTTCAAAAGAGGTGGAAAGTATGAAATTATTTCAACCTTCTGAGATAGTAACATCATTGCCAACACAATTTTTCGCTTCACTTGTTGCAAAAGTTAACAAATTCGTTGCAGCTGGTCACGATGTTATTAATCTAGGTCAAGGTAATCCAGATCAACCAACACCGCAGCATATCGTAAAAGCTTTACAAGATGCTGCAGAAAAGACCATTCATCATAAATATCCGCCATTTCGCGGACATGAAAGTTTAAAAGAAGCCGTGGCAACATTCTATCAACGTGAATATGATGTAGTAGTAAATCCGAAAACTGAAGTTGCTATATTGTTTGGTGGAAAGGCTGGATTAGTAGAATTACCAGTTTGTTTTACAAACCCTGGTGATTCGATTCTCGTTCCAGATCCAGGCTATCCAGATTATTTATCAGGAGTTGCTTTAGCAAAAGCACAATTTGAAACAATGCCGCTTATTGCAGAAAATAACTTTTTACCAGATTACACAAAAATTAATAACTCTATTGCCGAGCGTGCAAAATTAATGTTTTTAAACTATCCAAATAATCCTACAGGTGCTACTGCATCAAAAGATTTTTTTGATGCAACTATTCATTTTGCTAATAAACATAATATATTAGTGGTTCATGATTTTGCTTACGGTGCGATTGGATTCGATGGTCAAAAACCTGTTAGTTTCTTGCAAGCAGACGGTGCTAAAAATACAGGTATTGAAATTTACACTCTATCGAAAACTTTCAATATGGCTGGCTGGCGTATTGCTTTTGCAGTAGGGAATGAAAGTGTCATTGAAACCATTAACTTATTACAAGATCATATGTATGTTAGTATTTTTGGTGCAGTTCAAGATGCTGCCCGCGAAGCACTATTAAGTTCACAGTCTTGCGTAATAGACCTTGTAAATAGTTACGAATCTCGACGAAACGCTCTTATTTCGGCTTGTCAATCAATTGGTTGGAATGTAGACATTCCAACAGGGTCATTCTTTGCATGGCTTCCTGTTCCAAAAGGATATACCTCTGAGCAATTTGCTGATATTTTACTAGAAAAAGCACATGTTGCAGTTGCTCCTGGTGTTGGATTTGGTGAACATGGCGAAGGGTATATCCGTGTTGGTCTCTTGCATACAGAAGATAGATTACGGGAAGCCATTAATCGAATTGATAAATTAAATTTTTTCAAAAAGTAATTGACAACATGAAAAATATCTGACAAAATTCAGTTATCTTAAAAATTTAAACATTTCTAAATACTTCTTATCAAGAGCAGGTGGAGGGACGAGCCCGACGAAACCCGGCAACCGATCTACAATTGTAGACACGGTGCTAATTCTCGCAGCATTACGCTGACAGATAAGGAGCTGGTTGTAAAAAAACCTCTCCTTAGCTGAGAGGTTTTTTTATTTAACTAGGAGGTTATAACAATGAGCGGAATTATAGCGACGTATTTAATCCATGATGATTCACATAACTTAGAAAAAAAGGCTGAGCAAATTGCACTTGGTTTAACAATTGGCTCTTGGACTCATTTGCCACAATTATTGCAAGAACAATTAAAGCAACATAAAGGCAACGTCATTCATATTGTGGAATTAGCTGAACATGAACATACAAATTCGTATTTACGTAAAAAAGTAAAACGCGGAATTATTAAAATCGAATATCCGTTATTAAACTTCAGTCCAGATTTACCAGCAATTTTAACGACTACATTTGGAAAGCTATCCCTTGATGGCGAAGTAAAATTAATTGACTTAACTTTTTCAGACGAGTTAAAAAAACATTTTCCTGGGCCAAAATTCGGGATAGATGGTATTCGAAATCTTTTACAAGTGCATGATCGTCCCCTTTTAATGAGTATTTTTAAAGGAATGATTGGACGAAATATTGGGTATTTAAAAACGCAATTACGCGATCAAGCAATTGGTGGTGTAGATATAGTAAAAGATGATGAAATATTATTTGAAAATGCATTAACACCACTTACGAAACGCATTGTATCTGGAAAAGAAGTTTTACAATCCGTATATGAAACATACGGACATAAAACGTTATATGCCGTAAATTTAACAGGACGAACTTTTGATTTAAAAGAAAATGCGAAACGTGCAGTGCAAGCTGGAGCTGATATTCTATTATTTAACGTATTTGCTTACGGACTAGATGTACTACAATCACTTGCAGAAGATGATGAAATCCCAGTTCCTATTATGGCACACCCTGCTGTAAGTGGTGCTTATTCAGCATCTAAGTTATATGGAATTTCATCTCCATTATTACTCGGAAAGCTACTACGCTATGCTGGGGCTGACTTTTCATTATTCCCATCTCCATACGGAAGTGTTGCGCTAGAAAAAGAGGAAGCTCTTGCTATCTCAAAATATTTAACTGAAGACGATGCATTTTTCAAGAAGAGCTTTTCTGTTCCATCTGCTGGTATTCACCCTGGTTTCGTTCCCTTTATTGTACGAGATTTCGGTAAAGATGTTGTTATTAATGCTGGCGGCGGGATACATGGACATCCAAATGGAGCGCAAGGCGGTGGTAAAGCATTCCGTACTGCAATTGAGGCTACTTTGCAAAATAAACCACTCCATGAAGTAGATGACATAAATTTGCATAGTGCACTACAAATATGGGGAAATCCCTCTCATGAGGTGAAATTATGAGTATTCAAGTATTTTGTGATTTCGATGGCACGATTACAAATAATGATAACATTATGTCCATTATGGAAAAATTCGCACCACCAGAAGCTGAAGAAGTAAAGAATAGAATTTTATCACAAGAGCTATCTATTCAAGAAGGTGTTTCTCAATTATTTCGATTAATACCTACTCATCTGCACGATGAAATTATTCAATTTTTAATAGAAACTGCTGAACTTCGTAATGGTTTTCATGAATTTATACAATTTGTAAATGAAAATAACATTTCTTTTTACGTTATATCAGGTGGAATGGATTTCTTCGTCTATCCACTCTTACAAGGACTCATTCCAAAAGAGCAAATTTACTGTAATGAAACAGATTTTTCAAATGAATACATTACGGTGAATTGGCCTCATCCTTGTGATCATCATTGTCAAAATCATTGCGGATTATGTAAATCATCTCTCATCCGTAAATTGAGTGATACGAATGACTTCCATATTGTGATTGGAGATTCAATTACTGATTTACAAGCTGCGAAACAAGCAGATAAAGTATTTGCTCGTGACTTCCTTATTACAAAGTGTGCAGAGAATTATATTGCTTATACACCGTTTGAAACATTCCATGATATTCAAAATGAATTAAAACATTTGTTGGAGGTGAAATCATGAAACAACTTTTTCGTCAATGGTATGACTTAAGCGAGATAAAAAAAGAATTAACAACTCGAAATTGGTTCCCAGCAACAAGTGGTAATATTTCTATAAAAGTTAGTCATGAGCCACTTACTTTTCTCATTACAGCAAGCGGTAAAGATAAAACAAAAACCACTCCAGATGATTTTCTATTAGTAGATCATGTAGGAGTTCCTGTTTTAGAGACTGAATTACGCCCTTCAGCAGAAACAATATTGCATACACATATTTATAACAATACGAATGCCGGGTGCGTACTTCATGTTCATACAACTGATAATAATGTCATCACAAATTTATATAGTGATGCAGTTACCCTTCAAAATCAAGAAATTATTAAAGCTCTCGATATTTGGGAAGAAGGTGCAACAATTCACATTCCTATTATCGAAAACCATGCCCATATCCCAACGCTTGGAGAAAACTTCCGAAAGCATATAAAAGGTGATTCAGGAGCAGTATTAATCCGTAACCACGGTATTACCGTATGGGGCCGAGATAGCTTTGATGCAAAGAAAAGATTAGAAGCTTATGAGTTTTTATTCCAATTTCATATAAAACTATTATCAATTCAAGGAGGCGTTTCTAATGGCGCAAATTCGTATTCATGAAGTAAATACTCGCATTGAAAATGAAGTGGAAGTATCTAAATTTCTACAAGAGGAAGGCGTTTTATATGAGAAATGGAACATTTCTAAACTTCCTACTCATTTAAATGAAAATTATTCGTTAACAGATGAAAACAAAGCTGAAATATTAGCTGTTTTTTCAAAAGAAATCGCTGATGTTTCAGCAAGTCGAGGTTATAAAGCACATGATGTAATTTCACTTTCAAATAGCACACCTAACCTTGACGAATTATTAATTAATTTCCAAAAAGAACATCATCATACAGATGACGAAGTTCGCTTTATCGTCAGTGGTCATGGCATTTTCGCTATTGAAGGCAAAGATGGGAAATTCTTTGATGTTGAACTTGAGCCAGGCGATCTCATATCTGTTCCTGAAAATGCAAGACATTATTTTACCTTGCAAGATGATCGTCAAGTTGTAGCTATTCGTATTTTTGTGACAACTGAAGGCTGGGTTCCAATCTATTAAGGTAGTTAGTTGAATAAAAGGACTTGGACCCCCTTTTCCAAACTTTTATTCACTCTACATATATACATCCTCCTATGGAACAGGCTTATTTCATTTTTGAAATAAGCCTGATTTTTTATTTACTCAAAAGTACCACTTCATCACAAATTTAACACCTTGATTTTTCAAGTATATTTTTTGAACATTTTTTGAATATTTATTGAATTTTTTCTGAAAATTCTGTTTTGTATATGATATACTACAATTAATTAAGAAGGAAAATAATATCGCAAACAGAGGGGGATAATCATGAGCTTACTTATCGCACTTATACTTGGGGTTACATGTGGAGCATTTCCAGTTATTTTAGGAGCTATTATGGAAGAGTTAGAAATTGGTGTTTTAGGATTTGTCGCATCTTGTGTAAGCGCTTTATTGTTTGGTTTATTCGGCGCTATTCCTGTTTCAATTCTGTGTGCTTTTTATATAATACGCCATGCTCGTACAAAACAATTGGGTCCTAATCACATCGCACAAATTATCCCATTCCCGGTTGAACGATGCCGCCGCGCTTCTAACTTATAATTATAAAAATTAAAGATGACTAAATAAATAAAAGTCCTCAAATGAGGACTTTTATTTATTTTCTTCTAGAAATTGAAACAATTCTTGTAGATGTAGGGCATCTTCACCATAGCTAACAGATACATGAAATATACCGTCAATCTCAGCTTGCATATAAAGATCCACTCCATCACGATCATATTTCAATGCCAAATAAAACTCCATTTCTTCTAACATCTTTTTAGAGGTTCGAATTACATAATGCCCCTTCTCATCTCTTCCATATTCAAAGTCTGGTTCAAAATCATATTTTTGTTTAAAAGCTTCTTTTTGTTTTTCATTAATTTGCATACAAGTAGCTCGCTGTACAGTATCAATCATCTCATCAAACTTTTGAAGGTCCACCTCGTTTACCCCCTTATATATTTTTTATATAATACTTGTGTTCCACTATTTTCTTCGCCATCCTTAATTAACTCTTCATACAATTCTTTCGCCAAACTTAAGCCTGGGACTGGTAATTGTAATTTTTCTGCTTCCTCTAAAGCAATCTTCATATCTTTCATAAAATGCTTTACATAAAATCCTGGCTCAAAGTCTCCTTTTAACATTCGAGGAGCTAAATTACTTAATGACCAACTACCTGCTGCCCCTGTTGAAATACTCTCTAACACTTTATCTGGATTCAATCCAGCCTTCTTCGCGTAAGCAACAGCCTCACATACTCCAATCATATTGGAAGCAATCGCAATTTGATTGCACATTTTTGTATGTTGTCCACTCCCAGCTGGTCCTTGTAATTGAATGTTTGTTCCTAACTTTTCAAGTAAAGGTAAGCATCTATCATATATTTCTTTCTCTCCACCTACCATAATTGCGAGTTTTGCTTCTTTCGCACCAACATCTCCTCCTGAGACAGGTGCATCTAACGTATATATATTTTTGCTTTTTGCAACTTCATTAATACGTTTTGCTAAAGTAGGTGTAGATGTCGTAAAGTCAATTGCTATCGTACCTTCTTTTGCATGTTCTATAATTCCTTCTATACCAAAATACACTTCTTCTACATCATGTGGATATCCAACCATTGTCATTACAATATCAACTTGCTTCACTAACTCTTTTGGCGTATCACACCATTGTGCACCATCTTGCACTAAAGAATCTGTTTTTGCTTTCGTTCTATTATATACATATACTTTATGACCATCTTGCATTAAGTGATAAACCATACTTTTTCCCATTACGCCAATACCAATGAAACCTATTGATAAAGTTTTATGTTCCATTTTCTCATCCCCTTTGTTCTAATAAATCATTTACCATCTTTCGGAACTCTTTATTAAAGTCATCATCCATACTATTTTTTACATTTGAAAATAACATAACAAAAATTCCTTTTTCTTTATTAAAATTATTGAAAGTGTTCCAACCAGATAATACACCATGATTATGAAAATAATCTGCATATATATAAAAACTAAATGCATATTTCCGTTCTGCTGAAGGTGAAAACATTGCTTGTATACTTTGTTCAGAAAGAAGTTTTCCATTTATAATTGCTTCGTCTAACTTCTTCATATCTCCAACTGTCGTATACATCTCACCACAACCATATAGCCAATCCATGCCTAACTTCTGCGCTGGTACAAGCTCTTGATTTTTTTTCACATAACCCTTTGTAAAATTTTTATCGCCAGGTACCATATTTCCCATACCGGATTCATGCATATCTGCTTTTACAAATATGTTTTCTTTTATGTAATCTCCTAAAGGTTTTTTCGAGATATGTTCTATTATATAAGCAAGAACCATATAATTATAATCTGTATATCTCCAACCTGTTCCTGCAGGAAATTCTAAATTTTGACGTCCGATCCAATTAATTAACTGTAAACGGGAAGCAGCATTAACATTGCCTTTTGCGTGTTCAGGTAAACCAGAGGTATGGGTTAACAAATGATATAGTGTAATATTTTTATTCTCCGGAAATGAAGGAATATATTTATTTACATTATCTTGAATATTCAATTTACCTTGTTCTTGCAACTGTAAAATAGATGTGGCAACAACTGTTTTCGTAATAGAACCGATACGATATTTTGTTTGAGGCGTATTTTCTATTTTATTTTGAACATCAGCATACCCATATCCTTTATTCAATATAACATGCTCTTTATCTGTTACCAAAACTGTTCCATTAAATTGCTTTCCGACTAAATATTGATCTAATTTTTGAGATATGCTAGCATAATCAATTTGTTGCTCTTCTTTTCCTTCTATATTCCCTTGCACTTCTGGTTCAATAGTAGGATTCACCTTAGTTGTTAATACTGTGTTTTCCTTTATATTGGGGCTAACAAGAAAATAGTATACTCCGCCGCCAACTATAGCAGACAGTGAAGCCATTATCATTACTTTTTTTATCATGTCGATCCTCCATAATTCCTTCGCTAAAAATTGTCCCCCTATTCTATTATCAAACAATAAAAAAAAATCGCAACAATTTGTTGCGAAAAATTACATTTTTTCTTTTCTGTACACACATACTTGATTCTTTCCATTTTTTTTCGCTTCATATAAAGCAATGTCCGCTCGTTGCATTAATTCTTCTCTTGTAGTTCCTTGTTCATATAACGCAACTCCAAAGCTAGCTGTTAGCTTCGAAATTCCAGTGAATTGCTTTGTTTCAATGAAGAATCGTAATGACTCCGCAACTTGAAATGCTTCCTTTTCTACTGTATTTGTCACTAATATAATGAATTCTTCTCCTCCCCACCTTGCAAATACGTGTTGCTGCTCCACTTTAGATTTCATAAGCTCTGCAAGTTGTATTAATGCCAAATCACCAAAATCATGACCATATGTGTCATTAACTGTTTTAAAATTATCTATATCAAATAAAATGATTGCTATTTTCTCATCACTACGTATTACCTTTTCCCACTCTACCTCTAGTATTTGTTGAAACTTTAAACGATTATAAATCTCTGTCAATGAATCTACCATAGCAAGTCTTTCTTGTTCTTGATAGATTTCATCTAATTCTGTAATTTCCGTACATTTTACAATAAATCTTGATAAATCTTCTGGCAATGGTGTCGCACGTAATAGAAAAGTAGATAATTCCCCTTCATAATTTGACATCTTAATTCTTCTACCACTTGATAAAGTATCGTCTAGCCATGTTATATCATGCGTCGTCGAGTAGTATCCATTTTCTCTAATAAAATGTTCAGCAAATACTAAATGTTGCTCACGATAGGCAAACAAATTTTCATATCCGAAAAAAGTTAAAAAATTTGTATTACAATCAACAATTTCATCATCTTCTACTATAAATAATAAATCATTTTGAAAATCAAACATCGTTTGAAGCAGTTCCTGTTGCAAACTAACTTGCCTTACTAAAGAAAGTTGATACAAACTCTTATTCACTTCTTCTAATACTGCTTGTGGAGTTACAGGGGCTATTACAATATTACGTATTCCTAATGCAAGTACATCTGTAAATTCTTTTGTTATTTGTTGATCCCAAATGACAATGAATGTACTTTGCGGGGTATACATATTCTTTATATATTTGATTTGAGAATAATCTGTTACATACATAATTATAATGTGCGGTTTCGTTCTTTGAAATAATAGTTCGCCCTCTTCAAAATTATTTGCTATAAACATACATTTTGGATGGATATTTTCTATCGTTTGTTGATGCTTACATCCATTTTCTATATAAAGGACATTTAACTGCAAATCTTGTAACACATTTTGGAAAACCGTATTCTCTAATAAAAAATGTAGTATGTTCATCACTAGTCTTCACTCACTTCATATATCTTGTTCTACTGAATTCCTCACAAACATTTTTAAAAGACTGTTCTCTAATAAACTTTAATTTGCGAGAGATACATATTAACAAGCTAATTGAGAATGTTATCTTCCCTTTTCACTCTATAAATTCCTTTTTTAGTGTATGATTATAGGAATTATATCGTTTGTATGAATGCCCTAGCTTATTTCTTAAAACTTGACAATTAAAATAAAGATATTATATTCTTAAATTCGACAACTTACAAAATGTAAGTAATATACATTGCGTTTTCTTGATAATTTTACATACAATTTGGAGGATATATAATGACAAACGACAACTTTTTTAACGTTTTATATGAACGCACATCTACACGTGCATTCAACCCAAATAAAGAAATCTCATCTACAGAATTGCATGAGATTTTAAAAGCCGCAGCACAAGCACCTTCCGCTTGGAACTTACAACACTGGAAATTCCTTGTTTTTCAAGGTGAAGATGTACAAAAACGATTACACCCAATAGCTTATAACCAACAACAAATTCTTGATGCTTCTGCAGTAGTCGCTATTTTAGGTGATTTAGAAGCTTATAAAAATGTTGAGCCAGTATATGGTCCAATTGTAGAACAAGGATTTATGAAAGAAGAAGCAAAAGAACGCTTAGCTAAAAATATTGAATCTGCATATGCTCGTGAACAATTCCCGAGAGATGCTGCCTTTTCAAATGCATCTTTAGCAGCAATGCAACTTATGCTTGCAGCTAAAGCAACTGGTTGGGATACTTGTGCTATTGGTGGCTTCAATCCACAAGCACTGACAGACGAATTTAACGTTTCATCTCGTTACGTTCCAATTATGCTTATTACAATTGGTGAATCAACTTTAAAAGGTCACCCTGCACCACGTATGAGCGTAGAGCAAGTGAGTGAGTGGGCAAAATAATAAAAAACGAAGGTAACTACATTACCTTCGTTTTTTATTTCCTGTCATACTTTTGTAATATTACTACAAATCATTCGACATTTATACTTATAGAAAAGTATATTCTATTCCTTTATCATAAATAAACGTGACGTTTTGTGTCGAATTTTGTTAAGGTATTGAAATATACCCGTGTGTTTTTATTACAATTGTGATACAATGATAACAAATAGATAACAAGAGAGGGATTTTCATTGAGTTCATACGGAAGCTTGATCGCACTTTTATGTTACATAGTAACTGTACTGCTTCTATATTTTATTGGTGATGCCGCAAACATCTCCATTTTACAATTCCCAAAAGAAGAAGCATTTCAATTAGAATCAGAAAAACATACTGCACGATCCATCGTACCACTACTCCTAGCTCTTCCTGTATATATCGTCGTTTTATATAAAAGTAAAAAAGTGTAAAGGCTACCCATTTCGTTTATTTTGGTGGTTTTTACATTTTTTTGTTATATTACCCCTATTTTAAACATCATTCCATACTAAACACCCAGCTAGTCATTTAAAATGAGAAAATCCCCTAGAAAAAATTCCACTCTCTGTCCAGTCACTAACTACCGAACTTACATAGATTATAAGTGTGAAGGGGGTGATGAGGATTATGTTTGGATCATTTGGATGCTGTGATAACTTTAGAGACTGTCATCATCGTGAAAGAGAGTGCGACCATCGTGACCATCGCGAGAAAGAGAGAGAGGTAAAACCACAACAACCAGCTGTATGTAACGTACTTGCTAGCATTTCAGTTGGAACAGAGCTTTCTCTTTTAAGCATTAAAGGTATCGGATCTTTCAACGATGTAATTTTTGAAGGTTTCGCTAACGGTGTTGCTCTTTTCTCCGCTTTAGCTCGTAACAATAATGATAAAGATAATAAAGACGACAACAAAGATGATAAGAACCGTCAACGTAATACTTTTAATGGTATTTTACGTGTATGCCCAACTGATATCGTTGCTATCGCTATCTAGTTCTGTGTCTTATCCTCTATAGTAAGAAAACAAGATTTACTTTTCTCATAGAAAAAACCTGAGACCGATTTCAAATCGACTCAGGTTTTTTTATTAATTATATGCTTTTAACTAGTTCAACAACTTCTTCAGCAGTTGACATCAATAATGCTTTTTCTGCTAATGTTTCCATTTCTGCTTTTGACAACTTGCTTAGTTGTGTTCTTGCAGGAAGAATAGATGTTGCACTCATACTGAACTCATCTAAACCTAATCCTAATAATAATGGGATAGCAAGTGAATCTCCCGCCATCTCACCACACATGCCAGCCCATTTGCCTTCTTTATGAGCAGCATCGATAACCATTTTTACAAGACGTAAAATAGATGGGTTATATGGTTGGTATAAGTATGATACTTGTTCGTTCATACGGTCTGCAGCCATTGTGTATTGGATTAAATCATTCGTTCCGATAGAGAAGAAATCAACTTCTTTCGCGAATTGATCTGCTAATACTGCTGAAGCTGGGATTTCAACCATCATACCAACTTCAATAGAATCAGAAACAGTTGTACCCGCTTCTACAAGTTTCGCTTTCTCTTCTAATAAAATCGCTTTCGCTTGACGGAACTCATCAAGAGTTGCAATCATTGGGAACATAATTTTTAAGTTGCCGTATACGCTAGCACGAAGTAATGCACGAAGTTGTGTACGGAACACATCTTGCTCATCAAGACATAAGCGAATTGCACGGTATCCTAAGAATGGGTTCATTTCTTTTGGTAAATGTAAGTATGGAAGCTCTTTATCTCCACCGATGTCAAGTGTACGAACAACGACTGGTTGACCTTCTTTTACACCTTCAAGAACTGCTTTATACGCTTCGAACTGCTCTTCTTCTGTTGGAAGATTGTCACGGCCCATGTATAAGAATTCTGTACGGTATAAACCAACGCCTTCTCCACCATTATCGATAATACCTTGTACATCATTTGGTGTTCCGATATTTGCAACAAGCTCAACGTGATGTCCATCACTTGTTACAGTAGCTTGGTCTTTTAATTTTGCCCATTCAGTTTTTTGCTCTTCAAATTTCGCTTTCTTTTCTTCAAACGAACGAAGAGTTTCTTCTGATGGGTTTACAATTACTTCTCCATCTAAACCGTCAATGATAACGATATCGCCGTTTTGGATTTTCTCCATAACAACTTTTGTACCAACAACAGCTGGAATTTCCATAGAACGAGCCATAATTGCAGAGTGAGATGTACGTCCACCGATATCAGTAGTGAAACCTTTTGCATACTTACGGTTTAACTGAGCTGTATCAGATGGTGTTAAATCTTCAGCAATGATGATTACCTCTTCAGAAATTGTACCAGGATTTGAGAAGTTAATTCCTAGTAAATGTGCAAGAACGCGTTTTGTTACGTCACGAATGTCTGCAGCACGTTCTTTCATATATTCGTTATCCATGTTTTCAAACATAGAAATAAACATTGATGCAACTTCATCCATTGCAAATTCAGCATTTACTTTTTCGCTATTCACTTTATCTTTTACTGGGTTTACTAGTTCTGGATCATTTAACACTAATAAATGTGCTTCAAAGATCGCAGCTTTGTCAGCACCTAGCTCAGCAAATGCGTGGTCTTTAATAGCTTCTAATTCAGTTTTTGCTTTCTCAAGCGCAGCGTCTAAGCGTGCAATTTCTGCAGCTTCGTTTGTAATTGATTTCTTTTCGATGTTAAATTCAGGATTTTCAAGTCTGAAAGCCTTTGCAATAGCAATCCCACTTGATGCAGCGATCCCTTGAATGTTAAGAGTCATTATTCTCCTAATCCTTCGTTTTTCATAGTTTCTTCGATAGCTGCTAGTGCTTGAGCTGCATCATCACCATTTGCAGTGATTTTAATTTCTGCGTTTTGTTGAATACCTAAAGACATTACGCCCATGATTGATTTTAAGTTAACGTTCTTTCCGTTATACTCTAAGTTAATGTCAGAACCGAATTTGCTTGCAGTGTTTACAAGTAGAGTTGCTGGACGAGCATGAATTCCTGAGTCGCTAGTTACTTTAAAGATTTTTTCCATGATAATTTATCTCCTTTAAATTACAGTATTTTTTTAGTTGTATAGACGTGAGTACTACATCATCTATTGTATATAATAGGCGATGTTCGGTCAACCACATCGCCTATTATAATTATAAACATTTTGCGTCAAATTCCTACTGAATGTCAATAATAGCGGTTTCGCCCTTCTTAACATTTCCATCTTTTTTCAATTCGACTTGTTGCCCTTGTTGTAAGTTTGTAAAGACAATTGGTGTAATGATAGATGGTGCATTTTCTTTTACAAATGCAAGATCTACTTTTAATAATGGTTGGCCTTGTTTCACCTTGTCGCCTTGTGCTACAAGCGCTTCAAAACCTTCACCATTTAATTTTACAGTATCAATACCGAAGTGGATCAAAATTTCTTTTCCGCCTTCAGATTGAATACCAATCGCATGTTTTGTAGGGAATACATTAACGATCTCACCGTTAACTGGAGAAACTACTGTTCCTTCAGTTGGCTCAATTGCAAATCCATCTCCCATCATTTTTCCTGAGAATACTTGGTCAGGTACTTCTGTAATTGGTAATATTTTCCCTTCAATTGGTGATACAATTGTTTCATTTTCATCAACTTTTTGAGGAGTTTCTTCCACTTTTACAGGTTCTTCTTTTTCAACATGAGGTGTACGACCTGACATAATATCATGAATTTGTGATTTTAACGTGTCAGATTTCGGTCCGAAAATAGCTTGAATGTTATTTCCAACTTCAAGTACACCAGCTGCTCCAAGTTCTTTTAAGCGGTCTTTGTTTACATTCTTTTGTTCGTTAACTTGAACACGTAAACGAGTAATACAAGCATCTAAAGAAGCAATGTTTTCTTTACCACCAAGTGCTACTAATACTTCACGAGGAAGTTCGCCTGCTTCTGCTTTTCCTGCACCGTCATTCGCATTTGCCTCTTCACGACCAGGTGTTTTTAGATTCCATTTACGGATTGCAAAGCGGAATCCGAAGTAGTAAATAACTGCTAGTACAAGACCAACAATAATTACCCACCACCATGCTGTACGGCCTGGTAATACACCGAATAATAGGAAGTCAATTAAACCACCAGAGAATGTCATACCAATTTTAACACCTAAAATTTGCATTGTCATAAATGATAGACCAGCAAATACAGCATGAATTCCGAATAATACTGGCGCTACGAATAAGAATGAAAATTCAAGTGGCTCTGTAATACCTGTTAAGAAAGATGTTAATGCTGCAGAACCTAAAATACCTGCTGCTAATTTTTTATTTTCTGGACGTGCTTCATGATACATTGCTAAAGCTGCTGCTGGAAGACCGAACATCATGAACGGATACTTACCAGTTGTAAATGTACCTGCCGTTAATTCTACACCGTCTTTTAACTGTGCCATAAAGATTTTTTGGTCACCACGGATTAATTCGCCAGCTGCATTTGTATACTGACCGAATTCGAACCAGAACGGTGAATAAAAAATGTGGTGTAGTCCAAATGGAATTAATGAACGTTCAATTAAACCGAATATAAATGCTGCGATTGTTCTATTCGCATCAATCATTTGATGTGAGAACGTGTTTAAGCCACCTTGAATGTATGGCCAAACGAAGCACATGATAATACCTACTATTAAAGAGAATGTTGCAGTTGCGATCGGTACGAAACGCTTACCTGCAAAGAAACCTAAGTATGATGGTAATTCAATGTTGAAGTATTTATTATAGCAATATGCCGCTACTATACCGACGATAATACCACCAAATACCCCTGTTTGTAGCGTCGGAATACCTAATACGTTTGCATACGCTGGATCTGCAAATCCAATTTTTACTGGGTCTGCTCCAGAACTTGTTACTTTCACTAGCTTATCTACTTCTAAGAACACACTCATCGTTTTGTTCATAATTAAGTAGCCGACGAATGCTGCTAAACCAGCTACTCCGTCTCCACCAGCTAAACCAATTGCTACCCCAACTGCGAATAATAATGCAAGGTTAGCGAAAATAATATCACCAGATTGTTCCATAATTTTTGCAACCATTACGAACCAATCTGCTTTTAAAGCAGGAATAACATTTGTTAACTGTGGATTTTGAAATGCATTACCAAATCCAAGTAAAATACCTGCCGCCGGTAAAATCGCTACTGGAAGCATTAACGCTTTTCCGACTTTTTGAAGAACACCAAAGATCTTCTTAAACATGGAAACCCTTCCTCTCTTATCTATATTGATACCTTCCGACAAACGCCAAAAAGACATGAGGAAAAAAAGATAGAACGATAGCTATACAAAGGGTAGTATATCCCTTTCTCTAGCTTACATTCCTTACTTTTCTCCACTCATGCCTGATCGAATCAGTAACACGTGTCAAAAATAGGTTTACGTATAAGTTCACTATAATTAAGGCAAACGTTTTCGTTACTCTCCTTAATCTGTTTGTCGAAATTTGTATAACTTTGCAATAGTTATTATACATAACTATTGTAAGCGATTCAATCATTTTTTTTAACGTTTTCATTTTAGACAAAAATATATGACTTTTTACACATGCTCTGCCTTTACTAAGCGTTGCAAGTGCATCGTTAAATAAATACTTTCAGCTTCATATACAGGTAGTTGCAACTCTTTTTGCATGACCTTAACTAGCTTCCAAGCCACGTTATAGCAAACTGGATACTCCGCCTTTAATAAATCAGCAAAACTTTGCGATTCCTCTACTTTTTCTCCTTTTTTCACCCTCTCAATAGCATATTGAAGATGACGAATAAGGCGTAAATAATGAATGCTCTCTTGATCTAATGTAATTTGTAAGTTTGTCTCAATTAAAGATACAAGTTGTGCAATGAGACGGGAGTTTTGATTAACTGAAGATAAATCAGAATTTGTAAGCGAACTGTAAATGTGAAGTGCAATAAAACCAATTTCTCCTTCTGGCAATGTAATTTGCAAACGAGAATTTAAAAGTTCTACAACACCTTCAGCAATTTCATATTCCTCTGGATAGAGCATTTTTGTTTCAACTAAAAAAGGATTATCAATTGTAAGTCCTTGTTTTAACCTTTTAATTGCAAATGAAATATGATCTGTTAACGCAATATGAATATGTTCATTTAGTGGAGATTTTGCTTTTTCTTGAATGTACAGCATAATATCGTTCATCAATTCAATTAATTTTTCACTAACATGCGGCACTAATAATTTATATTGTTCACGATCACGTTCATTTTTTAAGACAAACATTTTTTCGATTTGTTCTTGCTCCAATACATCTTTCGCTTTTTTCCCAAATCCAATTCCTTTACCAATCACTACTACTTCCTCGTGTTCAGGATGGCTAGCAATGATGACATTATTATTTAAAACTTTTTTAATTTCTAGATAATTATTCATATAACACCACCCTCGTACTTAAATAGCCTACTTTTATGTTACAGAATATTCTTCTTTGTCGTCAATGTAAAACATCTGCCATTTAATAAAAATTCATTTTTTAGACATGTTTATATATGATGCGTATAATGTAAGAGCAACTGTACATAGAAAGGAGATAACAACATGATTAAAATGTTTGTAAGTGATATCGATGGTACAATGATGCAACACGGAGGTCTTATTGATGAGCAAGATGTTGCGGCACTACGCAGCCTCGCCGAGCAAAATGTTATTCTTTGCTTCGCTTCCGGAAGACTTGATAATGAAATTGCAGACTTAATGAAAGCTGTAAATACAAATTTTCATCGTATTAGTGTAAATGGTGTTTTTGTATATACACATGAAAATAAACAACTATTATCTGCAACTTTTGATTCCAGCATACTTCCCGATTTGTTAGCTATGACGAATGAAAATCCTTATTTCCGTTATGTAAGTGATGAGCATAATTATTACATTGAAGAGAAAACACCTTTTATTCAAGAACTTGAACAACAAGTAACAATGACTTCTGTTGAAGAACCAAACTTACTACAGAAGATTGATGATACAATTTTCCCAAATAAAATTTCTGTCGGTGGAACAAAGGAGAGCTTACAACTCCTTCAGAAAAAAATTGATGAAAAATTCCACGGGAAAGTTAGTACTTTCATCTCAGCAGAACAATGTTTAGATGTAATGCCACCGAATGTTAGTAAAGGCTCTGCCATTTCTGTTTTATTAAATGAGTTTCAAATAAAACCTGAGGAAATTGCTTGTATAGGGGATTCTTACAATGATATTCCTATGTTTTCTTTAACTCCTCACAGTTTTGCTATGTCGCAAGCCGATGATGCAGTGAAAAAACACGCTCACTATGTAGTAAATCACGTCAAAGATGCTGTTAACCACGTAATTGCTCATAATAAAAATACGACTCATTCCTTATAAGGATGAGTCGTATTTTTATTTCTTTACATGTTATCCATTTTCATTTCCACTGTACTTCACAAACTGAAATATACTATTTGTTACGTGCAATATTCGTAATAAATTTATAACGATCTCCACGATAAATACATTTCACGTACTCTAGCGGTATCTCACCTTCTGAATATGACCATTGACGCATTACAAGTACAGGCGCCTTTTTAGGAATATGCAGATGTTCAGCTTCATTTTCCGTTGCAACAGAAGCTTCAATTGACTGAGTAGCGCTAACAAGTTTAAAGCCCAGTTTTTTCTCTAAATGTTCATATAAAGATTGTTGCAATATCTCTTCGTTAATATCTTTTACAAGAGCTGGCGACAAATATGTCGTCTCAAAAGCAATCGGTTCATCATCAGCTAAGCGAATACGCCTCACTTCATAAACCGATTCCCCCTCCTGTATTCTCAACCGGTCTGCTATTTTAGCAGTAGCTGGAACTAGGCGGAAACTAAGTAATTGACTACTTGGGTTCATCCCACGAGAAATCATGTCTTCTGTGAATCCCGTCATTCCTTGCAATTTTTGTTCCACTTTCGGAAGTTGGACAAATGTTCCAATTCCACGCTTCCGATATAAATAGCCTTGTTCCACTAAATTATTAATCGCCTGTCTGATTGTCATACGACTCACTTCGAACTTATCACAAAGTTCATTCTCAGATGGGATTTTATCTCCCGGCTTCCATTCGCCGTCCTCAATTAGCTGTTTCACCCACTCTTGAATCTGATAATAGATCGGAAATGGTGAATACTTGTCGATGTTCATCAGCAATCGCCTCACTGCATAAAGATAGAGCTTCTTGATCTGCGATTACGGTTACATTCGGATGACGTTGTAAAACTGTAGCCGGACACTCTTCACTATATTCACCTTGCAATAATTCTTTAACAGCTTCTGCCTTTTTAGCACCCATAGCTACAAGTAGAACTTGTTTCGCTTTCATAATGCTTCCAATTCCCATTGTAATCGCATGAGTTGGCACATCTTCTTCTTTTTCGAAGAAGCGAAGGTTTGCTTGGCGTGTAGATTCTGTTAATTCAACAATGTTCGTTGGAGAATTAAACGGTGTTCCTGGCTCGTTAAATCCGATGTGACCGTTTTCACCGATTCCAAGAATCTGTAGGTCAACTGGGTTAGCAGCTAGAATGCCCTCGTAACGTTTGCATTCTTCCTCTAAATCACTTGCCATCCCGTTTGGTACATAAGTTTGTTTAAATGGAAGATGATCAAACAACTGTTCTTGCATGAAATAGTGATAGCTGTTTTTATCTTCATGTGGTAAATTTACGTACTCATCTAAGTTTACAGTGGTTACACGGCTTGTATCAAGTTTATTTTTTCGCATTTCTGCATAAATACCTAATGGAGAGCTTCCTGTAGCCATTCCTAATGTTGGATTTTCTTTTGTTTTTACAACTTCTTCAATTAATTTATAACCTACTTCTGCTAGTTCTTCTGGAGTTTTTACAACAAGAATATTCATTTAATTACTTCCCTTCCTTCATATGAATTCCTAAACGAACCGTATCATATACATGTAAATCTTCATTCATCACAACAAAGTCTGCATCTTTTCCTACCGCTAATGCACCTTTATTATTTAATCCAAACTCTTCTGCTTGGTTAACTGATGTCATCAGTACTGCATCTTCGATTGAACAACCTGTAAATTCAATTACATTTCGGAAAGCTTGATCCATTTTTAGAATACTACCAGCTAACGTTCCATCTTCTAATCGAGCACTACCATCTTTTACATGTACTGGCTGTCCGCCAAGCTCATATAATCCATCTTCAAGACCTTTTGCGCGCATTGCGTCAGTAATAACACTTACTTTTTTCGGTCCTTTTAACTTATATGCTAATTTCACCATATCAGGGTGAATATGAATACCATCTGTAATTACTTCAACCATTACATCTGGATTTAATAACACATGACCAACAACTCCTGGCTCACGGTGATGTAATCCACGCATTTGATTGTATAAATGTGTCGCATGTGTAATCTTTCTATTTTTTAGTTGCGCATCAATTGCATCTGTATGCCCCATTGTGCCAACTACACCAGTTTCAGTAAGATATTGTTCAAACTCTAATGCTCCCTCTTCTTCTGGTGCATATGTTACTAATTTAATTAAATTCCCACTTGCTTCTTGCCATTGTTTAAATTGCTCAATATTTGCAGGAACGATATGTTCAAGTGGTTGTGCACCTGCACGTTTCTTTGAAACATAAGGTCCTTCTAAGTGAATATATTCGAAATGTGCTCCTTTTTCTTTTGCTTCTTTCGCAGCAGTTAGCGCTGCTTCAATTGCCTCTGGAGCTTGTGTCATTGTTGTTGGGAAGTAAGTTGTAACCCCTTCTTTTAACATTTCTTTACCTAGAGTTACTAACCCATCGCTATTTGCATCCATCGCATCAATATCGTATCCACCATGAATATGAACATCGATCATACCTGGAATTACAATCTTCCCTGTAGCATCAAAAACAGTTTCATTTTCTTGTGGTACATATTGAGCCATCAAACCAATTTCTTTAATGGTTTCTGCGTAACGAATAAATCCGTTTTCCACTATTTCTTGACCTGTGTAAATTTTGGCATTGATGACAATTTGCGTTTTCATTTTCATCGATCCTTTCCCATGAAATACCTACTTGTTATTATTACCTTATTCGCCTAGTTCCATCTTAATATATGCACGAGTAGTTGTCTATACATTCTAATGAAATTTCCTTTTTATTCAACAAAAAAGGAAATTTCTTACGTCCATTATAATTATAATATATAGTATTCATTTTTCCAAAAAGGGACAGTATCCACCCCTAATATAGAAGTCACTTCAACAATGGCATTAACCCACTAGACTCTAACATAACATGTTCACCATCTGTTTCTATTTCTACTGTACGTTTATTCGTTCTATATACCATTATACCGTGCCTTTTTAAGCGTTTTACTACACTTTGGTGAGGATGTCCATACGGATTACTACTCCCATAAGACAGAATAGCAAACTGCGGTTCCACTTTTTTTATAAACGTTTCACTTGTTGAAGTATACGAGCCGTGATGCCCCACTTTTAAAACATCTGCATGTACATCAAATTGTTTTAATATTTCATGTTCTGTCCGTACATCCGCGTCACCCATTAATAAAAAATCCGCTTTTCCATATCGTACCTTCAAAACAATTGAGGATTCATTATTTTCATCTTTTGATTTCCCATTGTTTAATACTTGTATAGAAACATGTGGATCCAGCGGTATATATTGCCCTTCCTTTACTGAAACGAAAGGTATCCCTCTTTTTTTAATATTATTCCGATATGTATGATAAGTAAGAGAACTATATGTTTTTCCGCTATCTAATATAAGCGATACCGGCATTTGCTCTACAATTGGAATTAGCCCCCCTATATGATCCATATCGGGATGCGTACTGACAATTACATCTAAATGATTAATCCCTTTCTCAATTAATTTCTGAATAATAACCTCTCCTGCTTCATAAGGTCCTCCATCAATTAACATTGTTTGTCCGTTTGGCATTATGATAAGTGTTGCATCACCTTGCCCCACTTTTAAAAAGCTCACTTTCATTTTACTAAGATGTTGCCGATGCATATGTAAAGGAGACGTAGTATGAATGGACATCATATACCTTTTAGCTGATGCGCTATTTAAAGAAAAACATAATAAAACAGAAACTAATAATAGAATAATCCGCATACCTCTCATAACTCGTCTCCTTTTTTCATTTAGTATGGCACTGTAAATAATTGATATACAAAAAAAGCTTAGCAAAATGCTAAGCTTTTATTTCGATATCTCTTGTAAGGAACCGAAGAATAAATCTGCTTCATTCATTTGTTCATTCTCTTCAGAAAGCGGGGGTAAATCATCTAATGTTTTCAATCCAAATGTGTCCAAAAATTCTTTTGTTGTTCCGTATAAAATAGGACGCCCTGGTCCTTCCGCCCTTCCCATTTCTTTTATAAGTAAATGGGAAACCAACGTTTGTAACGCCTTATCGGTTTTAACTCCTCTAATCTCTTCCATTTCAGTCCTTGTGATTGGTTGACGATATGCAACAATCGCTAACGTTTCAAGGGCAGCTTGTGAGAGCGAAGCAGCTGTTGGTGTATCTATTAGTTTTTGATAATATGAAGCATGTTCTTTCTTTGTAGCAAAACGATATACTTTTGCATACTGTACAATTTGCAAACCACGGTTTGCACCTTCACATTCTTGTTGCATTTCTTCTAAAATATTCATTACTTCATTCATTTCAATTTCAAGAACTTTCGCTATTTGTTCTGGATAAATCCCTTCATCACCAGAAACAAATAAAAGGCCTTCAATAATTGACTTTTGTTCTTTCCTATCCATTTCACGAGCTCCTTCCTTCTATTTTCCCATAAAAATACACATCAAAAAACCGAATCACAATCAATGCGTTCGGTTCAATATTTTTTCTCTTGTTCCAAACGATACATTAAAACATAGCATGAGATAAAGTGTTTTTATCCCAATTTTACATACTTGCCCTATGCAGATTTATTAGAGCTTGATACGAAAATTTCATCAAAATTATGTTCTTGCTCAATTATGATTTGTTGATTTTTCATAAGTTCCAGAACTGCTAAAAATGTTACGACCATTATTTCACGTTCATCATCAACAAATAAATCATAAAAACTTTGGCGACCACCCTTTATTTTTAACTGCTTTAAAATATCAGTCATTCGCTGTTCAATTGGTATTTCTTGACGAGTAATACGTGTTGTTACAGGTTTTTTTGCCTTTTTACGGCGCATTAATTTTTGAAATGCCGCTAGCATATCATATAACGTAACATCAAGAGGCAAGCTTGTCTCCTCTTCTTGTTGCAACGATGTAAAGTCAATTGGTGGACGTGTATATAGCTGTGCTCTTTCTTGTTCTCTTTCTTTTAACTCAGTAGCAACTTGCTTATATTTCTTATATTCAATTAACCTCTCCATCAATTCTTGACGAGGATCATCTATAAAATCATCACCGTTATCAAGTACATCTTCTTCATGTTTCGGCAACAACATTTTACTTTTAATTTGTAATAACGTTGCGGCCATTACTAAATACTCACTTGCAACATCTAATTGAAGTTCTTTCATCGTATGCACATAAGATAAATATTGCTCTGTAATATCTGCTACAGGAATATTATATATATCAATTTCATAACGATGTATTAAATGTAACAATAGATCTAAAGGCCCTTCAAAAGCCTCTACTTTAAAATTATATTGCACAAAGCATCCCACCACATTTTTTCTATAACAACATAAGTATAGAGCATACTCATGTTCTATCCAACCTTTTTAAGAAATTTAATTAAAAATAGACCGATGCCTATGTCATCATGCCCACCACTTCATATGATAACAGTGTAGTAAGAACAATGTAGGAGGTCAAAAAACTATGGGTCACGTTGATTGTGGTTTTAGCGGTGGGTTCGCATTACTTGTTGTACTGTTTATTTTACTAATTATTGTAGGAGCAGCTTGCTTCTGCTAATATGAACAATAACGGCTAGGGGGAAATCTCCTAGTCGTTTATTGTTCATATTTCTATGATACACTTATATGTATAACCGTTAGATAGGGGCGAGAAAACATGTATCCTACCGAATACATACAATTTTTAATTCATTTCCAAGGAGATTACGACTATTTTGAATGCCACGAAATACTAGAAGAGTACTGGAAGACAAAACCACGAGGAAATCGTGATCATTACTTAGTTGGTCTCATTCAAATTGCAGTTTCTTTATACCACCAAAGACGTGATAACTGGAATGGTTCTACAAAAATGATGAAAAGCGCAATCACAATTTTAGAAAAAAGCGGTGTGTCTTTACAACGTTTAGGAATTAATCAAGTACAACTTCTTTCCTTGCTCAATGAAAGATTGCAATCTATCCATAAAAAAGAACGTTTTGTACCTTTATTTTTACCCTTATCAGATCCATCGTTAGAGAAGCAGTGCACAGAGTTATGTCAAAAACAAAACCTCCCTTGGAAAGATTTGAATGCTATCCCAAGTGAATATATTATAAACAAGCATACTATGCGTGATCGCACAGAAGTCATTACTGAACGAAATGAACAATTACAAAAAAGAAAGCAGAGATAATAAACTACTTATCCCTGCTTTCACGAATGTATATTTTGTTCTAGCCCTTTACATTTTTCGCAAAAACTTGCTGTTTGCTCATTTCCGCAAATTGTAAACTCAAGAAATTTACTCTTTAACTCTTGAACCATCTTTGTCCCAATCCCTACATGACGGTGAGATGGGTTGACACTCAAATGCTGAATTTCTAATACTTGATTCTCTTTTTTTACAATCCCCATTATTCCAACAAAATCTTCATTCTCTTTCCACAAATACAATTGCCAATCATCTTTTGCTTCATATTCTTTCATTGTCAATTGTAATGTTTTCACATCTTTTTCAGTTGGCATAAACGAAAGAAGCCCCATTGCAATTTTTTCATAACTTTTTTTAAAACGAATTAACATAACCCTTATCCCTTCTTACAAAAGTTACAAACTAGTAATCCCCTCAATCACTCTTTTCATATCATATTCATTTTACAATATTTTCAACAGAGTGAGAAGAGCCTAAAACAACTTGATAATCATACAAAGCGAAAAGAAGAAAGTCAAATCTATGTTTCAGCACTATTCCTTTAATAAATAGAGTTAAAAAAAGAAAATTTTATATGGAATGGAAAGAAACATATCATTCAATATCACTTCATTAATAGTTACCCTAAAGCAGCACACTTCTAGCAAAATTAATATAACAAAAAATATTTATTGAAACATATAATGTAATGTATTCTATGTAATTTGTTAAAGGTTTGTTCTCACAAGCAATATATTTTAGCAACAATACTACTTGTATGATGAGCTGCAGAAGAAGTACCCCGTCCCATTTAAAAGTAAAAAAAGAGAGCAAAAGCTCTCTTTTCCCTTACCTTATTCTTCCCAAACTTTAACTTCTTTCATTACATCGCCTTGACGCATTTTTAATACTGTTTCAATACCGCTTGTTGCTTTACCAAATACAGTATGAACGCCATCTAAATGTGGCTGTGGCTCATGAACAACAAAGAATTGGCTACCGCCTGTGTTACGGCCAGCATGAGCCATAGAAAGTGATCCGACAAGGTGTCTATGAGGGTTTCCATCAGTTTCACATGGAATAGAGTAACCTGGGCCACCTGCACCTGTACCTGTTGGGTCTCCACCTTGGCTTACGAAGCCAGGAATAACACGGTGGAATGTAACACCATCATAAAATCCTTGCTCTGCTAATTTTTTAAAGTTTTCTACTGTTTTCGGTGCTTCTTCTGGGAAAAATTCCAAGTCGATTTTTTCACCGTTTTCCATTAATATGTATCCTAAAGTTTTCATATGTATATGTCTCCTTTCAACTATCTCAGCACTATATTACCACATTCATGACTAGAAACAAAAAGAATCCGACAATCTAGATACTTCTTTTTTGAAATGTGGAAAAAGCTAGGTGACAAATAAGAAATATATACTATAATAACTTTGTTGCCCGAAAATTTTAGAAAGAGAAAGGGAGCGATTTTTCGTGAGAACGAAATTATTAGCTCTGCTATTAGCTGTAACGGTATTTATGATGCCAACAGCTTCATTTGCAGACATCATCGAGGGAGAATCAATTGTTACACTAGGAGAGAACTTATCCGAACAACAAAAACAAGATCTGTTAAAAGAAATGAAAGCACCGAAAGATGCTACAATTATTACTGTATCTAATGCGGAAGAACATAAATTTCTAGAAGGCATTGTTCCAAAAGCACAAATTGGTACGAGAGCAATTTCTTCTTCTATGATTACATACACTAAACCAGGATCTGGTCTTATTGTACGATCAAAGAACATTAACTGGGTAACAGATGCAATGTACACTAACGCTTTGATTACAGCAGGTGTAAAAGATGCAGAAATTCAAATTAACGCACCTTTTAAAGTTTCAGGAACTGCAGCTTTAACTGGATTAATGAAAGCATATGAAACTGCGTCCAATAAACAAATTCCTGAAGAAGTTAAAAAAGTAGCGAATGAAGAAATGGTACAAACAGCCCAGCTTGGTGATAAAATTGGTGAAGAAAAAGCAGTTCAACTTGTTGCAAAAATTAAAGAAGAAATTGCAAAAGAACAGCCAAAAACAACAGAAGATTTACGTTCATTAATTAAAAAAATTGCTGATCAATTAGGCATTACATTAACAGATGAACAGTTAGATAACTTAGTATCGTTATTTGATAAAATGAAAAATCTTAATATCGATTGGAATCAAGTTGGTAGTCAATTAAACAAAGCAAAAGAACACGTTTCTGCCTTTTTAGGATCTGAAGAAGGACAAAGTTTTCTAGATAAAGTGAAAGATTTCTTCTCAAGTATCATTGATTTTGTTAAATCTTTATTCAAGTAAAAAAGAAGCCCGCCAGTGACGGGCTTCTTTTTTATACAAGTAACGGTAATTTCATAACAGCCTCTTCAACCGAACGCACTATATGATTTGCTTTCTCCTTTACATATGGATGGGCATGATGAAGAGTAAATGAATGCGGGGTTACTTCAAACATAGAAATATCATTGAAAGAATCTCCAATACAAGCAACTTCATTTGCTTCAATTTGCAAATGGTCCATTAGTCGCTTTAGAGCACTACCCTTACTCACGCCTCTTGGCATAATATCAACATAGCGTTTACCTGATATAAAAACTTCCGCTTCGCCTTGAAACGTATCTCGTAGCTCTTGATCTAACGTCACAATTTTCTCTTCTTCTCCAAAAACAAACAATTTTGCAGGGTGCACAGTCTTACCAAACTCTTCTTCTAACGCTTCAATTTCAGCGATATGCACACCCATATACGCTTCAAAATTATGGTGTTGTTCATTTTTCCTTTTTGTATATCGCTGCTCATTTGCACAAACAATATCCGCTAGTCCTTTTTTATGTATATATCGATATATTTCCTGGGCAACCGTATTTTCAAAACTCGATTCATGGAATAAATCCCCATCCGGAAGTAACATTGTCGCTCCATTTAAGCCTGTTGTGTAATATGGGAATGAAAACCTTTTTACAACTTCATCAATTCTATGTGTAAAGCGGCCAGAGGCAAAACAAATATTTGTCCCTTTCTCAGCTAACCAACACAGCGCACGTTCATCTTCTTTTTGCATATGATTCACATCGTAAACGAGCGTGTCATCTAAATCACTTACAAATAATTTAATCATGTCCTCTTCCCCTTCCATACACAATATCTACTCTAAGTGTACACAAAAAATGTGTGATTTTTGTTAAAAAACAATAAATTTTTGCTAAAAAAAATAAACGGGTGTATAATCCCGTTTATTTTTGTCTTTTTACATTTTGAGGTCTTACAATACTTGGTCGTACTTTTAAACTAGACATTGTTGGACGGAGTAAAATTTTTGTTAACGCGCCCCAATCAAATGGTAAAAACGGCCATAAATAAGGTGTTTGTAAACTTTTTATAGACGTTAAAAATAAAATTAATATCGTCATACCAATTACAAATCCCATCTCATGGAAGAGACCTGTTAAAATAATAACAAACAATTTCCCAACCTTATTCCCTAATCCTAATTCATAACTCGGTGTTGCATATGCACCAATCATCGAAACCGCTACATACAAAATTACTTCTGGCACAAACAAACCTACATCAATTGCAATTTGACCAATTAATATAGCGGAAATCAACCCTGCTGCAGACGATAACGGCGTTGGAGTATGAATGGCTGCCATCCTTAAAAACTCAAGTCCGACCTCTGCCATTAACACCTGTAATAAAATTGGTAAATGCGTCATCTTAGTCGGTCCAATAAAAGCAAGATTTGCTGGCAAAAGAGTTGGATCAAATACAAACACTAGCCAAAATGGTAATAAAAATAACGAGAATATAACACCTAAAAAGCGCACCCAGCGTAAAAATGTACCGACAGCTGGATTTTGTCTAAATTCTTCCGCATGCTGTAAATGATGAAAATATGTTGTCGGTGTAATCATAGCACTTGGTGATGTGTCAACGAGCACTAACACATGCCCTTCTAGTAGATGATTTGCTGCTACATCTGGCCTTTCTGTATATCGAATAAGTGGGAATGGGTTATAGCTTTGCTTTACAACAAATTCTTCTACTGTTTTATCCGCCATCGTAATTCCATCTACATCGATGTTATTTAATTCTTGTTTTATAATCTTTACTAAGTCTGGATTTGCAACATCTTGAACGTATGTAATACAAATATCCGTTTGTGATCTATCTCCTACTCGAATAATTTCATTTCGAAGACGTGGATCTCGAATTCTTCTACGAATTAATGCTGTATTTACAACGATATTTTCAACAAACCCATCCCTCGCACCGCGTACTACCTTTTCGGTATCTGGTTCTGTCGGTGTTCGCCCTGGATAACTACGAACATCGATCGCGAACGCTTCCGTTTCACCTTCCACAAATATCACAATGAGTCCTGATAATACTTGGAGCATTACCTCATCCATCGTTTTCACTTTGCTTACTTGTTGATGGATTAAGCGATTCTCTAAAAGCTTCACTGTATCTTCTTCTACATCCCTTATCTCATTTGTATCCACCGCTTCTTCTAAAATAGGGATAATATAATTTGTATCACAAAGTCCGTTTACAAATAACACACCAATTTCTTTATTCAAAATTTGAAATTTACGAATGCCAACATCGTATGTAACGCCTAGTCCAACTGTCTGCTTTAAATAATTTTCATTGTCACTTATGAAAGTTGATATAGGGATATCCACCTTTTTAGGCTTCGTCATAAAAACCACTCCTTTCCAAAATTAATTGAATCGCTTTTCTAGTAATAGGTGACCCTCTCTCCCATTCATCATTCCCGCACATTTTACCAATATCACCAACTCCAACAATGACAGGAACATTTAAATCGTCTAAGCAATATATTGTATCTCCACTAATCCTGCCAATTTCACCATCTGGAAGTCCAAATTTATCAACACCGTATTCGGTTAAATTCCCATTCCGATCTACACTTACATCTACACGTGCCCATTCCCAATGATGCGTATTAGACGCTACTGCTAAAATTCCGAGCACATCAATTTGTTTATGGGTAGCCACATATTTTAAAGCCTTCTCACCAGATCCTTCTCCAATAAATCCACTGTCATCAAACATGACAAATACAGGGTCATATGGCGTTTGCATAATAAGCTCAACAACTTTTTTCCCTGTCAATTTGGTTGGATTACTTTGTGATGCTGAAATACACCTTCCCCCAAATTCCTTTGTTAAAAGCTCAATTGTCCGCTTTGCATATTCATCTCCATCTGTGACCAAAACAACCCTTCGTCTCATTTGATTTATCCTTTCGGTTTACATATAAGTGCTATAAAAAACGAAAACAATATCGCTGCGGAAATGCCCGCAGACGTTAAACTAAACATGCCAATACCAATTCCTAAATATCCATGTTTTTCTGCTGCATGCATTGCTCCGTGCAATAGTGAATGTCCAAAACTTGTAATAGGGACTGTTGCTCCAGCACCTGCAAACTTTATTAGTTTATCGTACAATCCAAATCCATCTAAAATTGCTCCGATGACTACAAAAGTTGCCATTAAATGAGCTGGTGTTAACTTTGCGAAATCTAACAATAGTTGCCCAATTACACAAATAGCTCCACCTACAAGAAATGCATATATAAAATCCACAATTCACTCTCCTTTAACTCTTTCAAATACGACACCATGTGCAATTGTTGGAATCGTTTCTTTCTGTTGCATCATCATCGGGCTTAATAATGCGCCAGTGGCAACGACAAAAATTCGTTGTAAATTCCCTTTTTGCATCTCGTGTAATAAATGGCCATATGTGACAACTGCTGAACAAGCGCAACCACTACCACCTGCAAACACTTCTTCTTGACTTGATTCATAAATCATCAATCCGCAATCATTGTATATATGCCCAAGATCGTAACCTTCCTCAAGTAAAAGTTGTTTTGCAATCGGCGTCCCAACAGCTGATAAATCACCCGTAACAATTAAATCATAATCATCGGCACTTCTTCTTAAATCTTCAAAATGCTGTTGAATTGTATGAGCTGCTGCTGGAGCCATCGCTGCCCCCATATCCAAAGGATTTGTGATTCCTAAATCTTGCACTTTTCCGATTGTAGCCGCCGTAATTTTAATCGCACTTTTTTCATTGCTAATTAATATAGATCCTGCACCAGTCACAGTTGAATTTGCTGTCCCTGGCTTTTGCCCACCATACTCTGTTGGATAGCGAAATTGTCTTTCAGCCGTTGCATTATGACTACTTACTGTAGCTAAGACACGATTTGCAAATCCACCGTCTATAAAAGCTGAGCCAACTGCTAAAGTCTCCATAGACGTCGCACAAGCGCTAAACATTCCTAAAAAAGGAATGCCCCACTTACGCGCAACATAATTTGCTGTCACTGTTTGATTTAATAAATCTCCCGCTAAAAAGAAATCAATTTGCGATGTTTTTATATTCCCTTTTTGCACTGCTTGTTGAATTGAGTCTGACATTAATCTTCGTTCGGCGAGCTCCCAATTTTCCTCTCCACAATGCAAGTCATCGTATGAAATATCAAAATCTTTTCCAAGAGGGCCCTCAGCTTCTTTCGGACCGACAGCAGTACCCGTTGCATTCACATATATATCATTTTGAAATACCCACGTTTGTTTTCCGGTCAACCTCATACTAGCCCCTCCTTTAAGACATAAAAACTTTAAAGGTATACCTTATTAACCCAATGATATATGCACCAACAACCCCAAATACAATTACACTTCCTGCCAGTTTAAACATATTTGTAGCAATCCCTAGAACAATCCCTTCACTCTTATGCTCTAAGGCAGCGCTCGCCATAGAATTTGCAAATCCTGTCACCGGCACCGCTGATCCTGCTCCAGCAAATTGACCGATTTTATCATATACACCACATCCTGTTAAAATCGCGGATAATAAAACAAGCGTTGCAACAGTTGGGTTTCCTGCCTCTTGTTCACTGAAGTGAAAATAATGTATATAAAATTTCATCAATACTTCTCCAACTGTACAAATGAGTCCACCTACAAGAAATGCTTTGATACAATTTAGTAAATAGTTTGGCTTTGGATGATACTCCTTCACTTTATTTATGTAATCATCCTTCAATTTCTGACTTGTCATTTATATACTGCCTCCTACTTTACGAAATAAATCCAGTGAAACAACGATCCTATTACTTTCCCAAGTACAATAGCAATGAGTAAAACAACAATCTTCCCCTCTACCCCTACTCGTTTCGCTAAAATAGGTAGAACATTTAACACCTCTGTTAATGCCGCAGCAAGCATTCCAATGAACGTGCCACAAAATATCCCTAATATAACGAGCCAATATTGCGATGTTTGAAATGTAATGTTTTTCAAACTACACCAAGCCCCTGTTAAAGTACCTGCAATGACTGCCCACTCAAAATATTGAATATGCTTTCCACTTCTCGTTAATTGAGCTAAACGGGGGATTATACCAAGTACAGCTAAAAATGCGACATACCCGCTACCTACCGCAATCCCTCCAGCTAAACCAATTAAAATAACAAATCCAGACTCAATCATCGGCAAGTTGTTTCATATTATCCTTGTTTTCATTAACGATTACATATTGATCAAGCGACTGTTGGTATTGAAACATCTCAACTTCTAGCGGACTTGGCTCTTCATTAATTCGCTTTTGAAATACATGATTAAAGAATAAAACCATCCCTAAGCCAAGACCTAAAGAATAAGGAATTTGAAATAAAAGTGGTTGCGCATTAAATTCTCCAGTAATCATGTAATATAACCGTTGATGTACTTGTTGCATACTTACATCTTCATGGAAATAAATGATCGCAAGGGCCGCTCCAATGAAAAGTAACAGCCATACAAGCCCGAAAAAAACTGGATGCGCCTTCTTTTTTTCGTATATAATTTCAACAAGAGTTTGTCCAGAACCGAGTAAATTAATTTGTACATGAGATGCTTTCTGTTGAATAATCTCAATTACTTTCATAACATCAATTACAACATGCGTCTTATCATGCGCTGTTATTTTGTAAACTATCTCATTTTGTAACAACTCAACTACAGAAGAATCTCCGGCAAGTTGAGCAACATCGCCCAGCTTTACTTCATAAGTAGGAGAAACTTTTAAACGATTGCGCATTTTAATATAAATCGTTTGTTCCAACTTTCATTCACCCCTTCACTCTTCCTCGTAGTTGTAGTATGGTTATTGAATTTTTTTCTAATACAATTTTTTCATAAAAAAACATCTGCACCATTTTGGTGCAGATGTTTTTTACTTATGCCTTTTTCTTAAATAAGTTTGCAATACTTAATGCAAGCCCTCCCCAAATGACTACGATTCCAATAACCATCATCATAATCGCTGATCCACTCATTATGAAACACCTCGATCTTTCCATTCTTTTTCAAGTTTGGCAGAGTCCGAATGAATTTGTGCATCCCATTTTTTCAGACCAATGATTATTGCAACTATGAGGAATGCTGCTGCTATCGACCAACCATACGTTACAACAAACTCAGTCGGATAATCTCCATAGTTCTTTTTAATATTTTGGATTGTACCATCAATTAGCATATACCCTAACATAAGCGGAGTAATAACGAGTAAACTCACTCTCCAAAACGTTCCTAATTTAATATCAGATACAAAGTTTGCATGATTTTGATAAACTGGTAAACGACGTAAAATGAGCCCTATCGTAACTACTTCCGCAAGTGCAATTGTAATTAATCCGAAATTATTAGCGAAATAGTCGACAACATCTAAGAACATAAGTCCACCACGTGTTGCAAAAACAAGAGAAACTAACACGAGAAGGGTTCCCATAATTCCAATGGTTTTTTCACGACTTAAACTGAATTTTTCAGATACAGCGGCAAAGCATACTTCCGCAAGTGAAATAAGTGATGTGATTCCAGCAACCGTTAACGATAAGAAAAATAATACACCAAACAACGGTGACATCGGCAACTCATTAATAATTTGCGGAAATACTACGAACGCAAGTCCAATGCCAGCACTTGCTACTTTATCAACCGGTACTCCCATATTATTTGCCATAAATCCAAGAGCTGCAAAGACTCCAATACCTGCTAATAATTCAAATCCTGAGTTTGCGAATCCAGTAATAAAGGCATTATTTGTTGTATCAGAGTTTTTCGGTAAATAACTAGAATACGTAATCATAATTCCAAATGCTAAAGATAAACTAAAGAATATTTGACCATAAGCAGCAAGCCATACTTTCCCATCAAAAATACGACTCCAATCTGGTTTAAAGAATGCATCTAGTCCTTGCATAGCACCTTCCATCGTCACTGCACGAACGACGATAATAAGGAACATAACAACTAATAAAGGAATAAATATACGGTTAACAACTTCGATTCCTTTTTTAACTCCTTTAAATGCAACGCCAAGCACAATAATCCAAACGAGAGCTAACGGAATTAATACTTCCGGTACAAGTCCTCCAAATTGTCCTGGCTTATCTGCAACATGTAAGTACTCTTTAAATAAAAATGATTGCGTGTCTTTTCCCCATGCTCCAGTAATTGCAAAGTATGTATACGATATAGACCAAGCAATAATCACTGCATAATATGTTGAAACAATAAATGTTACGCACATTTGCCACCATCCAATAAATTCGGCACGCGGGCTAATACGGAAAAATGTAAGTGGTGCTGAGCCACGATGACGATGACCAAGAGCAAACTCAAATGCTAACAATGAAATACCCGTCGTTAATAATGCAAATAAGTACGGTAAAAAGAATGCCCCGCCGCCATTTTCATACGCTGTATAAGGAAAACGCCATATGTTTCCTAATCCAACGGCAGATCCGACCGCTGCGAAAATAAATCCAGCTCTCGTTCCCCATTGTTGCCTCGTTTCCATGTTTCCTTCCCCCCTTTATGACAAGTTCATACTTGGATTATATTTTAAATTAACTAAATTATCAATAAATTCTGTTAATTTTTTCGAAAATTAACATCTCTCTCCTATTAACTTCATAAAAAAATCGAATAGACAATTATTCGTCTATTCGATCTTTCATCTGTTTTAATATTTTCTTTTCAAGTCTTGAAACTTGTACTTGCGAAATACCTATGCGCTCTGCTACTTCTGACTGTGTTTGATCTTTATAGTAACGCAAGTATACAATTAAGCGCTCTCGTTCATCTAGTTCTCTAATCGCTTCTTTTAAAGCAATTTTATCGAACCATTTCGTTTCAGATTGATCTGCAATTTGATCTAAAATAGTGATTGGATCACCGTCGTTTTCATATACAGTTTCATGTATAGATGAAGGCGCCCGGCTCGCTTCTTGTGCTAGAACAACTTCCTCTGGCGTTAGTTCTAGCGCCTCTGCCACCTCATTAATCGTTGGAGCCCTTCCGAACTCTTTCGAAAGCTCATCTCTCATCTTTCGAATTTTGTTCCCTGTTTCTTTTAAAGACCTACTAACTTTCACTGATCCATCATCACGTAAAAAACGTTGTATTTCTCCAATAATCATTGGAACTGCATATGTTGAAAATTTCACGTCGAAAGATAAATCAAATTTATCTACCGATTTCAAGAGCCCAATACATCCAATTTGAAATAGATCGTCTGGTTCGTATCCTCGATTAAGAAACCGCTGTACAACCGACCAAACGAGACGCATATTACTTTGAACGATTGTATCTCTCGCCTGTTGATCTCCATCTTGACTTTTTTGAATTAACGCTTTTAGCTCGTGGTCCTTTAACTGAGGTTTCTTCTTCTCATTTTTGACCTCTATGTCCATAGGCTATTCTCCTTAATTGCATAGAGCGTTACTATTTGATAAGTATTTTGTCAAATGGATTGTTGTCCCGAAAGATTCGTTTGAAATAACTTCTACTTCATCCATAAAATTTTCCATGATAGTAAATCCCATTCCGGAACGCTCTAATTCAGGTTTAGTTGTAAAAAGGGGTTGTCTCGCTTCATCTAAGTTAAAGATTCCAATCCCTTCATCTCGAATCGTGAGTTTCACCATTGCTTCTTCCAAAATTACAGAAATATAAACAATACCTTCTGCATTTCCTTCGTATCCATGAATAATTGCATTTGTAACCGCTTCTGACACAACTGTTTTGATCTCCGTTAATTCTTCCATCGTTGGATCTAGTTGTGCAATGAAAGCCGCCACTGTAACGCGAGCGAATGATTCATTTTGACTTAATGCTGAAAATTGAAGGTTCATTTCATTTCTCATCTATGCCACCCCCAACGTCGCGAGCGCGTGCGCTTCACTTTCTTCTAAGCGAACGATTTTGAATAAGCCCGACATTTCAAATAAACGCTTAACAGGCGGTGAAATTGCACAAACAACCATTTCTCCACCTAATCCCTTTACGTGTTTATATCGGCCTAATATAACACCTAGACCAGAACTATCCATAAACGATAAGTTCTCTAGGCTCAAAACAATATGATGAACACCATGTGTCTCAATCATATCTGTTACTTTCGTTCGCAACTCTTCAGCCGTATGATGATCTAATTCACCCTCTAGTCTCACACATAGGACGTCACGTTTTACTTCTAATTGCATGGAAAGACTCACACGATTTCCTCCTTATGCTCAAACTTTACTTATTCACATACATAAAGATTTTCGTGATATAAAATAAGAATCCTTCCTGCTGACAAAAGAAGAACTATTTCGTCATAAAGTGAAACCTTTCAGCATTATTCACTGGCATACGAATAGAAAAGCGGCAAACTATTTGCCGCTATTTTGATGTTGAAAACATCCCAAAACTTCTTTTAAATAACTCCCACCAGCTCGCTGCAGCAACATCTTCTTTTGCTACAATTGTTTGTTTTAATAAAACATCTTTATCTTTTTTAATAACAAGTGTGCCAAGCGCGTCACCTTTTTTAATCGGTGCTTTTACTTTCTTTTCAGCAATTACTTCTTGTTTTACCTTGTCCATACTCTCGCCCTTCTTCATAAGAAGAGAAACATTATCTGACGCAACTAAATCTATTTTTTCTTTTTTCCCTTTTCCTACTTGAACTGTCTTAATTTTTTCGCCGCGCGTATACAATTTCTTTGTCATATATTGTCCAAATGCATAGTCAAGAAGCTTCGTCACTTCGTTGTTCCGTTCTTTTGATGTTGGTGCTCCCATGACAACTGAAATGACACGCATGCCATTTTTTTGAGCCGATGCTGTTAAACAATATTTCGCTTCTGTCGTAAAACCTGTTTTTACTCCATCTACGCCAGGATAAAAACGTACTAGCTTATTCGTATTAACGAGCCAAAACTTTTTATCCGTATCTTCACGTAAATAATCTTCGTACTTACCTGTGTATTTACGAATAAGTGGATACTTCATCAATTCTCTCGCCATTATAGCCATATCATTTGCTGTCGAATAATGGTCTTTGGCCGGAAGACCTGTTGGGTTTTGAAAATGTGTATTTTTCAACCCTAGATCTTTCGCCTTTTTGTTCATCATATTTACAAATCCTTCTTCTGAACCTGCGATATGCTCAGCTACTGCAACAGATGCGTCATTTCCAGATGCAATTGCAATACCCTTTAACATCTCATTTACAGTCATCTCTTCCCCAGGTTCTAAAAAGATTTGCGATCCACCCATTGAAGCTGCATGTTCGCTCGCTCTAACTTTATCGGTCAGTTTTAGTTTTCCTTTTTCAACTTGTTCCATAATTAAAAGCATTGTCATAATCTTTGTCATACTAGCAGGTGGTAATTTTTCATTTGGGTTTTTATCAAATAAAACTTTACCTGTATCTTGCTCAATTACGATTGCTGACGACGCTTGTTCCGCTAACTTCGGCGTTGTTTCTTCTGTTTTCTCCTGCTTCGTTTTCTCAGATTGCGCAAAACTCACTGAAGTTCCAGAAAGCAATAACATGAAACAAACAAGTATTCCAAAAACTCGCTTCATGACTAACCCTCCATTCTATATCAGACCTATTTTTTCCAATTTCTCTTTTTTTAATACCAATTTTTTCTATTATTTTCATTTGACAAATACATTCGTCCCCTATATTGTATTAAGTGTATTACACACAGTAGTACACTTAATACATATGAGGAAGGAGACATTGCTCTTGCATATTCAACTTGACCCAAGAAGCAACACTCCGATATGGGAACAAATTGTTCAAAATATAAAAGAACTCGTATTGAAAAACATGTTGGCTCCAAGTGATAAACTTCCTTCTGTACGCGAGCTCGCTTCTTTACTCGTTATAAATCCAAATACAGTGAGTAAAGCGTATCAAGAGTTAGAGCGACAAGGAATTATTGAAACGTTACGAGGAAAAGGAACATTTGTATCCCAATCGATTACCCCAACATTAGACGAAAGGAAAATCGCTATGGTTGAAAAGCAATTTCATCAATTACTATTAGAAGCCTCTTATCTTGGTATTACGAAAGATAAAATTCATGATTGGATAGATTCATACTATAAAGAGATTGGAGGAAATACGGATGTTGAAAGTGACAAGCTTGAAGAAAACAATTGATAATCAAACAATTTTAGACGATGTTTCTTTCACATTACAAAAAGGTAGTATCGTCGGATTACTTGGAAGAAATGGTGCGGGGAAAACAACTTTATTACGAACGATAGTCGGTATTTTAGACCCAGATGAGGGAACTGTTACATATGAGGATATCGACATTCATAAAAATCCTGAAACGAAACAAAAAATCGTATATGTTCCGGATTCTACTAACATACTGAACGGTTATACAGTAAAAGAAATCGTGAAGTTTTATAAAGCAGTTTATACAGCATTTGATGAACCATATTTCTACGAACTACTAGAACGTTTCAATTTACCAAACAAACGAATTCGTAGTTATTCAAAAGGAATGAAAGCACTGCTTGCCATCATTTTAGCTGTTGCTGCACAGGCAGAATATATTATTTTAGATGAACCAACAAACGGACTTGATCCTATCGTTAAAAGACAGATTTTACAGTTTCTCGTTGGAGAAGTTGCAGAAAAAGAGATTACCATTTTCATATCTACCCATCATTTAGATGAAGTTGAACAAATTGCAGATACAATCATTATTTTAAAAGGACATACTGTATCTTCTATTACATCACTAGACGATGCAAAATCACAATTTGCTAAAATCCAAGTAGCCTATGAACGCTCATTACCTCAAAAACTAGAAAACTTAAGCAATATTAAAATATTAAACCAAACGGGAAAAGTATATACAATCTTAATTGAGGGAAATGTAGCTACAACACTGGAGAAGTTTTATAAAGAGCAACCTATACTCATTGAAGAACTAACAATGTCACTTGAAGATGTCTTCGTTACGACACTGGAGGAGGATGGGTATGTTTCATAAAGCGTTGTGGATGTGGAATTGGAAGCGCGGGAAATATGCTGCGTTACTGTTTTTCTTTAGTTCGCTTTACTTGTTATCTTTTAGCTACTATAAAAGTGCTCAGAGACAACTTGCTGAGTATTACGAATTACAAGAAAAAGGTAAACAGTATTATTATTTTTATGCCTTTTCGCCAGGCGAAGGTAATAGTTTTTGGTTAACTGTTCTTATCATTGCTTTAGCCTGCTTATTGATAGGATGGGAACGTAGCAACCAATCTAATACACTACTTATGACGATGCCTTTTAAAAGAAAAGATGTCTTCTTATCTAAATGGGCTTTCGGTTCCTTTTGTATTGTGAGCTCGTTACTTATAAATTGGATTCTTATGTATGTTATTTATAGAACAACTATTCATTTTGATTATCAATCATTTAGTCCATTTCATCGATACTTTCTTTATGCGATTGTTTCTTATGCAGCAGTATATACAGCTGCACTATGCATCGGTACTTTTACTGGAAGCGTTGTTTCGCAGGTTGTTTTTTGTATTCCTTGGTTACTAATGGGGCTTACATTTATTCCACTAGTGTACACTTTTACGATAAATCACTTAGAAGCTACCGATACTAAAAATTATAAGTTAGATGAACAACTTTACGAAATTAATCAAAAAACAAATATAGTTGCACCAATATATAATTTCACGATTTATTACCATTATGATCCTGAATCACGTAAAAAAGAAAAGAACTCAACTATTTTAAGAGATCCAGCATCTTATCACTATTATTCAGCTAAATCGATGTTAGTCTCTATTTTTTATACAATAGTTTACTTACTACTTGGAACATATTTATATACACGATCACCAAATGAAAACACTCAAAAGATATTTATTTTCCAAAAACATTTACGAATATGGATATGGGGGACAACCATTTACTTTGCATTACTAGGTGGCTATAAACTAAATCAATTTAATTTCTTACTTAACTACTATATTTGTTTGTTTCTCACTGGAATCATTACTTATGTTATATTATCACGCCTAACAAATTATAAAGTTTTTTAAAGGAGAGATCCTATGTTTCAAAAAGCACTATGGCTAAGAACATATCAACAAAGTAAATATGTTGTATGGTTATTTTGGCTCGTCAGCTTCTATACTTTGTCATATTACTACTATATGACTTCTATTCAACAGCAACAATTTCTAAATGACAATAAAAAGTGGAACTATGTATATCATTACAATTTTGATTTAACACTCATAAATCCCGTCACACTGTTAGGTATTGTGCTTATCTTGCTAGCTTGTACGTTAATTGGATGGGAAAGACAAAATAACGCTAGCGACTTGTTATGGTCTATGCCCTTTAAACGTTCACACCTCTATATAACAAAGTGGTTGTTTGGAATCTGTAATATCGCCGCTGTTGTCATTTTAAACTGGGGACTATTTGCTATTATGAAAAAGTTGACTTTTCATAATAAATATCAAGTATTCTCCCCATTCCATAGTTATTTTATATACATGTTAATTGTATTAATCGCTATTTATACACTTGCCTTATGTATAGGAACAATCGCTGGGAATGTTATATCGCAAGGATTTCTCACTGCAGCTCTATTCATGTTCCCAATGTTAATTCCAGCACTTATTTCAGGAGTCATTGCTGTTCACTCGAATATAGATTTTCATGAAAACAATGGAATTATGCACCGTTTTTTGGAAAACATCCGTATTTCTGGTCCAGTAGAAGATTTTCGTATTAGATTTGATTATAATCCACAAAGTGCCTATACCGATTCTGATGAAGTGCGTCATAACGAACCAAACTTTACAAAAATCCCTTCAGCAAAATTATTGATTGCGCCTATTATACATACCATTATTTTATTACCCTTGGGTATATATTTATATGTTCGTTCAGTCAATGAGCGAAACGGTAGCTTCTTACTTTATCCGAATTTACAAAAAATAGTTATAGGCCTTGCTGTTTTCTTTATAGGAATCGTTGCTGGTTTAGTCTTAAGGGGAGATAAATCATTACTTAATTTTTACATTGGATTTTTTGGCGCAAGCACAATGAGCTATTTTCTTCTATCCAAACTATTGAAATGGAAGTTCTCTTGGAACGCTAAATAAACTCATCATTATCACAATTTTGTACTGGAGGGATTACATGTTTCATAAAGCTTTATGGCTCCATCATTACAAACAAAGTAAGTACATTCTTTTACTCTTTGCTTGTAGTAGTTTTTGGTTTTTACCTATTAACTATTTTAGGGATTTACAGGTTAAACCAAACGAAGATGGCTATTTCTTTTATAGTTTAAATGGGGATACTCTTATTATCCCCTTCATTCCAATTTTCATATTACTTGCCTGTTCATTAATCAGTTGGGAAAGACATAATCAAACAGACTATCTGTTATTTGCAATGCCATTCACAAGAAAAGAGCTTTTTCTTTCTAAGTGGCTGTTCGGGACAACCGCAATTATATTCATAATAGGTATTAATGCCATCGTATTGTATTTCATCCTAAAAATTAATCTTTTTAGCCAACACCAATCTTTTGGGCCAATGGGTACATTATTATGTTATGTTACCATTACATGGATGGCAATTTTTACAATAGCTATTTTTATCGGAACAATTGCTGGCAATGTCATTTCGCATAGTATATTAAGCTTAATTTTCATTATATTACCATCTGGAATAGGCATGTTACTGTTTCACTTTTCTTGGATTCACACAAATGTATCTACAACTGAATTTTTCCTTAAAAAAACGAATTATGCATCATATATAGAAAATATTGAAGTTTTCGCACCTACTAATAATACTTATATATCTTATACATTTAATCCCAAAGTAAAAGAAGATGGCAATAATAATTCAAAAGAATCCGTTAAGGAGCACCATCAATTCATGCCCATCTGGAAGATTTCCACACCGATTCTTTATATTCTCATTCTTTTACCATTAGGAGTATTTTTATATGATCGAACTCCAAATGAAAATAGCGGTAAAATATTATTATTCACTAAACTACATGTTTTATTTATACCATGTGCCACAATATGTTTTGCCTTATTAGGAGGTCGGATAACAGGTGGAAAAAATGATCCTCTATTAAATTATTACACCGGATTCATAATAATAGGATTATTTAGCTATGTAATACTTAACTATTTGGTCAATAAAAAGTTTTTACTTCATACGAAATAACCTCCTCTTAAAGAGGAGGTTATTTCACATTCTCTCTCCTATCCCCATACACCATCTCTTCTTTCATCCCAAATCCATCACCATTTTGCACAATTTGCTCTGTCGGTGCAACTACACTTTCGGCAATTTTCCATTCCCCACGCTCTTTTACAAATACTTGTAGAAAATAGTTCATACCATCTAATTGATATGCATTTTCTTTTTTCACATTATAGTGAATCGCAATGTAGTACACTTGAATGTTTTCTTTCCCTATTTTTGATACGTATTGCGATAGTCTCGGTATATAAAGTGCTGCTTTCTGAAAAGATAGTTGCTTCGCTTTAACAAACGATGAACTTGTTACATTACGTAATGTGTCCCGATTACGAATATTATCGCTATGGTGAAATAATACTGCGTTTTGCATAGAACGAACCCATAATTTCGAATATAAAACTGTATTATCAGTTTCAATGTACTTCACTTCTTTTCGCACCACTTGGATAGGCGTATCTGCGTACGTGAATGTTTTAAAATAGAAAAAAACTACCAAATAAAATGGTAAGTGCAGCAATATATTTCATAATCTTTCCTCCGATCTTTTAATTAAAGTATCGGAGTTTCAAAATATTTTTATTCAAAAGAAAAAGGATAGGAATGCTTTCGCTTCCTATCCTCATTTATTATAATACGCGGCCAAATAGTTCTAAGACCATTTCTATTTCTTGGTCGCTCCAACCTTTAAATCTCTCTTTATAATATTCTTTACGCACAGCTTCAAGTTTTTCAGTTACTTCTCTTCCGTGCTCTGTAATTTCTAAGTACACGATACGACGATCTGAATTAGAACGTTTTCTTTCTACTAATCCTTTTCGTACAAGTCGATCTGTAACAGCTGTAATATGACTGGAGGTTACGTTTACTTCACTCGCAATTTGCGAAGCCATCTGTGGACTGTTTAAAAATAACGCACGTAATACAGAAAATTCATTATATGGCATATGTTCTGCAAAACGTGTATTAATATCATTTTGTAATAAACGTATCATTTTTCGAAATGATGCAGATAAATCTAAAATCAGCGTTTCTCTTTTTTCGTTCAATAGCCTCGTCCCTTTTTTATCATATTTACACATATTATAATCTATAAATACCTATATTGTATATGATTTCTTTCCTCAACATTCTCATTTATGTAACTTTTTTCATATAAATTTCTTTTTTGTTCACACATATACATATAAAAAGGATGGTGATGGAAAATGCAGGGTGGAATAAATCCTTATTTACACAACGTACGCACAGCTAATACTGGTAAAGAAGCTACTATTACTGTACAAGGCGAAGGCGTTGTCAAAGCAAAACCAAACGTTGTTATATTAACGCTTGGCATTCGAACTGATAGTAAAAATGTAAAACAAGCGCAGGAAGAAAATGCAGTACAATCAAAACAATTACTGGATGCACTTAAACAGCTTGGTATTGCCGATAAAGATATAGAAACGATTTCTTATACGATCACTCCTCAATACGAATATGTAAATGATAAAGCATTGCTCCAAGGATACCGTGTGGAGCATTTGTATGAAATTACCGTTTTAAATGTACAAAAAGCTGGGGAAGTATATGATATAGCCGTATCAAATGGCGCAAATGTAGCAAAAGGTTTACGTTTCCGAGTATCTCATCCAAATAAATATTATGAGAAGGCTCTCATTCAAGCTCTGCACCAGGCAGTAGAAAAAGCTCGTGCTATTGCGAGTACATATAATCTAAATATTAATCCTGTTCCCCTCTCATTCGTTGAAGAATCTGCCCAATTACCACGGGAGGTTACGTCTTATGCTACTTTACATGCACAAGCAGCCCCGCCCATTCAATCTGGTGAATTAGAAATCATTTCATCCATACGGGCTATTTTTACGTATTTATAACGAATTCTCTTTACAAGTAAACGTTATCATTTTACTTGTTGTAAAAACATGATGTTCTGATATAATAAAGGACGGTGAGCTCTTACAAAAGAGATATCACGGGTGGGAGAGGGATATGAAAAAGAAGGTTTAACATGAAAGGAATACTTGAAAGAACATTTAAATTAGGTTTACACGAAACATCACCAAAACAAGAAGTTTTAGCTGGAGTTACGTCATTTTTCACAATCGTATATATTATGATTGTAAATGCGTCCATCTTATCAGATGCTGGCATTCCTCTTGAAGCTGGAATTTTAGCAACTGTTTTTAGTTCATTTGTCGGATGTCTACTCATGGCATTTTGGGCAAATGCACCTGCTATTCTTGTCCCTGGTATGGGTGTAAATGCATTCTTCACGTACACAGCTGTGCATACGCTTGGACTAACTTGGCAAGAAGCATTAGCTGCTGTCTTTATCTCTGGTATTATTTTTGCAATTGCCGCTTTTACACCAATCGCTCGCGTGCTATCAGTATCAATTCCAAAGTCATTAAAGGAAGCGATTACTGTCGGCATTGGATTATTTTTAGCGTTTATCGGATTGCAAAAAGGTGGTTTAGTCGTTTCGAACCCAAATACTGCTGTGGCAATGGGGAAATTAAGTAATCCTGTCGTTCTTGCGACATTACTTACTCTTATCATTGCACTTGTATTATTTATTCGTAACGTACGTGGAAACTTTTTATGGACGATTGCAATAGGAACTGGTATCTCATGGTTATTTGGTCTTGTGGATACGAGTCAAATGGGAAATAGTTCATTCTCATTCGCTAATTACGGTGATGTGTTTGGAGCTATGTCATTTGGGAAACTTTCTTCCTTACCATTTTGGATTGCAACATTCTCTTTAAGCATGGTGCTTATTTTTGAGAACATGGGACTTCTGCACGGTTTATTAGAAGATGATCGTAAATTCCCACGTGCTTACCAAGCCAATGCAATTTCAGCAATGACATGTGGTCTATTTGGCACAAGCCCTACCGTTTCAACAGTAGAAAGTGCCGCAGGTATTACTGCAGGTGGTAAGACAGGTCTGACGTCTATCGTTACTGGGTTGCTATTCTTTGCATCACTGTTTGCTCTTCCATTTGTCAAATTAATTCCTGATAGTGCCATTGCACCAATCTTAATTATTATTGGCGGTCTGATGATTACAAGCATTCAACAAATTCCTCTGAACGACTTTTCAGAAGGATTTCCAGCATTCTTAATTATCGTTATGATCCCGCTCACATATAGTATCGCTGATGGCATTGCGTTCGGATTTATTGCTTACCCTATCTTAAAAGTTGCTCTTGGAAAGCGTAAAGAAGTCGCACCATCTATGTATATCATTACATGCTTATTCTTAGCTATGTTTGTATTACATGCTATTGGTTAAGAAAAAACACCGAGGAAATCCTCGGTGTTTTTTACTTAAACCATCCTTTTTTATAAAACCATGCCATCATTCCGCCGCCAATTAATGCCATTAGAAGAAGACAAATAAAATAACTATATTGTCCACCAAGCTCTGGCATATGCGTAAAGTTCATTCCATATACTCCCGCAATAAATGTTAATGGCATGAAAATAGTCGAGAATACAGTTAATGTTTTCATAATGTTATTCATATGATGTGAGTTTAATGAAAAATAACTATCCCGAATATCCGCCGTTAACTCTCGACTTGCCTCAATCATTTCCGTAAGTTTAAGTAAATGATCATGTATATCTTTAAAATAAATCTCATGATCACTTATACCGTAAAAACGAGTGGAATTCAAAATACGATACAATAAATCACGCATTGGAATAATTGTACGTCTTAACTTAGATAAATCTGCCCTAATATCAAATACTTCTTCTAGCACGGCTCCTGCTGTCTCACCTGTTAAATTATCATCAATCGCATTTAAATGATCTTCAATGTAATATACAGGTGCGAAATAATCATCTACAATTTGATCAGTGATTGTATGTGCTACATGTAAAGGTCCTTTCTTAATCCGCCTCTTCTCACCAAGTGTTTTCCATACTCTTTCAATTGCATTATTATGAGAAAAATGGAAAGAAACAATATAGCGATCACTAACAAACAAATCAATTTCATGTGGTTCTAGCCCATCTTCTCCAAACGCGTGAAGAACTAAAAAGTTATATCCATCATAAAAATCAACTTTTGGCCTTTGTACATATTCTAGACAGTCTTCAATTGCAAGGGGATGGAACTTAAAATGGTCTTGCAGAATATATGTATACTCTTCTTTCGTTGGCTTATATAAATCTAGCCAATACCATACAATATGGTCTTTCTTTGTTTCTTCTAGAGAAACATCATATAATACTTCATCTGTTTTTGTTACTGCACAAATTCTAATCATAATTTCACCCATTATTATTATAAACAAAAAATAGTAAAAAAAGCCAAGGAGAAATCTCCTCAGCTTTTTTTTATTACTTCGTTACGATACCGTGTACTAAAGTTGGTGCATCTACGTGTTCTTTAGAGATCTTCATGTTCTCATAAATTTTCGCTTTTACATCTTCAACATTTTCGCGGTTCGCGTAAATTGTAACAAGGGATTCACCTTGCTTCACGCTATCGCCTACTTTTTTGCGCAGCATTAGACCAACTGCTAAATCAATTTCTGACTCTTTCGTTGCACGTCCTGCTCCTAAAAGCATTGCTGCTGTTCCGATTTCGTCTGCAACGATTTCTGATACATATCCGTCTTCTTTCGCTTCCACTTCAATTTTAAATTGTGCTTGTGGCAATTTAGAAGGGTCATCAACAACAGATGCGTCGCCGCCTTGCGCTGATAAGAACGTTTTAAATGATTCTAGCGCTTTTCCGTTGTTCATTACTTCAATTAGCTTTTCACGTGCATCTTCTAAAGATGAAGCTTGTCCAGCAAGGTACACCATTTGGCTTCCAAGTGTTAAACATAGCTCTTCTAAATCTTTTGGCCCTTTACCTTGTAATGTATCAATTGCTTCTTGTACTTCTAGTGCGTTACCGATAGCTTCACCGAGTGGTTGACTCATATCAGAAATAACTGCCATCGTATTACGACCAACGTTATTACCGATGCGTACCATTGCTTCTGCTAAACGTTTTGCATCTTCATCCGTTTTCATAAATGCACCTGCTCCAGTTTTTACATCAAGAACAATTGCATCTGCACCAGCAGCAATTTTTTTACTCATAATCGAACTTGCAATAAGCGGAATTGAGTTTACTGTTGCTGTTACATCACGAAGTGCATATAACTTTTTATCAGCAGGTGTTAAGTTACCACTTTGGCCGATAACAGCGATTTTGTTTTCATTTACAAGTCGCATGAATTCATCGTTTTCAATTTCCACATGGAATCCTGGAACTGCTTCTAATTTATCAATTGTACCACCAGTATGTCCTAAACCGCGTCCAGACATTTTCGCTACTGGTACGTCTAAAGCAGCTACTAATGGACCTAATACAAGTGTTGTTGTATCACCAACACCACCTGTCGAATGCTTATCTACTTTTACACCTTCAATAGCTGATAAGTCAATTGTATCGCCGCTATTTACCATTGCCATCGTTAAATCAGCACGCTCTTGGTCGTTCATATCTTGGAAGAAAATTGCCATTGCAAGTGAACTTACTTGATAATCAGGAATATCACCATTTGTATATCCTTCAACAATAAAGTTAATTTCTTCTGTCGTTAATGCATGTCCGTCACGTTTTTTTGCAATTAGGTCCACCATTCTCATTGTGAAGTCACCCCTTCATTTGTTTTACGATTGCTTTTACTAATGCTAAGAAGTTAGCTTTAACACGTTCTGTCGTTTCAATTACTTCATCGTGATGAAGTGGCTGATCTAAAATACCAGCTGCCATATTTGAAATACAAGAAATACCTAATACTTTCATTCCAGCATGACGTGCTACAATTACTTCAGGTACTGTTGACATACCAACTGCATCTCCGCCAAGTGTACGAAGCATACGAATTTCAGCAGGTGTTTCATATACAGGACCTGTCATTCCAACGTATACACCTTCTTGTACTTTAATATTTAAGTCTGCTGCAACTTGTTTCGCCATTTCACGAAGTTCTACTGTATATGATGTAGACATATCAGGGAAACGTACGCCCATTTCAGAATCATTTGGTCCGATTAATGGATTCGTACCCATGAAGTTAATGTGGTCTGAAATTAACATAAGATCGCCTGGCTCGAATGATGTATTTACACCACCAGCTGCGTTTGTTACAACAACCGTTTCTACACCTAGTTCTTTCATAACACGAACTGGGAATGTTACTTTTTGCATGTCGTATCCTTCATAGAAGTGGAAACGTCCTTGCATTGCTACTACTGTTACACCTTGAAGTGTGCCAAATACTAGTTGACCTGCATGGCCTTCTACAGTTGATACTGGGAACTCAGGGATTTCACTGTAAGGTACTGTTACTGCGTTCTCAATTTCGTCTGCTAATACACCAAGTCCTGATCCAAGGATTAGTCCTACTTGTGGTGTCTCTTGAAATTTCTCTTTTAAGTATGAAGCTGATTTTGTAATAAGTTCACGATTCATTTGTTTATCCCCCTATTTCTTTAGCTCGTTTAAGAAGCTTGTTCCGTATTCTGGCATTTTCACACCGAAGTTTTCTGCTACTGTTGCACCAATATCAGCAAATGTTTGACGAAGTGGTAACTCTTGTCCGCCTTCTTTCATACTTGGGCTATATGCTAATAATGGTACATATTCACGTGTATGGTCAGTACCAGGGTGAATTGGATCATTACCGTGGTCTGCTGTAATTAATAATAGATCATCTTCTTGTAGTTTTGCGAATACTTCTGGAAGACGTGCATCATATTCTTGCAGAGCCTCTCCGTATCCTTGTGGATCACGGCGGTGGCCGAATAATGCATCAAAGTCAACTAAGTTTAAGAAGCTAAGACCTGTAAAGTCCATATTTAATGTATCTACAAGCTTATCCATTCCATCCATGTTAGACTTCGTACGAAGTGATTCCGTTACCCCTTCACCATCATAGATGTCAGAGATTTTACCGATAGCAATTACATCGTAGTCACTATCTTTTAATTCATTCATTACTGTACGGCCGAATGGTTTTAATGCATAATCATGACGGTTTGGTGTACGTGTAAAGTTTCCAGGTTCACCAACGAATGGACGAGCAATAACACGACCTACCATGTATTTCTCATCTAATGTTAATTCACGTGCAATTTTACAGATTTTATATAACTCATCAAGTGGCACTACTTCTTCGTGTGCTGCAATTTGCAATACGCTATCAGCAGAAGTATAAACGATTAAAGAGCCGGTTTCCATTTGCTCTTGGCCAAGTTCATCAAGAATTTCAGTTCCAGAAGCTGGCTTATTACCGATAATTTTACGGCCTGTTTTTTCTTCTAATTCATCAAGTAATTCTTTCGGGAATCCTTCCGGGAACACTTGGAATGGTGTATCAATGTAAAGGCCCATGATTTCCCAGTGACCTGTCATTGTATCTTTACCAGTAGATTTCTCTTGCATTTTTGTGTAATATCCAAGTGGTTTCTCTACTTTAGAGATACCTTTCATTTCACGAATGTTACCAAGACCCAATTTCACCATGTTAGGCATTTGTAAACCATTCATATGTTCAGCAATGTGACCAATTGTGTCAGATCCCAAATCACCAAATTGCTCAGCATCTGGTGCTTCACCGATTCCCACAGAGTCCATTACGACTAGGAATATACGTTTATATTTATTCATAACTGCGACCTCCTATAAGTTCAGTTCTACTTCTTGTAGTATGTTCAAAACGCTATAAAGTGAAACTGTTATCCATAAGAATTCTCATTGTCAAACAGTACTTCTTTAAACCATTCTCTAACCTATTTCGTTTTACTTGAAACGACTCAAAAACATTTCTAGTTTTTTCTAAGTCAGATGTCAGACATCTGATACTGATATCATAACATGTTTACGCTTTCTTTTTAATACATTTTCGTAGAATTTCTCATTTTCTTCACACTTCTATTGTAATTCATTCTGCAACGAAGTGCTAATTTTTTTATGATTTATTTCTTCATATTAAAAATAAAAAGTAGCTCTAAAGAGCTACTTTTTATTTTACTTCTATTGTTTCTTCTTTATGTTCATGCAATTCGCCTTTTCTTACATGCACTTTCACTTTGTAAGCACCGTTCTCTTTGAAAGTATGTTTCGTTTCATACTCTCCTTTATTCCCTTCTTTCGCTGGAATAAATTCGTGTTTTTCAACACCATCTTTCCAAATCTCTAGTTGTACTTCAGCACCAGCTAATGCTTCTTCTTTTTGCTTTAAATGAACTTTCATTGTAGATTCAGCATTTGCCTTTATGTCTCCAGCCATAAGATGGATCATTGTGTCACTTTTATGATCTCCATGTCCTGCACTGTGATCACTATTTTCTTTTTTCGCATCTTCTACTTTCGCATTTCCTACAGCAACTTTCACTTCCGGCATAACGTGCATTTCACGTGCATTTGTGTGAGCGATAATATGGTATACTCCATCCGTTTCGAATGTTTTCTCTACTGCATAAACACCTTTTCCTTTATGCTTACCATCTAACATCTCGTGCTTTTCGTCGCCATCTTTCCAAATTTCAAACTTTACATCATCGGCATCCGTTACTTTTTCTTTCCCTTGTGTAACAAGTGCTTGTACTTCTGTTTTTTCACCTGGTTTAATTTCTTTCGGATTTGTTTGGACTGCTACTTTTACAGCTTCAAGTTTCTGTTCTTTTTTCGGTTCTTCTTTGTTTGTATTACAGCCAGCCAACGCTAGCATCGCGATAAATAAAGTTATAATCAGTTTTTTCATCATCATTTCCTCCTTTATACTTTATTTAGTATAGAGGAAATACATTGTAATATTCCAGTCTTCTGCTGAAAACAATATACGAAATGTTTGTGAAGTTTCTGTGAAACGGTCTTCCCTTCTGAATCTATGAAAAAAGAGCATAGTAACTATGCTCTTGGATGAAACTGTTTATATACATCTTTTAATCTAGTTTTTGAAACGTGCGTATAGATTTGCGTCGTTGAAATATCTGCATGACCAAGCATTTCTTGTACAGCACGTAAATCTGCTCCATTTTCTAATAAGTGCGTAGCAAACGAGTGACGCAACGTATGAGGTGTAAGCTCTTTTTCAATATTTGCTTCTTTCGCTAATCGTTTTAATATTTTCCAAAATCCTTGTCTTGATAATCGATTACCATGATGGTTTAAAAAGAGTGCATCTACTACTTTTTTCCCCATTAATTCTCTTCTTCCTTTTTCAATATACTTTTGAATCGCTTCCGTTGCTAAACTTCCTAGTGGAATAATTCTTTCTTTATTCCCTTTCCCTATGCAACGAACAAATCCCATCGTTAAATGTACATCTTCTAAATTGAGTGCAATCAATTCTGAAACACGAAGTCCTGTCGCATACAGTAACTCTAGCATCGCCTTATCACGTATCCCAAAAGCACTTGTCATTTTTGGTGTTTGAAGTAACGCCTCTACTTCATCAACTGATAATACTTTTGGTAATTTCCGTTCCCCTTGCGGCGTTTCAATATGTACGGATGGATCGTGTTCTACCGCTCGTTCACGAAGTAAAAATTGGTGGAACGAACGAATTGATGCAATATGACGCGCCAATGTTTTCGAAGATTTTCCGTTTTCTTTTAAATACTGCAAAAAGTTAACAATGTGTAAACGGGTCACTTCATGAAAAGTTTTCGTCTGTTCCACATTTTGCAAATACTTTACGTAGCTTTTTAAATCCCGTTCATAAGATACTACTGTATTCTTTGCTAATCCTTTTTCGACAACCATATAATGAATAAAATCTTTTAATTGATCTTCCACTCTACACTACTCCCCATTTTCATAGAAAAACATCATTCTATTTACGAAAGCATCCTTTGCCGGTTCTTCATTCCCTGATACTTTTTCTACAGTCTCTTCTTTAGGTTTTTCATAACGATGATAGCTTTCATATTCTTCATTTATCCATAGTATAGCGAAATAAAACAAAATCGTACAACTTGTAAATAATAAAAATACTTTTATTCCATCAAAAGTTAATTTTAAAGCTCGGCGCATTGTAAATTCCTCCAAAATATAAGTTATTACAACATATGCCAAGCTTTCACCAATTTATACCTTATTCAAATAAAAAACCTCTTCCTAGATAAATAGGAAAAGGTTATTTTTCATCCGTTTCATTTTCTTGACAATTTTTACAAATCCCATGGAATGTTAAACGATGATCTTTCACCTTAAAGCTCCAGTCTCGTTCTACTTTCCTTTCCACTTCACCAAGTAAATCTTCTTGTATTTCTTGTACAGCACCACATTGTGTACAAATCAAATGATGGTGAAAACGCTGCGCACCTTCTTGGCGTAAGTCATAGCGTGAAACACCGTCTCCGAAGTTAATCTTATCGACAACTTTTAACTCAGATAATAGTTCTAAAGTTCGATAGACGGTTGCTAATCCGATCTCTGGCGACTTTTCTTTTACAAGGAGGTAAACATCTTCTGCGCTTAAATGATCTTCTTCATTTTCTAGCAGCACACGAACTGTTGCTTCACGTTGCGGTGTTAATTTATAGCTCGCTGCATGTAATTGCTTCTTAATTCGTTCAATTCTTTCTTCCATTCGGTACTACTCCCTCCTCGCCACTCTTACACCATTATATCAGAAGAAGGGCTTCTGTCAAAAGAAAAACAATAAAAACAAATTGATAATTATTCTCAAAAAATATTTATTTTTTATTAATAGCCTCAACAACTTCTTTCATTAAAACTGGTGATGCGTAAGCCTCCACACTACAAGCCATTGCTAATACTGCTCCAATTACAAGAAAGAAACATGTATACCGGATTAATAATGGTAATAGTGGCTCGGTTATTTTTCTAATAAATTGATGCCTAATCATCCGTAAAGAAAAACTTGCAGCAATGGTTGTCATAATGAGAAAGACTGGAATGATAATTAAATTTTGTGGCAAAACAGATACAAATGCTAATAATAGTCCATTCCATCCATGCTGACTTACTAAAAAACCAACTGTAAATCCAACAACAACTCCTTTTACAAATAATAAAATAAAAATAAGTGGTAATCCAATAATTGAAATCCCTAAAATCCAAATAAATCCGATGTATTTTAATTGCGAAAAGTAACTTTCTCGAAACATTTCGCCCGCAATGGCAAATTCTCCTTTAGAGACTTGTCCAAAAAAACGTTGTAAATAAAATGATAAATCTTGTTTTTGATTGATTTGTAAACTATTCACAAGAATGGCTCCAAATATTACTCCCATCAATAATAAAACAGCGTTAAATATATATAATGAAGAGTTTTCCTGTATGTGAGACATTACACGGTCTTGCCAATTTTTTCGCCACATTTTTCTTCCCTCCGTTCACACTCTTATTAAAAATGTATGAAAGAAAGAAAAAAGTATGACGAATTAACATTGAAATTCCGCTCTACTTTGCTAAACTAAAAAGTAGAGAATAGGAGGGATTTCTCTTGAAACCATTATTATTAGATTTTCCAACATTATTTCAAACTGAACGCTTACAAGTTCGTAAACCATTTCCAGGTGATGGTGCAGAAGTATATGAAGCAATCCAAGCTTCTCTAGAAGACTTAGTACCGTGGGTACCAATTAACGCTGAAACAGAAGAGAGTGCTGAAGAAATTGTTCGCGAAGCTCACGGACAGTTTTTACTTCGTGAAACACTTGATTTTCACTTATACGATAAAGTATCTGGTACATTCATCGGAGCAATTACACTAAAACCTGAAAACTGGGATATTCCAAAGTTTTCACTTCACTTCTGGTTGCATAGCGATTATACAAAACAAGGCTATATGACTGAAGCTGTTAAAGGCGCTATCCAATTCGCCTTTGATAAACTAGGCGCTAGAAGAATTGAAATTCGTACTGATGCAACAAATATAAATGCATGTAGCTTAGCAGAACGTTTAGAATTCATTCTAGAAGGTACAATGGAAAATGATTTCCTAGCACCAGACGGTAGCTTACGTGATGCACGTGTATATGCAAAAATCAATTAAAAACACTCGCCTTTGGCGAGTGTTTATTTTTGTAGTTGTAAATATTGTACTGCAAACATCGTCTTCGCATCATGAATACGAAGATTTTTCATAAGAGTAATCGCTTCTTCTAACGATACTTCCATTAATTCCACAAACTCATCTTCATCTAACTCAGCTTTATTTTCTTTTTTTGTCAAACCTGTCGCTTTATATACATATAAAATTTCATCTGCGAATCCTGGAGATGTATAGAAAGAAGTAATAAGCTCCATATTTTCACATACATATCCTGTTTCCTCTTCTAATTCACGAACTGCTGTTACCTCTGGTTTTTCACCAGGCTCTAACTTGCCGGCTGGAATTTCTATAATCGCCTTTTCAAGCGCTTTACGATACTGCTCAACAAGCACAATTTTCCCCTCATCTGTAATAGCAATAATCGCAACTGCACCAGGGTGATTTACAATTTCACGTTTACTCATTTCTCCATTTGGTAATACTACATCATCAACACGAACTTTTATAACTCTACCATCAAAAATCGGCTCAGTTTTTACTGTTCTCTCTGTAAGATTACTCATACTACTTCATCTCCCTGTTCTATTTCCTATTCTTTCTTCATACATTTTACCACATTGAAAGGAGCGTGATAGAAATGAAAGTTTATATTTTACCAAATCGCATCACGTTAGTCGGAAAAGCATGGCAAATTCGCCATAAGCTAAAACAATATAGCAAAGAGTATACAACTGTACAAGAGTGGATTACAGCAAATAAAATGAAACATTAATCCGTTAAGCTCACATTAATTATGCTTTTACGGGCAGTTAATGCAAAGCGAAAAGGAAACGTTTGTCAACCTCTTTTCCCTCTCGTACAATAAAGGTAAGGAGGTTGACCTATGAAAAAACGTCAATTAGGAAACTCAGATTTATTTGTTACAGAAATGGGCCTTGGCTGTATGTCTCTCGGTACATCTGAAACAGAGGCTATGCGTATTGTCGATGAAGCAATCGATTTAGGAATTAATTTTTTTGATACAGCAGATTTATATGATTACGGATTAAATGAAGAATTTGTTGGAAAAGCCTTGAAGGGGAAACGAGACAAAATTGTTCTTACAACGAAGGTTGGAAATCGTTGGACAGAAGAAAAAAACGGCTGGTCTTGGGACCCTTCTAAAGCTTACATAAAGGCTGAAGTAAAAGAAAGTTTACGTAGACTTCAAACTGATTATATTGACCTTTACCAACTTCATGGCGGGACGATTGAAGATCCAATAGATGAAACAATTGAAGCTTTTGAAGAATTGAAAAAAGAAGGTATTATCCGCCATTACGGTATTTCTTCTATACGTCCAAATGTAATCCGTGAATATGCAAAACGCTCAAACATCGTTAGTGTACTAATGGAATATAGCCTTTTAAATCGTCGTCCAGAAGAATGGTTCCCGCTTCTGAATGAATACCAAATTAGCATCATTGCTCGCGGACCACTTGCAAAAGGAATTTTAACTGATAACAATGCAAGAAAAATAGAAAGAGTAAAGGAAAAGGATTACCTCTCTTATTCTTACGATGAATTACATACAACTCTAGCGAGTGTAAAAGAAACGATTGGAGAAAGCTCTTTAACAGGAACAGCTATTCAATATTGCTTACATAATAAGACTGTTGCAGCTGTTATACCTGGCGCAAGCTCTCTTCAACAATTGCAGGAAAATATACGAGCTAGCCAACAGTTACCTTTAACTAAAGAAGAATATGTACAACTTCAAAAAATTGTTAAATATGACACATATGCTTTGCATCGTTAAAAATATCGAATTACCGATAAACAGAAGACTGTCTCCTTTATTAGGAGACAGTCTTTTTTATAACGTATCATATTTATCAGGATTTGTGCCTACATGTAAATCGCGATTCAACGTGTTAATTTGATTTATCTCTTCTTCAGTTAGTGAGAAATCAAAAATAGTAAAGTTTTCTTTAATACGAGATGGTGTAACAGATTTAGGAATTGTAACAATCCCGCTTTGAATATCCCATCTTAATATAACTTGCGCAGGTGTTTTTTCATATTTGTTAGCAATAGCCTGAATGATTGGATGCTGAAATACTTCTCCGCCCCTCATTAACGGACTCCACGCTTCCATTTGGATTTGCTCACCTTGACAATGATTACGCAATTCAAATTGCGTTAACATCGGATGAAGTTCTACTTGGTTCACCATCGGCTTCACTTTGCAATTTGGTAATAACAATTCTAAATGATGTTTATGAAAATTAGAAACACCAATCGCACGCACTTTACCTTCTTCATATAATTTTTCTAACGCTCGGTACGTATCCACATACTTCCCTCTTACTGGCCAATGTATTAAATATAAATCTACATAGTCCATTTGTAATTTCTTTAAGCTTTTTTCAAACGCCTCGAGTGTCTCCTCGTATCCTTGATCGTCATTCCAAACTTTTGTTGTAATAAATAGGTCTTCTCTTGGAATTCCTGATTCACGAATCGCTTCTCCGACACCGCTTTCATTTTCATACACAGTTGCTGTATCAATCGAACGGTATCCAACTTCTAACGCTGTTTTTACTGCTTGTTTTACTTCGTCGCCTTCTTTTGCTTTATAAACGCCTAGACCAATCATCGGCATTTTCACGCCATTATGAAGTGTAGTTGTTGGAATATACACAGTCGTCTCCCTTTCATTGTTACATTTTTTTATAAGCCACAACTTTATTTCAACAAGATTCATCCCAAAAGTCAAAACATACGTACAGTTTACATAACACTTTTATATAGCTAAAAAATAACGTGAACTCATTTATTCACGTTATTTTCTCTCCATTCTTTCGCTTTTTCATCCACATTGCGCACAAACTCATTTTTCCCTTCCGTATATAACGTGCCATCATATGTATACTTTTCGGCCAATTCTTTCTTTAAGGTTGCATATGCCTCTGCTTCTTCACAATGAGCCATCATATAATCACGAAATGCTAAATGCCTTACTATCTCTGGATTTCCTTTTTCAAACACGTGTAAATGATACAAACGTTTTTCTTCCGTTCCATGGATAAAAAATCGGCGTCCTGAAATACCATTTTCCCCTTTTACGATGTAACCAAGCTCTATAAATCGTTCATTCCACCTATCTACCCTTTCAATACTTTCTACTTCCATGATCATATCAATAATAGGTTTAGCTGCCAGTCCTGGCACTGACGTACTTCCAATATGATGAATTTTCACCGTTTCTGGCATCGCTGTTTTTAATCTTTCAGCCTCCATTTGAAATTTTTCAATCCAATGATTTTCATGCGGAACAACTACAATTTTCCTCATAATAACTCCCCTTTTCTTACAAGCTCGTCAAAAAATGATCAGTGAATTTCACTGATCATTTTTTTATTATTTAAAGTCTTTCCAAGTAAGGTTACTTTCACTTAGCAGTTCTTCAAATGATTTATTCTTTTCACGTTCTTTTTGTTCTTTGCGCTTTCTTTCCAGTTCAGCTGCCTCTTTTTCCTCTTCTCTCACTTGCAACTCTTTCTTCTTACTCTTTAATTGTTGCATGAGTGAATCATTTAATTGATCGCCTAATGTAAGTGTTTCTTTCTTTGGTGGATTCACTTGCGATTGTCTTTGCATTTGTCTTTGTTTCTTTTTCTTCATGCTACTCACCTTTTACTTTTTTCTCCATTATAGTAGATACACGATGCAATCGACAATAAAAAAGGGTCTTTACTCTATTATCCACTTTTTGTAAATATGTTAATTTTTCGAAAAGACTAAATTTTTATGTAGCTATAATCCTATGAATCTATTAAAATTATGTCGTATGATGTCAGATTATAAAAAAGGAGAAATGAACTATGTGGAAAAAAATTATTCCTGCCGTTGCTGTTTTAAGCACTATTACTTTTTCAAGCGTATTTGCCGCTCCCCCATCTCAGAATCCAGCTGAACAAAACCGCTACATAGACGTACAAATGCTTGGTATTAATGATTTCCATGGACAACTAGATACTGTTAAAAAAATTAATAATAAAGAAGCTGGTGGCGCTGATTACTTAGCTACTTATTTAAAAGAACGTAAAAAACAAAACCCTAATACACTTCTCGTACATGCTGGTGATATCGTCGGAGCTAGTCCACCAGTTTCAGCATTATTACAGGATGAACCGACGATTGAATTTTTAAATGATTTAAAATTTGATGTTGGTACAATCGGAAACCATGAATTTGATGAAGGCATTGATGAAATGAAACGCCTCATTTACGGTGGATATCATGAAAAAACAGGGAATTTCAAAGGGGCTAACTTCCCCTATGTAGCTGCTAACTTCTATAACAAATCAACTGGCCGCTTATTTTTACCACCATTTACTGTAAAAATGGTAGATGGTGTTCCTGTAGGATTCATTGGTGTTGTTACAACTGATACACCAAATGTCGTTATGCCTACGATGCTTAAAAATGTACAAATTACTGATGAAGTAGAAGCAATTAATAAATCAACACAACAATTAAAACGCCTCGGCGTTAAATCTATCGTCGTTCTTGCTCATGTCGGTGGAACAACCGATGAGTCTGGGGTAACAAATGGCGACCTTACTCGAATTGCAAATGAAACAGACCCAGAAGTTGATGTTATTTTCGGTGGACATAGTCATACGTATGTAAATGGTACAGTAAATAATAAGCTAATTGTCCAAGCAAATTCTTACGGCACGGCTTTCTCAGACGTGGATGTAACAATTGATCGTAAAACAAAGGATATTATAAAGAAAAAAGCTGAAGTTGTTACAACGTATCATGAAGGTGTAGAACCTGATAAACAAGTAAAGAAAAAACTAGATCAATATAAAGAAAAAATCGCACCACTTGTAAATGAAGTGGTCGGAAAATCTACAGCATCTATCGACCGTAAACAAAATGATGCTGGTGAGTCCACTCTTGGAAATTTAGTTGCCGATGCTCAGCGTCAAACGATGCAAACTCAAATCGCCCTCATGAATCCTGGTGGCATTCGTAATGACTTAGATGCTGGTGATATTACGTGGGGTGAGTTATACGGCATTCAACCTTTTGGAAATCAATTGATTAAAGTAGATTTAACAGGTCAAGACATTCGCGATATTTTAAATCAGCAATGGCAAAAAGGAACAACAAGAATGCTTCAAATTTCAGGTATTCAATATGCGTGGGATGCAAATAAACCAAACGGTGAAAAAGTTACAAATATACGTTTAACAAACGGAGAAGAATTATCTCCATCTAAAACGTATAGCGTAGTTGCAAATGCTTTCTTAGCTTCTGGCGGTGACGGATTCATATCATTTAAAAATGGTAAAAATGCAGAAACTGGTCCAAACGACTTTGAAGCGTTAGTCGATTACGTAAAACAATTAAAAGAACCAATTCAGCCAGTTATTGATGGAAGAATCCAAAAAGTAAATTAAGTGTTTCTCTAATAAGAAATTTCATTTTTCACGCCATAAAAGATTTGCACTAATCCTGTATTTATACGTAATATGCATCATAAAAAGGATACTCGTTCTTCCAATGAACATAGTATCCTTTTCTTTAGTTATCAAAATGTGATGTTTTGTTAAATTCATATTGCTGTAAAAATTGTTGCAACGCCTCTTCTACAATTTTAGATTTTTGAATTCCTTTCGATTCTGATATAAGGTCCAATCTTGCTAATATTTCTGTATTAATAGAAAAGGTGCGTCTCTTTTTCTCTGTACTTTTACTCATAATTGGTGCAATTACTTCTTCTCTTCTTCTTAATAATTCATAAATACTTTGTAATTGCTCATAAATTAATAATTGATAATCTGTTTTCTCATATTGAAGGGCGGTCGCTTCTTGGAGTTGTAAGTGACGTGGTTCTTCTCCATCTCCTACAAAAATACGTTTCTTCTGCTCTCCATCATATTCGTATCCAATCAATCTTAATTTCTTCGATAATGTATACGGGCTTATTTCAAGACGTTTTGCTATAATAGCGATGGATTCACGCCTATTTAAACCATCTATAATTTCTCCAATCGTCACAATTTCCCTCCTCCCGTGTTGAAATGACACTAGTATGGTATGTTACAATGATTTTCTAACAGTATATGCAAAATGAATAGCCTGTGCGATTCATACGATTTCACAAAAGGAGGTTTTCAATATGCTTTTGCGTAGCTATACCCCTCAGTTCTATACTGAAAACAAACAACTCATTCCTAATAGTATCGCTACGATAGAAAGCGTTATGATTAATAATCGAAAACAAACTCTCCTTATGCGTGGGCAAAACGTAGAGCAGCCTATTTTATTATGCTGCCATGGTGGACCCGGCATGGCACAAATCGGATTTATTCGTCATTTTCAAAAAGAATTAGAGAAGCACTTTATTGTTATTAATTGGGATCAGCGCGGGGCGGGTAAATCTTTTTCAATGAAAGATTTCGGAGCAAATTTTACAATCGAACAATTCGTTTCCGATGCAAAAGAAGTGATTCAATATGCACTTAAAAGGTTCAACAAACAAAAACTATTTCTCGCTGGTCATTCTTGGGGAAGTATTATTGGGCTTAACATAGCACATCAATATCCAAAGTATATCGAGGCTTACATCGGTATTGGGCAAATTGTACATATGAAACAAAATGAAGAATTGCTATATCAACATTTAATTAGTTCTGCAAAAAAACATGATCATAAAAAAGCATTAGCTTCCCTTTTAAAATTAGGAAAACCACCATTTTTAGATATGAGACGTCTTATTATTCAAAGAAAGTGGCTTGGCACATTCGGAGGAGCAATCCAAAACGGATCTTCCTTTTCTTTCATACGAAAAGGTTTCTTTTCTCCTGAATATACGCTATTAGATTGGTTCAAGTTTCTCGCAGGAAATTTAAAATCTGGCGTTTTATGGGAAGAAATGCTGACAATCGATTTCTTTTCTTCTATCTCAAGTTTATCTATTCCAGTTTATTTTTGTTCTGGTCGCTATGATTATCAAACTCCTTATGCACTCGTTCAGGAATATTGCGATATTATTGAAGCGCCTATAAAAAAAATGATTTGGTTCCCAAATTCAGCACATTCTCCTGATCTAGAAGAACCAGAATTATTCGCCAATTCTTTGCAATCAATTAAACAAGAGCTAGCTTTTCAGCATTAGTAACAAAAGGCTCTTTTACATTTCATAGAAAACATTTTATAATAATATGTCGCAAGTATGTATAAACATAGCAAAATGTTTCATATTTACTTGTCTTAACAGAATAAAAATTTAGGGAGATTACATTTATTATGAACGCTGTACTCGTCGCAGTAGCAATTATGCTATTGCTTAGTTTGTTACGTGTCCAGGTCATTGTCGCCATCATTGTTGGAGCTTTAACAGGCGGAATTATCGGCGGACTCGGTATTTCAGAAACGATTAACACTTTTACAACTGGTCTTGGAAACAGTGCTCCAATCGCTTTAAGTTATGCAATGCTTGGTGGTTTCGCTATTTCCCTTTCCAAAACAGGACTTCCAGATGCTATGATTCAAACTGCATTAAAATGGATTGGCAATGAACAAGACACGAAAAAACAAGTTTATTCTAAAATACTTATTTTATTCATTATTTTAACGATGGCTTGTTTCTCACAAAATGTGATTCCTGTTCACATTGCTTTCATCCCCATCTTAATTCCAGCACTTTTAAAAGTATTAAATGAGCTGAAAGTGGATCGAAGACTTGTCACGTGTATTATTACATTTGGATTAATTACTCCTTATATGTGGATCCCTGCAGGGTTCGGAAAAATTTATCATGACGTATTGCAAACCAACGCTGCGCAAAGCGGTCTTACATTTGATGTCACACTTATTCCAAAAGCAATGACTATTCCAGCACTCGGTATGATTATTGGATTATGTGTAGCGGTATTCATTACGTACCGAAAACCTCGTACGTATGAAACAGAACAAATTCATACTACCGAAAATGAGATCGTTCCCTATACAAAACGTAGCATTACTTTCGGGTTATTATCTATCATTGCTACATTAACTGTTCAATTAACAACAGAATCAATGATTTTCGGTGCTTTAGCAGGTATTATCGTCTTATCAGTAAGTGGTAGTCTACCACTTAAAGAAGCAGATGCGATATTAACAAGCGGAATGCGTATGATGTCCTTTATTGGCTTTGTTATGATTGCTGCCGCTGGATTCGGCGCTGTTCTTCGAAAAACAGGACATGTTGAATCTCTGGTGCAAACGAGTGCACATATAATCGGAAATAACAAACCACTCGCTGCATTTCTTATGCTTGTTATTGGACTTCTCGTTACGATGGGAATTGGTTCATCCTTTTCAACCATCCCTATCTTAACAACAATTTTTGTACCTCTGTGCATTCAGCTTGGATTTAGTCCGATGGCTACAATTGCAATTATTGGTACAGCCGGAGCGCTAGGTGACGCAGGATCTCCAGCATCAGATAGTACCCTCGGACCAACATCCGGTTTAAATGCTGATGGTCAGCACCATCATATATGGGATACATGTGTACCCACTTTTCTACATTACAATATACCGTTACTTATATTTGGCTTTATTGCCGCAATTACATTATAAAAAGGTGCGTATAAAACGCACCTTTTACTTTTTTATTTTTCCTTTTAATTGTTGAAAAGCTACTTTTCCGTTATCTTTGACATAGCTTTCAATTGCCGGTAGTGATGAACCTATCCATTCACACTCTATGCTCCCATTCGGTCCAACAATTTTTAATTTATCTGGTACATGTATATTTACAAATCTTGCTGACCGAATTAACTCAATAGCAATCTGATCACTTGAGGTTACAATTCCATCTATATACGGATTGTTTCGCAATAATGTAATAAACTGTTTATTTGTATACCCTTGTACACATTCTTCTCGATAAGAGATTCCTTCATCCCAAACAGTATCTAAAAAACCTGCTATATGATCTTCCATTTCTTCACTTTCTTCTCCCTCACCGAAATATGCAAGAAAGTGACACCCTTTCTCTTTTAATAAAGAAACAGCCCTCTGTCCACTTTCATAATAATTTCCATGTGATTGTTGCTCATCAATCACAACAAACGGAAATGGAATTTCTCCTATACTTTTAAAAACGGATTTTGTTAAAATAACACCTGCAACGTTATTCTCCTTCAACATATATATGTATCTATCTTTATTCTCTATATTACAAACAATGATTTGATATCCTTCTTTATATGCTATTTCCTCAATACAATGTAGCAAAGTGATGTTTGATGGGTCATATAGATTATCTACAAGTAATGCAATTATCGTTGAATTCTCTTTAAATAGTGGCTTCGCTGCACTGTTTGGCCTATAACGTAATTCTTCAATTGCTTCCTTTACTTGTTTTACTGTGTCCTCATGAACATATCCTTTTTCATTAATAACTCGTGAAACGGTTGCGACTGAAACACCTGCCAATTTTGCAACATCACGTATAGTTGCCACATCGTCACCCCTTAATATGGTAATAGATTACAATTTTACGGTAACCTAAATTACACTATCCGTCAAGATTAATAACTCATATTTCTGAAAATTGTTACATCATTTCACTAAACGATACTCCAACTGAATTTCATGTAAAATTGGGATATTATCATATCCAATACGTGGAATTTCTTTCTTTATTTTTCGTGCCTCCTCTACCGCATTCACATATAAATTAGTCATTACAAAATTACGTTTTTGGTAAAATCGTAACGCATTCATATTATCATTTGTTGTAATAAGACAAACCTGCCTGCACCGTTCTTCTTCTGCAACTTGCAATACACAATCCACAAGCTTCTTCCCTATTCCTTTTCTTTCTTCAATACTATCTAACGATATAATTTCACACATATTTCCAGTCACTTCATACGTTATAATTCCGATTATTCTGTCATTAGAAAACGCAACAAATCCTGGCAACTCTTCTAATTGATGCCCCTTACCACGTGAAACCATCAATGAACTTCCCCAGTTCTCACACATAAACATTCGAATTGTTTCTTTCATCGTTGGCGTAATTTTTTGTATATGCACCATTTCCTATTTCTCCCCTTTTATATCATTGTGATACAATATAAGTGTATCACATGTAACGGTATTTGGAGGATGAGGTAAAGTATGAAACGTTTTTTTGCAGCATTGTTTACTGTACTAGGTGCGATAACAGCCCTTGGGATTTTCTTTACAAATAAAGTGATGTATTTAAAGAAAAAAACAGAGGAAGAAGTACTCGAAAGAGAAACGAAAAAACATTTTCGTATAGAAGATTTTGATGCTCTTCATAAAGAAGAAATTCATATTCCTTCACAATTCGGATATGATCTTCACGGCTATTACATTCCTGCTGGTCATTCCAATAAGTTTATGATTTTTTGTCACGGCGTAACTGTAAATAAAATGAACTCTGTAAAATATGCAAGGTTATTTTTAAACAGAGGGTATAATGTCGTTATTTATGATCATCGTCGTCATGGTAAAACTGGCGGAAAAACAACAAGCTATGGATACTATGAAAAACATGATTTAAAATCTGTAGTTGACTGGCTAAAAAGTCGCTTTGGAACAAATATAACACTCGGTATTCATGGTGAATCTATGGGAGCTGCAACACTTCTTCAATACGCAGGACTTGTAGAAGATGGTGCTGATTTCTATATTGCAGATTGTCCTTTCTCTGATTTTCACGGACAATTACAGCACCGTTTAAAGGTTGAATTCCATTTACCAAAATGGCCTTTATTACCTTTAGCAAATGCTTTTTTAAAAGTGCGTGACGGTTATACGATTCGCGAAGTTTCACCAATTGATTGTATAAAAAATATTAACAATCCCATCCTCTTTATTCATAGTAAAGATGATGATTATATTTTAGCTGATATGACGAAATCACTATATGAAGCAAAAGAAAACAATAAACAACTTTATATTGCAGAACGTGGTGCACACGCTTGCTCTTATAACGAAAATAAAGAAGAGTACGAAGCAGCCATCGATCAATTTTTAAACACATATGTGAAAGAAACAAAAAACAGGCTTGCATAAGCCTGTTTTTTTATTGCGCTAAAACGTCTGTAACTTGTTCCATATTTTCAGAAATCCATTGCATTGCATCATCTAACGTTGGGAATTCTGTCGTTTGAAATGTTACTTCATCTTGAAGTAACCAAACATCCTTTGCCTCTTGCCCTACACCTGCAATGGACCAATGTAACAAACTATATGGATGATTATCATTCAAAAATGATGCCCACGTGCGCTCATTTGCAATGTTTCGTAATGTATGTAATTGTTTATCCATCTCTCGTCACCTTACTCTAGTCAGTTATGAAAACTATTATAACACTCTCTTCTTTCTCAAACAAAGTGCTCTTTTTATATTGTCAAGCACTTCCCTTGATTATATGATGAAATTAAGCGTTTGGGAAGGAGGGATAACGTTGGCAAAAGTACAAATTAAAGTAAATGATAATGGCTCTTTTCGCGTTACAGGGGACGTGGAATTAGTCGACTCACAAGGGAATGTATTCCCAGCAAAACCGGCATTTTCTTTATGCCGTTGTGGTTTATCAAAAAATATGCCTTATTGCGACGCTTCGCATAAAGGTAAATTCGAGTCTGTTGTTAGAGCACCAGAGGCAGAATAATTTTACATGTGACATGCACATTTTTTTGTGCATGTTTTTTCTTTTTAGCAACTCCGTTATATCCCTTCTCCTTACAACACTTCTAATACTTTTATTTCCATTCCAGCCCACATATATTTTCACACAATTCTTCACATTCGAATATTTTTTACTAGCCTTTTATTTTTTTTGTGCTATAATTTGAGCAAACAGCATCCTTCGGGGTCGGGTGAAATTCCCAACCGGCGGTGATGAAGTGAAAACTTCTAAGTCCGTGACCCGTTTTCAACTCGAAAACGGTGGATCTAGTGAAACTCTAGGGCCGACAGTATAGTCTGGATGGGAGAAGGATATGTTTCTAGTTTTTTATATAGTGAATACACTTTTATTTCAGTATGCATATTTTTAAAGATTCATTTTGATTCTTTATATATGTTTAATTTTCTATACTTATTTTTTATACTGAAATAAAAAGAGACAACTAGCGTTTAAAAATTCGATATTTTGCTAGGTTTTTTCCTTATGCAGAAATATCAATTATCGTTAGGTTTCTTTCCTATGCTTTCGTATTCAAACTATATTTCTAGAAATCACGTCTCCCAAACCCCAAGGATATTAAATCCTTGGGGTTTTTTGATTTTTTTAGGAGAGGTGAAGAAAATGACAGATCAAGAATATATGAGGATTGCCCTGCAGTTAGCAGAAGGAACATCAGGACAAACAAGTCCAAATCCTATGGTTGGTGCTGTTGTTGTAAAAGATGGAAACATCGTTGGTATGGGGGCTCATTTACGAGCTGGTGAAGAACACGCAGAAGTTCATGCCCTTCAAATGGCTAGTCAGAACGCCAAAGACGCTACCGTTTATGTAACACTGGAACCGTGTAGCCACTTTGGAAAAACACCACCTTGTTGTGAATTGCTCATCGAAAAAGGAGTTAAGCGTGTGGTAATTGCTACTCTCGATTGTAATCCGCTCGTTTCTGGTAACGGAAAAAGAAGATTAGAGGAAGCTAGAATTGAAGTAACTACTGGTGTTCTTGAAGCAGAAGCAGTTTTATTAAATCGCTACTTTTTTCACTACATGAAAACGAAACGCCCTTTTGTAACAATCAAAACAGCGATGAGCTTAGATGGAAAAATAGCAACTGTAACTGGTGAAAGTAAGTGGATTACAGGTGAAGAAGCACGTGCTGATGTTCACCAATATCGCCATACACATGATGCAATTCTTGTTGGAGTGAATACAGTTATAGCTGATAATCCTCATTTAACAACAAGAATTCCAAATGGTGGGAAACATCCTATTCGCGTTGTTTTAGATACCCATTTACGAACGCCACCATCTTCTCATGTTATAACAGATGGTTTAGCACCGACATGGATTATTGTCGGTAAGGATGTAAAGAAAGAGAAGATATCTTCTTATAATTCTAAAAATATAGCTATATTCCAAATGGAAACGAAGCATATAGAAATCGAGGACCTTCTTTCCTTTCTTGGAGAGAAACAAATTCTTTCTCTATTCGTTGAAGGTGGCCAATCAATTCATGCAAGTTTCTTAAAAACAAACAATTTCAATGAAATTGTAACCTATATAAGCCCGAAATTAATTGGTGGAAAAGATGCTCCTACTTTATTTGGAGGAAATGGTTTTTCAAAATTACAAGATGCGCTTTCCTTGAAAATTCAAGAGATGAAACAAATTGGTGATGATATAAAAATCGTTGCGAATGCCCGAAACGAGGTGACGGAATGTTTACAGGAATTGTAGAAGAATTAGGAACGATAGCAAACATGCAACAAAGCGGAGAAGCGATGAAATTAACGATTCATGCAAAGAAAATTTTATCAGATGTTCACTTAGGTGATAGTATCGCAGTTAACGGTATTTGCTTAACTGTAACAAACTTTACAACTACTTCATTTACAGTTGATGCAATGCCTGAAACGATGCAGTCGACATCGCTTCGCATGCTTAAACCCCACTCTAAAGTAAATTTAGAGCGGGCAATGTCTGCAAATGGAAGATTCGGTGGACATTTCGTTTCAGGACACATTGATGGCATCGGAACGATTTTAACTAAAAAACAACATTACAATGCCGTCTATTATAAAATAGCAATTTCTGATGAATTGCTACACTATTGTTTGCATAAAGGGTCCATTGCTGTTGATGGAACGAGTTTAACGATATTTGATATAGACGAAGCTTCCATAACGATTTCACTCATCCCGCACACAGTAAGCGAATCTGTCATTGGAGAAAAAAATGCCGGAGATATCGTAAATATTGAGTGTGACATGATTGGTAAATATATCGAACGCTTTATTACTAAACCTGCAAAACGAGTAGGTTCAATGACCGAAAGTTTTTTACAAGAAAACGGATTTCTATAAGGGGGAAGCACAATGTTTCATCGTATTGAAGAAGCTCTAGAAGATTTAAAACAAGGTAAAGTCGTTATCGTATGTGATGATGAAAACCGAGAAAATGAAGGCGACTTTATTGCTTTAGCAGAGTACATTACACCGGAAACAATTAATTTTATGATTACACATGGTCGTGGTCTCGTTTGTGTACCGATTACGGAAGGATACGCAGAACGTCTACAATTAGAACCAATGGTATCTCATAATACAGATTCACATCATACTGCGTTTACAGTGAGCATTGACCATGTTTCTACAACAACAGGGATTAGCGCTCACGAACGTGCAACTACGATACAAGAATTGTTAAATCCCGCATCAAAAGGCACTGATTTCAATCGACCTGGACATATCTTTCCATTAATTGCGAAAGAAGGCGGTGTCCTGCGTCGTGCAGGTCATACAGAAGCTGCTGTTGATTTAGCAAAGCTATGCGGTGCCGAACCAGCTGGAGTTATTTGCGAGATTATAAATGAGGACGGCACGATGGCACGTGTACCTGATTTAATAGAATGCGCAAAACAATTTGATATAAAAATGATTACAATAGAAGATTTAATTGCTTACCGCCGCCATCATGAAACACTTGTGACGAGAGAGGTGGAAATTACATTACCTACAGATTTCGGTACTTTCCACGCAATTGGCTATTCTAACTCATTAGATACGAAAGAACATATCGCACTTGTAAAAGGTGATATTTCAATAGGTGAACCGGTACTTGTGCGTGTTCATTCTGAATGCTTAACAGGAGATGTATTCGGTTCACATCGCTGCGATTGCGGACCACAACTCCATGCAGCACTTGCTCAAATTGAGCGTGAAGGAAAAGGTGTTCTTCTTTATATGAGACAAGAAGGAAGAGGCATTGGGCTTCTTAATAAGCTTCGTGCTTATAAATTACAAGAAGAAGGATTCGATACTGTAGAAGCAAATGAAAAACTCGGCTTCCCTGCTGATCTTCGTGATTACGGTATCGGTGCACAAATATTAAAAGATTTAGGTTTACAAAGTTTACGATTATTAACGAATAACCCAAGAAAAATTGCTGGCTTACAAGGTTACGATTTAGAAGTAGTCGAGCGTGTACCGTTGCAAATGCCAGCAAAAGAAGAGAATAAATCGTATTTACAAACGAAAGTAAACAAATTAGGACACTTACTAAACTTATAATTAAAGGAGAGATTTATTATGGTATTCGAAGGTCATTTGGTTGGTACAGGATTAAAAGTTGGAGTTGTTGTTGGACGTTTTAATGAATTTATTACAAGTAAGTTACTTGGCGGCGCTTTAGACGGATTAAAGCGTCACGGTGTAGAAGAAAATGATATTGATGTTGCTTGGGTTCCTGGTGCATTTGAAATTCCTTTAATCGCTAAAAAGATGGCTAGTAGCGGAAAGTATGATGCTGTTATTACATTAGGTACTGTAATCCGAGGTGCTACAACTCACTACGATTACGTTTGTAATGAAGTAGCAAAAGGTGTTGCGTCTTTATCACTACAAATGGACATCCCAGTTATTTTCGGCGTATTAACGACAGAAACAATTGAACAAGCGATTGAACGCGCAGGTACGAAAGCTGGTAATAAAGGATATGAATCAGCTGTTGCTGCAATTGAAATGGCTCACTTATCAAAACAATGGGCATAAAAAAAGAGGCTGCGGCCTCTTTTTATTTTTTCACCTTTTTTTGTACATCTTTTATTAATTCATTCATCGTTTTTCCTTCTGTTTTTATATGAAGAGCTTGTGCTGTTCTCCATACATTCTCTCTTTTTTTCGCTTCTTCTATAATAGTAATTTCTTTTCTAACTTCCTTTAAATCTTTTCCTTCCGTTTTCAATCCAAAATGTTCAGCTTTCGTTCGAAAGTGTTGTTCGATTCTTTGTTGCATCTCTTTTTGTTCAGGATTTTCAGCAGCCTTAACTGGATCAGAACTTATTGCTTTTATTAAAATTAAACAAGTCATAATCGCTAATATGTATTTGTACATGTAAAATCCTCCAACCCAATATAAATTACATATTTACTATGTACAACTAGGGCTTGGAAAATTCGTCCACAAAAATTCTTTTTTTCGCTCAAAAACCAATAATACCAAGCGTTCACAACTATTTATTACATTTTATTTACAAAAAAAGCAAACCCTTTTACAAGTTTGCTTTTTCATCTATCTTATAATGCACATTCTTCAATCTCAAATCCTAAATCTGCAATCATACCCCAGTCCGCAGTCGGCTCTTGTCCAGCTGTCGTTAAGTAGTCCCCGACAAAAATAGAATTTGCTGCAAATAAACCGATTGGCTGTACAGAACGTAAATTGATTTCACGTCCTCCTGAAATACGAATTTCTTTTGTTGGGTTTACAAAACGCATCATTGCCAGTACTTTTAAACATTCTACTGGCGTTAACTCTTTTTGCCCTTCAAGAGGTGTCCCCTTTACAGCAACAAGGAAATTACAAGGGATAGAATCTGCATCTATACGTTGTAATTCAAATGCAATTTCAGCACGCTCTTCAATTGTTTCTCCCATGCCAAAAATCGCTCCAGAGCATGGTGAAATACCAGCTTGTTTCGCTTTTTGAACTGTATCAACACGATCATCATACGTATGCGTTGAACAAATACTATCGTAATTATTTGCATGTGTATTTAAGTTGTGGTTATAACGATGCACGCCTGCTTCCGCTAAACGTCCTGCTTGATCTTCATTTAAGAAACCTAAACAACAACAAATCTTCAAGTCTGTCGTTTCACGAATTTCCTTAACTGCTCCAATTACGTGATTTACCTCTTTATCCGTCGGACGACGACCAGACGCTACAATACAATATGTACCTGCTTTACGGCGTATTGCTTCATGTGCCCCTTCTACAATTTTCTCCTGCGTTAACCATGCATATTTATCAATTGGTGCTTCTGAAATAATAGACTGTGAGCAATATCCACAATCTTCAGGACATAATCCAGATTTCGTATTAATAATCATATTCAATTTTACTTTCTTACCAAAGTGATGATGGCGAATAATGTAAGCTGCATTCATAATTTCTAAAACTTCTGTATCATCAGCTTCTAATATCGCTATTGCATCTTCTTTCGTAATCATCTTTTCTTCCACTACGTCGTATGCAAGTTTTTTCCAATCCCTTTTTGTTTGTACTTGTTTCATTTCATCTCTTCCCCTCTTTTGTTATATGCATAAATAAAGCATGATACGTTGCCATTATCCCTTCATTTCCCGTGAAGTCTCTTTCGTATATGCGCAGCATCGCACGAAAGAGTGAGGGACTTTGACAATATGATCCTTCATTGCTATTAGTTGCTCCTACTTTTCGAATAGAATGCAGAAACTCCTTAACTTCTGTAAAACTCTCTATGTAACATGTTTCAGAAACATGCACATCCCCTGTTTCTATCTTACATATATGAAGCAACTGATCTTTTGAATAAAAACGTTGACCAATCGATGTTTCATTTTTTATATTTCTTTCTTCTTTCGCACGTTGGAACGAAGCATGCAATTCTTGAAATGTTTCATGTCCAAACGTTGAAAAGAGTAATATGCCATCTATAGACAAATGTTGAAATAAATTTCTTAACACTTGTTGTAAATTATTTAACCATTGAAATGTAGCATTTGAAATAATGACATCATATGATTCTTCTAATCGTAATCGCTCAATATCTTCACAGTGAAACGTTACATTTTTTACATTTTGTCTAGTTTGCGCAATCGCAATCATACTTTCAGCAAAATCAACTGCTGTAATATGTGCTTTCGGAAATAACTTTGATAATTGTTCTGTTACATACCCCGTCCCGCATCCCAGTTCTAAAATACGTATTGATGCCGTTTCACTATATCGTTCCTTTAAGATTGAAAGTAATGAATGTGCCATCTTTTTTTGTACATTTGCATATCGATCGTAAGATACGGCTGCCCCATTAAACCGTTTTTGTAGTAACGTTTTGTTGATCATGTCGTATCCCCTCTACAAATTGAATTATCTCATTTGCACAATATTCAAAATTCGTTACACATAATGCATGCCCTGCTTCACTTACTACTTTCAGCTCGCTGCTGCTATTCTCCGTCATACTACGTGCCGCAGACAATGGGCATATTACATCCTGTTCTCCGTGAATAAGTAGTATAGGTACTTTAATTTCTTTTAGTTCTTCTCTCATATCTGTTTCTATTAAATAATCTAAACCTAGTTGTAAAGACTGAATAGAATCACCTTTAAAACGGTCTACAATGTCTTCAAAGTTTTTATTCTCTTTTAGCTCATCTTTCGTAAACATATTTTCATAAAACCGCTTGAGCGTATCTTCTTTCCTTCTCGCCAAATTTCTTTTCAGCCGTTCTACATGCAAAGCATTCCATCCGTTACTGTAATCGCTCGTACTTGTAAATTTAGCAGTACCACCAATTAATACGATGCCTTTTGCCTTAATCTTTTTATAAGCTTCAACTGCTGCTAACGCTCCTAGTGACCATCCAACTAAAATTACGTTGTCATTATGCGCTACATCTATAATTCGTTCCGCAAATTCACTTCGTTCTTTCACATTACGCCAATCTATGCATTGAACAGGATATCCTTTAAAATACGGAATTACTAAATCCCAAATATTCTCTTCCATTCCCCATCCGGGAATAAAAATAATCTTTAGCTCGTTCATACGAAAATCTCCTCTTCTTTCGCAATGTGAATAATTCGATCAATAGCCCATTTTAAATCAGCTATTGTATGTTGCGATGTAACTGCAAAGCGAATTCGAGAACTATGAACCGGCACAGTTGGCGGACGAATTGCAATAGCCGCAATCCCTGCCTCTTGCAACCTTTTACTAAACCGTAAAGCATGTTCATTTGAACCGACTACAATCGGTACAATATGAGTTGAACTATTCCCAATATCAAAACCAGCATCCCTTAATTTAGTTCTGAAGTATTCTCCATTTGCTATAAGGTTCTCTCTTCTTTCGTTATCTTCTTTTACAATTTCAATTGCTTTTTGCACCGCTCCTAACGTACTTGGTGGTAAAGCTGTAGTAAAAATAAAGCTTCTCATCATATTTTGTAAATACTCTATATAAATTTCATCACCTGTCAAATACGCACCATAACACCCTAAAGCCTTGCTAAACGTCCCCATATGTATATCAATTTTTTGAGAAAGATTTTTTTCTATGTGAGATAATCCAGCTCCGCCGATTCCATATATTCCACTCGCATGTGCTTCATCGACTATAATGATTGCTCCGTATTTCTCTTTCAGTTGTACTAAATCTCTCAAATACGCAGTATCACCATCCATACTAAAAACGGTATCTGTTACGATTAATTTCCTCTTTTCAGGCGAAGCCATTTTCAAAAGCTTCTCTAAATGATCCAAATCATTATGACGATACCTTTTATGCTCTGCCCCGCTTAATATGATTCCATCAACAATACTTGCGTGATTTAACTTATCACTAAAAACAATATCGTGCCGAGAGGCTAAAGAAGATATGGCACCTATATTTGCCGTATACCCACTATTTACAATTAAAGCTCTTTCAGTACCTTTCCAGTCACATATGCTTCTCTCAACCTCTTCATATAATGGATGATTTCCTACAACGAGACGAGAGGCAGTCGCTCCAGTTCCATATCTTTTTGTACAGGCAATAGCAGCTTCTTTTAACCTTTCATCTCCAGCTAACCCTAAATAATTATTTGACGCTAAATTTAACATCCTTTTTTTATCTCGAATAAGCCAAGTCTCTTCTGCCTGCTCTGTTACATATAAATTTCGATACTGCCCTTGCTTATGTAATTGTTGTAATTTAGATTGAAGGTGCGCCCGCCACGTTTGATTCATTTTGGATAAACTCCTCTAATTTTGAAATCATAATATATTCTTTTGCAGATTCCAATACTTCTTCTTTCGTAAACTCACCTTCAAAGAATGGTAATAATCCTAAAACTGGTACCCCGCTCAACTCTTCAATCATCTCTTTATTTTCTTGCACTCTTTCCATTTCACATTCTTTGCAACCTGATAAAATGACACCCGCTACGGTTAAGCCATGCGCCTTTGCGTAAGCAATCGTTAACACTGTATGATTTACTGTTCCTAATGTAGGACGAGCTACTACAATAAGAGGCAACTGTAATTCTTTTGCAAAATCAATTACTAAAGCATCTTCTGTATATGGGACAGCAAGCCCACCTGCTCCTTCTACAAATAAGCTATTAAACTCTTTTAATAGTTCATTATAGTAATCAGTAATTTCTTTTAACTTTACTACTCTTCCAGCTCTTTTCATGGCAAGTCTCGGAGCAAGTGGTTCTTCAATAGAATAAGGGCAAATTTCATTTTCTTGTGTCGGTACACCTGATAATACTTTTAACCTTGCCGCATCTCCCTCAGGGTTTGATGCAACATGCCCACTTTGCAACGGTTTATATACCCCTACGTTATATCCTAATTCTCTAAATACACCTGCTATAGCACCTGCAACTACTGTTTTTCCAACTTCAGTATCAGTTGCTGTTATGAAAAAACCACTCATTATTCTCCCTCCGTAACATCCGAGATTGCCTTATATAAGATGCGTAACATATCATCAATCTCTTCAAAAGTAGAAGCAAGTGGCGGCATAAATACAATCGTGTTACCTAGCGGTCGTAAAATCATACCTAGCTCTCTTGAGCGTTTACATACTTGAACACCGACTCTTTCTGTCCAGTCAAAAGCTTCTTTCGTTTCCTTATTCTTCACAAGCTCGATACCAACCATTAATCCGCACTGACGAATATCACCTACATGTTTATACGCAAAGAGCTTTTCTAATTGCGCTGCCACATAATCCGTTTTACGTGCCACTTCTTCTATTAAATTTGTTTTTTCATATAGTTCTAGATTCGCGATTGCTACGGCACACCCTAACGGATTGCCTGTATAGCTATGTCCATGGAAAAATGTTTTTTGTTCTTCATATTCTCCTAAGAAGGCATTATATATTTCATCTGTCGTTACGGTAACTGCAATTGGTAAATATCCACCTGTTAAACCTTTACCAGCAGTTAAAATGTCTGGCGTCACATTTTCATGTTCACACGCAAACATTTTCCCTGTACGCCCAAATCCAGTCGCTACCTCATCTGTAATAAATAATACATTGTACTTTGTACATAAATCGCGCAGTCCTTTTAAATATCCTTTTGGCATTGTAATCATTCCACCAGCACCTTGCATTAATGGCTCTACAATGATGGCAGCTACTTCTTCATGCTTTTCTTTCAACAATTCTTCCATTTCTGCTAAATGGCTTTTTACAATTTCCTCCTTATTATTTCCGTAAGGAGAACGATATGTATATGGATACGGCATTTTAATCGCATCAAATAAGAGCGAACTATACACTTGGTGAAACAAGTCTATTGCCCCTACTGAAACAGCTCCAATTGTATCACCGTGATATGCTTCTTTTAATGTAACGAATCTTTGTTTCTTTGGTTTCCCTTTATGCTGCCAATATTGGAAAGCCATCTTAATTGCAATTTCAACAGCGGTAGAACCTGAATCAGAATAGAATACCTTCTTCAATCCATCTGGTACAACCTCAATAATTTTTTCTGCTAATAAAATAGATGGAACGTTAGCAAGTCCTAACATAGTAGAATGAGCAATTTTATTTAATTGCTCACGAATTGCTTCATCTAATTCCGGTACTTGATGTCCGTGAACATTTAACCATATAGATGAAACACCATCCCAATATTCATTACCATTTACATCGTATAGCTTTCTTCCCTCTCCACGTTCAATAATGACAGGATCTTCTTCTAAATAATCTTTCATTTGTGTAAATGGGTGCCATACGTAAGCTTTATTTTTCTCTGCTAATTCTTCATATGTATAAGATGATTTTTCAATCGTTCTACTATTTATTGTCACAACTGTCACTCCTAATGTTAACTTGTTTATAAATATAGTTAACATTAAATCCGAATGACTGTCAATTATTTTAAAATCAAATAGTTCTTAAAAAAGAACAACTTATCATACGATAAGTTGTTCTACTTTCCATGCTGTATCTTTCCAATTTCTAAAATAATTTCTTCATCTTTTTTTCCCTCTGTATCAATTCCAAGTTGTTTAGCGTGCTCAATTAATAAATCATGACGCTTCTCAAACCTAGCGGTATTTACTTCTTTCGTAACCTCTTCTTTTGTTTTCCCCTCAGTAGAAACTCCTAGTTTCTCTGCTGCTTTTTCCATTGATTTCTTCTCTTCTATTTCTTTTACTTTCTTCACTTCTGACTGTTGTATTTGTTTTTGTTTCAACTGCTCTGATTCAGCCGCAAAAGCTGTGTAAATTCCAGCACTTCCGCCAACGACTAGTAAGGTGGTAAAAAGAATTATTTTTTTCTTCACTCTTTCCTCCCCTTTCAAATTCATTATAACGTACAAAATTAGAGCTTTAAAACAATTCTCCTTTATTTCCCTAAAAAAACATTTAATATTTTTATTGACATTTAAGATGAAAATGTGATAAAAATTTAACTAACATCATATGAATCGGCGATGATAGGATTTAGTAGTATTTCGATTTCTGATTTCAGAGAGCTGGTGGTCGGTGCGAACCAGTACAGAGCGAATTATGAATTACCCCCTGGAGCTTCTTTTACGAAACGTGAGGAGTAGTGAAAGACGGTTATAGACCGTTATGTCTAAAGAGTGGTGAAACGACACTGTTTCACAATTTAGGGTGGTACCGCGAATTTTTCGTCCCTGCATATATTGCAGGGGCGTTTTTTATTTTATAAGCGCATATCATATGACCCTTTATTTTGTGATACATTCATTTCACAAGCTAGGGTGGTACCGCGATTTCTTCGTCCCTGCATAATTATATGCAGGGACGTTTTTTTATCCAATCATTTCCGCATCATATAGAAGAACCAACAATTACCGGTAATTTGTCACAAAATTCTAAAATTTAGAAGGAAATATACAATATTGGCGAATTTTATATAAAAAAGAGCTATTTCACATTACTTAGGAGGGGAAAACAATGGTTTCAAAAATTGAGTCTGTTCTTTTAACAATTTTTATCTTTTTCTGTATTGGTTTTAGTGTTATTCAATTAGAAGTTTCACCACACATCCCAATTTTATTTGGTATCGTTCTTTTATTAGCATTTGGATTCCTGAAGAAAATCTCTTGGTCTACTATGGAGAAAGGGATGATTAGTAGTATTTCAGCTGGTATTCCATCTATATTTATTTTCTTACTTGTAGGCGTATTAATTAGCGTTTGGATCGCAGCTGGAACTATTCCGACTTTAATGGTATACGGCTTCCAACTTGTATCTCCAAAAATTTTCGTTCCAACTGTTTTTGTTGTTTGTGCAATTGTTGGAACGAGTATCGGTAGTGCATTTACAACTGCTGCAACTGTAGGACTTGCCTTTATGGGAATGGGTACTGCCCTTGGATACGATCCAGCTCTTATTGCTGGGGCAATTATTTCTGGTGCATTCTTTGGAGATAAAATGTCTCCTTTATCTGATACAACAAACTTAGCGCCTGCTGTAACGGGTGTAGATTTATTTGAACATATTCGTAACATGCTTTGGACAACAGTGCCAGCTTTCATTATTGCTTTTATCGCATTTTTCATTTTAGGAAGCGGATCTGGTGGAAACGTTGATTTCTCAGCATTTATTAACACATTAGAAAAAAATGCAACGATTTCTATCGTTACACTGATTCCTATTTTATTACTGTTCCTATTCGCATTTAAAAAGGTACCCGCAGTTCCAACATTACTTGCAGGAATTGTGGTAGGGATTATTATTCTCTTTATTTTTAAACCTAGCACTTCTTTAGCTGATTTAATAAAAATTATGCAAGACGGTTACGTTTCTAAAACTGGTATCAAAGATATTGATAGCTTATTATCTCGCGGTGGCCTGCAAAGTATGATGATGTCAATTGCTCTTATTTTCCTAGCTCTTTGTATGGGAGGATTATTACAAGGAATGGGTATTATAGCGCAGCTGATGAATATTATCTCTAGCTTCGTAAAAACTAGTACACGCTTAATTATTTCTACTGCTTCAACTGCAATTGGTGTAAACTTCTTACTCGGTGAGCAGTACTTATCCATCGTTTTAACAGGACAAGCATTTGCTAATAAATACGATGAAGTCGGTTTAGAACGTCGTAATTTATCACGAGTATTAGAAGATGCTGGTACAGTAATTAATCCACTCGTACCATGGGGTGTAAGTGGCGTATTCTTAACAAACGTTCTTAGCGTTCCAACATTCGATTACCTGCCATACGCAATCTTCTGTTTAGCGTGTCCAGTCGTAACCATTATCGTCGGCTTTACTGGATTCGGTCTTTCATGGAAAAAAGAAAAAGCAGTACCAGTTTCATAATATAACAAAAAGGATTACCAAATTGGTAATCCTTTTTATATTTCTCTACTATCTATTCGCTTTCTTTTTTCTAAATAACATAAGTAATCCCGCTCCAACAAACGCAAGACCAGCTCCAATTGTAGAAGCAATACTTGCACCTGTTTTCGGTAAATCACGTTCATCTTTTTCAGCTTCTTTATTTTCACTTACAGTTGTTGTTGTTTCTTTTGTATTTTGATCATCTGTTGTAGTTTGTCCAGATCCGGTATTATTTCCATCTTGTTTTGGTTCATTACCATTATTACCTTCTTCTGTTGGTGGTGTTGGGTTTTCTCCATTACCTGTTGGCGGTGTTGTTGGATTTCCTTCACCAGTTTCTTTATCATCATTTTTCTTCGTTATATCAATTGCATATTTCGCAAATTCATTTTCAGATGGTCCAACATATGAAATCTTTCCATCTTTCTTTATATACTTTTGTGCATTTGGTGAAGAATCAAATGTTGTATTTAATTTATCTGCAACAATCGGTTTAAATGTCCAATTTTGATCAGCTGCTGGATCAATATCTTTTATTTTTTGCATATACTTCACAATGATTTGACGTGTTTCATCTTGTGATTGGTATACAACTTCCCCTTTACTTACACCTGGGAACGTTTGGCTACTTCCACGATAGTTATTTGTAGCGACGATGAACTCTTGCTTGTCAGCTACTAGCTTACCTTCATATGTCATATTTACAATACGATTAGCATTTGCATTTACAACTTTTCCATCTTTATCGTATTTCGCCGGTTGTGTTACATCAATTTCGTATTTTAAGCCATCTAAAATATCGAAGTTATATGTAGGATAGCCTATATTTACTAACGGCTGTTCTTCTGTTTTCTTTGGATCAATTTGATTAAACTGACCTGCAGACATTTCAAGCCATTCTTTCACTTGTGCCCCATTTACTTTTACAGCATATAACGTATTTGGATACACGTATAAATCTGCAACGTTTTTAATCGCTAACGTTCCAGCTGGAATATCCGTATAATATGTCGCACCGTTTCGGCCACCTGCTTTAAATGGTGCTCCTGCAGATAAAACTGGAATATCTTTAATCTTTTCGTATTCTGGTTTTTTAAGTTCTTGTTCTACATACCATTTTTGCGCATTTGTCACAATTTGTACGGAAGGATCATCTTGTACTAATGAAAAATAACTATTAATTGGTGCTTTCGTTTCACCTACATGTGTATTTACATATTCGATTGTCTTTTCATGTTCATCTTTAATTTCATTAACTAATTTTTGATCAGATTCTACTAATGGATTACCTTTACTATCAGCAATCGGACGAAGTTGCGGCTTAGACTGATCTTTTTGCACTTCCCATTTTCCGTTTACCTTTTTCAATTGCATATCAATAATACCTAAGTTACTACCAAAAACACCCGGCATTACAACTGGAACACCATTAAATACATCCTTCACTTCAGTATGTGAATGTCCCATTAATACTGCATTTACGCCAGGAACCTCTGTTAAATAATACGACGCGTTTTCCATACCAACGTTGTATCCACTTTTATCAACACCGGAATGAGCTAGTGCAACGATAACATCTGCACCTTCTGCTTTCATTTTTGGTACCATTTTCTTCGCTGTTTCAACTATATCTTTCGCTTTAACTTGTCCTTCTAAATTCGCTTTATCCCAATTCATAATTTGTGGTGGAACAAATCCCATTACACCAATTTTCACTATTTGTTTTTGGCCTGCTTCATCCACTACTTCTTTCTCTAAAATATGATATGGTCTATCAAAGTAATGCTCGTCATTCTCATCATTACCATCATGGTCATCTCTGTAGACATTCGAGTTAATAACCGGAATTTTTGTTTTACTAGTCACTTTCTTTAAATAATCTAAACCGTAGTTAAATTCATGATTCCCAAGAGAGATGACGTCATACTTCATTAAATTCATTACACGATATAATGGGTGTGTATAACTAGGATCCACACGATTCTTCGGATCTTTTATTTTATTCGCTACGTAATCCCCAAGCGGTGTCCCTTGTAATGCATCCCCATCATCAAATAGGACAGAGTTTTTCACTTCTTCACGTGCTTTATTAACGAGTGTTGCCGTTTGTACAAGTCCTACTTTATTATCTGTTTTCGTTTGATAATAATCGTAATTCATTAAGTTAACGTGAATATCTGATGTTTCTAGAATTCGTAAGTTAACTGTACTCTCCCCAGTGTTCTCATCTGCATGAGCTGTTGCTGGCATTACTTGCGGCGCTATAACACCAATCGCAAGAGTTGCTCCAGCTAGCATTTTTTTTGACTTTTTCACAAAAAATCCCCCTTATACAATTACCAAAAATAATGAAATGAATCCCTATCTGTCTCTAACCACATACCTTTTTTCTTCTATTAGAGACACAATTTTCATTTCACCCTGCGCTAACGAGTAGTCCCCTTAAACGCCCGATTGATGAAGACCATTAATTAATCGGAAATAAAGCTCCCACTCATTAAAGTTTCACCTTATCTGACATTATCATATATAAAGTTCTTTCCTATCGTCAATATTTTTTGACAAACTTCAACAAATTTTCTGTAAAGTTATTATAAACTTTTCATAAACATATAATATGCCCTTACATTGCTAATACTGCTGAATATGATACAATTACCAATTACAAGGAGGATGAATTTATGAAAAAAGTCATCTTAACAATTGTTTGTCTCCTCCTTCTGATCATTTCTTATTCTTATTTTGAAAAGAACGACGAGACAAAACAAAATGAATCTGAAGAAAAAACAGAAAAAACATCTGCCTCAAATTGGATTGATAAGCAAACAAATGAATCTTTTTATCATCTTGTATTAGGTGATTCACTCGCTAAAGGATATGGATCGACACAAGGTGGATTTGCTGAATTAGCTTCTAAGCAAATAGAAGCACAAATTCATAAACCAATTACAGTAGAAAACCTTGGGGTAAACGGTCTTACAACAGATCGTCTCGCTAAAAAAGTTCAATCAGAAGATGTAAAGGAAAAAATTAGAGCAGCAAATATCATTACAATTAATATTGGGGGAAATAATTTATTTCGCTTAAATCGTGATGTCGGTGTTATAGACAGTATTAAAATGTTAAATAAAGAAAAAGCTCATTTTGAAGCGGATGTAAAAAATATTGTAAAGACAGTCCGAGATCAAAATCCGGATGCTTTACTCATTCTTTCTGAACTCTATAACCCGTTACAACTCGATGACTCCATCGCAAGTTATGCAGATATGTTTTTAGACGGCTGGAATGAATCCGTTTATTCCATTGCAAAAGTGAATCAACCATCTATCGTTTTGCCAATTCGTAAATTAATATCGAATGATAAAAAAGAATTGCTCTTTGACCAAGTACACCCAAATGATAAAGGCTATACGATTATTGCCGATTCATTTACAAAAAAAGTATTGGCCTACAAATATTAAAATTCCCATGAAACAATTCTATTTTTATAACATGTCTTTTTTGTTACAATGATAGTGGAAGGGGGCCTTTATATGGAATCACGCGAGTGGGAACGTATTGTTGATCATCTTCTTTCGCTAGTGCCTCTTTTTTATCGCAAATTTATGCTTCCTGGAGAATTTTCTTCTCAAAGACATATGCCGCCATCACATACACAAGTATTACTGCTTTTGCATGAAAACGGCACATTAGCAGTTTCCGAAATCGGCAAGCGGCTAGCGATTTCACGGCCTAACATGACACCTCTATTAAACAAACTTATTCAAGAAGAACTAATAGAGCGTCATTATAGCGAAAAAGATCGACGGGTCATTTTAATTTCCCTAACAGCTGAAGGGAAATTATTAGTAAATCAGTATCAGCAATTCATTTTAGACAAACTAAAAGAAAATTTCCAAACATTATCTGAGGAAGAGCGCGAAAAGCTCATTCATTCTCTTCAAACCATTCAAAATTTAATTTTGAAAACAAACGTATAAAGCTGCTTCTAAATAGAAGCAGCTTTATGATTCGTAATAGTTACCATAGTATACATTGGAATATGGCCATGTTGTTAAATATGGTTTTTTTTCCTGTGTAGGCTGTTGTTGTGGTATTTGTGGTATTTGTGGTATTTGTGGTATTTGTGATAATTGCTGTAATTGTTGTTGCCGATATAATTCGTATTGTCTACTCGTATCATAAACCGGATAATAATTTACATATGGATATACTTGAGGTACGTAATAATAATACATTATCCTCTCCTCCTTTTTCTTAAACATATTCAAAGGAGAAAATGAATGTGACATTGTTTATAATTGTACAAGTGGTTCTCTCACTCGTTTCTTCCTTTTCTTCAAGCGTAACTTACGGTTCTTTTCGTATAAATAATGCACAACGAAATACGAAATGAGACCAAACACAACTCCTAAAATCGTCATTCCAATTAATACATACACTTCACTTTGTAATAAGCTCTTTAATATCGTAAAAATGTGACTTGAAAACAAGTCCGATATCGTAAATGGTTCATGATGAATTTTCTGTACATGGAATGGATAAATCATTTTTCCTAGCGTATACGCAAGCGGAAATAAAAATACTGGGAGAAACGATATTTTCCCAATAATATTGCCAATAACTGCCGCAGGAAAAGATCCCTTTGCTAACCTGACGATTGGATAAAATATTACATATACGAGCGATGCCGTATAAATGACTAACATTTCTAAGCCGAATCCTATAGCAAACCCTAACGATACTTTCTTTGCGCCTTCTGGCGATCGAAGCAACTTATAATATTGAAACTTTAATATTCTCCACATCCGCTGAAAAAACGAATATGTTTTCTTAGTTGTTTTCACCCTCATCATCTCTTTAACTATATTTTTATATGTAGTATGTCCTTACACACTCTGAAAAACAAATTTAGTTTTCTCTTTTATTATAAATGATATCGAAATGGTTAACCAAATATACATCCGACATTTTAATATAAAAAAACCTCCCTTTTAGGAAGGCTCTTCTACATTTTTAAATAAACTCACTAATAACGCTTTTTGAGCATGCAATCGATTACCAGCTTGCTCGAAGACGATAGACTGTGGTCCATCTATAATTTCTCCTGTTACTTCTTCTTCACGATGGGCAGGTAAACAGTGTAAGAAACGATATGTTTGTTTCGCATGCTTAACAAGTTCGTTATTGATTTGGTAAGGTTGAAATAAAGAATATTTCTCTTCTTCGCCCTCTTGCCCCATGCTCATCCAAACGTCAGTATAAATGAAATCTGCTTCATTCACCGCTAATTCAGGATCATGCAAAACTTCAATTTCAGCTCCTGTTTCCTTGGCAATCGCTAACGCTTTTTTTACAATCTCTTCATTCGGTTCATATCCTACAGGCGTTGCAACAGTCATATGCATTCCGACTTTTGCACTCGCTAGCAACAATGAATGACATACATTATTTCCGTCACCTACGTAAGCCAATTTTATTCCTTTAAATGTATTTGTTTCTTCATATATTGTCATTAGGTCTGCCAATGCTTGACAAGGATGATGATCATCCGTTAAACCGTTAATAACAGGAATACTAGATTCTTTTGCAAGCTCTTCTACATCCGCGTGTGAGAATGTACGTATCATGATCCCGTCAATATACTGCGATAATACTTTCGCAGTATCTGAAACGGTTTCTCCTCTTCCCATTTGCATCTCTTTCCCACTTAAAAACATACCATGTCCCCCGAGTTGTACCATTCCCGCTTCAAAAGATACACGAGTACGAGTTGAATGCTTATCAAAAATAAGCCCTAATATTTTGCCTTGTAATAAAGGCTCTTGCTTATTCTTTTTTAAATATATAGCGAACTCAATTAAAGAAATAATTTCTTCTTTCGTTAATTCTTCTAGTGTTAAAAGATCTTTCGTATTTAATTTCGGTACTTGTACAGTTGACATGAAACTTCCCCCTTATATGATTGATACGTTTTTTGTACAAACTACTTTTTTTATTATATATACTGCCTGTTCTAACTCTTCATTCGTGACAATGAGTGGCGGTAATAGTCTTATAACATTAGGGCCTGCTTGTAATACGAGAAGTCCTTCGTTTTCTAGTTGTTCTATAAAACTTGCAACTTCATGCTTACACTCAATCCCAATCATAAGCCCCTTACCACGTATATTTTGAATACATTCGACATGCTGTAATTCCTCTTGCAACTTCTCTAATACATACTCGCCTTTTTCTTGTACTTCTTTTAAAAACAATGGTCTTTTACTTACTTGCAATACTTCTTTCGCTGCAGCCATCGCGATGTAATTCCCGCCAAAAGTTGAACCGTGTGATCCTGCAGTAAACGACGTTCCGAGCTCTTTCCGGCCAATCATTGCTCCGACAGGAATCCCATTCCCAAGTGCTTTTGCAACGGTAACGATATCAGGCTCTATTCGCACTTGTTCATAAGCGAATAGTGTTCCAGTTCTTCCTATCCCCGTTTGTACTTCGTCTATAATAAATAAGGAACCGAACTTATTACATAATGTTTCAATCTCTTTCAAAAAAGATAAATCAGCAGGTATTACTCCTCCCTCTCCTTGAACTACTTCTACCATTACCGCCGCAACTTCTTCATTCATTACTTCCTCTAATGCTTTAATATCGTTAAAAGGGATATGTAAAAAAGATGGAAGTAATGGACCAAATCCTTCTTTTACCTTATCTTGGCCTGTTGCACTCATCGTTCCAAATGTTCTACCGTGAAAAGACTGCTGGCATGTTACGACGAGAGATTTTCCAGTATGCTTACGTGCTAACTTTAAAGCCGCTTCATTTGCCTCTGCCCCACTATTACAGAAAAACACATAATCTAATGCTCTATTTTCTGTTAATAATGACGCAACTTCTTCTTGTAAGCTGTTTGTAAACAGGTTAGATATATGCCATATATCATCAAGTTGCTCTTGTACACCTTTGAGAACAGTAGGGTGACAATGTCCTAAATTACATACGCCAATTCCTGATGTAAAATCTAAATATTGCTTACCTTTATTATCAATAACTTTCGTTCCAGTTCCCTTTACAAACTCAATAGTTCTTCTGCCATACGTTTGAAAAAGATGACTCGTCATGCAATACTCACACCTTTCGTTACCGTCGTTCCAATACACTCTCCCGTAACCTCAGTAAAATCTTTTGTACCATTCACAATACTTATCTTTTGCACTCCCATTTTTAATGATGCTAGTGCCGCCTGTACTTTCGGAATCATCCCACCTGTAATAACACCTGTTTCTATAAAAGTTGCAATTTCAGATTCATCCGTTTCCTTTACCAAATTCCCTTCATGTAATATTCCATCTACATCCGTAATAAAAATCAGCTCTTTTGCCCCTAACGCGGCCGCAATCCCAGCTGCAGCATTGTCCGCATTTATGTTATAAATTTCATTACCATTTACCCCGATTGGAGCAATAACAGGAATATATCCCATATTTATTAATCCTTTTAATAAGGCTGTTTCTACATAACTTACTTCTCCCACATATCCTATCTCCTCGCTGACAGGTTGAACTTGAAGTAAATTACCGTCACACCCTGAACAACCTACAGCAAGTAAATTATGCTTTTGTAAATTCATTACGAGTTTTTTATTCGTACTTCCGCATAGCACCATTTGAACAACATCCATAACTTCTTTTGGTGTTACGCGTAATCCATCTCTTTTTTCTACGTTGATGTTACAATCTTTTAATTTGGCATCAATTTCTGGCCCACCACCATGAATAATCACCACTTTATACTTCTGTTGCAATTTCTTTATACAATCAAAAAACACAGCATTTAATTGATTCAACATACTACCGCCGCATTTCACTACAATATAATCGCTCATCTTCTCTCTCCTTATGTACGATAACAAGCATTTATTTTCACATATTCATAGCTTAAGTCACAGCCCCAAGCTGATCCTGTCTCTTCACCTAAGTGTAAGTACACATTAATGACTATTTCATCTTCTTGTAATCTCTCTTTCATTTCTTCTTCAGAAAATATTTGAGGCTCACTATTTTTTAATACCGATATAGATTGAAGAGTAATGTCAATTGTGTTCGGATGAATAGCTACTTCACTTTGTCCAATACTGCTAATAATTCGCCCCCAGTTTGGGTCTTCACCATGTATTGCTGTTTTCACAAGACTCGAACCGACTATTTGCTTTGCAATTTTTTTTGCCTCTTCATTCGTTTGAGCTCCTAGCACATTTACTTCTATTAACTTCGTAGCTCCTTCACCATCTTGCGCAATTTTTTTCGCTAAATCTTCACATACTTGCTGTAAAGCACATACGAAAGTTTCCCAATCTGTATGTTCCATATTTATCGGCCTTGTTTCTGATAATCCACTTGCCATAACGATGACCATATCATTCGTAGAAGTATCTCCATCTACCGTAATTTGATTAAATGTATGATTCGTAATTTCGGATAACGCTGTTTGCAATACGTCATGCTCTATATGAGCATCTGTCGTAATAAAACTAAGCATCGTTGCCATATTCGGATGAATCATCCCTGAACCTTTTGCAACACCCGCAATCGCCACTTTCTTCCCATCAATAATCATTTCATAGCAAGTTTCTTTCATTATAAGATCCGTCGTTAAAATTGCTTCAGAAAAACAATATGCTTCACTTTCTTCCTTCGTCGGTATAAGAGTTGCAACTCCCTTTCGGATTATATCCATCGGCAGTGGAACACCAATTACACCTGTTGAAGCTACTGCAACGTAATTTTCTTTCATCCCAAAATGTTCCGCCCCTAATGCGCGCATCTCGTATGCGTCTTGTAATCCTTTCATTCCAGTACAAGCATTTGCATTTCCACTATTAACGATAATTGCTTGTAACTTCCCTTCTGCCGTTATACTATCCTTCGTTACTTGTAAAGGAGCTGCTTGTATTTGATTCGTTGTATACACAGCGGCACATGATGCTGGTACATCACAAACGATGGCACCTAAATCCTTTTTCTCCTTTTTTAAACCATTTGCAGTACCAATTGCCGAAAAGCCTTTCGGCGTTACAATTGAACCATTTTCTAATTTTGTAATAGACGCTACTTTAATCATCATGTCCCCCTTATACATAAAGCGGCATATGTTGTAAACCTGTTGTCTCTTCTAGTCCCGCTATTATGTTTGCATTTTGAATCGCTTGCCCAGCCGCGCCTTTCATCATATTGTCTATAACAGAAACGACCGTAACTCTTTCAGCTCTTTCATCGTAAGCTATGCCAATATCACAATAATTTGAGCCTCTCACTTCTTTTGGACTTGGAAATTTCCCTTGCGTACAAATTCGGATGAAAGGCGATTGTTCATACGTTTCTTCATACAATTTTTGAAGTTGCTTTATTTCCATCTTTTGTTTTACTTTTGCATAAAGTGTAATCATGATTCCTCGAGATATCGGTATTAAATGTGTGCTAAATGTAATTGGCTGTGATTCACTATTCCATTCTGTAAGCATTTGCTCAATCTCTGGAACGTGCTGATGCTCATTCACTTTATAAATGTGCAAGTTATCATATAGCTCAGGAAAGTGAGTCATTGTTGTTGGTGTTTTACCTGCTCCTGATACCCCTGATTTCGCATCAATAATAATCGAATCTTCTTCAATCATGCCGCTACGTACTAACGGCGCTATCGCTAGCAATGTGGCTGTAGCAAAACATCCTGGGTTTGCAATTAAATTTGCCTTTTGAATCCCAGTCCTTTTCCATTCACTTAACCCATACACTGCTTTTCTAAGAATTTCTTCTTTCGCTGCTGGCCTTTTATACCACAGTTCATATGACGAAGGATCTATCATACGAAAGTCTCCAGATAGGTCAATTACTTTTAAACCTTCTGCTAATAACTTGGGAGTTAACTCCGCCGATACTCCTGCTGGGGTTGCTAGAAATACGATTTCTGCTTCTTTTCCTATCGTCTCCACATCAATTTCTTGTAACGTATGAAAAAGGACATTTCGAAGATGCGGATATACATTTGTTATACACTCACCAACTTGTGAAAAAGAATGGAGAGATGCTATCGAAAAATATGGATGTTGTTCTAATAAACGAATTAACTCAATGCCCCCATATCCAGTGGCTCCAATAATTGCGACTTTCATAAGTTCCTCCTCATATCGATTCTTTAAATTAAGTATGATTATAATATTGTATATTTATAGAGTCAATTAAATATTTATAAATTTTTAAATCTAAAAAAACTTAATTTTATTAGAAAAATAATATACTCAACCGAATTTTTATACAAAAATAGTGCATAGTAGTTTTTTTATTTCACTTCAAGTACAATAAAACAATACATACGTACATACAGGCGGGGAAAAATATGAACGAAAAATTAATTGAGAAAATGATTATAAAAAGTTTTCAACAATATCAATGCAGTCCAATATCAAAAGAAGATCAGGAAATGCTAGTGAAACATATTCAAACGGTGACTCATTCAAATATTGAAATTGATTTATACGAGGAAATTGAGGATATTGTTTATGATTATGTAACTGGAAAACAATAAAAAATAGGAGATTTCCATATGGAAATCTCCTATTTTTTACTTAATGATTTACCTGCTACACGTTCAAATAAACCTGGGAATAAAGCATAAAGTTTCGGGCCAATTCCCATCCACTTCGGTAAGTTTACTTCACGTTTTTTCGTGTGCATCGACTTTACGATTTGTTCTGCTACGTATGTTGGTTTTAACATGTAACGTCCCATATTCTTTACATATGTACCAGATTGATCCGCTATTTCAAAAAAGTTTGTATCTATCGGACCTGGATTAATTGCTGTAACATAAATATCTGTATTGGCTAATTCCATGCGTAAACTATTCGTAAATCCTAATACGGCATGTTTCGTTGCTGCATAAGCACTCGATTTCGGAGTTGCAATTTTTCCAGCAAGTGAAGCAATATTAATAATATGTCCTTCATTCTTGTTTACCATATAAGGTAGTACCGCTTTCGTACATGCTACTAATCCAAATACATTTACTTGGAACATATCTTTTACTTCACCCATTGACGCATCTTCAAACGTTTTAAAAATACCAAATCCCGCATTGTTTACTAATATATCAATACGTCCCACTTCTTGTAATACCTTTGAAAAAACAGACTGTACTTCCATCTCATCACTTACATCTAATACATAATAATAGCAAGGCGTATTATAAGTTTCTTTAATTTTGTCTACTAACGCTTGTAGTTTCTCTTCTGTTCGAGCCATTAATACTGGAGTCGCTCCCTGTGCTGCAACTTGCATTGCAACTTGCTCACCAATCCCACTAGAAGCACCTGTAATGACGATTACTTTATTTTGTAAACGTCCTGTCATTGCTGTCACCTACTTTGCATAATAAATCAATTGTTGCGATGACTCATCAATCATCACTTGTTGATTATATGCTAAATAGTCCAATTGTCCAACCGTTTCTGAAATAGTAAGTGGTAATTGTTCTTTATATAATACCGGAAATAGTTTTACACATACTTCAAATGCTGTCATTGGTTTTTCCTTTAATAACTCAAGTACTTTAAAAGCACGTGTTTCTTGCTTTTGTAATCTCGTTTCAATAAGTTGTTTCACATTTAGAACATCTTCCCCATGCCCTGATAAAATGCGTGAAATATTCATTTCGCTTAAACGCTGTAATGTTTGATTATATTGTAGTAATGGGCGTGCCCGTTCTGTTTGCCCTTCATATGGTGGTTCTAGTATTGGATTCGAAGAAATATGACTAATGAGAGCATCTCCACCAATTAATATTCCATCAGATTCTCTATATAAAGAAATATGAGTAGAAGCATGGCCTGGTGTTTCAAGCACTGTAAATCCAGGCAAAGAATTAATACGATCTCCTTCTCTCACAGTATGCGTTAACGATCTATTACAAGAATATTTAAGTGTCCTCGTCGTCAATAACGACTCGTCTTTCAAAAATGCTGCTGGCACACCAAACTGTAAGGCCGTCTCTCTAAAAAATTCATGATACCGCTTTAAAAATTCTGGATTTTGTGTGATCCAAGGCTCATTCCAAGGATGTCCAATAATATTCGTCTTCTCAGAAAATATATTTAAAAGTCCACAATGATCTGCATGATGATGCGTAATGACTACTGTTTCAATATCTTCTATCGTATATCCTAATGCACCTAATTGACTTTCTAACGCATTCCTTGCCTCTTCTGTATTCGTCCCTGTATCAATTAATGTTAATGTCTCCCCCTCAACTAAAAACACATTCACAGTTTCCACTGCAAATGGTACAGGAATCTCCATTCGGTGAATCGCCGTCATGCTTAGCCCCCCTGTCTCTTTCCGGTTCAAAAATGAATACTTCTTCAGTTTACAACTTCTATATATATTTGTCATTATTTTCAGATAAAAAGAGGTGTTTCCTATAAGAAAACGAATGTATGTACATTTATAAGAATTTCTAACCAAAATTAAAGGAGGAACATCATGTCTATTCAAAACATTTCCTTTCTCGGTGCAGGCTCTATTGCTGAAGCTATTATTGGTGGCTTGTTACATGCAAATGTTGTTAAAGGTGAACAAATTACTGTAAGTAATCGTTCTAACGAGACGAGATTACAAGAGCTACATAAAAAATACGGTGTCAAAGGTACTCATAATAAAAAAGAATTACTTACTGATGCAAATATTCTTTTTCTAGCAATGAAACCAAAGGATGTTGCAGAGGCGCTTACCCCTTTTAAAGAATACATAAATAATAACGTGCTTATTATTTCATTACTAGCAGGTGTTTCTACTCACTCAATTAGAAAACTACTTCAAAAAGACGTTCCAATTATTCGTGCAATGCCAAATACATCCGCAGCCATTCTAAAATCAGCTACCGCTATCTCCCCTTCAAAACATGCAACAGCGGAACATATTCGCACTGCAACATCTTTATTTGAAACGATCGGTCTCGTCTCTGTTGTAGAGGAAGATGATATGCATGCTGTCACTGCATTATCCGGAAGTGGACCTGCTTATATTTATTACGTAGTGGAAGCTATGGAAGAAGCTGCAAAAAAAATTGGTTTAAAAGAAGATGTTGCAAAATCACTTATTCTTCAAACGATGATTGGTGCTGCTGAAATGCTAAAAGCAAGTGACAAGCACCCTTCTATTTTGCGAAAGGAAATTACTTCTCCTGGTGGAACTACCGAAGCAGGTATTGAAGTATTACAAGAACATGAATTTCAACAAGCACTTATTTCTTGTATTACACAGGCAACGGAACGATCACATAATCTTGGAAAAACATTAGAACAACTAACAAAAGAAAAATAGAAAAAGGAGCTCAAATAAACTTGAGCTCCTTTTTCTATTTTTACACTTAGTTATTGTTCTTCCCAAAAATCTCTTCTTGCAGGCGACGACCAGTCGGCGTTGCTGCAAGTCCACCTTCTGCTGTTTCACGAAGTGCTACTGGCATCGTTTGTCCAATTCTAAACATTGCCTCAATTACTTCATCACATGGAATTGTACTCGTTACACCAGCTAATGCTAAATCTGCTGAAATCATCGCATTCGCAGCTCCTGCTGCATTACGTTTTACACAAGGCACTTCTACAAGTCCTGCAACAGGATCGCACACTAAACCAAGCATGTTCTTTAATGAAATTGCCATCGCTGTAGCTGCTTGATCTTGTGTTCCACCAGCCATCTCAACTGCAGCTGCAGCCGCCATTCCACTTGCTGAACCAACTTCAGCTTGGCATCCTCCTGCCGCACCAGAAATACAAGCATTATTCGCAACAACCATACCGAAAGCTCCTGCTGTAAATAAGAACTCAATCATTTCTTCACGTGTAGGCTGCAATTTTTCTCTTAGTGCAAATAGTACACCTGGCACTGTTCCAGCAGACCCTGCTGTTGGTGTTGCACAAATAATTCCCATCGCTGCGTTTACTTCATTTGTTGCAACAGCTTTGCTTACTGCATCCAAAATCGTATCTCCAGATAAGCCTTTTCCACTCTTCATATACGCTTGAACTTTTACAGCATCTCCACCAGTTAAACCAGTTGGTGATTTCACGCCGCGAATACCACGTTCTACTGCTTGTTCCATCACGACTAAGTTCTTTTCCATACCAGCAATTACTTCTTCACGTGAAATACGTCTTGTTTCCATTTCACATTGAATCATAATTTCTGCGATTTTTACATTTTGTTCTTTAGCTTGCGCCACTAGTTCCGCTGCGTTCCGAAACATGGTGTGTCCCCCCTGCAATTAATCCATAATAGTTACTTGACAAATATTTTGTTGCGCTTTTATTTCTTCAATCACTTCATCTGCTAATAATTCATCTGTTTCAATAACCATAAGCGCTCTTCTTCCTTTTTCTTTACGAGAAACACTCATTGTACTAATGTTAATCTCGTGTGTAGCAAGGATTGAAGCCACCGCTGCAATAGCACCAAAGCGATCGTTATTTACAATAAGTAGTGCTGGACTTGTGCCTGATAATTGAAGATCGAATCCGTTTAATTCTACAACTTCAATTTTACCGCCACCAATTGAGCAAGCAACAACTTCAATTTCTTCTTCACCTTTATACAAACGAATTCTTGCTGTATTTGGGTGAGGTGCATTGGCATCTTCTTCAATGAATTCCACTTCAATTCCGCGCTCTTTTGCTATTTCTAGCGCCTCTGGAATACGTAAGTCATCTGTTTCAAATCCCAATATTCCACCGATTAGTGCTACATCGGTACCATGCCCTCGATACGTCTTTGCAAATGATCCATATAACGAAATGCTTACTCTTTCTGGTTCATGACGAAACAGCTGGCGAGCAACTTGCCCCATTCTTGCCGCGCCTGCTGTATGTGAACTTGATGGTCCAATCATAACTGGACCGATAATATCAAATACTGAGCGATACTTCATCATAACTCCCCCTAAACCTCTATGAAAAAAATTTATTCTACTATTCTATTAAGCTGCTACATCTGTCGCTTTTCCAGTTGTACCACGAATTTGTTCTGCTGTATGAATTGGATAATTTTTGAATAAAAGTAATCCAATATAACCTGAAATAATACCAGTTATCATAATACATAAGAATCTTAGTATTATTTTCATTAAAAAAATGATATAAGATAATCCACAATAAAGTCTGGTAGCAATCCAAAGTTTAACACAGAAGCCATTGCAAGCATAGCATAAACAAGTGATATCTTTCCTATTATAATTCTCATGTTACTCTCTCATGGTTTAGTCAACTTCACTTGTTACGATAATAACTAAAAAGCATGTGACTTATCATAAATTATAATCTGCCCTCATTATAGCTTGTTTTTTATAAAACGCTTACTTTTGTTGAATTTTAAAAGTTCTGAATAAAAGTCCATTCCTGCTATTTGTATCACTTGTATGTCATCTGACTTATATAACAGTTTTTCTAAATAATCATTATTTCGTATTTTTATCGTATATATTCAAACCATTCTAATTTTCTGTATCATCCAAGTATAAGCATAAAATAATAACAGTTTTATTTTTAAATTTTTTTAGACATAAAAAAATGGTAACCCATCGTTACCATTTTTTACAAAATTATCATTTTTCTACTGGGAATGATTTCAAATCTGTCGCTATTTCTGTATTAGAAAACAACTCTCTTGCCTCTTTCAATAATTCCTTATATGTATCTCCTTGATAGCGAGAACTAATGTGAGTTAAGATTAATCGCTTCGCATTTGCCTGAAGTGCAATGCTCGCAGCTTGCTTAGATGTGGAATGAAAATAATCATGCGCTTGTTGCTCATCTTCTGCTGCGAAAGTCGCTTCATGGACAAGTACATCTGCATCTTGCGCAAGCTCCCTACTCGCTTCGCAATATCGCGTATCACCTAAGATAGTAATAATTCTTCCTTTTTGAGGTGGGCCGATAAACTCATTTCCATTTAATATCGTGCCATCCTCTAATTCAACTACTTCTCCATCTTTTAAACGTTTAAAGATTGGACCTGGTTTCACACCCATCTCAAGCAATTTATCAACTAAAAGAGCACCTTGTATATCTTTCTCTACAATACGATATCCAAAACATTCTATACCGTGTGACAATCTTTTCGTTTCTACATAAAATTCATTATCTTCAAATACGGTACCTTCTTCTGTTATCTCCACAACTTCAAGTGGATATTTCACATGTGTCGTACTTACCGATAATGCCACTTCAATAAATTGTTTAATTCCTTTCGGTCCATACACCGTTAAAGGCGTAGTTCCTCCTTGAAATGAACGGCTACCTAATAAACCAGGCAATCCAAAAATATGATCGCCATGTAAATGCGTAATAAATATTTTTTCAATGCGGCGCGGACGTACCGATGTATGTAATATTTGATGTTGCGTGGCCTCGCCACAATCAAATAACCAAGTCTGTCCTCGTTCTTCTAACAATTGTAAAGCAATTGCTGAAACGTTCCTTCCTTTTGAAGGAACACCTGCACCAGTTCCTAAAAATACAAATTCCACTTTCTTTCCTCCAGCTCTAAATATACTCTATCTCTCATCTTACGGAATGTTATTTCAAATGGCAAATCGAATTTACATAACCAATCATCTAGACAACTATATAACACGAACGTTATACTTAAAAAATTTACCAATCGTTCGTGTTTTGTGGTAAAATAATTATACTACATTTTAAGGGAGCGTTTTATTATGAAAGAAGTATTTCGTTTACAAACTGATTTTTCATCTTCATTTGATCGCTGGGTAAGTTCTTTCGTGTCTGATCACCCAGCACAATTAGAATGGACAACTTTAAAGGAATTAATCCATGAATATACAACATCACATACAAATGATACGTTACCAGCATATATTTCTTCAGCTTTAACATATTACGCCCAACGCGTTTCAACTACAAACAGTTCAGAGATTGTTATTTTTGAAAACCCTACAATCTCGTAATCTATAATAAAAAAGCACTGGTTACAGTGCTTTTTTATTTATACTTATTTAACAAATGATCATATTCCGTCCAAAAGTCGGTATACATACTTCGCTCAAGCTCATTTAAAATTATCTTTTCACTTGATTTATTAAATAATTCTTTTGCTTGTAGTGCAAAAGAAACAATTTGTTTTCTATATTCATTTTCATTCAATTCTATATGAAGCCCTTCATAGTATATAGCCTTTTGATCAGTAGAAATAACTTTGACAAAATCCTTTAAAACCACATTTTCACCTATATGGTTTATAGTCCAATGAATTGAAATTGGGCATCCTAACATGAGCATAGTGCCACATCCGTGCAAAATAAGCCCCTCTTCATTTTCAATATCACAAATATATTCTTTATCTAAAGTTCGTAACAGAGCTAAAGCTGATTCACTTATTCCCCATTCCTCATCCATACCTGTCCGCGTAATAATCGTTCCATCCACATTTAAATAAATTTCCCCGTGAGAACATAAATCTTCCTGCTCATTAAACAACCACTTTTGATTCTCAATATTTATAATAAAATTTTGTGGTACCATTACAAATTCCCCTTTTATAAAAATATTTATTTTCCACATTATTTATAATTAATATCATGTATTTCATCCCATATATCTATTATAAATCCATTTAATATTTTAAAAACACAGATAAAAAAGATATTGACACTACGATTTTACAGTGCTAACATTCAACATGTAATTGAATATGGTCTCTGTTAGGTGAGGCTCCTGTATAGAGAAACGCTGCTGCCCAAAAATGTCGAGAGACGCCAATGGGTCAACAGGAAAGGTCGGAATGAAGGCCTTTTTTAACGTAGCTGGTTTCAGTACCTATGCTATACAGTGCTAAAACTCAACGAGGGAGAGGTGCATGTATTTTGTCATACACAAAAACTGTTTTTATTTATGTCTACTAGCAGTCTTTGTTGTGGACTCTTTTAACTGCGAATTCAGACCTTTACTCGTTTTGAGTAAAGGTCTTTTTACGTCTATATGCACCTTACTATGAAACAAACATAGCATATTCAGAAACTACTAAATTGTACGGAGGTGAGGAACAGTTGGCAATTGATGATTCGGCCCAGATACCCATACGTTTTACATTCATATTTCATCATGTAGGTAGGAAAGAAACTGTTCCTCACCATTTCAAATAGTTAGTTAGGTAACAGATTGTTTCCTCCTTCATGACAGAGGAGGAACTACCGATGTTTAATTTACAAAGACAAGAAACAAAGCATGCTTATGAGCAAGATAGCATGAAAACAAATAACGAATTATTAGTGGAGGTTGCAACACAAGATGTAATCTCTGCGTTAAAACTTCTAGAAACAACACAAGATGGATTATCTAAACAAGAAGTGGCTCGTAGACTTTCTTTATACGGTCCGAACGAAATAGCTCATAATAAAATGGCGCCGTGGTACATTCAATTTCTGCTGGCATTTAAAAATCCATTTATTTTCGTTTTATTAGCTCTTGGGGCACTCTCCTTTTTCACAGATGACATACAAGGAACAATTGTCGTATCTGCAATGGTACTACTTAGTGCAACGATTCGGTTTTCCCAAGAATTTCGTTCTCAAAAAGCTGCCGATAATTTAAAGGCTATGGTTCGAACAACTGCGAGCGTATTTAGAATAAATGGATTTGTACATGAAACAAAAAATGTAACGAATTTAAATCGAAATTACACAACAGAAATTCCAATTGAAGAGCTTGTACCTGGCGATATTATTTCCCTTTCAGCTGGTGATATCGTTCCAGCTGATGTGCGTGTTGTATCCGCTAAAGATTTATTTGTTAATCAATCTTCTTTGACAGGGGAAGCACTTCCTATAGAAAAATACGAACACTGCTACCATACAGAAAATAAGCATATCTTACCGAAAAACATGAAAAAAAATTACAATCCACTCGATATGGAAAACCTTTGCTTCATGGGAACAAATATTGTAAGTGGTAGCGCAAAAGCTGTTGTCATCTCAACAAGTACCGATACGTATTTCGGCTCTTTAGCAAATAAGGTAATCGGAAAGCGTGTAGAAACAAGCTTTGATAAAGGTGTAAACAAAGTAAGCTGGCTCTTAATTACATTCATGCTTATTATGGCGCCTATCGTCCTTCTCATTAACGGATTCACAAAGGGAGATTGGCAAGAAGCTTTCTTCTTCGCTATTGCCGTTGCTGTTGGTCTTACACCTGAAATGTTACCAATGATTGTAACTGCTAATTTAGCTAAAGGTGCCGTTAACATGTCTAAACAAAAAGTAATTGTAAAACAGCTAAATTCTATTCAAAACTTAGGTGCTATGAACATTCTTTGTACAGATAAAACCGGAACTTTAACAGAAGATAAAGTTGTCCTTGTTCGTCACTTAGATTCTAATGGAAATAAATGCAATCGTGTCTTGCAATTTGCCTATTTAAATAGTTTCTATCAAACTGGATTGAAAAACTTAATAGATAAAGCTGTTATTAAGCATACAGAGGAAAACAATACATTTGACCCATCAGCTTTTCAAAAGCTAGATGAAATTCCATTCGATTTCGCCCGCCGGCGTATGTCAGTCATCGTAAAAGATATTTCAGGTGAACATACAATGGTTTGTAAAGGTGCCGTAGAAGAAATTTTATCAATTTGCAACTACACTGAAGTGGATAAAAAAATCGTTACACTCACTGAGGAAATACGCTCAAATGTCAAAAAACTAAGCGAGACATTGAATAGTGAAGGTATGCGGGTTATTGCTGTGGCTTATAAAAAAGATAGAAACATAAATGATAAAGAGTACGCAGTAAAAGACGAAACTGATATGATTCTCGCTGGATATATCGGCTTTTTAGATCCACCGAAACCATCTGCAGCAGCTGCAATTCAAGCATTACAAAAGCATGGTGTACAAGTAAAAATTTTAACTGGCGATAACGAAATTGTTACACGAAAAGTTTGTAAAGAAGTTGGATTAGATATCGGCGAACCAATCCTCGGTTACGAGATTGATTCTTTACCAGATAAAGCATTAGCAAAACTTGCTGAAGAAACGACTGTATTTGCGAAGCTTAATCCAATGCAAAAATCTCGCATTATACACGCATTACAAGGAAACAGACACACTGTAGGTTACATGGGAGACGGCATTAACGATGCTGTAGCATTACGTGAAGCTGATGTCGGAATATCTGTTGATACTGCTACTGATATTGCGAAAGAAGCTTCTGATATTATTCTACTCGAAAAAAGTTTAACTATATTAGAAGCCGGGATTGTAGAAGGACGTACTACATTCGGAAATATTTTAAAATATATTAAGATGACAGCTAGCTCTAACTTCGGTAATGTGTTTAGCGTGTTAGTAGCGAGTGCTTTCATTCCTTTTTTACCGATGCTTGCCATTCACCTTTTAATTCAAAACTTACTTTATGATATTTCACAACTTTCTATTCCATGGGACAAAATGGATAAAGAGTTTCTAGAAAAACCCCGAAAATGGGATACTGCAAACTTACGAAACTTCATTATTTGTATCGGCCCAATTAGTTCCATATTTGATATTATCACATACGTAGTCATGTGGAATGTATTTGGCGCAAATACACCGAGCGAGCAATCATTATTCCAGTCCGGTTGGTTTGTGGTTGGATTGTTAACTCAAACTTTAATTGTTCACATGATACGAACACAGAAGATTCCATTTATTCAAAGCACTGCATCAACACCCGTCGTTTTATTAACCGCTCTTATTATGGCAATCGGGATTTATATTCCATTCTCACCACTTGGTGCAGCCGTTGGTTTACAAGCATTGCCACTTAGCTACTTCCCTTGGTTAGTAGGAATACTATTAGGCTACGCTTTTTTAACACAATTCCTGAAAAAGCTTTATATTAAAAAGTTTCATAGCTGGTTGTAAAAATAAGAATGAGTGGGTATTCCCCGCTCATTCTAAAAGACATAACACATATTTATATATGGAGGTGACCATGATGGTATGGTACGACATTATATTCAGATTAGTTATAGCAATTATTGTAGGAGCTTGCATCGGAATGGAAAGACAATGGAGACATCGAATGGCTGGGTTACGGACAAATGCTCTCGTATCACTTGGTGCCTGTATATTTGTTTTATTATCCGTCATGCTTGATCATGATGCTAGCCCATCCCGCATTGCTGCTCAAGTCGTTAGTGGCATTAGTTTTTTAGGGGGTGGCGTTATTATCCGCGATGGTTTTAGTATTAGAGGGCTAAATACGGCAGCTACTTTATGGTGTGCAGCTGCTGTCGGTACTCTTACAGGCGCCGGTTTCCTCGTTGCAGCTATATTAGGTGCAGCCGGCGTGTTACTAGCAAATATACTTCTTCGCCCAATTGCTCTTTTTATGAATAAAAAATCAAAAGAAGAATCACCTGAACAAACGAACTACTTACTTTCCCTTACTTGTTCAGAAGAAACTGAAGCACATATTCGTTTTTTACTTATGCATATGGTAAGTACAGAAGGGCTCAGTTTAAAAGAGTTGTATAGTGAAGATGTAGATTCTAATCAAAAAGTTTGTATACAGGCTATATTACATTGCAAGACAAATGCAGCTATCTTAATTGAAAAAATAGTAAGTAGAATGCTATTAGAATCTGGCGTTACTGGAGCTGGATGGAAGACTTCTTTAGATTTAGAAGCGAGTTAAATAGGAAAGGTGTCATGATTTTTACTACTTCATGACACCTTCTACATAAATTTATTTTCTAACTTTTGTTGAAACGACTTCTCTTGCTTACGTAGTAGTTGACTACCTCGTTGTAAAAGCAGTGTTCCATACTTATCATTAATTTGATCAATGACAGCAAGTAGCGGTTCTTTTTTTGCATCCTCTTCAAATGAAAACAAATCTAATTGTTTCACCGATTCTGTCTTCCACTCTATTTCAGTAGCTGTAACACCTAGTAAACGAACGGAATCACCATCCCAATGTTGCTTCCATAAACGGGATGCTGCTTGAAAAATATCGCGTTCTTCCCAAATCGCATTTTTCAATTGCTTACTCCGTGTTACTGTTCGCCTATCATGGTATTTAATCATAATTTGAATATTATAGCTGACAAGGGTTCGCTTTTGTAACCTTTTACTCACTGACTTTGATAAACGTTCTAACATATCAAGTAATTCTTTCTCTTCATCCATATCCTTTGAAAAAGTCATCGAGTTACCGACACTTTTATGCTGTCCCATTTGACTCGGATCCACTTCCCTATCATCCATACCTTTTGCACGCCTTTGCAAATCAACACCGTGCTTGCCAATTTTAGCGCGAATGATATGCTCGTCTCCCTTTGCCAACTGTTCAATTGTCTGTATATGAATATCATTTAATTTTTCAGCTGTTTTCTCACCAATTCCATGCATTGCTCCAACTGGACGTGGCCAAATCAGTTCTGGAATATCGCGTTTTCGAAGCACGGTAATACCAAGTGGTTTTTTCATATCTGAAGCGGTCTTTGCTAGGAAAAGATTTGGAGCGATTCCAATACTACACGGAAGCTGCAACTCTGTTAATAGTGCTTGTTGAATCATCTTTGCTATTTCAAGAGGAGAACCAAGTGCGTAGCAATCTGTAATATCTAAATATCCTTCATCTATTGAGACTGGTTGTATCTTTTCTGTAAAACGGGAAAGGACTTGAAACATTTGAAATGAAGCTTCGCGATATAATGTGAAATTAGGACGCCTTACAACTAATTGCGGGCATAACCTTTTCGCTTCCCAAAGGGGCATCGTCGTACGTATTCCGTATTCTCTCGCCTCATAACTACATGTTATGATAATTCCTTTTCTCTCTTTTTCATTTCCAGCAACCGCTAATGGCTTTCCTTGTAATGATGGATCATGAGCAATTTCAACAGATGCGAAAAAGCAATTCATATCTACATGTAAAATTACATGACCATTTTTCGGATACATTTCTCGCATAGTACTCACTCCCTAATCAGAACGTTCGTTCTTTTATTATATCAAATTTTGCACAATAGTTATAATAATTACTTGTTCTTTTTTATAATCGATATAAAGAGGATATATATGTGAAAGGGGCTGATTATGATGAAATCAACTAATAAAGTGAAACTTTAATCAGTGGGGGGTTATTCATCCCCCACTGATTATTAGCCCTCACCAATTGGACTTTTACAAGCAGCCCGATCCCCACCTAACTTCTTTGCTTTCGCTGAATTTTGAGGTGGGGGGCTTACTGCCCGGCAAATGGCGGGCCAAACTCAACTATACATTCCTTGTAGTTATATTAATCATTGCAATTAATTATTTACTACTTCCGATTTTCAATATGAATACGTTAGGATTATTCCCTCGTCTAGTACATATAGCAACAACGTATATACTTCCATAGTTTTTCTTATATTGGCTTATACGTCTTGTCAAAGCAATCGAGTCAAAATAAAAAGCGTGTAAATCACAATTGATTTACACGCTTTTTCTATTCCATTACTTCGCTACTTCTTCAATAATTGCAACAACTAATTCTGCTGTTTTTGCTAACTCTTCAACAGGAATTTTCTCGTTTGTTGTATGAATTTCTTCATAACCAACTGCCAAGTTAACTGTTGGAATACCGTGTCCTGCAATTACGTTTGCATCACTTCCGCCACCACTTTGGTGAAGAGAAGGTGTACGACCAATTTTTTCAGCTGCACGTTTTGCAACTTCTACAACGTGATCGCCATCAGCAAATTTAAATCCTGGGTACATAACGTTTACTTCAACGTCTGCATGACCGCCCATTTCTTTTGCAGTTGTTTCAAATGCTTCTTTCATTTTCGCAACTTGTGCTTCCATTTTCTCATTGATTAACGAACGAGCTTCTGCAAAGATTTGTACATGATCGCAAACGATATTCGTTTGTGTACCACCTTCAAAACGTCCAATATTTGCAGTCGTTTCAGAGTCAATGCGACCAAGTGGCATCTTCGCAATTGCTTTCGCTGCGATAGTAATTGCAGATACACCTTTCTCCGGCGCTACACCAGCGTGAGCTGTTTTCCCGCGAATAATTGCGTTCACTTTCGCTTGTGTTGGAGCTGCAACAACGATTTCACCAACTTTTCCATCGCTATCTAATGCGTAGCCATATTTCGCTGTAATACGCTCACGATCTAAAGCTTTTGCACCAACAAGACCTGATTCTTCTCCGACTGTAATAATAAATTCAATTTTACCGTGAGGGATATTTTTCTCTTTTAAAACACGGATTGCTTCGAACATTGATGCTAATCCAGCTTTATCATCCGCACCTAAAATTGTTGTACCATCTGATACGATATATCCATCTTTAATAGAAGGCTTAATTCCATTACCAGGAACTACTGTATCCATATGAGAAGTAAAGTAAATTGTATCAACACCATCTTTTGTTGCTGGTAAAGTACAAATTAAGTTGCCTGCACCATGACCAGTTACAGCCATTGTGTCATCTTCAAATACTTCTACACCTAAATCTGTAAATTTCTTCGTTAATACTTTGCAGATTTCTGCTTCAAATTTCGTTTCAGAATCTACTTGTACTAATTCCATAAATTCATTTACTAAACGTTCTTGATTAATCATAAGACTGCGCCTCCTGCACTACCATTATGTATGTAACACTACTAATTATAACAGAATTTCGCAAAAGTTTCGAAATACAAGACAAAAAACAGATGGTTTACATGTCTAGATAACCATCTGCTTTCTATTACTCATTTAACAATACCCAGCGCATATGATCCTCCCACACGCCATTTACCATTAACATCTTCCTAGACACGCCTTCATATTGAAAACCTATCTTCGTCACCACTTGTATAGATGCTAAATTACGAGGCATAATCGGAGCTTCTATACGATGTAACTGAAATTCCTCAAAAGCAACTTGAATTGCTTTTCTAAGTGCTTCTGTCGTATACCCTTTGTTTAACTCTGCTTTATCTAATTTATAACCGAGTACACAAGATTGATAAATGCCACGAACGATTAAATTAAATGAAATACACCCAATTATTTTTGTATCATCACCCTTTTTAAAAATCCATAGTCTGATGATTTTCCCGTCTTCGAACTCTTTTCTATCCTTTTGCAACTTTTTCTTTTGATAATCTAGCGTAAAAAAATCATCCGGTCTATACTCTTCCCAAGCTTTTAAAAATTCACGATTTCTGTCGTAATATTGAAGAACTGTTTCAGCATACGACTCATCTATTTCCCTTAAGTATAAACGATCTGTTTCGTATATTTTCATCATCGTATCTCCATTCTTCAGCTTGCCCAACTAAAAATTAACAATATATCCTTTAACTATATTCTCTATACACACTCAAATTTCCTGTTATATTTTGCAATCCCCTCCCGAATTTTGTCCTCACTCTCCCCTTGTCCATAATTTCATTTCTCGTTACAATGAAATTGTACTGATTTGCAAGGAGGTATAACGATGCATAAAAAAGCTCAAAAAATTATGGTTTATGTGATGCTAATTTCTATGCTTGTAACAACATTACTTGCTGGCGCGAGTATGTTTTGGTAAAAAGGGCGATGTGTTCGTCCTTTTTTTACTTTTTACACATGAAAAAATAAACCATCTCGACATCGAGATGGTTTATTTTATATAAAACACAATCGCTACAATACTAAAGGAAAATGACATTACAAGTGCTATTACAAAACTTGTATATTGTTTCTGCTGAAATGCTCCAATAACAAAAGTGAGATTAAGTAATGCCATACATACAATCGCTACAAGATAAGAACATATATTAAAAGTTGCCAATATGAATGTAATAACAAATAGAAATCCCATAAAAAACTGCATATACGAAAGTTTTGGATTCAAGTACATATGAGCAACCCCTTTATCTAATTTTATCTTTCTATACTTTCATTAACGCATGGTTATGTACACATGTCAAGACAACTTATTACAATAGAAAAAGCCAACCTTTTCGTTGGCTTTTTCATATGCAACGGCTCCTTTTTCTTTTGCCAATTGCTGAAATGATTTTTTCGATTTCACAATCCATACTTTCGTTCCAATTGGAATACGATCAAACAAATATTCCACATCGTTTTTCTTCATTCTTATACATCCTTGTGAAATATACTTTCCAATTGAACTCGGTTGGTTTGTTCCATGTATTCCATATTTACTTCCATCAGTTCCTCTTGCATTAAACCCAATCCACCTTGACCCAAGTGGATTTTTTGGCGATCCACCCGGAATATTCTTCGCAATGTAATACGGGTCCTTCGCTTTCATTACAACATCAAAAGTTCCTTCTGGAGTTAATTCATTCGTTTTCCCTGTCGCTACTGGAAAAACTTTTTGAATCTTTCCATCGTCAATGTAAGCTAATTTATTCGTTGCTTTATTTACAATAATAAAAGGATCTCCGGCACGCGGATTATCCCCAAGAGGCCAAAGCGGCGATAAAGAAAGACATAATATGATAGAGAGAAGATACGGCATAGATAATTCCTACCTTCTATATAAGTTCTTTTATATTATCCTTTCCCTTAAAGCGACTTTTAATGAGTAAATATTGTTCCATTTCATACACAAGTTGAACAAGTTTCGCACGTATCTCAAATTCTTCGCGTGTAGCTGGCAATGGCATGTCTCTAAATAATTCCCTCATTTCTTGAAGCTGCCTTAAGGAAATAACGCCAGTACTCTCAGGGCTAATAGCATTACCAATGTTTTCAACAACATCTGCAATCATGTCAGCTTGTTCATATGTCCACGATAAAGAAGCTGCTAGTGGTATCATTCGCTCTAAAATTTCGAATTGTTGCATACGCATATTAAAATAACGATAGTAATAATCATCTTCTCGCATAAATGCATTCTCAAGTTTTTTAAACGATAAATCTCTTGCCTCATTTAACATATTCTCGGTTTCAATGAGTTCTGCTCCACTCCAACTACTTTCTCGATTTCGTAAATACACAACCATTTCAAACAAAATCGTTTTAAAATTACTCTCTATTTTATCTTGATACTCTTTTAGCTTATTTTCACTACTCGGCATATACATATTCACTAATAGAGCCACGCTAATCCCTATCGTTAATATAGCAATTTCATTTCCAACTATAAGCCATGTAATTTGCTTCAATGAATACAGGTGCATAACAATAACTGAGCTCGTGACAATACCCTCTTGAATTTTGAGCATAACTGCAGTCGGAATAAATGTAAGTAACAATATGCTAATTGCAAGTGGTGTATAGCCGATCGTTTCAAAAATACAAAACGCGAATACCATTGATAATACACACGCTAGAAAACGATGTAACGACACTTGAAGCGATTTGCGCTTCGTATTTTGTACACATAAAATAACTAAAATACCCGCTGAACTATAAAATTCTAATCCTAATAACTGAGCAATAAAAACTGCCGCGCCTGTCCCAATTGCTGTTTTTACTGTACGGTATCCAATTTTGAACATATCATTGCTCCTATATGTATAAACGTATTTACAGCTAGTATAAAAAAAGGATGACACAATGTCATCCTTTTCTACTTATTATTCACATAACCTTTTCATATTACAATATTTTTTGTAAAAATTGTTGCGCACGTTCACTTTTCGGCGCTGCAAAAAATTCTTCTGGCGCACTATCTTCTACAAGCTTTCCTCCGTCCAAGAAAAGAACACGATCTGCCACTTCTTTTGCAAAGCCCATTTCATGTGTAACGATAGCCATCGTCATTCCTGTCGTAACTAACGATTTCATAACTTCTAACACTTCTTTCACCATCTCTGGATCTAGCGCCGATGTCGGTTCATCAAATAACATAACTTCCGGTTCCATCGCTAACGCTCTTGCAATTGCTACACGTTGCTTTTGTCCTCCCGACAAACGATTCGGATACGTATTTTTTTTATCTACTAATCCAACCTTTTCTAAAAGTTTCTCAGCTTTCTTTTCAGCTTCTTGCTTCGTTACCCCTTTTACATTGATAGGAGCATACGTAATATTTTCTAATACAGTCATATGAGGAAATAAGTGAAAATGCTGAAATACCATACCGACATTTTCACGAACATGCATAACATTCGTTTTCGGATTCGTTACTTCTTCCGTTCCAATCCAAATGTGACCATCCGTTGGTGCTTCTAACATATTCATACAACGTAAAAATGTTGATTTTCCTGATCCAGAAGGTCCTATAATTGCAACTACTTCCCCTTTTTCAATCGTTGTTGTAATTCCTTTTAATACTTCGTTTTTACCAAATGATTTATGAAGGTTTTCAATTTTAATCACTTTTCTTCATTCTCCCTTCAATTGCCTTCCCGACTAATGTAAGAATAATGACTAACATATAATAAATCAGTCCAACAAAAAGTAATGGTTCAAGATATTTAAATGTCTCACCGCCTACGATGTAAGCACGACGCATTAAATCAGTCGCGCCTATTACTGTTACTACAGCCGATTCTTTCGTAAGTGTCGCAAATTCGTTCACAAGAGCTGGTAATATATTTTTTAATGCTTGAGGGAAAATAATATTTCTCATCATTTTTCCGTACGGTATCCCTAAAGCCATCGCTGCTTCTGTTTGTCCTTTATCAACTGCTTGAATACCAGCACGAATCACTTCTGACATGTATGCACCTGAATTCAAGCTAAATGCAAGTACAGCTGCTAAGAATGCTGGTATTTCATAACCAATTATTTGCGGGACGCCGAAATAAATAATCATTAATTGCAATACAAGTGGTGTACCACGAAAAATTGATGTATAAAAATCTGCTGCTATATTTAACGCTCGTATTCTAGCAATTTTACAAAGTGCTAATAATGTTCCTAAAATAAATCCTGCTAAAGCTGATACTGCTACAATTTTCAAAGTAACTTCTAAACCTTTTAGTATATATGGTATCGAAGGCGTAATCGCCGAAAAATCTAAGTTCATCCTTTTCATTCCCCTCAAAGAAAAGTGAAAGGCAGCTTATTTTTCGCTGCCAAACCATTTCTTCACTAATTTATCCATTTCTCCATTTTCTTGCATTTTTTTAATTACTTTATTAAATTCAGCTGTTTTATCACTATTTTTCGGAAGGGCAATTGCTGCTCCAACTTCTTCTGGCGCTTCTTTAATTTCAATTCCTTTTAAATCTTTCATTTTCTCTAAATAATTTTTAGCAACTGTGTCTTCTATAATTGCAGCGTCAAAACGACCGGCTTTAATTTCTTGTACGATTTCTGGTATACGGTCACGTCCCTCAACTTGGAAATCTACTTGTTTTTTAAATTCTGCTGCTTTCTCTTCTTGAATAGATCCTGTTTGTACTCCTACTTTTTTCCCTTTTAAATCCTCTACAGATTTAATATTAGAATCCTTTTTAGAAACGACCATATTTTTCGCAACAAAATAAATATCTGTAAAATCAACATTATTTTTACGCTCTGCAGTTGGCGTCATACCTGCCATTACGAAATCAACTTTTCCTGAACTAAGAGATGCTAATAAACCACCAAAATCCATATCTTTCACTTTCACTTCATACCCAAGTTCTTTTCCAATATATTTAGCAACATCAACATCAAAACCAATAATTTCATCACTTTTTGAAGCTTCCACGTATTCATATGGTTTATAATCTGCTGAAGTCCCCATTACGAGTACTTTCTTATTTCCTTTTGTTTCTTTCGATTCCCCATTACTACAAGCGCTGAATATACTTACAATTAAAATAAGTGCAAACGATATTGATAATAACTTCTTCATCTTTCTTCCCCCTAATAATGTATATTTAAAAGTTTAATAGAATATTTATTCGATGTTTGTATTGTATCAGCACTTTTATTTTTATGCAATATATAAAATAAAAATAAATAAAATAACAATATAAACGCTTTTTGTTGTGTATAAAATAATGCATAAAATAACATAACTATGCATATCTCAGAAATTAAAATAATAAATAAAAAAGGCGGCACATCCACTTGATTGTGGACGTGCCGCCTTTTTTATTATTTTTTATAGTTCTTCACAATTCTCTTCGAAATACGATTGTAGTTTTGCAATAACTTGCATCGGTTCATGACCTTCAATTTCATGACGCTCTACCATCGTTACAATTTTTCCATCTTTTAATAAAGCAAATGATGGAGAAGAAGGTGGGTACCCTTCGAAATATTCACGCGCTCTTGCTGTCGCTTCTTTATCTTGACCTGCAAACACCGTTACAAGGTGGTTAGGACGTTTATCATAATGTACGGAATGCGCAGCAGCAGGACGAGCGATACCACCTGCACAACCACATACAGAGTTTACCATTACAAGTGTTGTTCCATTTCTTTTAAACGCTTCTTCTACCGCTTCTGGCGTCGTCAATTCTGTATATCCAGCAGAGACAATCTCTTCACGCGCTTGGCGGACAACATCATTCATAAAAAAGTTAAAATTAATCACTCTTTTCCCTCCTCTAAAACTACCTATTTGTATCTTACCAGTTAATGTTTATGAAATACAAGTAAGTTTACTTGTATTTAAGTATAGAAAAGGTGTTAGAGCACTTGCTCTAACACCTTTTCTTTAATGACCACGATGTTTTTGCTTTGCTTTTTGTACTTTAATTAAACGTCTTCTTTCTTTTTCAGCTTCTCGCTTCTCCTTAGACTGCACTTTCTTTTCTTGTTTATGCAATTCATAAGATAAACTAATCGCCTCTTGCGCCTTAGTAAAACGTTTAACATTTGTTTCTTTTGCTGTTTGTCGTATGATACGCTTTATATTTTTAGGACGCTGTTTTTCTTTAACTTCTACACCACATTTTGCAAAATGCTGAAAATGCTCTAAAAGTGAACCATTCACAAACATAAGCACTTCTTCATCTGACGGTTCCGCTCCAAAAATATACCTCGCTCCATACAATTTCCCTTGTTCTTTGCATGTAATAATTCCAACAAAAAATTGGCCATCATGATATACTGTCAACTCCATTGACAGCCCCTCCTTTAAAAAATTAGAAATACGGGACATCCCGGAGGGGAAGGTTACTGACATGAAATCATGCGTCTGGACTACCAACCAGAGCTGTGTTTTTGTATTTCTTTCACTTTTATTATATCTTTTTTTCCATAATCTTCATATATTCAGCAATCATTTTTTTATGCGATCCCACAATATAGTCAGGTAGTTCTGTTACTGAAAAGAATTTAAGCTGAACTGCTTCTTCTTTATTCATAACAAAATCCCCTTCGTATTCATCCGTATAATAGGCGGTTGTTACAGATTGAAATTCATCACCGTTTGCTAATTTTGTAAAGTAGTTCGCTCCAGAAAATACATTGATTAGTCGCAAGTTCTTGACTTTTATTCCTGTCTCTTCATATACTTCACGATAAGCTGTTTCTTCTGGTGATTCACTAAGCTCCATTAGCCCGCCAGGTAGCCCCCATTTTCCGTACGGCTCTGTCCGCTGCTGCAATAAAACATAACCATTTTCATTTATAACGAGTACAACAGCACCAACTAAAATTAAAGGGCGATGACCAACTATTTTTCGTAATTCTTCTACATATCCCACCGTATCGCCTCCTTTTTCGTTGTCCACACTATTGTATCATATGTACAAAACGACAAAATGCGTATATTTTTCATTTTTTTAACAAAATATTTATTTTATGTGATTCATCTACTGTAGCTAACATAATGGATTCAATTTCCGCACTCTTCTCTAAAAACTCTTTTGCCCACTCTTCTGGTTTTCCTATTAAAGCGAGAACGTCCTGTTGAATCCTTCCATTTTTCACTAAAATGAAAGAAACTGGAGACCTTCTCCCCGCCACTTTTAGATCCCGCCGAGAAGCTGCTTCATATTCTGGATACTGAAATATAGAAACAACGCCACTCGCTTCCCATAATGCTAATTTAACCGTTTGAATATCGCTCACATTTCGCATGCGAAGTTCCGAAAATAAATATTCCGCCGTAATTCTCGCCTTTTTCAAATTGCTAAAATCAATGGAACCATTGTGTATAAGAATGATAGGTGCTGGCTCTAAAAAGCGTCTCCATCTATCCCATTTCAGCATTAAAACTGAGCTTATAATATGAAGTACAACGAGTATGAACGTTGTAATCATCGAGCCCAGTAACCCTACTTTTTCATCAGACAATGCGTTAGAAATATTCCCACCAAGCAATAACACTAATACAACATCTAAAAAACGAAGTTGTGCGATAGACCTTTGCCCCATCGCTTTCGCAACTAATATTAAAAATATGTATGCTATAATAGCCCGAATAACCCATTCACTAGTAGAAAGATGCCGTGCTCCTTCAAAAATATGCATATGCATCAATTTGCACTCCTTACCCGTCTCAAACTGCTATCCTGTTTTAGTTTGCAACGTTTATGAGCATATATGTAAAAAAGCTGATTCGTTTAAAAACGAACCAGCTTTTTTTACTTAACTGAAAACATATATTTTTTATAAGTTTTCCGTACCGATAGTATGAGCCCCATCATAATCATATTCGAGAATAAGGAACTTCCCCCATACGATAAGAAAGGTAATGCAATCCCTTTTACAGGCATTAATCCAACGATCATACCGATGTTTTGGAATATTTGAACTGTTAATATACCAATCGATCCAGCGCATAATAATGTACCAAATAAATTATCAGCGGAATAACCAATAATAATTGTTCGATATAGTAGTAATAGGAACAAGAAGACAACTAACGCTGCTACGATAAACCCACCTTCTTCGGCAATTGTAGCGAAAATAAAGTCAGTATGCTTCTCTGGGATATAGACGCTTCCTCCCCCAAACCCTTTACCTTCCATTCCTCCACTACCTACAGCTAAAATCGATTGTTGCGTTTGGTAACCTTGATCTGCATTTTCAAATGGATTTAACCAACCTACAATACGCGACTGTTGGTGAGGTTTTAGTAAAGTAACTAAATTATTATAGAAAAAATCTTGATACTTAAAGAAAATAAATATTAAAGCAGATAATATGGTCAACGGAATAACTGTACATAATGCTATCAATTTCTTTTGTATACCCGACATAAATAAAATACATGCAATTGCAGCAGCATATAAGAACACCATACCTGTATCCGGTTGACTATATACAACCGCCATAGGCGGAAGTGACACTAGCATAATTTTACCTACTAGCTTTAAATCTGTTTGGAATGTCCTTGCCATATACTGTGCATTATGTTTCACTGCTATACTTGCTACTACAAGAAGCAATGCAATTTTGAAAAACTCAGACGGCTGAATTTGTCCAAATACTGGGAAAACAAACCATCTTTTTGCACCTAATTTTTCAGGTGTAAAACCTGATGGTGGTAATACTTTCAAAAGAATAAGTGAAGCAAACCCAGCAATATAAAGCGGCCAAGACAATTTTTGCAACTGATCTAAGTCAATGCTAGCAATAAGAAGTAACAATACAACCCCAATTATGTAGTTAATCCCCTGCTTCATAGCAAAGTTTGCAGCTCCATACTGTCCCGTTTGCTGACTGCTATATATAGCAGCTATACTCGTCACACATAGTGCACACAAAATTAAAATTAATTTTACATCTAAACTTTTTAGAAACTCGGTACTTCTTTTCATGACATCCTCCTGAAACATTGTTACAGCAAAATAAAAAACCAGGAGTCAACATTCTTCATGTTTTGACGACTGATTACACATTATCTATAAAACACTTATATAGAATAACTCTCTTTTTCATACAATACAATATATTATACTACAGTTTCATCAGTAAGATTTGCCAAAAAAATTATTCTTTTCTTATTTTATATCCATATACCATATATCAGCAATGTATTTTCGTAAATTCCTAATACATAATCGTTTATTGTAAGATTACTGGGAAAGGTATTTATACATATAGTAGGATGTAGATGAAGAAATAAGACGATAAAAAGCTCGCATAAGCGAGCTTTTTATTAATATACAGATGTATTGTTTTCTGACATGTTTTCTAAAATTTCTTTAACACGTCCTAAGAACTTACCACAGATTAAACCATCAAGTACGCGGTGATCAAGTGATAAACATAAGTTAACCATGTCACGAGCACCGAACATACCATTATCCATAATTACTGGGCGTTTTACAATTGATTCAACTTGTAAAATAGCCGCTTGTGGGTAATTAATAATACCCATAGATTGAACAGAACCGAATGATCCTGTGTTATTAATTGTAAATGTTCCACCTTGCATTTCGTCTGCTTTTAGCGATTTCGTGCGTACTTTTCCTGCAAGTTCTGTAATTTCACGAGCGATACCTTTAATTGTTTTCTCGTCCGCTTGCTTAATTACTGGTACAAATAGTTCTTCCTCTGTTGCAACAGCGATAGAAAGGTTAATATCTTTCTTCTGAACAATTTTATCGCCAGCCCACATTGAATTAATTTGAGGATACTCTTTTAACGCTTGTGCTACTGCTTTTACGAAGAAAGCAAAGAACGTTAAGTTAAAGCCTTCACGCTTCTTAAAGTCACCTTTAATTGAGTTACGGTATGACACAAGGTTTGTCACATCTACTTCAATCATCATCCAAGCATGTGGTGCTTCGTGTTTACTACGTAACATGTTTGCTGCGATTGCTTTACGCACACCTGTGACTGGAATTTCGATATCTCCAGGCATTGTAGGTACAGAAACTGGTTTCGCAGCTTCTACTTTTTGCGCTACTGGTGCTGCTTTTGGTGCTTCTGGGCGAGCTTCTACTACCGCCGCTACAGCTTCATCTTTCTTCGCCGCACCTGCTTGCGGAATATTTCCAGATTCCACTAGCTTTAAAATATCTTTACGAGTGATACGGCCGTTTGCTCCCATACCCTCTACTAGATCTAAATCAACGTTATGCTCACCCGCAAGTTTTAACACAGCTGGTGAAAAACGTGGTTTTCCATCAGTTGGTTGTTTTACTTTCGGTGCTTTTTCAGGCGTAATTGCTGCTGCCTTTGGTTCTTCTTTCGTTTTTTCCTCAACAGCTGTTGCTGCTACTTCGTCTGCGCCTTCTACTTGAATCACACAAACTACTTCACCTACAGCTAACGTATCACCTTCACCAGCGATTAACTCTTTCACAATACCAGTGAAAGAAGATGGTACTTCAGCATTTACTTTATCAGTCATTACTTCTGCAAGCGGATCATACTTGTTTACGTGATCGCCAACATTAACGAGCCATTTACTAATTGTGCCCTCTGTAACGCTCTCCCCGAGCTGAGGCATTGTAATATTTTCTACAGCCATGTATAGTCCCCCCGATTAAAATTCCGCAAGTTCACGCATTGCTTTTTCAACTTTATCTGGATTTACCATAAAGAATTTTTCCATTGTTGGTGCATATGGCATTGCTGGAACGTCTGGACCTGCAAGACGTGCGATTGGCGCATCTAAATCAAATAGACAGTTTTCAGCAATAATTGCTGCCACTTCACTCATAATGCTTCCTTCTTTATTGTCTTCTGTTACAAGAAGAACTTTACCTGTTTTAGAAGCTGCTTCAATGATTGCTTCTTTATCTAATGGATATACAGTACGTAAATCAAGAATGTGTGCAGAGATGCCATCTTGTGCTAACTTTTCAGCTGCTTGAAGAGCAAAATGAACACATAATCCGTATGTGATAACTGTAATATCATCACCTTCACGTTTTACATCTGCTTTTCCGATTGGTAATACGTAGTCATCCTCCGGCACTTCACCTTTAATTAAACGATATGCACGTTTATGTTCGAAGAATAATACTGGATCTTCATCACGAATGGCTGCTTTTAATAAGCCTTTTGCATCATATGGTGTAGAAGGGATAACGATTTTTAAACCTGGTTGGTTTGCAAACATCGCTTCTACAGATTGTGAATGATACAATGCACCGTGAACACCCCCGCCAAATGGTGCACGGATTGTAACTGGACAAGTCCAATCATTATTAGAACGATAACGAATTTTTGCTGCCTCAGAAACAATTTGGTTTACTGCTGGCATGATGAAATCAGCAAACTGCATTTCAGCGATTGGACGCATACCATACATTGCTGCACCAATTGCTACCCCAGCAATTGCAGATTCTGCAAGCGGTGCATCAAGCGCACGCTCTTCACCAAATTGATCATACAAACCGTGTGTCGCTTTAAACACGCCACCTTTTTTACCAACATCTTCTCCTAAAACGAATACTTTCTCATCGCGTTCCATTTCTTCGCGCATTGCTAATGTAATAGCATCAATATAAGACATTACAGCCATGAAACGTTCCCCCCTATTCTGCGTATACGTGCTTCAATGCATCTTCAGGTGCTGCATACGGAGCATTTTCTGCATATTCTGTTGCTTCATTTACGATATGCATAATTTCGTCTAACATTTGTTTTTCCGATTCCTCAGTTAACACACCAGCTTCTTTTAAATAAGCCGCGAATGTTATAATTGAATCTTTTTTCTTTGCTTCTTCTACTTCTTCTTTATCACGATAAACACGATCATCATCGTCACTAGAATGTGCTGTTAAACGATATGATACTGTTTCAATTAAAGTTGGGCCTTCACCACGACGACCGCGATCTGCTGCTTCTTTTACAGCTTTATATACTGCAAGCGGATCGTTTCCGTCTATTGTATATCCAGGCATACCATAACCAATTGCACGATCTGATACGTTTTTACATGCTAATTGTTTTTCAACCGGAATAGAGATTGCATATTTGTTATTTTCACACATAAAAATAACAGGTAGTTTGTGTACACCAGCAAAGTTTGCCCCTTCATGGAAGTCACCTTGGTTTGAAGAACCTTCTCCAAATGTAACGAACGTTACTAAATCTTTCTTCTCCATTTTTCCAGCTAGTGCAATACCAACTGCATGTGGTACTTGCGTTGTTACTGGAGATGAACCTGTAACAATACGATTTTTCTTTTGACCGAAGTGACCAGGCATTTGACGACCACCAGAGTTTGGATCTCCAGCTTTCGCGAAAGCAGACAACATAAGCTCTTTAGCTGTCATACCAAATGCTAGTACAACACCCATATCACGATAGTATGGTAATGCATAATCTTTCTCTCTATCAAGAGCGAACGCCGCTCCAACTTGTGCAGCCTCTTGTCCTTGACAAGAAATTACGAATGGAATTTTACCAGCGCGGTTTAATAACCACATACGTTCGTCGATTTTACGTGCAAGTAACATCGTACGGAACATTTCTAATACTTGCTCATCACTTAAGCCAAGCTCTTCATGGCGCTTTTCTTTTACTTCTGCCATTTTTCATAACCTCCTAAATCCACATTTTTATGCGTGTAACGCTCTTCCATCTACAGCAAGTGCTGCTTCACCAATCGCCTCAGATAATGATGGATGCGGATGAATTGTATGTGCTACTTCCCAAGGTGTTGCATCAAGTACTCTTGCAAGACCAGCTTCAGAAATCATATCTGTTACATGTGGTCCAATCATATGAACACCAAGAATGTCATTTGTCTCTTCATCAACTACAAGTTTTACGAAACCATCTGATTCTCCGTATACAAGTGCTTTTCCGATTGCGCGGAATGAGAACTTACCTACTTTTAACTTATAGCCTTTTTCTTTCGCTTCTTGTTCTGTTAAGCCAACAGAAGCAACTTCTGGACTGCTATATACGCATTTTGATACCATAGAGTAATCAATTGGTGTAACTTCTTTCCCTGCAATATGTTCTACTGCAGCAATTCCTTCATGAGAAGCAACGTGAGCAAGTTGCAAACCACCGATTACATCTCCAATTGCGTAAATATGCGATTCTTTCGTTTGATAAAACTCATTTGTTTGAATGTATCCTTTTTCCACAACGATATCTGTGTTCTCTAAGCCAATATTTTGCGTATTCGCTTGTCTTCCAACAGATACAAGCATTTTTTCAGCTTTAAATTCTTTATTCTCACCGTTATGTTCAGCTTGGATTGTTACTCCATTATCTTTTACCAATGTTTCTGGTAATACTTTTGCACCAGTTACCACTTTAATACCTTTTTTCTTGAATAGACGTTGCATTTCTTTTGAAACGTCTTGATCTTCTAGTGGTAATATCGTTTTTGCATACTCTAATACTGTAACTTCTACACCGAAGTCAGCAAGCATAGATGCCCACTCAATACCGATTACACCGCCACCAACGATAATAATCGAACTAGGAAGCGTTTCCATTTTTAGGGCATGATCCGAAGACATTACGTATTCTCCATCTAATTCTAAACCTGGTAATGAATTTGGACGAGAACCTGTTGCAACAAGTACATTTTTTGGAATTAACATTTCATTCTCTTCTCCACTTGCAAGTTCAACTGAAATTGTCCCTGGCATAGGAGAGAAAATAGACGGGCCAAGAATACGACCAATACCTTCAAACACATCAATTTTACCTTGTTTCATTAAATGTTGAACGCCTTTATGAAGCTGCGTTACAATCTTCTCTTTACGCTCTTGTACTTTCGCAAAGTTTAGTTCTACATTGCTTGCAATAACTCCGAACTCTTCGCTTTTTTTAGCAGTTGCATATACTTCCGCACTACGTAAAAGAGCTTTACTAGGAATACATCCTTTGTGTAAACAAGTACCACCAAGATTTTCTTTTTCGACTAGTGCTGTTTTTAATCCTAATTGTGATGCACGAATTGCAGCAACATATCCACCAGTACCGCCGCCAACGATGACTAAATCATATTCTTTTGCCATTATCTCAACCCCTAGCTACCGTTTCTTTTTCACGTACAACGTATTCTTTTGGAGCTTCTTCTTCACGTAACACACGAAGTGCTCCTTCTGCTAACGCTTCTAACTCATCTTCGCCTGGATGTACGATAACATCTGCAATCCAGTCCACTCGCTCTTTTATTTCATCGACAAGAATTTTACTGTATGCCAGTCCACCAGTTAATACGATTGCATCGATTTTCCCGTGAAGTACAGCGCTAGCTCCGCCAATCTCTTTTGCAACTTGATATGCCATTGCCTTATAAATAAGAGTTGCTTCAGGATCACCTTTTTCAACCATTTTCTCTACTTTAATCGCATCATTTGTACCGATTAAACTTACAAGTCCACCTTGTCCGACAAGTTTTTTAATCATTTCATCACGGTAATACTCACCAGAGAAACACATTTCTACTAGTTGCCCTACTGGTACTGTACCAGCGCGCTCTGGACTAAATGGTCCTTCTCCGTTTAAACCGTTATTCACATCGACTACTCTTCCTTTTTTATGAGCACCAACTGTAATGCCACCGCCCATATGTGTAACTAATAAATTTAAATCCTCGTATTTGTGATTTAACTGTTCAGCTACTTTACGAGCAACTGCTTTTTGATTTAATGCATGGAAGATACTTTTGCGTTCCATACCAGCAATGCCACTTATACGAGCAACCGGCTCCATCTCATCTACAACGACAGGATCCACAATGAATGCAGGGATATTTAATCCAGAAGCAATTTCATATGCCAAAATGCCTCCAAGGTTTGAAGCGTGATGACCGCTAAAGCCATTTTTCAAATCTTCTAACATCGCATCGTTTACTGTATAAGTACCGCCTTCGATTGGACGAAGTAATCCACCACGTCCACAAACAGCGTTTAATTTTGAAATGTTAATACCATGAGAATGTAGAACTTCTAAAATCGTTTCTTTTCGAAACTCATATTGGTCGATAATTCGCTTATATTTTCCAATCTGTTCTACGTCATGACGAATCGTTTCTTCTAGAACGGGTCTTTCATTATCAAAAACACCAATTTTTGTGGATGTACTACCTGGGTTAATAACAAGAATTCGATTTACAGACAATGTTGCTACCTCCACTAATAAATTCAAAAGGAAGCGGAAACCTCATAAGAGGTAACCACACCTTTTGTAAAAGTTATATATGAATGATTAGCGACGGCTAATAATATCGTGACCGTTGCGTAAGTAAGTGCTACGAGAATTTTTCAAGCTTGCAATGCGCTCTTCAGCTAGACGATCTGCCGCTACATAAGTTGCTATGCCATCGCGTTTTGAAATTTCGATTACTTTTGCAATCGTGTCATAAATAGACTCAACACGTTTTAGTGCACGTTCTCTATTGTATCCATATAATTCGTCTGCTACGTTAATTACGCCACCTGCATTAATTACATAATCTGGTGCGTATACAATACCCATTTCATGAATGATGTCACCGTGACGATCTTCTTTTAATTGGTTATTTGCAGAACCTGCGATTACTTTTGCTTTAAGTTGTGGAATAGTTTCATCATTAACTGTTGCGCCTAATGCACATGGTGCGTAAATATCGCATTCAACACCGTAAATTTCATTTGGTTCAACTGCTGATGCACCGAATTCTTCTACAGCACGTTGTACAGCTTCTTTATTAATATCTGTAACGATTAATTTTGCTCCTTCAGCGTGTAAATGTTTGCATAGATGATATGCTACGTTACCAACGCCTTGAACAGCAATTACTTTTCCTTCTAAATTGTCAGTACCGAAAGCTTCTTTTGCAGCTGCTTTCATACCACGATAAACACCGTATGCAGTTACTGGAGATGGGTTACCAGAAGAACCGAATGATGGTGAGATACCTGTTACAAAGTCAGTTTCTTCGTGGATAATATCCATATCATCTACTGTTGTACCAACATCTTCAGCTGTAATGTATCGTCCGTTTAGTCCTTGGATATAACGTCCTAGTGCACGGAACATTGCTTCACTCTTATCTTTACGAGGATCACCGATAATTACTGTTTTCGCACCACCTAAGTTTAAACCAGCTGCTGCGTTTTTGTATGTCATCCCTTTTGCAAGACGCAATGCATCTTCAATCGCCGCTTCTTCAGAATCATATGTCCACATTCTTGTTCCACCAAGAGCCGGTCCAAGTGTTGTATCATGAATTGCAATAATTGCTTTTAAACCAGATTCTTTATCTTGACAAAATACCACTTGCTCATAATCATATTTTTCTAAGTATTCGAAGATTTCTAATGTCATTGTCGTTTCCCCCTAATGTTTTACCCTTTTTGGTTTATTTTGAAGCAGTCGCAACTGCCAATGCTAATGAATATACTTTTGTTTCTGCTGAATCAGCACGAGATGTTAAAACAATCGGTGCTTTTGCGCCAGCAATCATTGCTCCTACTTTTGCATCCGCAAAGTATACGAGTGATTTATATAGCACATTTCCAGCTTCAATCGTTGGGACGAGTAAAATATCTGCCTTACCTGCTACATCACTTACTATGCCTTTATGCTCTGCTGCAATTTGTGATACTGCATTATCTAAAGCAAGTGGTCCATCAACGATACAATCTTTAATTTGTCCGCGGCGATTCATTTGTGTTAACATCGCTGCATCAATTGTCGCCTGCATCGCTGGATTCACAACTTCTACTGCTGCAATTGGTGCCACTTTTGGCAAGTCGATTCCTATTGCCTGGGCAACTTCTACAGTATTTTGTATAATAGCAGCTTTTTGTGTTACATCAGGTGCGATGTTCATCGCTGCATCTGTAACGAAAATAAGACGATCATAATTTGGAACTTCAAATGCTGCTACATGTGAAAGTACGCTACCTTTACGTAGGCCCCACTCTTTGTTTAACACAGCCTTCAAAATATTCGCTGTTGGGATGTTCCCCTTCATAAGCACGTCTGCCTCACCATTTCTCACAGCTTTAACAGAAAGTTCTGCAGCCTCTGCATTAGACATTGCTGCAATCACTTCAACATGTTCTGAAGTTTGTAAACCATGTTCTTGTAGCATCCCCATTATTTTTTCTTGATTTCCATATAGACGAAATTGAGCTAGCTGTAATTTAATTGCTTTCGCTACAGCTTCAATTACTTCATGATCTTCAGCTACTGCTACAGCTACAGTTTTTTTAGGCTGTCCCGCTGCTTGATCAATTAAGTATTCTAACTTCATATTTTGTAATCAACCCTTTCCGTCGTCCCTCGTCTATTTATAAAGCAAATACCGTGCCAACTTTTAAAAGTGGTCTTACCAATAATGAAAACGCATTCAAAATGCAGTAAAATCAATACTTTGGAAAATAACAAAAGATTCTGTCTTATTTTGTCGCTTTTTGTATACCATGCAATAAATTGCACAGTACGCAATTTATTGCATGCTATTTTTTGCATGGTCATACTTTTCTAACTTATAATATAAATTTCGTACGGAAATTCCTAACGCTTTTGCAGTTTGTGTTTTATTCCCATCAAATCTCTCCAAATATTCATGAATAATATTCCCTTCAAACTCTGTCACTAAATGTTCAAGTGGCTTTTCTTCTAATTCAGGTAATAAATGAGATTGCTTTGACTCCACCTGCTCTTCGTTATGTAATGGTGGTAAATGTTGTACATCAATATATATCTCGTTATAATTCATAAAAATAATCGCTCGTCCTAAAATATTTTCAAGTTCTCTCACGTTCCCTGGCCATTCGTATGATTGTAAATATAAAATAGCTGAATCAGTGAGCCCTTCTACATTACGACCATAATCTTGATTAATTTTTTGAATCAACCTGTCCGCAATTTTCGGTATATCTCCTTTACGTTGACGAAGAGATGGAATTTGAATTGGAATTTTATTTAATCGATAATATAAATCCTCCCTAAACTTCCCTTCTAGAATAGCCTTTTCTAAATTCACATGTGTCGCTGCAATTACTCGAACATTAATAGGTATCGCTTTCGTTCCACCAACTTTTACAATTTCTTTTTCCTGCAATACACGAAGGAGTTTCGCTTGTGTATTTGCAGATAACTCCCCTATTTCATCTAAAAAAATACTACCGTTATTCGCTTCCTCAAAGAACCCACGTTTCCCGCCTCTTTTCGCTCCAGAAAACGCCCCTTCCTCATAACCAAATAATTCACTTTCTAACAACGTCTCCGAAATGGCCGCACAGTTTACACGGACGAACTTATTGTATTTTCGATTACTTCCATTATGGATTGCATGGGCAAACAATTCTTTACCAGTCCCAGATTCACCGCGTAACAGTACCGTTGCCGGTGTATTCGCTCCTAGCTTCGCCTGTTCGATAGCTGCAGTTGTTTCATCTGAATTTCCGACAATATCATCAAAAGAATATTTCGCTTCTAATGTGCGAATGATTTGCCTCGCTCTATTCAATTCATTTGTTAACTTTTGAATTTCCGACACGTCACGGATAACGCCGACGCTTCCTTTCAATATTCCATCCACAATAACTGGCGCTACGTTTACAATTACATCGCGCTTTTTTTGCCCAATCTTCATATGTATTCCGCGCACCGCACGACGCGTTCGAAGTACTTTCATATGCATACTTTCGCCTTCTACAATATCAGTTGTAGCAGGCTTCCCAATAATATCTTCTTCTGTTAAACCCGTTAATTTCGTATATGCCGGGTTAATGACTAAACCTCTTCCTTTTTCATCCACAACCGAAATCGCTTCTTCAGATGAGTTAATAATCGCCTCTAATAGTGTTTGAATTTCTTTTAAGTCTGTAACTTCTTCCGCTAAATCTACAACTTCTGTTATATCTTTAAAAATTGCAAATGCCCCTTGTACCTCTCCGCCCTCTTTTAATATCGGTATACGCGTTGTAATAATTTTCTTTCCATTCTCTAATGTTAGTTCATAATTTACTTCTATTTGTTTCGTACGTATAATGCGAAGTAATTTACTAGTCGGAATAACTTCTAAAATATATTTTCCTATCGCCTCTTCTTTTTTATATCCGATAATACGCTCTGCACTTTTATTAAAAAGACGAACTTGTCCCTCTTGATCAATTACGATCATGCCGTCATGCGTAGAATTTAAAATTAATTCTCCTTGTTGCGTTTGTTCCTCTAACCGCCCAATTAACCCTTCCTTCTCATGCGCTAATCCTGTAACAATTTTTGCAATATCACCTGGTATAAGAAGAGTGTCTTTTTTCTTTTTTTCCAATAAAACTTTATGTACATCATCTTCACCTGTCATATCAAATATTACATCGATATGCATAGAAAGAAATGGAGTTACACTTTCTCCAATTGCAATTCCATATTCCTTAGCAATTTGTAATCCTTTTGCCAACGGATTTATATCAATAATCCCTATAATTTGAAATATATTCGAACTATATAACAGATTCAGCAGTGCGCTCCCGCCTTCACCTGCACCAACAATTAATACTTTTTGTTTCATATATTACACTTCCTCTCGAAGTAACTCTGCAAATTTTTTCACACCCTTATCTTACTCGTTCAACCCCCTCTTGACAAACCCCCTTTTCATATAACATCATTAAAATAAACAAAATAATCTGAAAAGGAGCGTTTATATGCAGCGTTACCTTGCTCTATCATTAGCACTCATCCCTATTTCATTAGCTGTGTTTGGTATAAAGTTAATGAGAGATACTGTATTCGGGATTCTATTTCCACCAATCTCTATACTGTGGTTACAATTTTTAATCGGCGCTCTCTGCTTCGGGCTCGGGTTTTATATTTTTGGTGGCTTCGTCGTACACCGAGATCGTAAACGAAATAAAGTACAAGCTCGCTTCAGAAGATAGGAATGCCCCACTATTTATAAATAAAAAAATGAGACCGTTACACGCGGTCTCATTTTTTTATCGGCAATAACGTTCTTGCCGTTTCAGGGTAATCAGTAATAATCGCCGATATATTCATATCAAAATATTTACGCATAAGCGTTTCTTCATTAATTGTATAAGGGCGAACCTCTACACCACTTTCCATCGTTAGTTCAGCAATAGCATCTTGAAGGTAACGATAATTCGGATGTACTGCTGTAGCCCCCATTTTTTTCGCGTATGCCCACGGACTATGCAAACCTTCGCGATATAAAATTGCAGTTTGAATATCAGGAGCCATCATATGGCACCGTTTCATACTGTAGTGATTAAACGAAGAAAATACAACGCGATCCTCTAAACTAAATTTCCGTACAAGCGTTATAACTTCTTCCTCTAAACCTCTATATGGAATTTTATTATTTTTAAGTTCAATATTAAGTAGCAAACTCGTTTGTTCAAGCCACTCTAATACCTCTTCTAAAAGTGGTATTTTACAAAAACCTACTTTATCACCAAATTTATAACTTGCATCTAACTTACATAAGTCCTCATATACATAATTCCGAACCGCACCTTTTCCATTTGTAGTCCGGTCCACCGTTTCATCATGAATGACGACAACTTTTCCATCTTTCGTTAATTGAACATCAAGTTCAATTCCATCCGCTCTAAAAGACTCAGCCGCTTCAAATGAAAGCATTGTATTTTCTGGGTACGTTCCAGCCGCACCACGATGCGCAAATATAAGAGTCATCCTCACTCCCCCAATCTTATGCTATACTATACGAAAAAGGAGGTACTTCTATGAGACCATTGCAAATTTCTCCAGATACTGCAGTCCGCTTATCAAAAGCACTAGGTGTTCCACTTGAACAACTCATGCATATGCCGCAACACATTTTAATTCAAAAGCTAGTTGAATTAGAAAAACAAAATAAAGACGAAGAATAATACAGTCCTGTTTTGCAGGGCTTTTTATTATTTTCTATTATATCACGGATGACTTCCCTGCTAAAATCCTTTAACAGATGTGCTACGATGCGATTTAGCCGTTCCTTTATTATTTTTGTTACAAATCATAAAGAAAGCAGACTATTTATTTATAAGCCCCCATTGCGTCCTTAAACACGATCATAAAAAACTAGAAGCCCTTTATATTATTTTTTATTGAACGTGCGGAGCATCCCCTGATTCGTATAGTTCTTTCGCTTTTTCCTCCCCGAATGTAGTTAAAATATAATGTTGCTCTTCTACCGCATCCATCGCTCTAGTTGCTTTACAAACGTTATCTTCTTGAACATCCGAGAAATAATTGTGATCTTCTACAATTTTACTAAAATCTTTTTGTGCCCATCTATTAGCAATTGCTAATAGCTCATTTTTCTTCGAAAAGCTACTCTTATTTATGATTTCTTTTAATTTTTTAGCATTATTTTGAATCATTGGGATAGAGCCCGATTTTCGTTCTGCCACCACTTTTTGATGAGTCATGCGATGCATCGCTGTAATGACTTCTCTTTCAGTAGAATTTTCAGTAACATACACATCAACAAAGACCCCATCTACCTCTCTACCTACTATTGTTTGGTCTTCTTTTTTATCTATTTGAGCGCTCACTTCTTTATCTACTGGATTATCGGCAAGTTCTAACATCCCAAATGTAACTGCAATAGCAAGAACTCCCATAGCTGCTACTATTCCTAGCCAAGTTGAAATTTTATTTTTCATTCCCCTTCCCCCTATCTATATCTATTTAATTGTCTTATAAAAAACTCACTTACATGTAATATTACTAAAAATAGGTTTTATTTTCCATAATATCAAATAATCTCTTTTTCTAAACAAAATAAAAAAACCAACGAATTATAACATTCATTGGTCTTTCATTAAAAAGTTTATTAGTTTTAAAATTACTGTCGAGTATAGAGTTCCAGCATGCATCGGTTTTACTAAAACAAAAACCCTTTTCTACTTCTACTCTCAGCTAGCTTTATGTTCAAGTCTCAGCTTATCCGCAACCATTGCGATAAACTCAGAATTCGTAGGTTTTGCTTTTGACATGGATACTGTATAACCGAATAAGGACGAAATAGAATCAATATTCCCACGGCTCCACGCTACTTCAATCGCGTGACGAATTGCGCGCTCCACACGGCTTGCTGTTGTATTATATTTCTTTGCGATATCTGGATACAATACTTTCGTAATCGATCCTAATAATTCGATATCGTTGTATACCATGGAGATTGCTTCTCGTAAATACATATATCCTTTAATATGAGCGGGTACACCAATTTCATGAATGATACTCGTAATACTCGCATCTAAGTTTTTCGGTTTTCCATCTACTGTTGTTGCTGATCGGAATGATGGTAGTGGACGTTTAATCATAGCGTTTGCTTTACCACTCACTTGACGAATATGACTCGTTAAATTCTCCATATCAAATGGTTTTAATATGAAATATGAGGCACCTAAGTCAACTGCTTTTTTCGTCACATCTTCTTGCCCGAATGCTGTCAACATAATTACGCTAGGCTGTTTTAACCTTTCAATATGTCGCATTTTTTCCAATACAGCTAAACCATCTAAGTGTGGCATAATAATGTCTAAAACGAGTACATCAGGTTGCTTATCTGCTAATAAGTTTAAACACTCTTGACCATTATAAGCAGTACCGATTACTTCCATATCATCTTGAGCAGCTACATAGCTCTCTAACATTGATACTAGTTCTTTATTATCATCCACAAGACATACTTTAATTTTCTCCACAGCTTTTCCTCCCTTACCGAATCGATTCTCCGACATGTGTATCCTTCTAGGCTACATGAATTGTTCGACAATTGTGTGAAAATTCCCTTTTAAAGTTTCTTACTTTCCGATAAAATCACAAAAAAATATGTTTATCGTTCATTTATTCCCTTTCGCAACACATTCCATCATAGAAATACAACGAAACGTTCAACCCTTTTCTTTTATTTTACAACAAAAAACACCTCTTGCGGAGCTTTTACAAAATTTCAACGAATTTTTCAACAGAAAAAGCGAGCTAATATATATATTAGCTCGCTTTTTTCTCTTGATCATAAATATTAATTCCAGCTTGATGTAACATCCATTCAATATGAACACCATATCCTGATGTTGGATCATTTACAAATACATGCGTAACAGCACCAATTACTTTTCCATTTTGTACAATTGGACTTCCGCTCATCCCTTGTACGATACCGCCCGTTTTCGCTAATAGACGTTTATCTGTTACTTTTATTACCATACCCTTTGTGGCTGGGAATTTTTGTTGCACTGTACTAACAACTTCAATATCAAACGCTTCTACTTTATCTTGATCAATAACTGTTAATATTTTTGCCGGTCCTTCTTTTACTTGATGAGATAATGCGATAGGCATCGCTTTATCCATTATACCGTTTTTCATATTCGTATTTAATTTGCCAAAAATACCATATGGACTATTAATTGTAATATTGCCAATCACTTCACGATCTGGTGAGAATCTTGCTAATTTCTCCCCTGGATTCCCATGACTACCTCTTTCAATTGATGTGACTGTCGAGCGCATAATTTGTCCATCTTCGACTTGAATCGGCTTTTTCGTATCATTATCAGAAATAACATGACCAAGTGCCCCGTATTTCATAGAATCTGGATGAACAAATGTCATCGTTCCAATTCCAGCTGCCGAATCACGGATATACAAGCCAATTCGATAAGACGATTCACCGTTGTCTTTTTGTGGAGTTAGCTTCGTACGAATATATTTTCCATCTCTTAACAATACAAGATTAAGCGGTTCACCTGTTTCTCCACTATTATGAATAAACGGTGCTACATCACTCATTCTTTCAATTGTTTTACCATTAATTTCAGTAATCATATCTCCAATTTGTACACCTGCTGTTTCACCAGGAGATATTTTACCCTTTTCAGTTTGAATTAAATGATGGCCTACAACAAGTACACCTTTTGTATTTAATTTCACACCAATTGATTGTCCACCTGGAATTACTTTAAAATCTTTTAACACTTTCACATTTACTTTTTTCACTGGAAAACCAGCAAGCTGAAATACCATATCAGCTTCACCATTTTGATGAGAATTTACCATAAGTCCTTGTTTTTGTTCATTCGAACTCACTGTAAATACATGACGATTTGTGGATGAAGCTTTGAAAACTGGTAATGATGATATTTCTGATTGTTGTCCTTCAAAAACAACAAGTTGTTTCGGTGATGAAATAAACGTTCGAAGCGGTTTAAAACATCCAATAAAAACTAAAGAAACAAGGAGACAAAGACCTATTATTTTTCGAAATTTTTCTAATTTCAACTTGTTCACTCTCCTCGCTCCTACCCCACATTCAGCCTCTTGGCTTCACTTTTTAATCTCTCCTTGCAGTGCATTATTTATAACCGGAAGAATTAAGAAATCGTCATTTGAGAAAAAAAGCTATCCATTACTGGATAGCCTCTGCTGTCTGTTTAAAATGATGCGCTTGCGTAAGTAATTCTTTCGCATGCTCTGTCGTTAAATCTGTGATTTCTACACCAGAAATCATTCGAGCTATTTCTGTTACTTTATCCTCCATAGTTAAAACAGTAACTGATGTAATTGTCCGATCATTCGCTACTTGTTTTCGAATAAATAAATGTGAATCCGCCATTGAAGCTACTTGAGGTAAGTGCGTAATACAAAGTACTTGCGAGTTTACTGATACTCGATAAATTTTTTCCGCAATAGCCTGTGCGACTCGGCCACTTACACCCGTATCCACTTCATCAAAAATAACAGATGCAACCCCTTGATGCTTAGAAAAAATGCTTTTTAAAGCTAAAATAATACGAGATAACTCTCCGCCAGAAGCAACCTTTGAAAGTGGTTTTAGCGGCTCTCCTGGGTTCGTTGAAATATAAAATTCCACATGATCGTAACCATCCACCGTAAGTCTTACCGGTGCACCTTCCACAAGGGGTTCTTCTGCATTTCCTGCTCTCTTCATAATTCGCACTTCAAATTTCGTTTTTTCCATATATAATTCTTTTAATTCCTGATGAATTGCATTTGTAAGATGTTCTGCAAGCTCATGACGCATATTACTTAACAACGTTGCTTCTTTCAGAATAACACTCTCTAATTCCTTCAACTGTTTCTTCGTCGTTTCAATATGAACGTCTTTATTTTCAATTGTAAAAATTTCCTGTTCAATTTTATCTGCATACGCTAAAATCTCTTCTACAGTATTTCCATATTTTCTCTTTAGCATACGAATTTCATTCAAACGTGTTTCGATTTCATCTAAACGATTTGGATCATATTCCATCATATCGAGCTTTTCTCTCAGTTGATAGGCAACCTCTTCTAATAAGTAATAGCTATTTGCAATTGAATCATAATTCTCTTGATACATTTCATCTAAATGTGTAATACTTTCCATTTGTCCCATTGCACTTCTTACATTATCTAACCCTTGTCCGTCGGCACTTAACGAACGATATGCATCACCTAACGCTTTATAAATCTTTTCAAAATTAGAAATTTGCAATCGTTCCTCAGTTAATTCATTTTCTTCATCCATCTTTAAATCTGCCTTGCGAATTTCTTCATGCTGAAATTGAATTAAATCTAAGCGATGTGCCATTTGTTGTTCATTTTCACTTAACGATTTCAATTGTTTTTTTAATTTTTCATAGTCAGCGTATACATTTTGATATATGTCTAATTGTTTAACGATTCGATCCCCATCAAAGTGATCAAGCATAAACAGATGTCGTTCTTCATTCATTAAATCTTGTGTTTCGTGCTGTCCATGAATATCAACAAGTGATTTCCCAATTTCTTTTAATATGCTAAGTGTAACAAGCTTCCCATTTACACGACATACACTCTTTCCGTTCGCAGCAATATCACGCTTTAAAATAATCATGCCATCTTCTATTTCTATATCTAACTCTTCTGCCTTTTCAATACATGGATGCTTCTCATCTTCAACATAAAATAGCCCTTCAATCTCAGCCTTTTCTGTTCCATATCGAACAAATTCTGCTGATCCACGGCCACCTACAAGTAAACTAATCGCATCAATAATAATCGATTTTCCGGCCCCTGTTTCACCGCTTAAAACCGTTAAACCTTTTTGAAAAGAAATATTTAATGCTTCAATAATAGCAAAGTTTCTAATCGATAATTCCGATAACAATGCCCCATTCACCTCGTTATAAAATAATCCCTTACTAAAGGATTTTCTCAGTTCTTCATTCAAATAATCATGTTATATATTTGTATGTATATACTCTTCTAACCCGCTTCATTGTACCAAACATTTGTTTTACGGGTCAATCCATCTATTTTCTAACTTTATGCAAACAAAATATTATATTACAATTGAAAATTCATATTTTTAACCAATAAAAATATCTTGTTCACTTTCCACTTTACGATGGAAAGCAAACAAGATTTTTTGTTACAACATATTTAAGAAACGATCAGAGACAACACCTGTATCGTCAGGTGTACGGCAAATAATTAAGCAAGTATCATCACCACAGATGGTTCCGATGATCTCATCCCACTCTAAATGATCAATAAGTGCTCCAAGTGAATGAGCGTTACCAGGCAATGTTTTTAGCACAAGCATATGTCCTGCCGTGTCTAATTTTACAAATGAATCCACTAGATTTCGTTTTAATTTTTGTAACGGGTTAAATCGTTGATCTGCTGGCAAGCTATATTTATAGCGCCCATCATGTAATGGCACCTTCACTAAGTGCAGTTCTTTAATATCGCGCGATACTGTTGCTTGCGTTACATTAAATCCCTCATTACGTAAAATATCAACTAATTCATCTTGTGTTTCAATTTCTTTGTTTGCAATAATTTCCCTGATTTTAATATGGCGCTGACCTTTATTCATACATTTGCACCTCACACTATCTCTTACCATAGTTTAAACATTGGTATACTTCACTTATTTATGTTAACTTATAATTCGTTTCTTGTACACAATTGTTTTTACAATCATTATACAATTACAGCAAAAAGAGGAACAACATATGTTATTCCCCTTTCCCTTTTTGTTTTAGAACGTCATGCGCTTCTGTAACAACTTGCTCTATAGAAATCGGAGAATGATTTTCGCCATTCTCACGTTCACCATGCCATTTCAGATGAATTAAAAATTCAATATTACCGTCTCCACCCGTAATTGGTGAAAATGTTAAACCTTCCACATCATAGCCTTCTTTTAAAGCAAACTCGACAATCATTTCTACAACAGCTTCATGTACTTTTCTATCACGAACGATACCTTTTTTCCCAACTTGCTCTCTTCCAGCTTCAAACTGTGGTTTAATTAACGCCGCTACATCTCCGTTAGGCATAAGCATTGTTTTTAAAACTGGCAGTATAAGCTTTAATGATATAAATGAAACATCAATACTTGCAAATTGAGGTAAACCACGTTCTAAGTCTGCTGGTGTCACGTAACGGAAATTTGTTCGTTCCATTACAACAACACGCTCATCTTGACGTAATTTCCACGCTAGTTGATTGTATCCTACATCTAATGCATAAGATAATTTCGCTCCATTTTGAAGCGCACAATCTGTAAAGCCACCAGTTGATGAACCAATATCTATCATAACTTTATCTTGTAAATCAAGATGAAATGTCTCTAATGCCTTTTCAAGTTTATAACCACCACGACTTACATACGGCATAACTTGTCCCTTCACCGTAATCTCAGTATCTTGCGAGATTTTCTCTCCTGGCTTATCAAGTCTCATTTCATTTGCATATACGAGTCCCGCCATAATGGCGCGCTTTGCTTTCTCACGCGTTTCTATAAGTCCTCGCTCTACTAATAGTACATCTACTCTTTCTTTTTTTACGCTCATTTGTTACGCCCTTTTTTGTTTTGATGGAATCATTGTATGAATACGGTCTACGACAGCATCTGTCGTTAAACCAATTTCTTCTAATAATTTTGTTACACTTCCGTGCTCTATGAAGCGGTCTGGAATACCCATTCGTTCAACTAATGCACTATGGTAACCATTTTCAGATGCAAATTCAACTACTCCTGTTCCAAAACCACCAATTAAACAAGCTTCTTCAATCGTTAAAATCGGTATATTCTTTCCTAGAAGATCATGTAAATATGCTTCATCCATTGGTTTAATAAAGCGAGCATTCACTACTTTCACTGAAACTCCAGCTTTTTCAAGACGCTCAGCGGCTTCCATCGCCATTGGTATTGTCGTACCAAACGTTAAAATAGCTGCTTGTGTACCCTCTTTTAACGTCTCCCACGTACCGATCGGAATCGCCTTTAATTCTTCATCCATATGAACGCCAAGTCCATTACCGCGCGCATAACGCAATGCGATTGGTCCATCTTCATATTGCATCGCCGTATAAACTAAATGTTGCCCTTCATTTTCATCTTTCGGCATCATAAGCACCATATTTGGCAAGTGACGTAAGAATGAGATATCAAATACGCCTTGATGCGTTTCACCATCTGCTCCTACTAATCCTGAGCGATCTATTCCAATGAAAACATTTAAATTTTGGCGGCATATATCATGAACAACTTGGTCATATGCTCTTTGTAGAAATGTCGAATAAATTGCTAAGAATGGCTTCATTCCTTGCGTTGCCATACCTGCTGCCATCGTTGTAGCATGCTGTTCTGCAATACCTACATCAATCATACGATTTGGGAATTCTTTTTGGAATTTCTCAAGTTTTGATCCAACAGGCATTGCAGGTGTAATTGCTACGATACGCTCATCCGCTCTCGCTAGCTTAAGTACTGTTTCACTAACAACAGCACTCCATGCTGGTGCAACTTCTTTCGGCTTAACAAAGTCACCTGATTCAATTTTATAAGGTCCTGTTCCATGCCAAGTTCCAATAACGTCACTCTCGGCCGGTTTATAACCTTTTCCTTTTTTCGTAATAACGTGAACAAGCACTGGGCCTTTTGTTTTCTTTGCATATTGCAACGTTTCGAATAGCTTTTCATAATCATGCCCATCGACTGGACCTAAATATGTAAAGCCTAACTCTTCGAAAAAGACACCAGATACTAGTAAATATTTAAGACTATCTTTTATTTTCTCTGCTGTCGCAGCCACTTTCCCGCCAACTGCTGGGATTTTCTTTAATATATACTCTAATTCATCTTTTACCCAGTGATATTTTCCTGCGGTACGTAAACGACCAAGTACATTATGGAGCGCACCAACGTTTGGTGCAATTGACATTTCATTATCATTCAAAATAACAATCATATCTGTCTTTTCATGTCCAATATGGTTCAATGCCTCTAAAGCCATTCCGCCTGTTAAAGCACCATCTCCAATAATTGGTATAACATATTCTTTCGTTTTCTTTAAATCACGTGCCAGAGCCATTCCCATTGCAGCCGATAACGATGTCGAGCTATGACCAGTTTCCCATACGTCGTGCTCACTCTCACAACGTTTCGGAAAACCACATAGGCCTTGATATTGCCTTAATGTACCAAACTCTTTCGCGCGTCCAGTTAAAATTTTATGTACATAGGATTGATGTCCTACATCCCATAAAAATTTATCTTGCGGGCTATCAAATAATTTATGCAGAGCAATTGTGAGTTCTACTACACCTAAATTAGGCGCAATATGTCCACCTGTTTGAGAGAGCTCTTCAATTAAAAACTTACGAATATCCTCACTCAATCCCTCTAGTTCACTGATAGACATATCTTTCAAAAAACTAGGGTTTTGAATTTGCGTTAGATCCACATGGATCACTCACTTTCATTTCATAATCTGTCAACATGTCAAATATTATAAAAAACATTTACACAAAACAAGAAATTCTCTTTTCTATTTTTCGTCTTGTCCCGCTATTAACCAGTCTATTGCGCCCTAATCCTATTATAAACCATATTTCTTTAGGCGATGAAAAAAATAGCCGCTAACACGAAGTGATAACGGCAATGTAATCTACATATATTTTTGCCAATAACAAGAAAAGAAAAACCTTTTCCTACAGTTATATCATAAAATGATAAATGACTCAACAAATGAAAACGCTGTTATATTAGTTATTACGTTTTGCAATTAAATCGCAAATAGATAGTAAATATTCATCTTGTAATTGCAAGGAGCTAATCGCACCTTTTGCTTCTGCAATTGTTTCTTCTAAAATATCCTTTGCTCTATCTACAGTAAACAACGTCGTATATGTACTCTTTTCGTTAGAAAGATCACTACCAATCGGTTTCCCAATCTCTTCTTCGGTTCCTTCGACATCTAAAATATCATCTCGAATTTGGAAAGCTAGACCGATATATTTGGCAAACGTAAGCAACTTTTCTTCTTGCTCTTCTGTCGCATCAGAAAGTATCGCACCCGCAAGCACAGCAAATTCAAGCAGTTTTCCCGTCTTATGTTTATGGATGTACTCCAATTCATCAATCGTAAGGCGTTTCCCTTCAGCTTCCATATCTGCCACTTGTCCGCCAACCATTCCTTCTGGTCCTGCTGCTTTTGCAAGTTCAAGTACAAGTCTTACTTTTTTTTCGGCAGAAATTTCTTTTTGCTCATATGCCATAATTACTTGAAAAGCATACGTCAATAAGCCATCTCCTGCTAAAACTGCCATCGCTTCACCAAATACTTTGTGATTTGTGGGTTTTCCTCTTCTTAAATCATCATCATCCATACAAGGTAAATCATCATGAACTAAAGAATATGTATGAATCATTTCAAGAGCACAAGCTGCACCTACTCCAAGATTTCTTTCTTTCCCAAACGCTTGTAATGTTGCAAACAAAAGTAACGGGCGGAGACGTTTTCCACCCGCTTCCAAAGAATATGCCATCGCTTCACGAAGTACATTTGGACATTGTAATTCATTTGCATAGCTTACAAGTTTCTCTTCTACGAAAGTTTTACTTTCTTTCAAAAAAGTATCAAAAGCAATCGTCACTATGCTTCATCTCCTACAGCAGTAAACGGTTCAAGCTCTCCATCTTCCCCAAGAATAACTGCCATTTGTTCTTGTACATTCTTCAACTTCTCATCACAAAGCTTAGATAATTCCATGCCCTCTTTAAAATAAGAAATCGCTTCTTCTAACGGTACGTCACCTTGTTCTAGCTTAGAAACAAGATGCTCAAGTTGCGAAATTGCCTCTTCAAAGCTTAATTTATTTTCCATTATTCAATTCACGCTCCTCTATGCCTGATACGCTACAATCTAGTATTCCATCTTGTAATTGAACTGAAACAGCATCTCCAAGGCTTACATCTTTCACACTTTTTAACACTTGCTTCTCTTCATCATATACAAGCCCGTACCCTCTCATCATTACTTTAAGCGGACTTAACGCTTCAAGTTTTTGAGCAGCTCTTACAAAGGCAAATTCTTTCGTTTGAAGTAACGTTTGCATTTCACGTTGTAATTGCTTTTGCAACGTTTCAACAGCTACCTTTGTTTGCATAATTTTTTGAGATGGGTGGTGCTTCTCTAAATAAAATGAAAGTTGCTTTAACTGATTCACCTTTTTATCAATATAGCGCTCTTTCGCTAAAACAAGCTGTTCTAGCGCTCTATCTAATTGCTCTTCCTTTTGCTCATATACTTGTCTTGGATAACGGAACGCATACGATTTTTGCAACACTTGTAGTTTTTCTTCTTTTTTATGTACTAACTCTCTCATCGCTCTTTGCAATCTCAGAGTTCTTTGCAATACCTTTTCTTGTAACTCTATAATGTTAGGTGCTGCCAGCTCAGCTGCTGCAGTCGGTGTTGGCGCGCGTAAATCTGCAACAAAATCTGCGATTGTAAAATCCGTTTCATGGCCTACTGCCGAAATAATAGGAATTTCACTCTTAAAGATTGCTCTTGCAACCATTTCCTCATTGAAAGCCCATAATTCCTCAATAGAACCTCCACCACGGCCAACGATTAGTACATCTATCTCTCCCATTTCATTCGCTGTACGAATCGCTTGTACAATCGAGGGAGCCGCTGACTCCCCTTGTACAAGTACCGGAAATACAATAACATTCCCAATTGGATAACGACGTTTAATCGTTGTTATAATATCACGAATCGCTGCTCCTGTTGGCGACGTAATCACACCTATTGTTTTAGCGTAAGGAGGAATTGCTTTTTTATAAACTTGAGAAAAAAGTCCTTCTTCTTCTAAACGAACTTTTAACTGTTCGTACGCTAAATGTAAATTTCCGACTCCGTCAGGCTGCATGTCTTGAATATAAATTTGATAAGAACCACTCGCCTCGTAAACAGAGATTTTCCCTTTCACGAGTACCTTCATCCCATTTTCAGGTTTGAATTTAATATTACGATTATGACCCGCAAACATAACCGCTGCGATTCTTGCATTTTCATCTTTCAATGTAAAATACATGTGGCCACGGCTATGATTTTTAAAGTTGGAAATTTCACCTTTTAACCAAACAGACTGCAAATGCGGATCATATTCTATTTTTGTTTTTATATAGCGTGTTAACGCTGTAACGGTTAAATATTGCTTCTCCATTTCTCTCTCCTCATAGCCGACTCAAATTATTTACAAACGACACCTGCACGTTTGGCAGATTCAACAGTATTATGAAGAAGCATTGTGATTGTCATTGGACCAACACCCTTTGGCACAGGTGTAATGTAACCCGCAACATTTAACACGTTGTCAAAATCAACATCACCACAAAGTTTCCCTGTTTCTAAACGGTTTACACCAACGTCAATTACAACCGCTCCTTCTTTAATATAATCCGCTGTTATCATTTTAGGTCGTCCAACAGCTACGATTAAAATATCCGCTAACTTCGATAACTCTTTCATATTTTGCGTCTTAGAATGACAATATGTGACAGTTGCATTTTCATTTAAGAACAATTGTCCCACTGGTTTACCGACAATATTACTTCTTCCAATTACTACTACATGTTTTCCAGAAATATCAAGATTCGTTTCTTTTACTAATTCTACAATACCGTGCGGTGTACATGGAAGGAATGTATCTTGTCCCGTCATCATACGTCCCACGCTAATTGGGTGAAATCCATCTACATCCTTTTCTGGTGAAATTCTTTCAATGATAGCTTTTTCTTCAATATGTTTCGGTAAAGGTAATTGCACTAATATGCCATTAATACGGTCATCGCCATTTAAGCGATCGATTTCAGCAAGCAAGCGTTCCTCAGTAATTGTTTCAGGAAGTTCAATTAGCTCTGAGTAAATCCCTACTTGTTCACAGCCTTTTTCTTTTCCTTTTACATAAGAACGAGATGCTGGATCTTCTCCAACTAAAATAACTGCTAATCCTGGTACAATCCCTTGCTCTTTCAACTTCACAACTTCTTCTGTTAATTGTGCTCGTTTTTTCTCCGCAACTTCATTTCCTTTGATGATTACTGCTACCATTTTAAGATTCCCCCTTAAAGAATTTACAGTGTATCTTTTATATTAGATAAAACGCCGTTAATAAAACGACGAGATTCCTCATCCCCAAATGTTTTAGCAATTTCAATTGCTTCGTTAATTGTTACGTTGTGTGGAATTTCTTCCATGTATTTCATTTCATACACAGCTACACGTAAAATACTGCGATCAACAATACTAATACGCTCAAGCTTCCACTTTTTTAAGTTTTGACGAATCGCTTCATCGATTGCTTCTTTATTTTCTACAAAACCCACTACAAGTGACTCTAGAAACTCATTTGTTTCTTCGCCTTCATCTAGCGTGTTTTCCACTGCTACTTTCGGTTCTAATTCACCTGTAATATCCATTTGGTATAATGCTTGCATTGCTCTTTCTCTAGCCGTCCTACGTTTCATTGTAACTCTCCTTTATGCTTCAAGTCTTTCCTTATACTTTGTTATATTATTATAATTTATAAGCCGTCAATTCACTTACTCTTACAGTTTTCATTGATTTTCCAACCTTATAATACAATGATAATAACACAATTTATCGTTTCACACACGGGTTACAAGGCTGAAAAATAATAAAAAGATTAACTTCAAGTTCCATATCTTATCACAATGTACGTTTTTTGGAAAAACGACACATTTTCTTTTTTATTTCTTATTTTTTGAAATAGTATAATAATTAGAGGATTGTAATTTGTGAAGAAATGAAACGATAAAAAAGATGCCTATGTTACTAGGCACCTTTTCATTCTTACACTGGTTCGATTTCTGTTTTTTGTGTTTCGAATGTTACGCCAACGATGTGAACATTCACTTCTTTTGGCTCAAGTCCTGTCATTGTAAAGAGCGCTTGGCGAATATTGTCTTGAATCTTTTGAGCAACAACTGGAATTGCTACACCAAAATACATTACAACATAAAGGTCAACGATAATATCTTCGTTTGCTAATTCAACCTTTACACCTTTACCATGATTTTTCTTACCTAACTTCTCAACAACATCTGTAGCAAAATTACCGCGCATTGCCGCTACACCTTCTACTTCAGCAGCTGCAATACCTGCAATTACTTCAATTACTTCTGGTGCAATTTCTACTTTACCAAGAGTTGTATCTTGACCCATATCTAACATATGTTCAGCCATGAAAAAAACCTCCTTTAATGTATCACTGCGTCACAAGTTCATGCTCTTCCAAAAATTTCGTATTAAACTCACCTTTTACAAAATCAGGATGATCTAGCAATTGCAAATGGAACGGGATTGTTGTATGTACGCCTTCAATGACAAATTCACTAAGTGCGCGCTTCATTTTTGCAATTGCCTCTTCACGTGTTTTTCCGTGAACAATTAATTTAGCAACCATCGAATCATAGAAAGGTGGGATTGAATATCCCGGATATACAGCTGAATCGACGCGAATACCAAATCCTCCTGGTGGTAAGTACATTTCTACTTTACCTGGAGATGGCATGAATTTTTTGGCAGGGTTTTCCGCATTAATTCGACATTCAATTGCCCAACCATTAAATTGTACTTCTTCTTGCTGTAACGATAACTTTTCTCCTGAAGCAACAAGAATTTGTTCTTTAATTAAGTCCATTCCCGTTACCATTTCAGTAACTGGATGCTCAACCTGAATTCTCGTATTCATCTCCATGAAATAAAAGGTTTTCGTTTTATATTCATAAATAAACTCAACCGTACCAGCACCTGTATAATCAACCGCTACCGCCGCTTTAACTGCCGCTTCACCCATCTGCTTGCGAATATCTTCATCAAGTGCAGGTGATGGACTTTCTTCTAATAGTTTTTGCAAACGGCGCTGAATTGTACAATCACGCTCTCCTAAATGAATGGCATTTCCGTGTGTATCTGCCATTATTTGAATCTCAACATGGCGGAAATCTTCAACGTACTTTTCTAAGTATACACCAGGGTTCCCAAAAGCGGTACTAGCTTCTTGCTGTGTAATTTGAATTCCTTTTATAAGCTCTTCTTCATGGCGTGCAACACGAATACCTTTTCCGCCGCCACCTGCAGTCGCTTTAATAATGACTGGATATCCAATTTGATTAGCAAGCTCGATCGCTTCTTCGGTATTTTTAATAATCCCTTGTGAACCTGGTACAATCGGAACCCCTGCTTCTTTCATTGTATCACGAGCAACGTCTTTTGTGCCCATCTTTGAAATAGCTTCTGGACTTGGACCGATAAAAATCAAGTTACATTCACGGCATAACTCTGCGAAATCTGCATTCTCTGCTAAAAATCCGTATCCCGGATGAATAGCATCGCAGCCTGTTAACTTCGCAACGCTAATAATATTCGTCAAATTTAAATAGCTTTCTTTCGAAATCGTTGGTCCTACACAATACGCCTCATCTGCAATCTGTACGTGAAGTGACTCTTTATCTGCTTCTGAATAAATTGCAACTGTTTCAATGTCCATTTCTTTACAAGCACGAATAATTCGTACAGCAATTTCCCCACGATTGGCTATTAATACTTTTTTTATCATCACAAAGACTCCCTTATTACGCTTTTACAAGAAATAGCGGTTGTCCATACTCAACAAGCTGTCCGTTATTAACAAGAATTTCAACAATTTCGCCCTCTACATCAGCATCAATTTCGTTAAATAACTTCATAGCCTCGACAATACATACGATAGAATCTTTCGATACTCTATCCCCAATACTTACATATGGAGGTGTATCAGGTGAAGATGAAGAATAGAATGTACCTACCATTGGTGAGGTAATCTTATGTAGGTTTTCATCTTGAACAGTTTTCTTCTCTTCTTGCTTCGGTGCTTCTGCTTGCGCTGCTGCTACTGTCGTTTCAACTTCAACAGGCGCTACTGGTTGCATAGCTTGTTTTGCTGCAGGTGCTTGCACAGCAACAACTTCATTACCACGCTTTTTCATTTTGATTGTTGTACCGTCTTTTTTGTATTCAAATTCATCAATATTAGAGCTATCAATTAATTTAATTAATTCACGAACTTCTTGAATTTTAAACATGTAAAATCCACTCCCATACTCTTGTTTGTCCCGTTTTTACAGATTCTCGTCACAAAACTAGATTGACTGTAAAAATACGATGTATTCTATTAGAAAATATATTTCATTAACTAATAGAAATATTTACTATTTCCATCTTACGATAAATTTTTTAAACATTCCAATTTATATTTCTTTATAATAAATCGAAACTCCTGTAAAAAATATTATTCCAATAAAAAATTATTACCTAGTAATAATACCAAGTTTCACACGAAATTGGCAAGACCACTTCAAAAAAAAACATTCACTACTTTTGCAAAACGTTACATAGCAAACACGCCATTCCCTCTCCACTCTTCACCACATCTATAGTCAATAACATATTTTTACCAAATATTAATTTTTGTTTACACGCCGTTCATCATTCCTTCATATAAGAATAGTATGTTCAAAGTGTAGAAAATATATTGTGCTGAGGTGTGGAAATATGATATGGCTCATCCTCTTTTTACCTGCCGTAATCGTTTGGGCATGTGTTCTTTGCATCCACGTCAAATCCGGAAAAAGTAATCATCAGTACCATGAACCATTAATCTTTTACTCACAACGTGTTTCTCCATTCCGAGTTGAACATAGTAAAAATAACTACAAAGACAAAATAGAAAAAAGCTATCGAAAATGATAGCTTTTTTCTATTCACACGTACTTACATACTCTATTCCACTATTTGCATACCCTTTGCTTAGTAAAAGGTAATAATCCGCAGGGAAACCCCCTACGGATTAAAGTTTCACTTATTTCGCTGGTGGATCAAATTTCACACCTACATCTTTTGATCCGCCTTCACTTCTTACAAGTTGAATAATTTTATTTGCTTCTTTCTGTGAATGTTTTGCCGCTTTAACCGTTACTCTAATATCTGTACCATCAGCTCTTACAAGAGCATCTGGATATCCTCCTTGAGATTTAATTACTGTCTCAAGTAATTCTTGCTTCGTTTCCATTGTAGTGATTGCATCAAAGTTATCTTTCGCTTTACTCTTTTCTGTTGCTGAAGATTTCGAAGAATTCATCACTTCTTGTAATTTTGCTTTCGCTTCACTACGTTGATCTTCCATTTGCATACGTAAGGCTGTGAAATTCTCATCACTTGATTGAACTGATACATTACCCTCTTTTTTACTTGTTTCTTTTTTAGTATTTTCTTTTTTGTCTGTTTCTTTATTTGTTGTTTCCTTGCTTGTATTTTCTTTTTTCGGGGTTTCTTTAGGTGCTTCGTTTGTTACTGCTTTATCAGTACCTTGTTTTTCTTGTCCAATCTTTTCACCTGTTGCCGGCGATGCTGTATTCATTTTGTCAGGAGTTGTCACGTAATACACAGATAGTACAACAACTAAACTTAACATCGTTAATAGCCAAACTGTTTGTTTTTTTAACACTTTATTTCCTCCCTATCAATTTTTCGGTGAAACTGAAACGCGATGGGCTGGTACATCTAGCAGCCTTATCACAGCTTCTTTTACCATTGCTTTAACTTGTATATTATCCACTCCCTTTGCTACGACAAGAACACCACGTACTTTCGGCTTCTCTGTTCGTAAAACAACAGGAGTTTCTTTATCCCCTTCACGTATAATGACAGTCTTTTCATCAAGAGACTCGTCCTCTACTTCTCTCTTACCGCCTGTTTTATCTGTTTCACCTGTTGTTTGTGAGCGTTTCACTGTATTTTTTTCTAAAATTTTTTCTTCAGATGAATCTAAATTCACTTTAATCGTTACGTCTTTTACTCCTGCTATTTCTTCTAAAGCAGCTTTTAATTCTTGTTCATACGCTTTTTCATATTTTTCTACATTTGACATACTATCATTATTTTTTTGTCCGAAAGTTGGTAAGTCTTTTTCTTGGTTTTGAGTTTTTTGTTCTTTAAATACAGGTACTTCTTCTTTTTTACTTGAAAATAGACTACTAGAAAACATAAGCAAAATTCCAAGTATGAGTAGGACAAGTAAAAACTTAGGTGTTACCTTTTTACCCTTCTCGTTGCTTTCTTTTTGATCCCCATTCAATAAGTTTCGAAAAAATGAGAACTTCGAATTTTTATCTTTATTGTCCATTTACTCTACCTGTCCTCCCTTCCATTTGAACTTGGATTTGTTTACCCTCTAGTTGCCACCTGCTTGAAAAGAAATCTTTCATTTCCACATTCGTTTCTTCCACTTTTTTTGGAGGCTCTTTCGTATTAATTTCAATTGGCTTTACTGTTTCGATTGCATCATTTTTACTGCGTTCTTTTTCTTTCAACGTCACAACAACAGATTGAATATCTTTCGCCGACTTTACTTCTTCTGTATTTTCTGCTGCGACTATTTGTATTTCAGAGACAGTCATACCATACTTTTTCTCAAACTCTTTTCCTACTTCTTTTTTCATTTTGGTAGCCATCTCTTCTAAACTATATGCACGTGTTAGAGCTTGTATTTCTTTTTTCTTCGAATCTATTGAATTTTTTACAGATCCTTCTGCTACGTACTTTTCTTCATTAAAATTTGCAATTACTTCATTTACATCTGTCTGCAATAATTTAAAAAGAGGCGTTAAAATTAATACAACTAACAAAAGACTTACAACAAATTTAACGTATTTTTGCAAATTCGAATTTGGAAGAATAAGATGAAGCATTGTCGCTAAGAGCAAAAAAACGATAATATTTCTAATCCACTCTGTAACAAATTGCATACTCTTCACCTCCTACCGCATCATAAGTGTAATATTCCCCGCAGCAATAATAATTGTAATACTTAAAAAGAACATAAATGATACGATAGCTAAGCAAGCAAATACGTAAATGATGCTTCGTCCAATAATGTCTAAGTATTGAATAATTGCTCCGCTGCCAACCGGTTGCAATACTGCTGCTGCGAATTTATAAATAAATGCGATACAGAAAATTTGAATCGCTGGAAAGGCAACAATTAAGCATAAAATGACGAGCCCAATAATTCCGACTGTGTTTTTCAATAATCCTGATGCGCTAATAACAGTATCTGCCGCTTCTGTAAACATCCTTCCAACTACTGGAATGAAGTTTCCTGTTACAAATTTAGCAGTTTTCACAGCTATTCCATCAGCAACAGCTGTTGCTGTTCCTTGTACAGATAATACTCCTAAAAAAATCGTTAAAAAAATACCGATAATCCCAACGCTAACATTTTGCAGAAGCTTGGACAATTTCGTCACTTTATATTGATCACTCATTGTACTTACAATACTTAATATCGTTGCCAGTAATAAAAGTGGTAGAACGATATAATTCATAAGAAGCCCACTCGTATTCATTAAGAAAATGATAACCGGATGAAAAAACGATACAGATACAACCCCCCCGCCAGTTGCTATAAGCGCCAGCAAAATTGGCAATAATGCTAATATAAAATCTACCATTGTTTGTATCGTTTCTCTTGCATATGTCATAACGACATAAAAACTATTTAAAGCAAAAATAATAAGTACCATATATACAACAGCATCAGCAATTTTACTTACGCTACTTTTTGAAAAAGCGGATTGCAGTGATTGCAACAATGCACTAAAGATTGTGAGCATAATAAGTGTGCCAAGCAGTTTTCCATTAGCTGCAAGCTCATGAAATAAATATTTTAATAACCCTATCATCCACTCTTTTAGAGAGAATTCTTTTTCTCCCTTTACAAACTCCATAAAGCTCCCTTTTTGACTCTCTGGCAAATAGCCTCCATATTTTGTAACAAGCCCGTCCCAAAATTGCTTCACATCTTCAATTCCGAGCTTATCCAATTGTTGATCAACGACGTTTGTTTCTACAGGAGAAGCTTGTACAACAACCGGTAAAGAAAAGAAAAGGAAGCAAGCAAATAGCAGCTTAGCTCCAAACCTCCTCAACATTCACTCCCCCTTATCCCGTCGGTAAAAATCCGAGAATAGTTTCAATTACAACCGTCAAAATAGGAATTGCCATAACGAGAATGAGGATTTTCCCAGCAAGTTCAATTTTCGAAGCGATGGCACCTTGACCAGCATCTTTTGTAATTTGGGCTCCAAACTCAGCAATATAAGCAATTCCAATAATCTTTAGTAACGTTTCCACATAGACGTTACTAACTTTCGCTTCACTCGCTACTCTCTCAATCATTTGTAAAATAGCATGAATTTGATCAATTAAAATAAGAAACATCACGCTACCTACGAACACAATAAATAAAGATGTAATGCTAGATTTATGCTGGTTCAAAACAGCAGCTAAAAACGTAGCAACGAGGCCTAATCCGACAATTTGTATAATTTCGATTCGAACCGCCTCCTTTACTGGAAGAGAAAGACACTTTTAATCTTGTCGAATAGCGTATTAATTAAAAATGCGACATGAAATAAAATGACGACAAAACCGACAAGGATAACCCAATTTGCAATATCCTCACGCTTCAATTCTTTTAGTACAGTATGAATGAAAGCTAAAACAATGCCGATTCCGGCGATTTGAAATATTAATCCAACATCAATGGACATCGCCTTTCTCCCCCCTATAGCAGTAAAATTACAATAAGTAGCCCTGCTAGTACCCCTAAGCTCTTGATCATTTTCTCGTATTGCAGTTGTAAAGCTTTTGCTTCCTCTTCTTCTCTCTCCAAATGTGTAATACATAAGCGAATATGTTTTTGTTGTGATTCACGATCATGTTGCCCGAGCGTTTCACCAAATTGCTGCAGTATTTCAAACTCGGTTTGTTGAAACGCCGTCAACTTCCAATTCTCTTTCAAACTATCTATCCAAGCTTCCCTTACTGTTTGTTCTCCACTTTCTAGTTTTTTAGCGAAACTTTGAAATATCCAATTTAATGGCTTCGGCATTTGTTTAACTAATCGCTCGGCAGCCTCTGATAAAGGTGTGTGTCCATACATAATTTCTGCCTCTAATGATTGAAGTGCTGATTTTAATAATCTAAGTTGCCTCGGCCTTTCACTGTATCTTTTAGCGTATGAAAACCCGAAAAAGGTGCTGACCGCAACGATTAACACTGCACCAAATATTTTCACCATACGCCCTCAGCCTTTCTATTTGATAACACTGGTTTTCCATATTTATCTTTCACCTGCATAACCGTTCCTGGACCCCTCGCTTTTGACAACTCCACAAACCTATCAAATATACGAAGCTCTAGCACTGCCTTGAGCGATGGACGTCTCACAACATCCTCATAGGAAAATCCGTGTGCGCTTATAAAAAGCTGAACACCTGCATGCACTGCCTCCATAATTGCTTCACTATCTTCTTTACGACCAATTTCATCTACGATCAAAATATCAGGACTCATAGAACGAATCATCATCATCATTCCTTCTGCCTTTGGACATGCGTCTAACACATCGACTCGGGTACCAAAATCATATTGCGGGATCCCTTTCACACAGCCGGCAATTTCTGACCGTTCATCAACGATCCCCACTTTACAGGAAGGAATTTCCGAAGCACTTACCCCTTGACTCATGCAACGTGCTACATCTCTTAAAAGCGTCGTTTTTCCCGTTTGCGGAGGGCCAATTACCATCGTGTTTAACCATCTTTTTTCATACAAATATGGCAAAAGCGGTTCAGCAATCCCTATTTTTTGACGAGCAATACGAATATTAAAGGAAGAGACATCACGAATCATTTTTACTGCGCTTTTTTCTGTAATGACTTTTCCCGCTAACCCGATTCTATGCCCCCCGCGAAGCGTCACATACCCACGTTTTAATTCCTCTTCCATCGTATAAATTGAGAATTGACTTAACTTATTCAATAAGTAAATAGCATCCTCTGCAGTAGTGATATAGTCATAAAAAAACACCTTTCCGTGTGCAATACACTCTAGCGGTCTTCCAATTCGAACACGAATTTCCTCTAAAGCATCGTATTGCTCACATTCTTCAATTAAGTACTTCATCGTTTTTGGTAAAACTTCTAATACCTCTTTCATCGGCTTCTCCCCACTATACTCGACTTACTATTTCAGTAATGCGATAAAAATACAGCAAATTCCAAGCGCTAGAAAAAAGAGCTTCAAGAAAGAAATTTCACTTGCTACACTCGCTATCCCAATTGTCATTGTTAAAATTAATACGGTAGGTCCAACAAACGCCAACATACCATTTATAAACAACGCTTTCTTCGCATCATTCACATAAAGCATAAGCAAAGCAGCAAATATCTCCGCACTACCTGAAAATAATCGAAGTGCCCCCATAACAAGCACGGATGTTTCCATTGCCGCTAGCCACTGTTTCATTCTTCCACCTTCTCCCGTAACAGTTACTAACTTCGTATTCTAAAAAAGAATATATTTGTACAACCATATGCAGAGGTTGTCTATTTCAGAAGTAAAAACATAATTTTTCTCTAAAGTCTGAATTACAATCTGAATATTCATATTATTTCATGGTATATTATGGTATATTTAGTTTAAAAGGGGTTTAAACCATGCAGCACGTCACTTTATTACCACTAGATTTATGCTATACAAATGTGATTTTCGAGCTATCAAGTGATCCACATATAAAAAATGCATTGGGGATAACGGTAGAAAACATCGAAGACACGAAAACATTTCTTCTTTTCGCAATAGAAGAAGAGCGTCAAAAGAAATCCTTATCGAGAATGATTGTGAATGAAGAAAATGAAATAATTGGCCTCACCACACTTAAACATATTAATAATGAGAAAAAGCAATCTCACATTGGTAGTTGGCTCGGCTATCCGTACTGGGGAAAAGGCTATAACGAGGCTGCTAAAAAAGAAATCTTTAAAATCGCCTTTTTAGACTTACAACTTTCCTACGTATTTGCTGGTGCTAAAACGAATAATATCCGCTCTTTAAAAGCACAAGAAAAACTACCTTATATTTCATTGCATGTGGAAAACAAGTTTCCAGACGAACACGCTGCACTAGAGAAAGAAGTAAAGTCACCTTGCTCTCTGCATGTCGTGTCACGTGAAAATTTTTTAAACTGGTTGAAATTACAGAATGAGGAGGCAAAATATGAAGGTATTGAAAGTTAGTTTAACCGTTGTAGTAGAATTAGCTCTTATTTATCTTTTTTCATTATTGGTCGGTTGGTCATTTATAGAGACCTTTTTCCTTGGTAGTTTAGCAATATTTGCAATTATGTGGTTAATTATTATGAGTAACCATAGAAATAACATTACAGATCACGCAATAAGTAAAACATTAACTGGCGTTGAGACTGGCGAAATAAAGCCATTTCAAATTGTTTTGACTCCATCTATTATGGGTACTCTTTCACTTGTTTTAGTCAGTTTTATAATAACAGTTATTTACTATCTACCCTATTTCCTATAAAAAAAGCACTCGTGAATTATCACGAGTGCTTTTTTACTATGCACGAGAAACGTATTTACCTTCACCAGTGTTGATGATAAGCATTTCGCCTTCGTTAATGAAGATTGGTACTTGTACAACAAGACCAGTTTCTAATGTAGCTGGTTTTGTTACGTTAGAAGCAGTATCACCTTTAATACCAGGCTCTGTTTCTGTAACTTGTAATTCAACTGTGTTTGGAAGTTCAACACCAAGTACTTCGCCTTGGTAAGTCATAATTGCTACTTCCATGTTTTCTTTTAGGAATTTAAGCTCGCGCTCGATTTGTTTTTCACCAAGTTCGATTTGCTCATAAGTTCCGTTATCCATAAATACGTGAGCCTCACCGCTTGCGTATAAGTATTGCATACGACGGTTTTCGATGTGTGCTTTTTCTACTTTCTCACCTGCACGGAATGTTTTCTCTTGAACAGAACCTGTGCGAATGTTACGTAGTTTAGAACGAACGAATGCAGCACCTTTACCTGGCTTTACGTGTTGGAAATCAAGTACTTGCCAAAGGGCATTGTCCACTGAAATTGTTAAACCTGTACGAAAATCGTTTACTGAAATCATGTAAAAAAATCCTCCTGTGTATTACAAAATAATAAGTTCTTTTGGTGATTTCGTAATTACTTCATTACCTTCACTTGTCACAATGATATCATCTTCAATACGTACGCCGCCAATACCTGGAATATAAATACCTGGCTCTACTGTTACAGCCATACCTGGTTCAAGTACTGTATCAGAACGGAACGCTAAACCTGGTGCTTCATGGAGTTCAAGACCTATTCCATGACCAGTAGTGTGTCCAAAGTATTCACCATATCCTTTTTCCGTTATGTAGTCACGCGTTAGCGCATCAGCCTCGCGACCTGTTAAACCAGCTTTAATACCGTTCACACCACGTAGTTGTGCTTCTAAAACGATATTATAAATTTCTTTTAATTTATCAGATGGTTCACCGACTGCAATCGTACGAGTAATATCAGAGCAATATCCTTTGTAATAAGCGCCGAAGTCTAATGTAACGAAATCTCCTGTTTCTATCACTTTTTCAGATGCCACGCCGTGCGGTAATGCCGAACGAAGACCTGAAGCAACGATAATATCAAACGAAGAAGATGTTGCTCCTTGTTTTCTCATGAAAAATTCAAGTTCATTTGACACTTCAATTTCAGATACTCCCGGGCGAATGAATGATAGAATATGCTCAAAGGCAGCATCTGCAATCTGTGCAGCTTCCTTTAATATCTTAATCTCTGAATCAGTCTTTATCAAGCGTAACTTTTCTACAAGTCCAGAAGTCGGGATAAATTCAGCATCAATCGCTTCCTTATGCACTGAATAAGAACTATATGTAAGAGTATCTTGCTCAAAACCAAGTTTTTGAATTCCAAGCTCTTTCACTTGCTTTGCCACTTCATCAATGATCAATCCTGCGTGCTGTACAACCTCATATCCAACCGCTTGTTTACTTGCCTGCTCGACGTAACGGAAATCTGTAATAAATTGAGCACGATCTTTTGAAATAAGAACAACGCCTGCTGTTCCTGTGAAGTTAGCCATATATCTACGACTATGTTCATTTGTTAACAAAATACCGTCAATGCCAGCCTCATCAAATGCACTTCGTAATCCTTCAATTTTCTCCATTACTCTATGCCCCCCTCAATTTCTCCATTAATGCAAATAACGCTAACTTATAGCCATAAAAACCAAATCCTACAATTTGACCTGCACAAACAGCTGCCGTCACAGATTCATGACGGAATGATTCACGCTGATGAATGTTAGAAATATGTACTTCAATAACAGGAATCGAAATGCTCGCAATGGCATCACGAATCGCATAGCTATAATGCGTAAATGCTCCCGGATTTAAAATGATCCCTTCATATATATCTTCCGCTTCATGAATAATGTCGATAATGGCACCTTCATGATTCGATTGGAAACATTCTAACTCCACTCCCATTGTTTCTGCTTCTTGCTTCATATCTGCTTCAAGTGTCGCTAGCGTGCCCTTTCCATATACATTTACCTCACGAACACCGAGGCGATTTAGGTTAGGACCGTTTACGAGGAGTAACTTTTTCATATTCTTAAAACTCCTTAATATTAATATCTATACAATATTTTAACATAGGAGTTACTTATTTGAATAGTTCGTCTTCTCTTGCCCTTCTTGTTCTACTTTATTGCTATTTACTGCATAAGAAACAGAATATGCTATAAACACACCATATAATATAAAAATACATATTGTCGTTACAATTGTCTCTTTTGGCAAATGGAGCGCACTTTTAATAACAGGAGCCATTAAACCCATCCCCAAAAACAGTAATGCCCACCAAAATAGCCCATAAATAATTCCCGCAATAATCCCTTCAAACTTTGCAAAAAATGCTTTATATAAAAAGGCAATCAAAATTGAAAGAAGTCCCATACACACTATTCCGGACACATTGCCCCATACCCCCTCTTTCCAACTTCCAAACGCAAATGGTAAAAGGAAATAATTCGGTCCCGCCTCCGTGAATGAAAATATATGAAGGAAATACCATATCCCGCCCCAAAAGATTCCACCAAACAAACCGATCTGCACAAAATTCCTTGTTCCTAATTGTTCTTGACTCACATCGACACCTCCGCTCAATAGTATGCCCGAAACTATTTTGAAGCATGTTTAAATCCTGCGAAATTTGTCTATAAAAAGAATAAGAAATGTCCGACTCTCATAATATTTTCCCTTGTCATCTACTTGTATTTGCCGATAAAATAAAGGAAACTCGGTGATTGTCTTATTTCAAAACGACAGAACCCAGTATGACAATTGCCTCTTTTTCTACATAAGAGAGAAACAAATACAGGTTGGTGTTAACATGGCAGAAGAGTCAAAACAAATATATGGCGGGCAAGCGGTCATAGAAGGAGTTATGTTTGGCGGTAGAGAATATACTGTTACAGCGGTTCGTCGTAAAGATAAATCGATTGAATTTTATCGATTACCACGCGTTCGTAATAAAGTATTATCTATCCTAAAAAAAATTCCATTTTTACGAGGGATTGCCGCTATTGTGGATGCAAGTGCGAATGGAGCAAAGCATTTAAACTTCGCTTCTGAACGATTTGACGTCCACCCAGAAGATGATGAACAAATTGCTAATAAAAAAGAAGAACAATCAAAATTAACGATGGTATTAGGAGTTGCAGCTGTTGGCGTTTTATCTTTCATATTCGGTAAAGTCATTTTCACAGCAGTTCCTGCACTATTAGCTGAATTAACAAGACCGATTTTCCCATCTCATACTGGGCAAATCATTGTCGAAAGTGTCATTAAGCTCATGCTATTATTGAGCTATATATACTTTATTTCTTTAACCCCACTTATTAAGCGGGTATTTCAGTATCACGGTGCAGAGCATAAGGTAATCAATGCTTATGAGAATGACCTTCCTCTGACTGTAGAAAACGTTCAAAAGCAAACTCGTCTCCATTATAGATGCGGCAGTAGCTTTATTATATTTACAGTCATTATTGGAATGTTCGTTTATTTCCTAGTCCCTACAGATCCTCTTTGGGCACGAGTTATAAACAGAATTTTATTAATTCCAGTTGTACTTGGTATTTCTTTTGAAGTATTGCAATTTACAAATCGATTACGAGATATTCCCGTATTACGCGTACTTGGATATCCTGGATTATGGCTACAACTATTAACAACGAAAGAACCAACAGATGATCAAGTGGAAGTAGCAATTGCATCGTTTGAAGAATTATTACGTTTAGAGAACAAACAATAATTATTTAAAAATGGTGTTCAACTCCTTTCCTCATCGTTAATATACTAATTTTAATATACGTTTTTAGGAGGTGTCCCTTATGAACGGTCGTTCGTTTACTTTCGCTATATTTGTGCTTATTATCGGATTGGCAATATTCGGCCTTGTTTCATCTGTTATTACAAATCCCATGGGTGTATTAAGAAATATCGGGTACATGTTACTTGTTGTCGGTATCTTTTACTTGCTATACAAGATGTTTACAAATTCCAGTGGTTCTGCAAATTCGCAAAGCTCATATAAGCGTGCGGCAAAACAATCGAACCGCAAACATGGGAAACAAAATGTAGCACCCCTAGGCAATTCTTTCTTTAAGTCAAATACTTCTAATGACAAAAGTAAAAAAGGGAATTCTTCCACTTTGAAACGAAAAAGAAAACAGTCTCATTTAACTGTCATTGAAGGCAAAAAAAGCAAAAAGAAAGACCGTGCTTCCTTTTAGGAAATACGGTCTTTTTTTATACTTTGAAGCACTTCTTTTAAACTTTTCTCTCTCATACTTTCAATTCGAAGATGATGATTTTCAAATGGTAAATTCCGTGTCACATCATTAGGTACCACAACGCACGTTAATCCCGCTGCAATTGCTGCTCTCAATCCATTTAATGAATCTTCAAACACAACAGCTTCAGACGGCTTAATTCCTAATTCTTCTATTGCAATTCGATAAAGAGCTGGATCTGGTTTTACCTTCTCAACATCTTCTCTCGTTTTAATAACTTCAAAATAATCTCGAATCTGTAGCTCTTCTAAAAAATGAATAACCCATTCTCTAGACGAACTAGAAGCTAGTGCGATTTTTAATCCCATTTCTTTCGCTTCTTCTAAATATTCTTTTACCCCGTCACGAGCTTTTGGTATTTTCATTTTCTCTTTATGTAAAGTTGCCACTTTTTCTTTTAATGCACTTTTGTTAAACTTCTCTTTTAATTGATCATTTAAATATGCATAAAGTACCTCATCTGTTGTTCCAATGCATTTCGCAAATTCCTCTAAAGGTAGTTCTTCGCCGTATTCACGAACAGCATCTCTGAAAGAGTGAAACCATATCGTTTCTGTGTCCACAATTAATCCATCAAAATCAAAAATAATTGCTTTCATAATTCTCCCATCCTTTTCGAATTGAAATAAAAAAGGAAACGCCATACGTTCCCCTTAATTACTTTTCTCTTCATTTGCTCTTTGAACACCGCGAAGTGTTTCCACTCGGACTGCATCTTGTTCAAAGTATTCCACTAAATCACCAATGCGATCAATCGCTTCCCAACTTAAATGATGCTCAATTCCTTCTACATCATTGTAAATTTTACCTTCATCCACACCGATAATACGCATAAATTGCTCTAGCAAGTCATGACGATATACGAGACGTTCTCCGATTTTTTTACCTTTTGTTGTTAATACAAGCCCTCTATATTTTTCATAAATTAGATATTCATCTTTGTCTAATTTTTGCACCATTTTTGTTACAGAGGATGGATGTACACTAAGCGCTTCAGCAATATCAGATACGCGGGCATAACCCTTTTCATCAATCAACAAATAAATTTGTTCAATATAATCTTCCATACTAGGGGTAGGCATCGGTTTCCTCCATCCAAGTTCATTTTGCTTATTCCGTACGAAGCAATCAATAAAATGATACACCAGAAAGAATAACGTGACAAGGTGGAAACGAGCCTAAATATATAAAACAAAAAAGAATCTGTATTTGCATACAGACTCCCCTTAAGTAAAGTATTGTATTTCTGCATTAGGAAAAAACTCATTTATATAACCTCTTATCGTTTCTTCCAATACTGCTGCTTCATCTTTTTTATATACGTATTTTCCGATGCCGTATCGTCCCCATTTATATTTACGCTTCTCTTCATCCATTTCAAGTTTCGTCTTCGGATAACGCTCTTGAATGACCTTTTTTGCCGGTTTTGTAAAGCGATGTTGAATTAATTCAAATGTTAAATTTGGTATCGATAAATCTTTTAGTGCATTGTACAGTCGCTCAAATAGTTCACGGTATCCTTCTTCCCACCCTTCATGCATATAAAGCGGCGCAACTATAAATCCAAGTGGATAACCCGCACCTGCTACTTTACGTGCAGCCTCTATTCGCTCCTCAAACGGCGATGTCCCTGGTTCAAAATTTTTAATTACATATCGTGAATTTATACTAAATCGAAAACGAGTTTTCCCATTATGCTTTGCATCTAATAAATGATCAACGTGCGAATATTTCGTGACGAAACGTAAGCGCCCATATTCACTTTCTCCAATGAATTCAATCGCCCGCTTTAATGCATGTGTTAAATGATCAATTCCAACAATGTCTGATGTACACGCTGCTTCAAATCTTGTTATTTCAGGTGCCCTTTCATCCATATATTGCTTTGCCTTCTCAAATATTTCATCAAGATTGACATACACACGAACGTAAGGCTTACTCCCAAGTGTCGTTTGCAAATAGCAATAATGACAATGTCCCATACACCCTGTTGCGAGCGGAATTGCATATTCAGCTGACGGTTTTGACGTATCAAACTTTAGCGTCTTCCTCACTCCAACGACAAGTGTAGCCTTTGCATTACGATACTTTTGCAAATCATTTTCTCCTGGCAAATTTCTAATTTGATTATGTGATGTCGTTTCACGAATTTCTAATCCCATCTTCGTAAACTTCTCATAAAGCTCTTTTCCAAGTGGATATTCAAGTGCCTTTGGTTCAAAGTAAACGAGTTTTGGCATAAATGGTTTCATATGCTTCCCTCCTCTCGTTAGTATGAGAAGCATTGAAAAATTAACACGCATTAAAGTTTTCCACTTCAGTAACTTGCTTTGCAAGTTACTGAATGTTATAATTTGGATAACAGCTACCTTGCAACGCAAGTTACCTAAATAAAAGGTGGTGAAATCATGCACAGCCAAATGTTAAAAGGTGTGCTCGAAGGTTGCATCCTATACATTATTTCACAAGAAGAAGTGTACGGATATGAACTGAGTACAAAATTAAATAAGCACGGCTTTACATTCGTAAGCGAAGGAAGCATATATCCGTTATTGTTACGTATGCAAAAAGAAAAATTGATTGAAGGAACATTAAAAGCTTCCTCACTCGGTCCAAAGCGAAAATATTATCACGTAACCGATAAAGGGTTAGAACAACTTGAAGAATTTAAACAAAGCTGGGGAATGGTTTCTACTACGGTAAATAACTTATTACAGGGGGAGTGATAGGGATGAATGCACAAGACATGATTGAATTGAATAATAAAAAACGTGAGCTTCTAACTTCCGAAAACGAGGCTGCTTATGGTGATATGTTAGTATATCTTCGAATATCAAACGTACCCGAGCAACAAATGGAGGAACTGTTACTAGAAATATTAGATCACCTCATCGAAGCACAAGCAGAAAATAAAAACGCTTATGACATCTTTGGAGATAATTTACAATCTTATTGCGATGAACTTATATCAGCTTTACCAACTCAAACAAAGTTAGAAAAAACTTCTTTAATTGGATTTTCTATTAGCTTACTTCTTGCTATACAGTTTGGCATAAATGCAATTATTTCATTTTTTATGTTTCTCTTTGAAAAAAACAATACATTATCAAGTCCGCCTTTTAGCATCCTTGGAACTACTTTGTCTGTTTCAATAATTATACTAGGTATACTATTTATTTTATATTTATTAAAGCGTTACTCCTTTGATCAGAAAATGAATTGGAAAAGAAGAATTCTATTTGGATTCGCATTTGCTACTCCATTTTGTTCCGCTGTATTCTTAAATATTTATTTCCAAAAGCAACCTTATCTCATTTACCATCTAAACTTTTGGCAAAGTGCCTTAATCGCTATCTTATTTTTTATTTTATATAAATTACTATACAAAAAATCAAATTTTTAACAGCCCTTCAAAAGGCTGTTTTTCTTCTGTCTAATTTTACAAATTGAAAAATTTCATAAAGAAAATAAGAAAAATGCAAAATAATTAAAGTTAATTGTTGACGTGATGCTTTTATTATCGGTATCATAAATCTTCGTGAGCAATTATTTTTCGTTATACGATTTTTTTATTATTACTGAATTTTTGAGAGGAGAAATTAGATGTCAGTTAAGAAGAAAACGCAAGTACGCACCGGCAAAATGGTACGTGAACTAATGTTAGCAGACGAAGATGTAAATGCTTCGCTAATTATGGTATATAGTGAAAACGGTGTAAACGCAGAAATTAAAATCGAGGGCTTAACGCCGAAATGTAACGAAGAATTATTTTTGAGCGGAAACGTGGATTGGAACAAGAGTGTTATTTATAAAATTGTTGATTTCACTGGAAACGCTGAAGTTGGTAAAGTTACATTAACAGCGATGAACAAAAACAATGTTTCTCTAGAAATTGAACGCGTTATGTGGAGTAAAGAAAATAAAGACGCTGCCGAGCAAGAAGAAACACAGGTAGAAGCAGCGCCGAAAAAAGAAGTAGTTGTAGAAGCTCCAAAAGCAATTCCACCCGCTCCTAAGCCTGTTACGCGTGTGGAAACACCTGCTATGGCACCTAAGCCTACTCCGGTACCGACACCGAAGCCAGTAAGTGTAGAAGCGGCTGTAGAACTAACTACTCCAGCACCTGTGAAAAAAGTAGTCCCTACTCCAGTTACAAAGCAAGAAACAGCACCGGTTGCTCCTGCAAAACCGAAGCAGCCTGCTTTGACTGAAACAAATTCAAAACTACAAGAAAATTATGTTAAACTCGTGAAAAAGACAATTGAAGTTTGTCAAGATTACGAGCTTGGCATCGACATAGATGATTCTATTGAAAGCTTAAAAGAAGAACTACAAAGCCAAGGTATTAGCGTTACATTTGACAAAGAAATTATGGACGTTGTAAGTCGCCTTCGTTCTTTACAAGATAAAGGAATCAAAGTAGAAAAAGTACTTAATTTACTATAAAAAAATAAGAGGTGGCAATTGCCATCTCTTATTTTTTATAATTCCACTCATTACTTTCATACTTCTCTTTCGCTAACGTTTGAACTTCATGTAACTGTTCTTCTGTTAATTCATATGGAACAAGTTCTACATCCAATCCTTTTTCAAACCCAATTTCAAACGCTTTAATTAACTGTTCTATCGTAAATGTACGGTCTGTTAATTCATTAATTGCTACCGCTTTAGAAGAAAACATACTTTTCATACGTTCCTTCACACGTTCATTTGGGAATAAAAATAGATCATATAGTTCATCTAAATCAATTTCTAATGGAATCGATCCATGCTGTAAAATAACACCTTTTTGACGTGTTTGAGCACTACCAGCAATTTTTCTTCCTTCCACTACAATTTCATACCAAGATGGTGCATCAAAACATACGCCTGAACGTGGATTTTTTAAATTTTCACGATCTGCTTCTGTTTTTGGAACTGCATAATATGCTTCTAGCCCTAATGCCTTAAAACCATCTAATAATCCTTGCGAAATAACACGATACGCTTCTGTAACTGTTTTCGGCATATTCGGATGATCTTCAGACACAATAACACTATACGTTAACTCTTTGTCATGTAGTACACCCCTGCCGCCTGTTTGACGACGAACGAATCCATATTTCTTTTCGTTAACTACATCCATATTAATATCTTTTTCAACACGTTGAAAATATCCAACTGTTAATGTTGGTACTTCCCATTCATAAAAACGAATTGTTGGTGGCATTTTCTTTTCACTTTGCCAATTTAATAAACATTCATCTAACGCCATATTAAATGCCGGTGAACATTGACCAGAGTTAATATAACACCATTTTTCTTTTCCCATCCTGCACCTCATATAACCAAGTATTTTTCACATTCTCTAGTCTACCAAATTCGACAAAATTTGTGAAAGAATACGAAATTTCTTCTTATATGCAAATGAATCTGTTGCATAAATACATATGGGCATTATAATATTGAAAGTAGGATAAGAAAAAAGGGAGCGATAGAATCGTGTCAACAACTTGGATTATTTTATTAGCCGTAATCGTAGCATTCATCGGCTACACTGTATGGATGTACTTCTATCAGAAAAAATTAATTAAAACTCTTACAGAAGAAGAATTTCGCGCTGGCTACCGTAAAGCACAGCTTATCGATATTCGTGAAACAGATGAATATAACGCAGGGCACATTTTAGGTGCACGTAACATTCCGTTATCACAAATTCGCCTTCGCCATAAAGAACTTCGTCAAGATCAACCTGTTTACTTATATTGCCAAAGCGGATTCCGTACAGGTCGTGCAGCGCAATACTTAAAAAAACAAGGCTACAAAGATTTCTACCAATTACAAGGTGGATTTAAATCTTGGACAGGCAAAATTAAAAAGAAATAATAACATACAAAAAACTAGCTGAATAAATCAGCTAGTTTTTTCATTTCATCTTATTCGCAATGTATAATAAATTTTGCTTAATCGTGTCTTTATCGCTCTCTTCTACATTCCGATACAATAGCTGATATTCAATTCCTTTCTCTTTCCATAGAAGCGTAGCAAATTCGTCACCACGTTCATAATCATCTTTATTTTTAAAATAAGCAGACGTTCCATTATTTAGTTTCATTTGTTCTTGAAATCGCTTCTCTTCCACGAAATCCGGAAAACTATAAGGAAAGTTCGCGACATTTAACTCAATATACTCATTTCTACCTTGCTCCTGCTGTTTATATTTAATCATTAAGACAGCCTTCTTTTTCCCAAGCGTTCTTACTTCACCCTTTACATCACTTATAATGTCGTACGGTAAAAACGTTGGAACTTTAAACTTCACCGGAAAATATTTTGGAATTTCCTTTAGCGGAATAGGATCCGTAACACGATCCATAGCTCCTCCTGTTGTTCCCACAAAGTGTTTTTCTTCTTGCATCGTTTGCTGAAACGAACACGAACTAAGTACAAAACTAGAAAACACGAAACAAATGATTCTTTTTTTCAATTTGTTTCCGCCCTTTCATACCGCTCTCTTAACGAACGAAGCGTTGATCCCGCACTAACGGCCCGATTAGTGCCGGCTAATAATCAGTGGGGGATGGCGCCCACTGATTAAAGTTTCACTTTATATGCTCTTCATATTCGCTTTGTCACCAAACTACACCTTTGAAAACTTTCCACGTTATTCTCACACATTTTGACAACACTTTTTGCAAACAAAAAAGACCCCTATCATTCTTACGCCCAAGTGAAAAGGTTACGCGAATAAAAAGAAGTCTTATTAATACCATAGTTTGTGAAAAGCTTTTCAGGTCAAGATTTTTTCTTTCTTATTATTTTCCCTTTATAATAAGAGAAAGAGGTGATACATATGGCCAATATAAAACAAATTGCTAAAACTGCTGGTGTATCGATATCAACTGTTTCTCGTGTCCTGAATAATCACCCTTACGTAAAAGAAGAAAAGCGTAAGCGTGTTCTAGATGCTGTTGAAGAATTAAACTACGCAAAAAATATAAATGCTGTCCATTTAATAAGAGGGAAAACATATACAATTGGCGTTATGCTCCCTTTCATTAACCTCCCCTACTTCAGTACCATTATTGAAGGAATTGGTAACGAAGCATTATTAGCTGGGTATCACATTAATTTATGCCAAACAAATTACGATAGCCTTGAAGAAATTCGTGTTCTTGAAATGATGAAAATGAAACAATTTGATGGGATGATTATTTGCTCCCGGACGAGCTCTTGGGAACAAATCGAACCTTTCGCAAAATTTGCCCCTATTATTTCATGTGAAAAAATGAACCATCCCCTCATTTCATCCATCTACGTAGATCATTATGAAGGCTTTCGTCTCGGTACTACCTATTTACTAAGTAAAGGCCATGAAAAGATCGGAATTTGTTTAGCGAGAAAAACAAGTGTAAATTCCATGGAGCGTGAAAAGGCGTTCGCCGATACACTTTGTAACGAAGGGAAGACGTTGCATCCTGAATGGATTTTCCACCAATGCTATACAATGCAGGACGGAGCACAAATACTCCATCGTATTTTAAATATGAAAAATCGTCCAACTGCTATTTTCACAGCGAACGATCAAGTTGCAGCTGGTTTATTAACAGAGGCTCGAAAACATGGCATCCGAGTACCTGAAGACATTGCTATCCTTGGATTTGATAATCATGAAATTTCAAAGGCATTAGAAATTTCCACAATTGAACATCCCGGTCTCGCAATGGGCTCACATGCTTTTTCTTTATTCCATAAGCAGATTCAAAGCGAGCAAATTGTCGGCAGTCCAAAAGAGCTTTCATTCCATTTAATTAAGCGAGAGACTGTCTAAAAAGAGCGTTACCTATAACGCTCTTTTTCAGCTCTTCACCTATTGACATTATATTTTTCATCTCATATAATTAACCTAACGAACGGTAGGTAGGGGATGAAAATGACAGCAAACCGCATTAAAGCTGTAGCACTTTCTCATTTCGCACGCTACGGCTATGAAGGAACTTCATTGGCAAATATTGCTCAAGAAGTTGGGATTAAAAAACCATCGATTTACGCACACTTTAAAGGAAAAGAAGAGCTATATTTCATATGCTTAGAATCTGCTCTTCAAAAAGATTTGCAGAGCTTCACAGGCGATATCGAAAGCTTTTCCAATTCGTCCACTGAAGAATTGCTTTTAAAATTATTAAAAGGCTATGCAAAACGATTTGGTGAAAGTGAAGAATCAATGTTTTGGTTACGAACTTCTTATTTTCCGCCTGATGCATTTCGCGAACAAATTATTGATAAAGCAAATGTACACATTGAAAACGTCGGAAAACTTTTATTCCCTGTATTTAAAAGAGCAAGCGAACAAGATGAGCTGCATAACATTGAAGTAAAAGACGCCTTAGAGGCTTTTCTATGCTTACTCGATGGTCTTATGGTTGAACTATTATACGCAGGTTTAAATCGTTTTGAGACACGTTTAGACGCTTCTTGGAAAGTATTTTGGCGCGGACTTTCAAACTGACGGATTGCTCCTTTGCAATGCGTCGTTTTTAAGCACTTTACCTAACGACTGGTAGGAAGGAGAAATGACATATGGCATGGATTTATGTAATCATCGCTGGTATTATTGAAATCTTTTGGGTGATTGGACTAAAAAAAGCGGAGGCACCACTTGAGTGGGCTGGTGTTGCTCTATTAATTACAATTAGTTTCGTCTTATTATTTAGAGCTTATAAAGATTTACCTGTCGGCACTGTATATGCAGTCTTCACAGGAATCGGAGCTGGCGGAATCGTTCTTACAGAGATTTTCATCTTCGGAGAACCTTTCTCTATTGTAAAAGTTTTATTAATCGGTTTAATCTTCTTCGGAGTAATTGGTCTAAAACGAGTAACAGAAGAAAAAGAAACGAAGGAGGCTGCATAAAATGGCTTGGGTATTTTTAATTCTAGCTGGTATTTGTGAAATTATTGGTGTACTCTTTATGAAAGTAGCCACTGAAAAGAAAGGCTGGGCACCAAAAGTTATTTTAATCGCTAACTTCGGCGTAAGCTTCTTCTTCTTATCTCTTGCGATGAACACGTTACCGATGGGAACTGCTTACGCGATTTGGACTGGAATCGGAACTGCTGGAAGTGCACTTCTAGGCATTCTCATTTTCCGAGAATCAGCGGATTGGCGTCGTCTTGCTTTCTTAAGCTGCATTTTATGCGGCGCTGTTGGCTTAAAACTATTAAGCTAACGTGAGGTGAATGTCATGTGGAAAGAAAAAGGGAATCAACTGTTAGCATGGATTACACTCGGGATTGTCATTCTATTACAAATAAGTTTTCATATAATAGAATCATTGTTTCATAAAGTATTATCCATTCTCACATTCTTTCCTAACATGACACTTGAAATTATATCGATTGTTTGGTCCATTATCGCCTCCATTGCAATCGTCATTATATGGGTATCGCCAAACCGTGGAATACATTATTTAAAAAGGACAGTACTTCTGAAAAAGAGTAACTGTCCTTTTTTATATTCATTCAGACTTTCTGTAGAAGTTTGATATGATAAGACAAAGAAGACCAACGATGACAATACTTATACCAATCCCTTTATGCAAATTAGGAAATGGTGATGGTATATCGGAATAAACATTCCCTAATATGAGACCAATTGAAACGAAAAGTACCCCTATTCTATATAACCATTTTCTTTTGTTCATCATTCTCCCCTCCTAAAATTCTTCATACACTCCTTTCTTTTGGACATACTACCTAAAAAAGGAGTGAATAATATGCAAAATTCTATACATAAGCAGATCCTATTTTTATTTTTCTTCTTTCTCATTCTCGTTATCATTTTCAGCTTTATATTACATACTCCAAAAGATGTGCCAAATAGCGTTTCTTTTTATAAACTACTGCTCTCGTATTGTCGTTATTGAAGAACGTTCCTTTTGAAATTTCCCCAAGAAAAAAAGACCAACATTTTCCTGTTGGTCTTTCGTATATGTATCACTTTTCAAAGCGATCTAACATCTCGTCTCTCATTCCGAAACTTACTACTGCAATTCCTATATACATAAACAGAAGAAATGCCGGATGAACTGTGTTGTACCAGCTGCTGTCAACGATTAAGTAAATCGTTAATGCCACAACAAGAACAAACGCTAAGATAAACATATAAAAGTGTCTTGTACTACCCATGATAAACTCCTCTCTTCTCACTTCACCATTCAACAGTTTATTTTATCGAATAATTCGATATGACTCAAGGTTAACTTTCTGTTATGTAATCAAGTTCCACCTTTACAATGTCCTCACATGCTATTGAAATGATTGTTCCTTGTTTATCAATTGCCGTCACTTCTCTATTATCCATTACACGATTTGCTACTCTTTCTAACACTTTCCCTTGGTCTCGATAGCAAAATTCTTTTACATCTTTAATTGTTTCTCCATTTTCTAAATGGTATACCATTCTATAACATCGATATCCCACACTTTCACCCCCGTCTTGCTCGTTTTTTCACATATACATAAAAATGAGTAATTTTTGCCTCATCACATCTTCTTAATTTCAATAAAATTCTAACAAAAATAAATACTTTTATCAAACCGACTTTTTCAACAAAACTACCTATAAAACTACACCTTTACACCATTAGGAAACAAAAAATATAATTTTTTAACATTTTCTTCACTATTTCTGCACAAATTCTCCATACAAAAAAAGAACCCGCCGCAGCGAGTTCTTTTTTTGTTATTCTAATCAAACTTGTACAGGAGCTGGCTTTGCATAACGTAAAACTGGTTTACGTGCAGCCATCGTTTCGTCTAAACGTTTAATGACTGTCGTATGCGGTGCTTCTTGTACAACTTCTGGATTTTCTTCTACTTCTTTAGCGATTTGAATCATCTTATCAATGAAACCATCTAATGTTTCTTTTGATTCTGTTTCTGTCGGCTCAATCATAATACATTCTTCCACATTTAATGGGAAGTAAATTGTTGGTGGATGGTAACCGAAATCAAGCAGACGTTTTGCAATATCTAATGTACGTACGCCAAGTTTCTTTTGACGACGACCTGATAATACAAATTCATGCTTACAATGTCTATTGAATGGAAGATCGTAGAATGGCGCTAATCTTCTCATCATATAGTTCGCATTTAATACAGCATACTCAGTTACTGCACGCAAGCCATCTGGACCCATAGAGCGAATATACGTGTATGCACGAACGTTAATTCCGAAGTTACCATAGAATGGCTTCACACGACCAATTGCTTCTGGACGGTCGTAGTTGAAGTGATAACCATTTTCCGTTTTTTCTAAAATCGGTTTTGGTAAGTACGGAATTAAATCAGCTTTCACACCTACTGGACCAGAACCTGGGCCACCACCGCCGTGAGGACCTGTAAATGTTTTATGAAGGTTTAAATGCACAACGTCAAACCCCATATCTCCTGGGCGCGCTTGGCTTAATACCGCATTTAAGTTTGCACCATCATAGTATAATTTACCGCCTGCATTATGGACAATTTCTGCCATTTCTAAAATATTTTCTTCAAATAGACCTAATGTATTAGGATTTGTTAACATAAGTGCTGCTGTTTCTTCATTGACAACACGTTTTAAGTCTTCTAAATCAACAAGGCCATTTTCATTTGATTTTACTGTAATTGTTTCAAAACCAGCTACAGTTGCAGATGCTGGATTCGTTCCGTGAGCAGAGTCAGGCACAATTACTTTCGTACGGTTAAAGTCACCATTTGCTTCATGGTATGCACGAATTAACATTAAACCTGTCCATTCTCCGTGTGCACCAGCTGCTGGTTGTAAAGTAACAGTATCCATACCTGTAATTTCGATTAAATGCTCTTGTAAGTCGTACATTAATTCCATTGCACCTTGTACTGTCTTTTCATCTTGCAGTGGATGAATATTTGCAAATCCTGCGAAACGAGCTACACTCTCATTAATTTTCGGATTATATTTCATCGTACAAGATCCAAGTGGATAGAATCCAGAATCAACACCGTGGTTACGGTTTGAAAGTGCTGTATAGTGGCGCATAATATCAAGTTCAGATACTTCTGGTAGCTCTGCATCTTCTACTCGAATATAATCGCTCTCAAACACATCTTCTAGTTTCACTTCTTCTACATCTAATTTGGGTAAGCTATATCCTACGCGTCCTTCTTTAGTCACTTCAAAGATAAGTGCTTGGTCTTGGTTCTTCATTGGATAGCCCCCATTTCGTTTACAAGTGTGTCAATTTCCTCTTTCGTACGAAGCTCAGTTACCGCTACAAGCATATGGTTTTCATGCTCTTTATAATCACGGCCTAGATCGTAACCGCCGATAATATTCTTTTGTAATAATGCATCGTTTACTTCTTTCACTGGACGTTTGCAATCTACAACAAACTCATTGAAGAATGGTCCAGCAAATGTTACTGTGAAGCCTTTCGCTTCAAATTGACGTTTTGCATATTGTGCTTTAGAAATGTTTTGACGTGCCATTTCTTTCACACCTTGTTTGCCAAGTGCCGTCATTGCAACAGAAGCTGCTAATGCATTTAACGCTTGGTTTGAACAAATGTTAGATGTCGCTTTATCACGGCGAATATGCTGTTCACGTGCTTGTAACGTTAATACAAATCCACGTTTACCATCTGAATCTACAGTTTGTCCAACAAGACGTCCTGGAATTTTACGCATAAATGCTTTCGTTGTTGCAAAGTAACCACAATGCGGTCCACCAAACTGCGTTGGGATACCAAATGGTTGTGCATCACCGATTACAATATCAGCACCAAATTTCCCTGGTGGTGTTAATGCGCCTAATGATAATGGATTTGAAGAAACGATAAATAATGATTTTTGTTGATGAACGATTTTTTCAATATCAGCTAATTTTTCAACTTGTCCAAAGAAGTTTGGATATTGAACGATTACACAAGCAACTGTATCATCTACTTCACTTTGTAATACGTCTAAATCTGTTACACCATCTTTATGATTAATTTCAACAACTTCAAGATTTTGACCTTTTGCATACGTTTCAAGTACTGCTCTTGATTCTGGATGAACCGCGCTAGATACAAGAATTTTCTTTTTGCGAGTATGGCCAGCTGCTAACATTGCCGCTTCAGCTAAAGCTGTACCTCCGTCATACATAGAAGAGTTTGCTACATCCATTCCTGTTAATTCACAAATCATTGTTTGGAATTCAAAGATTGCTTGTAATTCCCCTTGTGAAATTTCCGGTTGGTATGGTGTGTAAGCTGTATAAAATTCTGAGCGAGAAATAACATGATCTACAATTACTGGAGCATAATGATCGTATACGCCTGCTCCTAAGAAAGAAGCGTATTCTTTTAAGTTAGCATTTTTACTAGCCATTTGAGATAGCTCTTTTAAAAGCTCTGGCTCTGATTTTGCTTCTTTAATTTTTAAATCCCCTTTAAAACGAACACTCTCTGGAATATCAGAGAATAATTCATCGATCGTTTGAACGCCGATCGTTTGTAACATTTCTTTTTTGTCTTCTTCTGTCATTGGAAGATAACGATGCAACATGAAATCTACCCCTCTCCCCGTTACTTTGAACGTTTGTAAAATGGTGTTGGAACAACTACTGCTTTGACGCGTTTATTACGAATTTCAATTTCTACTTCTGTATCAACTGCTGCGTATTTTACATCAATTAGTGCTAAACCAATGCTTTTCTTTAACGTTGGAGATTGTGTACCACTCGTTACTTCCCCAATTTTTTCTTCACCAATAAATACAGGGTAATGCGTACGAGGAATTCCACGTTCGATTACTTCGATGCCGACTAATTTACGAGGCGCACCGTTTTCTTTTTGCTCTTTTAACGTTGCTTTTCCAAAGAAGTCTGCTTCTTTATTTGTTTTTACCGCAAAGCCAATTCCAGCCTCAATCGGTGTAATATCTTTTGATAATTCTTGTCCATAAAGTGGTAATGTTGCTTCGAATCGAAGTGTATCACGAGCACCTAAACCACATGCTTTTAAGCCCTCTTCTGCTCCAACTTCAAGAAGTTTCTCCCAAAGTTTTGCAGCATCTTCACTCTTACAGTAAATTTCGAATCCATCTTCACCTGTGTAACCTGTACGAGATACAAGTGCTGGAATTCCATCTACAAGAATATTGTTTTTAAATTTAAAGAACTTAATTTCTTTCAAATCTTCTGACACAACTTTTTGTAAAATGCCTTCTGCTTTTGGTCCTTGAATTGCAAGCTGTGCAACTTCACTAGAAACATTGACTACTGTCGCATCGCCAATTACATGACTTGCTAACCATTCGTAATCTTTCTCTATATTTGATGCATTGATTACTAATAAATAGTCTTCTTCACCACGTTTGTAGATTAATAAATCATCTACTGTACCACCATTTTCGTAGCACATAGCTGTATATTGTGCGCCCCCTACCTTTAAGGTAGATACGTCATTTGTAACAACACGTTGTAAAAATGCTAAACTATCTACACCTTTTACTTCAACTTCTCCCATATGAGACACGTCGAACAAACCTGCAGCTGTACGTACAGCTTCGTGTTCTTCTTTAATGCTTGAAAATTGAACTGGTAATTCCCAACCACCGAAGTCGATTGTTTTCCCACCATACTTCGCGTATACATCAAATAACGGTGTACGTTGTAATGTAATCATGCTCTCTCCCCCTTATGCTTTGACAAATCAATAAAAGTTGCTTCCTTTTTCTAAACATTTTCATTCTGAAAAGATAGGATATACGGAATCTCATTATATTTTTTTATGAAAGCGTAAATAAAAAATCACTTTCTTGGATAAAATACGAAAGATTCCACACATTTCACACCATTATCCTAACATCATTCGCTATATTTCATCAATATTCTAGCATAAAAAATAATTTAGAATTTTTTATGTTAAAACACAATAAATACAGCTTTTGAGATTTAATACTTTATTATTGTCTATCATATAGCCTTTAATAACGATAATTATGCCTTCTTTTGAGGCAAATCATCATACATTAAAAAATAATTACTTTAGTTTATAAAAGGTGGGAGAGTCGTAATGAATGTCGATATTTCCGTAGATCGGACGTGGCAAAACAATTTTTTAAATAGAATTGATGAAGATGGTCCTTGGACAAACTGGGATTTATATCACTTAGCTTATGAAACAGAAAAATCGTTACTTGTTCCTACTTTTGATGGACTACAAGCACCGAAACATTTATCCCATTTCACGCCGCTTCCGCATCAATTAGAAGTCGCTCAAAATGTGATTGAACAAATGAATGGTAAAGCGATTCTAGCAGATGAAGTAGGTCTTGGAAAAACAATCGAAGCTGGACTTATTTTGAAAGAATACATGGTCCGCGGGCTTGTGAAAAAGGTACTTATACTTGTCCCAGCCTCGCTCGTATCACAATGGGCATACGAGCTGAATACAAAGTTTTTCATTCCCGCTGTAGCACAAAAGAAAAGCTACTCGTGGGAACAAGCTGACGTAATCGTATCATCAATTGATACTGCGAAACGTTCACCACATCGCGATATCGTGTTGAACTTAGAATATGACCTTATTATTATCGATGAAGCACATAAACTGAAAAATAATAAAACAAAAAACTATGAATTTGCACAACGATTAAAAAAGAAGTTTTGTTTATTACTAACCGCTACTCCTGTTCAAAATAAGATTGATGAAATTTTTAACCTTGTTTCTTTATTAAAGCCAGGACATTTAGGCAATCAATCCAACTTTGAAGAATATTACGCTTCCAAAAATCGCTCAGCCGAATCAGATGAAGACTTAAAAGCTCTCATTAACAAAGTAATGGTGCGAAATAGACGACATAATACCGGTATCGATTGGCCGAAGAGACATGTACGTACAATTTTTGTTGAGTTTAATGAACAAGAACAAGCTCTATATAATGATATCGAAAATTGGCGAGGACAAGACGCCTTCACATCTACTTTCTCATCGTTAACTTTAAAACGGGAAGCGTGTAGTAGTCGTGAGGCTGTTTACTATTCATTGAAAAAGCATGTAGAAAAAAGACAGAAAGAAAATGAACATTATATAAAAGATCCACATATCGATGTGCTAATGGACAAAATTAATCATATTCCTTTCAACTCGAAAGCAACTAAAGCTCTAGAGCTTATAAAAGAAATTGACGATAAAGTCGTCATTTTCACGGAATACCGAGCATCACAGATGTACTTACAATGGTTTTTACAACAACACGGTATTTCTTCTGTCCCATTCCGCGGCGGATTTAAACGCGGGAAGAAAGATTGGATGAAGGAACTTTTCCAAAATCGTGCCCAAGTGTTAATTGCAACGGAAGCTGGCGGAGAAGGCATTAACTTACAGTTTTGTAGCCATATGATCAATTATGATTTGCCATGGAATCCAATGCGTCTTGAGCAAAGAATCGGACGTATTCACCGTCTCGGTCAAAAGAATGATGTTCATATTTATAACTTAGCTACAAAGCATACTGTTGAAGAACATATTTTGAAACTGTTATATGAAAAAATCAACTTATTCGAGCGTGTTATCGGTGAACTCGATGAAATTTTAACGAGAATTAATATGAAAAACATCGACGCGCACATTCAAGAAATTTTCGCGCAATCAAAAAGCGAAGGTGAAATTAGAATTAAGATGGAAAACTTAACATCTATTATCGACTTTGCGAAACGAAATGAAGCTGAGGTGCAAGGCTATGCAGCAACATGAAATTCATAATTACTTATACAATTTCTTTGAGGCGAATAACTGTGAAATTTTAGAACGTTCTCCTCATTTATTAGATGTACAGTTAACAATTGAGATGGATAAATTATTAATGAATCGCCCTTTTTATTGGCACTATCTTGAGAAAACAGGAGGCGTACCGAATCCGATGCGCCTTACTCTTATTACAAATCCAGAAAATGAAGAAAATGAAGAAAATGATGGTGAGCTTATTCACTACGGTTCACCACGTCTACATCAAATTTTCCAAACGACAAAAGAATTAGGCTCTTACATACGTTTATATGAGGATGTAAGACATAATGGGGCAACACATACACCGCTCCACCCTTGGCTCGGTATTAATATAAAAGTTTCCTATCAATGTGATCGAAAAAAAGACATCCTTCACTCGATTGGCATTCATCTCATTTCTGGAACAATGATGGCAAACTTTCATGAAACATTAACAAACATTAAACTTACACCAAAAATACCTGATTTTTGTTTTACGCTCTCGCCCATCATTAAACCTCAAAGTGGTTTACAACGCATAGAAGACGCTTTAAAAAATATAATTGCAGAAGATGACCATACGTGGGCAAAAGAAGCAAGAGTGCGTTGGAATCATGATCTAGACCTTTTAAACCGTTTTTATGAAGAAAGTGACGAACTTCCTGAGAGCTATGAAATTGAAAAACAAGCTCTGCAAGAACAGTATGAACCACGTATTACAGTGCAAATTATTAACGGTGGCCTTTTTTATGTTACCGCGAATCATTTTCTATCTTGAAGAAGCTCCTTCTGCTTTAGAAGGAGCCTCTTTTGAGCTATTTTCTACCCTACTCGCTATCGCCACTACGCTCTTGCTGTTTTTTCTGTGCCATACGTTTCTGCTGTGCACGATCCTTTGCGCTCACATGATTTGCATCAGTTGGAAGATTTTCTTTCGAACGTCCAATTCCATTGCTCATCTTTCCCACTCCTTTTTGCGTTTTTCAAAATACATGTTTATTTTCAGCTAGAGTTTCAATCCTTATACAAAAAAATAAGAGCAGCCATTGGCTACTCTTACTCGCTCACATATTTTTGAAACATATCATGGATGCCTTTATTTACTAGGTTCGAGATCTGCTCGTCAGATTTATTCGGATAACGATCACGCAATCTGATAGATGCCTTCACCATTAAATTTTCTAATACAGAACGGCCACCTTCTCCATAAATAATTTCAGCATATTTAACAAGCCTTCCATCCTCTACTGTTGCTGGATTATGATTGAAGAAAAATTTACTCATTGTCTCCACCTCTCTCTTTTGATAACGTTTACATTTATATAGATTATTTATGTTATTTATTTCACAATATTGTATGCATGTATATTTAATTAGTTTCATTATAAAGCAACATATCGATAGTAAATATGTGATTTTCCGTCCATTTTGTGAACAAACTAAAAATGAAAGCGTTTCCTTTATTATATACTAAAAAAACTTACTACGCTAGGGGCAATTTTTTTCAATCTACTAATCCCTCAAAAATTGATATATTTTTTCTTTTCCCATTAAACCTTATACAATTTTCAGAAATTATATTATAAAATATATGTATGACTTAAGGAGGCTTTGTATGAATCAAAATAAAAAAGCTATATTAGATCTTGTCTTTTATCTCGTAATCCCATTCCTCATTTGGAAATTTGCAAAACCTTATATCGATCCTTATTACGCGATGTTACTTTCCTCTGTTCCGGGGATTATTTATACACTGTATACCTTTAAAAAAGAAAAACAGTTTAACGTGACAGGATTCTTTATTTTAATTACACTCATTTCTAATACAACGGTAGATCTATTATCTGGGTCAGCTGAACGAATGTTATGGAACGATGCGTATTATCACATCGTACTCGGTATTATCGTCATATGTACAATTTTTATAAAAAAACCACTTATGTTATATTTCGCAGCAGATATTGCAGCGCTGCAAGGCCATGACCGCGATAAAAGTCGTGAGCTTTATCGTGATAGTCGTATATATCCAGCACTGCAATATTTAACGTTATTTTTCGGGCTACAATTTATATTAAAAAGCTTTTTAAAAATTTATTTCATCTCTGTTTTTGGTGTAGATGGCTACGGTGAAATGAGAGCGATTATGACCGCTGTCGGCTGGGGCATTTCTATTTGTATCGGAATAGGGTTCGTATGGGTGAACAATAAAATACATGCCGTTACGGAAGAACAAGAATCCGTGCAGTAAACAAAGATCCCCTAGTGTATTACGACACTAGGGGATCTTTGTTTTGCTAGACATATGACTAAAATTTAACTTGATTTTTTTCTTTTACTTTTTACATTTCGATAAAACAAAGCAGCACTCAGCGGCATAACACCAAACCACTTATTCATAAATGGCTCTTTTTCAGCACGGCGTTGTTCTTTCTTTTGTTTTCGATCTTCTTTTGGAGCATCCATATACGACACAAACTGCTGCGTCACAAAGCGAACATAATCATTAGTAGACATATTATCATCACCTCTACTTGATTAGTATGTCCACTTTTTTATACATTAATCTTTTCCTTTAATTCATTCATAATTTGCTTTACAGACTTATTTGTCGTATCGATATGAATATGAGCCTCTTCATAATAAGCTCGGCGTGATTCAAATTTCTTTACGAATGCATCTATATCTTTCTTTTGAAATAGTGGACGTGTCGTATCTTCACGAAGCCTTTCTGCAATTACATTTGGATCACAATATAAATACACGACAGTTCCGTTCTCTTTCATCCACTTGCGATTTTCCGCTCGTTCAATAATTCCCCCACCAGTTGTAATAATGACATTATGGACTGGTAGCGAACGTAACATTTCGCTTTCATATTCCCGAAAAGTCATTTCGCCTTCTTCGGCAAAAATATCACGAATTGCCTTCTTTTGCTTCTCTTCGATTTTTTGATCAGTATCTACAACATCCATTTGAAGTTCTTGACTTAATGCTTTTCCAATTGTTGTTTTCCCTGCTCCCATATAGCCGGTTATGTATATAGATTTCATTTTCTGTCCTCTCAATCGTCATTTATTAATTGTTATTATAACGAAAGATGCTACTTTGTTTAATAAAAAAACGTTTTGTTCTTATACTATGAAGAACAAAACGTAACACTCGCTTTTACTTATAAGTACCTCTTCTCACCCACTGCGTTGCAATCCATTTCTCGCCTTTCGTTACAGGTGCCCCTCCATGTAACGTAAGCTCATTTAGTGATTGATCTTGATAAAAATACTCAAAGTATACTGCCATTCCCTTTCTAGGATGTACAGAAAGATTTAATTTCGGGAAGTACGTTTCCCCGCCTTCTTCTACATCATTTAAATACATTACAAGCGTACTAATACGATTGTTAACAGCTGATCTACTATGTTCCGCAAAATAATCATAGTGTGCTTTATATTGTTGATCCACTTCATAATTTAAAATGTGCAACCCTTCTCCATGCGACGCAGGAACATTCATGATAGATGAAATTCGTTTTTCAATCTTTGAAGTAAGTTCATTGTCTTCCAAAAATGCACCGCTACTTGTTCGAATATCATTTACATCACGTGATGAACCAACTTTAGAACGCTTCATTTTATTTTTAGACATTTCAATCAATTCATCACACTCTTCATCACTTAGTACATTTGCTAATACGACAATAAGAGGTTCTTCGAATTTTGAAATAATGTGTATTTCTCTATCTTCTGTCATAATCGTATTTCCTTTATGATCAAAAATAGTTTGTTCCTTATTTTCACCTATTTGATTGTTATTTGTCATTTCCCTATTCTCCCTAAAAATAATGATTGGATAGCATGAATATATCATATTCTTTCTACCTTTCTCTTTTTTGAGAAAATTTAAACTTTTAATCATTATATTTATCCATTTCTTCTAAAAAGTCAATTCAATTTATAATAGAAACCCCTGGTTTATCTCCATATATTTCACATATTATCCTTCTATCCAATCGACTATTTTTCCATCCTTTTTTCTATACCGAAAGCTCACCGTATAAATTTTTTTGTTTTGTTTCACACTGCAAGGAAATGAAAACCGTATTACTTTCAAGGCGGTACTTCCCACTCGCTTACATTGTCTATTTAACGAGATTCATTTATGATATTAATAGAATTTCCGGAATGAATTACATGAAACATGTAAAAAGAAAAAATTAGTTTCTTCTACAAATTAGTAATCTCTTTTAGTAACCTCAATACAAGACCCCCAAAATAATTGGCGGTCTTGTATAAATACCGTTTTAAAAACTGTTTTAGTTTATCCCGATTTCAAACAGTTTTAATTTTATTTTTAATTCATCAACGAATGTATTATCATTATCTCTTTCCAAATTTATAATTTTATATTTATCATTTACATATTCATCTTCTTTTTTATTAAACGAATCATTAAATGTGACTAGCACAAATTGCATATCTTTATTTTCACCCCAAAGCAAATTACGCGCTCTATACGAATCCTCATCAATCTTTACTGTTTGAGCTGCCTTTACTGAAATTCCCCTTAGGATTTTTGGTTCTCCACCAGTATTTCCTTTTGTATAAGAATCAACAAGTGCAATATCGATTTCATTCTTTCCTTGAAGATGATTTAAATATTTTTGGTTTGTCTCAATTTTGTACTTACCTTTGTCAATTTGGCTTTTACATAGATAATACATAAATCGGTGTACCAAATACTCTGGCAAACTTTTATAGTTTTGATGTATACCCGTCATTTGTATGGAAACGTCTAGAAAAGTTTGATAACAATCTCGAACTTCCACACATGTAATAGAATTTAAGTTTTTTTCAATGTATCTATCTAATTCCATCAAATAAATTTCGGATAGTTTATTTAACATATTTTCCCCTTTTTTATTTTTCTAGGAGAGAATTTAAGATTCTCGACTAAATGAAATTTCAAATTTCCGCCAAAAATAACACTTCTATATTTTCACAAATCTTATCAATAAAATTACTATAAAAATATATATCGAGCATTAAAGAAGGATGTACAAATGCAAAAAGATGTTCTAGTCACCTTTCATTTAAACAAAAGGACAAACAGAACAAATTATCCGCGAACAAAACCTTATAATATAATTTCATGGCTTTTTAAATAAATATTACCCGTTTGCGAAGCATGTCTTCTTTTCAACGATAATAATTGTACTAAATCAATTCTACGTTCTAATACAGCCTTTAAATCACTACCATCCATATTACAAAACATTACATTAAAAATCTCACCGTTTATCTCAAGTACGTTTCAAATCAAAAACTAATATTTTTTCCTTGTTACGACACAAGAAATTTTCAATATGATGCGGTTCTAATATTTGCAGTTCCTTAGGCAGACAATCTTTAGTGACGTAGGGATATTTTTCATCTCTTAAAAAGAATTTTATATGTTTTTCAAGTTCCATTTTACCTATCAAATTAATTATCCCGTCTAATACGCCACGGTGTAAATAAATCACCTTCGGGTATAAGTTAAACATCGCTCCTATTCTAAGAGACGTATCGTACACGCATAACGAACTAAAATTAGGAATTCTCAATTCGTACACAATTATAAAGATATCATCAAAACATGTAGCCCTTTTTATCTCTTCCATAATTAACGGGTCCAATAACCTTTTGGTCATTTCTTCTAGAACTGCTTTTGAGATTTGGCACTGATGTGAATCCCTTTTCAAATTTGGAAGGTACCCCCAAACAGCATCTTTAATTAATTCCTCCATTGACTTCGTTCGATTTTTAAAATCACTTAACTTCCACTCTTCATGGCGAGCATAATTTTTATTGTATATATCTATTAAATCGGCAAGTGCCTTCATGTATTCTCCTCCGAATAAAAGATAATTCTACCCTTTTTACATTAAAACCCAAACACAAATATTTAACAGAACCAAAGTAAAAAACTCATTCTCATTAAAATGATCTTTTTTGCACTTTACTTCTTATCATATACAATCCCAAAGTCATCCTGTAATTCTTTCATATGTTTCATCATTTCTTCCTTAGCCCCCTCTTTATCACCTTGTGTATTTTTTGATGCATATTCTAGAGCACCCTCCATCATATATAATGCATATTCTTGTTTTAAAAGTTGGATTTCTTTCACAAACCACTCTTCGTCTTCTGAAGAAAATGTATTCGCTTTTTTCATCTCATCAAATTTTGGTGCTAATTCTTGAATTTCTTTTGACTTATCTGCACCGTTTGCTGATTGATAGTAAGCCTGTACCAATGCTTCCCCATCTTTAAATAATTTTTCTTCTAAGCTTTTTTTGTTATTAGACCCACATCCTACAAGTAACAAAAGAAATAATAACATATATATAACGCTCATTTTTTTCAACATATCTCATCCCCCCTATTCGTTCCATCTCGTTCCGAATTCCTCGAAACTAATTTGGCTTCATTCCATGTTTACTAAATAACCCTTCAAAAAATTCCTTTATCATTTGTCGGCTCTTCTCTCTATTCATAAATTCAAAACCACCAAATCGATATACCTCATATCCATTGAGTTTCAATTCTCTATCTGCACAAACCATCTCCGAATACTTTCTAGGACTTGAAATATCTCCATCTGAATAATGATGTTTTCCATCTATCTCTAGAACAATTCTTTGGTTGTTGGGAAGTAATAAAAGAAAATCCATACGTTGTCTTGGTAAAAATGTTGCATGGAATCTTTGCTTGACTGTGTATGGATCATAATGCAAATAAACTTGAGGTATTAATGCAGGAAAGTCCTGATTAAACCTCCTTTTAAAAAATCTAAAATAACTATCAAATAGTATTTTTTCAGGGTCTGAATCTAAAGAATTAAGTAATCTCTTATATAGAAAAACCTCATTTTCTGCTCCTATCTCATTTTCCTCTTTACTATCTGTCCACCATTTTAGTAGGTCATCCCAATATAAACCCATGCTTGGAATAGGGCGATCATACACAAGACAATTCTCTTCATGCTTCACTATTTTTATATCATTATTAATGGAATCACTAATTACAATTTCCGGCTTACAACCAACTGCAGCAAAAATAAGATTCTTAGCTGTACCCTTAACTCCCTTTTGAAGTTTATTAATTTTATAAATTGGATAGCCTGATATGTTATCTGTTGGTGAGAACTGATAGCCATCTTTAATCAAATGAGAATCAACAAATGCTATGTACTCCATTTGTTTCGATTCATGGCGCACAATAGGGTGCACAGTTTGTTCTAAAAAACGAATAAAGATTTCATCAGTTGCTGTCAATAATCCTAAATACTCTTCAAATAAATATGGTTCATCCCAGTCTGAATTATTTATCATGTGTTGCCATATATCACCTGAAGCATTCTGAAATCTAGAATCTGTTGAAGGTATATCTTCTAATATCCATATTCGGTTTAAAAAATCTAATAATTCACTTTTCCCTGAGATATCTCCCCTAGAATATAGCTCATCCATTATATTTCTTCTCGTAATCTCACTAATTGAATAAAAACCTGTAGGAGCTGTTTTATGTAAAATCTTCGCCAACGTACTTGTATGTAAATCATAGTCTTGTACGATTCTTTGGGCTAAATCTATCAAAAATAATTGGTCTTTATTTTTTAATCTTCTTTGTACATACACCCTCTTACTTGAAAAAGCTTCAGATTCTTCACCATTTTCCAAGCCATACCTTACACAAACACTAGGCAAATCATACGCTTTTTCATCAACCAAAACACAAGATATCGCATCGATTAATTTATTAATAGACTTCATCTTTATCGCCCCATTATAGAAGAATTCAATTTCAAACATGCTTTATTGGGTACACTGTTGCTATTTCCATCCAACCCTTTTCTCTTCTGAAATACCACTTATAAAGTAAATTATATATTAACAAATTCCACCAATAAACATAAAACTTTTCCACCTTTATTCTCCTTCAGAAACAAGAAATAAAAAAGCACTCGAATTATACTTATCTGAGCACTCAAAAAAACTTTCTTCTTATATGTAACGCTAATTTTTATATTTTTTTCCTAATGTACATCGATATCAAAATTAATTTTAATCGCTTCCTTAATCTTATTTCTCCATACTTCACTTGAAGAAGCGTATAACGTCAAATCATATAACAATCGCAAGAGCTCTTCTTTGGAAGAAAAACACTCTTCTTTCCACTTTTGCATGTTCATTTCAATTTGTTCTATTGCTTCTTCTGTGGTGATGAAAAAAAATTTTCCCAATTCCAACTTTCGTCTGCCTCTTTTATACCGAAACTATCTTGAAATGCCAAATTCGAATACATGTTTTCTCCTCGAATTACTTTTCTTTCAAACACACGCTCTCCTCTTTCAACAAAGTATACCCTTTGCCCAATCCTTATCTTTTTTTCCTTCATGATAACCCTCATTTTTAAAATTTTCAAATATTTATTCGCGAAAAACATGTATTTCCTTCAAAATAAATGTAAATAGATTAAAAGGAGTAGATTAGAATGAATTTCCCTAATACTTGGGAGGATTATAATTCTCAATACCTAGAAGTGGCAGAAAATCTTATCCAACATAATCTAATTAATAATGCTTCAATTATTCCAACTATGTACATCGCAAGACATTATATTGAATTACGTACTAAAATGATTGCTAAAATAGCAAAAGTTATGAATGGCGGAGAGCCTAAAAAAGTTACAGGTCATAATTAAAAAACACTTTGGGATGAGTCTTCACATCTAATATTACAAACATTAAATAATCATGGTCTATATTCTCCTCATGTACAAGTGCAACTTCAGCAAATACAAAATTTTATTAACAAAAGAACAAATTGGGATGATGATTCTATGGCATTAAGATATCCTTACGACCTTCATGGTTCTGCATATGAACTTAAAGAGGATATTTCACTATTCAAGAACGAATGGAATAATTGCACGGAAACGCTGGAGTATATTTACAAACAACTCATTACAGACATTCAAAAAGGTACTATACCTTTAACTCAGAATCAAAAAAATAGCCTTCGCAATAATGGTATTATTATTTAATATATGAAAATGAGTCGTATTACCAACGACTCATTTTCATATACCCACTATTTTCTTTAATACATAAGTAGTTATGCTTTAAAATACTCTCTTAATCTCTCACCTCTTGTTAACGCTTCATCTACTGTTACATGCTCAAAAATCCCCTGTTCGGTAATCCTTTTAATTAAAAAAGTTTACATGGTATTAAAAAAAAGGAATTCCAATTATCATTTACAAACATTGAACTAGAAGAATTGTTTCTTATCTCAACATTTATGAAGAAAACCTTTCCTATTTCAAGTTTCATGAAAATTTTCTCGTTCACAAAATTTGAGATAGGACAATTTTGAACCTTGAATACGTTGCCTTTTTATCGAAAAAACTCAGGCTTCTTGAACAAATCTCAAACATGGTGAAGAATAACACTCAGTATTATTAGTATGCAATGTCATCATTACTAAATGCCCCGTCAGACTTGCTCTTATGGATATTATTGCTGTTTCTTCATCACAGATGCCCCTACTAAAATAACATCTGGATCATGACTTGACACTCCCACAGCTAAAGCCGCAAGTCCTACACCTTACGGTGTAACGGATGGGATTCTTGAATGACTAACCGTTCGCAGTTCATTTCTGTTTTGAACAGCCTTCAAGATGAGGGTGTGCCATCACCCCTCCTAAGACAGACCATATAGGTTCTTAGGCTGATTGACTATTACCATCAACCACAGTTGCGTAGCGAATGTTCATCGCCCCAACGATATCACGATGTTTCTCAAATCCACATTGGCACTTATATTTTCTATCTTGTGCTTTGTTCTTTTTAGAACACTTCGGACATGTTTGACTTGTATAAGAAGGATTCACATATTCAGTCTTTATACCAACTAATGTCGCTTTGTACTCAATGAATTGTGCTAGACGAAAGAATGACCAAGTGTGTAGATTTTTTTCGTTTTTACGGCTTGTTCGTGCCGTCTGTCTAATATTCGTTAGTTGCTCTAATCGAATGACAGAGATATTATTATTCGTTGCGAAATCAACGATTTCACGACTCACTTTGTGGTCTTGGTCTTGCATCCATCTCCGTTCTTTATCATCAAGTTGCCGAAGGGCATTCAATTTCTTAGCTTCTCCTAACTTCTTGCGAATACTACGAAACTTACGTTTCATATATTTGTTTTGTCTACCGTTTCCAAAGAAACGAACCTTATCATCGTTCGTGATAGCCACCCCAGGAACTTTGAGACCCAAGTCCACTCCTAAAATCTTTGTTCCTATTTTTTCGTTTGTAGGGATTGTGACAGCTATTTGAGCGATCCATTTAGCAGATTTCTTTGTAATACGAAGTGTACCTAACTTGTGTTTCAACAATTCAAAATTGCGATTATATTTGTCAGTTAACAAAGCACGAATCTTTAAACGAGTTGACCTTCCATTTACCATAAAGGGCATTGAAATGTACGTGAAGTCAAATGAATAGTTTTGGTTATTCCATACGCAAACAGGTTTTTTTAAAATCGGAACGATTTTATATTTACTCTTTTTCACTTTTGTAGAAAATACACTTTTCGCATCTTTAATCGCTTGATTTTTAACCGCACTTGGAAGGTTGGCTTCAATATCCTTTGTGCTTTTCTTCGTGGTTTTCTTCGCTTCAACCATTTCAGATACCAGTATATTAATGAGCTTAATATACTGGGAACTACTTTGTTCCAATAGCCTAATTTGTTTTTCTGTCGGAAGTAATTTAACTTTGATCGTGATAGTTTGTGCCACAAGTTTCACCCCCTCGTTTTTTGACTTTCAACATAATATCGTATCGTTTCACTCGATACATTCCCAGCAGTAGAAATAAAATAAGAACGTGTCCACAGACTTGGCAAATGCGCGAGGTGAGAAAACTCTTCTCTTACACGCTTCGACGTCACTCCTTTAATTTTCGCCATAATATCAGCAGGACTAAGTGTTGGTAGTGCATTTAAGAACAAGTGAACATGGTCTTTATCACATTCCATTGCAATAATAATAATATCTAGTTCGTTACATAACTCTTGAACTAAAGCTTTGAAACGTTCTTCTACTTTTGCATTAAGAAAAATCTTTCTTCTGTATCGTGGGCAAAACACAAAATGGTAGTTAATTAATGAAACGATTGTTTTGTTTTTTCTATAATCATTTATCATGCTCACATCGTATCAGTTTGTTTATAGAACTGCAACAAAAAATAAAGGGTGCCTATTCTTGTCTATCACCGTATGTTTCAATTATCCAAATTAAATCAGCTATTGGTATATGCCCAGTACCACTTGGATCAATATCATATTGTCCATCAGCTGAGGCTTGTGGTAAATATGTTCTAGCTTCCTCGTAATACTCTATATGTAAGCGTCTGATTATTTCTTGGAATTTTACGGTATCCAGTTTATATCTTGCTTGAATACTAAGCAATTTAGATAGACCTTCTGTACCAGTAAACCAATCTAAATGACCGTCAAATAAGAGGACGCCATTATTCTGCGGTGAACTACAATTCCTCACAGACCTATGGTGAACTATTCTAAAGTTTTCACCTATCGTTGTATACTCGTCAGTGCTTTCATCTTGTAAAGAATCCCATTCTAGTATTCCATCCTGATCCGATTCAATAATTTCGCCACAGTTGTCACAGAACCACTGTTCTTTTGCCCTTAACTTTAAATCAAATCCTGCTGTTTCACTACTCATCATACTCCTCCTCATCTCTTTAATATTCAAAAAACAAATCACCTCATAATTATAGTCAATTACCTTTACATTAAATCTTTTCCTATACGTAGTTGCACCGCTACATCCTTCTGCCGGGGCACAATATGTAAATCTGACGCTTGTACCCTACACGCTTCTTTTAAAATTGTATTCGCAAAAATTTCAATCCCATTCATCACTTTTCCCTCCTCACTATGTATATAGCATGAAAACATGCACAATAAAAATTTGGATTTTTGTATTTTCAATAGAGGAAAAAGGAAAAATATGTTTGTGAAATTATGAACAATTTCCGAATTATTGTCTGAAATTACCTATACTCATGTTTATCTGTATTATAATGTTATTATCTTGGATAAAGTGATAAAGGTGGAGATCCTCATGGAACAAGCTTTAAAAATTACAGGTGTTTTAGCTGACCCAACTCGTTATTACATTTATAAATATATTTCGCAAAAACATAGTTACGTAACTGTACAAGAAATTGCAGATGAATTCGATATTCATCCAAACGTAGCACGTTTACATTTATCTAAATTAGAAGATGTTCATATGCTTAAATCGGAAACAAAGAAAACTGGAAAAGGCGGAAGACCAAGCAGATTATATGTCTTATCTGAAGATGTTATTCAATTGCAATTTCCATTCCGTGATTATCAATTGTTAGCAAGAATAGCATTTAATTCTTTACTTAGCCTTGGCGCTGCTGGTGAGAAAGCGCTATACGAAACAGGAAAACAATTCGGGGCCGAATTAATGCAACAACATATGCAACGTTTAAATGTGAGTGAAGGTGCTTTAACAGTAGAACAAAAAGTTCAAATTGCAAAAGAAGCTTTCTCAACAGCCGGCTTATCACCTGCATTTGAATTAAGTGCAGATGGAACAAAAATTTTCTATGATGTACACAATTGTCCATTTAAAGAAGTGGCTGTTCATCATCCAACTGAAATTTGTAACATGCACGGAGATATGATGAAAGGAATTTTTGAAATCCTATTCCCTAACATGGAATTAACTCGAAATGATAGTCTATTAGATGGATGTAAATCTTGTAATTATAAACTAACAATTTAATTTCTCATATAAAAAGAAGCCAATAATAATTGGCTTCTTTTTATATGAATGAATATTTACAATAGTAAGAAAAATAAACTATAATGAAAAGAGGTTTTACTTTTTCTAGAAAAGGAGGGAAATAGCATGGATCGCATGTTTCGCGTTCTCGGCTTTTGGACTGGAATTTTCTCGGTTATGTTTTACGTAGGAGATATGCAACAGGCTGCACTACTATTTTTAGGACAAACAGGTTTCTTCGTACTTTTAAGCTATTTAAAATTAACAGAGCGTATGTATATATACGTATTCGGGGCATATTTAACTGTTTTCTTCATAGGATTTACATACTACACGACATTTTTACTTGTCCCTGGGGCTGGACATTAAAAGATGGCATTTTGCCATCTTTTTTTTAATCCCGGAATTTCCTAGTTGACTTATAGGTTTTATTACCTTATATTCTATATAACAGATTGGAATTAGGGGGAATCAACATGAATACACTGCTTGTCGGAATTAACGTTGCAGTCATGCTCATCTTAGTTGGCGTATTATATTATATGCAACGTAAGCATGTATCTTTTAATAAACGTGTATTTACCGCTTTAGGAGTCGGAATTTTATTCGGTCTTATATTACAATTCATTTATGAGCCAACTTCTAAAGTAATTATTGAATCAAATACTTGGTTTGGCTTAATTGGTAACGGTTATGTGAAATTACTTCAAATGATCGTTATGCCACTTATTTTAGTATCTATTATTTCAGCATTTACAAAATTACAGTTAACGAAAAACCTTGGTAAAATTAGTGGTCTTATTATCGGAATTTTAATTCTTACTACAGGAATCGCTGCAGCTGTCGGTATCGCTGCAAGTGCAGGATTTGATGTATCTGCAACAGGCCTACAACAAGGTGATGCAGAATCTGCTCGTCTGAAACTAGTTGAAGAAAGATTTACTTCTATTGAAAAGACAACAATTCCAGATAAATTATTAGAGCTATTGCCTACAAATCCGTTTCTTGATTTAACAGGCGCTCGTCCAACATCAACAATTTCTGTCGTAATATTTGCAGCCTTTATCGGCATTGCCTTTATAGGTGTAAAACGAAAATATCCAGAACAAGCAGAGCTATTTAAGAAAATGCTTGATGCTGTATATGCAATCGTAATGCGTATGGTAACATTAATTTTACGCCTTACTCCATACGGCGTATTAGCTCTTATGGCAAAAACAGTTGCTGGTAGCGATATAAATGCTATTTTAAAGCTTGGTAACTTCGTGTTAGCCTCTTATGTAGCACTTATCGTAATGTTTATCATTCACTTATTATTAATTGCATTGTCTGGTTTAAATCCAATTCAATATTTGAAAAAAGTGTTCCCTGTACTAACTTTTGCATTCACATCTCGCTCTAGTGCTGGTGCGATGCCATTAAATATTGAAGCTCAAAAAGAAAAGCTTGGTATCTCCGAAGGAATTGCAAACTTCGCAGCTTCATTTGGGGTATCTATCGGACAAAACGGTTGCGCAGGTATTTATCCAGCAATGCTTGCAATGATGGTCGCTCCAACTGTAGGAATTGATCCATTACAACCACAATTTATTTTAACTTTAATCGCTGTTGTTGCTATTAGCTCATTCGGTGTTGCCGGAGTTGGTGGCGGTGCAACATTCGCAGCTTTAATCGTACTATCTACAATGAACTTACCAATCGGTATTGTTGCTCTAGTTATCTCAGTTGAGCCATTAATCGATATGGGTCGTACAGCTCTTAACGTAAGTGGTTCTATGACAGCAGGTCTTATTTCAAGTAAATGGCTTGGTGAATTAGATCAAGATACGTACAATCAAGACGATACAAAAACTGGTGAAATTGCTTCATAATGAAAAAAAGACGCTAACATACAATTGTTAGCGTCTTTTTTATTCCGTTCCCTCTTTATAGATCTTATCTTGAGAATTATCACTCCAAGTATTCTTTTAATTGCTCTTTTAACTCTTCCTCAATCTCATAACAAGATTCATCAGCGAGTTCCCCTACTTTCTTACTACCCAAAATGTTTGATTGAATTGGCATTCCTAAAAAGATTCTTTCGCATTTCCAAATTGGTATATTGTAAAATCCAATCATCTCTTTTTCTTCATCTAATATAGCTATAGCAACTGATGAACCATATCCCACCTCAAAAGGATGCTCTTTATCTTTAACAAGTCCCATATCTAATTCCATGTTTTTTTCTATGTATAAATGCGAATACTCTTTATAAAGTTTAAGTGATATCCGTTCTATTTCCTTCTCCATGCATTGAATTTTCTCTTTCAATTCCAGTGTAAAATCTCGTTCTGTATACTTCATCTCCGTCTCCTTACACATAGAAAAAGAGAATATAATAACATATTCTCTTCTCTCAAATATATTTCATTATCTCACAGCCCGTCCTTTTCACAAATAACCATTTTGTTCGCACCATTTATGAAATTGTCCTACGTCCACCCCAACTAACACGATATCCTTTAGCTCTACATCAATGATTTGTTCTCCAATTACAATAGCAAACTGCGATGCTAATTTTGTCTCGTTTTTCTTTACAATTCCAATTCGGTTCCGATGCGGTCCATCTTTTATATATGCTTTTTGTCCTACAATATCAAAGTTCAAGATTTTCACCTCTTTTACTGCGCTCAAATTGGAAATACGATCTCCACCTCGGAAAATTTCCTTTCATTGCACTATTTCTCTATATATATGACGAAACAATAAAAGAGTCCTTCCTTCTTTACAATTATTTTTTCTTTGTTTCATTTTTGTGATTGAAACGTAAAGTTTATAATAAAATACACTTGGAAGCGCTTTCTATGTAATTTTTTATGTTATAATATAAAAGTAGAACTTCGTAAAGAGGGTTAAAAAAATGAATACAAAAATGATAAAAAAAGTAATTGAAGCATTAAAAGTATATGGCTTTCAGGATGTATCATTCTGTGACAAAACGAGGCAATTTTTATTTCATAACGAAACCGATATTATGAGCGGCTATGCAGAAATAACATATAGTAGTCAATTTGAAAAATTCAACGTACAAATTCATCCAATTGAAACACATCACCAAGCAGAGTTACAAGAGGTTGAAAGACATATACAAGCTTGTATAAGAAAAGTGGAATATTTAAACGCACTTCTTACCGGGCAGACAAAACTAGATGATAAAATTATTATTATGTAAAAAAAGAACGTGATCCAATCACGTTCTTTTTTCATTATATGTTCATCTTTTCCTTTAGTTGTAATCCTGTAACAGATTCTAATACATCCATCGATTCTCCAAATGTCATATCAAAAATTGTATTGTCCTCTATGTACGGAAACTGGCTGAAACGCTTTTCTAACACCTTTACAGCATCTGATGTAAAGTTTGCACTATCAATTCCAAATTCTGTTTCAAGAAGAACGATCCAATCTAACACATGAAAACCTAATCCATTGACGAATGCAATAAGTTTTTCTTCTGGGTTTGAAGATAAGAATACTTGGCGTTCCATCTCACTAAAAAGTTCTTCTCCTAAAATTTCAGCTAACTCATCATCATGTTCACGTTCAACAAGTTCTTCGTAGCCGTAATCATCCACAAGCTCTTCTACTTCTTCACTATCCTGACAAAGCAATTGACTAAGAAGTGCCTCTTTCTTAAATTCACTATTTTGTACGACTTCTAAAAAGCTCGTTTCCCATCCATTTTCTAATTTCATATTATGTACTCCTTTATATACGTTTCTTATCATCACTGTACCCAAAAGATCACTTTTATAACCTTTTAGGTAGTTACATTATTTCACATGATTCATAACATAAGATGCAAACTCAGCTACATCTCCTTCAAAAATATTTATTTCTGGCAAGTGATAGAACGTTGTTTGGAGCGGATTTCCTGCATGATATACATATATCGTTTTCTCTAGCGCAATCGCCATTCCAAACTCTGTATGGCTCCCGTTTCCGCCATCTAATATAAGTAAAAACACATCCGCTTCTTTTACAGCATTTTGTTCTGCCTGACCAATTTCTCTTAATTGTTCTTGATTCGCTGCTCTTTCGTTTTTGGCCCAATCATATGTATGGTGCCATCCTGCATGTTTCAGTTCATTTGCTACGGAACGTACAAGATGTTTATTTTGGAAACCTGAGGCGATATAAAAATTCATTTATATACACTCCTTCATTATGTATGGGGAAACTCCTTTTTAGCGTTATTTGTTATAGCTATAATAAAGAACAACTTCAAAAAAAATCCCCATCTTTAAAACTTATTTGCGTTTAAATGATGGGATGCTTCATGGTCTTCTTTTATTTTTTGTTTTTTATAACTTTCATCAGCTAACATTTCTAGTTCAGCTGTTATCTCTGACTTTTCAAGCTCTCTTTCTTGCGAAAATTTCCTTGAAATATAAACAATAACACTACCAACGTACAACACAAAGCATATAATAAGTGCAGTATTTTCATAGAGACTTAGCTCCAACACAGTCACTCCTAATCCATTCGTATTTTCACGCCTCATTAATTGGAATTTCTCTATTAACCCAGTTGTTATCCCGCTATTTGAGGGCAGTAAGACTCCCTCCTCAAATTTCAGTAAAAGTAAAGAAGTTAGATGTGGGATGCACCCAACTGATTAAAGTTTCACTTTATTGTAACATAAAAATATCAATTCTTGGAATCTTTCACCCTACTAAAAGAGGCATGATTGTTTCATCATGCCTCTGAAATATTTTGAATGATTGTTTGAATTGCTTCTTTTCCATTATATTTTTTTAGTGCTGTTTTATACTTCTCATTATTTTGATTCAATTCTTCGACATACTTTATCAGAGATTTTACAGTTACATCTTCTTCATATAATACGGAGGCATACCCTTGCCTTTCAAAGGACTCTGCATTTAATATTTGATCTCCACGGCTTGCAAATTTCGATAATGGAATTAAAACCATCGGCTTTTGTAATGTTAAAAATTCAAAAATTGCGTTGGAGCCCGCGCGTGAAATAACAAAATCTGTTACCGCTAATATATCCGGCAGTTCTCCATGTACATATTCAAATTGTCTATATCCTTCTTTATTTTGTAAACTTTCATCAAGGTTACCTTTTCCGCAAAGGTGAACAATTTGATACTTTTTAAGAAGTTCTGGTAATGCTTCTCGAGCCGTATCATTAATTTTCTTCGCGCCCAAGCTGCCTCCCATAATCGTAATAACTGGCTTTTTACGTGAAAAACCTAAAAATGCTAAACCTGTTTCAGAATTTCCCTTCAGCACTTCTTCACGTACAGGAGATCCCGTATATATTACTTTTCCTTTCGGTAAATGCTTCGCTGCTTCTTCAAATGTAACAAATATTTTCGAAGCAAAACGAAGCGCAATTTTATTTGCTAATCCTGGCGTCATATCAGATTCATGTAATAAAACTGGTACTCTATTTAGCCATCCTCCAATTACGACTGGTACAGATACGAAACCGCCTTTTGAAAAAATCACATCTGGTTTTAGTTTTCGAATCCTTACATACGCATCCATAACACCCTTCATTACAAGAAAAGGATCTTTTATATTTTTCAAATCAAAATAACGACGTAGCTTTCCACTCGAAATACTATAGTAGGGAATGCCTTCCTTTTCTATAATCGTTTTCTCAATACCTTGATGAGAACCAATATAAGAGATATCCCAGTTGTCTTCCTGTAAATGTGGGATAATGGCTAAATTAGGTGTTACATGTCCTGCCGAACCGCCACCTGTAAAGACTATTTTCTTCATACGTCTCCCCCTTCTAGACTATAATACACTAAAATATCTTGCCTCAGGGTGAGAAAATACCATAGCCGTTACGGAAGCTTCTGGCTCCATCATGAATCCTTCTGTTAATGAAATACCTATTTCCTCTGGATGAATTAAGCGAAATAGCTTTTCTTGATCTGCAAGTTCTGGACACGCCGGATAACCAAATGACACGCGTATTCCTCTATATTTCGTACGGAAACGTTCTTCCATCGTCAGTTCAGGTGAGTCTGGAATGCCCCAGCGGTCACGAATGAGCATATGTGTTTTTTCAGCAAGTCCTTCTGCTAATTCAAGCGCTAACGATTGAATGGCATGACTACGTAAGTAATCACCTTTCGCCTTCCACTCTTCAGCAATGTCCCGAACTCCTTCCCCAACCGTAACAGATAAGAAAGCAACATAGTCCATCTCATCTCCAATTGGGCGCAAATAATCGCCTAAAGTACGATAGGGGGCCTTTCCTTGTCTAGGGAACGTGAAACGCTCTATAACACGCGTATGATCTTCTGGATCATATATTACAATGTTTTGTCCATCGCTTTGCGCTGGGAAAAATTGATACACTGCTTTTGGCTTTAACCAAGATTGTCCTTCTTGCAATAATTCATCTATTAAATCATTTAATTCATGCGCTCTCTTATCTCCCTCTTTCAAAAGCTTCTTCACATTTCCTTTTAATCCAAGGTGATGCCCAAGTAGCATTTGTCTATTTAAAAATGGAGCGAGATGAAGGGCGGGAATATCGCGTAATACAATTCGTTTTGTTGAATCAGGCACGATAACCTCAGCCTTTGGTAATGGCTCAATTACTGCTGGAATTTCTACTTTCTTCTCCTCTTTTTTTACGATATGAAGATGCCGTTCTTTCTTATCCTGTTTCATCTTCTCACGCTCTTCTTCTTTTTGAAGCTTATTAATAATATCGAGCCCCGTCATCGCATCACTCGCATAACAAACGAGCCCTTTATATGATGGTGAAATTCGATTATCTGTAAACTTTCTCGTTAATGCTGCACCACCTACAACAATGGGAACATCAATATTTGCAGCTTTTAAATCTTCAGCAGTCGTTACCATTTGTTGCGCTGATTTTACTAATAAACCTGAAAGTCCTATAATGTCCGGATTCTTTTCTTGTACTTCTTGAACAATTCGATCTGAACGTACATTAATTCCTAAATTAATAATCTCATATCCGTTATTCGCTAAAATAATTTCAACGAGATTTTTCCCAATATCATGCACGTCACCTTTTACAGTTGCTAATAATACTTTCCCTTTTTTCGCACTATCACTAGATTCCATATATGGCTCTAAATAACTTACAGCAGCTTTCATACTTTCGGCACTTTGCAATACTTCAGCAACAATAAGTTCATTATTATTAAATAGTCGTCCTACCTCGTCCATCCCTGTCATAAGCGGACCGTTAATAATATCAAGAGGTTTTCTTCCTTCTTCAAGTGCAAGACTTAAATCCTCGTGTAATCCTTGTTTCGTACCTTCTACAATATAATTTGCTAGTCTTTCATTAAGCGTTAACGTTTCTTGCACAACGACATCTTTCTTTTTAGCGACTCGGTAAAAGTTTGTAAATTCTTCTAACGTCTCTTTAGTCGTTTCAAACAGTAATGCATCTGCAAGGTGTTTTTCTTCCTCTGGAATCGACGCATAGCGTTCTAATTTTTCCGTATTAACAATCGCGTAATCTAATCCAGCCTTCGTAGCATGATATAAAAAGACGGAATTCAATACTTCACGTCCAGCTGGTGGTAAACCAAATGATATGTTACTTACACCTAAAATCGTTAAACACTCTGGTAACGCTTCTTTAATAAGACGAATTCCTTCTATAGTCGCTGCCGCTGAACCAATATATTCTTCATCACCTGTCCCTACTGGAAACACAAGTGCATCAAAAATAATATCTGACGGACGTATTCCATATTTCGTCGTTAATAATTCGTAACTTCTTTTTGCAATTTCTAATTTTCTTTCAGCACTTACTGCCATACCATCTTCATCGATTGTACCAACTACAATTGCAGCACCATACTTACGAAGAAGCGGTGTTACCTTTTCAAAACGCTCTTCTCCATCTTCTAAATTAATAGAGTTGATAACAGCTTTTCCTTGAATATAAGTAAGTGCTCTTGCCATAACATTTTCATCCGTTGAATCAATCATAATCGGTACTTTTAACACTTTCGTAACTTCTGTCAAAAATTTCTCCATATCTTCTATTTCATCACGATCAGGATCTGCCATACAAATATCAATAATATGAGCATTTTTCTTCACTTGCGCCCTTGCCACTTCAGCAGCCTCTTCAAATTTCCCTTCTGCTACTAATCGTTTAAATTTACGTGATCCAATAACATTCGTTCTTTCACCTACAAATAACGGTCTCATAGACTCATCGTATTGAAGTGCCTCCAATCCACTAATTCCATGTCCTTCTCTCTCATGATGGTCACGAGGCTTAAGAGATGCTAGCGCGGATTTCATTGCTTTTATATGTTCTGGTGTCGTGCCACAACAACCACCGATAATATTAACCCATCCTTCTTCAGCAAATCGCTTCACCTTTTCAGCAAGAGAAGATGGAGATTCATGGTAATGTCCATCTTCATCAGGAAGACCTGCATTTGGATAACAAGAAATGTAACACTCCGATAAATCAGATAGTGAACGAATATGGTCCCTCATAAACTCCGGACCAGTCGCACAGTTTAATCCAACAGATAATGGTTTCATATGTTCTACTGATAAATAAAAAGCTTCAATTGTTTGCCCAGCCAGAGTCGTTCCCATTGGCTCAATCGTTCCTGAAATCATAATAGGAACCGTTTTTTTCATTTCTTCAAAAGCAGCTTGAATTCCAATATAAGCTGCTTTCACGTTACGCATATCTTGACTCGTCTCAACGAGTAATACATCAACTTCTCCTTTTAACAATCCTCGTGCCTGCCTTGTATAAGCCTCAATCAATTCTTCAAAAGTCACACCACCTGTAACACTAATTGCTTTCGTTGTTGGTCCCATTGCTCCCGCAACATATACTTCCTTCCCGCTTTCTTTAACAGCTTGCTTCGCCAAAAGTGCTGCCTTTTCATTTAGTTCTTCATCTAAATGAGACAGCTCATAATCACTTAGTACAATATTCGTTGCCCCAAATGTATTTGTTTCAATAATATCCGCTCCAGCTTCAATATAAGCTTTATGAATTTTTAAAATAACGTCTGGTCTTGTTTCTACTAAATATTCATTACAGCCCTCGTACTCTTCTCCTCCGAAATCTTCAGCAGTTAAATCCTCTTGCTGAATCATTGTCCCCATTGCCCCATCTAATATTAAAATGCTATTCTGTAATTTTTCTTCTATACACTTCATCAATTAATACCTTCTTTCACTTCTTGCTTTTCTCTTACATATTTAACAAGATGTTCTGTAATTTCATACTTTAAAAATGGTGTAATAAGATAAATACCATTAAAATATTTCATCGCTATGTCGATTAATTCTTGCGAAATGCGAATCCCTTCCTCAATTGCTGCCTCTTTCGTTTCGTGTCCATCCATTCTCTCTCTTATTTCTTCAGGAAGAGTAATACCCGGCACCTCAAAATGAAGAAAATCTGCATTCCGCTTACTTACTAACGGCATAATTCCAATAAAAATAGGTTGTTCCAAATGCTTTGTCGCTTCATACACTTCTTCAATTAGCGCGATATCGTAAATTGGCTGAGTTAAAAAATACTCCGCTCCAGCATCTATTTTTCGTTCCATTCGCTTAACCGCTGCTTTTAAGTGCCTCACGTGAGGATTAAATGCGCCGCCTACAGAAAACCTTGTCGCCGGTCCAATTGATTTCCCTAAAATTGAACGTCCATCGTTCATTTCTTTAATCATTTTAATGAGCTCAATAGAGGATAAATCATATACAGAAGTTGCACCGGGAAAATCACCAACGCGCGCTGGATCACCAGTTAAAGCTAACACTTCTTCCATCCCTAACGCCGATAAACCTAACAAATGAGATTGTAGTCCAATGACGTTATGATCTCTACACGTTAAATGTGTCAATACTGGGATATCATGCTTGGTTAATAACGCACCCATTGCCATATTCGAGATGCGAGGCGATGCTAATGAATTATCTGCTAGAGTAATAGCATCTGCTCCCGCTCTTTTTAACGCTCTTGCTCCTTCAAAAAAACGCTGTGTATCTAACGTTTTCGGTGGATCTAATTCTACTACAACTGTCGTTTGTTTTTTCGCTTTCTCTGCTAGAGTGACGTGAGCCTTCGAACGTTTCTCATGCGTATGAACGACTTTCGGCCTTTGAATCGTGTCTTTTTCTATTACAGGGGTAATATTCGCAACAGCGTGCTTCATACTTTGAATATGTTCTGGAGTCGTACCACAACAACCACCCAATAATCGAATACCTTGCTCAATAAATCTCGGTGTCATCGCTTCAAAATAAGCTGGGCTTCCCTCATATACATAACGTCCCTCCACATAATTCGGGAGACCTGCATTTGGGTATGCTGATAAATAGCCATTTTGCGGAATCGATATCATTTTGAAAGCTTCCGTCATATGAAGCGGCCCTAGTTGACAATTCAATCCAACAACATTTGCACCGCAATCTATAAGTTGCTTTAATATTTCATTGACATCATTTCCATTTTGAGTCGTACCTGCTTCATGTAACGCTAATTGAGCAACAATTGGAATATTCGTTTGCTTACGCAATACTTTAACGGCATGAAGTAATTCAAATTCATCGTAAAAAGTTTCTAATAGTAATCCATCAACCTGTTCTTCTAGTAAAGCCCCTGCCTGTTCAAGTAGCATAAACTCCCTTTCCATATCAGTCGTTGTAACGGCTCCGATGTGTTTCATACCACCAATTGTTCCTAAAATTGCATTTCTGTCTGTAACAGATGCTTTCGCCAATTTTACTGCCGCTCTATTAATTTCTGTAACTTGATTTTCTAAACCATACATACGTAATTTCGTCTCATTTGCCCCATACGTATTCGTTTGAATTACATCTGCTCCAGCAGCTACATATTGTTTATGAATCGATATAATTAAGTCTGGATCAGATACATTCAATTCTTCAAAGCTACTTTGCAAACCATGTGAATGCAATAACGTCCCAACCGCACCATCACCTATTACAATTCCTTTTGATAATAAATCTAGTAATTTCACGAATCTCCCTCATTTCTATCAATATAAAAACCCCCTCTTCACTTTGAAGAGGGGGACATAATCGTTCCTCCTCTTATTATGCAAAACATTCGTTTTGCAGGTATTAGCACCGTTTCAAACATTTCGTTTGAAGGTTGCCGGGTTTCACAGGGCCTTTCCCTCCACCGCTCTCAATAAGAGTTGTCTTTATTATTTTATTTATGTAGCTAAAAGGAAATGCGTTCCCCTTTTAACAATGTTTGTTAATTTTTTAATAAATTTAGCATGCACAAAAGTAAAAGTCAATGATACTTGCGGAAAAATAAAAATTATTTAAAATAAACTTGCAATTCAATTATCTTTTGTTGTAAAGTTAAAAACATAATAAAAATTTCATACGAACATTCTTATCTAGAGAGGTAGAGGGACTGGCCCTATGACGCCTCAGCAACCATTAACAGTTTGTTAATAAGGTGCTAATTCCAGCAAATTGTGAAAGATTTGACAGATGAGAAGAAGACTCTATTCAAACCGAAAGCCTTCTTCTTAGAAGGCTTTTTTTATTTTATATTCACTTAATGTTTCAATTTAAAAAGGAGGAATTTTCACATGTCAACAATCGAAACGAAACTAGCACAAATCGGAAATCGCAGTGAAACTACAACAGGAACGGTTAATCCACCGGTTTATTTCTCAACCGCTTATCGTCACGAAGGAATTGGTAAATCTACTGGCTTTGACTATTCACGAACTGGCAATCCAACTCGCGGTCTTTTAGAACAGGCGATCGCAGACTTAGAATATGGCGAACAAGGTTATGCCTGTAGTTCAGGGATGGCGGCTGTTCTCCTCGTCCTTTCTCTATTCCACTCTGGAGACGAACTTATTGTATCTGAAGATTTATACGGAGGAACGTATCGATTATTTTCTGAGCACGAAAAAAAGTGGAATGTTCGATGTAGATACGTAAATACACAATCTATTAAACAAATTGAGCAAGCTATCACAACTGAAACGAAGGCTATTTTCATAGAAACTCCAACTAATCCATTAATGCAAGTTACTGATATTGCTGCTGTCGCAACTGTAGCGAAAAGGCACGGACTACTTCTTATTGTAGACAACACATTCTACACACCTTATATACAGCAACCATTAACAGAAGGTGCTGACATTGTACTCCATAGCGCAACGAAATATTTAGGGGGACATAACGATGTACTAAGCGGACTTGTCGTTGCAAAAGGAATGGAACTTTGCGAGGAAATCGCTCATTATCATAATGCATCAGGCGCGGTTTTAAGCCCATTTGACTCATGGTTATTAATTCGCGGTATGAAAACGTTAGCGCTTCGCATGAGACAACATGAAGAAAATGCGAAAGCAGTTGTTGCATATTTAAATGATGAAAACGGGGTGACAGATGTATTTTATCCAGGAAGAGGCGGCATGATTTCATTCCGCCTTAAAGATGAAGCTTGGATTAATCCATTCTTACAATCTTTATCCTTAATTACATTTGCAGAAAGTCTTGGTGGTGTAGAAAGTTTAATGACTTATCCAGCAACGCAAACACATGCTGATATTCCTGAAGATATTAGAACAGCAAACGGTGTATGCAATCGTCTTCTTCGATTCTCCGTTGGCATTGAAAATAGTAACGATTTAATTCAAGACTTAAAGCAAGCCATTAAACTCGTAAAAGAAGGTGTAAAAATATGAGCTATTCTATAGATACACTCTTACTACACAACCAATATAAACATGACTCACAAACGGGCGCTGTGAACGTTCCCATTTATAACACATCAACTTTTCACCAGTTTGATGTAGATACGTTCGGAAAATATGACTATAGCAGGTCAGGAAATCCAACTCGTGAAGCTCTTGAAGATATCATTGCTTTATTAGAAGGTGGAACAAAGGGATTCGCCTTTGCATCAGGCATTGCAGCGATTTCCACTGCATTCCTCCTTCTTTCACAAGGTGATCACGTACTCATTTCAGAAGATGTATACGGAGGCACTTACAGAGTGATAACTGAGGTACTCTCCCGTTACGGTGTTTCACATACATTTGTTGATATGACCAATTTAGAAGAAATAAAACAAAACATTAAACCAAATACAAAGCTCTTTTATGTAGAAACACCTTCTAACCCACTTTTAAAAGTGACAGATATCCGCGAAGTTTCTAAACTTGCAAAATCTATTGGCGCTCTTACTTTTGTTGATAATACTTTTTTGACACCACTATTCCAGAAACCACTTGAACTTGGAGCTGATGTCGTTCTTCATAGTGCTACAAAATTTATTGCTGGTCATAGTGATGTTACTGCCGGATTAGCAGTAGTAAAAGATGCAGAACTCGCTCAAAAGCTTGGATTTTTACAAAATGCATTCGGTGCTATTTTAGGGCCTCAAGATTGTTCTCTCGTACTTCGTGGCCTAAAAACATTGCATGTACGCCTCGAGCATTCAGCTAAAAATGCCAATAAAATTGCACATTATTTACAAGAGCACACTAAAGTACAAAATGTCTATTATCCTGGATTACAAACGCATCTCGGATTTGATATTCAACAATCTCAAGCAACATCAGCTGGAGCGGTCTTATCGTTTACTTTGCAGTCAGAAGATGCACTCCGCCAATTTTTGTCAAAAGTAAAATTACCCGTTTTTGCAGTTAGTTTAGGAGCGGTAGAGTCAATTCTTTCTTACCCAGCAAAAATGTCACATGCAGCACTGTCGCAAGAAGCTCGTGATGAAAGAGGGATCTCTAATTCATTACTTCGGTTATCAGTTGGCCTTGAAAATGTTGACGATTTAATATCCGATTTTGAAAATGCCCTTTCTTATGTAGAAGAACCTGTAAATGTATAGAATGAATAGAAGATATGAAATTAAGTTTTCATATCTTTTTTTATGCTGTCTACCACACTCGTTTTAGTGCTTTTCTGTCTATATAGTTCATTAAAAAATAAAATTTTTATCTATTTCCAAGTAATGGATTAATTGATATATTAAGAAATAAAAAGGAGCAAAAATAATGGATACTTGTACAGATATTTTAATCGTTATCGATTTACAAAATGGAGTATGTTATAGCGGAGAGCATTTATTTGATTTACAGAACTTACTAACAAAAGTAAATCAAAGAATTTCTTCATACAGAAAATTAAATAAACCAATCCTTTTTGTTCAATATTGTGATGATGATTTAGTACCCGAGAAAGAAAATTGGGCTATTCATACCGATCTAGATGTTCAAGAACAAGATTTTTTTGTAAGAAAAACACATGCAAATTCATTTTATAAAACAAACTTAAAAGAAATTTTAGATCAATTATCTGTAAAGCGCATTGAATTTTGTGGTGCCCAAACAGAGTACTGTATGGATGCTACGATTAAGTTTGCCCACGGACTGGGATACGAAAACTTTATGGCACAGAAAACAACCTCTACGTTGAAGAATCCTTTTATGTCCGCAAAAGAGACGATTGATTTTTACGAGAACATATGGAATCACAGGTTTTTAACGTTGCTAAAAGATGAATTTTAGAATAAATGACTAATGACTTGATTATCCTAAGATTTATCAGCTGTAATCAAATATTTCGTTATCATCATAAAGAAGCGAATTACATTCAGCTTCTTTTCTTTTAAACTGTTTTATATTCTATATATATCATTACAATTCCTTTGTCATATTATTTTAAAAATTTTGTATATTCATTTGAAAGAATAAGAAAATCATGATAAAATTGTGTTACAAATATATCTATATCTTTCAATTTTTAAAACGCATCGAAATTTTCACCCAAAAATTTTATTTTACAAAAACGTGCTAATTTACCTATTTTATTTACATCAGGGTCTCTTTTCTTACAATTTCTTTACTTTAGGACTTTTTTTCTGCAACAACTATTTTCTTTTCTTTAAATTTTTGGTATGTATAGTATGGTATAATAGCTCACACGGAGGTGGAAAAGAACATGTTAGAAACCTTTCAAAAAGAATTAGAACTATATGAAAGTAATGCAGAATTATTAAAAGTACTAGCTCATCCTGTTCGTTTATGTATCGTAAAAGGATTAATTGAGCGCGGTCCAAGCAACGTTTCTACAATGTATACTGGCTTAAACATGCCACAATCTACAATTTCACAGCATTTAGCAAAATTAAAAAGCGCTAAAATCGTTTCTAGTGAAAGAAAAGGATTAGAAATTTATTACAAAGTAGAGAACGAAACAATAATTCAACTCGTTCGCGTATTATTAGGTTAGGGACTAATAATCGAAGAAAAAGAACGTATTCTATATTTTTCATCTCATATCTTTAATATAAATATATATCATGAGAGGAAATATATAATACTACATAAGTCGTATTAAAAAACAAGACACAGTATATACTGTGTCTTGTTTTTTTATATTGTTACATACTGCTCCAAATGCAAATGTTGCATATCTTTTGTATGTATAACAACATCAAACGCACTCCCTACTCCTCCATTCAAAATCATAGAACGAACTGCTCGATTTTTTTTTTGCGTTTCAGAAAAAGGATTCGTATCTTGATGGCTCGTAAGCTGTTCTAATATTCCTGCAGCTAACAAGAACTCAGATTGTTTCTTATGCCATACTGCACTCATTCCCTGCAGACTAAACATCTCAGTTAGCTCGTCCCAATGAATATGAGTAGTAAGATCCATTTCACCTGGATACGCTAGTGGGTTTCGTATTAGCTTATGCTGATAATACCCTCGCAAACTTCCTTCACGGTGTGCTGGATGCATCCATTCTTCTTTTGTGTATCCGTAATCAACTGTAATACATATACCTTTTTGAAACCATTTCGCAATTTCTTTTATATACTCCTCCATCACAATTGGTACTTCAAAACGTTGCCCTTCAGCAATATGAATATTATATTTCAATAAATATCGACCAATTCTTTTATCTAACGGCCTACATACTTCTGAAAGGTTTCCTTCCTCTGTATATGTAATACGTACTTCATACAACATACCATTTCTTTTCTCAATTATTTCAACAGGAAATGCATCAAACAACTCATTCGAAAAAAGAATTCCCTCGAAAGAATCTCCCATTTCACTATAGGAGGTATAGTACGATACATTAGAAAATGAGCCAAGTTGCTCCTGCTGTAATTTCCTATGAAAAGGGCTCACTTCAATCATTGAATAGTTTAAATCAATAAAGGTTTTTGGAGATAATTGCTTCCATTCTTGTAAAACATCATAGGCAAACTTTCCAGTTCCCCCACCAACCTCACAAATATTCGAAGCAACTTCACCATTTTCAACAAGACGAATAAAAAGTTTAGCAAAAGTTTTTGCAAAAACAGAGGATACATTGCTACTTGTAAAAAAATCCCCTTTTCTTCCAATCTTTTCACGTTCTTTCATATAATATCCATGACCTTCTGTATACAATACAAGGTTCATATACGTACTATATGAAATTGAATAATCCTTTTCTTTCCCCATCCATTCTCTTAAAATGAGCTCCATTCCCATAATGACTCCTTATTGTAAAAACGGATTATTTTCTTTTTCAAAGCCAATGCTTGTTTCTGGACCATGTCCACATAACACCGCTGTTTCATCTGGTAATACAAATAATTTCTCTTCAATACTTCCAATTAATTCAGCAAAACTTCCACCAGGCAAATCTGTTCTTCCAATGCTCATTTGGAACAATACATCTCCTGAGAATACAGCATTCGCCTCTTTACTATAATAAGAAATACTTCCTGGAGAATGTCCCGGCGTCTCAAAAATTTCAAAATTAAATGATCCAATTGTTAATGTACCTTCTGCATCAATAATATGATCCGCTGGTTTTGCTGTAATACTGCGGTTCATCATAAAAATTTGAGAGCCGTTTACAGTTGCATCTCCTAACCAATCTGCTTCTTCTTTATGTACGTATACAGGAATATAAAAAGCGTCTCTTACCGCATCAACAGCACCGATATGATCAAAGTGAGCATGTGTTAATAAAACCGCCAATGGTTTTAATTGTTCTTCTTGTAAATATGTAACGAGCTTTTCACCTTCATGACCAGGGTCAAAGATAATGCACTCTTTTTGATCGTTCATTAAAATATAAGCATTGGTTTGCAATGGGCCTAACGGCATTTGTATCCATTTCATATGAAATCTCCTCCAGTTATTAAACTTACTTTTAATGATACAACATTTCTTTCTCTGAGGAAAAGAAAGGATGCTATCTCGACAATCATTTTTAAAACATGTACAATATAAAAGAGTAAATATTCCAAAAACTCATAATAAGAAATGGGTAGACAGAGGAGGATATTGTATGGGCCTTGTTATTATTTTTACACTTGTCACTCTGTTAGCTGTATTTGCTACGCTTAGAACACTTCGTGAAAAAAACTTTTTCGCGAGCGGCTTTGCAATTGCAACTGTACTCGTTTTCGGATGGTTTACGATCATGACTGTTCTATATAACGGGTATCCACCAGCAGCTTAATTCGTTTACACTTTATTCTTCATCGAGATTTCACACAAAAAGAGGAAGGGTTCCCCCTTCCTCTTTTCATATTTCACATCTTATATCATCTTCGCTTCGTATTTGTGCTTTTTTACAAGCCAAGCTCCTCCGATAACACCTGCATCATTACCAAGTGTTGCAATAGCTAACTTCGTGCTCTTTACAGCACGTGAGAAAGCGTATTGCTCGAAATAGCGTTGAATTGGTTCTAATAGCGCATCTCCAGCTTTAGACACGCCTCCACCAATAACAATTTTCTCTGGGTTCAACGTACTAGAAAGGTTCGCTACAGCTAATCCTAAATAAGAAGCTACTTTTTCTACTACTTCGCCTGCTAATTCATCACCTTGTCCAAGTGCTTCAAAGACATCTTTTGATGTAATACGTCCTTCTTCAGCTAACATAGAACGCAACATGCTTTCTTTATTAGTCTCTTGTATTTTTTGCATAGCAACACGTACAATACCTGTTGCAGATGCTACTGTTTCTAAGCAACCAGACTTCCCGCAATTACATGGGAAAGCATTTTCTGTAACTACTGTAATATGTCCAATCTCACCAGCAGCACCACTCACGCCGTGTACAATCTCACCATTGGCGATTACACCACCACCAACGCCCGTACCAAGTGTCATGCAGATTAAATCTTTTGCACCTTCACCAGCACCTTTCCACATTTCACCAAGCGCTGCTAAGTTTGCATCATTATCAATAACAACAGGTAATCCTGTTTCTACTTCTAATAAATCTTTTAGCGGATAGTTTTTCCACCCTAAATTAACCGCTTCATAAATCATTCCAGATGCCACATGTACAGGGCCAGGAGCTCCCATACCAATACCAATTAACTTGCTCTTCAATTCGCCTAATTCTTCTAGCTTTTTATCAATTGCTTTCGCAACATCAAGTGTAATATGTTTTCCTTGCTCACCTGTATTCGTAGGGATTTCCCACTTATGTAAAATTTCACCGTATACATTAATAAATGCTAATTTAATCGTTGTACCACCAAGGTCAACACCAACTAACCATTTCTCTTCCATGTTGCTTACCTACCTTTATCTAATTCTTATTTAGCTCTTTTTGAATTTCTTGCTTCAATAAAAATAAAGCTGTTTGATAGTCTTGTGGATCGATTAGCTGTGATTGATTTAATTCACGCAATTCATCTTGCATTAATTGTAAATCTGCAATTCGATCTCCCGTATAAATAATCGTACCAAATTTCTTTAGCAATTGCTGAATATCATAAATAGATACCATTTCATCACCCTCTATGCTCGCTTACTATAAAAAATTATAATAAGAAAACGTTCACATATTTTATTATAATCAAGAAGAAAAAGTCTCGTCAATTTTTATTTGTCTAGACAAGCTCATTTATGAGCATTGTTCCTTTTTCTGTAATAATTTTTTCTATATTTTTATCAAATGGCTCTACCGGAATGTGTTTTACCATTTGAAAACCATACGCTAATGATAGCGTTTTCCCTTTATAATGCACGAGATAACGATCATAATAGCCACCGCCGTACCCAATTCGCTCTCCTCGTTCTGTATAAGCTACGCCCGGCACAATTTGAAGATCAATTCCATCCACATTCACTTCTTCCGTAAGCCCGGGAATCGGTTCGCGTAAATTCATATACACCGTTTCTAATTGATCAAAATTATTAATTTGCCGGAAGGACATCGTTCTTGTTCCTTTATTACACTTAGGAACTACAACTTTCTTTCCTTCTTCCCAAGCTTTTTCAATAATAGGATATGTATTCACTTCATTTTCCATTGAAAGAGTAATTCCAATTGTTTTAGCTTCAATCCACTCTTTTTGCGCATACAGCAAAAATGCAATCTGTTCTGATAAAGTTGTATACTGTTCTTCTGATAAAGAATTCATGTGTTCTATTATTTGTTTACGCAAACGCACTTTCTCTTCTTTCACACATTTCCCCCCTACAGTGACACTTTTCTCTATGATGATAGTGTATCACTTTTAACATAGGAATCGAATAAAAAAAGAAACAGTAGGAAAATATTCCTACTGCTTACTTTGTTTCACGGTGTAACGTAGACTTCTTGTCACGCTTGCAATACTTTTTAAGCTCGATACGCTCAGCGTTGTTACGTTTATTTTTCTTTGAGATATAGTTACGATCTCCGCATTCTGTACATGCTAGAGTAATATTCACACGCATTCTTATTTCCCTCCAGTACTAATAACTTAAATCAGACTATACTATAATACCACTTTTAAAATAAAAATTCTACACCTTTTGATATTGTCTAATTTTTTCTATAAGATTTTTCATGTTTTCCCTTGCTATTACTGGGTTTCTAGCATGTGAATACACTAAAAATTTTGGTTGTTTTGTGTCAGAAACGATATAAGACCACTCTTTTTCAGTATATTTGAACTGTACTCCTTCAAATATACCTTCTCCCTTCCTTTCTATATCATCCAATAATTTCCTCATAATTTCCCCTTTTTCATTCCATGAACATACCACTTCATCATAAAGTAAATAGAGCGGCGGTGATTGCTCTACTATGCTGAGAAACGTTTTTCCTTGCAATGCTATTAGCTCGAATAATTTTCCAATTCGATATAAAATATCTCGCTTCCACCTTACTTGAAACGACTTTCTTTCATCCTGCGTATAAAATAGAAGATAACATTCTCCTAACTTCAAAGACATCGGGTAAATATTTCCTGTCGATTCGAGTAAGAAATCCGGAATATCTACCTCTTCCAAATCTGTACCCTGGTAAATATTACTATGTTTATCGTATAACTCGAAATGATTTCCTTGCTCAGAAAACATAAGAGCCATATTCGCTTTACTTGATTTCATCAAAGCTTTCACATGATCTTTTTGTTCGCTTGCATAAATCCATGTAACTGTACAACCAAGTCTTTGCAGAAAGAGCATAAGTAAATGTTGCAACGTATCATTTCTCTTATTAATAAGAAGATGAAACTTCTGCATCTGTATTTTCTCGATATCAATATGCTCCAATATAACTTCTATATACTCATTCATAGAAACATGAACCAGCTCATTACGCCCCATTTCTTTCTCATGTACGTAATAAAACAATTCGGACATATATACTTGTTCTATCTCTTTTTGCTGCTTATACGTTAACGGCATGCCAGCTTGACTGTATAACTTTATAACAATCTCATTCTCATTCTCCACTTGAATGAAAACACCACCTGCACATTGCAAATGATGAACACTATATTGAAAAAGTGACTCGTTCATTTCTTTACATTCCATCGTATGAATCCCTATACCATGAATAGCATGTAAAAATAAATTTTTATAAGAGGTTGTTTCTATATTTTCTTGACTTCCAATTAATATACTCTCTCCTTTTGTAAAAAGAGATCCATACGCCATCGCAATCTTCACGATAAACTGGGGAGTAATTTCAACATTCCCTCTTCCTACAATGCGGCTTTTTTGTAACCAACCTGCACTCATTTCACTCTCTTGAATACCAGCTGCTCCTACTATCGAATGACTATCAATGGCCTTATAAGGCCATAGTTTTCCTTTTTGCTTAATTACCGTGCTTCTCCCAATATGACAGTGATCCGCTACAACGCTTTTTTGAAACAGTGTAACGTCATCTTCAACTATTGTACGCTCTCCTATTGTCGTTTCTAATAGTTCACAATACTTCCCAATGTGGGCATTTGCAAAAACAATACTTTTTTGAAGATGAGAATAATTTGAAACGATACTATTTTTCCCAATAATAGAATATGGCTCAATTACAGCTCCTGTACCAATCTTTGCTCCTTCTCCAATAAAAGAGGGGCCATGAATTTTCGTCCCTTTGCCAATCGTCACCCCTTCTCCCATCCATACCATCGGTAATACTTCCGTATAAGGAATAGGTACTTGTAACTTTTTCGTTAACAAATCAAATTGTGCTTGTCGATATTGATTAAATGTGCCGATATCTAACCAATAACCTTCTGACAAATATGCGAATAACACATTTTTATTTGCCAATAACGGAAACACATCATGACTAAAATCAAAAAATTGCCTAGGCGGTATGTAAGAAAAGATTTCTGGCTCCATAATATATATGCCTGTATTCACAACATTAGAGACTACCTCATTCCAGCCCGGCTTTTCTATATATCGTGTAACCTCCTGGTCTTTATTCATTACAACCAATCCAAATGAGAGTGGATTTTCTACTTCTTTCACAAACATTGTTACTATTCTTTTCTTTTGTTCATGAAACCTAATTCCTTCTGATAATTGAAAGTCAGTTAATGCATCCCCACTTATCACAACAAATGTTTCATCTAAAAATTGTTCTGCTTGTTTAATACTCCCTGCTGTACCAAGCGGAGGAGAGTCTTCAAAATAATACAAGTTAACTCCCCATTTACTACCATCACCAAAATATTGCTTAATGGTCGTACTCATATATTGAACAGTAATTGCAATTTCACGAATACCATGCTGGCGTAATAACTCAATATTGTATTCTAAAACTGGTTTTTCTAATAACGGTAACATCGGCTTTGGAGTATTACATGTTAATGGTCTAAGGCGTCTTCCTTTTCCTCCAGCTAAAATAACCCCCTTCATATACTTCAGCCTCCACTTATATAATGTTCAGTAGCTCCATATACCATATGTATATTCTCTATCCCACATGAACTAGCAGCATAAACTTGATTAGTTAAACGAATCCTCATTTAAAAGACCCTATAATTAAATGTCCCACCTATAAAAACGTACGGTTCAAACTCAAAGAAAGCGCTTACTATTAATTGATAAATAATACTTATTAACGAACAACATATATACTAATTTTCCCATTACATTATGATACATCTTATCATCATAAACTAAAGGAAACAACGAGCTTTTTTTGTCATGTTTTGACTAAAAAAAGCAGGTGATTTCTCGTCACCCGCTTTAATTCCTACTCATTCAATAAATAATGCTTTCCTTTTACTAAATAAAAGACATTTTCAGCAATATTTGTAATATGATCTGCTACACGCTCAATATATCTCGCCACAAATGATAATTGTGTAATTTGCGTAATTGCTTCTGGTTGTTCCGGAACTGAAGATATAAACTCACGAATTGATTTTCCATATATTTCATCAACAGAATCATCCATTTCAGCGATTTGTTTCGCAAAAGTTAAATTTTCTTGTTCATATGCTTCTAACGCTAAATGCAACATCTCATTTGCAATCGCAAACATTTCATCCAGGTTGTGCAAACTAACAGCCACTTCTTTTTCCCCAAGACGAATTGTAGCCTTTGCAATATTAACAGCATGATCTGCAATACGCTCTAAATCTGTCGCTGTTTTAATTGAAATAAAGATCCTTCTTAAGTCACTTGCTACAGGTTGCTGCTTCGTAATAAGCATAAGTGCAAGATCGTTTATTTCCTCTTCTAAATTATCCATGCGGTAATCACCATCAATGACCTCTAACGCTTTCTCTACATCCCTTGTATGCAGACCTTCCATAGCAATCAATAAAGCCGCATTTGCTAATTCTCCAAGCTCGATTACCTTTTGCTGTAACACTTTTAAATCACCTTGAAACTGTTCTCTTACCATTTTTTCTTCCCCCTCAATATTATGTGCCATTATATATAAAGTGAAACTTTAATCAACCCTCATCAATCGGGCTTTTACAGGCGGCCCGCCATCTAACTTCTTTGCTTTTGTGGAATTTTGAAATCCGGTCTTACTGCCCGCAAATAGCGGGATAAATCTCCTACATAGCCTCTTACACTTGTAATAAAACTTAAAATAAAGGAAGTATTACTTCCCTATTAAAGTGAGATAAAAATAAGAAATGCCCTCTGTTAAGAGGGCATTTTCTCTTAGCTTTGCGACGATATCAGCCAAAGCGACCTGTAATATAATCTTCTGTACGCTTATCTGAAGGAGTCGTAAATAATTTGTTTGTATCTGTATACTCCACAACTTCCCCGCTTAAGAAGAAAGCAGTTTTGTCTGAAATACGCGCTGCTTGTTGCATATTATGCGTTACGATAACAATACTAAAGTCTTTCTTTAACTCTTGAATTAATTCTTCTACTTTTAATGTTGAAATTGGATCTAATGCCGATGTTGGCTCATCCATTAAAATAACGTCTGGCTCAATAGCTAAGCAGCGTGCGATGCATAGACGCTGTTGCTGTCCACCAGATAAACCGTATGCATTATCGTGCAAACGATCTTTTAATTCATCCCAAATCGCTGCTCCACGTAAACTTTTTTCAACAATTTCATCTAATGTCTTTTTGTCACGAATACCATGGATTTTTGGACCGTATGCTACATTCTCATAAATAGATTTTGGAAATGGATTTGGCTTTTGGAACACCATTCCTACATGTGTTCTTAATTCTTCAACTGGATATGATTTATCAAATATATTGCGTTCTCTATATTCAATTACACCTGTAGTTCGAACGATCGGTACTAACTCTACCATGCGATTTAACGTTTTTAAGTACGTTGATTTACCACAGCCACTTGGACCGATAATGGCTGTAACTTCATTCTCATGAATACTTAAATTAATATCTTTTAAAGCATGGTCTTCCCCGTACCATAAATTTAAGTTTTTCGTATCAAATACTACTTTCTTTGGCGCAGTCTCGATTTTCTCTTCGTTTTTCACCTGTACATTTACTACTGTTGCTACCATTTGAATTCCCCTTTCATCCACTTCCAACTTATTTTCGATTTCGTAACCATAAAACAAATATATTGATAAATAGCAACAAACCTAACAAAACAATCATCCCAGCTGCTGCTACATACTGAAATTCTTCTTGTGGCCTACTCATCCAATTAAAAATTTGAATTGGTAAAACTGTAAATCTATCAAACATACTAAATGGAACATAATTCGCAAACGCAAGTGCCCCGATCACTAATAGTGGTGCTGCTTCTCCAATTGCTCTTGATATCGCTAACGTACAGCCCGTTATAATCCCCGGGAAAGCATATGGCAATACAATTTGATACATCGTTTGCCACTTCGTAGCACCTAATCCGTAAGAACCCTCTAATAATACACTTGGTACTGATCGGATTGCTTCTTGACTCGCCACAACAACTGTTGGTAAGACGAGTAAACTCATCGTCAGTGCTGCTGCAACTATACTCTCTCCTAAATGAAGAGCATATACAAAAATAGTTAAACCAAGCAATCCAAATACAACGGATGGTACTCCTGCTAACGTTTGATTATTAATCTCTACTATTTTTTTAAATAGAGATTCCTTCGCATATTGCTCTAAATAAAGAGCTGTTCCAACTCCAAATATAAAAGAAACAGGTATAACAATACTCATAAATAATATTGTCCCTGACAAAGCTGCAGCAATACCAGCTTCTTTCGGATTACGTGAAGCGAAATTTGTAAAGAAATCTATTGAAAGATAACTTATGCCTTTTTCAACAATTTGAAACAGTAACACAGACAAAATTACGATTGAAAATAAAATTGCTATATAAAATAACAATTTGTAAATTCGATCTTTTAAAAAGCGTGATGCCATGTTTTTTTGTATTTTATTATGATTCAACATTCGCATATTATGTCATCCTCCTAAAACGGCGCATAATAGACTGCGAAATGATGTTCATAATAAAAGTAAACATAAATAAAGTTGCACCTACAGCATACATGCTGTAATACGTAACCGTTCCATGCGGAGCATCACCTAAACTTACTTGCACAATATAGGCTGTTAACGTTTGAATAGAATGTGTCGGATCAAGCGATACATTTGGTGTGGATCCTGCTGCAATTACAACGATCATCGTTTCACCAATTGCACGAGAAGCCGCTAATATAATTGCTGCCATAATCCCTGTAAAAGCGGACGGAAACACCACTTGTTTTACCATTTCAAACCGCGTCGCTCCGAGTGCTAATGAAGCTTCTTTCGTCCCTTTCGCCACAGATCTCATCGCGTCTTCAGATAGAGATGCAACTGTAGGCATCATCATAAATCCGATAACGATTCCTGGACTAATCGCATTAAAAAACTGTAAATCTGGTATAATCCTTTGTAAAAGCGGTGTAACAATTGTTAATGCAAAAAAACCGTATACAATTGTCGGGATACCTGCTAATAGCTCTAACATCGGCTTTAATATTTTCCGTGCACTATTTGAAGCATATTCGCTTAAAAATACAGCACACGCTAAACCGATAGGAATTGCCACAAACATAGCAAGCGCTGTTACAAGGAACGTTCCACATATAAGTGGTACTATACCAAATTTAGGATCTTCAAAAAATGGTAACCATTCTTTCTCCGTCAAAAAGGAGTATAGTGATATTTTTTGAAAAAACATGATTGTTTCATTAGAGAGCGTAAAAACAATTCCAAGTGTCGTCACAATAGAAACGCTAGCAATTATTTTTAGTAATAAAGGTACTATTCGATTGATTCGCTGCGTTTTTTTTCTTTGCTTTTTATTTCTTTCAATCAAATGTTGTACAGAAAATGTAATTTGATTTTTGTCATTATGAGCCAAAGATGAAAACCCCTTTCCACCCTGACATTACCTTTTTATTTCTGTTAACATACGCAGCTGTTCATTGTATTTTTCTTTTCGCAATTTTACATAACCGACCTCTTCAGCGAGGTTACCAACATGCTGAATCATAAACTCAACATAGTTTGCTACATTCATTTTATTTCGGATAGATGCATTATTCACATAAGTAAGTAGCGGCCTAGATAACGGCTTATATTTACCTGATTGAATGGTCTCTTTCGTCGGAAATACACCATTTACTTTTATTGCTTTCACCTTATCTCGATTAGCCATATAATAAGCATATCCTACAAAAGCAATGGCATGTTTATCATTCATTACCCCTTGCATAATAACTTGATCGTCTTCAGACAAAGAGACTTTTTTTACAATGCGATGATTTTGTAAGATGACATTTTGAAAATAATCATACGTACCAGAGTCTACGCCTGGTGCATAAAAGTTCACTTGTTCACGTGGCCATGTTGAATGAATTTGTGACCATCGCTTCTCACTTCCATCTTCACTCCACAGTAGACGTAACTCGTCTACTGACATATCGTCTACCCATGTATTGTGCCAATTCACAACAATTGTAAGACCATCGTTAGCCACCTCAAAAGGTGTGAATTGAATAGAATTTTTCTTCATTTCATTTTTCTCGACTTGTTTCATTACTCTCGAAGCATTATTTATATCTACTTCTCCTTTACCGAAACGATTAAATCCTCCCCCAGTTCCAGAAATACTGATGGAAATTTTCACGTCTGGATGCACCTTTGTATATTCCTCCGCTACTGCTTCTATAATAGGAAAAACCGTTGAGGATCCATCAACTCTCACTTCTCCCGTATTATTTAAAGCAAATGCAGTAGACATTTCAAAACAGAGGAACCATATTGATAGTACGAAAATTTTAATCGGTGTACGCATCCATTTCACGTGTTCTTCCTCCTAGAAGTAACCGGAAATAACAGGATTACAGATATAAGAATACTGCTAAACTATTAATTCGGTTTTAATTGTTTGTAAAAGTTTTGTAAAGTTCCACAAAGATCAACATACGATACAATTTTAATCAGTAGTAGCTATTCATTTTCTCTGATGATTTCCCTATAAAACAGTTATCCCCTATCTCATCATATACAAGTATCATTTATACGGCCGCGTGTTTTTCAGTGTTGTATACTTGTCCACATTTATTACACGATATGCATAAACCATAAAAAAAAGCACACTATCTTTTCAGATAGTGTGCTTTTTTACAATTTTTTTATTCATCATCTTGATCTTTATTTTTATTGTCTTTGTCATCTTTTGGAGTTTCACCATTTACTTCTTTGTTTTTCAAATCAAAGTAAGCGTCCATAATTTCACGACCAATATATCCATTAATACCAGTCTTATCATCATGTACCCACGGAACGACAACAGAGAATGCTACTTCTGGATCTTCAAGTGGCGCATAACCTACTAATGTTAGGTTATATGTTTCCACACGTTCACCGTTTGCCTTTCTACCAATCTCTTTATCTCCGCCATACACAGTTTGCGCGGTACCTGTCTTCCCTGCCGCTTTATATTTTGCACCTGTAAAGTATTTTGTAGCTGTACCACCTGAATCATTATACACTTGTCTAAATCCTTCTTGAACACGTTTAATTTGCGACTCTGGCATATCAACACGATTTAATACTTTCGGTTCCATAGATTGAACAACTTTCCCAACTTCATCTGGTTTCACTGCTGGTTGACGAATTTCTTTTACAACTTGTGGTTGCATACGATATCCGCCATTGGCAATCGTCGAAATATATTGCGCTAATTGAAGCGGTGTATACGTATCATACTGTCCAATTGATAAATCTAGTAAGAAACCTGGTTGACTACTTCTACCCATCTGACCAGCAGATTCATTGGGTAAATCAATTCCTGTTTTTACACCCAGTCCAAACTGTCCGAAATAATAACGCATCGTATCAAATGCTTTTTGAGGTATATCTAACGTACCACCTCTCACATATGGAACACCAGCGATATTCATCGCTGTTTTAAACATATAAACGTTAGAAGACATTTTTAAAGCTGTAAGGTCATTAATATATCCCATCGTTTTCCAAGACGACTTCGTAGGTGTACCTTTTAATTTAATTGGTTCATCCAATTGTACTGCCCCTGGTTGAATCGCACCAGTTTGATATCCAGTAAGTACTGTTGCACCTTTTACAGTTGACCCCATCGGATAAGAACTTGTCATGGTACCTAATGCAAAGTCATTTACTTTCGTTTGACCATCTTCATTAACTAATTGTTTCCCAGCCATGGATAAAACTTCACCATTTTTCGGATTCATCATTACAACGAATGCGCGATCTAAAAGAGGTTCGCTTCCTTTAAATCTCATTAAATTATTCGCAAGAATATCTTCTACACGCTTTTGTAATTCCATATCAATTGTTAAGTTCAAGTCATTACCACTTTGCCCTTTTGATACATTAATCGTTTCTAAAATATTACCGTTTTTATCTGTAACATTTCTAACTTCTGCTTTCGTACCGTGCAGGCTATCTTCATACTGTTGTTCAAGATAACTTTTGCCTACTCGATCATTCCGATTATAATCACGGACAAGATAGTAATCTAGTCTTTCTCTCGGTAAGCCTTCATCAGATGTCGACACCCCACCAAGTACACTTCGGAATAAATCATCGTACGTATATTTTCGATCCCAATCAACATTCGTATCTACACCTGGTAATGCTGCTAGGTTTTCACTAATAATCGAATATTCCTTTTCTGTAGCATCCTTTTTAATAACTTGAGGTGTCATTGCATATCCGCCGTCCATCTTACTTTTAATCGCTAATATTTCTAGATCTTTTGCGGATAATTGATTAATCTCTTCTTCTGTTACACGACTTCGCTGACGCTCGTCTAATTCTTTATCATCAATTTTTTTATCTTTAAACTCTTGACGATCTTTATTCGTAATTTTTTCTTTAGCTTCCTCTTTATGCATAGCAAGCCAATAATCTTTTTTATCGCGATCTGTTAATTTATCTGTCGGTACTTCAATCAAATCTGCTAGCTTTTTCGCTGTTTCTAAGCGATCCTCTGCCGTTGATCCTTTCATTTTTGTAAATGTAATAGTACGAATGGCTGCATTATCTACTACAGGTCGCCCATAACGGTCAAATATTTTCCCACGCGGTACAGGATTACTTATCGTTGAGTTTTCTTTCTTCTCCACTTCATTCTTATATTCTTCACCGCGAACAATTTGTACATATCCGAGCCTTACAATAACCGCGGAGAACATTAAAAACACGCAGAAAAACAGCACGTTTAACCGAAAAGGAACGTGGGTCTTTTTCTTATTTTGCTTCTGCTTCTTGCTCATACAAACCCCCTCTACCAACAGCTATGTAATGTGAAAGGGACACCTTCATACAGGTGTCCTCACTGCTGTTTTACATCTTTTTCTATTCTAGCATAAAACAAACGAGAAGTTAACCTTCTGGTTCAGTTTGATTCTGCGTAGTTCCTTGCGTTACAACACTTGTTTTATCTGCATTTTCCCCATCATATTTGACATTTTTAACTGCAAAATAAATAAGAAAATGTCCAGCACCTAAAATACATAATAAGTAAGGTAAACTTTTTTCAGGTGGAAAGAATAGTACAGCACATAAAAAACTTAAAATGGAACAGATTCTTCCGGCATTTAACCATAACTCCCGGACAACGACATATTCCACACGCCATTCTCTCGCATTTTTAGCTCTACCAATTACGTCATATGTCATTGACCCGTATGGAACAAGTAAAATAGGATATGCAACCGCAATACATGCCGCATAAATAAGTAATTTCGTGTATGTAACATTGAAAATAACTAAAAAGACGACAGCATATAAAATAATGCCCCCAAGTAAAATTGCTTTTTTTCGCCACTCTTTCTTTAACATGCGAGCGACCAAGTAATAACATACAAAGGATACAGCAGAGTTCACTAAACTATATTTCCCTAATGCGAACTCACTATTAGTTGCTAAATACACATATACTGAAATGACAAAAATAAACGTTCCTTCTCTCAATCCTTGGACAAAATGAGCTCGTGTAATCTTTCCCCAATTTTTATCAACTCTTCGTTCTTTCAATACTTGCACAATTTCATAACGCCCTTCACATTCTCTTTTAGATAAAAAGAAACTTAAGACGACAGCAATTGCAAATAAAACTAATGAAAGAAAGAATATAACAGTATAACCACTCCATTTCTCCATGCGTGAAATTGTGTATCCTGCTGCTATTGGTCCAATCATCCCAGAGAAAGATGTAAGAAGTCCAAGAAATCCATTAAAGAAATCTCTTGTTTCTGGTTCTGTAATTTCAAATGTCAATAAGTTAAAAGCCAACCAGTAAAAACCGTATCCTACTCCTAAAAGAGCCCCCATTAATAAAATATACTGAGAAGCACTTTTTCCAGCCACTAAAACAACGATAAAAAAAATTGCGAGCGTTCCTACTCCTATTCGTAATAAAATCGAGCGATCGATACGTTTCGCTAATTTCCCCCCTACAAGAAATGTGAGAGGCTGTAATACAACGCTGGCCAAATTATACAAGCCAAGATTCACATAATTTTGTGTTTGCTTCCATAAATAAATATTTACAAACGTATTCGATAAAGAAATTGCGAGCGTGTATAAACCTCCTATAAGGAGCAATAACACTAAATCCCGATTCACTTCAACGTCACCAATTATATGTTTCCACTTCATACACAACTCTCCTTTACTTCATGTTCTAGTCTTCCAAAGACAAGCCCAATTATGTAAAAGGAAAGCATAGAAAAAAGCTAGGGGCTCTCCCCTAGCTTTTTTCTATATTTATTACGATTATTTTGCTTCTTGGTAACGTTTTTCAGCAGCGTTCCAATCTACAACGTTCCAAAATGCGCCGATGTAGTCTGGACGACGGTTTTGGTAGTTTAAGTAGTAAGCGTGCTCCCAAACATCTAAACCGATAACTGGAGTTTTACCTTCAGTTAAAGGAGAATCTTGGTTTGGAGTGCTTGTTACTTCTAACTCACCATTGTTTACTACTAACCAAGCCCAACCAGAACCGAAGCGAGTTGCGCCAGCTTTTGCGAATTCTTCTTTGAATGCATCGAAGCTACCGAATTTCGCTTCAATTGCAGTTGCAAGTTCACCTACAGGTTGTCCTCCGCCGTTTGGAGATAAGATTGTCCAGAAGAATGTATGGTTAGCGTGTCCGCCACCATTGTTACGTACTGCTGTACGGATCGCTTCTGGTACTTCGTTTAAGTTTGCAACTAATTCTTCTACGCTTTTGTCAGCTAATTCTGCATGACCTTCTAAAGCAGCGTTTAAGTTTGTAATATACGTATTGTGATGTTTTGTATGATGGATGTTCATTGTTTCTTTGTCAAAGTGAGGCTCTAAAGCATCATACGCATAAGGTAAATTTGGTAATTCGTGTTTTGCCATTGTTATATTCCTCCCAGTTTATGTATTGCCACTTAGTGACATACAACTTCATTCTACCCTAATTGCCATAGGGTGCAAACAAATAAATCACATTGTCTTGCTATCATTAAAGTAGCAAAATTCCCACTTCTTTTCAATTAAAATGCTCATATATTCCGTAAAAAAAGCTTCCTTCTACAAGGAAGCTTCCTGCTAACATAATAAACATGCGAAATGGATATGGACCCTGTAGGACTCGAACCTACGACCGGACGGTTATGAGCCGTCTGCTCTAACCAGCTGAGCTAAGGGTCCATAATTATGTATGTAACAACATATCAAATAAAGGAATTCCTATCGGATATGCCCTTTAAGAAAGGTAAGATAAATTTACCATATAGAAAAGAAAAGTGTCAATTGTATTTTTCTTATTTAAAAGAAGAAAGTTAATAAAAAGAAATTTAGTTATCTCCACTATATGTAAATATAATATATCTTGAGATTCTCTAGATTCCTACGTTACAATGATTTTATACATACATAAAGGAAGTGAATCTATGTCCATATTTACCCAATTCGTAAAAAGCATATACTCGCCTAAAGATATGGCGCTATTCCGTTTTCAAAAAATCGGTAAAACCATTTTGTATATTATGCTACTTTGCTTAATTACTACTATTCCAAGAACTTTTTTGTACGGTAGTTTTATCCAAGATGGTGTAGGCATGGTAAATCAAGTCATCGATAAAGATTTACCTGACTTTAAGATTGAAAATGGCGAACTAAAAGCCGATATTGATCAACCCATTGAAAAAGAAGAAGGAAATGCACTTTTCGTATTTGATCCAAATTCAACAGACCTAGAAAAATATCAAAATAAAACAGGTTTATTTGTTTTAAAAGATAAAGTAGTCTCTATGGGAAATGGTCAAACACAAACGTATTCTTATAACGATTTGTTAGGTGCATCTCTTGAGAAAAAAGATCTACAAGAATTTATTTCTTTATTCGATAATATTTATCCAATTTTATTATTCGTTATCGGATTCTTAGTGTACCTATTCCAATTATTCATCACTTTTGTAGGCGTGACCTTACTTGCGTTCATCGGTTCTGCTATGAGCGGTCAACGTAAACTATCCTATAAACAAGTTTGGACACTAACTGCATACAGCTACACAATCCCAACCATTTTCTTCATGATTATGGATTTATTCAAAATCGTCGTACCTGGGGCAACATTCATTTATATCGCTGTTGTTTTAATCGTTCTATACTTAACGATTAAAGAGGTACCCCAACCGAAAGAAAAATAAAAAAATGCCTAAATAGGCATTTTTTTTTTGGACAAGCATATATTCCTAGCAAAGGAGTGAAGAATATGAAGAGGTTAGGTATATTCCTATTCGTGCTTGTTCTCGGTTATGTATTTTATTACGATATAAAAATCGGTACTTTACCGATGTTAAGTTCATATAAAAAAACAACCTCTGCCCAAACGATTAAAAAAGAGAACGCAGACAGCCAACAAAATAAAGAGAATAAAACAGAAAAAGAAACGGATACATCTTATAAAACAATTGAAGTAAAAACTGGTGAGACAGTTCTTTCTATTACAGAACAAATTAACAAGAAAAAAATTCCTTCCATAGAAAAAGTCATTGACGACTTTAAACTATTAAACAAAAGTACATCTGCTACAAAAATCCAAATTGGAAAGTCTTATAAATTCCCGTTATATCAATAAGCTATCACTTAATCCTTGTCAATTACATAAAGGCGCTGATACAATAGTAAAAGTGAAACCGAGCACTTCGGTTTCTATAGCCCTATATCACGTATACTATCATTGATATGAGGGACTAAATAAGAAACTTCTTTTATAAGGAGAGCGATCTATTCGTGAATGAAATGACTCATCGTACAAAAACACGTCCAGTTAAAGTCGGTAATTTAACAATCGGCGGTAATAATGAATTAATTATACAAAGTATGACAACAACAAAAACACATGATGTTGAAGCAACAGTTGCTGAAATCAAGCGTTTAGAAGAAGCCGGCTGTCAAGTCGTCCGCGTTGCCGTTCCAGATGAACGCGCAGCAGATGCTATTGCTGATATAAAAAAACAAATCAACATTCCACTTGTTGCTGATATTCATTTTGATTATCGCCTTGCTTTAAAAGCAATTGAAGGTGGCATTGATAAAGTACGTATCAATCCAGGTAATATTGGTCGTCGCCATAAAGTAGAAGCTGTTGTAAATGCAGCAAAAGAGCGCGGTATTCCAATCCGTATTGGTGTAAACGCCGGTTCATTAGAGCGTCACATTTTAGAAAAGTACGGGTACCCAACTGCAGATGGTATGGTTGAGAGCGCGCTACATCATATTAAAATTTTAGAGGACTTAGATTTCCACGATATTATCGTATCTATGAAAGCCTCTGATGTTAACTTAGCAATCGAAGCATACGAGAAAGCTGCTCGCGCTTTTGATTACCCATTACATTTAGGTATTACAGAATCTGGAACATTGTTTGCTGGAACTGTAAAAAGTGCCGCTGGTCTTGGAGCAATCTTAAGTAAAGGCATCGGAAATACACTACGTATTTCATTAAGTGCTGATCCAGTTGAAGAAGTAAAAGTTGCTCGTGAATTATTAAAATCATTCGGTCTTGCGTCTAACGCAGCGACACTTATCTCTTGTCCAACTTGTGGTCGTATTGAAATCGATTTAATTAGCATCGCTAACGAAGTGGAAGAATACATCTCTACACTTCAAGTACCAATTAAAGTTGCAGTACTTGGTTGCGCTGTAAATGGCCCTGGTGAAGCTCGTGAAGCTGATATCGGTATTGCTGGTGCACGTGGAGAGGGATTATTATTCCGTAAAGGGCAAGTCGTTCGTAAAGTACCAGAAGAAACAATGGTAGAAGAACTGAAAAAAGAAATCGACGTAATTGCTGCTGAAATGGCTGCTGAACGAGAAAAAGAAAAAGAGACACAAGAACAATAAAAAGAAGGTTGCCACAATATTTGTGAGCAACCTTCTTTTCTACGTAAAAAAGCTCGTCAGTTATATAACCGACGAGCTTTTACTTTGCACATTTTGGACAACGACCATATATTTCAAACTTATGACCCGTTACTTCATAACCAGTAAAATCTTTATTCATAAAATCCATTGGGCAGGAAGTAATCTCTTTCGTCCCCCCACAATCCAAACAAATAAAATGATGATGATGTTCCATAATAGAACAAGTAAAACGAAAATGTTTTTCACCATTTAATTCCGTTTGTTCTAAAACACCAATCTCAGCAAAAACTGTTAAGTTACGATAAATCGTATCAAAACTAAGCCCTGGATAGTCGTCTTTCATATGCTCTAAAACGTCTTTCGCAGTTAAATAACGATTATGTGCTGCAAATAATCTGAGCATCTCTTCTCTTTTTCCAGTATGTTTGTATCCTTTTTCTTTCATTAGGCGTAAAGCTTCCGTTAGATTCATACCTATCCCTACTTTATGCAGTTTTTTTCTTCTTCCATAAAATCGCACCGATTAAAATAAGAACTGCTATCATAACAATTGTACCACCTGGCGCTAAATCAAGTTGATACGAAGCAAACATTCCACCAATAACTGCAATTTCACCAAATAAAATGGAAAAGAAAATTGTTTGTTTAAATCCTTTAGCAATACGAATACTCGCTGCAACTGGCAACGTCATTAATGATGATACGAGAAGAACCCCTACTACACGCATTGATACTGCAATGACAAGAGCAACTAATATAATGAAAATAAAGTGAATCCATTTCGCTCTTAAACCAGTTGATACTGCGTATTCCTCATCAAATGATAGTAGAAACAGCTCTTTATATAATAAAATAATTGTCGCAACAACAACAATTGCTACAATCCCAATAATAATTAAATCCGTACTTGTTACAGCACTAACACTACCAAATAAATAACTAAATAAGTCTGTGTTAAATCCATTTGCAAGTGAAATGAAAATAACTCCAACTCCCATCCCTGCCGAAAGGATAATCGGAATTGCTAATTCTTGATAGTGCTTATATACAGTTCTTAACTTTTCGATTAGTAGCGCTCCACCAATTGAAAAAATCATCCCCATATATAAGGGGTTTAAAAATCCACCTGTAAAAATGGTTTTTTCAAGTAATAAACTTGCTGCAATACCTGATAACGTCACGTGACTTAATGCATCCGCAATAAGAGATAAACGACGAATAACAACAAACACACCAATTAGCGGTGCAACAAGTCCAATTAAAATACCTGCGTATAAAGAATTACGTAAAAAGTCATATTGTAAAAAATCTTGTATCATTATATCCTCCCGTGATGCTCATGTTCGTGTTCTAAACGATGAACATGATGTCCATATAAGACGGACATTTCTGCATCTTCTAACTCTCGGAACTTCTCTACATTTCCATGGAAATGTAGATGTTGGTTTAGGCATGCAACATGTGTTACTTTTTCGGTAACAGCTCCCATATCATGAGTAACAAGAATTAATGTGATTCCCAACCTTTTGTTTAAATCCTCTAATATTTCGTAAAAACTTTCCACATTTTTTACATCAATTCCAACAGTAGGCTCGTCTAAAATAAGCAATTCAGGATCACTAACGAGCGCACGAGCAATAAATACACGCTGTTGCTGTCCACCAGAAAGCTCTCCAATGTTACGACCTTGAAACTCACTCATCCCTACATCAGCAATTGCTTTTTCTACCTTTTTCTTATCTTCTTTTGTGAAAAAGCGAAAAAGCCCTTTTTTCGAAACAAGTCCCATTGACACAACTTCAGAAACAGTTGCTGGAAAACCAGAATTGAAACTATTTGCCTTTTGGGATACATAACCAACTTTGTTCCATTCCTTAAACTTCTTACTATCAACGCCAAACACGCGAATGCTTCCTTCTTTTGGCTTTAAAACGCCTAATAAACACTTAAGTAAAGTTGATTTACCTGAACCATTCGGTCCCACTAAACCTAAAAAAGCTCCCTTCGGAACTTGCAAATTAATATTTTCTAACACATTCCGATCTTCGTATCGGAATGTTAAACCTTCAATCTCTAATATATTATTCATAGCATCTCACCTATTTTAATTCAGAATGATTCCGATTTATATCTATTTGAATTATAGTACAGCTTATTATAGTTGTAAACCAATCTGCCTAAAATATATCTATTTTTTCAAGAAACCTTACTATTATAACAAAAAGCAGAGAAAAATTCTCTGCTTTCGAAAAATATTCCTATAAATTTTTAGTGAATAGCCGATTTAAACTTACCACCATTTGTCTCTTGCGTGTTCATAATCGTCACAAACGCATTTTCATCAATTTCATGCACAATTGATTTTAACTTCGTCACTTCTAGACGCGTTACAACTGCATAAATAACTTCTTTTTCTTTATCCGTGTAACCACCTTTTGCTACCAGCTTTGTAGTTCCACGGCCAAGACGATGCAAAATCGCGTTTGATACTTCCTCGTATTGATCAGATACAATTAAAACCGCCTTCGTTTCATCTAGCCCTTGAATTACTGTATCGATCGTTTTAAATGCAATATAGTAGGTCATAACAGAATACATCGCTTGTTCCACACCAAACACAAATGCTGCCCATGCAAAAATAAATAAGTTCACAAACATTACGAATTCACCAACAGAGAACGGTAATTTCTTCGTTAATAAAATCCCCATAATTTCAGTTCCATCTAACGACCCACCATGACGAATTACAAGTCCTACACCAAGACCTAAAATAAGCCCACCAAACACTGTCGCTAAAATAGGTTCTGTTGTAAATGGTGGCACCGCATGTAACGTTGACTCAATGAAAGCTAACGCTACAATACCAAATGTCGAAGATAACATAAATGTTTTTCCAATTTGCTTATAACCCGAATACATAAATGGGATATTGAGAACAACGACTAAAGTAGAAAAACTTAACCACCAAATGTTAGGAGTAAGATAATCTAATATAAGAGAAATACCAATAATTCCACCATCAATAATTTTATTTGGCATTAAAAATAGTTCAATCGCTACCGCCGCGCATGCTGCTCCAAAAATAATCATAACTAAACGATAAATGAGATGAATAACACTTTCTTTTCGATGTTGCTTTTGCTCCATAGGTCCTCCCTTTACTCTTTTTCTGTAGTTTTGTCCTTATATTATAACATACGCTTCTTTTCCTCATGAAAAAAGAAACTCCATACGAATATGTACAAGCTATATGCTCATATATTTCGATAGAAGAACGCGTGAAGGAGGATAACAAGATGAACCTCATAAAACAAATTGTTAATAAAAAATTAAATCATATTTCTACAAAAGAGTTATTAAAATATAGCAAAGAATATGAAGTTTCTATTACGACTGCACAAGCTGACCAAATCGTTTTACTTATGAAAGGTAAAAATATTAATATTTACGATAACAACGAGCGACTAGAGCTCTTAAAACAGATCGCAAGAGTAACTTCCCCTGCCACTGCCCAACAAGTAAATACATTATTTCAGCAACTACTAAAATAAGGAGGGGATTTCCCCTCCTTATTGTGCTTTAATTTTTTCAAGAATCCCTTCATCAAAATTACCGTTTTTCAGCATTTCGATTTCCAATTTGTATGGTGGTTTCTTATCTTTTTTATCTTCCCCTACATACGGTGTTTCAAGAATTTTTGGTACATGCATTAACTGTGGATGATGTACAATGTGATGCAATGCTTTATACCCAATGTGACCAAATCCAATATTTTCATGACGGTCTTTTCCTGCTCCGCGTACATTTTTACTATCGTTAATATGAAGTACTTGTAAACGATCTATACCAACGATCTTATCAAATTCGTTTAACACGCCGTCAAAGTCATTTACAATATCATATCCTGCATCGTGCGTATGGCACGTATCAAAGCATACAGATAGCTTTTCATTATATTTTACACCATCAATAATCTTTGCAATTTCTTCAAAGCTACGACCGCATTCTGTTCCTTTTCCTGCCATCGTCTCTAATGCAATGTTAACCGTCTGTTCTGGCGTTAATACTTCATTAAGCCCTTTAATAATTTGTTGAATACCAGCATCTGCTCCAGCACCAACGTGCGCTCCTGGGTGAAGAACAATTTGTTTCGCCACACCTAATGCCGATGTTCTTTCAATTTCCATACGAAGGAAGTCTACACCTAATTGGAATGTTTCTGGCTTTGTCGTATTCCCAACATTAATAATATACGGTGCATGGACGATAATCTCCTCAATTCCATTCAGCTCCATATGTTTTCTTCCTGCTTCTATGTTCAATTCTTCAATTGGTTTTCTTCGTGTATTTTGCGGTGCACCTGTATAAATCATAAACGTCGTTGCACCATATGAAACAGCCTCTTCACTTGCTGCTAATAACATTTTCTTACCACTCATGGAAACATGAGATCCAATCTTTAACATACAATCACCTCTTCAATATACAATAGATATAATGATAGCATAATTTGTAGAAATATGTAGTGAATTGTTTGTTCACAAAAGACGCACTACACAAATTTATTTGACTATTTAAACAGACTATACTTTTCATTTAAATTAGCGGGATTAAAAAAAGATAAGGGAAACCCCTTATCTTTTTTTATTGCTATATTTTCTCTTCACTTTGTCACGTTCTGTTGCAAGTTTACGTTTATAGTTTGGTTTTACTTTTTTCGGTTTTTTAATAACTTTTGTTGCCATAACATCAAGTTCGTCATTTGGTTTTTTACGGCTCTTACGACGACGACGCTCACCTAAATCCGCCCACTCATCTCCACGTAAATCTACATGTTTAAACTCGATATGACGTTGTTTTTCTAAGCTATCTAACGCTTCTTCGTTTGCTGGATCATAAATCGTCACTGCAATACCAGAATGCCCCGCACGTGCTGTTCTTCCAACGCGGTGAACGAAGAAATCTAAATCTGATGGTAGCTCATAGTTAATAACATGGCTAATCCCTTCAATATCAATACCACGTGCTGCTAAATCAGTCGCAACAATATATTGGAATTCAAGGTCACGAATTTGTTTCATCATTTTTTTACGATCACGTGGTGATAAATCCCCGTGAATTCGTCCAACTTTTAAGCCGCGTTCCATTAATCCATCAGCAACTTGATCCGCCATCTTTTTCGTATTCGTGAAAACAACTGCTAAATACGGTTTAAATTGAAGTAGCATTTTATTCACTAAATCAATTTTATTACGATGTTTAGAAGGCACTAAATAGTGTTCAATGTTTCCAGCTGCAACTTGTTTTGGATTGATATGAATATGCTCTGGATTCTCCATATATTTCTTCAGAAACGGTTTTAGTTTTTGAGGAATTGTTGCAGAGAAAACTAGCATTTGCAAGTTTTTAGGCATACGTGCTGCAATTTTATCTACATCATGAATAAATCCCATATCAAGCATTAAGTCTGCTTCATCGACAATAATCGTATTTGCTTTATGAACAAATAATGCTTGTTCTTCAACTAAGTCTTTAATACGCCCAGGTGTCCCAACTACGATATGAGGTTGTTTTTTCAATTTTTCAATTGAACGTTGTTTATCAGTTCCACCAATTAAACAACGCGCTGTAATCATTTGATCTTCCGCACAGAATTTTGTTAATTTCACAATCTCTTCGTAAATTTGTTGTGCTAACTCACGAGTAGGTGCTGTAATAACAAGTTGTACTTCTTCACGGCTTGCATTAATTCTGTTTAATGTAGGAAGTAAGTATGCATGTGTTTTCCCAGAACCTGTTTGGGATTGCCCAATTACACTTACACCTTTTTTCACGACCGGGAAAATTTTCTGCTGAATTCCTGTCGGCTCTGTAAAGCGTAGTTCACGAACTGCATCTATTAAAAATGGTTTAAAATCATACTGTGTAAAAGTTTTTTGTGTCATAAGTTACACCTTCTTTCTAAAATTTCTACTGCGCGCACAAATCAGTCAAGTCTACATTATATCGAAATCTACAAGTAAAATCCATCTTTAGTTTAGGTTTTCACTTCAAAAACTAACCTTCTTCCCTTTTATTGCATATTGTATGTGTATATACCTAACTGAAGAAAGGAGGATTTCTCACATGTTTCCGAAATCCCCTACAAGGCAAATGTATCCGAATCAAGGACAACAACCTTATACACCATATCCCATTCCACAACTACCACCAATGGCGCAAAAAAAGAAAGGTTTTCTTGCTAAGCTTTTTAAAAAACACGATCCAACCGAGCCTTTTATGCAAATGGTTCCGCCTTACCGACAAATGGAAGGCCCACCGATGATGCATCAGCAACCACCGCCGCAGCAATATCAACAGCAATATCAGCAGCAATACCAGCAACAATATCCTCAGCAACATCCACAATATCAACCATACATGCAGCAACATCCTGAGCAAATGATACCGCCTCAAATGTATGAATCAAATGAAACGCGCGGCGGGGCAGCAACTACAGCTGCAGCAAGCAGTGGCATCGGCAGTTTTTTTTCGAATTTAATTTCGAATCCAACTAATATGATAAATAACATCGAAAAAGTATCCCAAGTCGTTCAATCTGTAGGTCCTGTCGTCGAACAGTACGGTCCTATTATGCGTAGTCTACCAAGCATTGTTAAAATCCTCACCTCTGGAAAAAGTACGGAAGAAAATCAAACGGAAAATGTAACAGAGCCAGTTGAGGTAAAAAGTCCGCCTCCTACACCTCAAAAAAAGAAACGAAAACGAAAGAAAATAGTGATTGAACCTGTAATAGAAAAAGAGTTACCGAAAGAACCAGTTCAACAAACAGCAACAAAACCAAAACTATATGTGTAACAATCCTTTGTTTTCTATCCACTCCTCCTTTATAATGTAAAAGACTATGCACAAAAGTATCCCTTGTTTAGAAGGAGAGGATTACTCATATGAAAATTGTTAAAATTTCCCCTCGTGGTTATTGCTACGGTGTTGTCGATGCAATGGTAATTGCACGTAACGCCGCATTAGATAAATCATTGCCGAGACCCATTTATATTTTAGGTATGATTGTTCACAATAAACATGTTACAGACGCTTTTGAAGAAGATGGAATCATCACATTAGACGGTCCAAGTCGCTTAGAAATTTTAGATAAAATTGATTCTGGTACTGTTATTTTCACTGCACACGGTGTTTCTCCAGAAGTTAAACAACGTGCAAAAGAAAAAGGTTTAACAACAATCGATGCCACTTGTCCAGATGTTACCAAGACGCATGACCTTATCGAAGCTAAGAAAGCGGAAGGGTATCATGTCATTTATATCGGTAAAAAAAATCATCCAGAGCCAGAAGGCGCAGTCGGTATTGCACCTGACATCGTTCACCTTATCGAAAGAGCCGATGATTTAAAAACATTAGAAATCCCAACAGATAAAATTTTAGTAACGAATCAAACAACAATGAGTCAATGGGATGTTCAACATTTGATGGAGGACATTCAAAAAAAATTCCCAACAGCAGAATTCCATAAAGAAATTTGTTTAGCAACCCAAGTTCGCCAAGAAGCTGTCGCTAAACAAGCTGATGTTGCAGACTTAACAATTGTTGTTGGTGATCCGAAAAGTAACAATTCAAATCGCTTAGCACAAGTATCACAAGAAATCGCAGGTACAAAAGCATATCGAGTTGCTGATGTAAGCGAAATCCAATTAGAGTGGCTACAAGGTGTAGAAAACGTAGCTGTTACAGCAGGCGCTTCTACTCCAACTCCAATTACAAAAGAAGTTATCGCTTTCTTAGATCAATATGACCCAATGAATCCCGCTACATGGGAGAGAGTTCGAAAAGTACCGTTACAAAAAATATTACCTCGTGTAAAAGTGAAAAAAGAACAATAATAAAAACCGTTGCCTATATGAGCAACGGTTTTTATTTTTCTTATACAAATGTAAATGGATCTGTATGTAATTGCGAAGCATGAATGTGTACATTGAGTTTCTTTGCATCCACTTTTTCTTGTAATTGCTTTCGCACACCTTGCTTCATTACTTTTTCAACGTTATGTCCTGGGTCAACTATATTTAAACCGAGCATCATCGCATCATGAGCAACATGATAATACATGTCACCTGTTACATATACATCCGCTCCTTTAAATTTAGCTTGATTGATGTATTTGTTACCATCACCACCAAGTACAGCTACTTTGCGCACTTTATCATCTAATTTCCCAACAACTCGTGCACCCTTTACATCTAATGATTGCTTTACATGTTCTGCAAACTGTCCAAGTGTCATTTCTTCTTTTAAGTATCCTATTTTCCCAAGCCCTAATGTTTCGCCTTTGTTATCAAGTGGATACACATCATACGCTACTTCTTCATATGGATGTGCCGTTACCATCGCTTTAATCACTTTTCGTTGTAGTGAAACTGGAATAATCGTTTCGATTCGCACTTCTTCTACGCGCTCTAACTGTCCAGTTTCCCCTACATAAGGATTTGTCCCCTCTTGAGGTACAAACGTACCTGTACCCTCGCTACTAAACGTACAGTGGCTATAATTGCCGATATGACCAGCACCTGCGTCTCCTAATGCTTTTCGTACTTCTTCTGCATGAGTTACTGGCACAAACACAACAACTTTTTTCATTTCTTCCGCATATGTTGGTGCTAGAACTTCTGTATTTTGCAACCCTAACGCCTCAGCAAGTAAATCATTTACTCCGCCCTTGGCAACATCCACATTTGTATGCGCTGCATAAATGGCAATATCATTTTTAATACACGTTTCAATAATTCTTCCGTACGCTTTATCTGTATGAATCGCTTTTAACGGATTAAAAATTAAAGGATGATGCGCGATAATGACATTCGCTCCTAATTGAATCGCTTCCTCCACAACTTCCTTCGTTACATCTAACGCAATCAATACGTGTTGTACAGATTTATTAAGCGCTCCAATCTGCAGACCAATTTTATCTCCTTCCATCGCCAAATGCTTCGGATACATACTTTCAAATAAAGAAATAATTTCATGGCCGTTTGGAATTTTACTCATGATAAAATCTCCCCTATCATTTTCATTTTCGCTTCTACTTCTGCACGTTTCGCTTTTGTTTCTTCAGAATTAGCCGCACGTTCTAACTGTTTTAAAATATTTTGGAAGTTTTTCAATTCCCCTTCCCATTTCTCACCAAAAGCTTCATTTTTCTCTTTTATTAGAAATGGCCCCATAAACAACCCCGCTTGTTTATTTTCCGAGTAAGGTGCTTCGACATTTCCTCGCTCTCCTACTAAAATCTCGTAAATTTTCCCATCTTCTTTTACGATTTTTTCATGGATAAGCTCCCAACCATTTTCAACAAACCATTCACGAATATGATGTGCTGCAATATTCGGCTGTAAAATTAAACGTGTTACACCTTCTAATTTTTCTTTACCACTTTCTAAAATGTCACGAATTAACGCTCCGCCCATTCCAGCAACCGTAATAACATCTACTTCTCCTGGCGCGATAACAGCTAATCCATTCCCTTTACGTACATCTACTTTATCTTGTAAGCCACTTTCAGCTACAGTTGCTTGTGCAGAACGAAATGGTCCATCTACAACTTCTCCTGCAACTGCTTTTGTAGCAATATTATTTATAATTGTATAACACGGTAAATACGCATGATCCGATCCAATATCAGCAACTGTAGATCCTACTGGTATTTCACGCACAACTTCTTCTAATCGTTTTGAAAGCTTTACTTCATTCATGTATTTCCATTACTCCTTCTCTTGTCAGTCTGTCTCCATGATAATGAATTTATAGTAGTTGTTGCAAGCCCATAACAACAATTCACTTCTATATCATTCATCGTATTTTAGAAAATATAGAAAAACAAGCCCTTTGCATAAGCAAAAGGCTTGTCATACGGGACTTTATTTTTTCTTCGATAACCAATCAGCTACTTTAGTGGCTTGATCAGCTGGAACTATATTGGCAGGCATATTGCCCTTTCCTTTCGAAAGAATTTCTTTAATTTCATCCTTTGAAAGTTTCCCACCAATTTTTTGTAAGTTAGGTCCTACCGCCCCTTGTAACTGATCACCGTGGCAGCTCGTACAGCTTTGCTTCACAATATCCTCTGGTTTTGATGCTGTTTGTGCTGGCTTCCCGCCATTTTTTGCATCAGCTAACTCTTTAGATTTATTTAGCCCCTGAAATGAAAATACAAACATAACGATAATACCTAGTGCTGCAATAAGAGCGAACGGAATCAGCGGATTACGTTTCATATCTCTTCTCCCCCCTCTATACCCCTAAATAGTTAGATGATTCAGTCATTTCCATTGTACTTGAAAACGCTCTATCAGAAAAGAGTAAACTACTACTTGTTAAAAATATTCCATAAATTCAGTTTATTGTTTTTTATTGTCATATAGCTTATTATTTCGATAATTATTAACGTTTCTCATCATATTTTTCGCTTTTCTACATATATTTTTGTATAGAATAAACAAAATTAATCGAAAAATCGAAAAATGAGCATTTGCAAATCAAAAGACAATTCTGTAAAATAAATTACAAGAAATTGTAATCGTTGCCGATAGCTAAATTTTAACAAAAATTAACAAAATAAAAAAGTTTACTTCACAAAGGTGAAGTAAACTTAAAAAATAACCTATTCTAAGAAATCCTTAAGACGCTTACTACGACTTGGATGTCTTAATTTGCGAAGTGCTTTTGCTTCAATTTGACGGATACGCTCTCTCGTTACGCCGAATACTTTCCCAACTTCTTCAAGCGTACGAGTTCGTCCATCATCTAAACCGAAACGAAGACGCAGAACATTTTCTTCACGATCTGTTAGTGTATCTAACACATCTTCTAATTGTTCTTTTAGCAATTCATAGGCTGCATGGTCCGCAGGCGATGTTGCTTCTTGGTCTTCAATAAAGTCACCTAAATGGGAGTCATCTTCTTCACCAATTGGTGTTTCAAGAGAAACTGGCTCCTGTGCAATTTTTAAGATTTCACGTACTTTTTCTGGAGCAAGATCCATTTCTTCACCAATCTCTTCAGGAGACGGTTCGCGACCTAAATCTTGTAATAATTGACGTTGTACACGAATTAACTTATTAATCGTTTCAACCATATGAACTGGAATACGAATTGTTCGCGCTTGGTCTGCAATGGCACGTGTAATAGCTTGGCGAATCCACCAAGTTGCATACGTACTAAATTTGAAACCTTTACGATAATCGAACTTTTCAACAGCTTTAATTAGACCCATATTACCTTCTTGAATTAAGTCTAAGAAAAGCATACCACGGCCTACGTAGCGCTTTGCAATACTTACTACAAGACGTAAGTTTGCTTCTGCAAGACGACGTTTCGCTTCTTCATCGCCTTCTTCAATACGCGTTGCAAGTCGAATTTCTTCTTCTGCAGATAGTAAGTCTACACGACCAATTTCTTTTAAATACATACGAACAGGATCGTTGATTTTAACCCCAGGTGGTACACTTAAATCATTGAGGTCAAACTCTTCTTCTGTTTTTGTAATTTGGCGATTATTAGGGCCTTCTTCGTTGTCATTATCACCAACTAAGTCAATGCCTTGTTCACCTAAATATTCATAGTATTCATCCATTTGATCGGATTCAATTTCAAATCCATTCATGCGTTCTGCAATCTCTTCATATGTAAGAACGCCACGTTTTTTTCCGAGCTCAGTGAGTTGCTCTTTCACTTGCTCAAGGGTCATTTCAGTTTCAATTTGTTTAGAACGAGCTGGTTTGTCAGCCATCTGTTCCCCTCCTTACGCGAGATACAAACATTCATTATACTAAAACTTTATCAAAAAAGCTATTTTCTCGCTTTTTGATTTTGTAAATATGCTACATAATATTTAGCAGCCTCTACAGGATCTGTTTTTTCCATTTGTTTCACTTTAAAGATGATCTCCATCTTTTCAAGTTTTTCCTGATGGCGTCTAAGCGTCTCCAAATGGCCTTGCAACACTTCTTCTGTGTATTCTGGATTAATAAATTCATCCGTCGAAATATCAGTGATAATATTTTTCAACTTTTCATCAGAGAGCCAACTTAAAAATGTTCCGACTGAAGGTTCATTTCCCTTTTCATAATATGCGTATAGTTCATATAAAATCCCTTTATGTTCTTCTGTATGAAAATCTTCTATATGGGATTCCATACGAACAGCTACTTCTGCACTTTGCAACATATGGTAAATAATTTCTCTTTCCGCTCTTTCAAAACCTGTTAACTTCGGTTTTGTTTGAACGACTTGAGACGGTTTAGCAACCTGCTTTATTTGTTTTTGCTGTACCTTTTGTTCTTTGCGATATTGGTGCAATTGATTCAAAAGTGTTTCCATTGAATACGAAAATTCTTGCGATAATGACTTCAAATATGACTCTGCCTGCATCGCATCTTGTAACAACGATAACTCTTTTAAAACACTTTTCACATATTCTTCTTTGCCAGACTCATCTTGCAAATTTTTCCCTAAACGCAAATAATTTATTTTAAAACCAACAAAACTCACACTTGATTTCACAAGATTTTCAAAAGCGGTAGTCCCATATTGTTGCACATATTCATCAGGATCAAGCTTATCTGGCAAGGATGTGACTTTCACTTGGCAACCAACTTTTAGCAATAATTGCCCTGCTTTCATCGTCGCTTCTCGCCCTGCTTTATCACCATCATAGCAAAGAACAACAGTTTCAACGTTACGTCGCAGAAGTTTTGCTTGTTCTTCAGTTAAAGCCGTTCCCATTGTCGCAACGGCTTCTTCCACGCCACTTTTTACCGCAGCTAGTACATCGGCATATCCTTCAAAAAGAACCACTTGCCCACGCTTTCTAATAAACGGTCTTGCTTGGTGGAAGTTATACAACAATTTACTTTTGTGAAAAATTGGCGTTTCCGGGCTATTTAAATATTTTGGAGTGTCATCTCCTAACGCCCTTCCACTAAACGCTATCACCTTACCTTGTAACGTATAGATCGGGAACATAACTCTTCCACGGAAGCGATCGTAATGACTACCATCCTTCTCACTTCTTATTAGAAGGCCAGCTTGTTCCATACTAGACAGCGATAAACCTCTTTTTTGTAAAATTTTCGTCGCTGCATCCCAAGCAGGTGATGCATAACCAATTTCAAACTTCTCAATCATCTCTTTCGTAATACCACGGTTTAATAAATATGAAAGTGCTTCATTTCCCTCTTCCGTATTTACTAATAAATGATGATAATACTTTTTCAATAATTCATGAGCTTGTTGCATGATGACAGTGTCATCAGATATGTCTTCTTGTTGTCCTTGCCCTGATGTGTACTCTGCAACCGCAATTCCATTTCTTTCGCCTAGCTTTTGAACAGCCTCGGTAAAAGCCAGTCCTTCCATTTTCATTAGAAATGAAAATACATTTCCGCCTTCTCCACATCCGAAGCAATGAAAAATTTGCTTATCAGATGAAACAGAGAATGAAGGAGAATTCTCACCATGAAATGGACAAAGGCCGAAATAGTTACGCCCCTGTTTTCTAAGTTGAACGTATTCACCAATTACTTCTACAATATCGGATGATGTCCGAATCTGTTCAACAACTTCTTCGGGAATTCTGTTCCCCATAACTCCATCTCCGTGTCGTATTTTGTATTCGATATAAATTAAAAAATTCCTTTATAATTCGACAATATTTTTCTAAACTTGTTAGAAAGTGTTGCCGATTACATTGTATAAACGGTTTTGAACCTTTCCTATAGGTCCTTTATCTGCATAAATCGCAGATACATACCTGCTATATAAAATTGTATACATTTGCTCATCTGTTACAAATGTACCTCTTAGAAACAATACATATACACCTTTTTACAAGAAGAGTAGCAAGTCACATATACTGTTTGATCTTGAGATCTGTAGCTTTTTCATGTTGATCCATATAACAATCAACTCCATTTTGTTCAGTATCTACAAAGATCCAATTGCCTTGCTATTTCCTTAAAGGATGAGCATATGATGCGACAAACAAAATTCCGACATGAAATTCCGCTCCAACTTGCACAATTTCATTCTTCACGGGACATGCATCTATACCAACTAATATGTTGTTGATGTTTTGCATATTTCTGTATTCTACATCCCTTCTGTGAATCCTTCCATAATGTGCGTTTTCTTGTATAGATTTTGTCGATTTAACGTAATTACATGTCTTTTTCGTAAATCCTATCCCTAGTTTATTCTGAAAAATTAAAGTCTAAACGTAAAATATAGGTTTTTATCACAATTTTTTATTATAATATATTTTCTTCAACTACGCTACATATCCCTTTATTTTTTCATCTTACATTTCAGGATGACAAACTCACACCTTGAATATACTAAAAGACAAAGGAGTATAAGTATAACCATTACACTACAATCTATTACAAAATCCATAGATATCATATTTCACCAGAGCGAAAAAAGCACATTCACCTTTGGTAAATGTGCTAAAACATTTTTTGGTTTTGCACTGCATTCACAATAATATTTGCTGTTTCTTCAATCGCTTTATTGGATACATCGATTACTTGGCAATTTATTTTACTAATTACTTCCTCAAAGTGATCAATTTCTTCTTGAATACGATTAATATTTGCATACGTTGCTCCATCACTTAATCCAAGTGATTTTAATCGTTCTTTTCGAATATGATTTAACTTATCTGGCGTAATTTTCAAACCGAAACATTTTTCTTTTGCCACTTGATATAGTTCTTCAGGTGGGTCAACTTCTGGTACGAGTGGTACATTCGCAACTTTCAAGCGTTTGTTATGAGCTAAATATTGAGAAAGTGGTGTTTTTGATGTACGCGAAACACCAATCAACACGATATCTGCTTTTAAAATACCTCTTGCATCTCTGCCGTCATCATACTTCACAGCAAACTCAATCGCTTCAATTTTTTTAAAGTATTCTTCATCTAACCTACGGACAACACCTGGCTCATACCTCGGCACTTGCCCCGTAATTTCTTCAATTTGATCAATAAGAGGGCCGATAATATCGTATGCCTCTACCCCTTCTCTTGCAGCCTCCGTCACTAAATACTGGCGCATATCAGGCTTAACTAACGTAAAACATATAAGTGCTTGATTACTCTTAGCAATCGAAATCACTTCTTTTAATGTCCCTGTATCTTCTACATACGGTACACGTCTAATATCAGGAGCAAACGGGAATTGCCCCATTGCTGCTCGAACAACCAAATCAGCCGTTTCCCCTACAGAGTCAGATACGACATATACGATTTTATTATCCATTACATTACCTCACTTTAAACAAATTACACTTATTCGTTATTTACTAAATTTACAAACGCACGTGTAATATTTGTTTTTGTAATTCGCCCAATCACTTCTAAACCTTGTTTCGTATCTTTTACAACTGGCATTGCATCAATCTGTCTTTCTATTAATTCCATCGCAATATCATATAAAGAATCCTCTCTACGACACATCGCAATGTTTGGCATCCTTGTCATGATAATATTAACCGGAAGAGAGGTTAAATCCTGCTTTCCTAAGCTCGCTCTTAATAAATCTTTACGAGACACAACCCCAACTAATAGAGTCATCTGATCTACAACGAACAATGTACCAACGTCCTCTAAAAACATCGTACAAATTGCATCGTATACGGAAACATTTTTATCAATTACAACCGGTCTAGATTGATAATCTTGTACTTTAATTTTCTTAACAGCTTCAGATAATAGCTGTCCCCCAGTTTTACCCGTATAAAAATAACCTACACGTGGACGTGCTTCTAAATAACCAGCCATCGTTAAAATTGCTAAGTCTGGTCTTAGCGTCGCACGTGTTAGACCCAATTGCGCTGCAATTGATTCCCCTGTAATAGGACCGTGATCTTTTACAATCTGAATGATATGTTCTTGCCGTTTATTCAGCTCTATGATAATCACCACCTTTAATGCACAACGAAAAAAGTTATACTATCTCTTAAATATTATATACTAAATATGCTATTCGAAAAAGAAAGTATGTAAAAAGGACCGTATACGGCCCAAAATTATATTTGAAACTTATCAAGTTGTTCTAAGAAACGTCTTGATTTCAAATAAATTCCGCAATATTCATCATAATATGTATTCAATACTAAACGCATTTGTTTTTTTGTGCTATCCTTTACCGATACATTTCCGAGCCTATGTAAATCGAAATGGAAGAAAAGACGTAATAATTTATGAACAGCTTCTCCTACCGGTATACGATATGGGTCTTGCTCTGCATGACGTGAGCACAGAAAACCGCCTTCCCTGACGGAGAAGGCGACAAAGTCTGTTTCTTGATGACAAATCGCACATGTATCAAAGTACGGGCGCATCCCTAATACCGGAAGCATTTTCGTTTGATAAATTAATGATAATACTTCTGAATCAACACCCTCACACATATAATGCAACGTTTGATATAACATTTCAAATAAATACGGATTATGTTTTTTATCTTCTGTTGCTTTATCAGTTAACTCAACAATAAATGATGCATAAGCAGTTAAAAATATATCCTCGCGAATTTCTTTCATAGTTGAAATAATCTCGCCTTGTTGCAATGTTCCAAGCCCTGATCCCATTTGAATAAGAAAATGGCCATGTGTCATTAATTGCGACACAGATGCTAACCGGCTTTTCGGTTTTTTTGCCCCTCTTGCCATTGCACTTATCTTACCAAGTTCTCTTGAGAATATTGTAACAATCTTGTTCGTTTCTCCGTAATCTGTCGTACGGATAACGATGCCCTCAACTTTTTGAAACATGTTCGTCACCATCCAAGGTTTGAACAAAACGGGTCAAGAAATTGGAGAGTCTAGATGTGCTAGCTCCTCTTCATGTTGATCCATCTCATCGTTTACGTCTTTTTCCATTTCTTTCAAAAGCAAGTACGTTTCAATGCTTCCTGTTTTGGAGAAAAACTTCCAGGTAAAATCTAGCATAAGAATCCACCTTTCTCAATAAGCGTAGCCTATAAACCAATTTCCTTTGTTGTTATTAAATTGACCCATTTTGTCCATTTTCATGTGAGAAAAATTTTTCCTAATTTATCAAAGTTCATAAAAACCAATAATCAGCGGATGAACAAACCATCCACTGATTACAGCTTTACTATATTTTAATACTCGTCTTCACGGAAACCAAGGTCTCGAAGCTGTGACAGCTTGTTACGCCAATCTTTTTGCACTTTTACCCATACTTCTAAAAATACTTTAGAACCAAGTAGCGCTTCAATATCAAAACGAGCTCGCTTACCAACTTCTTTTAACATTTTCCCTTGTTTTCCGATGATGATTCCTTTTTGCGATGCACGTTCAACAACAATCGTTGCATTTATATAAACTGCGCCGCCCTCACGCTTTTGAATCGCATCGATAACAACAGCCACAGAATGCGGCACTTCTTCACGTGTTAAATGTAGTACTTTCTCACGAATAAGCTCCGCAATAATAAATCTCTCCGGATGATCCGTTACTTGATTATCTGGATAGTATTGTGGTCCTTCTGGTAAATACTTTTTAATTGTTCCAATTAAAGCATCCACATTATTACCGTCTAACGCAGAAATTGGTACAATCTCTGCAAACTCATGTAGTTTACGATATTGATCAATTAACTCTAGTAATTGTTCTGGATGAAGTTGGTCAATTTTATTAATTACTAAAAATACTGGTTGTTTCGTTTCTTTTAATTTCTCAATGATGAATTCCTCACCACGACCAAATCCTTCAACTGCATTGACCATAAACAGAACAATATCAACTTCTTTCAATGTCGTTTGAGCCATCTTTACCATGAAGTCGCCTAATTTATGTTTAGGTTTATGTATTCCTGGTGTATCAATGAAAATAACTTGTGAATCATTTTCTGTATATACACCTTGAATTTTATTACGAGTCGTTTGTGGCTTATCACTCATAATAGCAATTTTCTGGCCGATAATACGGTTTAAAAATGTAGATTTTCCAACATTCGGTCTGCCAATAATAGAGACAAAACCTGATTTATAACCTTTTCTATTCATGTAAATCCTCCGCTAAAAATGCTCCTGGTAACAATTCTCCGACTGTCGTCTCTTGAACGTCACCATGTAAATTTGATAAGTATACTTTCGTATCCTGTTTACATAATTCTACCATAACTTGTCGACATGCTCCACAAGGAGGTACTGGACGCTTTGTATCTGCTACAACCGCAATGGCTACAAATTCTTTATCTCCTTCAGAAACCGCCTTAAATAAAGCTGTTCTTTCAGCACAATTACATAAGCCATATGATGCATTCTCAACATTACATCCACGATATACTTTTCCATCGCTCGTTAATAATGCTGCACCTACTTGAAATTTAGAATATGGTACGTACGCTTGTTTACGCGCTTCGATTGCTTCTAAAATTAATTGTTTACTATTCATATTCCCGCATCCTTCCTGTTCACAGCTATGAAGAGATACACTCTCTCATTAAAGGCCCTTACGGCACTTCCAAAGCTTAATAAAAGCTTCGGAATGCAACTATACCATATACGGTAAAAAGATAATAGCACCAATTATAACAGCTATAATTGCAAACAATAAAACCGCTCCTGCTGCAACATCCTTTGCAATTTTTGCAAACGGATGAATATCAGCAGTCGCTAAATCTACTGTTTTTTCTACAGCCGTATTTACCATTTCTAAACTCATTACACTCCCTATTACAATAAGTAATATCATCCACTCTATTTTCGTAATATGGAAATAAAAGCCGCAGCATATAACAATGACTGCGGCTAAATAATGAATTTTCATATTTCGTTCATGACGAAGACAAAAGAACATACCAGCTATAGCATATCCAAAACTATCTATAAGTTTTCCTTTTTTCATCGTCCTAATCCAAAAGCTTCTAAAATTTCTTTTTGTCTTCCGAACATTTCTTTTTCTTCTTCTTCTGTCATGTGATCATAACCAAGCAAATGTAAAAAGCCATGTAACGCCAAAAATCCAAGTTCACGATCGAAAGAATGGCCGTACTCTTCAGCCTGCTCTTTCGCCCTTGGAATAGAGATAATAAGATCACCTAACATGCGCGGCATCTCTGCACCAACAATCTCCATTTCCCCTTCTCCCATCTCTTCCATGGCAAAGGATATTACATCTGTAGGTTGATCTTTATCTCGGTAATCACGATTAATTTCTCTAATGCGCTCATTATCTACAAATGTCACCGATACCTCCGCGCCATCCTCAATATTTTCCATTTGAGCTGCCTTTTCTAACACTTCACGAATTAAACTCATATACGCTTCTTTTACTTCTTCTGTTTCATCAATAAAATCAATTAACAAACTCATTCTTTCTCCTTTTCTTCCGGAATTTCCGGATATGTAATACGCGAATGGAAAATACCATTTAACGTTTCACATAACGTTTTCCCAACGATTTGTAGTTCCTTAAACGTCAAATCACATTCACTAAATTGACCGTCTTGCAATCGATCTTTAATAATGCTTTGCACTAAATTATTAATTTGTTCTGGCGTTGGGTGATTCATAGAACGTACCGCAGCTTCTACACTATCAGCAATACCAACAATTGCCGATTCCTTCGAAGTTGCTTTTGAACCCGGATAACGGAACATCTCTTCTGTATATTTTTCTTTATCTTCTTTAATCGCTTTATAATAAAAATATTTCAGTAACGTTGTACCGTGATGTTGCCCAGCGATATCAATAATTTCTTGTGGAATATGATATTCTTCGAGCATTCTTACTCCATCCGTTACGTGAGCAATTATAATATCTTTACTCGTTACAGGATCTAATTTATCATGCGGGTTTTCAATCCCCATTTGGTTTTCAATAAAGAATTGTGGTTGTACTGTTTTTCCTACATCATGATAATATGCCCCTACACGCGCTAATACACCATTTGCCCCGACTGCTTCGCAAGCAGCTTCAGAAAGATTCGCTACCATTACACTATGATGATATGTCCCTGGCGCTTCTAACAAAATTCTGCGTAAAAGCGGATGATTTGGACTTGATAGTTCCATAAGCTTCATACTTGATACGATTCCAAGTCCACTTTCTAAATATGGTAAAATCCCCATAGCCAAAACGGATGATATAATCCCTGAAAGTGAAGCCATTAATAATTGCGTACCAATTTCAAGAGGCGAAAAATTCCCATTACGTAATAATAAGAGCGCCGCCAATACGACTACATTTAATACAGAAACGAGTATACCAGCTTGTAAAATCATTGTACGACGATTTTTTTCTCTCAAGAAAATACTAACCGATAATGAACTTAACAATACGTAAATCCCTACACTATAATTTAATGTACTCGTTACTCCTTCATTAAACATAATACTTCCGCATACAGAAAAAATCATACTCGTTAAAAAGACAAATCGATCACCAATCATTAATTTCACAAGTATTGTTCCCATCGCAACCGGGACAACATATGCAATCCCTGCATATTCAAGTTTTTGAAACAAACTAATGATTTTCATTAAAACGATTGTGATAGACAAAATTGTGATATACGCTAAAACATACGGTCTATCTTCTCTTTTTCTCTTTAAAAATAATTCAAATTGTTTATGCATAAAGTATAGTAACACACCAATGAGTACCGCTAATCCAACATAAGGTTGAAAACCGTTCCCTTTTTCTAACAAGCCAACTAATTTCAACTGATTATACACATCACTTGAAATTGTTTCACCTTCTCTAACGAGAACTTGTCCTTGAAGAATATAAACAGGTGGAACTAAATCTTCCTCTGCTTTTCTCTTCTCTTTCGTTAAGATCGGGTCATAAAAATAATTCGCTGAAATTGCATATCTTCCTAGCGCCTTAATTGACTCTTTTAAACCATTATCAACATTAACACTATTCATCTCACTTACATATCGTTCTTTCGCATCTTTCAATTCGTCCATTTTAATGTGCTCAGTCATGATACTATTAATCGCTGTGACCGCAGCATCTTTCGCTAATACTAATTGGCTCGAATCTGCATTAATCAAATTTAGTAAGTTTGAATCAGATAATTCTTTCGTTAAGTCAGCGGGTAGTTTCTTTTTTAACTTGTCCACTTTCTCAGCATCAGTCATCTTTTTTTGATCATCCGGTCCAACAGCTTTAATCTCTTGCACCACTTCATCCACTTTAGCAAAGACGTCATTCACAATATCAACTTTATTTTGTTTATACTCACTTTTATATGTATATTGATCTTCAACTTTTGTAGAGGCTTCTTTTTTCTTTTTATCCGTTGTAACTTTATCTTCAATTTTTATAGGAGAATGGATTGTCTTTTTCGCAATAGAATACATGTTAACATCTAATTGCTCTGGTTTTACATTATTCATAAGCGCAAAAAACAGCACTGCTCCTAATACAACGTAAGAAATCCAACTTAGTTTTTTCGAATGTTGTAAATTACGAAACCACTTAGAAATTTCTTGAGATCTTGACATGATTTCAATACCTTCTCCTCTCCAGAAATAAAGTGAAACTATTTATAGCTTTCATTTCTTCTACCCAACGATACTTTGAGGTAACATTTTATACACCAGTACCTATAGTTTATTTTCCTTATCTTTCATGATAGTAAAAAATATGCCGTTCGCCAACCTTATCATACAAAAAGAAATGATCCTGACAAATAGGATCATTCCATTTTATCATATGCCTCAATAATACGTTGCACCAATGGATGTCTGACAACGTCTGTTTGTTCTAATGTAATAAATGACAGACCTGATACACCAGATAAAATATTAGCAGCTATAGATAGCCCTGATTTTACCCCTTTTGGCAAGTCTACTTGTGAAGGGTCCCCTGTAATAACCATTTTAGAACTAAAACCTAATCTTGTTAAAAACATTTTTATTTGAGCACCCGTTGTATTTTGAGCCTCATCTAAAATAACAAATGAATCATCAAGCGTACGCCCCCTCATATAAGCAAGCGGCGCGATTTCAATTACTCCTCGTTCCATCATACGCTGCGTATATTCTTGTCCAAGAATATCATGTAAGGCATCATATAATGGGCGTAAGTATGGATCTACCTTCTCTTTCAAATCCCCTGGTAAAAAACCTAAATTTTCTCCAGCTTCTACAGCAGGTCTTGTTAGAATGATTTTCTTTACATATCCTTGTTTTAAAGCTCTCACAGCCATTACTACGGCTAAGTATGTTTTTCCAGTTCCTGCAGGCCCTATCCCAAAGACAATATCATTCTTCTTCATTGCATGAATATATCGTCTTTGCCCCATTGTTTTTACACGAATGGATTTACCTTTTGCAGTCTTGAAAATTTCTTCTTCATATAACTCTTCAAATTGAGCAACTTTCCCTTGTTGTGCGAGCTGAATTGCATACGCAACATCTCTCTCTGAAATTGATATACTTTTACGAATTACAACAAGTAATTGCTGTAAGATTTTTTCTACGAGTGTCACCGTTTCAACTGCCCCAGATACATGAACAGTTTCTCCTCTAGTTACGATCGATACATTCAGTTCTCGTTCAATTACTTTTAAATGCGCATCATTGACTCCAAAAAGAGCGATTGCTTCGTTAGTATTTTCCAATTGTTGGTTCATTTCTACTAATTGTTCTGCCATTACTCAGTCTCCTTGAATATCGGATTCGGATATTGGTTGTGGCTCTGCAATATTTTCAATCACAGTATAATGCAATGTGACTTTTAGTTGATCCGCCTCAACCTCTTTACTCAAAATCTTATCACTTACAATCATAGCATGTTCATCCAATTTTTTCTTTAGTTCTTTTTCGGCCATCTCTTTCGCTACTTTCAGCGCTTGCTTTTCTGTATATTCTCGGTTCGCTTCTTCCTCTTCTCTCACAACATCTTTTTCATATGCAATCGGCAGTGTAAAACCAAATAATTTCACATCATGCTTTACGCTTTCAGTACGAGAGCGTTTATACTTATCATGTTGAAATCCCCATATTTTTATTTTCGTACCCCCAAATTTAAGAAAATGTTCATTGTATACATTACCAGTATACACTTGGAATTGCGTCTTTAACGGGACATCCACCTTAGATGTATACCACGTTTCGCCATACACAATACCTTTCGCTGAAACAATCGTTGGACTTTCCTCATTACCATATATTCCCGATACGAGAATCTGCCCTTTTTCCACATGATCATTTTTCAGTACAACCGGCTTTCCAACTTCTACAAACGTTTTTGTAATAATCGCTTCTTTTTTTGCTACTAAATTTTGCGGCATTTGTTCCTTTTCTTTTTTCGGTTCGTTTTTTTCAACAATTTTAAAATGATACGTCGTTCCTCTTACTTCTAATCCCGCCCAAGTAATGGCATTAATATTATCTGTCAAATGGCGTTGTACATCTTCTACATTCGGCATTTGAAACTGTAGTTTTCCTTTTTTAATACCCATTTTATCCAATTCTTTCATCAATATATATTCTGTTTCAGGTTTTGCTCCTGTAATTTCAATTTTCCAAACCATATTGGACATTGCAATCACGCCAAAAAAGAAAATTAAAAACCCAATTAAAAATCCACTGTTTTTAATTAAACGCTTATTCCAAAAAGGAAAACCATAACGTCCAATAAAGTATAATTTACATTCATTTTTTCTATAAATTGGTTTTATTTTTTTCACATCGCGTAACAACATACAAAAAACTAACGTTTCATCAGCTATCTTCTTAACATCCCAAACTAATAAATTCCTCCGTACACATTCATTAACAAACCGTTCCGCTCCTCTACCTTCAATTCGCACTTTTACATATCCAAGCCACTTTATAAACCATTTATTTTTCATTTACCACCTTCACTACCTTTCTAAAAGTAGATTTGAAGCATTAAAATAGCTCGTACTAAAATGAAACAAAGTAAAACTGTAATCGATCTCTATCAACGAAACTTTTACAGGATAAAGAAGAAAAACTTCACTAATGGAAGTTTCACTTCAATCACCTTTTTTTTCATTTTCTAAAAATGTTACTTGCTCAATTATCCCTTCGAGCAAAAGCTCTTCTGGAAGAATCGTTTTAATAACAAAGGATTGTCCTTTAATTAGTAATTGACCGTGTTTTAAAAGCAATCGCACTTCTTTATCTGAAAACACTAATAGTCCCCGATGATTTTCTATATAAATATGTATTTGCCCAACAAGAGTAATCCGAGGTAGATCCATTAATACATCCACTGGTAGGTCTACTTGTTTTGTTAACCAATTTTTCATTTGTTCTAATTTCTTCATCTCGAAAGACCCCCCTCTCATCCCATATATGTATTTCTTCACAAGTGCCTATCGTGTTATAACGACTTCACTAACATAACTATATTCTGTAAGAGTTCATATCATGTTAATAAAACAGTCGCTATATGAAATCATATTTATCGGGACAATGATGGATCAGAGGATGTGATCCTTAATAATAGAAGTATTAATACAAGAATATGCGCCCCTAGGGGATATCAGTACAAGTTGCATGAAGAAATTGAGCCTAGTGAGAAGTTAGAAACTTGAAAAACCCTGTTACAATTTGTTCTGGGCGTGACATACTGACCATAGAATAAGTAGTTGTCATTCATTAGACAAATGAAATAAAATTCGAAAAAGAAATTGCTCCACTCTAAATTTTACGTTGTAAGTAAGAATACTTTATAGGTAGTTGTTATATGAATTTCAAAAAATATTAGGATTCACTAAAAAACAAAAAAATGAATTAATAAGCGAGGAAATACGAAAGGAAATTGGATTTAGTCAAGAAATTTTGAATGTTATAAAACAAGTCACTGACAGTAGCATCTAGCCCTTCTATGCAACTGATTCAAAATCTAAAATAGCTGGAGTCTCTGTCGTTACCTTTGAAGATTATGCTGAACAGCAAGTTATAAAACTTCAATCTGAACTTCAGCCCCCCATACTTAGCTTTTATTTGTGAAAGAAGTTTTAGTCAAGGAAGTAAGAGTAAGTGTAGCATTGGAAGTATACAAGGAAATGGCCAATTTGATATCCTTGCAATCCAACCAACAAATGGCGTTAATTACGAAGTTAGCAATAAAGATGTTATTTTTAAACTAAGAAAATGGAATGATCGCTATCCTTTTATCATAATCAGTGCAGATTATGACTGGGTTGATACCATTTTTAGCGTGTTACCTACAGACGCCGAAATGCAATCTTTCGCGCAAGAAATGTATGAATTTTGTCCAGATATAGTGGAACAAGGAACAGAAAGCATTGAGGAGTTAGTCGAAGAAATTAAGAAAACGAAAAAGCTTTTTTTATGGTGGGATTAATCATAACTAAGGCCGTTACCCTTTTTTACATACCAGAGGCGTTTCTATCACTTACAGAAACGCTTTTTAAGCAATATAGTGTTTTTCCTTAATAAGAACAATAAAAAAACGTCTCATACGAAATGAGACGTTTTTTTATGCTAATAGCTGGATAACCAACTTATTCACAAGTGATCCGTCTGTTTTACCTTTTACTTTCGGCATAACAGCAGTCATCACCTTACCCATATCTGCTTTAGAAGTCGCACCAACTTCAGAAATAACTTGTTTGATTACATCAACTAGTTCTTCTTCAGTTAATTGCTCTGGCAAATATGCGCTTAAAATCTGAATTTCACTTTGCAGTTTATTAACAAGGTCTTCACGACCAGCTTTTTTAAATTCAAGGAGGGAGTCCTTATACTGTTTTACTTCACGAGCTAAAACTGTTACTTCCTCTTCTTCAGTAAGAGTATGTTGCAGTTTAATACCTTCATTTTGTAAAGCAGCCTTAACCATACGAATAACGGTTAATTTTTCTTTTTGTTTATTCTTCATCGCTTGTTTCATATCATCGTTTAAACGACCGAGAAGACTCATAACTTACACCCTCTCTTAGAATTTACGCTTTCTTGCCGCTTCAGATTTCTTCTTACGTTTTACACTTGGTTTTTCATAAAACTCGCGCTTTCTTGCTTCAGCAAGTGTACCAGTTTTAGAAACCGATCTTTTAAAACGGCGAAGTGCATCCTCCAAAGACTCGTTTTTACGAACGACTGTTTTTGACATTCTCTTTCCCTCCCTCCGAAACATCACACTTACATACTAACTTCAGCATGCAAAAAGAAACACTTCTTCAGCATGTCTTTTACGATTATAATACATTTTATCACTTCAGGTCAACTATTTGGCAGAATAAAAGAAGAATAGAAGCATTTCCTTTTCAAAAGTTATACAAATATCTAGTATCCTTCTTTCATGAAGACAACTATATTTTTATCATTTCAACTTTTTTCATACAGGGATGCACGAAACGCCTCCCTACCTTCTAGTACTTAACCGCTTCAAATAAAGAAAGCATGCAAACCATTTCCGGTTGCACGCTCTTTTTTATGCGCTTGCTGATTCTTTTTTCACATCATCTTCAAGAACACGAACAAATTGCGCTTCGTTATATGGATAGCCAGCCTTCGTAATTTTCACTTTCACTAGCTTACCAATTAATTCTTCTGATCCTTCAAATACAATTTTCAAGTAGTTATCTGTATACCCTACATATAACCCTTCACGGTCGCCGTCTTTAAATTGCTCTTCTGGAATGATTTCAAGCACTTCACCTTCAAACGCTGATGCATATTCTTTCGCTAATTGATTAGATAGCTCAATTAAACGATGAACACGATCGTTCTTCACATCTTCAGGAACTTGATCTTCCATGCGTGCTGCAGGTGTTCCTGTACGTTTTGAATAAGGGAACACGTGTAACTCAGAGAAGCGGTTCTCTTTAATGAAATTGTATGTTTCCATGAATTCTTCTTCTGTTTCACCTGGGAAACCAACGATTACGTCAGATGTAATCGCAAGGCCTGGTAACGCTTCTTTCAAACGATCTAAACGCTCTTGGAAGAATTCCATCGTATATTTACGACGCATACGTTTTAATACAGTATTAGAACCAGATTGCAACGGAATATGCAAGTGACGTACAACTACTTCAGATTTATCTAACACTTCAATTACTTCATCTGAAATTTGACTCGCTTCAATAGAAGAAATACGAAGACGTTTTAATCCGCCTACTTCCGCTTCCATATCACGAAGTAATCCAGCTAAGTTATAATCTTTTATATCTTCGCCGTATCCACCTGTATGAATACCCGTTAATACGATTTCTTTATAGCCTGCATCCACTAATTGTTGTGCTTGTTTAATAACCTCTTTTCCATCACGAGAACGCATTAAACCACGCGCCCAAGGAATGATACAGAATGTACAGAAGTTATTGCAACCCTCTTGTATTTTTAAAGACGCACGTGTACGATCCGTGAAATAAGGTACATCAAGTTCTTCGTACACACGTGTTTTCATAATATTGCGGACAGCATTAATTGGTTGACGCTCTTTACGGAATTCTTCGATGTAACCTAACATCTTTTCACGATCCTGTGTACCAACTACAATATCTACACCTGGAATCGCCATAATTTCAGCTGGAGATGTTTGTGCATAACATCCCGTTACGCAAATAACTGCATCTGGATTTTGACGCACAGCACGTCTGATTACTTGACGGCTTTTTTTGTCCCCAGTATTCGTTACTGTACATGTGTTAATAACATAAACATCAGCTTTCTTTTCATATTCTGTTCTTTCATAACCACCTTGTTTAAACAATTGCCAAATGGCTTCTGTTTCATAGTGGTTTACTTTACAACCTAACGTATGGAACGCAACAGTTGACATTGATCATCACCCCATCAATTCAAAATGATACGAAGCAGCACTTAACGCGTATAACGGCGCCGTTTCTGTTCTTAAAATTCTTGGTCCTAAACTACATGGTACAAATTTATGTTCACGAAGCGCTGTAATCTCTTCCTCAGCTAAACCGCCTTCTGGGCCAAATACAATCAATAGCTTTTGACCTGGTTTCATTGTCGTTAAAGCTTTCGCAAAATTAGATTTCTCGCCTTGTTTCGCTTCCTCTTCGTAAGCAACAAGACAAACATCATACTCACCACTCATTGTAAGCAGTTGCTTAAATGATGCCGGAGCATGTACTTCCGGAATTTCACTTCTATGTGATTGTTCCGCAGCTTCTTTCACAATTTTTCTTAAACGCTCAACTTTTTTATCAGCTTTTTTCGCATCCCATTTTACGATAGAGCGAGATGCTTGAAATGGTAAGAATGCAGCTGCCCCAAGCTCAGTTCCTTTTTGAAAAATCAACTCTAGCTTGTCTCCTTTTGGCAGTCCACTTGCAATCGTCACGAAAACAGGAAGTTCACTTGACACCTCTACCCATTCTACAATAGCCGTATTAATAAATTCACTGGTAATTTCATCAATTGAACATACTGCTGTTTTTCCGTTTACACAGCAATAAATTTGATCGCCAGCTGTCATACGCATTACTCTCGCAATGTGATGTACATCATCACCTACAATGCGAATTTTTGCTTCACTTACATGTTTTTCTTCTACAAAATAACGTTGCATATAATCACCTTAGTAGAGTTTCGTTCCTTTCGTAAGTCAACACTTACGAAAAGAACGAAACATTATCATTTTTCATATAACAAACGGCAAGTCCCTCACCTTATAGTGAGAGACTCCCCTTTTCATTATAGACTAAAATCTATATTACGCATTTCGTGCAATAATTGCTACCCAATCTTCCATTCGTAACACTTCTTCAATTGTAAATCCAGCTTGTTCTAACGCCTCAGAAATTACTTTTTCCTTCGCAGCAATAATGCCCGATGTAATAAATAATCCACCTGACTTCACAACTCTCGCTGCATCTTCAGGGAATAAAAGAATAATTTCTGCTAATAAGTTAGCTACGATTAAATCAACAGGACCTTCAATACCTTCTAAAAGACTATTTTGCCCAACAGACACGATATCATCTGTTTTATTTAAACGCACATTCATTTCTGCACTTTCAACTGCAACCGGATCTAAATCATATGCTTGAACAGAAGACGCACCTAATTTTGCCGCTGCAATACTAAGCACACCAGAACCTGTTCCTACATCAATGATAGCGTCACCTGGCTGTACTGTTTTTTCTAAAGCACGAATACACATCGTTGTTGTTGGATGAGTTCCTGTACCAAACGCCATACCTGGGTCTAATTCAATGATTTTTTCATCAGGAGAAGATGGTGTATATTCTTCCCACGTCGGTACGATTGTGAATGTATCAGAAATTTGTACTGGATGGTAATATTTTTTCCAAGCAGTAGCCCAATCTTCTTCATTGACTTCGTTAACGGTAATATTTCCAGTACCAATTTCAATGTCGTAAGATGGAAGCACATCAATAGATGATTTTACACCTGCAATCGTTTCATGTAAAGAATCCGTTTGCGGGAAATATGCTTTTATTAATACACCTTCCGCCGGATATTCATCTGGATTCAATGCATAAATTTCACCATATTGTTGCTCGCGCTCTTTCGTTAACTCCGCTGGATCCTCAATCGCAACTCCGCTAGCACCAGCTTCATGTAAAATATGAGAGACAGCTTCTACTGCTTCTTCTGTTGTATGAATACTAATTTCTGACCATTTCACAATTTACCAACTCCATTTTTTATTTCCATTATTCCCCTTTGAAAGCACGTTTAAGCTTTCCGAATAAACTATCATCCTGCTCTTCTTGTCCTGCAAATTCACGTAATAAATCTTTTTGCTGTGAAGTCAATTTCGTCGGTACAACAACACGAACGACTACATATTGATCTCCTTGGCCGTATCCACGTACGTTCGGAGCACCTTTTCCTTTTAAGCGGAATTCTGTTCCAGTTTGTGTTCCTGCTGGAATTTTCAGCTTCACTTTACCATGAACAGTAGGAACTTCCACTTCATCACCAAGCGCCATTTGCGCAAATGTTAATGGCATTTCGCAAATAATGTGATCTCCTTCACGCTCGAAGAATTCATGATTTCTTACATGAACGACAACATATAAGTCTCCTGCTGGTCCGCCATTTACGCCGGCTTCACCTTTTCCAGACACACGAATTTGTTGACCATTATCGATACCCGCTGGAATTTTAACATTGATTTTTTTACGTTTACGAACTTTACCTGAACCGTGACATGTCGTACATTTTTCTTTAATAATTTGTCCAGTTCCTGAACAATGACCACAAGCTTGACGGTTTACGATACGACCAAACGGTGTGTTTTGCTCTACACTCACTTGACCAGAGCCTGAACAATGTTTACATGTTTCTTTTGAAGTTCCTGGTTTTGCTCCACTACCTTTACAAGTATCACATGGATCTTCTACTGGAATTTCCACATTTAATTCCTTACCAAAAATAGCTTCTTCAAAATCTAAAGTGACTTGATATTGTAAGTCAGCACCTTGGCGCGGAGCATTTGGATCACGGCGTCTGCCGCCACCACCGCCAAAGAAAGAACTAAATATATCTTCAAAACCGAAGCCACCGCCGAAGTCTCCTCCGCCGCCAAATCCACCGAATCCTTGATTTGCACCAGCATGACCAAATTGATCGTACTGCGCACGCTTTTGATCATCACTTAACACTTCGTATGCTTCTTGTACTTCTTTAAACTTTTCAATTGCATTTTCTTCTTTGCTTACGTCTGGATGGTATTTTTTAGCCAAACGACGATACGCTTTTTTTATTTCATCTGTTGAAGCGCCCTTGCTAAGTCCAAGGACCTCATAATAGTCTCGTTTACTCATAAATTTACAACCCCCGAATCTTTCACATAAACGTAATTTTAACACCGAAAGAAAGTGCTTTGCAACAAAGTTTCCTCACTTACAGTATGCAAAGCGAAAAACTTAAGATCCTCACACATCACTTCTCATTCGTGAAAAAAGCCAAAGTCAAGGCACGCTTGACTTTGACTTTTTGTCATCTTACTTATTATGTTTACAGTTGAATTACTTGTCTTCTTTTACTTCTTCAAACTCAGCGTCAACTACATTGTCTTTCTTCGTGCCAGCGTCTTGTGCACCTTGCGCACCTTCTGCTTGACCAGCAGCTGCTTGAGCTTGCTCGTATAATTTAACAGTTAATTGTTGTACGATTTCTTGTAAAGCATCTTTTTTCGCACGAATTTCTTCAAGCTCGTTTTTCTCAATTGCAGCTTGTAATGCTTCTTTCGCTTCTGTTGCTTTTGCAACTTCAGCTGCATCTACTTTACCTTCTAAATCTTTTACAACTTTGTCTGTTTGGAATACAAGTTGGTCAGCTTCGTTACGAAGTTCAACTTCTTCCTTACGTTTTTGGTCAGCGTCAGCATTTGCTTCCGCTTCTTGTACCATACGTTCTACTTCTTCATCAGAAAGACCTGAAGAAGATTGGATTGTAATAGCTTGCTCTTTGCTTGTTCCTAAGTCTTTCGCACGTACGTTAACGATACCGTTCGCATCAATATCGAATGTTACTTCGATTTGTGGAATACCACGTGGTGCTGGTGGAAGGTCAGTTAATTGGAAACGACCTAACGTTTTGTTGTCAGCTGACATTGGACGCTCACCTTGTAATACGTGAATGTCTACTGCTGGTTGATTATCAGCAGCTGTCGAGAATACTTGTGACTTGCTTGTTGGAATTGTAGTGTTACGCTCGATTAATTTCGTGAACACGCCACCCATAGTTTCAATACCTAAAGAAAGTGGAGTTACGTCTAATAATAGAACGCCTTCTACATCACCAGTAAGTACGCCACCTTGAACTGCAGCACCTAATGCTACAACTTCATCAGGGTTTACACCTTTATATGGCTCTTTACCAGTTTCACGTTTAATAGCTTCTTGTACAGCTGGGATACGAGTAGATCCACCAACAAGAATAACTTTATCTAATTCGCTTGGAGCAAAACCAGCGTCTTTTAATGCACGACGAGTTGGCTCTAATGTTCTTTCAACAAGACCTGCTGAAAGCTCTTCGAATTTCGCTCTTGTTAACGTTAATTCTAGGTGTAATGGACCAGCAGCTCCAGCACTAATGAATGGTAATGAAATTTGAGTTTGTGTTACACCAGAAAGATCTTTTTTCGCTTTTTCAGCTGCATCTTTCAAGCGTTGAAGCGCCATTTTATCTTGGCTTAAATCAATGTTATTTTCTTTTTTGAACTCAGCTACTAAGTGATCGATGATAACTTGGTCAAAGTCATCGCCACCAAGACGGTTGTCACCAGCAGTTGAAATAACTTCGAATGTGCCGTCTGCTAACTCAAGGATAGATACGTCAAATGTACCGCCACCTAAGTCATATACTAAGATTTTTTGTTCTTCGTCTTGTTTTTCTAAACCGTAAGCAAGTGCTGCTGCTGTTGGCTCGTTAATGATACGCTCAACTTCTAAACCAGCGATACGACCAGCATCTTTCGTTGCTTGACGCTCTGCATCGTTGAAGTATGCAGGTACTGTAATAACAGCTTTCGTTACTGTTTCACCTAAGTATGCTTCAGCAGAAGCTTTTAAGTTTTGTAAAATGATTGCAGAAATTTCTTGAGGTGTATAATCTTTACCTTCAACTTCTACTTTGTAGTCTGTACCCATATGACGTTTAACAGACATGATTGTATTTGGGTTTGTAATTGCTTGGCGCTTTGCAACTTCCCCAACTTGACGTTCTTCATTTTTGAAAGCTACAACAGAAGGTGTTGTACGGTTTCCTTCTGGATTTGGAATAACCTTTGGTTCTCCACCTTCCATAACAGCTACACAAGAGTTTGTTGTACCTAAGTCAATACCGATAATTTTACTCATGGCGAATCCTCCTAGTTTTATGTAAATTATTGATTTACTTTTACCATTGATGGGCGAATCACACGGTCTTTTAATTTATAACCTTTTTGGAATTCTTCCACAACCGCGTTTGATTCAAATTCACTATCTTCCACTTGCATAATAGCTTGGTGTTCATTAGGATCAAACTGTTTACCAACAGCTTCAATCACTTCCACACCTTCTTTAGTCAGCGCTTCTAACAATTGACGATGCACCATTTCCATGCCTTGTAACAAGGATTTCGTTTGCTCATCAGTCGCTTCCACTTGCATTGCTCTTTCAAAATTATCAAGAGCTGGCAAAATGTCTGAAACTAGACTTTGTGCTCTATATTTTTCAGCAGCCTGTTTATCCATTTGGACGCGGCGCTTATAATTTTCAAAATCAGCTTGTAGACGTAATGTGCGACCTTCCGTTTCCGTTAGTTTCGCTTGTAACTCATCTACTTTTTCTTGTAAAAGAGCAGCCTCACTTTTTTCTTCTACAGTTTCTTCACTGTTTTCTGGCGTGACAGCTTCTTCAACTTGCGCTTCTTTTACTTCTTCTACCACTTGTTCGTTACGCTCTTCCACAATATTCACCTCCTTAAAAGGTATTAGGTATCATGCATAGCATGATTACCTAAGCATTATATATTACACACAGCAATGAAAATTTCATCACTTGAGCGAATGTATTACTCTCATTTACTTTTTAAGTCCATCTGTAAATTGTCTCGTAAATAACTGTAACAAACTAATTACACGAGAATATTGCATTCTTGTCGGACCTAAAATAGCAATTGTTCCAAGTTGCTCTTCGCCGATCGAATATGTTGCAGAAATTAAACTGCAATCCTCCATAGCCGTCGAAGTGTTTTCCCTACCAATTTTCACTTGAATCCCGACTTGTTTATGACGCAAAATGTCATAAAATTCAGCTTCATTATCAATCATGGTAAGCAAAGATCTAACCTTTTGAATGTCATGGAACTCTGGCTGCGAAAGCATATTTGCTTTTCCTCCAAAGTATATCTTTTCCGATAACGGAACTTGAAATGTACCATCTAACATTCTTATTGCACTATCATAATTATGAACATACCCACGTAAAACTGTAACAATTTCCTTAAAGATTTTATTATGAAGTTCTTCCATCGGTACGCCAGATAGCTTTTCATTTAAAACATTAACCATTTTTTCTAAATCTGATAAATCAACAGATTCCGGAACGGTAATCGTTTTACTTTGTACATGCCCTGTATCAGTTACAATAATAGCGACTGCAGTTTGACGATCCAGCGGCACAATTTGTACATTTTTAAGTTTATTTGTGCTTAACTTCGGTCCAAGAACAATGGCCGTATAATTCGTAAGTTCTGATAAAATTTGAGCAGATTGCTGTGCAATTTTTTCCGCTTCAAAAATTCTTTCAGCAAATAAATCTTTAATTTGTACAATTTCAGCGTTCGGTAAGTTTTGCGGCGCTAAAAGATGGTCTACATAAAATCGGTAGCCTTTCTCAGAAGGAACACGTCCAGAAGAACTGTGCGTTTTTTCAATAAAACCTAATTCTTCTAAGTCCGCCATTTCATTTCGAATAGTAGCTGAACTAAATGTAATTTCATCTTTTTTAGCCAACGTTCTAGACCCAACAGGCTGCGCTGATCCAATAAAGTCATCAATAATTGTTTGTAAAATTAAGAGCTGACGTTCCGTAAGCATCTCATCATCACCTCTGTTAGCACTCTTTGTCTTTGAGTGCTAAATCTATTAATAACTTACCAAAATTGACATTCAATTGTCAACGGAAACGTCACGAAATAATGAAACTTTTTCACGTTAATGGAACATTTAATTAGTCAATTAAAAATGATTGGAATACTTCATTCCCTAATAATTTTCCTTTTCGCGTTAAACGAACATATCCATCGCTCTCTTCAAGCAATCCTTGTTCTTGGTTGTTTTGTAACTGCTTCGCGAAAACTTGATCCATCTCCATATTAAATTTCTTTTGAAATGCTATTTTAGATACACCTTTTGTTTTTCGAAGTCCTAAGAACAACTCTTCTTCCATCTTTTCTTTCTCCGTCACCACGTGAACATCTAAATACGGAAATCCTGTTTCATCAATTTTATTAAAATATTGCTTCAGCGGACCTACATTTTGAATACGTTCCCCATTCACATAACTATGAGCTCCAGCTCCAAAGCCATAATACTCTTCATTATTCCAGTATGTGAGATTATGTCTACTTTTATTGTCACCTTTTGAGAAATTACTAATTTCATACTGGTTATAACCGTGTTTCTCCATTTCATCCATTACCATTTCATACATTTTCGCTTCATGGTCTTCACCCGGAAGACGCAATTTCCCTTTATTCATTAAGTTATAAAACACTGTTTTAGGTTCCACAATTAATGAATATGCCGAGAAATGTTGTACACCAAGCGTAAAAGCAATGTCTAATGTTTCCTTCACATCTTCTATCGTTTGTCCTGGCAAAGCATAAATAATATCTACATTAATATTTTTAAAGCCTACTTCCTGAGCTTCTCGAATCGCTAGGAATGCATCTTCCCTCGTATGCTTGCGCCCGATTTTCTCAAGCAGTTCATCACGGAACGTTTGCACACCAAAACTAATTCGATTCACTCCACCTTCTAGTAGTACATTCAACTTCTCTTTCGGTAGATCTCCTGGATTCGCTTCAAATGTCAATTCACAATTCGGAGCAAACGGGCGCAAATGACGATTAATAATCTCGAGTAATTTTTTTGTCTGTTCCATATTTAACGCTGTCGGAGTTCCACCGCCCACAAAAATCGTTTTCATACTATCAAACGGAACTCTTTGAACCGTATTTATTATTTCCTTCTCTAAATAATCTAAATATTGATCAACCGGTTGGCGTTCAATAAACACTTTATTAAAATCACAATAGTGACAAATGTGCTGACAAAACGGGATATGAATATATGCAGCTTGTACCAAATATAACTCCTACCTTTCTAAAAAGAAAACCTCCGCCCTCCGGAGGATTCTCTACTTCTCTAACGTATTACGAATTTGTTCCATTCGCATTTTTCCCCAATCATACATCATTTCAACGATCGGTAAAAGTGACATGCCTAGTTCCGTCATATAATACTCAACACGAGGAGGAATTTCGGGATATACTGTTCGATCAACAATCCCATCTTCCATTAACTCTTTTAATTGGTTCGACAAAACTTTATGAGAAATGCTTGGGAATAACCGTTGTAATTCACTAAAACGATGAGGCCCTTCCACACCAAGATGCCACAGTATCACAACTTTCCACTTTCCACTAATAATAGAAAGCGTCAATTCCTTTTCACAATTAAAATTGCCATTTTGTATTTTATCTTGAATATCTTTTCGAATATTTTCGGACATTAACAATCTCCTAACTCTATATGAACTAAAAAGCTCTCTCATTATTGTAAATGAGAGCTGCTCAGATGTCTAAAAAGTAATTATACAGAAAAAAGAAGCCGTACAAACGACTTCTTTTTTATTTCAAATATTAGTTGTCATCCATTTTCAGTACAGCCATGAATGCCTCTTGCGGCACTTCTACAGAACCAACAGACTTCATACGTTTTTTACCTTCTTTTTGCTTATCAAGAAGTTTACGCTTACGAGAAATGTCACCGCCGTAACATTTTGCAAGTACGTTTTTACGCATCGCCTTAATTGTAGAACGTGCTACAACTTTATTTCCGATAGTCGCCTGAATTGGCACTTCGAACTGTTGTCTCGGAATTAATTCTTTTAATTTCTCTACAATTACTTTACCACGGTCATACGCTGAATCACGGTGTACGATAAATGATAAAGCATCCACTTGTTCATTATTTAAAAGAATATCCATTTTCACAAGTTTAGATGGTTTATAACCAATTAACTCATAATCAAATGATGCATACCCTTTCGTATTTGATTTCAATTGATCGAAGAAGTCATATACGATTTCTGATAACGGGATTTCATATGTTAATGTAACACGCGTTTCATCTAAATATTGCATATCAATAAACGTTCCACGTTTACCTTGGCAAATTTCCATTACAGCTCCAACATAGTCATTCGGAACCATAATTGAAGCCTTCACAAACGGCTCTTCTACACGATCGATAGACTGTGGGTCTGGCATATTAGATGGATTATCAACAATAACATCTTCACCGTTTGTTAAATAAACTTTATAAATAACGCTTGGCGCTGTTGTAATTAAGTCAATCTTAAATTCACGTTCAATACGTTCTTGAATGATTTCCATGTGAAGAAGTCCTAAGAATCCACAACGGAAACCAAATCCTAACGCTTGAGATGTTTCTGGTTCAAACTCAAGAGCAGAATCGTTTAACTCTAATTTTTCTAACGCATCACGTAAATCGTTATAACGAGCAGAATCAATTGGATACAGCCCACAGAATACCATCGGGTTTAATTTACGGTAACCTGGTAACGCCTCTGCAGCTGGACGTTTCGCATGTGTAATCGTATCACCAACACGTGTATCACCTACGTTTTTAATAGATGCTGCTAAGAAACCTACATCACCTACTGTTAACTCGTCACGTTGCGTAGTTTTCGGTGTAAATACACCTACTTCTGTTACTTCAAATTCTTTACCCGTTGCCATCATACGTACTTTATCGCCAACTTTTACCGTTCCATTTACAACACGGATATAAGCAATTACACCACGGTACGGATCATATAAAGAGTCGAAAATCATACATTGTAACGGCTCTTCTGAATCACCTGCCGGAGCTGGTACTTTTTCAACAATTTGTTCTAAAATTTCTTCAATACCAATTCCAGCTTTTGCAGAAGCAAGTACCGCTTCTGATGCATCTAAACCAATTACATCTTCTACCTCTTGACGTACACGTTCTGGATCCGCACTTGGTAAGTCGATTTTATTGATAACTGGTAAAATTTCCAAGTTGTTATCAAGCGCTAAGTATACGTTCGCTAACGTTTGCGCTTCAATACCTTGCGCTGCATCTACTACAAGAATCGCGCCTTCACAAGCCGCTAAACTACGAGATACTTCGTACGTAAAGTCGACGTGTCCTGGTGTATCAATTAAATGAAGAATATACTCTTCACCATCTTTTGCTTTATAGTTTAATTGTACTGCGTTTAATTTGATTGTAATACCACGCTCACGCTCTAAATCCATAGAGTCAAGCAACTGAGCTTTCATTTCGCGTTGTGTTAACGCATTTGTTTTCTCTAAAATACGGTCTGCTAACGTTGATTTTCCGTGGTCAATATGAGCAATAATAGAGAAATTACGAATTTTGGACTGTCTTTTTGCTCTTTCTTCTTTGTTCATCTATGTTCTCAACTCCTAATAGTCTCGCCAATATACACTAGCACTGATTATATCAATAGAGCAACAAAGATTCAATGAAAACTCGTGCTGCTTACGATACAAATCATTCTATCTATATCTTATGCGAATAAACCATAAGAGACAAACCCTTTTCAAATTTTAAAACGGTTGTCTTACAAATCAGTAAAACAACCATCTCCCATGCTACTCTTAGCTAAAAATCCCCTTTATTTTCCCAACAACTATATCCGTTCCGAACTTCGTCATTTCATAAGCTACACTTGCTAACGCCATCCCAATTCCTTCTACAACATTAAAACTTCTTAAACGTTCTAATTGTTGTTGTTTTTCTGAAGCTGAAAACGAACTACCCAAAATTTCTGATTCAGCACCTGTACTCTCTGTCCCTGTCATATGAGCTATTTGTTCATACGACAATTGCCGATAACCTTTCATACTTTTCAAACCATGATTAGCAAGTGACACTCCTGCTATCATCATAAGTAAACATAAAGCTACACTACATATACACAAAAGCGCAAAACGACTCAAACTATTATCATCTTTCTCCCTCAATGTGTATACGCTCCCGTATTATCTTGATCAATTTGATGATGCAGCGCTGCATTTAAACCACTCGCTATTACATTCGCCATATCCTCAATAAAAGTATCTACTTCTTTTGGGGTCACCATTAAGTTATGACCAAGAGGCGATAGCACTTCATAAATCAACCTTCTTTTTTCTTCTTCTTCTAACGTACCAACAGCACCTAAAAACATATTTCGGCTCTTTTCATCTGGCATATCTTCTTCTGTTAATTTTTTCTTTTCTCCAAATGAAAATCCCGCTGGTAACAAAGATCTTGAAGGTTTGTTTCCTTCTTTCATCTCTCGACCAAAATGTTTCAAAATAAAATCAATCGTATCACTTGTAATCGAAACGGCATCGACCACAGTCGGAACACCAATTGCGATAACAGGGATACCTAATGTCTCTTTACTTAGTTCCTTACGTTTATTCCCAACCCCTGATCCAGGATGGATTCCAGTATCAGAAATTTGTATCGTGCTATTTACTCGTTCAATAGAACGGGCAGCTAATGCGTCAATCGCAATTACAAAGTCTGGATTTGTCTTCTCAATAATCCCATAAATAACATCGCTCGTTTCGATGCCTGTAATCCCCATTACTCCCGGCCGAATTGCACTAACAGGTCTGAATCCTTCTTCTACACTTTCAGGCTGCAATTGAAACAAATGTCTCGTTACTAATACATTTTCTACAACTATTGGCCCAAGAGCATCCGGTGTTACATTCCAATTCCCAAGGCCTACAATTAAACAGCTCGCTTCTTTTGTAACACCAACCTCTTCTAAGAAATAAGAAAATTCTTTTGCAAAAATACGCTCCACTTTTTGTTGAAGTTCTGTATCTTGCTGACGTATACCTTGTACTTCAAGCGTTAAATAATTTCCAGGTTTTTTACCCATCGCTTCAGAGGCAGCTTCATCAATTGTTACTTTTGTAATTATAGTACCTTCTTCTTCCCTCTCTTTTACAATTACCCCCTGTATCCCTTTTTGTTCTTCTTGGCTTTCTTGCAACATTTGATGAGCTTCTACAGCAAGGTCAGTTCTAACGCTATATTTACTTAAATCCAATGGTTCTTTCATCGTATCTCCTCCGTAATTCATAGTAAATATCGTTAGATTTCCCAAAGTTATATAAGGTCATTCTTTCCTTTACGTGAAATTTCATGGATATACTATTGCAATTCTCTTCACCGTTTGATAGAATATCACTTGTTCTATGTAAGAATCGAGTCATTCGATTGCACCAGGGAGGTGAAAAGTATGGCAAACATCAAATCTGCTATCAAACGCGCTAAACTTAGCGAAGAGCGTCGTGCACATAACGCTTCTATCAAGTCTGACATGCGTTCTGCTGTTAAAACTGTAGAAGCTTTAGTTACTAATAACGATCTTGAAAATGCTAAAGAAGCTTTCAAAACTGCTTCTAAAAAACTTGACAAAGCAGCTCGTAAAGGTCTTATCCACCAAAACGCTGCATCTCGTCAAAAATCTCGCTTAGCGAAACAAGTAAACGCGTAAGGCGTTTAAAAAACGATCCATTTGGATCGTTTTTTTATATACAAAAAAAGTTCATGCACTAGGTACATGAACTTTTTTTGTGTCATCACATATGATTTAATCGCATTAAGAAAAACTCGAGCACAAGTTTCTTATCCATCTTTCCCGTCTTCATACTATAATCAGCTTCCGCTAATTCTATAATCACTTTTTTTAATTCTTCAAAAGAGAAAAATTTCGTTTGATTCATCGCCAATTTTACACGATACGGATGTACACCAATATGAGATGCAATTTGATTTTGCCCATAACCACGTTGCTGTAACTCTTTCACTTGATACAACAAACGGAATTGACTCACTAATAACGCAAGCAATTTAATCGGTTCTTCCTGCTGCGTAAATAATCCATCCAAAATTTGCATTGCACCTGCAATATCTTTTTTCACCACTTTTTCTGTCAAAGCAAATACATTTTGCTCAACTGATTTTGGCACAAGCTCTGCAACAAGTTTCGTCGTAATCTCTCCGCCCATACCAACGTATAACGTTAACTTGTCCATTTCCTTCGCCAACATCGTTACATTACTTCCCACAAGCTCTAGCAACAAACTAACAGCCGCGTTATCAATGTGCACATGCACTTCATCTGCTCGAGCAACAATCCACTTCTGAACATCCTGCACTTGCATCGCATTCGCTTCTACTACATCTGCTGTTTTCTTTAATAGTTTTGTAATTTTTTTTCGCTCATCAAGTTTTTCGTAAGGCGCAACAAAAACAAGAATAGAAAATGGAGAAGGTTCACCAATGTATTCTTCTAAAATTTTTATATTTTGCTCTAACTTTTCTTTTTGCGAAGTCAAAAATAGCGGTGATTTTATTAACAGTACTTTCCGCTCTCCAAAGAAAGGAAGCGTACGCGCATCCTCAACCACATCTTCTAAATACGCTTCTTCCAAATCGTATGTCACAACATTAAACTCTCGATCTTCTTCTTCAAGTGCTTCTGTCGTAATAAGCTTTATCGTTTCATTTATAAAAAAAGCTTCCGTCCCATATAGTAAATATAACGGAGCAAACTGTTTCTTTTTAATTTTTTTATGTATATCACTCATACTTTTTCCTACTCCCTAACTTGGCAATATATATTTATACTAATGCCCTAGCTTTTGTTTTACAAGTACAAAGGAACAGGCTTTATAACCCGTCCCTTTATTTATATTAAACGCCACGCAATAAGCCCCGGGTTTCTTATTGGTGTGCGGTAATCACCTTCCCTTTATTATTCACAATAAAAATTCCAGTATAAGTGCCAACTGTTAACATGCTTGGAAACAAAAAACTCACGTTACTTCATAATCTAAAATTCGCAAAAAGCTCATTTTCTCTTCACATTGAAATTGTAGATTTTTTTCTGACAATATTTTATACTAAAGTGGAATGTTGGGGAGGGATTCTAAATGAATGATTTTGAACAAAACGTTCAAAGTAAACGCAATGACGCTATTGATTCAGGGGTAGGATTTATCGTCTCATTTGGTTTTTTCGCAACACTTTTCATCATTGCAACTGTTATTAAATTTATCGGTTCTTAAAGACTGCCACTTCATGGCAGTCTTCTCTTTTTCACCTATTATATGTCTTATCATATGTGATTTTACTTTGAAAGGTTCCATTTTCCCCTTTAAAAACATAGGAAATAGCACCTTGCTTGTCCGTGCGCCATATCGCACTCCCCATCTTCCCCAAACGTTCTATTACTTCTTTATGCGGGTGTCCATATCTATTCTGCTTACCAACAGATATAATCGCTACACGGGGCTGTATAACGTTCAAAAAAGACTCTATAGATGACGTATTACTTCCATGATGAGCAACTTTTAAAACATCCACTCGCAAATCTGGATACGCAGATACTAAAAACTGCTCTCCTTCTTCTTCTAAATCGCCTGTAAATAGCCACGTCAATCCTCCAAATTTTGCCCATATTACAATTGAAGCATTATTTTCACTTTTTTCTTTTCCTTTTGGAGCTAAAACGAAAAACTCAGCTTCATTTACACTCCAACTTTCCCCTTCCCCCACTTCAGTTATTTTCATTTCCTTTTCTAATGCCTGTTTCTTTACTACTTTTTCTAATACTGCATCTTTTCCCTTCCGGCCAAATACAACTTCTTTTACAGGTATATATGATAATAATTCTTGCGCAGCACCTATATGATCTGCATCTCCATGCGTTACGATTAATTTATCAATTGTTTTAATACCTTCTTTTTGTAAATAGGGTATTAAAACATCAGTTCCAACAGAAAATTCATGCTTTTTTTGTTGCCACTCTTCCTTATTGACACGAAGCGTTCCACCTGTATCAATAAGATAAACCCCTTTATCATACGGAAGGCGAATTAATATTGCATCACCTTGTCCAACATCAATAAATGTTACACTTCCGCTTCCTCTAAAATATGGATATACATAATGACACGTGCTAATAAAAAGAAATATACTCACAACTATACAAACCATTTTTTTCGGCGCTCTCCTTTCCCAAACTATCAATATACTGACAATACTCGTGCAATATACAGCTACAAGATTGAAGGACGTTTTCCCGAAAATAAGCTGGTTAAATGGTAAACTTTCACAATAACTTAGAAGAACATTAGACATACTCAAGCCTATTGATAACACATCCGCAAATCCTTTTGCGAGAAACGGGACAATTGGCATACACAGTAAAATAATAATGCTACATGGTAATACAATGATAGATAAAAACGGAACGTATAAAAGATTGAGGAAAATGCTATATGGAGAAAAATAACCAAAGTGATATAACAAGATCGGAGTACTAACGAGCTGTGAAATGATAGAAATATAAATAGAATTTCGGATTACTCCGTTGCTACTCCCTAATAAGAACGGAGCAGACAAAAGTAAAGCGAAGCTACCTACAAAAGAAAACTGAAATCCAATATTAAAAACAAGATAAGGGTCATATATAAGCATACATATAGCTGTTACACTTAAAGCATCTAAACTAGATAAACGAATCGAGCACATAAAAGCAATCAACATCAAAACTCCTGCTATAGAAGCCCTTATAACAGATGGTGACGCCCCTGCTAAAACCATATACAAAGGAATACAGACGATAAGGCAAATTGTTGCTACCTCCCTCGTCGCACCACTTCTTAGCAAAATAAAATATACTATCCCCATTAACAATACAATGTGCGAACCTGAAATTGCTAACAAATGTATAAGACCAAACTGTTGATATTGCTCTTCCACTTCAAACGTCATTTGTTGTCTATCACCAAATAGTAACGCATTCATAAAAGCACCTGATTGCTCTGGAAACATTTCTGTAACTTTCGAGATTGCTTGTTGCCTCAAAAGGAGAATCCATTGCATAAGCGACAGTGATGTTTTATAGCATTCAGAAATATATGTAGCCTCAAATGTGAAATGAATATGTTGCTTGTATAAATAATCACGGTAATTAAAACCATGAAAATTCCGAGCTGTTTGTGGTTCTTTCCTCTCACCCTCGAATACACATGATATCCCTGCGTATAATTGTTGCATTTTTTCCTTTTCCAGAGCTGATTTTATTCTATAACTTAATTGCACTATATTTTTATTGTGATCTTCAAATTGAAAAGATAGGCGATCGCCATTAACAAGCGGTGTATTTTGTATAACACCTCTTGTAACTCCATAGGACTCTCCTAGAGACTTATTCCACCCTTGAACATAAGAAGTGTATATAGCGCCACTAAAGCACGCTACAATGCAAAAAAAGAAGGTTTTACGCGAAGTGCGATATAAACAGAAGAAAATATTTAAAAAGAGGCAAAAAACTATCAATAAAAGTGACGAGGAAAAGGCAATTGCAATCCCTATTATAAACGAGATTGCAACATACCCCCATTGTTCCTGCAACTTATACTCACTCCTTATAGCATCATTTTTGCTTTCGTGAATACATGCTGTAATTCTTCCATTGATAAATTATCTTTTTCTAAAGACGCAAATAATTCTTTTAACTCCGTATAACGTTTTTGCTCCTCTAATGCAGCAATATCATATTCTAGCGGAACGTGCTTCACTGTTACATTCGCTTGTTCAAATAACTCTATGGCGTATGGATGATTTTTATAATCCTGCGCATAATAAACCGCTGTAATACCACTTTGAATAATTGCCTTACAACATTGTAAACAAGGGAAATGCGTAACGTAAATTTCTGCTTCCTCTGTTTTCGCACCAAACTTGGCACATTGTAATAAAGCATTCATTTCGGCATGAATTGTCCGAACACAATGATTATCGATTACGTAACAACCATCATCTATACAATGTACGCCACCTTTAATCGAACCATTATATCCACCAGCAATAATTCGTTTATCGCGAACGATTGTCGCTCCTACCGCAAGCCTTGTACATGTACTACGTAACGATAGTAGATGGCTTTGCGTCATAAAATATTGATCCCATGAAATTCGTTCCATATTTTTCACCTACTTTTTTGTCTACTTGTAGTGTAGCGAAAGAAGAAAAACTTCGTCAATCTTTTACGGAATAATAATTTGATCTTTTATCTTTTCAAGAGACTTCGCACCAATCCCATCAATCTCTAATAAATCTTCTATTTTCTGAAACGGACCATGTTCTTCTCGATATTTCAAAATACTTTCTGCCTTTCGAGAGCCAATTCCTGTAATCTTTTCCAATTGCTCCTTCGCTGCTGTATTTATTCGAATCTTGCCATCTTCCTTAGAAGAAGTAAACATCCCTTGTTCTGACTCATTTTTACTCGGTATATAAAGAAGCATTTGATCTTGTACAATTTGTGCTAAATTCACTTTTTTGATATCTACTTCTGATAAAAAACCACCAGCCTTTTGAACCGCATCCTTTACGCGATCTCCTTCCTTCATTTCATATACCCCTTCTTTATTAACCGCTCCTTTCACATCAATTATAATTGTTCTTTTCTGTTCCTTTGTATCCGATATTTTCGGTTTACCCTTTTTTTCTATCTCCTTCTCTTGCACATTCATTGTAATAGGCGTTCGTTCTACACTCTGATTCGTTTTCCAAAAAACAAGAAAAAGTAAAGTTCCAATAATAGCTACTAAACCTAACCACTTTTTCGGAAAATCCCACATCATTTTACACCTCTAATCATAAATTTATAACATCATTCATATTGTTTAGGAGAAAGCTGTTACGAAGGAGGGATGAAACTTTGAACATAGGAATTATAGGGACAGGAAACATGGGGAATATACTAATCGATGCATTTTTAGAAACCCGTGCTGTCAAACCTTCGTGCCTTACAATCATTAATCGGACGCCTGCCAAAGCATATCATATAAAAGAAAAATACCCTTCTGTTCATATAGCAAAAACAATCCCGGAAGTAATCGAACAATCACAACTTATTTTTATTTGCGTTAAGCCGATAGATATATACCCTATCCTAAAAAAATACGCTGAACATTTTTCTGATGAAACGTGCTTAGTTTCTATTACGAGTCCAATATCTCCATCACAATTAGAGACTCTCGTACCTTGTCACGTCGCGCGTATCATTCCAAGTATCACAAACCGCGCCCTCTCTGGCGCCTCACTATTTACATTTGGAGATAATTGCTCTGAAGAATGGCAACAAAAATTACTTCGTCTATTCAAAAACATTTCTACACCTCTTGTAATAGAAGAAGATATAACGCGCGTTTCATCTGATATAGCAAGTTGCGGTCCTGCTTTCTTTAGTTATTTACTACAATGCTTCATTAACGCTGCTGTAGATAAAACAAATATTACACACGAAGAGGCTACTACTTTAGTAAGTGAAATGGTCGTGGGGATGGGGAAATTACTTGAAAAAGAAATCTTCACATTACCTACCTTACAAGAAAAGGTTTGCGTGAAAGGCGGCGTTACTGGGGAAGGCATTCGGGTTTTAGAAGAACACGTTGGAGATATGTTCCATAAGTTAATCGAGCGAACACATGAAAAATTTGATGAAGATTTAGAATGCGTTGATCAGCAATTCAATAAACACACATAATAAATACGTCATTTACATTCCAAATCCTTTTTATAAATAATTACTTTTTTACAATACATTTTCACTTCAACTACTATTCCCACACTTTACGCATACGATCTTCAGATTATGCTAGAACTAAAAATACATCTTCTTTATAAAACAAAAGCAACCTTCTCGGTTGCTTTTGTTTTATCAAGCATTAACGGCCAGTAAGATCCCCACCTTAAAACTCAGCGAAAGCAAAGAAGTTAGGAGGGGGTCGGGCTGCCCGTAAAAGCCCGATTGGTTCAACTAATAATCAGCGGGGAGCTTCGCACCCCGCTGATTAAAGTTTCACTTTATCCGTTTTTCTTCGCCATGAAGAAAATACGCTCTGTTTGTTCTGTAACTTCAAGTCGCTCAAAATCACCTGTTACACGAAGCACTGTAAAACCTGCTTCTTCAAGCCATTTCGTTAACTCTTCCACTTGATATGCACGTTGCACGTGACATTCGTCAAACCGATGGTACACATCTTCTTCTGGATCTTGAACAAAGAATGTTAAATCATGCTCTACACTATTTGATTCTTCACCAGGGAAGCAATTCCAAATAAGAGATATTTCTTCTCCATTCACTGTATACGTTTCATTTTGAAATACATGATGTATTTTATATAAAGAATGTACATCAAATAAAAACAAGCCATCTTGGCGTAAATGGTGAAATACTCTTCTAAATGTTTCTTGCACTCCATCTTCTTGCAATACATAATTTAATGAATCACAAAAGATGGTTACACAATCAAACTCACCTGGAACATCAAGCTCTCGCATGTCTTGTTGATAAAAAGGAATAAAGTATCCCTCTGCTCCCAGTTTTTGCTGAGCGACTGTTAACATTTCTTCTGAAAGATCGACACCTATTAAATCGTAACCCTTTTGCACAAGCGGAAGGGTTACATTACCCGTACCGCATGCTACATCAAGAATTTTTGCCTCTTTCATATCTGCTTGCTGCAGGCTTTCCTCTGTGAATTCCACCCATTTATCATAAGGGACATCATTCATTAGTTCGTCGTACAACAATGCAAATTGTTCGTATTTCATTGGCCTAGCTCTTCTGTAATATCTTCACGTGGCACATCGCCCCATAAACGCTCTAAATTATAGTGATTACGCTCATCTTTATGGAATACATGAGCAACTACATCTCCAAGATCAACTAATACCCAACGTGCTTCGTCAAAACCTTCCATACGTTGTACGTCGATTTGGAACTCATGTGCTTTTGATTTAATTTCACGTGCAATTGCTTGCACTTGTTTATCTGAATTACCGTGACAAATAATGAAATAATCTGCAATTGGTGAAATACCTTGCATATTTAGGACAACCATATCTTCTGCTCTTTTATCATCAGCTGCTTTTGCCGCTAATACTAATAAATCTTTATCGTTCATTTACTCATTTCCTCCTTGATAACTGCATTGTATGTTTGGAATGTTAATGGATAAATCGTCTGATTTTTTTCCATTAAAAATTGAATTGTTTTCTTTAACGCAAATAATAAAGCTTGATTTATATCCGTATATGCGAGTTTACGAGCCTCTTCCACACCTGGAAACTTTCGCCCTGGCTCAATGTAATCAGCTACATAAATCACTTTATCTAACATTGTCATGTTCTCATGACCACTTGTATGATATGTAATAGCTTGCAAAATTTCAGAATCCGTAATGCCTACCTCTTTTTCTACTAAGTATGCCCCAACAGGCGCATGCCACAACTCTTTATTATAGCAAAGTAAATCTTTCGGCAAATCTTCACGTTTAATAATCTCTTCCATCTCTGAAATCGCTCTACATTTCGCATAATCATGGAATATAGCTGCCATCTCTGCTTTTTTCTCGTCCACACCGTATAACTTAGCCAGCTCAATCGCTGTCTCCATTACACCAATTGTGTGTGTATAACGTTTTTCATGCATTTGTTGTTTAACAATATGAAGTGCATTCTCACGATTCATACAACCCATTCCTCTCGATATATACCTGTACTTTTTCAGGAAGTAAGTATTTACACGTTTTCTTCTCCTTATATCTCTCACGTAATAAGGATGAAGAAACTGCAAATTCCGGAATTTCCACTGTAGTAATCTGATACGGCGTATGCAATGTGTACCCAGGTCTCGCAACTCCAACAAACGTTACAAGATTAAGTAAAGCTTCAATGTTATACCACTTCGGTAAATACTCAACCATATCCCCACCAATAATAAAGTGAAACTGCACATCCGGATACTTCTTCGTCAATTGCAACATAGTGTCATACGTATAAGATGGGCCCTTCCTGCTTAACTCTTCTAAACAAATAGAAAAGTGTTCTTCTGCCTCAGTCGCGAGCTCTAACATATGTAAACGTCTTTCTATACTTGTAATATTACGTCCTTGTTTATGTGGCGGAATCTGGTTTGGCAAGAACCATACTTCTTCCAAATCCAAAGCGTGATATACTTCATTTGCAATTAGCAAATGTCCATAGTGAGGCGGATCAAATGTACCGCCAATGATGCCAATTTTCCTCAAAAGAAACGCCCCTTCCTTTTACATACAGCAACTCTCCTTGGTTAGGAATGAAGAGAGTTGCTATTAATAAAAGTTCAATTGGTTTCGCTCTCTACATCATTACGCATCAGCGATAAAAATAGCGCATGCTAATCTTTTTATCGAGGAAGCTTAATTTGTTTATTTTCTCTTGATTCTTTGTATAAAACGATTGTGCTTCCAATTACTTGAACGATTTCAGCACGTGCACCTTTTGCAAGTTCTTCCGCAACCTCACGGCGATCAAATTCACAGTTTTGTAATACACTTACTTTAAATAACTCACGAGCTTCTAAAGTATCTGCGATTTGTTTAATCATATTTTCATTTACTCCGCCTTTTCCTACTTGAAAAATTGGTGTTAAATGATGTGCTTGTGCACGTAAAAATCTTTTTTGTTTTCCTGTTAACATATATGTTAGCCTCCAAGCTTTTCTATAACTAATTGTTTCATTCTCCCGATATTCGGTACACTTCCTGTCCACATTTCAAATGCAAGTGCTCCTTGATACACAAACATATCAATACCATTTTGAATGATTGCACCTTGCTCTTTTGCCTCACATAAAATTTTCGTTTCAAATGGATTATAAATTATATCTGATACAATCGTTCCTTTTTTTAACGAACAAATTTGTAATGGCGTATGTTCGACGTGTGGATGCATACCTATTGTTGTCGTCTGAATGATAATATCATAATTCCCTTGTTCTTCTGTCGCTTTTTCTAACGACAAAGCAACAGAATTAACATCGGCCGTACGTGCAGCAATAAGTTCTTTCGCCTTATCTACTGTACGATTGGCTACATCAATCTCTTTTACACCTACATCAGCAAGAGAAAAATAAATAGCTCGGCTAGCACCACCTGCACCAAGTAACAAAATACGTTTCCCTTGAAGTGGTTCATGACTAATTGACTGCAACGCTCGAACAAAACCAATCCCATCTGTGTTGTAGCCAATTAACCTTCCATTCTTATGAACCACTGTATTTACTGCACCGATTTTCCTTGCCAATGGGTCAATCTCATCCAAATACTCCATAATAGCAACCTTGTGCGGAGTTGTTACATTAAATCCTGAAATACCTAATGCTTTTAAACCTCTTACTGCTTCCCCTAGCACTTCCTCTTCAACAAGAAACGCATGATAATGGGCATCCATATTCAAGTGTTCAAATGCATTGTTATGCATAACGGGTGATAATGAATGTCCAATTGGATTTCCGATTACACCATATAATTGTTTCATAAATCCCTCTCCATATTAAATTAAAGATTTACGTAGTGAAACACTTACTCCTTTTGGTACGTGTGCAACAATTTTTGCTCCTGGTTCGTTCACAGTAACCCATCCTAATCCAGAGAATACAACATCCGTTTTAGGTTCACGAATATTAAATTCGTATTTCACTAGCTCAGGCATATTTGCTAATTCTTCTGGCGTTGGTGGGCTTAGTAAATCCCCAGCATGATTTTTATATAATTCATCTGCTTTCTCAAGCTTTGTACGATGAATTGTTAAGCGATTCGAGAAGTGACAAGTAAACGCACGACGACCACCACTTACATAATCAAAACGTGCCAATCCACTAAAGAATAACGTTTGTTCTTCGTTTAATTGGAATACCATCGGCTTAATTTCTTTTGTTGGTGTAATAAGCTTTAAGCTTTGCTTTCCAACATAATGAGCCATTTGGTGGTGGTTAATAATACCTGGCGTATCATATAAAGAAGATTCTTCGTCTAATGGAATATCAATTAAATCAAGTGTTGTTCCTGGGAAATGAGATGTTGTAATTACATTTTCAGTCTCATCACTAAATTCTTTAATCATACGATTAATAAATGTCGATTTCCCTACATTCGTACATCCAACAACGTAAACATCTTTGCCGCCGCGATAATACTCAATAGCATCTGCTAGTTCAGCAATTCCTTGTCCCTTCGCTGCACTAATTAAAAAGACATCTTCTGGTTTTAATCCTAGTTGCTTTGCACTATAGCGCATCCAATGCTTTACTTTATCATGTTTTACTGACTTTGGAATTAAATCAGCTTTATTTCCAACAAGTAATACTTTATTATTTCCTACGAAACGATGTAAACCAGGTAACCAGCTACCATTAAAATCAAAAATATCTACAATTTTGACTACTAATGCATCTGATTTTCCAATTCCATTTAAAATGCGTAGGAAATCATCATCTGTTAACGATACATCTTGAATTTCATTGTAATGCTTCAAGCGAAAACAACGTTGACAAATAACTTGTTCTTTCTCTAAAGATGAGGTAGGAGCATACCCCACTTCGTTTTTATTTTCTGTTTGAATTTCTACACCGCAACCAATACATTTAATTGTTTCAGTCAAACTTTATTCCTCCCAGTTAATTAAACCTTTTTTCTTCATATTTTTCATAATTCTGCGTTCAATTTTTCGATTAAAGCGCGTCACTAATCCGTCCGTTTGTGCTACCGGTACAACTAAAATTGTATGAAGCCCTACTCGGTTTCCACCAAGCACGTCAGTCAGTAACTGATCTCCAATTACCACAACTTCCTCTGCCTGTAAACGCATCTCTTGTATCGCACGCTTAAACGCTCGAACAAATGGTTTACGTGCACTATGAATAAATGGAATGCCTAATGGGTCAGCAAAATCTTTTACACGTTGCTCATTATTATTTGAAACAACCGTTACTTGGATGCCGTGCTCTTTCATTTTCAAGAACCATTTTTCAAGTTGCGGGGTTGCATTTGGACGATCCCATTCAATTAAAGTGTTATCTAAATCAGTAATAACACCTTTAATCCCACGTTTTTTTAAATCTTCTGGTTGAACATGATATACATTTTTCACATATTCATTTGGTAAAAATAGTTTCAATTTCTTTCACCTCTTTGAGGATTTTTCATAAAATTTTTCGACAACATTTTTCGATATATAACCTGTGGATAAAATTGTACACATTTTCCACATTAATTTTTCAGTTAATTTGGAATTTACTAACAAACTATACACACTTTATCCACCTAGGTATGTGGATAACCACCCGTTTGTGACTGTCATATTTTTTTGGTACATTAAATGCATCAACGAATCAATCCTTATATTATTAGGAGGTGACTCACCTTGAAAACAAAACATATGGAACAGTTATCCACTGAGTTACTCACTGAGTCTTATTATAAAGCAAAAGAACTAAAATTAAATCCCGACTTCATTTTACTTATAAAACAAGAAATCATTAGACGCTCATTAGAGGACAAGCTTGTCAAATCTTCTTGATTACATATAAAGTGAAAGGTTTAATTAGCCCGTACCAATCAAACAGTTACAGGATAAATTATTGGATGCCCTGTAAAAAGAGCCATCCTACGATGGCTCTCGAATAAACAAGTACTCCCATCTAGGGGATTTCATCATTAAGTATCTTTGCCCATAACTCTTACTTACGGTTATAAAAGCTTTTCTTTATTTATGAGCTAATCGAGTAGCTATTTTTTCACCAAGACGAAGCTCTTGTCCACTCTTTAATTCCTGCACTACTTCTATCATATCTTTTTCAAACAATAACACAACTGTTGAACCAAATGTAAAGTATGCCATTTCTTCACCTTTTTGAACAGTATCTCTCTCATGCAAAAGCTCGATACTATTAACAAACATGGCACCTACTTTTACAAGAGCCATATGCTCACCATCACTGCTTATTTCTGTAACAGAACGATAATTTTTTGACAGCGGTTCTTTCCCGTATTCCATACCAGCTGCATTTACCGGATATGATTTTCTACCGAGTACAAACCTTTCAGTCACAGAACCAGAAAGCGGACTATGAATGCGATGATAGTGACTTGGACTCAAATAAATTACCATATATGTACCGCCTGCATATCGCGTTGCACGTTCTTCATTACCTAGCATATCCACAATTGAATAGCGCTTTCCTTTAATATCAAATGTTTTTGTATCCTCAATAGGACCATGATCTGCAAAAACACCATCAACAGGACTAACGATACTCGATGCATCTGTATCAATACTACGCTTTCCTTCTTTTAGCTTACGCGTAAATAATTCATGCAATGTTCTATATTCCTTCAAGCCCTTTTCCATCTCATCTTGATTAATTTGAAAAACTTTCGCATACGATGGAATAATGATAGAGCTCAAACGAGATTGTGCAAATTTACGTAATATATAAGAAGTAAAGCGACCATTTGTAAGTTCTATCATAAGTCGATATAATGTACGTCGCAAATTGCGAAACCCCCTAATCAGTCTATAACTTTAGTTTTCCCTTCTTTTCTTTCTATATCATATGTAAAATTGGTTCTTATTCCCACATATCATATAAAGCAGCCTTATTATACATACAGAAAACTAAGTATGGTATTATTCTTAAATTATTTAGCACCTTCTAATATTACAGATAGAATCCGTCATTTTCAACAGTGAACATGTATTTCTTCTTAGCATAACGCGTTTTCTTTTCTTATTTACAATAAGAAAAGCAGCCCCTTTTAAAATATGGCTGCTTCTAATACACTTTACTCTTTCGCTTTTTTCTCTTTCTCTGCCCTTACAAACTCGTGGAACATCTTCATTAAAGCACGCTTTTCAATCCTTGATACGTAGCTTCTAGAAATACCAAGCGCCTTAGCGATTTCCCGCTGTGTTTTCTCCTTATCTAGCCCAAGTCCAAAACGTTTCACAATCACTTCTTTTTCTCTTTCGTCTAAAATATCGATATACTCTTTAATTTTTTCTAACTCCATACTAAGCTGAATCATATCAATTACATCTTCAGACTCTGATTTTAATATATCAATAAGCGATATTTCATTGCCCTCTTTATCTTGCCCAATCGGATCATGAAGTGAAACATCTTTTTTCGTTTTCTTTAGTACACGTAAATGCATCAAAATTTCATTTTCAATACAGCGTGCTGCATACGTCGCAAGCTTTGTTCCCTTTCCTGCAGAATAGCTCTCGATCGCTTTAATGAGCCCGATCGTACCAATTGAAATTAAATCTTCTGCATCTTCTCCTGTGTTCTCAAATTTTTTAACGATATGAGCTACAAGCCGTAAATTATGTTCAATCAAAAGATTTCTCGCTTGAGCATCACCTTGCTCCATTAACTCTAAGTACTTTCTCTCATCATCTGATGATAACGGCTGCGGGAACGCATTATTCTTTACATAAGAAACAAAGACAAACACTTCTCGAACCATATATCCAATTGCGGCGAATAGACTCAAACCTTTCACCTCCGCCAAAATAGTGGTCTTTATTATGTGTATGTAGGCGTGAGGTTGTTTGTGTCTGTACAGTTTATTTATAAAACTCAACACTTCTAACATTTAAAATATTTTATTGTTATATTATAATTAAAAGAAATTGTTATTTATATATGAATATGCTATTAAAGGGGACACTATTCATGATTACATTAGATCGATTATTAAATGTAACAATTTATTTAGGGGGATTTTTACTTTTCATTTCGTTCATTACTTTTGTTATTAAAAGAGGGCCTGATTTATTATTTTTTCAATTTGGAATTTCTTTATTTTTTGGAGCTCAAATTATAACTGGAATGAAATTTTTTCATAACTATGGTTTTTCCTTTCACTCAAAACTAGAACTACTTATCTTTATTCTCTATGTAATTGGAATTATTACATGTATACTATTTTTCTTTCACTTTCAAAATCCGTATCGAATTTTTTTATTAATTTGTAGTTGTTTATTTTTGACTGGATCCAATTATTACTTTAAAGAAACATTAAAGTTTAATAAAAAATTTCCAAAGCAACATAAAACCTTTTTAAATACACAAGAAGAAGACTCTTTTCCAAAAGAAGTTCGTAAATTTTCAGAAGACTACAATACTATAATAAAAAATGAGTTTTATGAAATACCCATGATTCCTACTGAATTACATATTACAAGCAAAACAGATTCTTCCCGTAGTACATCTTTCTTAGTTGAACTTTATAATAGCGAGAATGAAATTACCGATGACTCTGTACAATTAACTCAATCAGACCGTTTTTATGTAGTGTTAAATACACCAAAAACAAAAATAGCAAGGATAGTATATGAAGGGCAGAATTTTTTCACATTTACAGTCACACTAAAGGCTCTTAATTTACAGCAAGAACCGGAAATTCATAATATGTTTTTAGAAATAGATAAACGTAGAGCAATGAATCTTCTTAATTTTGAAATTAAAGCCCATACTAAAGAATGGAAAGTAACATTTAAAAATGATAGTTCTCATTCCGATCTTCCTATCACATTTACTTTTGAAAAACGAACAGGCAAATTATAAAAATAAAAAGAGTTATTTTTATATTCTTTGAAAAATAACTCTTTTTATTTTACTTACTCCAAATCTTTCTCCCAGTTTGAGCATCAATATAACGAATTTCCCGACTACAATAAAAAGGTTCTTTATGTTTTTCATCTGTCGTTTGTTTGTACAGTAGTTTGTATTTCGTTTCCTCTGCATCATGATCTACAAACCATTCTAATTTAACTCGGATAGCCTCTCTGTATATTTCTAACGCTTTTTCTTTTGTTACTTTTGGTGTTGTTTCATATGTAAGTAATTCTTTTATAAAGTTGCCACACTCTCCAGAGTAGTGCATCACAGCACCATTTTCTGCATTGATGTTGATCATAATATATTTCCGCTCTACATGAATGTCATTTACATAGATTGAAAAGGAAAACCTCTCTATCCCCTCTTCCTCCTCATAATTATCCCAAAGTTGAACATACTTTGTCGCATCTCGGATAATATGCTCTAAAAATTGAAGTGCCTTGCTTAAACATTGCTCTCTTGATAAGATTGTTTTCCTTTTTTTCTCATCCTTCCACATAAAAAAAGAAAGCAATTGATTTGTTTCTTTATCTAGAGTAATTACTACGAATTCATCATGTTTCAACATTGGAAAATGTTTTTTATAAAACTCATCCATTGAATATGAATCCTTCTCTTCTATTTCTTTTTGTAATTCTTCTTTTAATACAAATTTTATCCGGACTTCATCCTCATCTACTTTTTCATCTATTTTGACAAACTTCCCCTTGTCCCAATCAAATAAATCAAACACATCTTTTTTTTGATTACTCTTTAGCGGTTTATCAACAAGTACTGTAGAAGGTAATTTATAGTGTTCTGGCCCATATAAATCTTTACCTGTACTTGCATCAATAAACGCATGACTAGGCTCTGGTTCATATACAAGATGGTACCCTTTTACTTCTTCCCCGTTTTCATACTCACATGAAGAGTATGTTAAATCTACAAATACAAGTCTCATATCTTGTCTAGCTTTCAAATTTTCTAAAACGATATTCTCCCCAACAATTTCACTTGGCCATAACGGCTTTTTCTCTATGGCTTTTTGTCCATTGTAATGAAAATGCACAACATTACCTGAAGGGTGCACTTGCACAACACACCCAGTATTCGGCAATGGATAGCTATTCACTTCTTGCATATAATTTACTTCTTTCCAACCGCGCCTGTCGTCCTTAACCGTTACATATGTATAGAATTCATATCCTTCTTTTGTATATTTTTTTAAGAATGTATTTGCAACCTCTCTTGCTTTATTCTCCTCTATCGCTCCCTTATCACTCGAAAAAGAATTTCCATCATCTATCCTAAATTCAATTAAATTACCATTATGTCTATTTAATGTAATTTGTATCTGTTTCTCCTCATCATCTTTATGTCCCCACCATAATAGATGATACGGGTCATCAACCCCTTCTTGATCATCTACAACAAGCCTATATTCATCTGGAATTTCAATAATATGAGCTACGTGCTCTTTTCTTTCTTTATCTTTTTGATTCACCATACCCTCTCCTTCGTTACAATTTAAGGTAATTATAACAAAGAAAACCAAAACTTATTAACAAAAAAAGACTAGAGATATCTCTAGTCTTCTACTTCGTCTCACGATGTAACGTTACTCGCTTTAATCGTGGACAATATTTTTTTAATTCGATACGTTCTGGATTGTTTCGTTTATTTTTTTTAGAAATATAATTACGATCACCGCACTCCGTACAAGCTAATGTAATATTTACACGCATAGGTAATTCTCCTTTCTTTCAAAGATTGCAAACTAAAACGTAATGATTACGATTTATATATTATAAAACTTCATTCTATTTGTCAATTGCAAAAACAAGAAGATTCTATTTAGAATCCCCTTGTTTTTATAGTTAAATAAATTTTATTAAAACGATTCGTATGTAACAAACTCACTAATTGGCTTTCGATATCCTCTTGGACGAACTTTAGTCGTATCACTTTTCCCTATCGTAATCATTAAAACAGGTATTACATGCTCTGGCATATTTAATTCACTTTGTACTGCTTTTTCATCGAAACCAATCATTGGACATGTATCATAGCCATAATATTTAGCTGCGTACATAAAAGTCATCGCACTTAACGAAGCATTTCTAATCGCTTCATCCTCCATGAAACGCTCTCCTTTTCCTTCATATAAACCTTTCGTTTGCCTAATGGTATCTTCATATTCGCATTCATCAATCATTTTTAAAACTTTCATACCGAAGTAAATATTTTCAACATTTTGGTATGCTCTTTTATCACCACAAACGAGCACTACCGCTGATGCACTCGATACTTTATATTGACCGAACGCTAATTCTTTTAATCTTTCTTTTCGCTCTTGATCACGAATTACAACATAATGTGTGTGCTGCAAATTATAGCAAGATGGAGAAAGCTTAGTTAACTCAAATATTTTTTTAAAATCCTCATCAGGGATTTCTATACCTTGTATAAATTTCATTGCAGAACGTCTAGCAATTGCTAATTCTTCAAAGTTCACCATATATCCTCCTTAATAACTATAAATTTAAATATACATTAATTTATACAAATGGATAAATCAAATGAAAACACTTTAAATCCGAATAATAATTATGATTAACAGCAAAAAAGACAAAAAGCTGAAACAATTAGTTCATACGAAATTCACACGAATCTATTACTATAGAAATTGTACATAGTGAACTTATTAACAATCACGTTTATTTATATAGAATCTTACTCGAAAGGAGTTGAAAGTATGAAAACTAAATATCGCTTTATGATCTCATCATTTGCTGCTTGTGCTTATATGATTTGGTATTTAGTATAATAACAACCTCACTTGTAAATAGGAAAAGGTGTGTATATAAATGGAATATAATCAATCAACAGTTAACTACTGGAAAGCTTTTGTATTACCATATACATTTGCTTTAGAAGAGTTAAAAACTAAATTTGAAATTATGAACCGGGAAGCTCAATTCCTAGAGGATTACAACCCGTTTGAACATATAAAAACAAGACTAAAACAACCTGAAAGTATTATTAAAAAGCTAGAACGCAAAAGCTTATTACCAACAGTTGAAAACGCTCAAACACATTTACAAGATATTATTGGTATTCGTATTACATGTTGCTTCGTAGAAGATATTTATCATTTGAAAGAAGTCATTCAAAAACGCGAAGATATGGAAGTCATTGAAGTAAAAGATTATATCGCTAACCCAAAACGAAACGGATATAAAAGTTTACACATGATTATTAAATATCCTTTATCACTAAATTCTGGTACAAAAGATGTATTTGCAGAAATTCAGTTACGTACACTGGCAATGGACTTTTGGGCAAGTTTAGAACACAAACTTTATTATAAATATGAAGGGAAAATACCGGAGTATTTAAAAGATGAACTACATGATGCAGCAATGAAAGCTGAAGATCTTGATAATAAAATGGCCACAATTCGTCAAGATATTGATGATATTGAGGCATGCTCAAATCAAATTATGCTACCACTATAAAAAAAGGTTCTCGCCAATGAGAACCTTTTTTCTACCAGTTTGGGAAGTACGACCCCCACACTTATGAAAGTTTCACGTTATTTTTTCTCTATTGTTCGAACCTCTTCAATCTTCCATTTATCATCTTCTTTTCCAAGAGCATACTGTACTTTCTTTTGAAGAGTGATACTGTCATCTACTTCCTTTTCTTTCGTTTCAACAATAACATACCCTACTTTACTAGCTTTCATATCTATATGTTCCAATTCAATTTTCTTATTTCCCTTTTGAAATGCGGCTTCTTTTTGTGTTTTTAAGTCTTCAGCACTAGGCATCTTCTTTGAAAATAACTCCATATGTTCTGCAAGATTTTTTTCATTCGTCGTTCGCACAAATGTATTCATAACATCTTGAATAGATCTCTCTTCTTCTTTTGTTATTTGTACCTTTTCCTCAGTTTTTTTAATAATAGATTTTTGTTCTACGTTATTCTCTTCTTGTTGACATCCAACTAGTAATACTACAAATACTAGAAGGAATCTTAATTCCCTAAATAATTTTTTCATATTCCCAACTCCTAAAAAGAAAAGTGAGGCAGTTCGCCTCACTTTCGCTCTTAATTATCGTCTTCCTTTATTCGGATCGCCGCCGCCAACAATATCAAAGACACGTTTCGCTATATTTGTATTCTCTTGAACGCCAGAGAATAAGTATTTACCTGGACCAAATGCATACACGTTTACATCTTCCCCTGTATGCCCGCCTGTTGTCCAGCCTGTAACCGAGCGTTTATTGAAAATATCTTCAATTGCATTATCAATCTTTGTTACATCTTTTGACGGAGCTATATCATTTACAGCTTGAATTTCTTCTGGAGTTAATTGTAAATCAATATATTTTTTTAATGTTTCTTCTACATTTGCACCTTTTGCAATCTCATTTGCCATAAAGTCTGGTGTGCGTTTTGCAGCTTTAATTGGATCTACTTTAAAGTTATACTCGCCATTGGCACCTAAAGATAATCCACCTGTAGCGTGGTCTGCCGTTGCAACAACTAACGTATTTTTATCTTTTTTCGCAAACTCAATCGCTGCTTTGAAAGCTTTTTCGAAGTCTTCCATTTCACTCATTGCACCAACGATATCATTATCATGTCCAGCCCAGTCGATTTGACTTCCTTCCACCATTAAGAAGAAACCATTTTTATTTTTGTTCAAACGCTCAATTGCTGCATTAGTCATTTCTTCTAATGAAGGTGTTTTATCATTACGGTCAATCATTTTATCTAATCCACCTGGTGCAAATAAACCAAGAATTTGATCATTTTTATCATTTAACAATTGATCTCGATCCGTTACATAGCTATAACCAGATTTCTTAAACTCTTCTGTAAGATTACGATCTTTTCTAACAAAGTTCTTTACGCCGCCGCCAAGCATAACATCTACTTTATGCTTCCCTTTAATTTTCTCATCAAAATAATCATTTGCAATTGCGTCCATATTTTTACGGCTAATGTCATGCGCACCGAAAGCAGCTGGTGTTGCATGTGTAATTTCAGAAGTTGCAACAAGTCCCGTTGATTTCCCTTTTTCTTTCGCTTGCTCAAGAACCGTTTTCACTTCCGCTTTATCATTATCAACTGCAATTGCAGCATTATATGTTTTAATCCCTGCTGACATAGCTGTTGCTGCTGATGCAGAGTCTGTAATATTTTCATGTTCATCTTCTGGGTATGTTTTTTGTGTTCCTACAAGATGCTTATCAAATTCTGTAGATTCCATTTCAAAAGTTTTTGGATTATCTTTCATATACCGGTGAGCCGTCATATATGAAGGGCCCATACCATCCCCAATTAATACGATAACATTTTTAATCTTTGCATTGCTTCCGTTCTCATCTGCATTAACCTCACTAGAACGAGTAAAATTCCATGTTGCTACCGAAGTAACTGCTAATGATGCCACAACTGCAAATGGCCATGCTTTTTTCACAAACTTTTTCACTGTCTTGTCCCCCTAATTAGGTTATTCATTTCCCACTATCAAATTTAATGGAAGACTATTAAGAGAAAATTAGCTGTATGTAAATTTTTTGTTAACTTATGTAAATATCAGTTATAATTTGTATAACTTTGTCTTTTCGTATCAACTATCCTGCCCTTTACAATTTAAATATAAACAAGTTGGATTTCATTTAACGTAAATCTCTTTTTTTACATTTTGACTCTATGTTTATGAAAATAAATAGAAATGCGGTGAGCCTTTATGAAAATAGTAAAGCTAAATGAATCTTTTATTTTTGAATTACTTAATCTTTGCAAATCTGTTGGATGGTTACACGATGAAATTTTTATGAAAAAACAATTCGAAATGTATCTTTCTATCGGCACACTTGTAGGTTACATTCATGAAAACAAACTCATTGCGACTGGAGGAGTATTTCCCTTTACAAGTAACTTCACTTCCATTGGTATGTTAATCGTTCACCCTAATTTTCAAGGACGCGGAATCGGGCGCATGTTGCTAAATCATTGCTTGGAACAAATTCATCCAAAACAACCCATTGCACTTATTGCGACAAAAGCTGGCGAACCTCTATACACATCATGCGGATTTCAAACAGCAACAACGATTCATCGTTTTGAAAAGCAAACTATTAAGACGTACCCTTCTCACTTACAACAAGTACAAGAAGAAGACCTTATATCTCTTACTTCTCTCGATCAAATTGCAACTGGTATGAATCGTTCTCTACTTTACTCTTTGCTATTACCAAGGGCCGTACACTCTTTTAAAATTGAAAGAAATAACTGTATAGAAGCTTTTTCATTATGCATACGAAAGGGCAATATATTATGTATCAATCCACTTATCGCCAAGCAAGAAGAAGATTCTATTCAATTATTAAAAAAGATATGTGAATGTTGGAATGGTATAGTACGAATTGATGTCCCACACTCACAATTTACATTTCGTCAATTTCTTCAAACAGAAAATTTCCAAGAAACGCTCCTTTCACCTCTTATGATAAAAAATGGTAGCCAACTTCCTGGAAATCGTAATATGCTATTTGCTATGATAGATACAGCGTTATGTTAGAAAGGAGACACCTAATTGAAGCGATTTAGCTATTTTATGGTAGGTTGTCTTACTCTTACACTATTAGTAGGATGTAGTGCAGCAGAAAAGCCAGTAGAACAAGTAAAGCAAGTTAAAAATACAATTACAGCGAAACTAGCTACCGAGGAAAAAATGGTAGAAATAGATGGTCAAACCATTTACTTTAAAAAGATTGGTAATGAAAAACCACCTTTACTTATGATTCATGGCTTTGGAGGGTCATCAGATGGTTTTCAAAAGATCTACTCCGATTTAGCAAAAGATCATACAATTATTTCTGTAGATGCTTTGGGATTCGGGCGCTCATCTAAGCCAATGGATTTTTATTATTCTTTTCCAACTCATGCAAATTTGTATTATAAATTAATGAAAAAACTAGGATATGATTCATTCGCAATACTGGGGCATTCCATGGGGGGAGAAATTTCTCTAAATTTAACATATTTATATCCTGAAGCAGTTACTCACCTTATTTTAACTGATGCTACAGGTGGCCCTCATACATTCGTTAATAAACAAGGCTCACCAAAACCACAATTGTCGACTGATTTAAATGCCGTTTTTTCTATTACAGATTATGATGAGAGCAAAGTGAAATTCAAACGTAATGATGAAGAACATTATAACAAAATGAAACTATGGCCTAGACGTCTTAAAATTAATGCGAATGAAATGAAACAGCCAACTTTAATTATATGGGGCAGAAATGATAGTAGCGTTTCTTGGAAAGAAGGAGAAACGTATCATCAATTCTTAAAAAATAGCACTTTACATATTATTGAAAAAGGTTATCATGCACCATTTCGCCAAGAACCACAAGAATTTGTCGGGTATGTACAAGACTTCTTTAAGAACAATCCGATCAAAATTGAAAAATAACATAAACGGGTATCTCATTGTGAGATACCCATTTTCATATATTAAGCAGCTTGCTTTTGGCGTTTTTGAGTTTTTGATCCTAATACTTTCGGGATAACGAAGCCATCCATTCCAAATTTCCCAGCGTTCATACCGGCAACAAGAACAAACATAGATAAGATAACCATCTCAGGATTCACACCAATTGACCCACTAAACATATAGGAAAAGTTCATTACAAGACCAAAAAAGACCGCTGTTTTTGTTAAACAGCCTACAATTAAACCAATTCCGACTAAAATTTCTCCCCATGTTACAAGCGTATTAAACAAATCTACATTTGGAATTGCAAACTCTTGTAAGAATGATGCCCACCAAGATTGAACAGCCGGTTGTGCGCCTTTAGATTTTTCAATTGCGCCTTGCAAATAACCTGTTGCATCGAATCCTTTTCCTTGTAGTTTACCGATTCCAGCCATTAACCATGTGTAACCAAGATATACTCGAATTACTGCTAATGCAAAAGAAACTGCTTTGTTTTCTCTTAAAAATTGAATAACCATATCTTCCTCCTAAAGTTGTAATTAAGTTAGTTACATTTAATATAATAACATTAGTTACTTATTTTTCAAACGTTAATTATGAATAATTCATGACATATGTATGAAACATTAAAAACTAACGTTTATATAGTAACTTTTATTACCTGTAAAAACTTGAACATATCATACCACAGGTGATAATCATTTTCATTGAAAAAAATGTAAAAAAATTGTGAGTTAAATGTGAAACACGTTTATTCGAATATAGAATAAACGTGTTTCACACTAATTATAGAATCGAAATGTATGTGTCTCCTCATCAATTAAACTCGATTCTTGAAACGCTTCTTCTAACGTTTTCCCATGGTTAATAACCCCATAAAATAAGCGTATAGTAAACATAAGTGCTGCATTTCCATCTACATAATTAATCGATCCAATATATGATTTCGCACCACTATGTAAAAAAGATTTTGGTACCCTAACGTGCACCCGCTATTTACAATATGTGTATTATGCAATTTTGCATATTTATAAATTTCTGCTGCACCAAAATATTCAAGAGATGCTCGGATTGATTGCGCCTCTAAATCCGAATTAAAACCAATTACTAATGCAATATTCAACATACAACCCCATCCTATAATCAGCCCTTATCAATCAGACTTTTATGGGATAAATCCATTTCATATATACCTGTTTCTTTCAAAAAATCTGATCTAGTTAAAACAACTTTCTGTAAATATTGTCTATATGCTGTAATTGTTCCATCATGAGATACAATGCAAATTCTTTCAGCACCCAGTCCATAACACCAAAGAAGAAATTCATCTACTATTTGCTGAAAACTATTCTCTGAAATAGTGTTTATACCTTCCTTCCATAACTGATTATTTGAGCTTTTCTCTATCGAAAAATGTGGAAATAACTTTTTTATCATATCCTGATCTACTATGCGATCGCATGGTAATGTTTTCGCGCCTTCTCGATAAGGAAAAATACACGGAGATACATATGGATGAACGATTTTTTGACAACTACATTTCGCACTCCATATTGTCGCTGTTTGCAAAGTTCGAAGTGTAGGGCTAACAATTAATATATCTGTTTCTTGTAATGATACATCACGTTGAAGTAATTTAGCTTGAGCCCTTCCTACTCTCGTCAATGGTGGATCCAACACTTGCAAACTTTCCGGTAAATCCGTTGTATGTTCACCTTCACCATGCCGAACAAAAACAAGTTTCATATTCAGCCTCCTCTTACTATAAAATCCTCACACATATTTCTTCCCTATTGCATTCTTTATTCCTGCTGTATGAAAACCAATATGTAAAACACTTTTTACACTGAAAGGAGAATTACATATATGAAATGGATAATTGTCTTTATTGGAATGATTGTATGGGGATATATAAACGGCTTCTTTAGTAGTGATAAAACTGCTAATCCTTGGATTGCAGATGATGAACGTGAAACAAAAATTAAACAAAAAGCAATTACGGCAAGCTGGTCCGGTGTTTTTATGTTTTGTACCATTAGCCTCTTAAATAAATGGTTAGGTTTAAGCACAAACGATAAATCACCGTACTTACCAGACCCTATCGCAGCTTTTTTAAAAGAAAATGTAGAGATACAAGTTTTACTCATGCTATTTGTTATGTATGGAATATTTTACTTACATTATCGAAGAAAATTAAGTGCCTAATTTCTAACTCATGATTATCCTCCTAAATGGTTATAGTAATCATGACAAAATGAAAGGAGAGATATAAACATGAGTAACTCGAATGAATTTTTAGATACACTACATGAAAAACAAGCAAAAGATGAACAAAATAGAAAGCGACAAGGGAACGGAAACCCAGCGAAAAAAAAGCCAAATAAAACACATAAATAACAATAAAAAACTGCCTAAAATGATTTTTTAGGCAGTTTTTTTATTGTTATTTCACCGAGATAACATTTCCCCAATTCCATTTCTCATAATACCACGCTGGTACATCTATATTTTCAATCCACTTCTTTTCCTGTTTCCCATCTTTATGAGCAAGCCATACATCCGCTTTCTTACGGTCTGAACGTATCCAAATTAATTGATTACTCTTCTTCATGAAGATCGGGTGGTAATCCCCTTGCTTGTTCGTTTTCTTTGTGATTTGATGCTGTGCATTACTTGTACTATCGACCTCATATAAAGATGGTAGTGGCCTTTTTTCTGGTGGAGTTTCTATTCCTGCCTCTTTTGCTCGTGAAACGATAATTACTCTATCGTTCTTCCATACAAAATCCCAATCAACATATCCTTTCGGCGTAAATATGTTCTGCTGAAGTGCTGGCAATTCCTTTACTTTTAAATGTTTATTTTCTAATGCCACTCTTCCGCTCCCTTCAATATAAGCTAATATATTTTTTGATGGTGACCATTGAAACCATTGTTCGTTTAATAACATTTGATCTACTTTTTCAAACCGACTTCCATCTGCTCGAACTAAGCAAAGCGTATTACTATCAGCTGACCATGAAGCTGTCGGTACTGCTAAAAATGAAATCCACTTTTGATCTGGTGACCACTTAAAGCCACTTGCTACTAGCGCTAGAAAATCATCATGTTCATTTGGCAATGCATACAAATGCTTCATTTTGTGAGGATTCATATGTGCATCTTTTTGCACTTCATATAGCTGAGCCCCTGTCCATCCTGTTGGAAGTAAGTTCGCTTCAGAGGATACAAGAAAGTTCTTTCCATCGGGGTACCATGCATAATCCCCTACACCAGCCGATACATTTTCAAAATCTGCATTCTTTTTTTCTACATCAAATGTATTTAATGTACCTGTAAATATAAATGCAATTATATTTTCTGTTGGTGACCATTGATAATTCGATGCTTCTGAGTGAAACGGCGTAACTTTTTTTCCATCTTTCAGCCGATATAACTCAAGAATACTTTGTTTCTTCCCTTTTACATATGCTAGCCACTCCCCGTCATATGACCACTTCGGCCCTGTTATGTACTCTCCTTTTGTAATCTGTATTTCTTTCCCATCAACTTTAATCCAAAGGTTATGATGACGAATAAAAGCAACTTTCACACTATTATTTTCTGCACTAGTAATAGTGATAGAACATAAAAACATAAACAACACTACACTACCACTTACCATTAGCCTTTTCATACCATCACTCCATTTCCCTCATAGCATTCCTCACTTTCTCCCTACAATATGTGAAAAATATCGATTCGACATAATCAGAAAAAATTTCCCAAGAAATTTCCAATCCATAGAGGATTGGTATGAATTATGTCGAAAGTATAGTTTAGCTAACATTTATATTTATAATTTCCAAATTAAATGTAAGATTTTATTTCTGAATATTAGCACTTTTATTAGGGGGAGTATCAATGAAAAAAACTACATCTACACTATTAAGCATGGCGCTTGTCTTTTCTAGTTTTGGAGCTTTAAGCGCTCATGCTGAATCACTACAAAAGGAGAAGCAATTTAGTCCACAATTAAAAACAACGATTGAACAGTGGGGAGAACATAAAATCGCTCAAAATGTTGAAACGAAAACAACAAAAGAAATATCAGTAATTGTAGAATTACAACATGCACCTCTCGCTGCTCAAACTAATATTCAGCATGCTCCAGATTTACAAAATAGTAATGCGCAGTCTTATCATGCTGAGCTAAAAAAAGCACAAGAAGATACGACTAAGAAAATAAAAGAAAAAGCACCTGGTGCAAAAATTAAAGAAGTGTATAATACGTTATTTTCTGGATTCTCTATTTCAGTTCCTGGAGATCAAATTACCTCTCTTGCCTCTTTACCTGAAGTAAAAGCAGTCTATCCGAACTTAACATATAAATTGCATGAAACATCAAAAAGTGCTACTAACGAAGAAGCACCAAATACCGGTGGACTGACAATTGGTGCACCTGAAGCGTGGAATTTAAAAGATCCATCTGGCAAACCGCTTGATGGAAAAGGCATGAAAGTAGCCATTATCGATTCTGGCGTAGACTATACACACCCTGACTTAAAGGCAAATTATATCGGTGGATATGACACGGTTGATGAAGATAACGATCCAATGGATGGTAACGTACATGGTACTCATGTAGCTGGAATTATTGCAGGTAATGGAAAAATTAAAGGCGTTGCTCCAAACGCTTCTATTCTAGCCTATCGTGTAATGAATGACGGTGGAACTGGTACAACAGATGATATTATCCAAGGAATTGAGCGAGCAATTCAAGATGGTGCGGATGTGTTAAACCTCTCCCTTGGGCAGGATTTAAATGTACCTGATCAGCCTGTAACATTAACGTTAGAACGAGCAGCGAAACTTGGTGTTACTGCTGTCGTTTCAAATGGAAATGACGGACCAAAACCTTGGTCTGTTGATGCTCCCGGTAACGCAAGTAGTGTCATTTCTGTTGGAGCATCTACGGTTTCTATCCCGTTTCCAACATTTCAAGTAACTGGTTCCAGCAAAACATATCAAGGGTTACCATTATCAAAATCCGATTTTCCAATAGGAAATGATTCTCCTCTTGTATATGTTGGTTATGGCAATCCAAGTGATTATGCAAAACAAGATGTGAAAGGGAAATTCGCACTTATTTTACAAGGTACTTCTAGTACATTAGTAAAAGCAGAACAAGCGAAGCAAGCTGGTGCACTTGGTGTGTTATTAATCTCTAGCGAAAAAGAAATTAATATGATGCCGGAATATTTTTCACGTGAACATCTAGCTGTCCCAGTAATGCAATTATCAAATACAAATGGGGAAGAATTAAAAACTTTAATTACAAAACGAAAGAAAAATATAAAAATTGGACAACCAAAGCAAACAGAACTTATCGGTAACTTTAGTTCAAGAGGACCATCACAAGGAAGTTGGCTAATAAAGCCTGATGTTGTTGCACCTGGAGTACAAATTACTAGTACAGTACCGCGAGGCGGCTATGAATCGCATAACGGAACAAGTATGGCTGCTCCGCAAGTAGCTGGAGCGGTTGCCCTCTTGCGTCAAATGCATCCTGATTGGACGACAGAACAATTGAAAGCGGCTCTTGCTAACAATGCAAAAACATTACATGATGTCAATGAAAATACATACCCTGTTATGGCACAAGGATCAGGTTTAATTAACATTCCGAAAGCAGCTCAAACAAATGTATTAGTAAAACCTAACAATGTCAGCTTTGGTCTTATTAAGCCAAATAGCGGAAAAGTAAAACTGACGCAAAATGTTACATTACAAAACCTTTCTAGTAAAAAGAAAAGTTTTTCACCTCGTGTGGAGTTACTAGATGCAAACACAAACACAAAAGTAAAAGCTTCTGTCCCTTCATCGATTAGCATTCAACCGAATAGTAGTACCGAAAAACCATTTACTATCACTGTAGATAGCTCACTACCACAAGGTGTGTATACTGGAAATGTATATGTAAAAGAACAAGGGGCAAAAGAAGAAATTCGAATTCCATTCACATTTAGTATCGAGCCTAAAGATTATAAACGTATCGATGGACTTGAAATTATTAATTCTACTTTTAGCCCAAATGGCGACCACGTACTAGATGATAATCTCATCAACTACTATTTAGTTGCGCCTGTGGATGATGTAACATTGCATGCAAATTTAGTTACGAAAGAACGTGTAACGTATCAAGGGATTATCCATCAAGCTAAAAATGCAACTCCTGGATACAAACCTTTCAAATGGAATGGTACAAAAGCAGATGGCACTCCTTTAGCTGACGGGCTATATCAAATCGAAGCAGTTGCTTCTAATTCTGGCGGAGAAACAAAACAAACAGCTGCTGTATTTCTTGATCGAACTGCACCTAAGTTAACATACGAAGTTGACCAAGAAAATCTCGTAATTAGAGGAAAAGTTGATGATATTCTACTAGATTGGATGTCAGAATCTGGTTGGATAGCACCTGGTATTCCAGTGAGAATGCAATATGAAATTAACGGAAATGGTGTATGGGACCAGGCATTCCTGAACCCTTGGGAGAAAAGCTATGACATTTATTTCGACCGTACTCAATTACAAGAAGGAAAAAATACTATTCACATTGTAGCAACTGATGCAGCTGGCAATACCTCTAATTTAACTGTTAATTTAGAAGTGAAATAAAGTGAAACTTTAATCAGTAGAGATTTCGTTCATCCCCACTGATTATTACCCTTCACCAATCGGGAGTTACGGGCAGTTAATCTCCCATCTCACTTCTTTGCTCCAACCGAATTTTGAGGTAGGAATTTTACTGCTCATTAACACGGGATAAAAAATTTTTGTTGACAATTTTTTTAATATAGTTTTATAATACAAAACATAGTTTAGTTAAACGAATTATATATCGGCTTTGAAGGAATGCTAGTAGCGACTTATATCACTGTCCCAGAGAACTGATGGTTGGTGCGAATCAGTACATATACAAGCGTGAATTACAATTCTGGAGCTTCTTTCCCGTAATGCTTTTTATGCATGAAGAGAAAGACGGATCTTTCCGTTATCGTAAAGTGAGTGGTAAACAATTAGTTGTTTACAAATAGGGTGGTACCGCGATTTTTATCGTCCCTATCGGATTTTCCGATAGGGACTTTTTTGCATCCATCCTCTTACACAATTTCATATATACGCGTTGAAAGAATCGCAGTAGTACCTTATATCCCTGTTACAGAGAGCTAATGGTCGGTGGAAATTAGCACATATATAAGTATGAATTACAATTCTGGAGCTTCTTTTTCGTAGTGCTTTTATGCATGAAGGAAAAGACGGAATTTTTCCGTTATCATTAATTGAGATGTAAGTATATTTTCACTTACAAATAGGGTGGTACCGCGATTCTTTCGCCCCTATCGGATTTTCCGATAGGGGCTTTTTCTATTTATCACAGAAACATATGTTAAATAATTCCGAATCTTATGATAAAATTTTATAAGCGCTTACAAATAATGAAAGGGGGTGATACAAGCTATTCGAAATCGATATTCAATTTTATTGAAAAAAAGGAGGATGTCTAAATGACAAAGAAAACAGAAATTCCATCGCATTTAAAACCATTTGTATCCACACAACATTATGATCAATACACACCGGTGAATCACGCTGTGTGGCGTTATATTATGAGACAAAATCATAGCTTCTTAAAAGACGTTGCTCATCCAGCCTATGTGAACGGACTACAATCATCTGGTATTAATATAGATGCAATTCCAAAAGTAGAAGAAATGAATGAGTGTTTGGCACCAAGCGGCTGGGGCGCTGTAACAATTGACGGACTTATTCCTGGCGTAGCATTCTTCGATTTTCAAGGACACGGATTACTACCGATTGCAACAGATATCCGGAAAGTAGAAAATATCGAGTACACACCAGCTCCAGATATCGTACACGAAGCCGCAGGACACGCACCGATTTTACTTGATCCTACATATGCAAAATATGTGAAACGTTTTGGGCAAATTGGTGCAAAAGCTTTCTCTACAAAAGAAGAACATGATGCATTTGAAGCTGTTCGTACATTAACGATAGTAAAAGAAAGCCCTACTTCTACTCCTGATGAAGTTAAGGCTGCTGAAAATGCTGTAATTGAAAAACAAAACTTAGTTTCTGGTTTATCGGAAGCTGAACAAATTTCACGTCTTTTCTGGTGGACAGTAGAATATGGATTGATCGGAAATATAGATGATCCAAAGATATATGGTGCTGGTCTCCTTTCTTCTGTTGGCGAAAGCAAACATTGCTTAACAGACGCTGTAGAAAAGGTTCCATTTTCTATCGAAGCATGTACAGGGACAACTTATGACGTAACAAAAATGCAACCACAACTATTTGTTTGTGAATCCTTTGAAGAATTAACAGATGCGCTTGAAACATTTTCTAAAACAATGGCCTTTAAAACAGGTGGAAAAGAAGGTTTAGAAAAAGCAATTCGCTCTGAGAACTATGCAACAGCTGAGCTAAATAGTGGATTACAAATTACAGGTACATTTAGCGAGACAATTGAAAACGATGCAGGTGAATTAATTTACATGCGAACAAATTCGCCAACGGCATTAGCGCTTCATAATAAACAGTTAGCGAATCATTCTACTTCTGTACACAGTGACGGATTTGGAACACCGATTGGATTACTCACTGAAAATATTGCATTAGAAAATTGTACAGACGAACAACTACAATCATTAGGAATTACAATTGGAACTATCGCTGAGTTTACTTTCGCAAGTGGTATTCATGTAAAAGGAACAGTAACAGATATTGTGAAAAACGATAAGAAAATTGCTCTTATTTCCTTTATCGATTGCACAGTTACTTATAACGCCCGCGTTTTATTTGATGCTTCATGGGGCGCATTTGATATGGCTGTTGGCTCACAAATCACTTCAGTATTCCCAGGTGCCGCAGATGCCGCAGCATTTTTCCCAATGGATGAAGAAGTTCAAGGACTTCCTGCTCCACTTGTACTGAATGAACTTGAACGTATGTATCAAACAGTGCGAGATATTCGAAGTGAGGGGATTTTACACAACGCGCATATCGATCAATTAGTAGCAATTCAAGAAGTATTAAATAAATTTTATGCGAAAGAATGGTTGCTGCGCCTTGAAATATTAGAGTTACTTTTAGAGCATAACAAAGGGCATGAAGCATCGGCAACATTACTACAACAACTTTCTACTTTCACAACTGATGAAGCTGTAACACGCCTTATTAACAATGGTCTTGCTTTACTTCCAGTAAAGGATGTGAAAAATGATGCTAAGATTAACTGAAGAAGAAGTTCACGAAGAATTATTGAAGGTAGATAAATGGATGGTAAAAGATGAGAAATGGATTGAACGAAAATATATGTTTTCCGACTACTTAAAAGGAGTCGAATTTGTCTCTGAAGCCGCCAAACTATCAGAAGAACATAATCACCATCCATTTATCCTTATCCAGTATAAAGCAGTTATTATTACTTTGTCATCTTGGAATGCAAAAGGTTTAACGAAACTAGATTTTGAGCTTGCAAAACAATTTGATGAACTATTTTTACAAAACGAAAAAGCAATCATAAGAAAATAAAAAAGAGAAGCCTTTTTAGGCTTCTCCTTTTATTTTGAAATGGATACAATGTCCAAATGGATCCTGGGCTTGTAATATTCCATCTTTGTACGTAGCAATCTTGCCAATATTTTTTAAGCTTTCACATACTTGCTCTTTTTGTTTTTCATTCGCTAGTACAACTGTGAAATATTTTAAACCAACAGAACCTGGCATTTGCGGTGGTACCCCTTCACCTTGCCATGTATTTAAACCGATATGGTGATGATAACCACCTGCAGATACGAACAACGCTCCATTACGAGCTGGGATCGTTACTTCAAAACCAAGACCATCAACATAGAAACGTTTCGCTTCCTCTAAATCAGCTACATGGAAATGAATATGCCCCATCACAGTACCAGCTGGAAAGCCATTCCATGTACTTCCTTGTTGTAATAATTCTTCACCAGCTAACGGGTTACTAACAAATGGGAGTTCTCCATTCTCATCACGCCAAACTTCTTTTTGTCGATCATGATAAATTTCAATCCCGTTTCCATCTGGATCAGCTAAATAAAGAGCTTCACTAAAGTAATGATCGGCTCCGCCATGTAGTGGATATACCATCTCTACAAGATGATGAAGAACATTCGCTAAATCCTGCCTACTTGGTAATAAAATTGCGTAATGATATAACCCTGTTCTTCCTCTTTGCTTCGGAAAAGCTTCTTTCTTTTCTTCAATGATAAGAAGTGGTTCACCATTTTCATTCCCAAATGTAACGACTGCTTCTTCTTCTTTTAGCACCTTCATACTTAGTACTTCCGTATAAAACTCTAGTGATTTCTTTACATTAGATACGTATAAATGAACAACATCAAGTGTTGTATCGGGATGAAGTTGAAAACTCATCTTGTTAGCCCCCCCATTTAAATTAATTCTTCTTTGACATTTTTTCTTTTAAGAAATTATCTACAAAACCATCAGCTTTTGCAACAAATAAGTATGCACCCATTGCTAATAATGCAAGTTCTAATTCGAAACCAGGATTTTTTCCATCTCCCAATAAACCAGCTGACCATTTCACTTTTACGATTGCTCCAACCATAACAAGTGCAAATAATAATCCAATATATCTTACACCTAAACCTAGAATTAATAATAGACCTCCAACTAATTCAAACGTTGCTACACCGTATGCAAGTCCTCCTGGTAAACCAATACTTGTAAACCATCCTGCAATATTGTCAATTCCTGATTGGAATTTTGTTAAACCGTGCATGAAGAATGTTACCCCTAACACGATACGAATAATTAAGTTACCAATATGTTGATTCATTTCATTCTCTCCTTTATAGTTTTCTTATACAAAACTTTTATTTACATTACAAAACATACACTAATTTTTTTTATTCGTCAATTCATTTTCACTGGGAAAAAATATATTTTTTTTGCTATGATACAAATAGTTGTTTACAAAAAGGAGCTTGATTTTATGAATATTGGTTCTGCAATACGTGAAATTCGTCAACGTAGAGGCATAACAATTGCACAAATTTGCGAGGGAACAGGTCTTTCTAAAGGATTTATGAGTCAGGTTGAAAATAATAAAACATCACCATCTATCTCAACTTTAGAAACGATCTCCAATTTTTTAAACGTTCCCCTTCCCTATTTATTGTTAGAGCAAAAAGATCGATTAAAAATTGTCAAAAAAGAAGAACGGAAATACAGTGTATACGGCAAAGATGAGCAAAGAATTGAACATGTTGCGGAGCAAGGGGGCCTTCGCCTATCTTTAGTAGAAATCCCTACTGGATTCCCGAAAGAAAACTCACCAAATGCCCATGAAGGGGAAGAATGTCACCTTGTATTACGCGGAAAACTAGAAGTTCAGCACGGTGAAGATATTGCAATTGTAGAAGAAGGTGATTCTTTCTCATGGAATGCATGCGTTCCTCATATTGTTCGTAATATAGGAGAAGAAACTGCATTATTACTCATCTCGAGTTATGCGGAAAATCGAAAACGTGTTTACTAAATAATAAAAAAGAAGCCTGATTAACAGGCTTCTTTTTTATCCCCTTATAATTCCATAACTTGTCCCAACTAGTACCGTCTTTTCATGCTGATTGCGATAAACTGACTCGATTGAAACTTTTTTATAACCTTCCATTTGCTCAATATTTGTTAAAGTTAATTCACAAGTGATCGTATCTCCTGTAAAAACTGGTCTAATAAACTCACTTACTAATTCTCTTGCTATGTAATGTAACTCTTCGCCCACCTTTGTTCCGATACTAGCAGTCAATAAACCATGAACCATTAGTCTTCCGTTTTCATCGTATTCCATATGGTGTCTACCTTTATCACCTGTAATATTTGCAAATTCAAAAACTTCCTCCTCAGTAAATCTTCTTTCATATTTAAATACATCCCCAACTTTTATACTCATTTTTATCCCCCTAATAATAAACGGAATTTTCTTTTATTTTATCATAAAAAGAGCCTCAATCCATTCTCTATTATCAAAAGTCTCAAAATTACCTCGCTATACTTTTTTACTTTCCGTTCATTTATCGGTGACCATCTCTTTTCGCGACTTGATATCCATAGTACGCACATGTTCCATTTCTCGATAGCTCTCTAACTTCAAATCCACAACTTCTATAAAAATCAAAATTGTTCGCAGATGTATGCGCAAACCAATCACCGTGGGGAAGTTTTTGCAAACAAAGAGCTACAAGCTTCTTACCTAATCCCTTCCCTCTATATTCACACTTCACAACTAAATTTACTATATTCGCGATCATAATTCCATCCGAAATGACCCTAACCATCGCAATCATCTCTTCTTCATCCCAAATTGTGAAAGCCCATGTTGAATTTTCAAATGCTATCGTAAATTTTTCAATTTGCCAAGAAGGGATATTATCATTACTCCAACCGGCATCTTCAAACAATGCTTTAATTGCATATGCTGGTACGCTACTCGTTCCCTCACGAATAATAAGTCCATTATGATAAATGTACATGTAATCCCCCCTTTATTTTCATATACCATTCTTCAAAAAATGCAATTTACCTTTAAAAAAGTAATTTTTCATCCAACACGTTTAATGGAATAAACAAGAACATCCATCCCATGAAATAAAGTTGTTTTCTCATAGCTGAGCCCTGTCTTTCTAGCAACAAATATTGAGGCGGGATGATTCGGCTTAATGAGAGAAATTAATTTATTCATTCGTAATGCTTGGAAACCGTAGTCTCGAAATGCTGCCGCCGCTTCTTTTGCATACCCTTTTCCCCAATACTGAGGAAGTAACCAATAACCAATTTCAATTTCCTCTTTTCCATCAATCTGCTGCTTTACCAGCCCTGCATGACCAATTCTTGTTCCCGTTTCCTTTTCAATCAATACAAATAAACCGAGACCGTTTTTATAGCTAGGAATGACCCACTCCTCCAAACTTTTTTTACACTGTATATATGTTTTTAACGTCCCATTTCCAATATAGCGCATTACCTTCTCGTTCCCCCATAGTGAAGCATAGAACTGTAAATCATCCATTGTATATTTGCGAATTTGTAAACAATCTGTATGAAACATGCCTGCACTCCTTTCCACTAATTTATTCTTAATTTCACGATCATGTTTTGTATGCATACGAAATGTTACTATTAATTATAAAGTGAAACTTTAATCAGTGGGGAATTTTGTTCACCCCCACTGATTATCAGCCCTCACCAATCGAGCGTTTACGGGCAGTGGATCTCCCATCTAACTTCTTTGCTCTAGCTGAATTTTGAGGCGGGAGACTTACTGCCCGCAAATAGCGGGATAAATGAACCCACAATAAAATACAGAATATTCATTCTTAACGACTAAAAAAAGCAGTAGACAAATTTCGTCTACTGCATCCATATCATAACTAGTATTAAGAAAACTACAGTTGAGGGGGTGTAGGATTTTCAAATATACTAGATACTTATCCCGTTCTAACGGGGGGTAAACTTTCCAATTGTTTCAAGTGAAAAGTTTACCGCACATAAGAACTTCCTTCGTTCATTAAGATAGTATTGCTAAATAATCATATACACGCTTAGATTTCTCTCCACCCATTCGTGCATGCTGAAGAAGAGAAATGCCATGAGGACCAGATGCACGCAATGCTTCTGGTTGAGCTACTAAAATAGCTTGTACAACTTCTAATTCACCAAGCATAGCTGCTGCAAAAATATCCATCCGAGCACCCTTTTCTAGTAAATAAAGAGCAATATCTTTACGACCTACATGTGCCGATGCCCCTAACGCACTTTCCCAATCTGATCCACCCCAATTATAAGAGGCGTGAAGTAAGCTTGGCGATTCAACCAATAGCTCTTGTACTTTCTCTAAATCCCCGTGAGCTGCCATAACAAATTCTCTTACTAATTCAGTGGTAATACGCTCTTCTGTTTGCATCGCTCTTCTCCCCTTTTAGAAATTCGTTTCGGTGTAAAAAACGGCTTGTCACTTCCTTGAAAGATATCTACATCTATGCCAAATACATGTTGAAACATTTCATGGCATAGCACTTCTTCTGGTATACCATCATACTGAATCTTTCCTCGCTTTAATACGAGTAAACGATCGCTATATTGAGCAGCTTGGTTAATGTCATGTAAAACCATTATAATTGTCATTCCATACTCCTCATTTAATCGTTTCACAAGTTCCATTACTTCCAACTGGTGAACGATATCTAAAAAGGTTGTTGGTTCATCCAATAATAAGACATTTGTACGTTGCGCTAGCGTCATGGCAATCCAAGCACGTTGCCGTTCCCCTCCTGATAAAGAATGTAAAAGACGATATTCATACCCTTCAAGATTTGTAACAGACAATGCCCAATCAACAATTTCTTCATCTTCTTTATTTAAGCGGCTACTCCATGATTTATGTGGACCTCTTCCGAACTCAATTAGTTCTTTCACTGTTAAATCTAATTGATGATCATGCATTTGTGGTAACATTGCTAATTGCTTCGCTACATCAGCACTCTTCATCATATGAATGTTTTTCCCATCTAAAATGATGTCCCCTTCGCTTTGTTTCAGTAGCCTTGCTATTAAACGAAGCAAAGTAGATTTTCCCGATCCATTCGGACCAATTAAACTAACGATTTCTCCAGCCTTAATATGTACATTCATATTTTGCATTTGAAATCTTTCAGAGTGTGCATAAAACACTTTGTTAACGGAAATCACGTTGTTTTCCTCCTCTATGAATTAAATATAAGAAGAACGGACCACCTAAGAAGGACAGTAAAATACCAACAGGCAATTCGATTGGATCGAACCAACTTCGAGCTATTGCATCCGCAAAAACAAGTAATACACCGCCGCCAAGGCATGATAAAGGTAGCAAATATCTATAATCATTTCCAACTAATAAACGTAGCATATGTGGTACGACAAGACCGACAAATCCAATAAGACCAGATACACTTACTGCAATTCCAGCTAATAATGTACTTACTACGATTAAATAAAACCGACTTTTTTCCACGTTATGTCCTAATAACTTTGCCATTTCATCTCCAAGCATTAACACTCGAATATGCTTAATGCCAAAGAAAGCTAATATAATGGCGAATATTGCATAATAAATAATCATGTTTAAATGTGCCCAACTTACACCACCAATACCACCCGCTAGCCACGGTAACACGGATTGTACTTTGTCACTATGTAATAACATTAATGCTGACGTTGCTGCACCAATTAATGCATTGATCGACACCCCTACTAAGACGATTCTTGAAGGTGGTGCCCCTTTTTGCCATGATAAAGCATAAATAACCATCGCTGTTATGAAAGCTCCTAAAAACGCCCCTAGTGGTAAAAAAGCTAGATGCTGTGGGAATAAAATCATGATGACAATTGCTACAAGGCCTGCCCCAGATGAAACTCCGATAATACCAGGATCTGCAAGAGGGTTTCTCATAACCCCTTGCAGCAGTGTACCAGATGCAGCTAAACATGTTCCTACTATAAACCCAACGAGAACTCTCGGTATGCGAAGATCCCATACAATTCGATGAACTGTCGAACCCTCATCTTGTATACCTGTTAGAATGTCTCGTACAGAAAAAGATAAACTTCCTGCGAAAAGTCCGTAAAAGAGGCCTAAAATTGTTAATACAACTAAAGTAACTGCTATTATCCATCTTTTTTTCGCAAAAGGATGTTCCTTTTCTCTTACTACTTCACTACTTTCCATACGTATCATTTCCTTACATCTTGTATACTTTTATACATAAAGTCTATTGCTTCTGTAACTTTTGTCCCAGGATTAGATCCAAATAAATCAGGTGGCAAAATAACTACGTGGTTTTGTTTTACTGCATCTAAATTTTTCCACGCTTCATTTTTCATCATTTCGCCTTCGAATGCTTTTTTCACACTTTTTGGATCTCCGTGTGTAATTAAATAAATGACATCTGGATTCGCCTCAATAATACGTTCTACACTTAGCTGTGCATATTGCGGATATTCTTTCGTTTCTGGAAAATCAGAAGCAATATTTTTCCCGCCTGTTTTTTCTAAAACATCACCTGATAAAGATGTTGGTAATGCCGCTAAATAAGTACCTGGTGCGCCATACACTAGCAATGCTTTCACATCGCTCTTTTTCTCATATTTCTTCATTTGATCATTGATTTTTTGATTAAGTTCTTTTGCTTTATCTTCTTTCTTCATTACCGTTCCATATAATTCAATATTCTTTTGAATATCTTGTACAGAATTCGCAGAAGAAATGATTACTTTCGTTCCCTGTCCTTCAACCGTTGGCACATTCTTTTGGAATCCATTGTTAGCAACAAGTACATCGGGCTTTAAACTAGCAATTTGCTCAAAATTCGGTTGATGTGCATTCCCAATTACTTTTGCCTTCTTTAACTCCTCTGGAAGAGTTAATTTCGTATCCGGACGACCTACTACTTTTCCACCTAAAGCATGAATAATATCCATGTCCCCCATACTTAATGTTGCAAAACTTTCTGGTACTTTATCGAATGTTACCTTTCTCCCTGACAGGTCGGTAATTTCGATTTTTTCTTTTCCTTTTTCTGTTTTGGTTGCAGACGCTTTTTCGTCCCCTTTGGCACTGCAACCTATTAACAAGAAAAAAATAGATAAAATCGCTGTAAATAGCGTAATAGATTTTTTCATTCCTTCACCTCTAGTTGATAATGATAATCATTAACTACTATTCTACTTTAATTGATAAGGATTATCATTGTCAACATGAAACGCATACATTTTTCTACAAAAAACAAAAAGCGCGACAAAAAGATTCTTTCTTTTCGCCGCGCTCTAGTTAACAATATTATTCACATTCATTTTCCTCTAACTGGTCACGCATCACTTTCACACGCTGAAAGAAAAAGAACGATAAACTTAAAAATATAACGATACTCCCCATCATAACAAAAAATTGGATTGTCTCTTTTGCTCCATCCGGAATCAACAAGCCAACCATTAACAATGTACTTACAGCGAGAAGAATTTGTCCGAACCTAGTATAATCTTCTATTTTCCCTTGTAATTCTTTCATTATATTCTCACTCCTCCATTTCACTTTATCATATTCTATGAAACTGAAAGACCAGTAAATACAGCCATTCTGGGAGATGTTTTCCAACAAAAAAAGAGCCGCTTTACTGCGGCTCTTTTTTAATCATTATTCACCTTTATATGCTTCCATATAAATTTCTTTCAGCTCTGAAATAAGCGGTAACTTTGGATTAGCAGTTGTACATTGATCTTCAAAAGCTCTTTCTGCTAATACTCCAACAACCTCTTCAAATTGCTCTTTATCTACCCCTTGTCCTGCAATACTCATATTAATATTTAAGCTTTTTCCAAGCTCAATAATTGCTTTGACGAGTGATTCCACACCTTCTGCTACTGAGCTTGCTGGAAGCCCGAGCATTCTCGCAATATGTGCATAGCGTTCATCTGCTACAAAGTGCTCATATTTTGGGAACAATGCGTGTTTTCTTGGCTTAATAGCATTATAGCGGACTACATGCGGCATAAGAATTGCATTTGCACGTCCGTGCGGAATATGGAATTCTGGACCAATTTTATGTGCTAAGCTGTGATTAATACCTAGAAAAGCATTTGCAAATGCCATCCCTGCAATTGCAGAAGCGTTATGCATTTTTTCCCGTGCTTCTTCATCATTTCCATCTTTATATGCTCTCGGTAAATATTTGAATACGAGATCAATAGCTTTTAATGCTAATCCATCTGTATAGTCATTTGCCATAACAGACACATACGCCTCAATTGCATGTGTTAAAACATCCATACCAGTATCTGCTGTTACATGTGGTGGTACTGTCATTACAAATTGCGGATCAACAATTGCTACATCTGGTGTTAATTCATAATCTGCGAGCGGATACTTTATATTATTTTTCTTATCTGTAATAACCGCAAATGGTGTCACTTCTGATCCTGTTCCTGATGTTGTTGGAATCGCAACAAACTGTGCCTTATTTCCTAATTCCGGATATTTACATGTACGTTTTCTTATATCTAAAAACTTCTGTTTAATGCCATAGAATGTCGTTTCTGGATGCTCATAGAATAACCACATTCCTTTTGCTGCATCCATAGCTGAACCACCACCAAGTGCGATAATTACATCTGGCTTAAAGCTTCTCATCATTTCCGCACCTTTAAAGACAGTTTCATCTGATGGATCTGGTTCGACCTCAAAGAAAACTTCAATTTTCACATCATTTGCATGCTTGTTTAAATAGTGCGTGACTGTATCCACATAGCCATGTTCAACCATTCCAGGATCCGTTACAATAAATGCACGTGAAATGTTAGGCATATTTGCTAAATACGCTGTAGCATGTTTTTCAAAATAAATTTTTGGTGGCAATTTGAACCACTGCATATTCTTTTTTCTATTTGCCAGCCTTTTTATATTTAATAAATGAGTCGCTGTTACATTTTGGGAAACTGAATTTTTTCCGTAAGAACCACAACCAAGTGTAAGTGATGGAATAAATCCGTTATATATATCCCCTATTCCACCTTGTGATGAAGGTGCATTTACAATGAGACGGCAAGCTTTCATACGTAATCCAAATTGCTTTTGCACTTCTTTATTTGTAGAATGAATAACTGCTGAATGTCCTAAACCACCGAGGTTCAACATTTCTTCGCAATATGTAAATCCTTTTTCTAATGAATTCGCCTTCACACAGGCTAATACTGGGCTCAGTTTCTCACGAGATAACGGGTATGCTGCTCCGATACCTTGAATTTCAGCTACAAGCATTTTTGTATGTTCAGGAACAGTAATCCCAACTAATTCGGCAATATACTGTGCTGATTTTCCTACAATATCACTATTTACTGCACATGTATTTTCATTTATAACGAGCTTTTCTAATTTTTTTCTTTCTTCTTCTGTTACAAAGTAACAATTGTTTTCGATCATTTCTGTTTTAACATCATCATAGATTTCTTTATCGACAATGATTGCTTGTTCCGATGCACAAATCATACCGTTATCAAATGTTTTCGATAAAATTAAATCATTAACAGCTCGTTTTACATGTGCTGATTTTTCTATATAACACGGTACATTACCAGGACCTACACCTAGCGCTGGTTTTCCAGTAGAGTAAGCTGATTTCACCATACCAGCGCCTCCAGTTGCTAGAACGAGTGCCACACCATCATGGTTCATTAATTGTTTCGTCGCTTCGACAGACGGTCTTTCAATCCATTGAATACAATGTTTTGGTGCACCAGCTTTCATTGCTGCATCATATACGGTTTTCGCTGCTGCCACCGAACAATTTTGTGCAGAAGGATGAAATGCGAAAATAATTGGATTTCTCGTTTTTATCGCAATCAACGCTTTAAACATTGTTGTCGACGTTGGATTCGTTACTGGTGTTACCCCAGCTACTACACCGACAGGTTCTGCAATTTCTATTATTTCTTCATGAGGATCTTCGTGAATAATTCCTACCGTTTTATCTTGCTTTATACTATGCCAAATATATTCAGTGGCAAAAATATTTTTAATGCATTTGTCTTCATAGACACCACGGCCTGTTTCTTCAACAGCCAATTTTGCAAGTGGCATATGTTGATCAACACCTGCTAATGCCATTTCATGAACAATGTTGTCAATCTGCTCTTGTGTAAAACTTTCTAATGCTTGTAAAGCTTGTTGACCGTTATTTACTAACGTATCAATCATCTCTTTTACCTCTTGCATTTCATTTACAACTTTCTCTTTGACTACCATGTAAATTTCCTCCTATTCTGTTATCACGGTCTTTATAAGTCCCTATAGGTCATAATAAGTCCCGATTAGCGAAAAAAAATAGAGTTACCGTCCTACATGAATCCCATTGTTTGTGAAACACTTCACAAGTTTACTCGTGAATAACATTTCATGAATTCAATATACATGAAATCATTTCATTTGTGTATGTATAATTTGTGAAATATTTCACAATTAACACAATAAAAAATGCACTGCTCCACATTAGCAGTGCATTTTTTATTACGCTAGCGCTTGTGCTAAATCTTCAATTAAATCTTCACCATCTTCAATACCGACAGAAATACGAATTAATGTATCTGTAATTCCTAATTCTTTACGGCGATCTGCTGGGATTGATGCATGTGTCATTTGAGATGGGATAGAAATTAAACTTTCTACTGCTCCTAAGCTTTCAGCAAGTGTAAAGTATTGCAGTTTCTCAAGTACTTTATTTAATGTTTCCTCACTATCTACATCAAACGAAATAATAGCACCAAATCCATTTGCTTGTTCTGTTGCTAATTCGTGGTTTTGATGTGATTCAAGACCTGGGTAATATACTTTATTTACTTTTGGATGATTATTTAAAAATTCAGCAATAGCGCGTGAATTCGTTTCATGTTCTTCCATACGAATTCCTAATGTTTTTAAACCGCGAAGTAGTAAGAAGCTATCTTGTGGTCCAAGAATACCTCCTGTTGAGTTTTGTACAAAGTGAAGGTCTTCTGCTAGTTGTGGGCTATTTACCACTACTAGACCTGCAACTACGTCACTATGACCTCCTAAATATTTCGTTGCACTATGAAGTACAATGTCTGCTCCTAAAGAAATCGGCGACTGCCAATATGGCGTCATGAATGTATTATCAATAATTGTTAATAAATCTTTCTCTTTAGCAAGAGTAGATATTTTCTTAATATCAGTAATTTTTAGTAATGGGTTCGTTGGTGTTTCCACATAGATCGCTTTCGTATTTGGACGAATTGCTTCTACAACTTCCTCTAAGTTTGTTGTGTCTACAAATGTATGTTCAATACCGAAGCGGTTTAATACTTTCGTAATAACACGATACGTTCCACCATAAACATCATCTGTTAAAATAACGTGGTCACCTTTTGAGAACAACATAATTGTCGCTGTAATAGCAGCCATTCCAGAACCGAATGCAAATCCAGCATGACCATTTTCTAATACGGCAATCATTTCTTCTAAAGCTGCACGTGTTGGGTTACCTGTACGTGAATATTCATATCCTTGATGCTTACCAACCGCTTCTTGTTTGTACGTACTTGTTTGATAGATCGGTACGTTTACAGATCCAGTTGAAGGTTCTCCTATACGAATACCATGAATTAACTTTGTCTTTGCTCTCATTTTTTATTCCCATCCTTTGTATATGTCTTTACTTAAATAGCGCTCACTACTATCAGGAAAAATGGTTACAATATTTGTACCTGGTGCTGCCTTCTCTGCCTCAAGTAAGCTCGCATGAAATGCTGCTCCTGAAGAGCTCCCAACGAGAAGTCCTTCTTTTTGCGCTAATTCTTTCACTCGTAAAAATGCATTTCGATCAGAAATCGTATGAATTTCATCAAAATAAGATGTCTTCAAAAATGGCGGGATAAATTCCAGTCCAATTCCTTCGGTCTCATGTGAACCAGCCTTACCACCATTTAAAATAGATCCTTCTGGCTCTACGATAACTGTTTTAATATCTATATTTTTTTCTTTCAAATAAGATGCAGTCCCCATAAACGTACCGCCAGTTCCTGCTCCAGCAACAAATATGTTAATCTCTCCATTCAGTGCATTCCAAAGTTCAGGACCTAGTGTTTTGAAATAAGCACGCGGGTTTGCTTCATTCGCAAACTGACTTGGAGAGTATGAATTCGGTATTTCATTTACTAATTCTTTTGCTTTTGCAATTGCACCGGTCATTCCTTGCTCAGTCGGTGTATGCACGACCGTTGCACCTAGTGCTTTCATTAATTCTTGTTTTTCAATACTAAATTTCTCTGGTACACAAACGATAACACGTAAATCATGTTCTAATGCTGCAAGTGCCAGTCCAATACCAGTATTCCCAGCAGTCGGTTCAATAATTGTTCCACCTTGGGTAACAAGCCCTTTTTCTAGCGCATCTTCGATTAATTCTCTTCCTAAACGATCCTTAACGCTTCCGCCTGGGTTATAAAATTCAAGCTTTGCAAATAAGCGGACCCCTTTCGGAAGTGAAAAACGAGTAATTTCTACAATTGGTGTATGACCAATTAACTCATGAACTCCACGATATACATTCATCGTGTTCTCCCCCTTGTTTGCCAATAAAGAAAAGGCAACTGTATGTATTTTCTTTATATGAGACAGTTGCCTTTTTGTTACATTACTTTAACTCTTCTAACACTTTTACGATAAAGTTTGTAGAATGAAGAGCTGCTTGATCTAAAAACTGATCAAATGAAACATTTGATTCTTTACCAGCAATATCAGAAAGTGCGCGAATGATAACAAACGGAACTTCATATTGGTGGCATACTTGTGCGACAGCTGCTGCTTCCATTTCTACCGCATAAAGATTTTCAAATTTATCACGGATGGCTGCAACGCGGTTCGGATCACTCATAAATGAATCGCCTGTTGCAATCATGCCTTTTACAACTTGAATATTTTCTTCAGTTTGCATACATTTCTCAGCTAATGCAACTAACGCCTCATCAGCTTTAAATCCAGGCGGCATTCCTGGTACTTGACCATATTCATAGTTAAATGCTGTTACATCTACGTCATGGTGACGAACTTCAGTGGAAATAACTACATCACCAACGTTTAGAGAATGATGGAATCCACCAGCTGAACCAGTATTAATTACTTTTTCAGGCTTATATTTTTCTAATAAAATTGTCGTTGACATCGCTGCGTTTACTTTACCAATACCAGACTTTAACAAGATTACTTCATGTCCTGCTAATAGTCCTTTCGTAAATTCACAACCTGCAACCGTTTCTGTCTCTGCTTGTTCTAATTTGTCACGTAAAATACGTACTTCTTCTTCCATTGCTCCAATTACAGCAATTCTCAATCTAATCCCTCTTTCTATTGCTTAGTTGCCTCCATTACCCAAACGAAATGATTTAATCTCGTAAACGTTACATGGAAGCCATTGTTTTCAAAAATAGTCTGCATAACTGGAATACGTGTATAGTATTCCGTTTGCAAATCGTTTGCTAACTGGTGAAAACCTCTTTGTTTTGCTGTTTCAACAGTTTTATCATATGCATCTTGATCTGCAAATATCGTATCAGCAAACACTATTTTACCACCTTTGTTTAGCAATTGACTATACTTCGCAACCGCTACATTTTTTTCATCATCTGTTAAATGATGAAATGCATAGGTGCTTACAATGGTATCAATTGAATTTGGGACTTCAAACGAAAGAAAATCACCTTCTGTAATCGAAAATTCTTTTGGCAATTTCTCTTTTGCAATCATACGCATTTCACGCGACGGTTCTATACCGTAAACTGTGCGGCCAGCAAGTAATAATTTATTTGTTAAATTACCTGTACCGACACCAAATTCTAATACATTACCAAATGACTTGTTAACTACATCCTCTAGAATATCCTCATAATGGGCGAAAACTTCTTTATATTGTATATCTTCGCCTTGTACGAATGAGTCGTACGTATGAGCCCACTCATCAAATAAACCATTAAATTCTGTGCCCATAAAAATTCCCCTTTTTCTTATCGGTTTTATCAGTATGATATTCCCTCTTTCTAAAAATGTCAATTGAAATGTACATGGTATTTCCTTCTTTTCTTTGTTACACTATAGTTGATTACATAGGAGAGGGGCCGTCTTCATGTCATTTACCTTTGAAATGTTAGAAGATAAAGTAGAATTTTTTGAAGCGGGAGACTTAGCTTCTTTAGAACGAAAAATTAGTGAACAAATCGATAATAATAAAGCACTTATGCTTGAAGTTCATCACATCTCACATCAAATGGTTATGGATCCTGAAAGCAAAAGACCGTATTATAGCGCGGTTGTTCATTTTAAATTAAAGAAATTGCGTTAACTAAAAAAGAGAAGCTCCTAAGGAGCTTCTCTTTTTTAGTTTAGAGTTTGAACAAGTACTGGTTTCCAGCCCTCATTATCTACCCAATCAATATTTACGTAATATCTTTTTCCACTTTGCTTATCTTGAACGTCACCATAAGCTTTACTCTTTCCAGTTTTGTCTCTTCCAACAAAATGGAATACTAATTGCTCCTTCGGTACTTCAATACCTGCAGCAATTGCACTTTGCATCTCATTCCAATCTGATGACCCCTGTTTAAACGTCATCGCTGGTGATGAACCTTGTTCTGTTCCTACAGCTTTCCAAGAAGGTTTTGTATAAGCCTCTTTTGCCTTGGATACAGTTTTTTCAGCTGATACTTTCTCGTTAGCTTTCGCTTCTTCTTCAGCTTTTTTCTTTTCTTCCTCAGCCTTTAACTTCTCTTCTTCAGCTTTTTGCTTAGCTTCTGCTTGCTCTTTTTCTTTTTCTTTTTTCTTAGCAGATTCTTTATCTTCTGATTTTCCAGCTTTCTCATTCTTTGTTGTTTGTTGAGAGACTTTCTTATCAGTAGAAGATGCTTGCTCTTTCGTACTAGGAACGAACAATTGATATGCTACAATAGCTACTAATAGTAATACAATAGCGATTGCAATATTTAAAACACCGTTTTGACGACGTTTTTGTTGTTTCTGTTGGAATCTTGATCCTCCTGCCATTCTCCAAACCTCCATGCAGTTTTTCCTAATTGCTATTGTAACATTAAATCTAGAAAGGTTGAACATTTACAATGATATTTTCATGAAATGAAAACAATTCACTATAAATTGCAAGATTACTTTTCATTCTCCAATTGATAGATTGCTCCTACCATATCTTTAAAAATAGGTGTGACTTTATTCACTTTGTTATCAGTCTCTAGATCAACAACAACTAAAGCATATCTTGGATTCTCATACGGAAAATAACCTGCAAACCAGCGATTCACCCTCGTCCCTTTCCCTGTTTGCGCTGTCCCGGATTTTCCAGCGACACTGAGCGGCAACGAGTGGAATGCCGTTCCTGTTCCTTTCTCCCTTGTTACAACGCCTCTTAATAACTCTTGTAATGTTTTCACTGTTTCATACGAAAGCTGTTTTCCATGTAACGTATGGTTCTCAAATGTAAAAAAATCCGCTCCATTTTTATATACTATTTTTTCAACAGCTTTCACTTCCATCTTTTTTCCATTCCTCGCAATCGTCGCCATCATATTAGCAATTGCTAGAGGTGATATACGTACATCTTTCTGTCCAATCGCTGTTTGCTCTACCGCTTTTTTACTATTTTTGTTTTCTTCATTCCCCCAAATAGTAGAGCCTTTTTCTTCTGGCATTTGCTCGAAATGAGGTGTATGAAATACAGAACCTTTCCATCCGACCTTTTCATTTGCTCCTAAAGCTGCTACGTATGTTTCTAGCACCGTCCTATCCTTTTGTAATAGCTCGTTACCTAACTCGGAAAATGTCCTGTTACAGCTCCTAGCAAAGCTCTCTTTGAAGTTAAGTGTACCCATCATAACTTGTGGGTCGTTTTCACCATATAAATCTTTATTACAATTAAATGTCCGATTAAACAAATTTACTTTTTGATCAATGACTGCAGCTGCAACTACTGTTTTAAAAACAGAGCCTGGAAAATGCGGCGTTAACATTTGATTTTCAAGTGTAGTCTCATATAAATTCTTATCTCTTACTTGTAAAGACGGCTTACTGACCATCGCTAATATTTCATTTGTCTTTACATCAAGTAATACTAATCCCCCCTTCTTTATTTCATTTGCTTCAATCACTTCTTCTGCTTTTTGCTGCAACCCTTTATGTAAAGTAGTTTGAATCCTAACTGGGTAAAATGGATTTCCTGGTGAAGTATATTTCGCTTGCTTTCCGAAAATTGGTTCTCCTTGCCGATCTACTTGATACAATACTTTTGCCTCTCCATCAGTCAATAAAAATTCATCAAATGATTGCTGTAATCCTGAAATACCTATCGGCGTTTGTTTTGAAATTTTTTTCACTTCTCCATATCGCTTTTGAAATTCTCTTTCGTTCTCCCCTACATCACCAATTAAATGATTTATCTCCCCAGTTTGTTTTAATCGCACTTCAGCTGCTACAATACCTAATACATGTAATTGATTCACCTTCTCCATCTGCTCTCGTGTCACTCGAAATGGAGCAGTTTCCCCTTGCAGTATAAATGCATTTTTTTTATTTTTCATTTGTCTTCTGATCTCTTGTCTCGACACACCAATGATATGCGCGATTTTCTCTAACATGTCATTTTTTATTTGTAAAAATGGAAAAACAATTAAAACAGGATACTTTTCCTCCCCTATTTCTTTACCATTACGATCTATAAACTGCCCACGTCCATCGTCTACTGCAATGGATTGCGTACGTTGCGTAACACTTTTTTCAATTAAATTTATTTTGCGATTAGTAAATGATTCTGTATCTATAATTTGGATTTGAATTAAACGACAAAGCAATAAAAACATAATGCCCATAAAACAAATTAAAACAATTGCAATTCTCCGTTTTATTTTCATAAAAAAACACCTCGTCTATTATAGTTTAGACGAGGTACTATTTTATTTATACAATCCCCAAAACAAAAACAGATATTATATAAGGTTATTATTGTTTCTTTGGCTTCTCTAAAAATTTCATAAGAAGCGATCTAAATTCAGTTTCATTCACTCCAGTGTTTTTAGCAACTTCAATTACAGTGGTTGTTACATTAGCCGCTATTTTTAAATAATCCTTACTAAGATTATCCATTTCATTTCTTTTTTCTTTTGCATTCTCAACTGTTACAGAATCAATACAAGTAATCATCTTATCTACAATATGTAAATAATTATTTTGTGCATCTATTATTTTTTGAATATCATCTTTATTACTTACTTTCGATTGTTTTAAATATGTATACGCTTGATTCACTTCATCTTTTAAAATTTTATCATTATTCTTCGCCTGTTCTTGTAACATATTCTTCATATCATCTATTGTTTTTTGATCCATCGAATCTCGCAATAAATAATCTGGATTTCCAATTGCGTAATCATACTTAATCGTTACATCTTGAAATATTTTCATAACAATAGCTAATTGATACGCTACATCAAAATCATTAAATTCCTTTTTATCTTTTGGATTTTCTAAGGCTTTTGAACTCTCAGTTGCTTTAATATCCTTTTTTTCTTCTTGCTTTACTTTTTCTCCCTTTGATGATGTAGTTTCTTCATTCGTTCCGCATGCAGCAAGTCCTAATATGGATATACTACACACCAATCCTGTAAAGATTTTATGTTTCATAATTAGCCCCTTTTCCCTTTTAAAACCTATATTCTCCAATTATGATATCAAAGCTTAAAGTGTTTTTTTGACATTTTTTGTCGAATTACTCTAAGGTTTACACAATTTTTTTCATTCTACAAAAAAAAAAGATTCTCCCGATAGGAGAATCTTTTTTTTATTTTACAGAGACAATCTCTACTTGCATTTCTCCGCCTGGTGTTTGGATTGTTACTTTCTCACCAATTTGCTTACCTAATAAGCTTTTTGCGATTGGAGAATCGTTAGAAATTCTTCCTTCAAATGGGTCAGCTTCCGCGCTACCTACGATTGTGTACGCTTCTTCATCTCCGTTTGGTAATTCTTTAAATGTTACTGTTTTACCTAATGTAACAACAGTAGATACTTCGCCATTATCTTTAATGATAACTGCGTTACGAATCATATTTTCTAATTGTGTAATACGTCCTTCTACGAACGCTTGCTCATCTTTTGCTGCATCGTACTCAGAGTTCTCAGAAAGGTCCCCGAAGCTACGTGCGATTTTAATACGTTCTACTACTTCTTTACGTCTTACTGTTTTTAATTGCTCAAGTTCGTTCTCTAGTTTTTGCTTACCCTCTTGTGTCATAGGGTATGTTTTTTCTGTTGACATATTTTCCACTCCTTTTATATACCAATCCCCCGAAAAAAAGAGGAGTTCCATATGAAAACTCCTCCGCTTCCATTGTTAGCGGAGGTTTCTAGTACCCTTGCACTAGCGGAGTTGTCACATACAACCCCGTATTTCCAATTCTTCTTTATATAAAGAAGATATGTATGGAAAGTTGATATAAATATGCCCTCACCTATATATAGATGAGGTTGCATGTTTCATTGTATTCGATGGGAAGGGAAAAAATCCCTTCCTACCGTATATCTTTTACTATGCTATTACAAATTTACTTTTTGTTCAAGAATTGTTGCAATTTTTGTCACCATAATATCAATTGCAACATGGTTTTGTCCACCTTCAGGGATAATAATATCCGCAAATTTCTTAGAAGGCTCAATAAATTGATTGTGCATTGGACGTACAACAGTTACGTACTGATCAATAACTGAATCCATCGTACGACCGCGCTCTTTAATATCACGCTGCATGCGGCGCAGAATACGAAGGTCAGCATCCGTATCAACGAATAATTTAATGTCCATTAACTCGCAAAGACGTGGGTCTTCTAAAATAAGAATTCCTTCTAAAATAATTACATCTTTCGGCTCAACTGGAATAATTTCTTCTGAACGTGTATGCAATGTATAGTCATATACAGGCTTATCAATTTGCTCATATGCAAGCAACTGCTGCAAATGTTCAATTAACAGATCATTATCAAACGCAAGCGGATGATCATAATTTGTTTTTAAACGCTCTTCCATTGGTAAATGGCTTTGATCTTTGTAATAATAATCTTGCTCTAAGATTAAAATAGAATGACCTTTAAAATGGTCAAAAATCGCTTTCGTTACACTCGTTTTACCTGATCCCGAACCACCAGCAATTCCAATTACAACAGGCTTATTCGTCCCCATTCGACTATCACTCTTTCTTATTGAAGTATGCTTTTGCGCATCATATTATTCACATACACTCGTTGATCCACTTTGAATTTCACGATTTGCAACGGATGTCTCGCTGCATCTAATTCGTTTCCATCCTCATCCCAAATTTTCTCCACCGTTTGCGTAAAGTTTTCTATTTCTGGTCCAAAGAACTCCACTTCATGTCCTGGTTTGAAATGATTACGTTGCTCAATCGTTACGATGCCCGTTTCTTCATTATAATCTAACACTAAACCAGCAAAATCATACGTTGTTTTCTTACTATGATTTCCAAACATTTGCTCTTGATGTCCTGGAACCCCTTCAAAGAATGCAGGAGCTGTATCACGATTTGCACATTTATCAAGCTCATCTAACCATTCTTGTTTAAACTCAAAGTTATCTGGATCCGCACAATAAGCATCAATTACTTTACGATATACAGTTGCTACAGTCGCTACGTAATGGATTGATTTCATACGTCCTTCTACCTTTAAGCTATCGATTCCAATTTCAATCATTTTCGGAATTGATAAAATTAAATTTAGATCTTTTGGACTCATCGCAAAGTGAGCATCTTCTTCTTGGAATAGAGGAAGCTCTTTTGCATCTTTATGTTGTGATACTGTTTGAACTAAATCATAATCCCAGCGGCAAGATTGGCAACAACCGCCACGATTAGAGTCACGCGCTGTCATATGGTTACTTAATGTACATCTTCCTGAATATGCGATACACATTGCACCATGGACGAATGCTTCAATTTCAATATCCACTTTTTCTTTGATTTCTTTCATTTCTTCATAGCTTGCTTCACGAGCTAATACAAGACGATGTAAACCCTCTTCTTTCCAATACTGTGCTGCTTTCCAGTTGGATAGTGATTGCTGTGTGCTTAAATGCACCTCAACAGAAGGCGCTACACGTTTACAAGTCTCAATGATAAGCGGATCAGCAACGATAATCCCCGTTACGCCAGCTTTTTCAATCCCTTTTAAATATTCCTCTAGCCCGTCCATATTTTCATTATGTGCAAAGATATTTGTTGTTACGTATATTTTTGCTCCATACTTCTTTGCAAACTCAACGCCTTCTGCCATTTCTTCTAGCGTAAAATTACCTGCATTCGAACGAAGACCAAATTCTTGTCCACCTAAATATACAGCATCTGCCCCGTAATGGATAGCTACTTTTAATTTTTCTAAGTTACCCGCAGGGATTAACAGTTCAGGTTTCTTCACAATAACACGTTTGCCATCGATCACTCGTGAAATTTCTTGTACAGTCATTTCCTACACCCTCCTCGTTTAGTAAACCGTTTCTTTAAAGAAGAATCCTGTGTCTAACGGACGATTTACTGGTTGCATTTCTTCTATTTCTTTATATAGAGCATCTTTCAAGTCATAATATGCATCACGATCTTCCACACATAAATCAATCGCTTGACGATATTTCTTCGTTACTTCAATAATGTATTCAGAGCTTTTTAGTACACCATCGATTTTTAAGCTGTCAACTTCAGCTTCGATTAGTTCCTCTAATTCATCGATGAAACAAATATCGTTCGGACTCATAATATGAGTACCATTTTCATCTTCATAAATTGGATATTTATTGTTACGCTCTGGGTCATATAAGAACATATTCTCTTCATATTTTTTCTTTTCAATGTCAAGATTACGTCCTTGATACTCAAAGTAATTTCCTACTAATGAACGCTTCGATTGGAACATACAAGTCATACCGTGAATTTGTACTTCTAGTTCCACTTCAGCATTTTCTTTTAAATCAACAATTTCATCTAAGCTCAGCTCACGAGCTAATACAGCGCGCTTCGCTCCTCTTTGTCCCCAGTAATTACAAGTGAACCAGTTTGTTGCTGTCGTTTCTGTATTCCAGTGCAACTGCATATTTGGCGCTACTTCGCGAACAGCCATTAATACTGCTGGATCTCCGAAAACAATTGCATCTACATTTACTTCATTTAAAAATGAAACGTAATCTGTTAATTCTTCTACTTTATCGTTGTGGAACATAGCGTTCATGGCTACGTATACTTTCACACCATTTTCATGTGCAATCTTCACAGTTTGTTTTACATCTTCACGTGAAAACTCCCCTGCTAAACGTAAACCAAACTTTTGCTCACCGATCATTACCGCATCTGCTCCTGCTTTCGCAAGAAGTTCGATATCCGCCACCGCTCTTGGCGTTACTAACAATTCAGGTTTCTTCATACCTTGGTCACCCTCTCTTTTTACTAACAGCTACTCCATCACCAATTGGGAAAATCGTTGTATCGTATCCTTCATGGTTCATAAGCCACTCATTGTACGTCTTAATACGACGGATTAAACCACGTGTACGTCTGTTTTCAATTTTCTCTTTTGTCGTTACAAGACCATGGTACATAACATTATCTGAAATAATTACGCCACCAGGATTTAATAACGGTTCATATAAGTCAAAAAAGCGACGATACTGTCCTTTTGCTGCATCAATAAAAATAACGTCAAATGTCCCGTGTTCTTTTACTTGTTCACCTGTCTCTAACGCATCACCGTAAATAACTGAAATACGATCTGTTACTGGGGAACGTTCTATATATTCAAGTGCTTTTTCATATCGCTCACGATTGCGCTCAACTGTCACAATACGTGAATTTGAAATAGCTTGCATCATACGAATACTAGAATAACCGATTGCTGTTCCAAGTTCTAAAATGCTTTTCGGTCCAATTAAACGTAAAAATTGCAGCATAAATTCCATTCCAAGTCGATCCATAATCGGCACATGATTTTCTGTTGCATATTCTTCCATTTCAAGAATTAATTTATCTTTCGGATCAATAAATGATAATAGGTACTCGTTAACTGCATCCTCCATAAATGGTCCTCCTTATTTACATGGAGAAGTGCCTCTATGACGTCTTTTCCCACATAGAATGCAATAAAAATACAAGCCAGTTTTACCCTTAGCTTGTACGTCCCGTTTTGATATTAAAAACGATTCTTCTGCCAGTTTTTAACCCGATATATTTTACCACAAAAAAGAGGGATGTGCGACTTTTTTCGCTATCCCTCCCCATTTCACTGTTTTTTCGTAATGTATTTTTGCTTTAATGCATTATGCTCTTCTAATGTTTTCGCATAGTACACTTCACCACTTGGTGCAGCTAAGAAATAATAATAATCTGTTTGCGCAGGTTCTAACGCAGCTTCCACTGAATGTTTACCAGAGTTTGCGATCGGCCCTACCGGCAATCCTTTTACAACATACGTATTGTACGGTGAGTTGACCTTTAAATCTTCGTATAATACACGTTGTTTATGCTTTCCAAGTGCATATAATACCGTTGGATCCGTTTGAAGCGGCATACCTTTCTCTAAACGATTATAAAAGACACTAGAGATCTTTTGACGATCTGTAAAACCAGTTGCCTCTTCTTCAATAAGTGAAGATAATGTTAAAAGCTGATGAACATCCCAGTTCTTTGCTTTCATTTTTGCCTCATTTTGAACAATGATTGCATTTGTTTTCTCAAGCATCGGAATTACGATTTCTTCTAACGTCGTATCTTTCTTATAAAATGAATACGTCGCAGGATATAAATAACCTTCTAATGGGTATTTAATATTACTATCAAAGATTTTATCCGTTAATAACTTCGGATACTTTTGCTGCATTTTTTGAATAAATGCTTTATCGTTTAATTGACGCGTAACATCATCTTTATTCCACTTTAGTTCTGCCGCAATCGTTTCTGCAATTTCAGTTACTTGAGCTCCTTCTTTGATCGTCACTTTATAAAGAGCTGGACGATGCACGTTGCCAGATGACATTTGTTCGATAACATCTTTAGCATTCATCGAAGGATTTAATAAATATGTACCTGCTTGTAAACTTTTCGATTTAGCCTTTGTATAAAAACTAAAAACTGTACCGTTTTTCACAGCGCCTTTTTCTTCTAAAATTTCTCCAATTTTACTTGTAGATGATCCTTTCGGAATTTCTACTTCAATCTCTTTTTTATTCCCGCTATCAACTGGTCCTAATGCGGATGAAATATACGCATAGACTGAACCACAAACTAAAAGCAGTGCAATAATCGAAAATAAAAAGATGCGTCTACGCTTCTTTTTCACTTGATTCTCTATCAAAACTCTTCCTCCTTATTCAATTGTAGACCATATGTATATGTTTCTATACAGCATGATGGAAAGCCACAACAAATTCGCCTATCTTTTTTAGTATCCATTTTATTTTTCTACAATCCGTCTCATTATACTACAAAGGATTACACAGTTTCGACAAAAAATCTTTCATTTTACATATAAATACAAAAAAAAGATGGACTGTATGTCGTCCATCTTTTCAGTACTTATTATTCAGCTTCTTGCTCATCAGCAAGAGTGTTGAACATTTCTTGTACCATTTCCCACTCTTCTTCAGATTCGATTGGAAGTAAACTTCCGCCCTCTTCTTCATTTTGCTCATAAGCCATTGCATCATAAATTTGGTCTCCATCTTCGTCTACTTCACCGATTGGAGAGAAGACTACGTATGATTTTTTACCAAATTTTTCAGCATCAAAAGTGAAAATAATTTCACATAAATGTTCGTTACCTTTTTCGTCTACAATTGTAATTTGATTTTCTTCCATTTTGGTCACCTCTTATTTACTATCTAAAAATCCTTGTAAGATTACGACTGCAGCCATCTTATCGATTACTTGTTTTCGCTTCTTACGGCTTACATCCGCTGAAATGAGTAGACGTTCCGCTGCCATCGTCGACAAACGCTCGTCCCACATTACAACGTCTAATTGTAACAGCTCTCGTAGGTTTTCTGCAAATTGTTGGCACGCTTCACCACGTGGGCCAATTGTACCATTCATATTTTTAGGTAAACCTACTACTATTTTGTCCACATTGTACTGCTTTACTAACTCAGAAATACGATCAAAACCAAAGTGACCTCGTTCTTCGTTAATCTTAATTGTTTCTAATCCTTGTGCTGTCCAGCCCATTTCGTCGCTCATTGCAACTCCGACTGTTTTTGTACCTACATCTAAACCTAATATCCGCATAAACTACTCCTCACGATGATGTTTCAAGTAAGACTTCACAAGCTCTTCAATGATCTCATCACGTTCAAGCTTACGAACGATGCTTCGTGCATCTTTATGGCGAGGTATGTATGCTGGGTCTCCACTTAATAAATAACCGACGATTTGGTTAATCGGATTATAGCCTTTTTCTTGAAGTGCATCATACACAGTTAAAAGTACATCATTTACATGGACACTCTGTTTTTCATCTTGAATGCTAAACTTCATTGTTTTATCAAAACCGTCCATTTCAAGCACCTCACTTATATAGTAAGTATAGGGAGAAGAACTTCTCCTCTCCCTACCATTGTACACTACTATCTCTTTATTTTGAAACAGATTTAACGTACTCTTGTACAAATGCTAAAGCTTCTTCGACTTGAGCTGGGTTTTTACCACCTGCTTGTGCCATATCAGGACGGCCACCACCGCCACCGCCGCAACGAGAAGCTACTTCTTTCACAAGTTTACCAGCATGGTAACCTTGGCTAATTAAGTCTTTCGTTACACCTGCTAGGATGTTTACTTTATCGTCATTAACAGACGCTAATACAACAACTGCTGACTCTAATTTATTTTTTAGATCATCCATCATCGTACGTAAGTTGTTCATATCTGCAACATTTACTTTCGCTGCTAATACATTCACACCATCAACTGTCATTACAGAATCAGTTAAGTTTCCAGCTTCAATATTGCTTAATTTCGCAGCAAGAGATTCGTTTTCTTTTTGAAGTTGTTTCACTTCAGCAAATAGACCATCAACTCTTGTTAAAATATCTTTCGGATTTGTTTTCATTTTTCCTGCTGCTTCTTTTAATAAACCTACTTGATCGTTCATTAATTCGTATGCAGACTTACCAGTTACCGCCTCAATACGACGAGTTCCTGCACCGATACCAGACTCAGCAACGATTTTGAAAATACCGATAGAAGCTGTATTATCAACGTGACAACCACCGCAAAGCTCTAAGCTGTAATCGCCAACTTGTACAACGCGTACAACATCACCGTATTTTTCACCGAATAATGCCATTGCGCCCATTTCTTTTGCTTCTCCGATTGATTTTTGAGAAATCTCAACGTTAATACTTTCCCAAATTTTCTCGTTTACCATACGCTCAATTTTTTCTAATTCGTCAGCTTGCACTTGACCGAAGTGAGAGAAGTCAAAGCGTAGACGTTCAGAAGTTACAAGAGAACCTGCTTGATTAACATGCGTTCCAAGTACGTCTTTTAATGCTTGGTGTAGTAAGTGAGTTGCTGTATGATTTTTCACAACGCTACTACGGTTTTTCGTATCGATAACAGCTTTCACAGCTGCATCTTTCGTTAACGTGCCTTCTTCCACAGCTACTTTGTGTAAGTTTTGACCATTTGGTGCTTTTTGTACGTCTTTTACAAGAACTTTCACGCCGTCAGCAAGAAGGTAACCACGGTCAGCAATTTGTCCACCGCTCTCAGCGTAGAATGGTGTTACGTCAAGAATTAACTGTCCTTCTTCCCCTGCTTGTAAGCTATCTGTGTACTCACCCTTTTTCACAAGTGCAACAACGTTACTTTCCGTTGCAACTGTACCGTAACCAACGAACTCACTCGCTACTTTAACTTCTCCAAGTACACCGCCTTGAACTTGCATTGAGTCAACGTCTTGACGAGCAGCACGTGCACGCTCACGTTGTTTTTCCATTTCATTTTCGAAGCCTTCTTGGTCAACTGTCATACCAGCTTCTTCTGCATATTCTTCTGTTAATTCGATTGGGAAACCGTATGTGTCATATAGACGGAACGCATCTACTCCAGAAATAACAGTTGTTTTTTCTTCTTTTGCTTTTGCAATAACTTCAGCTAAAATTGCTTCACCATCATGAAGTGTTTCATGGAAACGCTCTTCTTCATTTTTCACAACTTTCGCAATGAAATCTTTCTTTTCAAGTACTTCTGGATAGAAGTCTTTCATTACTTCTCCAACAACCGGTACCAATTCAAACATGAATGGACGGTTAATGTTTAATTTCTTCGAATAACGAACAGCGCGGCGTAATAAGCGACGTAATACATAACCACGACCTTCGTTAGATGGAAGAGCACCGTCACCAACAGCGAATGTTACTGTACGGATATGGTCAGCAATTACTTTGAATGCCATATCTTTTTCTAAATCGCCATTACGATATTTCTCACCAGAAATTGATTCTGTTGCACCAATCATCGGCATGAATAGGTCTGTATCAAAGTTTGTAGGCACATCTTGAACGATAGATGTCATACGTTCTAGACCCATCCCTGTATCAATGTTTTTCTTAGGAAGTGGTGTATATGAACCGTCTGGATTATGGTTAAATTGAGAGAATACAAGGTTCCATACTTCTAAGTAACGCTCGTTTTCTCCGCCTGGATATAATTCTGGGTCACTAAAGTCATTACCGTAAGCTTCCCCGCGGTCATAGAAAATCTCTGTATTCGGTCCACTTGGTCCTTCACCAATATCCCAGAAGTTTTCTTCTAAGCGGATAATACGCTCTTTTGGAACGCCCATTTTTTCATTCCAAATTGTGAATGCTTCTTCATCTTCTGGATGGATTGTAACTGATAGTAATTCTTTATCGAATCCGATCCATTTGTCGCTCGTTAAGAATTCCCAAGCCCATGTAATTGCTTCTTCTTTGAAGTAATCACCGATTGAGAAGTTTCCTAACATTTCAAAGAATGTATGGTGACGAGCTGTTTTCCCTACGTTTTCAATATCGTTTGTACGAATTGATTTTTGAGCATTTGTAATACGTGGATTTTGTGGGATTACACGTCCATCAAAATATTTTTTTAATGTAGCTACACCACTATTAATCCATAGAAGAGATGGATCTTCATGTGGAACTAGTGATGCACTAGGTTCTACTGCATGTCCTTTTTCTTGGAAAAAGTCTAAAAACATTTGACGAATTTGTGCGCCTGTTAGTTGTTTCATTGTATTTTCCTCCTTAAATATAAAAAACTCCCGTCCCTATAAAAGGGACGAGAGTTAACTCGCGATACCACCCTAATTATGAATTGATTACAATAACAATCAATTCATCACCTCATGGTGCCGTAACGTGGCAAGACGGCAGTGATTAGCTGCTCTCAGGATTAGCTTTCTGTTACCCTTCATTTAAAGCTTCTTTCAGCCATATGGAAGCTTCTCTCTATAAATGGACTGTAACGTACTTGTTCCGTCATTGATTTAATGTATTATATGACTAAATATAATAGAATTCTCTTAAGTTTGTCAATGTAGATAATCATTTATATTGTATTAATTGCTTATTTATCATAGGTATTCTACTATTCATTCTTAACAGCCTTTTCATATATTATGCGTTTATTAACAAATCGGAATCTCCTTACAAGAATAATTTATAAAAAATTATAAATATTACCTTTTTTGCTATAATTAAATTATTGTTAATAAAATAAAGGAGCGATCACAATGACAACCTTACTTAGCAAAGCTAAAAACATATTAGCGACTAACGAAACAATATTACTTTACGCAGCATGTTCATTAGACATATTTATTTATCGTTCCGTCGCGAGACCAGGCCTATTGATTTTAACGAACAAAAGGCTATTCTTTTATGGACCAGATGTAAGTAACAATCCAATATTTGAAGAGTACTCTTTCGCAAAAATTTCTAATCTAAAAGAACAAAAGCGTCTTTTCAACAATCAAATTGTATTTATGTATGATAACGAATGGAAAAAAATAAAACATATTCAAACAAATGATGTGAGCTCCCTCGTTCAAAAGATACACGAGCAGATTTCTAAATAAATATACGATTAGCCCTCTATTTCTTACATAGAGGGCTTCTATACTTACACATCTTCTTTTTTCAAGAGAGGCTTCACATGAACAATGACGGTGCGAATAACTGCTAAGATGGGAACCGATATTAGTAACCCTACAATACCAGCTACTTCCCCTCCAACTAGTAATGCAAGCATAATAATAACGGGATGCATACGAAGTGACTTACCAACAATGTAAGGCGATAAAATGTTACTTTCCACAAATTGCAAAATAGCAATCGTAATACCCGCCTTAATAAGTAAGCTCGTTGATACTGTTGCTGCAATCATTAACGTCGGGATCGCTCCTAAAATAGGGCCGAAGTACGGGATTATATCCGTTACCCCAATAATAATACCAAGCAATAATGGATATTTCATACCGATAAACCAAAAAGAAAGAGCTGATACTCCCCCTAATACCAAACAAACAAATAACTGTCCTCGAATATAACTTCCAAGTGACTTATCAATTTCTTTCGCAAGCATTTGCCCCGTACCTCGCCATTTACTTGGGACTAGTTTCCAAAAGATATGATAAAACTCACCATAATCTTTTAATATGTAAAATACAATGAACGGTATTAAGAAAATAATGAGCAATGAATCGAGTACACCACGAGCTGTACTCATCACTTTATTTAAAAGCGCTTGAATCTTCGTTTCCACACCCACAAAAAGTTGTTTCACCTTTTCATGAATGAACGAAGGGAAATTCGCTGTTTGTTCTGTAACGCCATCCATCCACGAATCGTACATCTTTGTAAACTGCGGAAATTGTTCATTAATCTCTTGTAACTGTTTAATAACGACTGGCGTTCCTTTATAAATCCCATAACCAATTCCGCCAAAGAAAAGGATATAAATAAGCAAAATGGCAAGTGTACGGGGCATCCCTTCCTTATGGATTTTTTCAATTAAAGGATGCAATAAATACGCAATAAAACAAGCGATAAGAAATGGCGTGATTGCTACTTTAAATACAAAAATAATCGGTGCCCATAGTGGCTTAATTTTTAAAAAGACGAGCAAACAAAGAAAAACAAGTAATAATAATCCTAAACGATATATCCAAATGATTTTAAGATTCTTCACATGAAAAACCTCCTCCACCTTTATTTTGAAAATAAATGGGGTAGGTTATGTGCGAAACTTTTAAAATCTTTTCATGCGGACCATACTGTTTTTTAAAGACGTACATATAAATAACATAACAAGGACAACCACCCCTGAGAATACAGCATGAATTAATATAATCAGGAGGGCTAATTATGGTTTTGTTTATGCTTGGATTATCAGCACTTTTTATGATTCTTGAATGGATTTGTATCGGGTTTGGTATTTGGAAGGGGTTCTTTATTCGTTCCTCACGTAAAGAAAAAGCGAAGCAATTATGGCAGTATGGAATACTCGGCGTTGGCTGCTACGGTCTATCTTATCTTTTCTCAGAAATCGGACTTTTTTATTTGCATATGAGCGCATAAAAAAACTCCCTCGTCAATAAGGGAGTTTTTCACTTTATCGAAATGATTATAAGTAAGACTTAATCATCTTACGTGCTTTTTTCATATTGCGTTTTGAAAATACATCTTGCTTACGAGCATATTGATATGCTGCAGCTCCAACACCTAATGCGATTAATGAATTGCGTAGATTCAAAGTAAATCCCCCTTTTCGTTATCCGATCGTTCTTTCATTCTCATCAAATAAATCATCAAGAGAGCTTAATGAACCATCTTCCTCAACTTGATGCGTATGGATTTTCCCCTTTGAAACCGATAATTCGATATAACAATTCCAGCAATAAAATTGGTTGACACCTATTTTTCCAATGTCTTTCCCTTTGCAATTTGGACAAATGAACATATGGCTTTCATCTCCTTACAGACTCCCAGATTCTATTCGCCATTATGTCCAAACTGCATTCGTTTATACATCGCTGGAGCCTTTCAACGCTATGCGTTTGAAAGTTTCACTATATAATTTCACCTTGTTACATGAAATCATACGGTGAAATGTTTTCCACGTCCATTTCTTCGCCATTAACTGTGACCATCTGTACTTCTCCTTGTGATTCCTGCAAGCGACTAGCCAAAGTTGTTTGACGCATTGCATCATCAAGGCGATTTACACCGGATTTGAAAGCTGCTTCCTCCCCGCAAATAATAAGGAACTTCTTACTTCTTGTAATGCCCGTGTAAATTAAATTACGACGTAACATACGGTTGTAACTTTTCACGATCGGCATAATAACAATCGGAAATTCACTACCTTGTGATTTATGAATGGAACAACAATATGCATGCGTAATTTGATTTAAATCGGGCTTTGTATACGTTACCTCAATTCCATCAAATGAAACGATAATCATATCTTGTTGCTCAACGTTTTCTTTCGCATAAAACACCGAAACAATTTCTCCAATATCACCATTAAACACCTGGCTCTCTGGCTGATTAACGAGTTGCAGTACTTTATCGCCTCTTCGGTATACAACATCACCGTAAGCAATTTCTTTACTCTTTTCCCTCTTCGGATTAAATACTTGTTGCAATGCTTCGTTTAATACATTAATACCAGCAGGCCCGCGGTACATCGGCGCTAATACTTGGACATCCCTTGCACTAAATCCTTTTGTTTTAGCATTTTCACAAACTTTTTTCACAACCTCAACAATTTGAGCCCCTGTACAGCTGATAAATGAACGATCTTTTTTATTTTGTGCTAAATCTGGCGGGAGCGTGCCGTCTTTGATTGCATGGGCAAGTTGAATAACAGATGAGCCTTCTGCTTGACGATAAATTTCAGTAAGCTTCACTGTCGGAACTGCGCCTGCATTTAATAAATCTTTTAATACTTGTCCAGGTCCTACAGATGGCAACTGATCTTCATCACCTACAACGATAACTTGAATGTTCGTCGGTAGCGACTTAAATAGCTGATTCGCAAGCCAAATATCAACCATTGAAAATTCATCAATAATAAGGAGCTTACCTTGGACAGGATCCGTTTCATTACGCTGGAAAGATCCTTCTGGCGTCCAGCCAAGCAAACGGTGAATTGTGCAAGCTGGAAGTCCTGTCGATTCACTCATCCGCTTCGCTGCTCTTCCTGTTGGAGCTGTTAATAGTATTGGAAATGGATTATCATCACTGTATTCATTCGGATTTAACGATAATCCGTGAAGTGACGCATACATTTCAACAATCCCTTTAATAACAGTTGTTTTCCCCGTTCCTGGTCCACCTGTTAATAACATCATTGGCTTATGAAGTGCCGTTTGAATCGCTTCTTGCTGAAACGGTGCATACTGCACGTTTAACTGTTCTTCAATTTCACCTAATGTTTTTAACACTTCTGCTTCAGGAAATGAAGGTGTTTCCTCTTGATTCATCAATCGACGAATAGACTTTACAACACCTTTTTCAGAGTAGAATAAAGTTGCTAAATACACTCGTTCTTCTTCTATGATGACTTTCCCTTCACTTTGCATCGTTTCAATACAACCTATAATATCTTCCTCAGTCACTCTTCCTTCTTGATTGTTTAAAAGTGACATCGTTTCTCTTACAAGTTGATCTTTCCTCATATAAACGTGACCAAGTTGCAATGAGACATTCTCTAATGTGTAAAAACATCCCGCTCGTACACGGTCGTCGTGATTACCCGATATTCCTAACGCACGCCCTATATCATCCGCTCGTCCAAAACCAATCCCGTCCACTTCTTCAATAAGTTGATACGGATTATTACGAATCACTTCTAATGTCATCTCTTTATATTGCTGGTAAATCTTAATAGAAAGTTTCGTTCCAAAACCGTAACCATTTAAAAAGCTCATTACTTTCTCTAATCCTTGATGTTCAACAATTGTCTCATATATTTCCTGAGCCTTTTGTTTGTTAACAACACCATTTAACGCCTCAGGGTCATCCATAATTTTAGAAATAGCATGTTCCCCGAGATGATCCACAATTTTTTCCGCTGTACGCTTTCCTATCCCTTTAAATAAATCACTCGCTAAATATTGCACCATACCTGCTTTTGTTTGCGGCAATTCTTTTTTAAATGTTTCAACCATATATTGTTTTCCATACTTTGGATGGTCCTTAAAGTGACCTGTCAATGTAAACACTTCATCTTCATGCATGCGGGGAAAATGACCGTTTATCATTACTTTCTTTTCGTCATATGTTTCATTCGTTTCAATGACTTTCATACTGACAACGGAATAGAGGTTTTCTTCGTTGTGGAAAATGGTATGAAGAACTTGCGCTTTTATAAACTTTTTCTCTTCCTCAAACAAATCCATTGCATGTTGATTTCCCATCTTTCCTCTCCTTTCCGATATTTTCACTTTAATGAGCAGTACATCCCCCACCTCTTTAGATGAGGGATAACTACCCATTAAACTATATTTTTATCTTATTCAGCTTCTTGCTCTAATAAACGAACGCCATTACCCGCTAAAAAGTGATCTGGCTGAATTTCAGTTGCTTTCTTAAATAAAGCGAGAGCCTTCTCATTATTTTCCTCAAATACGTACGCAACACCTAAATTGTAATACGCATCTGCATGCTCTTCATCCATTTCTAATACCTTTTCAAAATAAGGTTTCGCCTCTTGAATGTGTTCTAGTCGAGCGAAGCAAAGTCCGCACTGGAATACAGCTTCCACATCGTTTTCATCTAATTCTGTTGCTCTTTGTAAGAATGGTAGTGCAAGACGATCATTTCCAAGCTGTACATGTGTGATACCTAACATAAATGTTACATCAGCTGATTGTAATCCAGCTTGCATTGCTTGTTCAAATACAGCTTTCGCCTCAGTAAATTGCTCTTGGCCATAATATACATTTCCTAAACCATAATAGGCAGCTGCAGATTTATCATCTAACTCTAGTGCACGTTTATAAAATAAAATCGCTCGTTCGCTATCACCTAATACGTCTAATAAATTTGCAAAATTAATGTATCCAAGCGCATCTTTTGGATTTTCTTCGATTGCTTCTGTAAAATTTTTAGCTGCTTCTTCCCAATTTCCTTCTTGCATATATTGAATACCTGTTTCAAGTTTGTTTGACATGTCCTTCACCTCTACAACAAATTATAACAAAGAATGTATTTTCCAAGCGAACGAAAATTCGCTTTATGTAAAAGAAACCTCTAACCGCTAATCGGCAGAGGCTTCTCATTTATCCTAAATAATCCAATTTCTTACCACTACGGTATACTTCATCAATTGTAGCACCGCCTAAGCACTCATCTCCATCATAGAACACAACTGCTTGTCCTGGTGTAATTGCACGAATTGGCTCATCACAAAGAATACGAACTGTATTTTCATCAACGATTTGAACCGTTACTTTATTGTCTTCTTGACGATAACGGAATTTCGCCGTGCACTTAAATTCTGTTTCTTTTACTTTGTTACTTACCCATCCTACATTCGTAGCAATAACTTCATCACCATATAGAAGTTCGTTATGGAATCCTTGATCAACATATAAAATGTTTTCTTTCAAGTTTTTCCCAACAGCAAACCACGGATCACCGTTACCACCAATTCCAAGTCCATGACGTTGTCCAATTGTATAGTACATTAAACCGTCATGCTTTCCTTTCACTTCACCAGATAATGTTTGCATTACACCTGGTTGCGCTGGTAAGTAGTTACTTAAGAAATCTTTAAAGTTACGCTCACCAATGAAGCAAATACCTGTACTATCTTTTTTCGCCGCTGTCGCTAAGCCAGCTTCTTTCGCCATTTCACGAATTTGCGGTTTCTTTAATTCACCTAACGGGAACATTGTTTTTGATAATTGCTCTTGGCTTAATTGATTTAAGAAGTATGTTTGATCTTTATTGTCATCAACGCCGCGAAGCATTTTATATTCGCCGTCCATATAAGCAACGCGTGCATAATGGCCTGTTGCTACATAATCAGCACCAAGCGCAATTGCATGCTCTAAAAATGCTTTAAATTTAATTTCTTTATTACACATTACATCTGGATTTGGTGTACGACCAGCTCGGTACTCATCTAAGAAGTACGTAAATACTTTATCCCAGTATTGTTTTTCAAAGTTTACTGCATAATACGGAATACCGATTTGGTTACACACTTCAATTACATCATTGTAATCTTCAGTTGCTGTGCAGACACCATTCTCATCTGTATCATCCCAGTTTTTCATAAAAATTCCGATTACATCATAACCTTGCTCTTTTAATAAAAGTGCTGCTACAGATGAATCGACGCCACCGGACATTCCGATGACAACGCGTGTTTCGTGAGGTAGTTTGTTCATCATGTCACCTCCCATGCTAATTTTGTGTTAATCGCTTCACGATTTTCACTGTTTCGTACGCCGCTTTTTCAATTTGCTCTTTCGTATTTCCAAGCCCAAAACTAAAGCGTACGGATGAACGTATTTGATCGGAGTCTTTTCCAAACATCGCTACTAATACATGTGATGGATCAATCGAACCAGCTGTACAAGCAGAACCACTTGATACTGCAATGCCAGCTAGGTCTAAGTTCACAAGAAACGGTTCAATGTTCATTCCTGTAAAACTTACATTAAGCACATGCGGTAAGCGATGTTCTAAGTTTCCGTTTACCTCGAAAGTAATGCCTTCATTTTTGAAGACAGATACCATTATATCTTTAAACTCTTCATATTGGGCATTTTTTTGCTCACGAGTTTTTTCAGCAATAAGAATTGCATGCTGAAGCCCAGCAATACTAGGCACATTTTCCGTACCAGCACGGCGTTTTCTTTCTTGCTCTCCGCCTATTAATAACGGCTCAAATTTCACATTTGCACCAGCGTATAAGAACCCTACACCTTTTGGTCCGTTAATTTTATGGGCTGAAATGGATAATAAATCAATACCAAACTCTTTCACATCAATTTCTACCAAACCATAAGCTTGTACCGCATCTGTATGGAAATAAGCTTGATGCTCCTTTAGTAGCTTTCCTATTTCTACAATTGGTTGCATTGTCCCTACTTCATTATTCCCAAACATAACAGATACAAGAATCGTCTCTTCGGTTAATGCCTTTTGTATGTCAGAAACTTGAATGCGCCCTGTTTCATCGACAGGTAAATATGTCACTTCAAACCCTTCACGCTCTAACAATTCGCACGTATGCAAAATCGCATGATGTTCAATTTGCGTCGTTATAATGTGGTTACCTTTATGACGGTTCGCACGTGCTACACCTATAAGCGCTAAATTATCAGCTTCTGTACCACCGCTCGTAAATATAATTTCATTCGGATTCGCATGAATACTGCGTGCACACACTCGTCTCGCCTCATCTACTGTGTGACGAGTTTGACGTCCATAAAAGTGAATACTAGACGGGTTCCCGAATATTTCTGTCATATATGGAATCATCTTTTCGACCACTTCTGGGTGAGTCGGAGATGTCGCAGCATGATCTAAGTAAATGCGTTCCATTAAATCTCCTTCTTTCCAAATCGTTTCACAAGGAATTAAATGTAAAACATATAGCCCCCGTGATTTTCTTCCTCATAACGTACTAAATCTTCTAACGTTGTACTATCTAACACTTCTTGCACCGCATCACGAACACGCATCCATAACTGGCGCTGTGCTGGCTCTTCTTCTTCTATCATTTCTACAACACTAATCGGTCCCTCTAATACACGGATCACATCCCCAGCTGTAATGTTAGCTGGTTGATCAGATAATACATATCCGCCATATGCACCTCGCGTACTCTTCACAAGACGAGCGTTACGAAGTGGTGAAATTAATTGCTCTAAGTAATGCTCCGATAAGTCATGCGCCTGCGCAATTGATTTTAATGAAATCGGACCTTCACCAAACTTTTTTGCAAGATCGATCATAATTGTTAAGCCATAGCGGCCCTTTGTTGAAATCTTCATCTATTTTGCACCTCTTTTCAAATTTTCACTTCTATTGGTTATATCTTATTTATAAAAAGAACACAATTTAAAATCCTATGAAATTATAGCATAATATAGTATTATAAGAAATTTCAACTTGTGTATCAAAATGATAACATAAAATCACATTGAAAAACTCGGGAATTATTACAATTGAAAGAAAAATGAAAATATTCATCTTCATTTTTCCCATAAAACAGCATACTATTTCAAATTCCATAGAAAAAAATGATACGATAGAACGAGATTATATGTTAAGGGAGACGGTCTAAATGAAACAACCACTCGCACATCGAATGCGCCCTACAAATATTCAAGAAATTATTGGGCAACAGCATTTAGTTGGTGAAGGAAAGATTTTATGGCGAATGGTCCAAGCAAATCATTTTCAATCTATGATTTTATACGGTCCTCCAGGTACAGGAAAAACATCCATTGCCAGTGCAATTGCAGGAAGTACCGGTACCCCGTTTCGTCTATTAAACGCTGTTACTCACAATAAAAAAGATATGGAAGTTGTCGTACAAGAAGCGAAGATGCATCGACACCTCGTTTTAATTTTAGATGAAGTTCACCGTCTAGATAAAGCAAAGCAAGACTTTCTATTACCTCATTTAGAAAGCGGACTTCTTACTTTAATTGGTGCAACGACAAGTAATCCATTCCATGCAATAAACTCCGCTATTCGAAGCAGATGTCAAATTTTCGAATTACACGCACTAACAGAAGATGATATTTTAATTGGGTTAAAAAGAGCTTTAGAAGATAAAGAAAAAGGCCTTGGAGAATATGCTGTAACGATAACAGATGAAGCACTACATCACTTTACAAACGCCTCTGGTGGTGATATGCGTTCCGCTTATAACGCACTTGAGCTTGCTGTATTATCCAGCTTTACTACAGACGATCAAGCGGCTGAAATCACACTCGAGATTGCAGAAGAATGCTTACAAAAGAAGAGCTTCGTTCACGACAAAGGCGGCGATGCTCATTATGACGTATTATCAGCATTTCAAAAATCAGTGCGCGGAAGTGATGTAAATGCAGCGCTCCATTATTTAGCACGCCTTATTGAAGCAGGTGATTTACAAAGTATTGGCAGACGCCTTCTTATTATGGCTTATGAAGATATTGGACTTGCTAGCCCACAAGCTGGACCGCGTACACTAGCTGCAATTGAATCAGCTGAACGAGTCGGATTCCCAGAAGCACGCATCCCACTTGCAAATGCCGTTATCGAGCTATGCTTATCACCAAAATCAAATTCAGCTTATAAAGCACTGGATGCTGCACTACATGATTTACGTAACGATCAAACAGGTGATATTCCAAGCCATTTAAAAGATAGTCATTACAAAGGCGCAGAATCACTTGGAAGAGGCATTGGATATTTATATCCACACGACCATCCAAACGGCTGGGTAAGGCAACAATACTTACCTGATAAAATAAAAAACAAGCAATATTATAAACCGAAAACGACAGGAAAATTTGAGCAAGCACTTTCTACTGTTTATGAAAGATTACAAACTTCGAATAAAACGAAAAATAAAGGGTAACATAAACGAAAACGTCACCATTATGGAGGCTTCGCTTATGAAAACACGTCAAGATGCATGGACAAAAGAAGATGATCTCCTTTTAGCAGAAACTGTTTTACGACATATTCGCAGCGGAAGTACACAAATAAAAGCATTTGATGAAGTCGGCGATGCGTTGAACCGCACTTCAGCAGCTTGTGGCTTTAGATGGAATGCTGAAGTACGAGCGAATTACGAAGATGCAGTGCAGATTGCAAAAAAACAACGTAAAGAATTAAAACGTTCTGAAGCTAAAATAGAAAAAGATCAGTTCACGAAAACGAAACAACTCGTAATCGATGCTGAGTTTTCAGAAGATATTACGCCAAGTAAACAGGAACTTACAATGCAAAATGTCATCTCATTTTTGCAAAACATGGAACATAATAACCCTTCAATCGCAAAGTTGCAAACTGAAAATGATGTATTACAAAATCAGCTCACTTCCCTACAAAAAACGAATAATGAACTTGAAGCAAAATTAGCGGTACTCACAAAAAAACAACAAGCAATCGAAGAAGATTACGCGATGCTTGTTAGAATTATGGATCGTGCTCGAAAACTTGTTTCAGTCGAAGAGCAAGAAGATCAAATTGCCCCGATTTTCAAAACCGATCAAAACGGGAATTTAGATATTATTTATTCTGCAGAGAATTAAAAACAAGGATGTCACTTAGTTAAAAAAGTGACATCCTTGTTTGTTTTCGGTGAACCATATATATCGGTAATTGAAATTATATCAACGATTTTTCAAATATATCTATCGTAACTTGCAATATATCAACGATTTTTCAAATATATCTATCACAACTTGCAATATATCAACGATTCGACAAAGGATATCGATTTAACGACAAAGATTGACAATAACATTCCTCCCTGTCATACAAAGAAACGCCCAAAATAGATTGGGTAAATATAATCATTACTTACTAGCCTTGCTCACATTTGAACTAGTAGTAATGCAAATATTTTTATTTCTTTAATACATATAAAAAAGCATATATCCAAAATGGATATATGCTTTCACTTTATTCTTGCCCCACACGTTTCACTTCTACGTTTTTAATACGTTCACGTACAACGTGACTTGCCATAATTAAGCCTGCCACAGATGGTACGAATGCATTTGATGAAGGTGGTAATTTCGCTTTACGAATTTTTGCATTTTCGTCTGGTACGATCTCTTTACGTACTTCTTCACGAATTACGATTGGATTCTCGTCAGAGAAGACAACTTTTACACCTTTTTTAATACCCTCTTTACGAAGCTTCGTACGAATTACTTTCGCAATTGGATCTGTATGTGTTTTAGAGATATCCGCAATACGGAAACGAGTTGGGTCCATTTTATTTGCTGCACCCATACATGAGATAATTTTAATTTTACGACGTAAACATTGTTTAATTAAATGGATTTTGAACGTAATTGTATCAGATGCATCCACTACGAAATCTAAACCGTGTTTAAAGAACTCTTCATATGTTTCATCTGTATAAAACATTTCTAGTCCAATTACTTCACATTCCGGATTAATGTCTGCAATACGCTCTTTCATTAATTCTACTTTTGAACGTCCTACAGTAGATACTAAAGCATGAATTTGACGGTTTACGTTTGTAATATCTACAACGTCTTTATCAACTAATACGAGACGTCCTACGCCAGAACGTGCTAACGCTTCTGCCGAAAATGACCCTACGCCACCAATTCCTAAAATACCGACTGTACTATTTTTTAATATTTCAAGTCCTTCTTTACCGAAGGCTAATTCATTACGTGAAAATTGATGTAACATTCAGCTCTACACTCCTATTACAAAAATGGTCTACCATGTATTCTAGCGTTTTTCCGACTATTTGTATAGAAAAAGTTATAGAATTCCTAAAAATACATATTTCGAAAATGAAAACATAGTGTACACCGGACTTTTTAAACTTCCCTTTCAATACATGTTTAAAAAGGAGGATTCAGAGGGACGAGCAGCTCGAGGCGCTTATGCCAAGAGGAGCGCAGTGTAGCTTTAACTACTCGAGCACCGGACTAGCGAAGCAACGACGAGATGCGACCTCCATCTGAACCGGACTTTTTTAAACTTCCTCTCCAATACATGTTTAAAAAGGAGGATTCAGAGGGACGAGCAGCTCGAGGCGCTTATGCCAGGAGGAGCGCAGTATAGCTTTAACTACTCGAGCACCGGACTAGCGAAGCAACGACGAGATGCGACCTCCATCTGAACCGGACTTTTTTAAACTTCCTCTCAAAAAAAGTCTAGACGGTTATAGTATAACCATCTAGACCCTATTCTTACTTCTCTTCTTTCAAGCTTAATTTTAAGTTCAATTCTTCAAGCTGTGCTTCTGCAACTGGGCTTGGAGCTTCTGTTAATAAGCAGCTTGCGCTTGCTGTTTTCGGGAATGCAATTGTATCACGAAGGTTCGTACGGCCTGCAAGTAACATAACAAGACGGTCTAAACCTAATGCGATTCCGCCGTGTGGTGGTGTACCGTATTCGAATGCTTCTAATAAGAATCCGAATTGCTCTTGCGCTTCTTCTTGTGAGAATCCAAGTGCTTTGAACATTTTTTCTTGTACGTCACGCTCGTAAATACGAAGTGATCCGCCACCAAGCTCATAACCGTTTAATACAAGGTCATATGCTTGTGCACGTGCTTTTTCTGGTGCTGTTTCTAGTAGCTCAACATCTTCACGGAATGGCATTGTGAATGGGTGGTGAGCTGCGAAGTAACGATCTGCATCTTCATCGTACTCAAGAAGTGGCCAATCAGTTACCCATAGGAAGTTAAATTTACTTTCGTCAATTAACTCAAGCTCTTTACCTAGACGTAAACGAAGTGCGCCTAAGCTATCTGCAACAACGCTCTTCTTATCTGCTACAAATAGTAATAAGTCGCCAGCAGTAGCTTCTAATGTAGTCATTAACACGTTTGCATCTTCTTCACCGAAGAATTTCGCAATCGGTCCTTTTAGGCCGTCTTCTTCAACTTTAAGCCAAGCTAGACCTTTTGCACCGTATACTTTCACAAATTCAGTTAATGCATCGATGTCTTTACGAGAGTATTTACTTGCAGCACCTTTTGCATTAATTGCTTTTACTTGTCCGCCGCTTTCTACAGCACTTGTAAACACTTTAAATCCACAACCTGCTGCAAACTCAGATAAGTCTGTTAGTTCCATTTCAAAGCGTGTATCTGGCTTATCAGAACCGTAGCGAGCCATTGCATCAGCATATTTCATACGAGGGAATGGTGCACTAACTTCTACACCTTTTGCATCCTTCATAACTTTCGTCATCATACGCTCCATCATATCTAAAATTTCATCTTGTGTTAAGAATGAAGCTTCGATATCGATTTGCGTGAATTCTGGTTGACGATCCGCACGTAAATCTTCGTCACGGAAACAACGTGCTACTTGATAGTAACGCTCAAATCCGCCGACCATAAGAAGCTGTTTAAATAACTGTGGTGACTGTGGTAATGCATAGAATTCACCATCATGTACACGACTTGGTACTAAATAGTCACGAGCTCCTTCTGGCGTGCTTTTCGTTAAAATTGGTGTTTCGACTTCTAAAAACTCTTCTGTATCTAAGAAATTACGAATTGTTTTTGTTACGTCGTGACGCATTTTGAATGTGTTGAACATTACAGGACGACGTAAGTCTAAATAACGATATTTTAAACGCACATCTTCTGATGCATCTGTATCATCAGCAATGATAATTGGCGTTGTTTTCGCTGCATTTAGTACATTTACTTTTGTTGCTTGTACTTCAATACGACCAGTTGCCATATTGTCATTAATTGCGCCTTCACCACGTTCAACAACTGTACCTTCTACGTGTAATACGTATTCACTACGAATTGTTTCTGCTACTTCTAACGCTTCTTTTGATGTTTCTGGGTTAAATACAACTTGTACGATACCTGTGCGGTCACGTAAATCGATAAAGATTAATCCACCTAAGTCACGGCGTTTTTGTACCCAACCTTTTAATTGAACTGTTTGTCCAACAGCTTCTACTGTTACTTTTCCACATGCATGTGTTCTTTCAGCCACTGTAAGTTCCCCCTATATTAATTTCTCTGCTACGTATGAAGCAAATACATCTAACGCTACTTCTTCTTGTTCACCTGTTGCCATATCTTTTAAGTTAATGATACCTTTATCCAGCTCATCTTCTCCTAATACAGCTACAAATTTCGCCTTTAGACGATCTGCTGATTTAAATTGTGCTTTCATTTTGCGATCTAAATAATCTTTTTCAACTGACAATCCAGCTTTACGAAGATTGAACGCAACTTTTGCAGCATGGTCTTTCGCTTTTTCACCGAGCGCTACAACGTAACAATCAATGCTATGTTCAAGTGGTAATTCAATATTTTCAGCTTTTAGCGCCATAATTAAACGTTCAATACTCATTGCAAAACCGATACCTGGCATTTCTGGTCCACCGATTTCTTGTACAAGTCCGTTATAACGGCCACCACCGCTTAATGTAGTGATCGCACCGAAACCTTCTGCCTCACTCATAATTTCAAAAACAGTGTGTTGATAGTAGTCTAAACCACGTACTAAGTTCGGATCTTTTTCAAATGGAACATCCATCATCGTTAATAGTTCTTGAACTTTGTCGTAGTATACTGCTGAATCTTCGTTTAAGTATTCTGTAATAGATGGTGCTGTTCCCATTAATTCATGGTTACGGTCTTTCTTACAGTCTAAAATTCGAAGTGGGTTCTTTTCTAAGCGAGATTGACAGTCAGAGCAGAATTCGCCGATACGTGGCTCAAAGTGTGCGATTAATGCATCACGGTGTGCTTGACGGCTCGCTGCATCACCTAAACTGTTTAATACAACTTTAATATTTTTTAAGCCCATGCCGCGGTAAAATTCAACAGCAAGTGCAATTACTTCTGCATCAATTGCAGGATCATTACTGCCGATTGCTTCGATACCGAATTGTACGAATTGACGATAGCGACCTGCTTGTGGTCTTTCATAACGGAACATTTGACCGATATAGTATAATTTCGTTGGTTGTGTTGCATCACCAAACATTTTATTTTCAACGTAAGAACGTACAACAGGTGCAGTACCTTCTGGACGTAATGTTAAGCTGCGCTCTCCACGATCTTGGAATGAGTACATTTCTTTTTGTACGATATCTGTCGTATCACCAACACCACGTAAAAATAGCTCCGTGTGCTCAAAAATTGGTGTACGAATTTCTTTATAATTGTAACGACGGCAAATTTCGCGTGCTTGCCCTTCGATATACTGCCATAACTCAACAGTGCCTGGAAGAATATCTTGCGTTCCGCGTGGGATTTGAATAGACATATTCAGTTCCTCCTCAAATTGTTTTAATCTTAATAAAAATAAAAAAACTCCCGCCTCTACTGTTTAAACAGTAGGGACGAGAGTATTATACCCGTGGTGCCACCCTAATTGAAGCACGTATGCTTCCACTTTTTTAATAACGCTTAAATATGCGTTCATCCCTACTAAGCATATATGCCGTTCAAGTTGAAACCTCTAGAGTGTCATTCAATCAGTCATCATGCAGAAATGTTTTCAGCCTAAGACATTCCTTCTCTTTCCATGTGTGTCTCATTTACTCTTCTCTATCAACGGTTATATTCATATGTAAATATAAAATTACTATACGTTTGTTAAGTAGGATTGTCAAGTGCTCTAAGAACGTTCAATCTGCTTCTTTAGACGCTTTACATCTTGAAGAGAAATCCCAAACTCGGAAGCAAGCTCCATTGAAGTATTGTTTTGCTCTTTTGAAATAAAATCATGAAAATTCACGTTAAATAGTTGATTTGCACCATTTGTAACAGAATGCCCTTTTTCATTCATGCGCATACGTATATCCCTCACATTCAATATGGATGTTTTACTTTTTATTGTTCCATATTGATGAGAGAGTTATACATAACCGAAACTGCTATTGATTCCAAATAAACATTAGTATTCGATTTATAACAATAACAATAGCCAGTCCACTTGCTAGCATATGATGCTTCAAATGATATAATGCTGCAACACCTACTCCAAATACGATAATTTCTAATAATACATGTAATATACCTTTTACTTCCCATTCTGCATGTGGAGCTCCAAATAACCCCCAAATGGCAGCAACAACAATCGGAATAATAATAGCAAGTGTAATTTTTATAGCTGTTGTTGTTCCTACTCGAAACCCCCAGTATCCAACAATCCCAAGAATACATAACTCTAGCATAAAACGTAAAGCTATATTAAATTCTTGAAGCATACTACACCTTCTTTTCCTTTTATTCCCCTTCAAATTAATCGTATGATAAATGAACAAAACATACAACAATGTATAAAAAAGAGAGGATTATATAACCCTCTCTTTTTTATCAACACTATTTACTTTCTACAATTAAGGTCACCGGACCATCATTGATTAAAGAAACGTCCATCATTGCTCCGAATTTCCCTGTTTCTACATGCAATCCTTGTTTGCGAACTTCTTCATTAAAGAAATCGTATAAACGCTCTGCATAGTCAGGTTTCGCAGCATCCATAAAGTTTGGACGTCTCCCCTTGCGACAATCTCCGTATAATGTGAATTGCGAAATAGATAGAACTTGTCCTTCTACATCAAGTACAGAATGATTCATCTTTCCGCTCTCATCTTCAAAAATACGTAAGTTTGAAATTTTTTCCGCAATGTAAGTTGCATCTTTTTCTGTATCTTCGTGCGTAATGCCAACTAGTAATGTTAAACCGAACGGAATTTGTCCTACGATCTCACCGTCTACCGTGACAGACGCTTTCTTTGATCGTTGTAAAACAACTCTCATCTTTCTACACTCCCTATTAATGCATCATGCGTCGTACTGCATAAATTTCCGGAACACGTTTAATGCGTTCTACTACTTTTTTCAAATGTTGTAAGTTACGAATTGAGATTGACATATTAATTGTCGCCATCTTATTACGGTCACTTCTACCAGAAACAGCTGAAATGTACGTTTTCGTCTCTGTAACAGCTTGCAGTACTTCATTTAATAAACCACGGCGATCGTAACCTGAAATTTCAATATCAACGTTATACTCAATTTCTTTTTCAGGGCTACCTTCCCACTCTACTTCTAATAATCTTTCTACAGCTTCTTCTGTATGAACATTTACACAATCACGGCGGTGAATCGATACGCCTCGGCCTTTTGTAATATATCCAACGATATCATCGCCCGGAACTGGGTTACAGCATTTCGATAAACGGATTAATAAATTATCAGCACCGCTTACTTTTACACCAGAATCCCATTTTCGAATTTTCATCGGTTTACGAACTTCTTTAACTTCAACAATCTCTTCTTCTTCGCGTTGTTTGCGGAACTTGTCCGTTAGTCGCGTAACAATTTGCGAAGCTGTAATTCCGCTATATCCAACTGCTGCAAACATATCTTCTTCATTTGCAAAGTTAAATTTCTCAGCGACGCGTTTTAAGTTATCAGGCGCTAATACTTCTTTCATCTCATACTCTAGACCACGTACTTCCTTTTCAACAAGTTCACGGCCTTTTTCAATATTTTCGTCTCTACGTTGTTTCTTAAAGAATTGACGAATTTTATTTTTTGCATGAGATGTTTGAGCAAGTTTTACCCAATCTTGACTTGGGCCATAGGAATGTTTCGACGTTAAAATTTCAATGATGTCGCCTGTTTTTAATTTATAATCCAGCGTCACCATTTTACCGTTTACTTTTGCACCAATTGTTTTATTCCCAATTTCCGAATGGACACGATACGCGAAATCAATCGGAACCGATCCAAGTGGTAATTCCATTACATCGCCTTTCGGTGTAAAGACGAATACCATGTCAGAGAATAAATCAATTTTTAATGACTCCATAAATTCTTCTGCATTAGAAGCTTCATTTTGCCATTCTAATATTTGACGGAACCATGTGAGTTTCTTCTCTAGTGTACCTGTTGTTTCTGCTGTTTTTCCTTCTTTATACGCCCAGTGTGCCGCGATCCCGAATTCTGCAATTTCGTGCATTTCTTTCGTACGAATTTGCACTTCAAGTGGGTCACCTTTCGGTCCAATTACGGTCGTATGAAGAGATTGATATAGATTTGCTTTTGGCATTGCAATATAATCTTTAAAACGACCTGGCATCGGCTTCCAGCACGTATGAATAATTCCAAGCACCGCATAACAATCTTTAATACTATTTACAACAACACGTACAGCTAATAAATCGTAAATTTCATTGAACTGCTTATTTTGCAGTGCCATTTTACGATAAATACTGTAAATATGTTTCGGTCTTCCAGAAATCTCAGGTTGAATTGCAACTTCTTTTAATTTCTCACGAATACCAGTCATTACTTCGTCTAAATATTCTTCACGTTCTGCACGTTTACGCTTCATTAAATTTACAATACGATAATATTGCTGTGGATTTAAATAGCGAAGTGACGTATCCTCTAGCTCCCATTTAATAGTACTAATTCCGAGTCTATGTGCTAAAGGTGCAAAGATTTCTAACGTTTCATTCGCTATGCGACGCTGCTTCTCTTGAGGCAAATGTTTCAATGTACGCATGTTATGAAGACGATCAGCTAGTTTAATTAAAATAACTCTAATATCTTGAGCCATTGCAATAAACATTTTGCGATGGTTTTCTGCTTGTTGTTGTTCGTGAGATTTATATTTGATTTTCCCAAGCTTTGTAACACCATCAACAAGCATAGCAATTTCTTTGTTAAATTCCCGTTCAATATCTTCTAACGTAATCTCTGTATCTTCCACTACATCATGTAAGAAACCTGCTGATACCGTAGCTGGATCCATGTGTAAATCAACTAAAATACCTGCAACTTGAATCGGATGAATAATATACGGTTCACCCGATTTTCTATATTGTTCGCTATGCGCATCACGTGCATATTCATAGGCACGTGCCACTAGCTCAATATCTTCATCCGCTAAATATTGACTTGCTTTCTCGAGTACCTGTTCAGCTGTTAGTACCTGCTCATTTGCCATCGAATCACCTTTTATTGAAAATTGACTTTATCTTTATTTAATAGAATAAATTATATTCTATCATTATAACCCAATGATTGTGAATTGTGAAAAGGAAAAGATTTTACTGACATTTCACCATGATTTTTTGTTCAATTATACAAAAGTACCCGCTCCTCTCCAAGAGATTCACGGGTACTTTTTATCACCGTAGTTTTACCTATATAGTGATTAGTATTTTTCTAATACTAATACATCGTAACCATCTAACATTTTACGACCATCTAAGTAAGTAAGCTCTACTAAGAATGCAATTCCTGCTACAACTCCGCCTAGCTCTTCAACTAACTTAATTGTCGCTTCGATTGTTCCACCTGTAGCTAATAGATCATCTGTAATTAATACGCGTTGACCTGGCTTAATTGCATCTTTATGGATTGTTAAAACATCTTTACCATATTCTTTACCGTAGTCAACTGTAATTACTTCACGTGGTAATTTCCCTAATTTACGAACTGGTGCAAATCCTACTTCTAACGCATAAGAAACTGGGCAACCGATAATGAAACCACGAGCTTCTGGTCCTACTACAACATCGATATCTCTTTCTTTTGCGTACTCAACGATTGCATCTGTTGCTGCTTTGTATGCTTTACCGTCATTCATTAAAGGTGTAATGTCTTTGAACACAATACCTTCTTTCGGATAATCCGGTACAATTGCGATATGTTGCTTGAAATCCATATTTCTGAATCCTCCTCAGATCTAAAAGGTTTGTAAATACAAATCCTTTACCCTAACTGTTCTACTTCTTTATGATTACGAATCGTTTCAAACCATGTATATAGTTGCTGATATGTGCTATAAACCAATTCTTTTTCTAATTGTAAGTGGTTCATTTTCTCACGATATGTGTTCGATTCAATTAAATCACGCTTTTGTTTTTTGTCTGCCATAAAAATGACGCCATCTTTTATTGTAACAAATTCTAACTCAAAAAACACCTGTGTCATGAAATTTACTGTATCTTTTGACCAACCTTTATGACGACATAGTTGTTCTCCATATTGTCTTAAAGAAAATGGTGTTTTTTGGTTTAAGAAAGAATAGTACCATTTAAAATGTTCTCTCGTAGGAACTGTACTAAATAAATGGTTATTCTCTTGATAAAACAGCGTATAAATTCGCGCTGGGAATCCTACTTTAAATAACTCACGTAATTCATCTGTTCCTTTTGGCAAATCGAGTAACACGATGTATTGATCATCTAAATGCGTTACTTCTGACGCATGCATAAGCTTTTCTTTATAGTCCTCTAAAGAAAATTTATTCAATACCTCTTCAGAAAAATACACCATTGTTATTTTTTCTTTCGGAAGTTCTGCTAAATTTGCTTCTGCATTACGCATACTACGCCAATCAAATAATTGCCACGCCTCTACAGCAATATCTTGTACCATTAGTTGTGGCTTCTTAAAATTATTCCATTCATTGATGGATGCTTCCCCTATTACAGATACCTTTGCAACTGGAGAGATTTCTTTCGCATATGCACCGAAACCGAATCCAATTGTATCCAGTGTTGCTTGTCCATCACGAAGAGCCATTTTTAAATGAGAGCCATCTGATCCGATTGCGCGAATACTTTCTAACTCTGCATCTTTCACTGCAATACGTGGTTTCGGATTTCCAATACCAAACGGTGCTAGTTTTTGCATATCTTCAATTGCCGCTAGCGTTACATCCTCTACTTTGCAAAAAACATCAACTGCTGTAATTGGAATAAAATCTTCTTCTGTTAAAATTGCATCTGCTTGTTCATTTAAGCGGCGACGTAATTCATCTACATCATTCATATGTAGCGTCATTCCCGCTGCCATCGGATGCCCTCCGAAGTGTGGCAATAACTCTCTACAATCTGATAAGTTTGCAAACAAATCAAATCCTGCAATACTACGCGCTGAGCCTTTTGCTGTTTCTTTAATAGGATCAATGCTTAATACAATCGTCGGACGATAAAAACGTTCAACTAATTTAGAAGCAACAATTCCAATTACCCCTGGGTTCCAGCCTTCTTTTGCAAGTACTAATACTTTGTTTTCTTCTGGTGGGAAGTTATTTTCAACTTCAGCGATAGCCTCTTCTGTAATTTGCTTTACAATATCTTTTCGCAGTTTGTTCAGCTCATCAATTTCTTCGGCCAACTCTTTCGCTTCCTCTGGATCATCTGATAATAAAAGGTGTACAGCCGGCGCTGCATCTTCTAAACGTCCGACCGCATTAATACGCGGTGCGAGTGAGAAGCCAATACTCTCTTCTGTAATTTCACTTTGCGAAACGTTAGCAACTTTAAATAGCGCCTTTAGTCCGATATTTTTCGTCATACGCATATGTTTTAAACCGCGTTTCACTAGCAACCTATTTTCACCATGAAGTGATACTAAATCGGCTACTGTACCGATTACTGCAATCTCTAATAAATGTTCTGGTACACGGCCTAATAGTGCATGCGCAACTTTAAACGCAACACCTACACCAGCTAAATAGTGAAACGGATATACACCGCCATCTAATTTCGGATGTATAATCGCAAGTGCTTCTGGCAATTCTGGCGGTGGCTCATGGTGATCTGTAATAATTAGATCTATTCCAAGCTCCTTTGCTACATTCGCTTCATGTACTGCTGCGATGCCAGTGTCGACAGTAATAATCAGTGAGAACCCTGCGCTATGCGCCCAACGAAACGCTTCTTCGTTCGGTCCATACCCTTCTGTAAAACGATTTGGAATGTAAAATTCTACTTCTGCACCTAATTCTTGAAGAGCAAGATATAAAACCGTCGTACTACTTACTCCGTCCGCATCGTAATCACCAAATATTAATATTTGCTCTCCATTTTGAATCGCCTTATTTACACGTTCTACCGTTCTATCCATTCCTTCTAATAAAAATGGATCATGAAATTCTTGATTTTCTGTATTTAAAAAATCTAAAATCTTATCTTCTGTATCTAGCCCTCTACCGAGGAATAATGAAACGACAAGTGGCGATAACTGTAATTTACTTGCTAATTCACTCACTCGCTCGTCATTATATTCTTTTTCTTTCCAACGCGTCTTCGGTTGTAACACGAAATCACCCCTTAACCTGTTTATTATACAAGACAGATTAAGGGGTGACAATATAATGCAAACTACGATGCAATATCTATATACAAAAATGTTAATGATGTTTAATTTGGAGAATACGGATTTATATGTACGAATACATTTTGTACATTCTCTTGTTTCATAAGTATTTCTTTCACATGTTTTCCAATGCGGTGTCCTTCTTCTACAGTAATGTATGGATCTACAGACACTTTAATATCGACAATAACATAATGACCATGCTCCCGTGCATATAAAGAACCAATTTTTTTCACACCATCTACTTGAAGAACTGCTTCTCTAAGCGGAATAACATCCTCCTCATGAAGAACATGGTCAAGCGTTGCATGAATTGCTTCCGCTCCAATGCTCCATGCCATTTTTACAACAAGAAGTGAAACAGCTAATCCTGCAATCGGATCAGCGTATACAAGCCAGTCTACACCAAGCTTACCACCGATTATAGCTGCACAAATACCGATTAAAGCTGCAATTGAAGAAAATACATCCGAACGGTGCTCATATGCATTTGCAATAATTGCATCACTATTTACCCTCTTCCCTAATCGGAATTTATATTGGAACATTCCTTCTTTCACGATAATCGAAAGAACAACAGCAAAAATCGTAATTCCTTTCGGTGGTTCTAGTTCCTGCGAAAAAGCTTTTATAGACGAAATCGCTATCTCGAGTCCCACAATAAATAATAATACCGCAACAATAATCGCTGAAATCGATTCCGCTTTACCATGACCATACGGATGATCTTCATCAGGTGGCTGCTTTGCCGCTCGCAATCCAAAAAGTACAGCTAGCGAACCAATTACATCTGATGCAGAATGCACCGCATCTGCTAACAGTGCTTTACTGTTCCCAATATAACCAATTACCGCCTTTACAATTGCTAATATAATATTACCAACGATCCCGACAATAGCACCAAACTCGGCCTGTTTAAAACGTTCATCTTTTTCCATAATTAAAATCCCTTCTTTTCTTAACCTATCATTTTATTTTAACAAAAACAGCGATAAAACCACCACTTTCTTCCATATTATTCCCGTTAAAAAGTTGCTATCTTATTGTATCCACAAACGAAAAAAGAGATGCCTCATAAAGAGACATCATCTTTTCTATACTTGCGGTTCAGATTCTACTTTCTCAACCTTCTTCTTGTTTTTACCTCTTTTCAAACGACGGTTTTCAAGCATTAACCAAATTTGAGAAGCAACGAAAACAGAAGAGTACGTACCTACAATTAATCCAACAAGTAACGCAAACGAGAAGTTACGTAATGACTCACTACCAAAGATAAGCAGTGCAATTACTGGGAATAACACTGTTAATACTGTGTTAATCGAACGACCAAGCGTTTGGCGAATACTTGCATTTACGATTTCTTCTAAGTCTTTTATATCGCGAACTCGTTTTTTCTGTTTGTATAATTCACGGTTTCTATCAAATGTAACAATCGAGTCATTAATAGAATAACCGATGATTGTTAGTACTGCAGCGATAAACGTTAAGTCTACCTCCAATTGGAAAATACTAAACATAACAACCATAACGAATGCGTCATGTAGTAACGCAAGCACTGCAGATAACGCATACGTAAATCGGAATCGAATACTTACGTATAAAATGATAACTGCAGAAGCAATTAGTACAGCGATAAATGCATTTCGTGCAATCTCTTTACCGATTGTCGGTGAAACTGTACTTATGTTTGGATCCGTACCATATTTATCATGGAAGAATGTTTTTGTTTTCGCAATTTCATCTTTTGATAAAACACCTAATGTACGAACTGCGAAACCTTTATTGTCATCCCCAGTCGGTACAATATTTTCTTCCTTCACATCAATGTTCAACTCTTTAAAATCTTTATGAACATCAGCCACAGTAACTGCTTGTTTTGATTGCAAGTCAATACGTGTACCACTTGCAAAGTCAATACCAAGATTCAATTTGAAAATTGGTAAGATAATTGCACCCGCAATCACAACTACAATCGAGAAGATAAGGAATTTATGACCGATATTTACAAAGTTAATACGATCAAATCTCGTTGGCGGATGTACTACACCTTTTGTTAATGGAATAATATCCTTTTGTTTCACACCAAAATATCCTGGTTTTTTATCAAAGTAACGGCTCTTTACAAGTAAACCTAGTAAGAAACGAGTACCGAATACGTTCGTAATAAAACCAACTAAAATACTTACGATTAAACTTGTTGCGAATCCTTTTACAGAGCTATTACCATAAACGAATAACACACCAGCTGCTGCAAGAGTCGTAACGTTTGCATCTAGAATTGTTGCTAATGAACGATGGTTACCAGCACGAAATGCCGACATCATGGACTTACCAATTTTCAGCTCTTCTTTCAATCTCTCGTACGTAATAATATTCGCATCAACTGCGATACCTACCCCGAGCACTAACGCCGCAATACCTGGCAACGTAAGAACTGCATGCATCCAGTTAAAGACAAGTAATGTAACGAAAATGTATAGACCTAACATAATAACCGCTACAAGTCCTGGTAAACGGTAGAATACAAGCATAAATAAGAAAATAAGAGCGATACCAATCGCACTAGCGAAAATCGTTTGCTCTAACGCTTGTTGACCAAATTTCGCTCCAACAGATGTTGAATACATTTCTTTTAAATCAACAGGAAGTGCACCTGCATTTAATAAAGATGAAAGTTGTTTCGCACTTTCAACTGTGAAGTTTCCACCTACGATAGATACTTCAGCTTGGTTAAATACTTGGCTTACTGTTGCCGCTGATAAGAACTTCGGATTCGGTTTTGCAGATTCTGCTTTATACGAATCTTTTCCTTCTTCAAAGTCCAGCCAAATTACCATTAAATTCGTTGGTGGTGGCATTTTAGAAATTTTTTCAGTTACTGCACGGAATTTTTCAGCGCTTTTCAGTGTAAGACCTACGCTCGCACGGCCTTGCTCATCAAATGTTTGCTTCGCTCCGCCGCCTTTTAAATCCGTTCCATCCATAAGAAGGTTATCATCCACATCACGGAATGTTAATTTCGCTTGTGTTGATAACATTTCACGTGCTTTTTGCTGATCTTGTACACCAGCAAGCTGTACACGAATTCGATCTTGCCCTTCGATTTGAATGTTCGGCTCACTTACACCGAGAACATTGACACGATTTTCAAGAGCACCTACTGTACTTACAAGTACGTCTCGATCGATTTTATCACCTTTTTTGGCTGGTTTTACTTCATACAGAATTTCAAAACCACCGCGAAGGTCTAGTCCTAGACTAATTCCTTTTGCTATGTCTTTTCCCGCCGCACCAATTACTCCACCGATTAATAAGACGATGAGGAAAAAGGCGGCAATTCTCGTACCACGCTTTGCCATATGTACCCTCTTTCTGCTACTAACACTTTAAATAAATCTCTTACGATTCACTTTTATACGTGTGCATACGCCTAGTTAGTAGACTTCCTTTCTATAATTTTTGCTAGTTCATCACTAGCTGTATAGGTAAGCTTTTACACTACCTAGACTTTCATCGTTTATTTTCCTCTTCACTACCTCCTTTATATATAATCTTAGACATAATTATTTCCTCTTTATCAATACATATCATTATACTGCAAAAGGAAGAACAAACCAATTGCAGTCGGTTATTTATTTTCGTACTCATCAAATGACCAAAGTGGCGCTTGGTACGCTTCAACAGTTAAATATGTCATATACTCATTAGCACTTACTCTTAATACATCATTTACCAATTCATATAATCTAACATCACTGTCTATCTTTTTCCACTTTTTCACTTTGAGAAACTTCCAAATATCATCATCTGTCACTCGGTCGTAACCGAACATGTGAAACTCTTCTACTTTACTTTCTAAAACGACTTGTAACTGTCCGCGGTATGATTCTACCAAAGCCTCTTTATCTAACATCTATAACATCTCCTTCTTATTTCAGCACGAAAAAGTCGCTTTAATCCCGCTCTAATGGACAGCAATAACTACTTTCAAGAGCGCTATCATAGTTCACTCTCTTAAATGCTTGTCATTCTTGTCTCGTACGTGCATATAAATTATTGTAAATCATTCCATTGATTTTGAGAAGGTAGGAGAAGAACATGACGAGACAAAGCTTTTTAAAAGGCGCATTTATTTTAATGATAGCCGGATTTATTACAAAAATACTCGGTTTCATCAATCGTATAGTAATGGCACGTATTTTAGGTGAAGAAGGCGTTGGTCTTTATATGATGGCCGTTCCTACATTCATTTTAGCAATTACATTAACACAAATCGGTCTTCCTGTCGCAATCGCAAAATTTGTAGCAGAAGCGGAAGCTGTGAACGATAAACAAAGAGTTAAAAAAATATTAACTGTATCACTAGCTGTTACATCCGTTATTAGTATCATATTAACAATCGGAATTATGTTCCTCACACCTATTTTAGCAAAAACATTATTAACCGACGAAAGAACGTACTATCCATTAATAGCCATTTTGCCCGTCGTTCCTGTTATTGCCATTTCTTCTGTTTTGCGCGGTTACTTTCAAGGGAAACAAAATATGAAACCTAGCGCTTATGCACAAGTTCTAGAACAAGTTGTCCGCATTACCATTATCGCTATATGCATTCAATTATTTTTACCTTACGGCGTAGAATATGCTGCAGCCGGTGCTATGTTATCAGCTGTTCTCGGTGAAGTTGCATCCTTATTATTTTTACTCACGTTATTTCAGCGCGAAAAACATTTATCAATACGCTCTGGATTTTTCACTACTGTAAAGGAGAGCAAAGGAACATTTTATTCCCTTATGGATATAGCTCTTCCCACTACAGGAAGTCGTTTAATCGGCTCCGTTTCATATTTTTTTGAACCTATTGTCGTTATGCAAAGCTTAGCAATCGCTGGTGTCGCTGCTTCTGTTGCAACCCAGCAATACGGCATGTTAAACGGTTATGCATTCCCGCTCCTATCACTACCCGCCTTTATTACATACGCTCTTTCTACAGCGCTCGTCCCTTCTATTAGTGAAGCGATGGCAAAAAGACAACATAAATTAGTGGAGCACCGCTTACAACAAGCACTTCGAATTTCATTAATTACCGGGGGATGGTCTGTCGTTATATTATATGTATTCGCTTCTCCTGTTTTAACTCTTATGTACGGATCAGACAGCGCAACAGCATTCATTCAACTTCTTGCACCTTGCTTTTTATTTCATTATTTCCAAAGTCCACTGACCTCTGTTTTGCAAGCTTTAAACTTAGCAAGAGCTGCAATGATGAATACATTTATTGGCGCCACCGTGAAATTAATTGTTATTTTTGTACTAGCCTCAAGGCCAGAATTTCAAATGATGGGAGTTGCTCTCGCTATCGCTGCAAATATTGTAACAGTAACATTTCTTCACTACGCTACTGTTTTAAAAAAGATTACATTTACCATTTACGCAAAAGACTATATTTTCGGCGGACTTGCCATCGGTATCGCAGGCGCCTTCGGTTTTTATATTCATAAATATATTATTTTCTCTCATTCCCTCGGCATACAAACATTATGGGAAATCACTTTAACAACAATTGTTTATATCGTACTTCTCTTCACCTTCAAACTCATTCGAAAAGAAGAGTTAAGTCGTCTCCCTATCATTCGTAAACTTTCATTTTTGAAATAAGTTGAAACTTTAATCAGTGGGGTAATCTCCACTGATTATTAGTTAAACTAATCATTCTTACTCTTTCAAAGAATAAATCTCTAATTTTCTTTTACATCAACAAAAAATTTTCCGTTTTGAAAACTACAGTATAAAATTTGTGTCACATCGTTATAACCTAAGTTTTTTAATTTCTCAATAAGCCATTCATCTGTATGTTCAATCATTTGTAAATGACTAGATTGAATTTCTCCATCAATAATAAGAGGAAGAGTAAACTGCAATACATCCTGTTTATTTTTTTGTTTTTGAAAGACAGATAACTTCCCAGACGGTTCCAAAATAGCATATTCTACATCCCGAATATCTCCAACTCCTTGCTCCCTTAATTGCATCATTAAATCATCTATATTATAACGTTGCTTTCTCATCTTCTTTTCATCAATCTTCCCCGCGTTTACAAGAATAGCCGGCTCACCTTCTATTAAATGCCGAAAGCGTTGATACTTTAGGGAAATGACTGACAAAATAATTTGGATGCACATAAGAAAAGTCATCGGAATTAATTGATGCCAAAGTGATTTATCGGTATTTTCAATTGCTACTACAGCCATTTCTCCAAGCATAATAAATACGACTAAATCTAATACACTTAGCTCTCCTATCTCACGTTTACCCATAAGACGAAAAATAATTAAGATGATGGTATACAAAAGCATTGTCCGTCCAATTATTGATATCCATTCCATTTCTACATCTCCTTTTTTACGTATAGACTCCCCTATAAAAAAGAAACTAGTCTAACTTAGACAAAAGGAAAATATGCTTGTATTAAAAAGGGGGAATGTATAAATGGATGGAACGAAAAAATTATCCACTGCAATCGGATTCGGTATTACTACACTATTAATTCTCGCATCTCTTACTAGCATGATTATGGCTCTTTTATTAAAGTTTACGAATATAAACGAAGGGACATTAGCCGTTACTATTTTTATACTCGCTCTTTTATCTATGCTTATGTCTGGTTTTATTGCTGGCAACAAAGCACAGGGGAAAGGGTGGCTGGTAGGTCTCACAACAGGTCTCACGTTCACTATACTCGTTTTTCTAGTTAACTATTTAGGCTTTTCTCAAACTTTATCGAACTCACAATTACTTTATCAATTAGCATTAATGGGGGCGAGTACACTCGGTGGTATTTTCGGTGTAAATATGTCAAAGCAAAGTAACTAAAAAAGGCCCTGCACATTTCATGCAGGGCCTTCCACATTAGTTTTTCACAACTTCACGAATCGCATTGCGATCGAAAGTTAAGTGTGAACCACCAGATTTAATAACAATTTTCGTGTCATCTACTGATTCGATTGTACCGTGTAAGCCACCAATTGTTATGATAGCATCACCTTTTGCTAATTCGTTTTGCATTTGAGCAACTGCTTTTTGACGCTTTTGTTGCGGGCGAATTAATAAGAAATAGAAAATCGCAAACATCGCAACAATCATAACGATATTCATCATACCTGCATTCATCTTTTGTTCCTCCTTTTAAATTATGTATTAGAAGTTTTTAGCATTCGGTTTATTAAAGCCATACTGTTCAAAGAATTCTTCGCGGAAATCGCCAAGACGGTCTTCACGAATAGCTTGTCTCACCTGCTCCATTAAGTTTAACAGAAAATGAAGGTTGTGATAAGACGTTAAACGAATTCCGAACGTTTCATCACATTTCATTAAGTGACGAATGTACGCACGAGAGTAATTTTTACATGTATAGCAATCACAATTTGGATCAAGCGGACCGAAGTCTCTTGCAAATTTCGCATTTTTTACAACTAGACGACCTTCACTTGTCATACATGTACCATTTCGAGCGATACGAGTTGGAAGTACGCAGTCAAACATATCAATACCACGAATTGCACCATCGATTAATGAGTCAGGAGAACCTACTCCCATTAAGTAACGTGGCTTATTATCTGGAAGAAGTGGTGTTGTAAACTCAAGTACACGGTTCATAATATCTTTCGGCTCACCTACAGATAAACCACCTACAGCGTAACCAGGGAAGTCCATTGAAACAAGGTCTTTTGCACTTTGACGACGAAGCTCTTCGTACTCCCCGCCCTGTACAATACCGAATAAACCTTGATCTTGTGGACGTTCATGCGCTTTTAAGCAACGTTCTGCCCAACGGCTTGTACGTTCTACAGACTTCTTCATATATTCAAAAGTAGCTGGGAATGGTGGACACTCATCAAATGCCATCATAATATCTGAACCTAATGCATTTTGAATTTCCATCGCTTTTTCTGGTGATAAGAATAATTTATCTCCATTTAAGTGGTTACGGAAGTGAACGCCTTCCTCTTCAATACGACGGAAGTCACTTAAACTGAATACTTGGAAACCACCAGAGTCTGTTAAGATTGCACGATCCCAGTTCATAAATTTATGCAAGCCGCCTGCTTCACGAATAATTTCATGACCTGGACGTAGCCATAAATGATACGTATTACTTAAAATAATGCCAGAATCCATTGCTTTTAATTCTTCTGGTGACATTGTCTTAACTGTCGCAAGTGTACCAACTGGCATAAATGTTGGTGTATCAAATGAACCGTGCGGTGTATGCACACGACCTAAACGGGCACCCGTTTGTTTACATGTCTTAATAAATTCATAACGAATTGCTGTCATAACTTACTCCTTTTATTTGTTTCTCATTTTAGCGTGAGATGCAACGAACATTGCATCACCGAAGCTAAAGAAACGATATTTTTCTTTTACTGCTTCATTGTAAGCATGAAGTACATTATCTCTATTTGCAAATGCACTTACAAGCATGATTAATGTTGATTTCGGCAAGTGGAAGTTTGTAATTAAACCATCAATTGCTTTAAATTCATATCCCGGATACATGAAAATATCTGTCCATCCAGAAGCGGCGCAAAGCTTACCGTTATGATCTGTTGCAATTGTTTCTAACGTACGAGTTGATGTCGTACCTACAGTAATAATACGTCCACCATTCTCTTTTACACGATTTAATAATGCCGCTGTCTCTTCAGACATATGGTAATATTCTGCGTGCATATGGTGTTCTTCAATCGTATCTGCAGAAACTGGTCTAAATGTTCCAAGTCCTACGTGAAGTGTAATGAATGCTAACTGAACGCCTTTTTGCTTTAACTTCTCAAGTAACTCTTCTGTAAAGTGAAGTCCCGCAGTCGGCGCTGCTGCTGAACCAATTTCTTTCGCATATACTGTTTGATAGCGATCGCGATCTTCTAGCGTCTCTTTAATATATGGAGGAAGTGGCATTTCCCCAAGTTCATCTAAAATTTCATAGAAGATGCCGTCATATGAAAATTCAAGCTGACGTCCACCTTGATCTGCAGTTCCTGTGCAAGTTGCTTTTAATTTTCCTTCGCCAAAAGAGATAACAGTTCCTTCTTTTACACGTTTCGCTGGCTTTACAAGCGTTTCCCACTTATCGCCCTCTTCTTGTTTTAAAAGAAGTACTTCAATGTGTGCGCCTGTATCTTCTTTCACACCATGCAAACGAGCAGGCATAACTTTCGTTTCATTTAAAACTAAACAATCCCCCTCATGTAAGTAGGAAAGAATGTCCGTAAAATGTTTATGCTCAATATCACCTGTTTCACGGTCTAACACCATTAATCTTGATGTTTCACGATCTTCTAACGGGACTTGTGCAATAAGTTCTTCTGGTAAATGAAAATCAAACAGATTTATATCCATAGCTATATCCACCTATTTCTTATTTGAATCGATTTATTATATACATAATAAAAGATAATACAATACTTAACACAATACATGTAATGATAGGAAAATAAAAGGTAACGTTTCCTTTTTTAACAAAAATATCGCCTGGAAGCCTTCCAATGAACTTCCAAGCTAATCCAACAACAATGAGTAAGATCCCCGCTGTAATAAGCAGCTTTGGCATCTCCGTCATACTTTTGGTATCTCCATTCCGAAATGTTCATACGCAAGCGGCGTTACAATTCGGCCCCTTGGCGTTCGTTGTAAAAAGCCAATTTGTAATAAATACGGCTCATACACATCTTCAATCGTATGAGATTCTTCTCCAATTGTTGCTGAAACCGTTTCTAATCCAACTGGACCACCACGGAATTTCTCAATAATACCAAGCAGTAATTTATGATCAATATGATCTAAACCTAATTTATCTACTTGCAGTAGCTCTAATGCCATTTGTGTAATTTCCATCGTAACCGTTCCGTTACCACGAACTTGCGCGAAATCACGTACACGTCTTAAAAGACGATTTGCAATACGAGGTGTACCACGAGCACGCCTTGCAATTTCTAGTGCAGCTAACGAATCAATTTCAACTTCGAATACTTCTGCTGTACGTTCAACAATCGCAGAAAGCTGATCTACTGTGTAATACTCTAACCTTGAAAGTACACCGAATCGGTCACGAAGCGGCGCTGATAATGCTCCGGCGCGTGTCGTTGCTCCAACTAATGTAAATGGCGGTAAATCTAGGCGTACAGAACGTGCTGAAGGCCCTTTTCCAATTACGATATCAAGGCAAAAGTCTTCCATTGCAGGATACAATACTTCTTCAATTGATCTATGCAAACGATGAATTTCATCAATAAATAATACATCTCCTGGCTGAAGCGCTGTTAATACAGCAGCTAAATCTCCTGGTCTTTCAATTGCCGGACCTGAAGTTGTTCTAACATTAACGCCCATTTCATTAGCAATAATATTCGCAAGCGTCGTTTTACCAAGACCTGGTGGTCCATATAAAAGCACATGATCTAACGTTTCTTCACGCATTTTCGCCGCTTCAATAAATACTTCTAAATTATGTTTCGCTTTATCTTGGCCAATATACTGACGGAGCGTCTGTGGCCGTAATGAATATTCTAAATCCGAATCTTCATATGCAGATTCCCCTGAAAGGAGACGTTCGTCCATTATACTCACCTCTTACCATTTAGTAAAAGACTAAGTGCCTTTTTAATATACTGATCCGTCGTTAATGATTCTTTTAATAACTCTGGTACAACGCGAGAAACTTCGCGTTCTGCGTATCCAAGTGCGCGCAGAGCTTCCAGTGCCTCATCAAGCTCAGCTGATGTACCTTTCTTCTCATCAAAACGTTCTGTGTCTGAGAATAAATCAACAAATGCATCTGGTACGACATCTGCTAGTTTTCCTTTTAAATCTAAAATCATTTGGCGTGCTGTTTTCTTTCCGACGCCTGGGAATTTCACTAAAAACTTCTCATCTTCATGCTCAATCGCTTGAACGACCTGTCCTGTTTGACCAGAAGCTAAAATTGCAAGAGCGCCTTTTGGCCCAATGCCAGACACGCCTAACAACTTTGTAAATAATAAACGCTCTTCACGTGTTTTAAACCCGTAAAGTGCCATAATATCTTCTCTCACATAATGATATGTATAGACACGGATTTCTTGCTTACTTCTTTGAAATACATACGGATTCGGTGTGAAAATTTGATAACCAATTCCATTATGATCAATTACGACATATTCCGGCCCTACATACTCCACGTAACCTGTAACATATTCAAACAAAATACGATCTCTCCCTCTTAAATCATGTATTCCATTTTAACATATTTAATGATAGAAAAGCGAGACTGCCCCAACAAATGTTCTCCACTTGAAACTTCTGTTATTTTCCATTGACAGAAAGGTTAAAGCACCTTAATATACAGAGGTCGATAATGATTATCAATACTAATTAAAGGGGTTACATCAGGATGAAACGTAAGCTATTTATTTTATTTACTATTATGCTTGTTGTTCTTTCTATCGTTGGCTGCTCTTCTCAAAAAGAAGAATCGAAAGCAAAAGAACAACCGAAAACAAAAGTTGTAAAACATGCTAAAGGTGAAGCAACAATTCCAGTAAATCCAAAGAGAATTGTTGACTTATCTGGATCAACAGAAGAACTATTACTTCTTGGACACAAACCTGTTGGTACAGCAAATACATATAAAGATAAAATCCAAAATCACTTAACAGATAAGTTAGATGGAGTAAAAGCAGTAGGTTGGTACTGGGCACCTAAAGTTGATTTAGAAGCTGTTACTGCTTTAAAACCAGACTTAATTATTTTAAACAACCGTCAATTAAAAATTTATGATCAACTAGAAAAGGTTGCACCTACAGTTGTTCTAGAAACAAACTTAGAAGACTGGCGTGGTAAATTTAAAGAAGTAGGTAAGCTATTTGGCGAAGAGAAGAAAGCAGACAAATGGATTGCAGACTACGATAAGAAAGCAGACTCTTTATCTAAAAAAATTAAAGAGAAAACAAAAGATGAGAACTTTATGTTCGTTGCAGTTACACCACAAAACTTCCGCGTATACGGCAGCTTCGGATACGGTGACATCATCTTTAATGACTTAAAACTTCCAGCAACAAAAGGTACAGATTTAAAACAAACAATGGCGCAAGTATCGCTAGAAGGTCTTGTTGCATTCCAACCTGATCAAATGTTTATTGTAAACTTTGGCGGCGAAGCTGATAAAGTTTACGAAGACTACAAAAACAGTGCCGTTTGGAAAGACAATAAAGCTGTGAAAAACAATCATGTATATGAAGTATCAAACGAAATCTTCAATACGAAAGCATTCAATCCAATCGGAAAAGATATGCTAATCGATGAAATCGCAAAAGAAATTTTAGCTAAGAATAAGTAAGAAAAAGCAGCTCACCATGAGCTGCTTTTTTTCTTATTTTGCACTGCGTATTGCTTCATTTTTTCAATCGTTCTCACAAAACCTTCTTTTGATTTAATCCGAATACCACGCTTCAATTTCGCACGCTCATAACTCTCAAGCTTTTTCATATCAATTTGGAAGAAGGAGTGAATCGCATTATCACTTTTCGGTACACCTTTGAAAATTTGTAATATCCCTTCCTCTGACACGCCAAAATAACCGCTCGTTTTCAATAACGGAGAAATATCATCAACTTTCTTTTGCAATACAATTTGTACATCATCACGATCAACGAGCTGCCATTCTTTATACTGCTGTAAAAACTTTTCTAAATCCACCACTTTTTCTGTAAGTATTTCCTCACTTACTTCTCCATCAACATACATACGCTCTAATAAAATTGTAACTTCGGGTTCTTTTTTCGTTACTTCTGGTACTGGCCCTTCCGCCTTCACATTCGTTTCATAAACGAAACAAAACATCATAACGAAAGCTTGCACCGCAATCAGTATCCATTTCATTTCCGTTCACCTCTTCTAGGCAAAATCAAACTTTCATTAGTAGTTTTTCCGGAAATGGGGGTTTTATCCATATTACATTTCTTTCGAAAAAATAAAAAATGCAGATAGGCATTTACCTCATCTGCATGTATCATTTACTTTTATATAAAATGAAAGACGCCTGCAAAGCAGGCGTCTTGATGCGTTTACGGCGAGAGACCAGGCGACCACATTCGCGTGTTTAGCACTTAAGCATATCTCTCGTCTTACGTAAATTAGCTCATCGCTTTGTTAATATAACATTAATAAAGTATAAGTGCAACATGTTTATAAAAATATCTTATTTCCTCTTTCATCCAAATTATTTTATGTAAATTATAAATTGATAATTGTAATATATATTACAATAGATATAAAAGCGAAATCATAATAAGTAGGGGATGAATATTGTGAAAAAATAAAGGATGAACGTCTCATTCTTCAAACGTTAAAAAACATACGTATGGCCTTTCTTTTTCAATACATTGGGGTAGTTGAGATTTTAGGCTATATCGGATTCACTGAAGGAATTGATCAAATTACGAAATCTCCATTATGGCTATTATTTATGCTTACGAGTATTTTACTTGCTTATTTACAGTTAAGTGTTTCAATCGATGTAGAAGAAGGCGAAAAGGAAATAAAATTAACCCCTTATTACAAGCTTGTTTTACGCTCTCTTCTTATTGGAATTATTATTACTATTATTTATCTCATTTTCATTCCTGAAAGACCTCTATTTAAAGCTATTCTAACAGGTAGTGTTTTCCTCATATGCTTTTTAGTTTCTTACTCCGTTAGTTATTTTATTAAAAAACGTCGTTTACAAGACAACGATGAATGAAGAGGAAGGGCTATCCCTTCCTCTTTTGTTTTGCTATCGCATAGTACCAGTTAAACCGTAACGAATGTCTCGGAACATATTTCCTATATCACGATTAAAATCGTTTGTAACTGTACCGTTACGTAGGCGTGTGCTCATTGCATCGACACGAGTAAACATATCATTTCTTACAGAAACATAGACATTTCTGTTTCCAACTTCATTTACAACAGCTTGACGAATTTCGTTCGCCATCGCCGTTTCATTTGTCACTGTATTACGCGGTTTTACCGCAATCGCCACATCGTTTCCATATACAACTGTAGACACACGGTCCACGTTATTCATACGTTTCACACGATTTGTAATTTTTTCTGCTGTTTTACCATCATTGTTAATGTATGAATTATTCATTGTAATATTACGTGTTGGATGTGGATTAGCAATTTGACCGTTGTAATTTACATCTCGGTAATAATTGTTATATCCTGTATCGTTACGACCATTTCTATATGTTACATAATCTGTATAGCGATCATTACGCGTTACATTATCACGATACTGGTGTGTATCATTATAAGATGTACGCTCGTAATTGTAGTTACGTCCATCCATTGCATTGTTATCTTTTGGTGTACCACATGCAGCTAATGCACTGGTAACTAACAAAGAAGCAGCAATCACTTTTACTTTCGTATTCAATACAAAAACCCCCTCTGTTAGAATGAGCTTCTCTTCTGAAAAGCTCCCTCTTATGATGAGTAACAGAGAGGGTTTTTACACTGTTAATATTTCACTGGGAATTTTCTAGCACTTCATAAAAACCCTTCATTTCCTTAATTAACACGCATGCAAAAAAGGCGGAAATACTCCCGCCTTTTTAAACTTCTTCTTCGGCCTCTTCTTCTGAAATGGGCTCTCCAAATACATTTGGTGGATCTGGTTGATAATACATCGTTCCTGGCTGTGGTGCATATGCAGATTGAGTTGGTTGATAATATAAAGGATTCGCATATTGCGGACCGCCTGGTTGTGGACTATATAGTCTACTTTCTCCTCCGCATCCACAATCTTCCTCACCCTGCACAAGCGGCGGCATATTATTATCCATTGGCATCATATTCGTGTTTGGCATAGACGTATATTGCGGTCCAAACGGCGCCCCTTGCTGATATGGCATTTGATATGGATTTGGTTGTTGATAATATGGATTCGGCGGCATCATAGGCTGTTGATACGGCATTTGATATGGCATCATATTCGGTGGTTGATTGTTATCCATAATTGGCATCATATTCGGCATTTGATTGTTATCCATGATTGGCATCATATTCGGCATTTGATTATTATCCATAATTGGCATCATATTCGGCATTTGATTATTATCCATAATTGGCATCATATTTGGTGGTTGATTGTTATCCATGATTGGCATCATATTCGGCATTTGATTATTATCCATAATTGGCATCATATTCGGTGGTTGGTTGTTATCCATAATTGGCATTATATTCGGCATTTGATTATTATCCATAATTGGCATCATATTCGGCATTTGATTATTATCCATAATTGGCATCATATTCGGCATTTGATTATTATCCATAATTGGCATCATATTCGGCATTTGATTATTATCCATAATTGGCATCATATTCGGTGGTTGGTTGTTATCCATAATCGGCATCATATTTGGTGGTTGGTTGTTATCCATAATTGGCATTATATTTGGCATTTGAATATTTGGCGGTATGACTTGTGGAATAACTACATTTTCTTTCGATACATTTGGTGATACTATATTCCCTACGTTTTCTTTCTTCACTTGTGGTGACACTATATTCCCTACATTCTCTTTCTTCACTTGCGGCGATATTATATTCCCTACATTCTCTTTCTTCACTTGTGGTGACACTATATTCCCTACATTTTCTTTTTTCACTTGCGGTGACACTATATTCCCTACATTTTCTTTCTTCACTTGCGGTGATATTATATTCCCTACATTTTCTTTTTTCACTTGCGGCGATATTATATTCCCTACATTCTCTTTCTTCACTTGCGGCGATACTATATTGTTTTTTTTCGTTTGCGGAGAAATGATATTGTTAGGTTTCATTTTACTAATTTGAGGAGCAATTAACTCGCTTCCTTTTTTTATTACATCTGAAATTTTATATTCCTTTTTTGGTTTTATTGGTGGTTGTGGCGGCTGCGGTAATACATTTACCGAAAACTTCGTGTTTTCTTTTTCCGCCGGTTTTTGTTTTTCTATCACAGGTGGTTTTTGAATAACAGACGGTTTTTCAACTGGTTTTTCTTTTTGAATTGGCTGTTCTTTTTGCATCTCTTTTTGCGGCTTTACCTGCATCTCCTTCTGTGGTTTCACCTGTACTTCTTTTTGCGGCTTTACTTGCATCTCCTTCTGCGGTTTTACTTGCACTTCTTTTTGTGTTTGTTGCATAGCTGGCTGCTGTGTAATTGGTGCTGATTGATACGTAACTTCTTCTTCATCTTCTATTCCAAGCGGAGTTGGTGTTGCTGCAAATTCTTTTTGCTGCACTTCTTTTACGTATTGCTTTGGAGGCGCTGAGCCTGCTCCAGCCTGTTGTTTCATATGAACACTCTTTGATGGCACTTTAATTTTCATACCTGGCATGATTAGATCAGGATTACTAAGTTGTGTATTTGTTTGTTTCAGCGTATCAAAATCCACTCCGTACTTTTTCGCAATTTTCCAAAGGGTATCCCCTTTTTGCACGATATGAATTTTCAAATTTTCCCCCTCCTGTATAACTTATCTATAAGTAACAAATCTCATGAAGTAACTCTTTCTAAATAACGTTAACTTCTTTTCACTTTCATCACTTCTTCGATTTTCAATATCATTTGAAGTGGAATAAGCATAAAAAAATCGCAATGATTTCTTCACAACAATGTATGCCCATTTCGTTCTCGTTATGATTATGTGCATGAAAAAAAGCAACGGGAATACCGTTGCTTTACACACGCTCTAACATACGATTTAATGCAAGAACCGCTTCTGCCGTTACTTGTTTATCTACACTAATAACATTAATTTCTTCTCCTCTTTCTATCGTTTCAAGTGCCCATAATAAGTGAGGCAGATCAATTCGGTTCATCGTTAAACATGGACACATAAATGGATTAAGCGAAACAATTTCTTTATCTGGATGTTGCTGAATAATTCGATTCACTAAATTCATTTCTGTACCAATCGCCCATTTGCTACCAGATGGCGCTGATTCAATCATATCAATAATATATTTCGTTGACCCTGCATAATCTGAAGCAGCTACAACTTCATAGCAACATTCTGGATGTACAATAATATTCATATCCGGATGATTTTTTCGTACATTCTCTATGTTTTTCACTGTAAAGTTTTGATGAACTGAACAATGACCTTTCCATAAAATCACTTGAATTTCTTCTATATCTCCATCGTACTCTAAAGAATCAGTATGCGGATCCCATACTGCCATTTTATCTAACGGGATACCTAAGTCGTACGCTGTATTTCTTCCTAAATGTTGATCCGGTAAAAAGACGAGACGTTCTTTTTGAGTAAACGCCCAAGATACCATTTGCTTTGCATTAGAAGAAGTTACTGTTGCTCCTCCGTTACGACCACAAAACGCTTTAATTGCAGCTGTAGAGTTCACATACGTTAACGGAATCATCGTATCTCCAAATAATTTCGTGAGCTCTTTCCACGCTCTTTCTGTTTGTTCAATATCTGCCATATCTGCCATCGAACATCCTGCACGCATATCTGGCAAAATAACGATTTGATCATCTGTCGTTAACATATCTGCTGTTTCCGCCATAAAGTGCACCCCGCAAAACACAATATACTTTGCGTCTTTATTGCTCGCTGCAACTTGCGCAAGCTGAAGTGAATCCCCTGCTGCATCTGAAAATTGTACCACTTCATCTTTTTGGTAATGATGTCCTGGAATGAATAACATTTTTCCCATTTTTTCTTTAATTTCATGAACACGCTTTTCCATATCTTCTTTTGACATCTTGTGATAACGCTCCGGTAACATCGTTTCAATTGGTTGCACTTTTTCTAAAATACTCATATTCCTTTCTCCCCCCTCTAAGCCACTTTCCTTATCCTTCAATATTGAAACTAATATCAAGTGCTTTCACTGAATGTGTTAACGCTCCAAGTGAAATATAATCTACCCCTGTTTTTCCGTATTTCGATAAATCTTCAATTGTAATGCCTCCTGATGCTTCCGTAACGATGGCACTTGGTACAATCTTTGAAAACTCTCTAATCTCATCTGGCGTACGGTTATCAAACATAATAATATCCGCACCAGCCGCTACAGCCTCTCTCACTTGCTTCTCCGTTTCTGTTTCCACTTCTACTTTCACCATATGTCCTAATTTTTCTTTCAGCGATGTAACAGCTTTCGTAATAGAACCCGCAAAGGCAATATGATTGTCTTTGATCATGACACCATCATATAAACCGAAACGGTGATTAAATCCTCCTCCGCACACGACTGCATACTTATCAAACATACGTAGCCCCGGCATTGTTTTTCGCGTATCACAAATACGTGTATGGCTGCTATCTAAAGCAAGAACCGCTTTACGCGTCATCGTCGCTATTCCGCTCATACGCTGGATAACATTTAATATAACGCGCTCTGCTGTTAATAACGATGCAATTGGACCTTGCACAGTTGCAATGATTTCGCCTTTTTCTACAAGATCCCCATCTTTTTTATGAAGCTCTACTTCAATTCTCTCATCTATTAATTTAAATCCCGATTCAATTACTAAACGTCCTGCAAAGACCCCTGTATCCTTCGAAAGAAACGTTCCTTTTGAAAGCAAGTTATCTGGAAAAATAAGCTGAGATGTTACATCTCTTTCTCCTATATCTTCTAAAAAAAATCGATTTAATGCTTCTTTCACTTTTATCGTGTTCATAAAGCCCCTCTTCCCCTCATCACACAAGTTGTAGTTTTCTCTTTACTCGAACAATCTCTTTCTTTCCTACATTTCTATCTGGATAATCACTCCGGTAATGCCCACCAATACTTTCTTCTCTTTGCAGAGCTGACACAACTATAAGCTCACAAACCGTTAACATATTAATAAGTGTTATCTCTTCATTCGTAAGAACATCATGTTGTAATATCATATTTCGAACACCGTACTTACTAAGCCATCTCTTCGCATAAGATAAACTTTGCTCTGTTCGCACAATCCCAACATATTTCATCATGCATTTTTGTATTTCTTCTTTCGTCGGTAAATGATTCAGAACGATAAACTTCGCTTCCTTTTCGGCTAGCATGCTCACCTTTTCTTTTGTCTCTCTAGATAAAATGTGTCGTCCGATTCTTTTTCCAAACACAAGACCTTCTAATAATGAATTACTCGCTAATCTATTTGCACCATGAACCCCATTACAAGCTACTTCACCGACTGCGTATAGGTTCGGAATAGACGTCTCTCCATCACAGTTCGTTTTCACGCCGCCCATGTGAAAATGAGTACCGGGCACGACTGGAATAAGTTTTTTATTTATATCGACTCCATTTGTTTTACATATCGATGACACGGTCGGAAAGCGTTGTTCAAAGTTTTGAATCATTTCGATGTTTAAGTACACTTTTTCACCCACAAGTAGCTGTTCATGAATAGCCCTTGCGACTACATCACGAGGCGCTAGATCCTGTTCGGAATGTATATCCATCATAAAACGCTGCCCTTTTCCATTTATAAGAACAGCTCCTTCTCCGCGAACAGCTTCGGACACGAGGCCGGAACAACGCCCACCCGCGTATAACATCGTCGGATGAAATTGTATAAACTCTAAATCTACAAGCTCTCCGCCTGCACGGTACACCATTGCAAGTCCATCGCCTGTAATTGTCTCATCATTAGAAGTAAAGGCGTATAAACCGCCAATACCGCCTGAAGCTAACACCGTATAATCTGCATTGTAACGTTTCAGTTCTCCTTTATTGTTACGAGTTAAAGCCCCAACACATTTATCTTTTTCTATAATAAAATCGAGCACCATTTCCTGTTCCACTACCGTAACGTATGGAGCTACTTCTTGAATAAGATGCTCTAATAAATTCTTTCCTGTTGCATCGCCACCTGCATGTAAAATACGACGTTTTCGATGCGCTCCTTCTTTTCCAAGATGAGGACCTGTTTCATCTCCATCAAATTTCATTCCTCTTTCAATAAGGTTATTAATTTCTTTCGGCCCTTCCTCGACTAAATAACGGACCACTTCTTCATTATTATAATGACACCCTGCTACTAACGTATCTTCAAAATGATCATTAGGATTGTCATATGTAGCTACCGCTGCGGCAATTCCACCTTGAGCTAAATGTGTATTATTATTACGTTTCGTCTCCTTTGTGATAATAATCACATTCTTTTCGTGACAAATCTCTTTTGCAACACGAAGTGCCGCAACGCCACTTCCAATAATTAAGACATCTGCACTTGGCATAATTGTTGCCTCCTACTTTACACTTTTCAACTGTCTTGACACCTATATTTACATAGTTTTAAAATAATGACAAGAGTTTTTTTATAATTCTTATTTTCACTACCATTTAAAAAGTAAAAGAAATGTAACTCTTACTAGAGAGAGGAACTTACATGATGATATATCTTGACTATGCAGCTACTACACCTATGAGCGAGGAAGCGTTACAAACATATATGAAAGCAGCTTCTCAATACTTCGGAAATGAACAAAGTTTACATGACATTGGAGGAACGGCTTCTTCTTTATTACAAGTTTGCCGAAAAACATTCGCGGAAATGATTGGTGGAAAAGAACAAGGAGTATTCTTCACAAGCGGTGGCTCAGAATCAAACTATCTTGCAATCCAATCACTTCTAAATGCCCGAAATAAGAAGCATATTATTACGACACCTATGGAACATGCATCCATTCGAAGTTATTTTCAATCTCTAAAATCAAAAGGCTATACGATCACTGAAATTCCTGTTGATAAAAGCGGACTCATTTGTTTAGTAGATTTAGAGGCATCTATTACAGAAGATACTGTGCTAGCAAGTATACAGCATGGAAACTCTGAAATCGGAACCGTTCAAAACATTACAGAAATCGGGGCAATTTTGAAAAAATATAATGTTTTATTTCATACGGATTGTGTGCAAACGTTTGGTAAACTGCCTATCCATGTTTTTGAGATGGGGATTGATAGTCTTTCTGTTTCAGCACATAAAATATACGGACCAAAAGGTGTCGGCGCTTGCTACATAAATCCGCAATCTCGCTGGGAACAAGTATTTCCAGGAACTTCTCACGAAAAAGGATTTCGCCCAGGTACAGTTAACGTTCCCGGCATCGCATCTTTTTTAACAGCTGCTGAAAATATATTAAAAACTCAATGGGAAGAAAGTTTACGTTTTAAAGAGTTACGATCCTACTTTTTAGAGCAAATACAAACACTTCCGCTAGAAATTGAAGTAGAAGGTCATTCTACTTCTTGTTTACCACATATTGTTGGGGTTACAATAAAAGGAATAGAAGGTCAATATACTATGCTAGAATGTAATCGTCATGGTATTGCCATTTCCACCGGAAGTGCTTGCCAAGTCGGTAAACAAGAACCTTCGAAAACCATGCTTGCAATTGGAAAAACGTATGAAGAGGCCAAACAATATGTCCGCTTCTCTTTCGGACAACAAACAACGAAAGATCAAATTGATACTACTATTCATGCACTACACACAATTGGAAATCAATTTTATAGAGGTGTTAAATCATAATGAAACAAAATGAACAAAAAAAGATTTTAGGTGAAGAAAGACGACAGCTTATCCTCCAGTGGCTTCTCGCTGCAAATGAGCCGTTATCTGGAAATGAACTATCGAAGAAGACAAACGTAAGTAGGCAAGTTATCGTGCAAGATATTTCCTTACTTAAAGCACGAAACGAACCAATTATTGCGACTGCTCAAGGCTATTTATATTTAAAGCCACAAGAGAAACAACAAGCTTTTGAACGCGTAATCGTATGCCAGCACAAACCAGCAGAAGTACGTCAAGAACTTACAATGCTTGTTGATCACGGTGTTACGATTAAAGACGTAAAAGTTGAGCATCCTGTATACGGCGATTTAACAGCATCTATTATGGTAAGTAATCGCTTTGATGTAGAACAATATTTACAAAAAATAGAAAACACAAATGCTTCTTACCTTTCGCAACTAACAGATGGTATTCACTTACATACAATTGAGGCCGATTCTAAAGAAAAGTTAGATGCTGCTTGCAAGGCACTGGATAAAGCAGGATTTCTCGTTTATTAATGTAAAGCACAGAGTTTTTATAATTCTCTGTGCTTTTTTAATGCTATAATATTGTAATCAATCGTAAAGGAGATCACTTATGGGAATTAAACTCGTTCACTTTAGCATTGGCAAACCGAAACAAATGAAATATAGCGAAGATAAAGAAATGATTACTGGTATATGTAAGGAACTTACAGAAGAAGCTTTCCTCTCAAAAGATGGATTCCTCGGCGATGACGTAGCAGATTTAAAACATCATGGCGGTCCTGATCGAGCTGTTTGTGTATACCCACACGAGCATTACGCACTATGGGAAGAGGAATTTCAAACTACGCTTCCAGCTTCCACATTTGGCGAAAACATTACCGTAACAAATATGTTAGAGCGTGATGTTTGCATCGGAGATACATATCAACTAGGTGAAGCAATCATTCAAGTGACACAAGCAAGAGTACCTTGTAGCACTATTTCAAAACGCCTCGGTATTCCTGGCATTTTGCCGCGCATTGTAGCAACTGGATTTACTGGCTACCTATGCCGTGTTCTTCAAGAAGGTACTGTACGTAAAGATTCTAAAATTACATTACTAGAACGTCAACCGAGCAATATTTCTGTGTTGTTCTCTAACGAAATCTATTTTCATAATAGAAAAGATAAAGATGGCATAGAAAAAATTCTTGCTGTTCCAGAACTAGCTGATATTTGGCGTGGTCAGTTAGAAGAGCGTCTTGTGAAGTTAAAATAAAGAATCCCACCAGGTAAAACAGTATTAAGTTCTGATATGCTCCCCATTAGGTAGACAGATAAAAAATAAAAATCTGTTTATCTAATGGGAGTATTTTTATTTTCTCTTCCTTCACGTCCAAACATATAAAAATATATTTCATATTATATATGGACAACCTTTAACCCTTATATATGAAGGGAGTGATTAGTTATGGCAGATTACTTCTTAAAAAATGGAAAAAAATATTATAAGAAAAATGATCATCCATGTAATTCTTCAAATTCAGATTCAACTAACTGTTTTATACAGAACTATACTATTTTCGGTACGGAAGATACCCCTCAAGATCTTGATATAACAACTGGAATTCCTCGAACTGTATTTGAAAACTTCACTAAAAATCATAATAAGACACTTATTAAATTTAGTTTCAGTCCTGCATTTGCAACAACGATTAGATTAACAATTGCAAGATTAAACCATCGCTCTCCACTTACATTTACCTTAACACCAGGAGATATTAAAACATTTTTAGTAGAAGATGTTTTGAGTATTACTTTCTCAGATACTGTAGCTCCATCTACACTTAATCTATTAATACAACAAACGAATTGTATTTGCTGCGGTAATTCGAACAATGATGAATCCTATTATTATAATAGTTGTAATGATGCGTACTAAAAACACGACAAAAGAGTGACCTATTCCTAACAGAAAGCCGTCCTAAAATATCTTTTAGGACGGCTTCTTTATTTTGCTAGCTTAATTACATCACTTACTCCAATAGAATCGATAGCTTACTCTGCCTCAAACCGATAAACAACTTTTCATTTCAAACAAGTTTAACAACAGCTCCCTTTACAACCAATAAGAAGAATAACTCCCCAGCACAGTAACAGAAAAACCGAGTGCTTCAAGTTCCATAGTTACGCCTGGCAATAATACGTCATCATACGCTTTATCGACATCGATTAAGAAAAAGTAATTTCCAAGACCTGTTTTCATCGGACGCGATTCGATTTTTGATAAGTTTAATTTTCTCCATGCGAAAGCTGATAACACTTGATATAGGGCACCTGCATAATCTGCAGGTAACGTTATCATAAGCGTCGTTTTCTCTCCGCGGTTCTCTCCGTTATTCGGGAGTACTGCTTTCTTTTTCTTATGGAGTACTAGGAAACGTGTGTGATTATTTTTATGCGTATGAATGCTACGCCTCACAATTGTTAATCCATATTTTTCTGCAGCTGCTTCATTTGCAATAGCGGCAATTTTCTCTTCAGGATGTTCTTTCACATATTGCGCAGCGGCACTTGTGGATGTCATATCTCGAACAGTTACTCCTTTTAATTCTTCATTTAAAAATTTATGGCACTGTGCAATGGCATGCGGATGAGAATGCACCGCATATACTTCATCCCACACTTCTGCATACTGCGGATGTACAAGTAAATGCTGCTGAATTGGTACTGTAATTTCTCCTACAATGGAAAGCGGCTGCTCATGTACAAGGTAATCAACCGTTATATTCACTGAACCTTCTATTGCATTTTCTAACGGTACAACTGCGAAGTCTACATTTTCATTTGCAGCTGCATCTATACAATCTGGAATCGTTCGATACGGTACATGCTCTGCTTCCGGAAAAAAACGACTCACCGCCATATTTGTAAATGTTGCTTCTGGTCCTAAATATCCTACTCGAATCATCGTCTTTTCCCCTCTTTTTCGTTTTCTTACTGTTATACCATACTTTTTTATATTCTTCTATGCAAATTTCGAATATTAAAAAAAGACTAGCTTTCGCTAGTCTAAATGTTTCTTATATTCTCTTTGAGCGAAGAAGAAATAAATGATACATGCTGCGATATAAAACAGAATGAACAAACCTACTTTTCTTAATGATCCATCCATAAAAAGCGTATTATGAAACGTATATAACGCAACTGCACTATGCATACTCCCTACTATAATTGGCGCAAAAAATAGCATACATAATTGCCAACGAGAAATTTTCCATACTTCTTCCTTCGTCATTCCAAGTTTAGAGAGTGCACCATACTGCTTTCGGTCCGATGCAATATTATGGAACCATTTAAAATACACGATACTACATGAAGTAAGAAAAAATAATATACTAATAAATGAGCCTACAAATAGAGTAATATCGCCGCCTTCTTTCATATTTACATATAACTCCATATTGCTTCGAAATGCATTATTATCTTGTTTCATATGTTTCCGTAAATCTTCATTTAATTTCTTCGTCTTTTCGATATTTGGTAATGTGTAGCCTCTATATATCATTTTTTCAGAATCAGGAACCTGATTTGCTATACTGTCAAAATCTTCATCATTCATAACGAAGAACAGACCATTAATGTACGAGGGATGATGGTTAAATTGAACACCTTCTTTCTGACCGTTAAATACGAATTGATATGGTTGATTCATTACTCGCAATTGAATCTCTTTTTGATTATATACATTCGAATTATTGTATTTATTATAATAAACGAGTGTCACTGTACCTTTTTTAGGACGATACGTTTTCTGTTTTTGTTTCCTCGCTTCTTGGTTATATTCACTTTCTTTTATAAGCGGTGCTATTGTTGTTTCTCCCTTATTAGACTGAAAGGATGCATACACTCCAATAAAACTCATATATTGAAAATCATCATACTCATATTGATGCAGTAATTTTTCAACCGCACCTTCTTCAAAGACTTCATGAGTAGAAATACCTTTTTCTATGTACGAAAACGAGTGTATCCCTCCAGTTCGCCACATATCTTGCATGCTAGAAAAATATAAGAACACCGTACCTGTTGCTGTAACTACAAACGTCGTTGCCATAGACATCAGAAAGAAAAAGCGACCATTTTCCTTCATTCGATGTGACAATTGATTCACTATAAATAAATACGGATATGTATACATAATCTTTTTATTTCGCTTTATCATTTCTAACACTTGGGTAGCACCATGCGCGAAAGAAAAGTACGTTCCAAAAAAGACAAGTATAGACACAGGGAAAAAGTATATCGCTATCGTAGCCATCGTCACTTGTAGCGCCAACGCATACCCGCCCACTAAACAAGCAAAACCGAATAAACAGAGCCACTTTGATGTTTTCTTCTCTTTTTTATCTGTTCGAAATTCTTTCAATAACCGAATGATTTTTATATTCCATATACGTAAAGCACTTATAAAAGATAATAGAATAAAAACGACTATATATGTAATAAATGTTACACCAATCGCCCTTACGTCAAATATGACAGGCAGTTCTTTCGGAAGCCCCAGTAACATACTAAATACCATAAAAAAGAGTTTTAAAAATATCATACCAAGCCCAATACCGAAAATATTCGCGAAGACCCCAATTAAAATTTGCTCGGTCATAATCACTCCTATTACGTTAGACTTCGTTGCTCCCATTAACATATATAACCCTAATTCTTTCTTACGTGCTTCTATGAAAATAGAAGTAGAGTACAAAATAAATATGACGAAAAAAGAAATGATTATAACATTACATATGATAAGTCCCCAGCGTACGTTTTGATACCACATCGTCTCTTGCATATATGGATGCACAATGACAGACATATATGCGTAAGAAGCAAATATTGCAAAACAACTACTTAAGAAAAACACTTTATAATTACGCCAATTTCCTTTTATATTTTGCAGCGCTAGTTGCCGAATGTTCATCTATCGTCCTCCTGTAACTTACTACATAGGCAAAAAGCTAGAGATTCCCCTAGCTTTTTACGTGTTTTAAATATCCTCTTTGCGCGATCATAAAGTAAATGGCAGAAGCTAAAATGTATGCTCCAATTACAAGCGCACCTGATTTCCACAAATCAATATAAAGCATTTTCCCTAACGTATGAAGAGCAACTCCACTATGAATGGAACCGATTAAAATTGGGATAAAGAAGATAACTCCCATTTGTCGAATCGCAATTTTGCGAATTTCTTTATCTGTCATACCGATTCTCTTTAACGATTTAAATTGAATACGATCTTGTTCTTTATCGTTAAACCATTTAAAGTATGTCATACTACAAGCGAAGAAGAAGAACAGTACTGCTACGAAGAAACCGATGAACATTGTAATTGCTCCACCTTCTCTTATATCCTTATACGCAAACACTGAATTTCTCAATTCTCCTTGCTTTTCTGGTGCAATTTCATTTTTCAAATCTAATACAAGATCTTCTGTACTTTTCCAATCCTCAATATAATAACCGTAATATTTCCTCTTTTCTTCATCTGGTACGAGTTTTGCATATTTCTCAAAATCTTGATCATTTACAACGAGATATTCACTATCATTAAAAACAGAATACTGCGTTGGGGCATTTAATTGAACAGACTGCTTTTGTCCGTTAATTGTAAATTCATACGGTTTCGTACGATCTATCTTCATCAGTTCATTTGACATATCAACCATAACCATCGTTGCACTACCCATTGCATTATGAATTTCTGAAGGTTGCTCTCTCTTTTGTTTACGCACTTCCGCATTATATTCTTTTTCTGAAATAATCGTCATCGGTACTTCATGTTCACTATTAAACAACGTTATTTTCTGTGTTGCTGGTAGTTTTATGTATGTTACTTTTCGCGCATCTTCAAACCCGTGTCTCTTCACAAGCTCCTGTACCTTTTCTTCATTAATAAGGCTATATGTATTTAACCCCTTTTCCTCATATGAGATAGCATGTGGTGTAAGTTCTACCGTTTTCGCACTCAAATTTTCAAAATATACGTAAAGCGTGCCAACTGCCGAGGATACAATCGCCGTAATAATAGAAATTACAAATAGAAAACGAGCATTATCTTTCATTTTATAAATAAGGTTGCTAAGAACAAACATATTTGGATACGTATAGAAAGATTGCTTTCTTTTTTGTAATGCTTTTAATACAACTGTACTACCTTGTGTAAATAGTAAATACGTTCCGCCAATTGTCAGTCCTACCACCGGTAAAAAGAGGATGATGAAATTCAGAAACGTTACTTGGAAGCTAAGTACATATGCAGCAATAATACATCCTATACCAACTACACTTAACCATGTAAATGCAAACGGCTCTACTTTTTGCTTTCTTGCTTCTCTTAATAAATCAATAATTTGCAAGCGTCCTACTGTCCAAACACTAAATAATGATAGGATTAAAAATAGAATAAAGTATACACCACCTGTAATAAGAACTGCTTTACTATTCCAAACGAGTGGAAGTGTCTTATCTATTTTCAATAATACGCTTAACGCTTGGAAAAATAATTTTGAACAAAGCATTCCAACCCCAATACCAACTACAATTGCAATACCACCTAACATCAGTTGTTCTAATATAATCATTCGGCCGAGCTGCGATTTCGTTCCGCCTATTAATGTTAGTAGACCAAACTCTTTTTTTCTTGCTCGTAAAAACGTTGAATTTGCATATAAAATAAAGAGTGCCGAGAAGATGACCACAATATAATTCATCGATTCTAATCCTTTTGTAATCATCTTTCTCATACTAATATTACCGCTTACGACATCTGGATGATAAATAAAAGAAGCATACATGAAAAATACGACAATCGATAAACAACTACTTATAAGAAACGCTTTATAGTTACGCCAATTCCCTTTTACGTTATTAAGCGCGAGCTGGCGAAAGTTCATGATATTCTCCTCCTAGCATCGCAAGTACGTCCAGAATTTCTTGGAAAAAGGCTTGTTTCGTTCTTCCTTTATGTATTTCTGAGAAAATTTCTCCGTCGCGAATGAATAGAATACGTTCGCAATAACTCGCTGCTACTGGATCATGCGTTACCATTGCAATTGTCACTTTCTTTTGTTCATGTAAGTCTTGCAACGCGCTCATTAATGATTTTGCTGACTTCGAATCTAAGTTTCCAGTCGGCTCATCTGCTAAAATTAACGTAGGCTCATGAATAATCGCTCTCGCAGCTGCTGCACGTTGCTGTTGTCCGCCTGATACTTCGTATACTTTTTTATTTAAAATTTCTTCGATGTTTAAAAACTTCGCAATTTCCAGTACTTTCGCATCGATTTCATTTACAGATTTCTTCGCCATTACAAGTGGTAAAATAATGTTTTCTTTAATAGATAACGTATCAAGTAAGTTAAAATCTTGGAAGATGAACCCTAAATGTGTACGGCGAAACTCCGCTAATTTTGCAGCACGCATTTGATTAATTTCTTCCCCATTTACAAGCACATGACCTGAAGTTTGCTTATCAATTGTCGCCAATAAATTTAAAAGCGTTGTTTTCCCGCTTCCCGAAGGACCCATAATCCCTACAAATTCGCCTTCTTCTATTTTAAAATTTATATCGTTTAAAGCAGTCGTCGCTACTGAACCTTTTGATTGGTACACCTTCGTTAATCCTTTTACTTCAAGAACACTCATTTCTAATCCCCCTATGTGTTTTCTTCTTACATTTACTATAAGAAAAATAAGAAAAAGAAACGAGTGATTTCCCTTACAAAACGTTTTGTTATCTTACAGTTTTGTCATTTTTCTCATCAATGTATGATATTCTTCATCTTTTGCAAATTGGAACGTGAATGTTGTCCCTTCTCCTTCAGCCGATTGAACATACATTCCATGATGTAAATTATCGCAAATTTCCTTCGTAATATATAAGCCCATCCCAGTCGCTTCTCTCGTTTTACGTCCATTTATTCCCGTAAAGAATGGGTCAAATATGCGCTTTACGTCTTGCTCTGGAATACCAATTCCATTGTCCTTAATATGTAATAACACCTTTTGATTTTTCTCTTCAATTTGAAATTGAATTTCTTTTTTCTCTACCGCTGAAATTTTGGTATACTTGATTGCGTTTACAACAATTTGACCTATAGCAATGCTCAGCCATTTTCTATCAGATGCAACCATACAAGTATCTTCTTCAAACATCACTTTCGGGAATACAGACGATTGAATGAAGGATTTTCGGTTTTCATTAATAATACCTCGCACGATATCTATAACATTTACTACTTCTACCTTATAATCTTTCGCAAACTGCTCTAGTCTTGCCATATGTAACGCTAAATCTAACCCATTTAGTATACGGTTATTTTCTTCACGGATACTTTCAACTGTTACTCTTGCCTCACGATGCTCTTTGCCAAACTTCTGCAACAATAATTCAATAACAGATACTGGTGTTTTCATTTGGTGAATCCATTGGTTCATAAATATCATTTGCTGTTGCTCTTTCGCATGCTGTTTATGAATTTCATTCATATATTGCTGTCTTAATAACGTAAAAGATTCAACGACCATTTCTTGCTCTGATGTATAAGATTCATCAATAAGTAAAGAGTCATGTAATGTATTTCCGCCAGTAACGTACTTTTCGATCCTCTTTAAAAACACACTCCGTTTTCGATAATCGTAAATGAGGTATACAGTAAACACAACTGTTCCTAATAAAAGTCCATATAACCACGTACTCCAATCAATGGATTTCTTTTCTAAAAGACTTTGCAACTGCAAAACGAGCCCAAATAAACAAAGGCTAACAATATAAGAAAGAATTAAAGGAAAGCGATCCACGAGGTAATTTTTAACCTTCATGCCCTTCGCCCCACTCCGTAAGAAGCGCATAACCATATCCACGTTTCGTTACAATTGCATTTTTAATGCCTAGCTCTTCTAGTTTCTTCCTTACACGTTTTACATTTACGGTTAATGTATTATCATCCACAAATGCTACTTCATCCCATAGAGCTTCTAACAGTTCTTCACGCGTTACATATTGATTCACCTGTTTCATTAAACACTCTAATAAGTAAAACTCATTTTTTGTCAGTTCAGTTTGTTGTCCCTGCCACTCAACGATATGCTGGGACGGGAATAACAACAGTCCATTTACACCTAAACAATCACTCTCAGCAGCAGAGGCATACTCTCCATAGCCACGGCGAAGCGCACTCTTCACCTTTGCCATTACGATATCTAAATGGAATGGCTTCGTAATATAATCATCGCCGCCATTTTCAATCGCCATCACTTGATCCATTTCCCCTGTTCTTGCAGAAACAAAAATAATCGGCGCATTCGATACAGTACGAATTTGACGACACCAATAAAAACCGTCAAAGTACGGTAAGTTAATATCAAGTAACACAAGATGAGGATTTATTTTTACAAACTCATCTTTTATATGACGTAAATCACTTGCTCTAAATGATTGATAGCCATACCTTTCTAAATGCTCCTCTAATATTCCCGCAATTTTCTCATCATCTTCTACAATTAATATTTTATACATGTTCTTTTTCTCCCCATAAAAGAATTCTTCTACATTTACTCCTTTTTCCATTATAAATTGAAAATTTAATTAGTGGGGATTTTTCCCTATAATAATCTAACTATTGCAATATAAAGTGATACTTTAATCAGTGGAGGTTCTACGGGCAAATAGTGGGATAAAAAAAAGACTGCCATATTTCGGCAGTCTTAATCGATAAATTCAAATTCATATTCAAGAATTTTTACAATATCTCCGTCTTTTGCACCACGTGCACGAAGCGCTTCATCAATACCCATTCCGCGCATTTGGCGAGCGAAACGACGTATAGATTCATCACGTGAGAAGTCTGTCATTTTGAATGTCTTCTCGATATCGTAACCAGAAATAACAAATGTGCCGTCACTTTCACGTGTAATTTCAAATTTAAGACTTTCAGCATCAAATTTATACATTACACTTGCTTCAGACTCTTCGACAACATCGTACATTGGGAATTCTGGTGTTGTTTCTAATAAGTTCGCTACTTCAAATAGTAAATCACGAACACCTTGTTTCGTTACAGCTGAAATTGGGAAGATTTTTACTTCGTCTCCCACTTTCTCTTTAAATGCTTGTAAGTTCTCTTCTGCATCTGGCATATCCATTTTGTTTGCTACAACAACTTGCGGACGCTCTGTTAAACGCATATTGTATTCTTTTAATTCATTATTAATTGTAACATAATCTTCATATGGCTCACGGCCTTCTAAACCAGACATATCAATAACATGTACAATTACACGTGTACGCTCGATATGACGTAAGAATTGGTGTCCAAGTCCAACGCCAGCATGTGCGCCTTCAATTAGTCCAGGAAGGTCAGCCATCACGAAGCTGCGGTTATCACCAGTTTCAACAACACCAAGATTCGGAACGATTGTTGTAAAGTGATACTCTGCAATTTTCGGACGTGCTGATGATACAACAGATAATAATGTAGATTTACCTACACTTGGGAATCCAACAAGTCCAACATCTGCTAGTACTTTAAGTTCTAGAATGACATCACGTTCTTGACCTGGTTCTCCGTTTTCAGCGATTTCTGGTGCTGGGTTCGTAGCTGTTGCGAAACGTGAGTTACCACGGCCACCACGGCCACCTCTTGCGATTACAGCAGTTTGTTCATGCGTTACTAAATCGGCAAGAATTTGACCAGTTTTTTCATCTTTTACTATTGTTCCTGGTGGAACCTTTACGATTAAATCTTCAGATTTACGTCCGTGCTGACCTTTACTCATTCCGTGCTGACCGCGATCAGCTTTGAAATGACGTTGGTAGCGGAAGTCCATTAATGTACGTAAGCCTTCCTCAACTACGAAAACAACATCTGCACCTTTACCGCCGTCGCCACCTGCTGGGCCACCTTTAGGAACATACTTCTCACGACGATACGCAACCATACCGTTACCACCGTCGCCGCCTTTTACATATATCTTGACCTGATCTACAAACATTATTTCACCACACTTTTTCAATTGGTTGTAATATAACTGAGACTTCTTCGTCTCGCACTGTATAAGAAATGGAATACCATTTATTGTTTTGGGTCGCAAGCCAATTCTGTAGTTCTTCTACACTCGTTAGCTTACCACGAAAATCAAAAAAGAAACGAGCATTATCCGCGTCACATTCAATTGTGATACAAACATAATTTTCAACATATACGTCTAAACTATGCTGAAGCATCGAGAAAAATTGATTCGTCCATGTACATACAGTCTCATCTAAGTGAGATAAGTTATGTAATTTCCCTAATACTTCGTACTCCAATAAGCACGGCTGCTGTTTCCAATTATATGTTAAAATCCACTCTGAAAATAAAGGCATTGATAGCCCCATCAGATTGGATTCTTGTCTCGCTTCTTGGACAAAACGATCGATGAGACTATGAATTTCTTCCACTTTTCCAAGGGAAAGGTTTCCTTTCACCATCTGCATACGATTGAGCCAATCATGTCTTGAATGGCGCAATGCATCTATAATTGTCCATTTTTCATTCATTTAGATACCCCTTAATATAGAAAAACTCTAACCTGCACTCAGGTTAGAGTTTTCCGTGAGTTCTTATGCTTCTTGAGCAACAGGATATACGCTCACTTGTTTGCGGTCACGGCCAAGACGCTCAAAGCGTACTACGCCGTCAACTTTCGCGTATAAAGTGTCATCGCCACCACGACCAACGTTAACACCTGGATAAATTTTTGTACCGCGTTGACGGTAAAGAATTGAACCACCTGAAACCGTTTGACCATCTGCGCGTTTAGCACCAAGACGTTTTGACTGAGAGTCACGACCGTTCTTTGTACTACCTACACCTTTCTTAGATGCGAAAAACTGAAGATCTAATCTTAACATACGTTACACCTCCTGCACTTTTTCTATTAAACGGATATACTTTCCGTAATCAAGTTCGATCGTCTTAAGCGAAACAACCAATCCTTCCAAAAGTATCTGTGCTTTTTCTACTGTATGAACGTCTAAATCATTAGGCAATTCATACGTTAAGAATCCGCCATCACTTCCGAGTTCAATAGTTGCCTGCACATTACAAAGTTCTTCCACTGCATTTATAGAACCAAACACAACCGCTGTAGTTCCAGCACAGACAAGGTCTTGTCCATGTGGCGCATAATCGGCATGTCCAGTCATTTTAAATGATTGGATACTTCCTAATTTCGTGCGACTTATCGTAATTTTAATCATGTTAACCTGGATTAAGCGTTGATAGCTTCAACAACTAGCTTAGTGTAAGGTTGACGATGACCTTGTTTCTTACGATTGTTCTTTTTCGCTTTGTATTTGAAAACGATAATTTTCTTAGCGCGACCTTGTTTTTCAACTTTCGCAGTAACTGTTGCACCTTCTACAACTGGGCTACCAACTTTAACGTTTTCGCCACCAACGAAAAGAACTTTGTCAAAAGTAACAGTTTCACCAGCTTCAACATCTAATTTTTCAATGTAGATTGCTTGACCAGCTTCAACTTTAATTTGTTTTCCACCTGTTTCGATAATTGCGTACATACTTGCACCTCCTCTTAATTACTAAGACTCGCCAAAAACGAGGTAGACATATATGCCTTTAGGGAACCTGTCTTGTGCGGTTGTAGCATATAGCCGTTTAGGTGCTATAAACTATAACATAAAGATGTTATCATGAATCATAGACGGTTGTCAATAAATGTTCTGCTAACTATTTTTTCCGCTCTACAATTTCTGTTTTACTTCCAAAACGGACAATTGCATACTTTTCGATCATATCATCTTTGAAATAAATTTCAAATGGAATATTTTTTTGTAATTCTTTTTGCAAAAATTGTTTTTGCAAGTCTTTAGGTGCAGCGATTAATACTGCCTCATCCTCTATATTGCCATATGTAATTAGCTCTCTCTCTAACTCATACGCAATTGTCTCATATGACATCATATACCCCGTCGCTTTGCACGGTACACATTCTTCTAGTAATACGTCGCGTAAAGAATGTTTCTTACGTTTACGTGTCATCTCTAAAATCCCTAACTCTGTAAACCCAAGCACTCTTGTATATGTGCGATCATTTTGCATAGCAGCCATGAGACATTCTCTTACCATTTCTTTATCTTCTCTTCTTTTCATATTAATAAAATCAATTAATATCATACCACCGATATCACGCAGTCTTAATTGACGTGCAATCTCTTCAGCTGCCACTTCATTTGTACGAAGGACTGTATCTTGTAAATTCTGTTTTCCAGTAAACTTGCCCGTATTCACATCAATTACAGTCATCGTCTCCATTTGTTCCACAATTAAATAAGCACCATTCGGGAGCCATACAATTTTTTGAAGTGCTTTCTCGATTTCACGCTCTATTCCAAAATGGTTAAACATTGAAGATTTTTCATTATAAAAAGATACTTTTTCTTTTCCAATCTTTCCCTCTAATTCTTTTACTATACTTCTTGTATCTACAACTACTTTTTCAATTGTTTCAATCGGATTCTCTTGGAATACACGATCTAAAAAGGTGGCCGGTCGATGAAGTAATAACGGCGCCTTTCCTTGGCCCTCTTTTCTTTTTAGCTCTTCATATAACTGCTGTAACATTTGCATTTCAGCTTGTATTTCTTCAATCGCTCCTTTTTCAGAAGCAGAGCGGAAAATGTAACCCCCTGTTCCTTCTACCTCAATTTGGAGTAACTGTTGTCTTTTTTTATTATTTTTTATTTTCCGAGAAACAGCGCGCATCTCATCAAACGGCATATAAACGACATATTTCCCGGTAAATTCTATATTCGCTGTCAATTTAGGCCCTTTCGTATCAATTGCCTCTTTTACAACTTGTACGAGAATCGCTTGCCCTTCATGTATACGATAACAAGATGGTACATCATCGTATGAAAGATACGCATGTTTTTCTAAACCGATGTTTACAAATGCTGCGTTCATTCCAGCGATTGTTCTTACGATACGTCCGGCATAAATATGCCCAACAATCTCTTGCTCTTCATTACGTTTCCATAAAAACTCAACAATTTTTTTCTTCTCTTCAATTGCAACGCGCTTTTCCGATCCAGCGTAATTCACATATAACGTTTTCAAAATTATTTCCTCACTTTATAATCTTCTTTGCTTTTACAATAATAAAAGGTTAGTGCTATCGTCAACACTAACCGATTAATTCTTCAACTGATGAAGTTGTTCGTTTTTCAGTAAAATATGCATAGAGCAGTTCATTTTCATCTAATGTGTAATGTTCTTTATATTTTCCATGGACGATAATAGAGTGCTTATATCCTCTACGAAATTTTGTGAATATCTTATATAAATGATCTTCTGATTGCACTTCAATAGGTGCAATCTTTTCAATTCCTCTTTTGTTCCCATAATAACGTTCTAATAAAAAACGCATAAAGGCATACCGTCTTTGTTTCCACTCTTGATATAACGACACTGCCAAAAACATGAGTAGTACCCACATCATAATATTATTGCTATTCCAGAGTAACTGCCATCCTAATATTACACCAAAAAAAACACATGACAATTTCATCATCTTTCCATGTGCTTGTAAATAAGGAAAACGATATGATAGTATATTAAACAATACTTTCCCGCCATCTAACGGCCAAATAGGGAGTAAATTAAACGCTAAAATAATTATATTATTCCACATAAAGAAATAATATAAATCCGCGTTCAGCCAACCGGCTTCAAATAATATATAACCTACTAGCATCATCCAAACATGTTGAATCGGTCCTGCAATTACGACAACAAGTTCCTCTTTCAACGACTTATTACCATGTTCCTCAAGCTCAGCCACGCCACCAAACGGCAAAAGCTGAATTTTTTTTATACGCCAATTATAGTGCGCTGCTGCAAGAGCATGCCCAAGTTCATGAATAAGAACAATACAAAATAACAGTATTAATTCTTTAAAACGTGCAGTAAAAATACCAATGACAATGATAACCCAAAATAATGGATGCACGGAAATTTTCGTTAAGACGTCCCTATATTTAATCAAATGATATCACCTGGATCGGATCAATAAATTTTTCATTCTTTTTTATCGCGAAATAAAACTTTCCATTTTTATCATTTGTATCATTACTCACCGTTCCAATTTTTTGTTTCTTTGAAACGTAATCATATAATTTCACTGACATATCGTTTAAATTTGCATACCATGACTCCGTACCATCTGCATGTTGAATTTGAACTGTATTTCCAAGTTCCTCTTTCTTACCCGCAAAAACAACTAATCCTTCATTCACTGACTCAACTGTTGCATTTGTAGCTGTTTGGACAAATACACCTTGGCCATTTTTTTGAAACCCTTGCATTACTTTTCCAGAAGCAGGAATTGCATAATTTTTTTGCTGAATACTTCCTTCTTTTTTCTCATTCGGTGAATAAAATACAAGCGGTTTTCCAAATTGCTTTTCATACCATTTCGCTACAGTAGCAAACTGAAATTCCTCTTTCATCACTTTTTCTGTAACAGCTTTAGCACCATCGAACGAAGACGGGGCATTCTTATATAAAATAGCAACCGAAAGAACTAATATTGCTGATAATAAAACTTTGAAGAAAAAGACTTCCTTTCGAAATAAAGGGTGAATTTCCTTTTCTCCTTCTTCAATAAATACTGTTTCGCTACCAAAATTCCCTCCGGTAAAATACTGCTCTTCCTCCATCCTTTCTTGCTCGGCCTTCCTTTTCGCAATCCGCTTTTTAATTTCTTCTACGCGTCTATTCTTCATACTGTCTCCTTTCTTTCCGTAAGCTAATTTCAATAGAAACAGTTGTATACAGTTTGTACATGTGTATGAGCTAAGAAAGAAAGATATTCGTGTGAAGAAAAAAGAAAGCACTTCGCATATGTGCGAAGTGCTTTTAACGGATTCCAAAGAAGTTTTTTACCTTTGCAAATACCGATACCTTTTCTTGTTCAAATGCTTGTAATGGTACATTCTCACCCAACAAGCGTCTTGCGATATTACGATAAGCCAACGCTGCTTTTCCGCTTGGTTGCAACGCCACAGGTTCACCTGTATTTGTAGCTCGAATAACTTCATCGTCATCTTCGACAACACCAAGAAGCTCGATTGACAATGTACGTACAATTTCATCAACATCTAACATATCCTGTTCATGAAGCATATGACTACGTACACGGTTAATAACAAGTTTTGGTGGTTCAATATCCTCTTTTTCTAAAAGCCCAATAATACGATCCGCATCGCGCATTGAGGATACTTCTGGCGTCGTAACAACGATTGCTTTATCCGCACCAGCTACCGCATTTTTAAATCCCTGCTCAATCCCCGCAGGACAATCAATTAATATGTAATCATAATCTTGACGTAATACTTGTATTAATTCATCCATTTGTTCAGGTGTTACCGCTGATTTATCACTCGTTTGTGCTGCAGGTAATAAATAAAGATCATCAAAACGTTTATCTTTAATAAGAGCCTGAGGTAAACGGCAACGCCCTTCAACGACATCAACAAGATCAAATACAATACGATTTTCCAGCCCCATTACTACGTCTAAATTTCGAAGACCGATATCTGTGTCAATTAAGCACACTTTCTTTCCAGATAACGCTAGGGCCGTACCAATGTTCGCAGACGTTGTAGTTTTACCTACTCCGCCTTTTCCAGATGTAATTACTATTGCCTCTCCCACAGCTATACAATTCCCCTTTCTAACTTTGTTAAATTAGGTCTAAGATGAGTGAGAAGTTGCAGGCGATCGACAACAATGTGATTGTTCTCATTAATATACGCACATTCTGCCGCCTCCGCTCCGTCTTCTTTCTCTTCCGGAGCCCGCATTGCCACATCACTAATTCGAAGTTGCATCGGGTTCATAACAGATGCAGCGATTACAGCATCCGAATCCCCATAATACCCAGCATGTGCAATTCCTCTTAATGATCCTACAACAAAAATATTCCCCCCAGCGATAACCGTTCCGCCTGGATTAACATCTCCAATTAACAACAAATTTCCTTTTACATGTAAAACTTGTCCAGAGCGAACAATTTTGGAAATAGGGACAATTTCTGTTTCTTCTTTCCAAGCTATTGCTTCTGCTTTAGTGATAACATCACTTTTAATTGAATCCACAACAAGATTCTTTTTATTACGAATTAACGTACGAATCTCTTCTTGTTGGACTTCTGTTAAATAACGATTTCCTACTTTCACATGCACTTCAATTAAAGAGCGTCCATCACCATCGTAGTAATGTGTAGAAAGTTTTTCGTCTAATTCTATCAACAATTCAGAGAATGAACAACAATCATCTAAATGAAGCGTTATCCCATCTTTTGTCCCTTTTATCGTTACATTTTGTTGCTTTTTTTCTTCCACTAAAGTTCACCCCACCGATTCAATTCGACATAAAATTAGAAAATCCTTTTTTCTTTTTCTTCCATCGCTTTTGAAAGACGCAATATATATCGTCTCAGTGGGAAACAAACTATCAACAAGAAAATAGCATTTAACAATAAAGTAGCAAGGAGACGATCTGTGAAAAAGACATACGCTGGCATATGAGTACGTCCCAACAAAGTTAAAAATCCATACACATAATACTCTAGTGCTACAACGCTAGCTAATATGATGGAAACAACAATAAATAAATTCAATTGCAGTACTTTCATCACACTATAAACTAAATAAGCTAAAATCGGATAAGCAAAAATATATATACCGACAAGTTCTGTGTATACGGTATCAAATAAGAAACCAAATAATAGTCCGTAATAAATCCCTTGGACCGGACTATAATACACTGTAATAAAACATAAGACGATTATAAAGAAATGCGGTGCTGCTATACTCTCTTTCCAAAACACATTTGTTGGAACAATGGTAGCAAACATATTTTCAAATAGAAACACAAAAAGGAGCAAAAGAGGAAGAGCTGCTCTTTTTAAAATCTTCATCATCTCTTCTCTCCCTCCTATTCTAATGGCGCTGAAGGCTTTTTACGTTTAGCAACCATAATATGCTCTACGTCATTTAAATCAGCGGCAGGTTTTACATAAGCTGTTTTTGTTAAGCCGTATGCATCTGGTTGTACATCAACGATTTTCCCAATTACAAGACCTTTCGGGAAAATATCACCTAGTCCAGATGTTACAACCATTTGATCTTTTTCTACTTTTGCATCAGAACCAATCTTTGTGAAAAGAAGTAAGTGTTTTTCTTTGTCGTAACCTTCAATTAAACCAAAGATATTTTCTTGCCCTTGTACAATAGCAGATACACGATTTGTTCGGCTCATAGAGCTTAATAACTCTACTGATGATGTAAACTGAGATACACTTTTCACACGTCCAACTAAACCTTGTGAAGTCATAACAGCCATATCTTTTTTAATTCCTTGCTGTGCCCCTTTATCAATTCCAATTAAATCGTACCATTTATCTGAACTACGAGAAACAACAGTAGCTGGAATCTCAGTATAATCGCTCAGCAACTCCTTTTTTCCAGTTAACTCTTGTAACTTCTTGTTATCATCTTCTAATTGTTTTACTTTCCCTGATAGACCTGCATAATTATCTAATTTTGCTTTTAATTCTTTATTCTCTTCATACGTGCGCTTTACATCCTCTACATTTTCGAAGAATCCAGCTACGTATTTCGCTGGCTTTTGGAATACACGTTCTACAACACCGACAGTGTCTTTAACAAACTGCTCTGGCCATGTTAAACTGTTCCGTTCTTTCAATGAGATTCCAATCAATGCCACGAGAAGAATAATACTAACTAACAAAACAATTAATCTTTTGTTTAAGAAAAACTGTGGCACGTTCACACCCTCTTAATTTCACTGATTTTTATTTTGCAATATTATCGAGCAGCAGTTTTGAAAAGATCGATATTGTCTAATGCTTTACCTGTTCCAATTGCTACGCAATCTAATGGGTCTTCTGCAACAAGAACTGGCATTTTTGTTTCTTCACTAATTACTTTATCTAAATTACGTAGTAATGCCCCGCCACCTGTTAATACAATACCGCGGTCCATAATATCAGCTGCTAATTCAGGTGGAGTTTTTTCTAGTGTATTTTTAACTGATTCTACAATCGCATCTACTGTATCTTTTAATGCATCTGCAATTTCTTCTGGCTGAATTAGTACTGTTTTTGGTAAACCACTTACTAAATCACGACCGCGAATTTCCATAGGCTCGATACCTTCTGGCTCGCCTGCAGAACCGATTTCTAATTTTAATGCTTCAGCTGTTCTTTCACCGATCATTAAGTTATAGCTTTTCTTAATGTACTGAATGATTGAATCGTCCATATCATCACCAGCAACACGAACTGACTGACTTGTTACAATACCTCCTAAAGAAATAATTGCAACTTCTGTTGTACCACCACCGATATCAACTACCATACTACCAGTTGGTTCCCAAACAGGTAAGTTTGCACCAATTGCTGCTGCAAATGGCTCTTCGATAGGATAAGCATCACGAGCACCCGCTTGACGAGTCGCATCGATTACTGCACGTCTTTCTACAGCTGTAATACCAGATGGTACACATACCATTACATACGGCTTACGTGAGAAGAAACCGTTTGATTTTTGAGCTTGTTGAATGTAATATTTCATCATTGTTGCAGTTGTTTCATAATCAGCAATTACACCGTCTTTCATCGGGCGAAGTGCCACAACGTTCCCTGGTGTACGACCAATCATTTGTTTTGCGTCGCTACCTACAGCAACGATTTGTTTCGTATCAGTTTGTAACGCAACTACTGAAGGTTCACGTAAAACTACACCTTTTCCTTTTACATATACAAGCGTGTTCGCAGTTCCTAAGTCTATTCCAAGATCGCGAGTAAATCCACCAAATCCAAACATATTATTTATCTTCCTTTCTTGTTTTCACGGACTCATTTTTTCTTACTTTATATTATAAAAACAGTACGTTTTTTATATCTTTATCCTTTTTGTAGATAAATTTCTACAAAAAACTCATAAATCACATTATAAAACAAAATAAGTAAAAAGCATAGTCTTAAATATGACCTTTTTCCTTTAAACTCACGAATTTATGGTCACCTATTATAATATGATCTAGCACTTCAATTCCGATAATCTGGCCGCATTCTACTAAACGTTTTGTTACTTCAATATCTTCACGGCTCGGCGTGGGATCTCCTGAGGGATGGTTATGAAGACATATAATAGAGGCTGCTGCACGACGGAAGGCTTCTTTAAAAACTTCCCTGGGGTGTACAATTGACGTGTTTAAACTTCCAATAAAAATCGTTTGCCTATGTAGAACTTGATTTTTTGTATTTAAATATAAACAAACAAAATGCTCTTGTTGTAAAAAACGCATTTCTTCCATCATGTATTTCGCACAATCTTCTGGACTTCGAATACTATATCTATTTTGATATTCTAAACGCACCATTCTTCTGCCTAGTTCAAAGGCTGCCATAAGTTGCGATGCCTTTGAAATCCCAATACCATGTATACTAATTAGCTCTTCTAATGTTGCATCTTTCAACATACGTAAGCCATCAAATTGGTGTAAAATTTTATCTGATAACTTTAACACTGTTTCTTCTTTAGAACCTGTTCTGAGTAATACTGCGAGAAGCTCTCGATTTGATAAACTTCCGGCACCTTCTAACAATAAACGCTCCCGTGGCTGTTCTTCTCTTACAACATCACGAATACCGTTCATCTCTCCACTCCTTTATTTGTTCTCTCAAAGAAAACCCCATGCAATTTTACGCATGGGTTACATCAATATCAAATTGTTTTAATTCCCTAACGAGACGTGCAATTGGTAAGCCAACTACACTATAGTAGTCCCCTTGAATATTTTGAACGAAAATAGATCCTTTACCTTGAATCCCATAACTACCGGCTTTATCAAGAGGTTCTTTCGACGTGACGTATGTATCAATTTCCTCTTCTGTTAGCTCCCAAAACGTAACTTCTGTACGCTCATAAAAAGTAACCGTTTTTTCTTTTGATATAATCGCAACACCTGTATACACTTCATGTGTTTTCCCTGATAGTAATTGTAACATCTCTTTCGCCTCATCCTCATTAGAAGGCTTACCAAGAATACGCGACTCATATGTAACAATTGTATCTGCACCTAACACAATGTGATCACTATTATTTTCTGCCACCGCTGATGCTTTTTGCAAGGCAAGCGACATTACAATATCAGAAGGCGATGAATATGCACCAATTGTTTCCTCTACTTCACTTACAACGATTTCAAATGGTATGCTAGCTAACTCAAGCAATTCCTTCCTCCGAGGTGATCCTGAAGCTAAAATTATTTTTTTCATATTTTCTCCTTCCTTTCTCACATGAAGCAGAACAATTTATATCAATCGTATCAAAGGAATAGTTTGTCCACAAATGAAAGAAATATTAATTTCTCTAACTAAAATAACAATTCTTTATTGCATACGATTATATTCCTGTCATAGAGAAAGCACTTTGCTCTAAATTCAAAAGAAAAGAAAGAAGTACATGTACTTCTTTCTTACTCATTTTATTATCCTATCATTTCACTTTCTACGAAACAATTTTTTCATACGAAAGTAGGCCATCAATAATAACTTGATTTAATTTCACCAAAGATTCCTTATCCATTTTCCCATCTTTTACTGTTTGTACAGCTACCGACGTATACATATACAGTTTCTTTGCTTCTTCTTGCTTCATACTTTTCCCCTCTTTTTCAATCGCTTTCCATTCTTTTTCAATCGCTTCTATATCTTTTGCGCTGCTTTTTCCACCAACTTGTACACTAGAAGCATATTTTGCTAAATGAGTGTATAATGGCTGCACTTTTGCTAAAAATGTTCCTACTTCTTTATCATCTTTCAGCAACGCTTTATCTGTTATATACCAGTTCTTTTTTAAAACGGAGACACCATCATTTTTATACTGAGTCATTAATTGATTTATAGCCTGTTCATCGCTAGCAATACCAACAACTATTGCATACTTATCCCCGCTCGGTCTCAAAGCTCCAATGCCCCCATTGCCTTTCCATTCTTCAAGAGCTGCTCGTCCCTTTTCTTCAGAAGAATAAAGCCCCCCTTGAACAAAAAATAATTTCATCGGATCCAATGACGCTCCTGCCTGTGCTTTTTGTTTTTCTTCTTTTGGTTCTGATGTTTGTCCTGCCGTTCCACCCACCTTTGATTCTCCATTCCCAGTCGGCTTGGAAGCTGTTACTTCACTTCCTCCTGTCGTTCCTTGTCCGGTGAGTAAATGAAGCATCCCCATTCCAAACGCCGTACCGATAATAATTGCGGTTGCAACGATTGCAATTAATGTATTACTCCACTTCTTTCGGTATTTTTCCACAGACATCGATTTCGCTTTTTGAAACGGAACAACATTTCTCGGTCGTTCACCTTCTACTACCATCCATTCAAATTCATCTTTCTTCTTTTCCTCATACTTCGCTTCTGTTCCATTCACTTTCACTGAGATTGTTCGTGATTGCTTGTCCATACACTCACACCTCACCTCTTATCGTTGTCCGCATCATATCATATTCCTTTCACAAAAAAACGAGATATTTGTCAGAGAAATTCGCCAAATAACCCTATATATTTATCTTATATGTATGCTTTTGACTTCATTTGTAGAACAAAAAACTAGATAGCAAAGACTATCTAGTTTTTCTCGCGAATATATTTTCGAACTTCAGAAATGAAATAAAGAGAACCTGTTATGATGAAAACATCATTTTCTCCTATCATTTCAACTTTTGTATCAATTGCCTCTTTCCAATTTTCAAAAACTAATTTTGATTCTTTTTGTGAATATGATGCAAGTTTATCAGCAGAGATAGCACGATCAAAGGCGAATGTTGTAAAAATAATTTCATCTGCAATGGTTTCTAATTGGCCTACCATGTTATGCAATTGTTTATCACCAAGGGCAGTAAATAAAACTATTACATTTTTATCTTTGTAATGCGCTTCTACTGTTTTCACAAGGCTTTCAATACCTTCTGGATTATGGGCACCATCTATAATAATATCCGGGTTACTTTGCAGCTTTTCAAAGCGCCCAATCCAATACGCTTCCCGTAATCCCGTTCTTATTTCCTCTTCCTCAATTAAAAATGATAGATATGTTTTTACATACATGACTGCCATAAGTGCTAGCGCTGCATTTCCTACTTGATGAATGCCTTTCATTGAGATTTGCAAATCTTCAAATGCGGCAAAAGGACAAGTAAAATCAAACTCTTCCCCATCTTCTTTAGACTGCTTATGTAACGCTGTAAAATGCTTGTCAAGTTCGTATAGGTTTGCATGGTTTTCCTTTGCAACATTTTGAATGACTTCCAAAGCTTCTTCGTCCTGCACACCAGTAATTACCGGCACACCAGATTTAATAATCCCCGCCTTTTCATATGCAATTTCTCCTAGTGTATTCCCTAAAATATGCATATGATCGTGACCGATATTCGTAATAATCGTGAGAACAGGGTGTATAACATTAGTAGAATCAAAACGTCCACCAAGCCCTGTTTCAAATAAAACAACATCACAGAAATTGACTTTACCGAAATAACAAATTGCCATAACAGTAATAATTTCAAACTCCGTCGCTTCCCCTAAATCCGTCTCATCTAGTTTTTCCACGACTTGTTTTACCATCTTTACAAGTTCAGTAATCTCTTCATCTGCAATTGGTGTCCCATTCACACTAATGCGTTCATTAAATGTTTCGATATAAGGAGAGGTGAACGTTCCTACCTTATATTTCGCGCCTTCTAACATGTAGCGCATATATGTTAACGTTGAACCTTTTCCATTTGTACCAGCAAGATGAACACATTTTATATGACGCTCTGGATTTCCGAGTTCTTCTAGCATCCATCTCATTCTTTCTAATCCTGGCTTAATTCCAAATTTCAATCGGCTATGAATCCACCCTATCGCTTCTTCGTATGTATGTATCACGTATGCTTTTCCCCTTTCAAAAGACAACTTTCATAGTTCTATTATACGCAAAGAAAAGAGACTCACCAATATAGTGAGTCTCTAAAAACATTTTTACTTTTCAAGATCTACTAGACGTTGACGAACTGCTTCGCGTTTTTCTAGGTAATCTTGCTCTTTCGCACGCTCTCCTTCAATAACTGCCGCAGGAGCTTTCGCTACGAAACCTTGGTTAGAAAGTTTCTTCTGTACACGTTCTACTTCTTTATCGAACTTCTCAAGTTCTTTCTCAAGACGAGCTCTCTCTTCATCAAGATTGATAAGATCAGCTAATGGTAAGAATAACTCTGCACCTGATACGATTGCAGTCATTGCTTTTTCTGGCGCTTGTAAATCCGTTTGAATTGTTAATTCGCTTGGATTACAGAAACGCTCAATGTAAGAGCTGTTTTTCGTAAGTTGAGCAAGTACAGCCTCATCTTTTGCTTTAATTTGCATTTGAACTTTTTTGCTCATTGGCGTATTTACTTCTGCACGGATGTTACGAACAGAGCGAATGATATCAACTAGAAGGTGCATTTCTGCCGCAGCTTCCGTATCTTGTAAATCCTCGCGAACTGTTGGCCACGCAGCTACTGTAATAGATTCGCCTTCATGTGGTAAATGTTGCCAAATTTTTTCTGTTACGAATGGCATGAATGGATGTAATAGACGCATTGTTTGGTCTAATACGTAAGCTAAAATAGAACGAGTTGTTTTCTTAGCTGCTTCATCTTCACCGTATAGTGGAAGCTTCGCCATTTCAATGTACCAGTCACAGAAATCGTCCCAAATGAAGTTGTATAATGAACGTCCAGCTTCACCGAACTCATATTTATCCATGTTACGTGTTACACTTTCGATTGTTTCGTTTAAGCGAGTTAAGATCCACTTATCTGCAACTGATTTTTCACCAGTTAAATCGATTTCTTCATACTTCATATCATCCATGTTCATTAATACGAAGCGTGATGCATTCCAAATTTTATTAATGAAGTTCCAAGTAGATTCTACTTTCTCCATGCTGAAGCGTAAATCTTGACCTGGTGCACTTCCTGTTGATAAGAAATAGCGCATTGCATCTGCACCGTACTTCTCGATAACATCCATTGGGTCAATACCGTTACCAAGAGATTTACTCATCTTACGACCTTGCTCATCACGAACTAAACCGTGAATTAATACATCTTTAAATGGACGCTCGCCTGTAAACTCTAAACCTTGGAAAATCATACGAGATACCCAGAAGAAGATGATGTCATAACCAGTTACTAATGCATCTGTTGAATAGTAGCGCTTAAAGTCTGCTGAATCTTCATCCGGCCAACCAAGTGTTGAGAACGGCCATAGCGCTGAACTGAACCATGTATCCAGTACGTCATTATCTTGATTCCAGTTTTCAATATCTGCTGGTGCTTCTGTACCTACGTATACCTCACCAGTTTCTTTATGATACCAAGCTGGAATACGGTGTCCCCACCATAATTGACGAGAAATACACCAGTCATGAATGTTTTCCATCCAGCGTAAGTATGTGTTTTCAAAACGCTCTGGTACGAACGTTACTTTTTCTTCTTCTTTTTGTTGAAGTGCTACTGCTTTTTCTGCAAGTGGAGCCATTTTTACGAACCATTGTGTTGATAAGTAAGGCTCAACTACTGCACCGCTACGCTCACTATGACCTACTGAATGCATATGAGGCTCGATTTCTACTAATACGCCAGCCTCTTGTAAGTCTTTCACTAATGCTTTACGGCATTCGAAACGATCCATACCGTTATACTTACCAGCTTTTTCGTTCATCGATCCATCTTCATTCATTACTAAGATGCGTGGTAAGTCATGACGGTTACCTACTTCAAAATCATTCGGGTCATGAGCTGGTGTAATTTTTACAACACCTGTTCCGAAGTCTTTTTCTACGTACTCATCAGCAATAATCGGAATCTCACGGCCTACAATTGGAAGTGTAACTGTTTTTCCGATTAAATGTTTGTAACGATCGTCTTCTGGATGAACTGCTACTGCTGTATCACCAAGCATCGTTTCTGGACGAGTTGTCGCAAGACGAATGTGGCCAGAACCATCTGTTAACGGATAGTTCATATGGTAGAATGCACCTTGAACTTCTTTATGAATTACTTCAATATCAGAAAGAGCTGTGCGTGTTGCTGGATCCCAGTTGATGATATATTCACCACGGTAAATTAAGCCTTTTTCGTATAATTGAACGAATACTTTATTAACCGCATCTGATAAACCTTTGTCTAATGTGAAGCGTTCACGAGAATAGTCTAGTCCTAAACCAACTTTCCCCCATTGTTGACGAATGTGAGAAGCGTACTCTTCTTTCCACTCCCAAGCTTTTTCAAGGAATTTTTCACGGCCAAGATCGTAACGTGAAATACCTTCTTCACGAAGTTTTCCTTCTACTTTCGCTTGTGTTGCGATACCAGCATGGTCCATTCCTGGAAGCCATAGTACATCGTATCCTTGCATACGCTTCGTACGAGTTAAAATATCTTGAAGAGTTGTATCCCAAGCATGACCTAAGTGTAACTTACCAGTTACGTTCGGAGGTGGAATTACAATTGTATACGGTTGTTTCTTCTCGTCTCCTGTTGCTTCAAAATATTTGCCTTCAAGCCACCATTGATAAAGGCCTTCTTCAACGGACATATGATCATATTTAGTTGGTAAATTCTTTTCCGTGTTTGACATTATTTTCCCTCCTTAAAATAAAAAATGTCCCTCATCCAAAAAGGACGAGGGACATCGCGGTACCACCTTTATTTACAAACAAATTCATAATTTGCTTATACTCTTAATTTGATAACGGACAAATCCGTCTTTTCCTAATAAGAACTATTCCGTTCAGAAAAGATGCTCCAGGGCTACCTTCTAACATAACTATCTAGAGAATCTCCCAGCTAATGATTCTCCTCTCTGAAGACGTTTCATGTTATACTCTTCCCCTTCAAGGCATTTATATGATTGTTAATTATTATATACAATAGTGTAAAAAACGAAACCTTATTCGTCAAGATAAATTTAAGACTATGAATTTTCAGGCGCACAAAAAAGATAAGTAGCATTCTCTACTTATCTTCTTTATCTCGCTATTTGCGGGCAGTAAGATCCCTACATCAAAATTCAGCTGAAGCAAAGAAGTTAGGCGGGAGCCCCGCTGATTAAAGTTTTACTTTACCCGTTCCCTTGCTGGGCAGCTTGTAATTGTGATAGGAAATATTCTATATTGCTAACGAGCCAATGCGATTGTTGCAAACTCTTTACTTCCAGCAATTCATTTTCCTCGTTGCGATTATCTTTTCTTTTTCTATACGAACCGATTTGTCGAATAAATTGTGATGGGTACGTCATATAAGCAAACATGAGAAGTTGCTCTTCTTTCGTAAACGGAAAATTTTTTTGATACATTTGAAACCATTCAAACCGATCACTTCTTGCGATCGGATATGTGTTTAAAGACCGTGAATAAAAACCTACTATATCTTGCACAGGCGTTGCAAACTTCGATTTTTCCAAACTAATAAAATAGCCATTCCGCTCATAGTCAAATAAAAAATGATTAAGTGACACGTTACCATGTACAAAAGTAATACGCGTTTTATCTTTTTCTTTCATCGCATCGTTCCACTCATTTAATTGCTTCGTTGCAAATTCACGCGCTCTCATTACATGATGATAGTACGTACAATATTGCAATTCAAGCGGGGACATATACCATTTTGATTCAGATTCTACGAGAAACTCTTCTAACATCTCACCATCATTTTCCCAGCGATTGGATATAGTTGTATAATGTTTTTCTAAATCTTCTTCCGTATACGTTTCTTCCTTCACAGTTTTTTGATGCAACGTTCCGAGTGTCTGAAACATTTTATGGTATTGATCATTGTCCTCACCATTTCCTTCTGCACGTTCTAACCAAGGCATTAAATAATAATTATACGTCCCGTCACTTAAAATATAATTTCCATCCGTCGCATGGTATATAGGTACATAATTTGAAAAACCTTTCTCCTTCAAATATTGAATATGATGCAGAAAGTTATTCCGCTCTAACTTTCTGCCTTCTATTTTCTTAAGTGCATATGGACCTTGATTCGTATAAATTTTCATTACATTTCCGTGCTCTTCCATATGCTGCGTATCCAATCTATATTGCCTCACGATAGGTTCATAGTGATTTCGCAATTCAATATCCATACGAATAACCCTTTCTATTCAAAACATAACTTCTAAGAAAAGAAGTGAGTGAAAACACTCACTTCTTTATTTCGCCTTTACTCTTGAAACGGGAATATAAATAATTTGCCCCATATTTAAAAATATATCTTCTGTTTGATTGACACGGTACAAATTTTGTACCGATGTTTCATAACGGTCTGCAATAGATTCAATTGTATCCCCTTCTTGTACGAAATACATTCTTAACTTTGTAAATTCCTCTTCCGGTTCTTTCGTAAATAGTTTTGTTAAATAAAGCGCATTTTCATCTCGCTGTGAGTACTCTTCTTCTTGTTCTTCCTGCTTTTTCGCTTTTTCTTTCTTGAAATCTTTTCGTCCGAACAATTCAAATTGCGGCGTTGTTTCTTGCTCCTCTTCACGTTCCACAAATTCATGTTCTTCTATTTTCTCTTCTTCTAATTCCTGCTCTTTTCTTTCCTCTAATTGGAACGGTTCAAATGCGTAATCTTCCCACTCATCTGATTCCTTGTATGTTGGTTCTTCTACATGGGGCGCCGGTCTATTCTCATCCTCTTGCGCTGAATCTTCTTCTAAATCAGCATACACCGTTTCTTCTTCATCCTCGCTTCTCTCTTCATCACATAAACCAGTAATAGATATATCCGCTAATAATTGTAAGCAACCATTTTCCTTTAATTCATAATCAAATTCCTCAATTGATACATATAGTTCTTCAATTACTTTCACGCGATTTCTCGGAATTGATATTTCAAGCGGAAAGGAATGAACAAGTTCATTAACCCCATCTTCCCTTGTTTCTACATAATCAATTGACTTTGCTGGCGATAGTTCTCTTAGTGAATACGCCGAATCATCTTGCCTTGCAACATACTCTCCCGTTAAATCTAATTGCCCTCTCACGATTACTTCATGATCAAGCTCTTCTATCTCAACGTCTGGATCTAACGAAATTGACAAAAGTTCATCGACTTCCTGTCCCTTTTGGAACCAAACAGATTCTTTTAATGAAAATCGTAACGAATGATCTGCAGCCACTTCTTTTCCCCCTCCCAAACTATATGTCATTACAGATTTATGTAGGGAAAGCTTACTTTATGAATAAAAAAAATCGCTCCCCTTATGGAGAGCGATTTTTCTCTAATACATTATTTTAATTTTGACATTGCAATTTCAGCCGCTGCAATTGTCGCCTCAATATCTGCGTCACTATGTGCTGTCGATAAGAATAAACCTTCGAATTGAGATGGTGGCAAGAATACACCTTGTTCTACCATTTCACGATAGTAAGCCGCAAAGAACTCTAAGTTTGAAGATTTTGCTGCATCGTAATTAATAACGGGCTCATCTGTAAAGAAAATACCAATCATAGAACCTGCACGATTAATATGATGTGGAATGCCATGTTTTTCAGCTGCTTTACGTAATCCAGCTTCTAACATTTCAGCTTTACGCTCAAATTCTACATACGATTCTGGCGTTAACTGTACTAACGTTTCATAACCTGCTGCCATTGCAAGTGGGTTACCTGATAAAGTACCAGCTTGATAAATCGGTCCGCTTGGCGCAATTTGGCGCATAATTTCTGCTTTACCACCGTACGCTCCTACTGGTAAGCCACCACCGATTACTTTACCTAAACAAGTTAAATCAGGTGTTACACCGTAGTAACCTTGTCCACAGTTATAAGCAACACGGAATCCTGTCATTACTTCATCAAAAATAAGCAGTGCACCGTTTTGTTCTGTTACTTCACGAAGTCCCTCTAAAAATCCTGGTTGCGGAGGAACAACACCCATATTCCCTGCCACTGGTTCTACAATTACACAAGCAATATCATCACCGAATTGTTCAAAAGCGTATTTCACACTTTCTAAATCATTATAAGCTACTGTAATCGTATTTTTCGCTACACCTTCTGGTACGCCAGGGCTATCTGGTAAACCTAGAGTCGCCACACCAGAACCAGCTTTAATTAATAACGAATCACCATGACCGTGGTAACAACCGATGAATTTCAAGATTTTATTACGGCCTGTATAACCACGAGCTAAACGTAGTGCACTCATTGTCGCTTCTGTTCCAGAGTTAACCATGCGGACAATTTCAATCGATGGTACACGCTCAATAACAAGTTTCGCTAATTTATTTTCGATTTCTGTCGGTGCACCGAAGCTTGTACCTCTTTCAGCAACAGATTTTAACGCTTCAACAACACGATCATTTGCATGCCCATGAATTAAAGGCCCCCATGATAATACGTAGTCGATGTATTCATTTCCATCAATATCATATACTTTAGAGCCTTTACCACGCTCCATAAACAACGGATTCATCCCAACAGACTTAAAGGCACGAACTGGGCTATTTACGCCACCAGGCATTAAATCTTGCGCCTCTTCAAACGCTGCAATTGACTTATCAAACTTTTTCATTATTTAACGCCTCCTTCTTGCAACCATTTTGCTGCATCTTTCGCATGATACGTAATAATTAAGTCTGCTCCTGCACGTTTCATGCTAATTAATTTTTCAAGCACAACTTCTTTTTCATTAATCCAACCATTTTGCGCTGCCGCTTTAATCATTGAATATTCACCACTTACGTTGTAAGCAACGATTGGTAAATTAAAGTTATTTTTCACATCACGAATGATATCTAAGTAAGAAAGAGCTGGCTTTACAATTAAGAAATCAGCCCCTTCCATTACATCTGATTCTGCTTCACGGAATGCTTCCATACGGTTCGCTGGGTCCATTTGATATGTTTTACGGTCACCAAATTGCGGCGCACCGTGCGCAGCATCACGGAAGGGCCCATAAAACGCTGATGAATATTTCACAGCGTACGACATAACTGGCACGTGTCCAAAACCATTTTCATCTAATGCATGGCGAATTGCTGTTACGAAGCCGTCCATCATGTTTGATGGCGCAATAATGTCCGCTCCTGCCTTCGCTTGACTTACAGCTGTTTTCGCAAGAACTGCAAGAGACTCGTCATTTAAAATAATACCATCTTCAATTACACCGCAATGACCATGACTTGTAAATTGACATAAACATGTATCTGCAACTACTACTAGCTCAGGGAAATCGCCTTTAATTTGTTGAATAGCACGTTGTACAATTCCATGATCACAATATGCTGATGATCCAACTTCATCTTTTTCAGCAGGTAAACCAAATACAATAACAGAACGAATACCTAAATCAACAACTTCTTGCATTTCAGCTTGCAATAAATCTAAAGACATTTGATATACGCCTGGCATAGAAGGAACTTCATTACGAACATTTTCACCTTCTAATACAAAAATAGGGTAAATAAAATCTTCCGTATGTAAAAACGTTTCACGCACAAGTGCACGCATACTACCGCTTTGTCTTAAACGACGATGACGATTAAATTGTAAAGAGTTCATAGATTTCTATCCCCATTCTTTCATTTTATAGATTCACAAACACATTGTAGTAATGCTTCTACAGTGTACTCTTTCGGCACAATAACAGACGGAAAATAACGACTTGCCTCTTTTTCCGTAATAGGTCCTATACAAGCAATTGTACATTTTTTTGTCCATTCTCTCCAGTTTGCACCCTCAAGTAAACGAACAAAACTAGTAACAGTTGAAGGGCTCGTAAATGTAATAATGTCTACTTTCCCTAACTTCAATGCCGCTATAAGCTCTTGCTTTTTTTCTATATTCACTTTCGTACCGTATACGATTAGCTCATCTAGAGAAACACCAATTTCCCGAAGTGCAACCGGAATTACCTCTCTTGCTATATTCCCTTTCGGAAATAAAATACGTTCGTTTCCACTTAATTCTTTTAGAAACTCTTCTGCAAATGCTTCTGCAACAAATGAAGTTGGAACAAAATGAACTTGATAGCCCCTTTTTTCTAACTCTAATTTTGTTTTCACACCTACCGCAGCGATTTTAATGGTTAGCGGTAGTTTCTTGTTCAAACTATCTAGAAAAAAAGCTACACCATTTCTGCTCGTAAAAATAACCCAGTCATACGAATGTAGCTGCCCTTCAATATGTTGAATTTGCCTATGAGACATACCTTCCATATGCAAAAGCGGAATTTCCAATGGAATTCCGCTCTTTTCTTTCACTGCTACACTCATTTGTTTCGCTTGATGCTGGGCACGTGTAATCAATACCGTTTTTCCAGCGAGAGCGTTCATATTTATTGTTGCTCCTTATTTGCAGCAAGAATGAGTTCTTTGGCGCCTTGTTTAATTAAACGGCCCGCGGCTTCTAATCCTACTTCCTCAGGATTAGTACCTACTACTGTCTCTTTTAATAAAACAGAGCCATCCATAGAGCCAACAAGAGCTGTTAATTCGATTGTATCGTTTTCTTTAAGGGTTGCATATCCAGCGATTGGAACTTGACATCCACCTTCAAGTTTATGAAGAAATACTCGCTCCGCTGCCACTGTTCTTTCTGTTATCGCATCATTCATATGCGCTAACAACTGCAATAAATCCTTATCATCCTCACGACATTCAATCGCTAATGCACCTTGTCCTACAGCAGGTACACATAACGTTTCATCTAAATGTTCTGTAATAACTTCATCATCCCAGCCCATTCTTTGTAATCCAGCTGTCGCTAAAATAATCGCATCGTAATCCTCTTCTTTTAATTTACGTAAACGTGTATCGATATTTCCGCGAATCCACTTCACTTGTAAATCTGGTCTCGCAGCGAGTAGCTGTGCACTACGTCTTAAACTACTCGTACCTAAAATAGCACCTTCCGCTAACTCTTTAAACGATGCTCCATTTTTTGAGATAAAAGCATCACGAGGGTCAACACGCTTTGGTGTACAGCCAATCATTAACCCTTCTGGAAGTACGGCTGGCATATCTTTCATACTATGTACAGCCATATCGATTTCTTTCGTAAGTAACGCATGCTCAATTTCTTTAACGAACAAACCTTTTCCGCCTACTTTTGAAAGAGTAACATCTAAAATCACATCACCTTTGGTGACAATTTCTTTCACTTCAAATTCATATGGTAAACCAAGTGCTTTTAACTGATCAATAAACCAGTTTGTTTGTGTTAATGCTAGCTTACTCTTTCGTGACCCTACAATAATTTTGCGCATAATTCTCTCTCCTCATTATAAATACCAAAAGTGGAAATTAGATAAACTACTTAATAAAAAAATGTTAACTAGCATTACGAGAAAGGCCCCTACATTCCACAGTACAATTTTCTTCCCTTGCAATACATCTGCCGCTCTTAAATACAAGCCCGCACAGTATACAAATAGAACGACAAACGAACCAATTACTTTCGTATCATACCAATGAAAATTATCTAATTTTGTATATCCCCATATACATCCTAATAAAATTGCTAGTAAGAAAAATGGAACAGAAAATAAATTTAATCCGTAAGACGTAGATTCAAGCTTCGGTAAATTCCCTAACCTTCTTAATCTCGCATTCCACTTTTTCTTTTTTAATAGGCGATATTGCAGTAAATACATAATAGAAAAAATAAATGATACCGTAAACGTTGCATAAGAAATAATCGCCATTCCAACATGCACGTATACAAGTTCTGAAACTAATTGCTCTGCAAGTACTGGCGACATCTTTCCGAGCGGTGTAAAAATAGAAAAAGCGCTTACGCCAAATGCAACAACATTTGTAAAGAAGACTAAAAAGTCAACGCGCATAAATCGATTTATGACTAACGACATCGTAATCAATAACCAAACATAAAAATAAATCCCTGATAATAAAGTTAAAATGGGGTTCGTTTCTGAATCTGTCGCCCTAAGCAACATAAAAATAGACTGCAATACCCATACAATCGAAAGTAACCAAAAAGCAAATCGGTTCGCCTTTCGGTTACTTTGGAAATAATCTATAAAATATAAACTAATGCTACAAGCATATAAAATAATTGCAATATGATAAATAATACTGTTATTTAAAAAACTCATCCGATCATCCTTCCAAATTATAAAGATGGAACGGATGGTGTCCACACTCTTTTATGTTCTACTTCTTCCGCACGACTCTCTACTTCTTCCGTTTCTAAATCGAAAATCTTCGCAAATAACGCTAATTTTTCGCTCGCTCCCTCTTCAGCAGCTATTTCTTTCGCTACTAAAATTGGGTCTTTTAATAATTGATTAATAATACTTTTCGTATGCTTACTAATGACTTTTTTCTCACGATCACTAAGGTTTGGTATTTTTCGCTCTAGGCTTACCATCGTTTCACTTTGGATTGCAAGTGCCTTATCACGAAGAGCTGATATTAATGGAACAACACCAAGTGTACTTAACCACGTTTTAAATAGAACAATTTCCTCTTCAATCATAAATTGAATTTTCTCCGCTTCTTTCAAACGCTCAGCACGATTTGCTTCCACTACTCCTTGCAGATCATCAATGTCATATAAAAAAGAACCTTCTAACTCATCAATCGCTGGATCAATATCACGTGGTACTGCAATATCAACCATAAATAAAGGGCGACCAGAGCGCATTTTCTCCACCTTTGTCATCATCTCTTTCGTAATGACATACTCAGATGCACCAGTTGAACTAATTAAAATATCTGCTTCTAATAATGCACATTGCAATTCGCTTAACGATTTTGCATGTCCCATATATTTCTCAGCCATTACTTCTGCTTTCGAAAGTGTCCTATTCATAACTGTTACTTTACGAGCACCACTTCCATATAAGTTTTGCAGTGCAAGTTCGCCCATTTTACCAGCACCAAGAATAAGCACATGACAATCTGTTAACTCGCCAAATATTTTCTTTCCAAGCTCAACAGCAGCATAACTAACAGACATTGCACTTTCTCCGATTGTTGTTTCTGAGTGGGCACGTTTTGCTAATGTAATGACTTGCTTAAACAATTCATTAAAAATTGTGCCTGTTGCTTTAACTTGTTGCGCTTCTAAAAAGCTATCTTTTATTTGACCTAAAATCTGCGTTTCTCCGACTACCATCGAATCTAAACCGCACGTTACGCGGAATAAATGATCTATTGCACCATCTTGTTCAAAAATAGTTAAATATGGCGCGACTTCTTCTATTTCAAGCTGAAACCAATCAGCTAAAAACTTCTTAATATAATACCGTCCCGTGTGTAATTGATCGACAACAGCATAAATCTCAGTGCGATTACAAGTTGATACAATGACATTCTCTAACACGCTCTTTTGATTTTGTAATGTAGTCATCGCTCGCTCTAGCTCTGCTGCCTGAAATGTGAGTTTCTCACGAAATTCTACAGGGGCTGTTCGATAATTTACACTAACAACAAGAATATGCACGCAGCATGTCCCCCTTCACCCGTTTTATCACTTTATCTACTATCATAATACAACTTTCCTCTTATGAATCTGACAATCGTGTGAACAACCGATTATTTTTTAATTATTCTCCTTATGTAATAAAGGAGATTCAGTAAACTAATAAAAAAATCTTCTACTTTATAATGATTATAAATTAATAACTCTATTTGTACGTTACCAAAAAAAGTCCTCATAATCAAGTGATGGAAACTATTCCATATAAATTATAACATCATCTTTCCTATCTTCTTTCATCATGAAGGAAAATATGTATGATTGTTCCAAAATGTAGCAAACACTTTCTCAATACAATGTATTTGACATTTTATTTCTTTTTCGTTATATTGATTTTACAAAATTAAATTGTTCACAACTTAATTAGAAGGGAGTTATGTATGACAGAGGACTCTTTGCATCTAGATAACCAACTTTGTTTTTCTATTTATGCCTGTTCTAGAGAGGTTACTCGTTTTTATCGACCTTATTTAGAAGAGATGGGTATTACGTATCCCCAGTACATTACTTTACTCGTACTATGGGAGCAAGATGGACTAACAGTAAAAGAAATTGGAGAACGTCTATTTTTAGATTCCGGTACGTTAACACCTATGTTAAAACGAATGGAATCATTAAAACTTGTAAAACGTGTTCGTTCCAAAGAAGACGAGCGAAAAGTTTGTATTGAATTAACAGAACAAGGCAAAGATTTAAAGGAAAAGGCTTGTTCATTACCGACAACGATGGCTACAAATTTAGGAATTACAGAGCAAGAATATCGCTCTTTATTAATTGAGCTAAATAAACTAATTGAAACAATGAAAACAATTAATGATGGAAAAGGGGAATAAATATGGATAAATTATATACTGCTTCAGTAACAGCAACAGGTGGAAGAAATGGGAAAGTAGTTTCAGATGATGGCATATTAAATCTTGATGTAAAAATGCCGAAAGCACTAGGTGGTGCAGGCGGAGAAGCAACAAATCCAGAACAACTATTTGCAGCTGGTTATGCAGCTTGTTTTGATAGTGCATTACAACTTGTCATTCGTACAAAACGTATGAAAGTAGAAAGTACAGAAGTAACCGCTCACGTTTCTATCGGAAAAGATACAGATGGTGGTTTTGGCCTATCTGCCGTGCTTGATGTACATGTCGCTGGCGTTTCACATAGCGAAGCAAAAGAACTTGTAGAAGCGGCTCACGGTGTATGTCCTTACTCTAAAGCAACACGAGGTAATATTGAAGTTACATTAAACGTACGTTAACAGCTTATATAAAGAAAAAAACGCGCGACATTCGTCACGCGTTTTTTGTTTTTGTCATTTTATGAATTGCCTTCCACGCTTCTTCTTTTCCAAGTCCTGTTTCAGAAGAGAATAGAACGATTTCATCGCCAATTTCAACAGCAAGCGTTTCTTTTACAACTTTTAAATGCTTTTGCCATTTCCCTTTCGGGATTTTATCGGCTTTCGTCGCAATAATAATTGTTGGGATTTCATAATGCTTTAAGAAATCATACATCATCACGTCATCACTTGTTGGTTGGTGACGTAAATCAACTACTAATACAGCTGCGTCTAATTGCTTACGCGTTGTAAAGTACGTTTCAATCATTTTCCCCCATGCCGCGCGCTCCGATTTAGACACTTTCGCATATCCATAACCTGGAACGTCAACAAAATGCATCATCTCATTGATTAAGAAAAAGTTCAGTGTTTGCGTTTTTCCTGGTTTAGAAGAAATACGCACTAACTTTTTACGATTTAAAATTTTATTAATAAAGGAAGACTTCCCGACATTTGAACGACCTGCTAATGCAATTTCTGGTAAATCACTGTCTGGATATTGTTCTGGTTTAACAGCACTAATTACAATATCTGCTTTTGTTACTTTCATTGTTTCACTCCTACTAATGCGTGCTCCAATACTTCATCTAAATGAGATGCAAGCACAAACGTAAGGTTTTCTTTTACGCTCTCTGGAATATCATCTAAATCTTTCTCGTTTTCTGCTGGCAAAATAATTTTTGTTAAGCCTGCGCGGTGAGCACTTAATGTTTTTTCTTTTAAGCCACCAATTGGTAATACACGACCACGAAGTGTAATTTCACCTGTCATACCTACTTCTTTACTTACAGGAATACCTGTTAGTGCAGAAATAAGTGCCGTTGCCATCGTAATACCTGCTGACGGTCCATCTTTTGGAACTGCTCCTTCTGGAACATGAATATGAATATCATTTTTCTCATGGAAATTCGGGTCAATCTGAAGCTCTTCTGCACGAGAGCGTATATAACTAAACGCAGCTTGTGCTGATTCTTTCATAACATCCCCAAGTTTCCCCGTTAAAATTAGTTTCCCTTTTCCTGGCGCTACAGAAACTTCAATTGCAAGTGTATCGCCGCCTGCTGCTGTGTAAGCTAGACCTGTTGCCATACCAACTTGGTCTGTTTTTTCAGCTTGCCCATAACGGAATATGTGTTTACCAAGTAAATCAACAATCTTTTTCTCTGTCACAACGATACGTTTACGTTCTGCTGTAACGATAATTTTCGCTACTTTACGGCAAACTTTTGCAATTTGGCGTTCTAGCGTACGAACACCAGCCTCACGTGTATAATAACGAATAATTTCAAGAAGCGCCTCATCACGCACTTGTAAATTACCTTTTCGTAAGCCATGCTCTTTTAATTGTTTCGGCAATAAATGCTCACGAGCAATGTGTACTTTTTCAAGTTCTGTATAGCCAGCAATCGAAATGATTTCCATACGGTCAAGTAATGGACCTGGAATACTTGAAAGTGTATTAGCGGTTGCTACAAACATAACTTTCGATAGATCATATGGTTCTTCAATGTAATGATCACTGAAGTTATGGTTTTGTTCTGGATCTAATACTTCAAGTAATGCCGCTGATGGATCTCCACGGAAATCGTTAGACATTTTATCAATCTCATCTAATAAGAAGACTGGATTAACTGTTTTCGCCTTTTTCATACCTTGAATAATGCGTCCTGGCATTGCTCCAACATATGTACGGCGGTGACCACGAATTTCAGATTCATCACGCACACCACCAAGAGATGCACGGACAAATTTACGATTCAATGATGTTGCAATTGAACGCGCTAACGAAGTTTTGCCGACCCCAGGAGGGCCTACTAAACAAAGGATAGGTCCTTTTAATGAATTCGTTAACTTCTGTACAGCTAAATATTCAAGTACACGCTCTTTCACTTTTTCAAGACCGTAATGATCGTTATTTAAAATCTCTTCTGAATGAGCAAGATCAATTATATCTTCTGTTGCCTCTGTCCACGGAAGCGCTAATAACCAATCAATATAATTGCGAATAACACCACTCTCCGCAGAACTTGCTGGTAACTTTTCATAACGATCTAATTCTTTCAGCGCAGCCTTCATTGTTTCTTCAGGCATTCCTGACTGTTCAATTTTTTCACGAAGTTCTTCTACTTCTCCGCCCTTACCTTCTTTGTCGCCAAGTTCAGTTTGAATCGCCTTCATTTGCTCACGTAAGAAATATTCTTTTTGCGTGCGCTCCATTGAACGTTTCACTTTTTGTCCAATCTTCTTTTCTAGGCTAAGTAACTCTTGTTCATCTTGAATAATTGAAATAAGTGTATGTAATCGTTCTTTTACAGATACAATCTCTAGAATCTCTTGTTTCTGCTTCGTTTTAATCGGCAAGTGAGAAGCAATTAGATCAGCTAATCTCCCTGGTTCTTCTACATCAGCTACCGTTGCAAATGTTTCATTTGAAACTTTTTTCGAAACTTTAATATATTGTTCGAAATGCTCCAGTAACGTACGCATAAGAGCTTTCTCTTCTAAATCACCTTCTACTTCTTCAGTTACCGTTTTAATAGACACTTGTACTATATTTTCTTCTTCGATAAACTCTATTACTTCTGCTCTATGTAAACCTTCCACAAGGACACGAAGCGTACCGTTCGGCAATTTTAACATTTGCTTGACTTTCGCCACTGTACCTACACTATATATGTCATCTTCTTTCGGATCATCGATATTCATTTCTTTTTGCATTGCTAAAAAGATGATATTTTCATCCATTGCCGCCTGCTCTAGTGCTTGTATCGATTTATCACGTCCTACATCAAGATGCAAAACCATCGTTGGATATACGAGAACGCCTCTTAATGGTAGGAGGGGCACGATTCTTTCGTTCGTATTCATACTAGACATAGCACCTCCATAATAAATTAAACTCCTGTTCAACTATTTTATATTACAATACACCTAGATGCAATTGCTGAGATTCCTCGCAATTATAAATAGCTTATTTTTCTACCTCACGAAAAGAAAAAAGACTCCGATTAAGCATACAAACTTAAACGAAGTCTGGCAAATTTTATTATTGTTTATTTTTACATAGATTGTGCATCTGTTTCGTCTACGTTAGTATGTACATCTAGCTCTCTATGCGCATTTTCTTGCATAAATGTTAACTCAAATACTTCTTTTAACTTACGGACAGGAATAATTTCGATTCCCTTTATAGTATACAAAAATGGTTGCATATTTTCAGCAGGAATAATGACTTTCTTAGCTCCCGCTTTTTTCGCAGCTTTTATTTTTGCGTACACGCCACCAATAGGCTTTACTTCTCCGTGTATACTTATTTCACCTGTCATCGCTACTTCATTATTTACATATGTGCGATGCACCGCAGAATATACACCTGTTGCCATAGCGATTCCTGCAGAAGGTCCATCAATTGGGATACCACCTGGAAAATTAATATGTATATCATATCCTTCTGGCAACACATCTAAAGAACGAAGTACTGTTAATACATTATCAACAGAGCCTTTTGCCATACTTTTACGGCGAATCGATTTCGTTTGACTACCAATACTTTCTTCTTCTACAATTCCGGTAACATTTACCGACCCTTTATCTTTCGCCGGAATTGCTGTTACTTCAATTTCTAATAACGCACCTGTATTTGGTCCGTATACAGCAAGACCATTTACAAGACCAATCCTTGGAATCGGATAAATGTGCTTTTCGTATTTCGGTGTAAGCTGACTTGAGTGAACAACCCACTCTATATCTTCATCTTTAATGAAAGAACGTTCTTCATTTATCGCCATACCAGCAGAGATTTGCACGAGATTAATCGCTTCTCGTCCATTTCTTGCATACATCCCAATCATTTCAATACCATTTTCGCCTATTTGCATTTCTACTTTTTCCGCGGCATTTTTCGCTACTTTTTGAATTTCTTCCGTATCTAATTCACGGAAAAATACTTCTAAGCAACGTGACCGAATAGCAGGAGGAATTTCCTCTGGCGAACGTGTCGTTGCTCCAACTAAGCGAAAATCTGCCGGTAAGCCTTTTTGGAAAATATCATGTATATATGTTGGGATCATCGTATTTTCTTCACTATAGTACGCACTTTCTAAAAATACTTTTCGATCTTCTAACACCTTTAACATTTTGTTCATTTGAATCGGATGGAGTTCGCCAATCTCATCAATAAACAAAATACCACCATGCGCATCTGTTACAGCACCTTTTTTCGGTTGCGGAATACCTGCTTGTCCCATCGCCCCAGCACCTTGATAAATCGGATCATGCACCGAACCAATTAAAGGGTCTGCGATACCACGTTCATCAAACCGAGCTGTCGTCGCATCAAGTTCAATAAATGTTGCATTCGTACGAAATGGAGATTTAGGATTTCGTTTCGCTTCTTCTAATACAAGACGTGCTGCCGCTGTTTTCCCAACACCTGGCGGGCCATATATGATTACATGTTGCGGATTCGGACCACAAAGAGCCGCTTTTAACGACTTAATCCCGTCCTCTTGCCCTACAATATCTAAAAAGGTTGTAGGACGCACCTTTTCTGCTAGCGGCTCTGTTAAAGAAATCTCACGCATTTTACGAAGCTGTTCTAATTCTTTTTTCGATTCTCGATCAATTGAAACTTTTTGTGTTCGTTGATTTCGAAGTAAATGCCAGAAATATAATCCGACAATTACACCAAAAACAAGTTGAACAACTAAAAATATATTTGTCCAGCTCATTATTTATTTCCTCCCGCAATATTTTATCTCTTAGTATTTCCGCGGAGGAACGTAGCTAAACATAAAGAAAAACAGCAATTATAAAAATTGCTGTTTCCCTTTCGCATTATGCAGATGTTTTTGTATCAAGTACAGTACCGTCTTGTAACACCAATTTTGGCGGTTCATTATCAGCTACTGTTTCTTTTGTAAGAATACACTTCTCGATATCTTTACGAGATGGAAGTTCGAACATTACATCAAGCATTAAGCCTTCAATAATAGAACGAAGTCCACGAGCACCCGTTTTACGTTCAATTGCTTTTTTCGCAATTTCGATTAGTGCACCTTCTTCAAACTCTAACTCAACATCGTCAAGCTCCAATAGTTTTTGGAATTGCTTAACAAGTGCATTTTTCGGTTTCGTTAAAATATCAACAAGAGCATCTTCATCAAGTGGCTCTAGGTTCGCAATAACTGGAAGACGACCGATAAACTCTGGAATTAAACCAAATCTTAAAAGATCCTCTGGTAATACGTGAGATAAAACATGCTTCTCATTTACATCAGCATTTTTCTTCTCAGAACCAAATCCAATTACTTTCTCACCAAGGCGACGTTTAATAATCGGCTCAATGCCATCAAACGCTCCACCACAAATGAATAAGATGTTCGTTGTATCAATTTGAATGAACTCTTGGTGCGGATGCTTACGACCACCTTGAGGTGGAACGCTTGCTACAGTACCTTCTAAAATTTTCAGAAGTGCCTGCTGCACACCTTCACCAGATACATCACGTGTAATTGATGGATTTTCGGACTTACGTGCCACTTTATCAATCTCATCAATATAAATGATTCCTTTTTCCGCTTTCTCTACATCATAATCAGCTGCTTGAATTAATTTTAGTAAGATATTTTCTACATCTTCCCCAACATATCCAGCTTCTGTTAAAGATGTTGCGTCCGCGATTGCAAATGGAACATTTAAAATACGCGCTAACGTTTGTGCCAGTAATGTTTTACCACTACCTGTTGGCCCGATAAGTGCGATATTACTCTTCGCTAATTCTACATCATCAATTTTGCTGTTAGAATTAATGCGTTTGTAATGATTATATACCGCTACCGCTAGTGCTTTTTTCGCGCTATCTTGCCCGATGACATACTCATCTAAGATTTCACGAATTTCTACCGGTTTCGGTACATCTTTGAATTCTACTTCTTCGTCCTTCGCAAGCTCCTCTTGTACAATTTCAGTACAAAGTTCGATACACTCGTCACAAATGTAAACACCTGGACCTGCCACTAACTTTCGAACTTGCGTTTGTGTTTTACCACAGAAAGAACATTTTAATTGCCCTTTTTCATCATTAAATTTAAACATATTTTCACACCCCTTACAAAGTGCTAACCTCTTGCCTTCGTATGTACACGATAAATGTATCGTATGTAAATACATATTATGTCACTACGTGGCGAGAAATACAAATAATATGACTAGTTATGTACAAATAAAAAAATTTTAAAACTTTTGAAATATGTATATTCGACTTGTAAAGGAACATTTCCTTCTCCATCGAAAAGTTTTATAAATATATTTCTATATTTATAAAACAAGGCACGATTAAAATCGTGCCTTGTTATTTTATTATGCAGCGTTTTCTACTAAGAAGTCTACAGCTTTACGCACTTTAAGATCTTCAGCTAAAGCGTCTACACTTCCAAGAGCTTGCTTGATAGCGTCTACTGGCATACCGTACATTTCAGCCATTTTTTCAACTTCTGCAGTTACTTCTTCTTCAGTAACTTCGATGTTTTCAGCTTCAATGATAGCTTCAAGAACAAGATTGATTCTTACACGTTTTTGTGCATCTTCTTTCATTTGCTCTTTTAATTTGTCAGCGTCAGTACCTGTGAATTGGTAGTAAAGCTCAAGGTTCATACCTTGTTGGCTTAAACGTTGCTCGAATTCACGAACCATACGATCTAACTCAGTGTTGATCATAGCTTCTGGAATTTCGATTTCAGCGTTAGCAGCAGCTAATTCTACTACTTCGTCACGTACTTTGTGCTCAGCTTCGTGCTTTTTGCCTTCTTCTAAGTTTGTGCGAAGTTTTGCTTTTAATTCATCAAGAGTTGCAACCGCTTCGTCTGCTTCTTTAGCGAACTCGTCGTTTAACTCAGGAAGTTCTTTTGTTTTGATTTCGTGAATTGTTACTTTGAATGTTGCTGGTTTGCCAGCTAATTCAGCAGCATGGTACTCTTCTGGGAATGATACTTCAACGTCTTTAGACTCACCAGATTTAAGACCGATTACTTGCTCTTCGAAACCTGGGATGAATGTACCAGAACCGATTGCTAGAGAGTAGTTTTCGCCTTTTCCGCCTTCAAATGCTTCGCCATCAACGAAACCTTCGAAGTCGATTACAGCTGTATCACCGTTTTCAACAGTTCCTTCTTCTTTAACAACTAGTTCAGCTTGACGCTCTTGTAAAGATTTTAATTCGTTCTCTACATCTTCGTCAGTTACAGTTGTTTCAACTTTTTCTACTGCTAAACCTTTGTACTCACCTAATTTAACTTCAGGTTTCACTGTAACTTTTGCAGTGAAGATAAGGTTAGCATTTTTTTCGAACTTCTCGATGTCGATTTCAGGATGATCAACTGGGAAGATACCAGCTTCTTCAATCGCTTCACCGTATGCTTTTGGTAAAATGATATCTAAAGCATCTTGGTATAAAGATTCAATACCAAAGCGTTGTTCGAATAATGGACGAGGCATTTTTCCTTTACGGAAACCTGGTACGTTAATTGTTTTTACTACTTTTTTGAACGCAGCGTCGATAGAGTTGTTTACTTCTTTAGCATCAACTTCGATTGTTAAAACGCCAACGTTACCTTCTAATTTTTCCCATTTTGTAGACATTTATTCTTTCCCTCCAACTATAATAATGTATGCACATACCTCTATAGATTAAAATCTTCATTATCTCTTTTTTGAAATAACAAATACACAAATAACCCTCTAGCAAAAGCTTTCAGATATAATGTTCCAATCTACTAATTGCCCAGAAGACAACTACGGTATATTTTGTTCGAGAATAATATGAAACATATTAAGTAAGAGAATTGCACTTCTCTTCTCTTACAAACAGGCAGATTTCTGCCTTTTGCAACCCTTACATTATAACATAGAATATGCTCGTTTCAAGAACTGAACGATTCTTTTTCATAATTATACGGGCAAATATCCTTCTCTTTCAACACGTAATAACCATTGATAGGCAATATGAAACTCTTCCAATTCGATATTATATGCTGCCATAAGCTCTTCTTCATCAATAGCCAATCCGAAACGCTTTCTTCCAATTCTCTCTAAAACAGCTGACCAAATCTCTTCTTTATCCATTAATAGAGCGAATGGGAAAACGCTAATTTGCAACTCTTTCCAATATGTAACCATCGCTTCAAATATATCGGGATAATTTTGCTCTAATCGGCTTGATAATTTATGTATAATGTTATTGGATTGCTCCTCATTATGACCTGTAAATGCTGGAATCACCTTAATCGTATTTCCAAACTTTTCTACCTCTATTTCTTCTTCTACCTGACTTTCTATCATTTTATACAAAATAGAAGTTTTCAAATAGGGGTGCTGCTCTTCGTCTATTAAAAATTTCTTTAAAACAGGTAATGCAAGATCTAAATCTTTTAACGAAAGTCGCTGAATCGCTCTTAGCTTCTGTCCAAAGTTTTCTCCAAAAATTTCATTAGTAAACTCATCCAATTCAAAGTTTGAATCCACTAGCGATGCGTCTCCCTCATTTAGCATACCTTCTGCAAATAAAGCAAGCTGCGCTAATTTTTCCTTTTGATCAGGCATTATATCTTTCGTTTGTAAAACCTTTTCAACAGTTTCAATAACACCTTCATAATCATTTGTTTGAACTAAAATTGTTACGTACGTTTCAAGAATATCACCAAATAAGACAACTCCTGTTTTAAGCAACTGTTCACATTTATCTTTCGCTTCTTCCATACGTTTTAATTCGAGTAAACAAATAACTGAAGCTAATTCCGTTTGTTCCGTTTCCGCATTATACTGACGTAATATTTCAAAGCAACGCAATGCATCTTCGAATTTCCGCTCTTTCAGCGCTAAAAAACCTTCATCAATATAGCGCTCTGATAGTTGTGGAAACAATACGACCGTATTTTCTTTTTTATCCATACGTCCGCCTCTTTTTCTTGATTTTAATTATGCTCAAAGTAAATATATCAAATGCGTAATGAGAACACAACATCCCTAAATCATTTTTTTGAAATATAAAAATATTTAATTTTTATATTCCGATACGAGTAAATCTCCACTAAAAATTAAAATTGTACAAATAAAAATCCCCAGCAACAAGCGCAGAGGATTCATCATTAATGGAAAGCTTTTATAATTGTGGGGTATATTACAAGGGTAATAATTTGGAGAACAATAATTGCCATAACAATCATGCTAAAATAGAAGATTGGTTTACTTCGCTTCATTAAAAACATAATAATAAGCATCGTACAAGCAAACAAACTTAAGAAGAACAAACTTGTTGTCGAACTAAGTATACCACTTGGGACAAAGAACAATAACACTACACTACAAGTACCTATAATTCCAAATAACCATTCCATTCATTCACTCATTCCCTTTCCCTCTCATAGCTGTTTTCTCTAAGCAATCAAATGTTTCACAACATCGACTACATACGTTAATTTCTCATACGCTACAAATCCAAAAGCAACCGTTAAGCCCGTTACAACTAACCCTTTCATCATTTCTTCCTCCTCGTTTTATCGTTGTTATCTTCATTATAAAAGATTAGCAATTTCTTACCATCGAACTACCTTACAGTTACCTTACAGAATTGTAAGATTTCAAAAAGGGATTGAAAAACACCTCATATCGCTTGAGGTGCTTTCACGAAATTTCTCTATAATCACTTGCAAAATTAGCTTTTTTCTCTTGGTTACTTTTCGGCGAATCGACTCTTAGACTAATAGATTTACTAAATAATTTAGGATCAAAATAATTATGCGTTACTTTTCTTAACTTACCTTCAGATATTTTCGTATTACAAGAAAACAAAAAATGAAAATCATGTTAATATATTTTTGTACAATTAAGAATTTAATTTACAAGGGGGATTATATATGTTCAAAAAAGTAGCTGCTGATGTTTTAGGGTTAAGCGATGTAGGTTCTGTCATTACACCGAAAGATTACGATAAAGTTGATGCTGATGATTACGTGATGCACGAAGATGGAGAGAAAATTTATTTTCTAATTAAATCCAAATCAGATGAATATTGCTTCACAAACAAAGGATTACTCCACCTAGATGGTACAAGCGCAACAAGTAAAAAACGCACACTGCGCCGCTATAGCTATAGTAAATATCAAATTAAAAACGTAGCACTTGAAACTGCAGGAACGATTGATTTAGATATAGAAATTAAGTTTCAAATGGGAGATGAGCATTACTCAATTGATGTTCATAAAAAACATATTGAAGAATTAAAAGATTTATATAAGGCTTTACTTAAAATTGAAGAAATTTCATACGACAACGACATTACATTACAATATGCACATAAAAGTTTAGATATGGCATCTAATGCTTTCAGCCGTATTTCAAACGCACAAGTAAACTTAGCAGAGCAATTTAAAGAGATGAACGAGATTGCCTTTAACTGGCTTGTTGATACGAAGAAACAATACAATGTGAAAGATTATGGTTTTGTATTTGAGAAGTTTATTAATAACTAATTTAAAACAAAAAACCTTGTTATCAAAAGATAACAAGGTTTTTTTAGCGTCCCAGGAGAGATTCGAACTCCCGCTCCGCCCATTCCATACTATTTTATATATTTTGATCGCAGTCTTAATATATCTTCTCCTTCGCGAATACCTGCCGATCCCTTCCTCACATTTTTTACGACAGTCCAATTCGGATTAGTTTCATCACCGATGTTCTGTACTGTAAAGTTGCCGTCACCATATTTCCGTTGACCTTCTGCCAATTTCTCCGTTAAATCATTCTCTTTTGTTCTCGCCATCTTTGCGCCATCTCCCTTTTTATACAACCTTCTTAAACTGTCCAACTAATCACACGTCCAGTCAATTGGAGATTCTCGTTTTCCGCTTCTATTAATTGTAACACACTATCAGGGATAAGTTCCGATAACGGCTACTCAATCACACTAGAATGGTAAAAACTTTTATAACATTGCAAGTGAACAATTAGGAGAATCTGGATATGGATTTGAGTTCTACCATAAGCCTATTGATTCTTTAAATTAAATATGAGGAACAGGGCGCATAAAGTGTAACTTTAATCAACCCTCACCAATCGGACTTTTACGGACAGCCCGACCCCACCTAACTTCTTTGCTTCCGCTGAATTTTGAGGTGGGGGTCTTACTGCCCGGCAAATAGCGGGATAAACGGCGCTCTTTTTATTTAAGAAAAAGAAGTACATATGCAACTGCTTAATATCGAAGGAAAGGTCGCAGATATTAAGAATGAACTACACTTATAACCCAAACATCAATTTTTAGACAAACAAAAACCTTGTTATCAAAAGATAACAAGGTTTTTGTTAGCGTCCCAGGAGAGATTCGAACTCCCGACCGTACGCTTAGAAGGCGTATGCTCTATCCGGCTGAGCTACTGGGACATGGAGCGGGTGAAGAGAATCGAACTCTCGACCAGAGCTTGGAAGGCTCTTGTTTTACCACTAAACTACACCCGCATATGTTATTTTCTTTTCTTCGTTAGCGCCGTTGCCCTATCGACAATATTTATTATATGTATAACCATACATAAAGTCAACACCTTTTTTAAAAGAGGATAAATTTTATTATCCTCTTTTAAAAACTGCTTGTTCAACTAGTTGTCCGTCTAATGTTTCAAAACGAACTTCCATTTGATTTTCATCCATTTCTAATACAGCAAATGTCTTTTCTACACGCTGACGTGGTAATAAAATACTGCCTGGATTAATAAATAAAACGCCGTCGATTAATTCCGCACCTAATACGTGAGAATGTCCGAAGCATGCAACTTGCGCTCCTACTTCTTCCGCATGGTACGCTAGCGTTTGTAATGTCATTTTCACATTATGGCGATGTCCATGCACAACTAAGAAGCGAATTCCATTTACATCAGTTACAATTTCATCTTGAAAGTTAGCATAATCACAGTTTCCTTTTACAACACGGAAACCTTGCATTTCTTCATGAGCAGGCGTTAGCTCTGAATCACCGCAATGAATCATGATATCTACTTTCCCTTCATATTTCTCTTTCAACTGCTGTAATTCCTTCACAGAGCTATGACTATCGCTTACGATTAAAGCTTTCATCATACTCTCTCCCTTATTCTCCTAAAAACCATTCCGGGATTTTTTCTTCTAACTTACGAAGAGCACGACCACGGTGGCTAATAGCATTTTTCTCATCTGAACTTAATTCCGCCATTGCTTTTTTGTATTCTTCCACATAAAAGATCGGATCGTATCCAAAACCATTTTCTCCGCGGCGTTGTTCTAAAATAAATCCTTCACATGTCCCATTTACAATGACAGGCTTTTTATCACCTTCAGGGAAAGCAACTGCTAATGCACAATAGAAACGTGCTTTACGCTTTTCAAAGTCAATGCCATTTAATTCTTGTAACACTTTATCGATATTTGCTTGATCATTTTTCGGTTCACCAGCAAAACGCGCTGAATACACTCCTGGTTTTCCGTTTAAAGCATCTACAATAAGACCCGAATCATCCGCAATTACGATCGAATTCAGCTGTCTACTCAAACTATCCGCTTTTAAGATCGCATTTTCTTCAAATGTTTCACCTGTTTCTTCAACTTCTTCAATATGAGGAAAATCGTGTAATGATTTTACTTCTAAATCAAATCGCTCAAATAACTCAGCAAACTCACGTACTTTACCCATATTTTTTGTCGCTACAACAACTTGTTTCATACTTTCCACCTCTACTCTATATGAGATACGATGTCGCCTAAAGCTTCTTTTTGCATATCAATCAGTTGGAAAATGCCTTTTTCCGCAGCATCAAGTAGTTCATTTAACTGCGCTCTACTAAACGTCGCTTCTTCTCCAGTTCCTTGCACTTCAACAAATTGGCCTTTTCCAGTCATAATCACGTTCATATCAACGTCTGCTTTAGAATCTTCTGCATAGTTTAAATCTAAAACAACACCTTGCTCTTCAACAATCCCTACTGACGTTGCTGCTAAATAATCTTTTACTGGAATTTTAGATACTTTTTCTGCTTGTAATAACTTCTCAAAAGCTAGTACCATCGCTACATATGCACCTGTAATAGACGCTGTTCTCGTTCCACCATCTGCTTGGATAACATCACAGTCAATCCAAACTGTTCTCTCGCCAAGCGCTTCTAAATCAACTACCGCACGTAATGCTCGTCCAATTAGACGCTGAATTTCCATTGTACGTCCTGTTACTTTCCCTTTGCTTGACTCTCTAATTGTACGTTGTTCTGTTGCACGCGGAATCATCGCGTATTCAGCTGTTACCCAGCCCTTTCCTTCTCCACGCATAAACGGTGGTACACGCTCTTCAATTGTCGCTGAGCAAATCACCTTTGTATCCCCAACTTCAATTAATACAGATCCCTCTGGATGTTTTAAATAATTCGTATGAATATGTATATGGCGTAATTCTGTTTTCTCTCTACCATCTACTCGCATAAAAATAACCTCCTCTTAATTACTACTCGTTAGTATAGCCAATTTTAAATGTATGATATGTATACAATAAAAGAAGGAGAACCCAAAAAGCAATTCTCCTTTCTTACTTAAGTATATCAAATTATTCAAGATTAAAAACTACCTGTATTCACGTTTTCTGGACGATCTACAGGTTTTATTAACTTTCCGCCCTTTTCATCTATAAGATTTGCTTTTCCATTCACTTCAATAGAAACATTTTTCACACCTTTCTTTTCTGTTAAAGATAAAACTAACGACTTCAATACGTAATTTGAAATCATATTTTTATCTGGGTTTACAAATATATTTTCATTAAAGTTTAATGTAAGATTTCCGTCTTGTAATTTCGGATTCGTAATAAGCTTAACGCCTGGATTAAAATCATTCAGGAGCGATTGATGAATCGGACCTTTTACAAGCTCATCTATAATTGCTGCATAATCATTTTCTTTTCCTTCAGCAACGCGGCGCGTTACTGGTACGTAATATTGCTGTTTATTATTATTTTGCGCCATAAAATACAGTGTGACTGGTTTTGTATTTGTTACATCTGCTACTTGTTCATCATCGAAGTTAATACCATTTGCACGGCTCACTCCTTCACCAAGCGGTGTACCAGCAACCGGCATCTTCGCCAATTTCTCACCATTTATTTGGAACTGCACTTGTTTTATCTCTGTAAATTGCGTCAACGTCCACGCTATAGATTCAATGATTTGACGCTCTTCTTCTTTCGCATAGTTTTTCATTTCTTTAGAGAAATCAATAACTGCCGTCCCGTCCTTTTTCAAATCTAAAGTCATCGTTGTATTCGCCGGAATGACTGCACGAAACCCATTCGGTAATAAATTCGTTACCGGTCCATCTTTCACAAGGTATTCTAACGTTTGCTTCACAGTCTCATTTGCTTTCGGAGTAGGTATAGCTAACGTTTGTGGTACAACATAACCATTTTTATCAACAAGGTATAGTTCTCTATTTACCATTTGCCCTTGCTTATCTTTTTTAGCTACTTCTTTCTTCCCACCCTCTGTATACGTAACTTGTTTTGGCGGATCAATTTGTTCAGTTGCTTTCTCCTGATTTATAAAGCCACACCCTGTTAGTAAAACAGCGCTCACAGTAGCACCAACAACCCATTTAAAAGTGGATTTAGGCATGCCATTCCCCCCTAAAATCTAAGTTTGTACTATTATGTATACGAGCCGTTTCACATTTTAGAACAAGCTGTGCCTCTTATAAAGTGAAACTTTAATCAGTGGAGGTTCTAACTGCCCAGCAAATAGCAAGATAAAACAAAAAAACTCCTGATTTCTCAGGAGCTCACTTATATGAATTCTACTATTATTCTTTTTCTAAATGAATATGCTTCACATTTTCAATCGGTTGACCGAACCATTTTGATGCAATTTCTTTAAACAAGCCTATTTTTCCTGTTGTTAAGAAGAGATGATCGCTTTGTTCTTCTCCTTCATTCAACATTTTACTATGATATAAGATTGTACTTACTTCACGTGCTGTTTCATCACCAGAACTAATTAGTTGTACTTTATCTCCCATTACTTTTTTAATAACAGGTCCTAAAATTGGATAGTGTGTACACCCTAATATAAGTGTATCAATATCGGTACTTTTCAGTGGTTGCAGCGTTTCTCTTACAACTTCATACGCCATTTCACTTTCGAAATTCCCACTCTCTACAAGTTCAACGAAAGGTGGACAAGCTAAACTTTCTACCATAACACGGTTATTAATAGACTTTAACGCCTCTTCGTATGCACCACTTTTCACAGTTCCAATCGTTCCAATAATCCCAACATGATACGTGTTTGTCACTTTTAAAGCTGTACGTGATCCTGGGTGAATAACTCCCACTACTGGAATTGGTAATTGTTTTTGCATCTCTTCTAATACAACCGCAGTTGCTGTATTACACGCAATAACTAACATTTTGATATTTAAATCTAGTAAATGCTCCGTCATTTCCCACGTAAATTGACGCACTTCTTCTCGAGAACGCGGACCATAAGGACAACGTGCTGTATCTCCTAAATATATGATACGTTCTTTCGGCAACTGACGAATTAATTCCTTCGCTACTGTTAAACCGCCAACTCCTGAATCGATAACACCGATTGCTCTATTCAACTTCATCACCCGTTTTCTCATTCATCATCTTTTATGTTTATCATTATATTTTACACACTTTAAGTTCGCTCACTTCAAATGCTTCTGTATGAAAATTTTCATTTGCCCATGTATAGACTAGGACCTTTTTTATTTTGCTCCTTTTTTTCATAATTTGCAAGATAGAAAAATAACCGACCTTCTATAAGAAAGTCGGTTTCTTCTATATAAAGTGCATATTCATTGCTCCATCTTTTTTTGAAAAGAAGACATTCCCATTAATAAGACGAAATGAACAGAAATTAAAATGACGATCAAAATAAAATTCAATCGATAACTATTTGTAGATTCCATAATTTTGCTCGCTACAGCTGGCCCGAATGCCATACCGAAAAAGTTAATTAAATTATATAAACCAAGGCCGACTCCAACTTTAGCTGGATTTAATGTTTTCGGAATAAATGTGTTTAATGATACTTGAATTGCCGAATAACTCATAAATGTTAAAATAACCGCAAATAAAATAAAGAGTAAGTTCCCGTCTGGAATAATCCCTAAAATTAAAAAGCCAATGATCATAACTACAGACGCTACATACATCATCCTCACATTCCCAAACGCAGGAATAATCTTTCCGGTAATAAAACTAGATACAATACCAAAGAGAGATGCAACAAACAATACAATTCCAATAACGAACGGAGACAACCCGTGCCCTCTTCCTAACAGTAATGGTAATAATAATAAACTAGCACATAACGCCACATTAATGATAAATCCGACCGCTATTAAACGCAGTAATGGTTTATTTGTAAACAACTCAATATCAATAAACGGTGACTCTGCTCTCTTCATATGAGCCTTGAATAAAAATAGGAAAGCAACAGATAACACAAAAAGCCAACTATTAATATTCACTCCTAATAAAACGGTCGTAATCAATACAAATAATAAAAATGCTCCAATGAAATCAAAGTGGAACACTTCATCGGTATGTTGCACCTCTTCTGGCATAAATTTTACGAGCAAGAAAATACCAACCATTGAAATAACCATAAATAAAAATAAATACGGCCACCCTAACGTATTTGTAATTGCCCCACCAACTAAAGGTCCAATACCAACCGCTAATGCAATAGAAGAACTAATCATTGCTAACGCACCCGGTTTTTTAGCTGGAGCAACTAATTTAGCCACCGCAATCATACTAAGCGCAATAAACGCTGCTCCTCCGCTCGCCTGCACTAGCCTTGCGAAAATGATAATCTCATAAGATTGATTCACAAACCCAACAATAGAACCAGCTACAAATATGATAATAGAAATAATTAATAGCCTTTTTACACTGTAACGATCAGCCAGTTTTCCATATATCATCGAACCAATACCGACGACTAAAGAATACCCTACTACAACCCAACTTACTTTCGATTGACTAATTGATAAATCATTAGCAATATCCTCTAGCGCTACATTAAATAACACAGCGTTCATCGGTCCTAACAAAACAATAAAACATAATGTAAAAACAAACCATTTCGAATGGTTACTTATATCTTTCCCCATGTGTAACACTCTCCTGATTACAATTTTAAAACTGTCAAACTATTGATAAAAAAATGAAGTTATTTAAATGTTGTATCACCACTAAACAACTTCATTAAATGTATAAATGGTGCTAATTTATCGTGCGATAAATTGAATTCGAAACGAAACACGTATATTGTTCGATATTCATGGAACTATCATAGTTTCAGCATTACAGTTTGTCAACGAAAAACATACAAAGTAAACTATTTTAGTATTTTTAGTTTACTTTGTTCAAAAGTTATTATACACTAATTTCGAAGCTGATATAAGGAGGACTGGCATGATTATTCAAATTTGCATTTTTTAACTTAATAAAATGAAACGAATACAGAACTTTTATATAGAAGAGACATTATAGGAGGATTATGATGAAGAAAAAAATGTTAGTTGTATTAACAAGCGTAGAAAAATACCCAAATTTAAATAGGGCTACCGGACTTTGGCTCGGTGAAGCTGTACATTTCGTAAAAAAGTAGAAGAAGCGGGTTACGAAGTTGATTACGTCAGTCCACAAGGCGGTTATACACCAATTGATCCACATAGTTTAGCAATGGCGGAGAGCATCGATTGGGAATGGTACCAAAAGAAAGAGTTTATGAATCGCCTCGGTTCTACAATGAAACCAAGTGAAGTGAATCCAGAAGACTACGCTGTTATTTATTACGCAGGTGGTCACGGGGTTATTTGGGACTTCCCAGAAAATAAAGAACTTCAAAATATTAGCCGCAATATTTATGAAAACGGCGGTATTGTTTCTTCCGTTTGTCATGGAGCTGCTGGTTTATTTCATATTACATTAAGTAATGGGGATCGTTTAATTAGCGGTAAGAAGGTAACAGGCTTTTCAAATGAAGAAGAAAAATTAGCTGAATTAGATCAATTCGTTCCATTTTTAACAGAAGATGAACTCATTAAAAATGGAGGACTTTACGAAAAAGCTGCACAGCCTTGGGAAGCTTTTGCTCTAGAAGATAATCGTGTTATCACTGGTCAAAACCCAGCTTCAGGTGGTCCAGTAGCCGAATTAGTATTAAAACAGTTGCAAAAATAATATGTACTAAAAAAAGCAGATCTCCCTCTATTAAGGGAGATCTGCTTTTTTACGAAATCATTTGCAAAATAGCAATAACTTCTTTTTCAATTTCAGAATCATCAATTGCTTCTATATACTCTGGTTTAAAAAGTTGATACTTCTTTAATTGATAAAAATCAAGTATCGCTTTCTTTAAAGTAATATCGTACTGAATACAAAAAGAATGATCTATAATACGTCGTAACATCACATCATCTTGTACCATAAATAATTGTGCATTCATTTTATTAAAATAACCTTGTTCCATACCCGCTTCAAAAAACATTTGCAAATTATGATTACGATTTTGTTGTGCAGCGACTAATTGATCTGACAAATGCGGATATGCTTCTTTCAAATCTTGCAAAAAAACATCCGAAATATATGTCACACATTTTAAAGAGTGGATAAACGTCTTTTGGAAACGTTCTGCAAAAGACATGCTTTCATCTTGATTATCCACATCACCTTCGAGTAGATAATTCATGAAATCCTCTACTACCGCCTCAATAATTTCATCTTTCGAAGAAAAACGTTTATATAAAGTAGCTTTACTAATATCCATATATTTCGCAATTTCATCTATTTTCAATTGGCTAAAACTCGTCTTTCTAATAACGGGCTTTATTTTATTAATATAAGTATTTGCACATGCGACTTTTCTCATTTAAAAGAGCCTCCCCTTTTGTCCATACAAAATAGTATAGCAAATTCACGAATGATTATAAATGAAGTTATTATACTTATTACGCCTTTTTAGTTTATTACATTTTCATATACTATACATAAAAAACTATAATCCATTATCACCAACTGGACGGTTACAAACCAATTTTGAGGGGGGAATTTTAGGATAAAGTGAAACTTTAATCAACCCTCACCAATTGGGCTTTTACGGGCTGCTCGGCAAATAGCGGGATAAAAATACCCACTACCTTTGTTAGTAGCGGGTACTTTTTCTATAATTTATTTACAGCCCTTTTTATAGCCTTACCTATTTCCACGCTAGACTGTGGATTTTGTCCTGTAATTAAATGCCCATCTACTACCACATGCGGCGTAAAATTGGGAGCTACATAAAACAAAGCTCCTTCTTCTTTCAACTTACTTTCTAACAAAAACGGAACGCGCTTTTCTAAATGTACAGCTTTTTCTTCATCGTTTGTATAACCTGTTATACGCTTACCGGCAACAAAAAACGAGCTATCCTTATTTTTCACACCGACAAAGGAACTTACTCCGTGACAAACAGCCGCTACAATCCGGTTATCGTTATACATATTCTCAATTAAATTTGCTACATATGGATTACCTGGAAAATCTACAATCGCCCCGTGGCCACCACCAAATAAAACCGCATCATAATCCGAGAAATGAACATTTGAAATCGGCCTCGTATTTTGCAATAAAGAAGCTACATGCTTGAATTCACGAGGTATACCATTCGGAATAGACACTCTATCTATAGGTACTCTCCCGCCTTTTATTGACACAATATCAACATCAAACTTAGCCTTTTTAAATAAATGATAAGGAGCTGCGAGCTCTTCAAGCCACAAACCAGTCGGGTGTCCATTCATATCATGAGCACTTGTTGAAACTAACAGTATCCTTTTCAACTTATCCCCTCCTTATTACCTATTTATGTATGGAGTGTTCTTATCATTCATATAGCAAGTGAAGCAAACAAAAAAATAGCCGACTCTTTGTATAAAAGTCGGCTGCTTTCTTATAGTTCGAGCTCTCCCATACGAAGAAGCTCCACAACTGCTTGTGAACGTCCTTTAACCCCTAGCTTTTGCATTGCGTTTGAGATGTGGTTGCGAACTGTCTTTTCACTTATAAAAAGTTCACCTGCAATTTCCTTCGTTGTTTTATCTTGAACCAGTAATTCAAATACTTCTCTTTCTCTCTTTGTGAGTAAAGGTTTAGATTGATACGCTTTTTCCTTCAACTGGTATAACCCTCCTTGCTTAAGCCAGAGCTGTGTATGTGTAAGTTGGGTGTTTATTTAGTCAAGATATTGTATGAACGAAATGTGCAGGTGGTGAATGAAAATGGGCTTTATTTCCTATGTTATTTTAGACTTTTATACAGTGCGTACACTCTTTTTATCCACTTACTTTCCAGCGCGCCATATTTGTTCTAGCAATATACTTACAACCGTACCTACAAATAAACCATTACCGAATATATATTGCATAACAGACGGCAAGGATTGGAGTGCTCCAGACGGTAAAAACATAACGCCACTTCCAAATAATACTGCCACTCCTAAAATCGTTACATTCCTTTCACTCATCGGCACTTGTTTTATATTATTAAATCCAATTCCAATTAATTGTACGAACGAAGCCATTAAAACAGCCGATGCGACAGCCGATGGTAAAGATGCTAAGTAACGAATAATACTTGGAAAAAGAGACATTACGACTAGTAACGCACATGCCATTAAGAACGATCGTATATATTTTTGTTTTGTTAAGCGTATAAATCCTGCCGTTGCTGGTAACGGAACGATACCTACAGTTGAAAATACGGAGGAAATGATATGCGAAATCCCTCCAACCCACGTACCATCCTTCAACTGTTTTTGTTCAATAGTTGCTTTATGAATGGTAGCTTGATTAATCGCTATAATAGCTGCCACTGTATTTGAAACTAAAATACATACCATAACGAAACTGGATACTGCCATACCAGTATTCCATTTTGGAAGTCCCCAAGCAAACATTTGTGGAAGTTGTACAAAATGAGTTACTTGAGATGGAACCGTCACTTTTCCTGCAATGAGAAAAATAATCCACCCGCTAATTAATCCTATTAAAACTGCATAACTTTTGATAAAACCTCTTCCAAAATTAGACAGTATAATAACGAACAAAAATATACTAAACGCAATTATCGCTGTAAATCCATCGATTTGAGAAATAGTAGCTGTAATTCCTAGCATTCCTTTTAAAAATACACCACTTAATTGTAAACATAATAAAAGTAAAAACGTCCCTGTCACAACTGGCGTAAATAAAAATAAAATACGTCCTATAAAACCAGTTACTCCTAATCCTATTAAAATAACACCGGAGATTATCATTCCTAACTCTAAAATTTGCAGTGTACTATGCAATTGATCTTGTCCGGCAGTTGCATAAGCAAGTACTGTAAATACACCAACCCAAGATCCAGCTGGTCCATCCGCAATTGGAAGTCTATGCCCAATCCATCCTTGTAAGAAAGAAGATATACCAACTACAAAAAACGTACGCTGCATTAAATAAAATATTTCTTCCGTCGTAAGATGAAATAATCCACCAACGACAATTGGTAGTGCGATTGAATTTGCTAATAGAAATATAAACCATTGCAAAGTTCCCATAATATGATTTTGGTTATGTTGATTGTCCAAAATGTCCATCCCTTCTAGCTTTCCTATAAAAAATATATTGTAAGAATAAAAAAGAAGAGTTCTATATTCACAATTAGAACCCTCCCCAAGGTATTTAAACGATTCTTCTACACAAGATTATTGAATTCCAGCTCATTTAAGCTTCCAACAACAATATTTCCTTTATACACGACTAAACTTTTTTCTGTTTGGCGTGCTACCGCTTCAGCAGTGCATGTCGCATTTGTCAAAACAAAGCTCGCTTCATCCCCTACATTCGGCCATACCCGCTTCCCTTCATTATTTAACGTTTCTTTTCCTCCCGTAATAAAGCGAATTGCTTTTCCTAAAGACCTTTCGTCACTCCATCCAAAACGCTCTGCTAATCGATTTGCCTTTTGAAGCATATCACCTGTTCCAAACGGTGACCAATGATCTGTAATACTATCATTTCCTAATGAAACTTTAACACCTTTTTTATCTAATAACGGAATTGGAATTACTTGTTTACCAATTGGTACTGTTGAAGTAATATCAATATTTACAGCTGCGAGTCTTTCTGCCACTTCTTCAGCCTCTTTATCAGTAACACCACCAAGTCCAAGTGCATGACTAATTGTTACACGCCCTCGCCACCCTGCTTCTTCTGTTAAACTTGCCAATCTCTTCATCGTAAACGTTCCAAGATTATTCTCATCGTGTAAATGAATATCAACATCCGCATTAAATTCTACTGCGATATCCATAATTGTATGTAATGATTTTTCAATATCATTATCCACTGTAGCTGGATCTACTCCTCCGACTAGATGAGCACCCATACGCATCGCATCTTTCACGAGTTGCACAGAATTACTGCGCAATAATCCATGTTGCGGAAACGCAACAATTCTACTAGACACTCGATTTTTATATGTTTCTAATGCCGCTAACGTCGCCTCCAAATTACCAAGTCCAATAATCGGATCAACATTACAATGCGTTCTAATATTCGTTGCACCATTTCGCAGTAGTAACTCTAGCATATTTTCCGCTCTATCTTGAGCAGTTGCTAATTGCTTTAGTAAAATTTTTTCTTCTTCATTAAAACGTGTAAAAATACTTTCTGCTGGCTTACAAGCTTTCCAGGGGCCACTATAATATGTTTTATCAATGTGAATGTGCATCTCTTCGAAAGCTGGCAACATCAATAAGTGCTTAGCATCAAGCATTACTATATCTTCTTCTTGAACAACCCCTTCTATAATTTTTTTAATTCGTCCATCTTCAATGAGTAAACTACATAATTCTGTTTCTGTTCGCGAAATTCTCTCTTCTTCATATGTATACCTTGATTCAAGCATTACATTAGTCAACCAATATACTGTCATCCCTATTTCCCCACCCTTTATTAAAAATCACCTCATAACTACAAGTTTAATATCCACTGAAAATTAAGACAATTAATATGATCGTCTCTCAAAAAAAAATGTAATACAACCCCATAGTCTTCTCATAAATTTCCATATAGAATAAAAGTATGCAGTTTGATATAAAAAGGAGTTGATTGGAATATGTCAAAAAAGTTATGTAAATCCGAAACTGATAAAATGCTATTTGGTATATGTGGTGGTTTAGGAGAATATTTTGATATTAGCTCTACTCTTATTCGTATCATTTGGGTTATTGCTGTTTTATGTTTTGGGACAGGATTTTTAGTTTATTTCATTTGTTTATTACTTATGCCACGTTCGTACTAATGGTATCATTTCATATACTTAAGAAGAGCAAATCACCTATAGAATTCTATAGGTGATTTTTTCATGAAGAATATTTCATCGTTAAATGTAATACCGCCACTTCTTCTTCTTCATTTTTATAAACATGCTTCTTATTCGCTTCAAATTGGATGGAATCAAACTCATTTAATTCGTATACATCATTCTCCACTTGAATAGACACTTTCCCTTTCATTATCGTTACAAGCTCAATCGCACCTTCATGATGAGCTTCTGGTTCATATATACTATTTGATCGTAAACAAGCACGGTGCATTTCCATCCCTGTTTCTTTCGTATAACGGAACATCGTTTCTAAATGCCACGCTTGTCCTTCATCTACTGCAAATCCTTCTCCACAGCGCGCAACAGCTACAGGTTCTCCAACAACCATCAATCTGGATAAAGGAATTGATAACCCTTTCGTTATTTTCCAAATGACAGCTAGCGTCGGATTTGTTTCCCCTCTTTCAATTTTTCCTAATGTTAATTTACTTACTCCTGTTTTATGAGCTAATTCTTCTAAACTTAATTTCTGTTCATTTCGAATTTGTCTCAATAACTGTCCAACTTGTTGAATGACTTCTTTCGTTTGTATATCTTCATTTTCTTTCATATATAAAACCACCTTAAAGTATAAAATAGTTTACTTTTATTTAATTAAAGTATATCATACTATACATAATTATTTATTTTCGAAAGGAGTGCTATACTTTATGCGCGCAATTTTATTAGGTCTTTTATCATCTGCCTTTTTTTCTGCAACCTTTATTATTAATAGAGCAATGAATGTATCTGGAACGAGCTGGGCTTGGACAGCTTCCTTCCGTTTTTTATTTGCTCTTCCTATTTTATTCCTTATCGTTTTATTTCGCAAAAACTTTAGGGGATTATGGGAAGAATTAAAAAAACATCCATTAGCATGGATCGGATGGGGTTCCGTTGCAGGTATTGGTTTTTATTCTTTATTAAGTTTCGCAGCTGTCTTTTCTCCAGCTTGGCTCGTTGCTGGAACTTGGCAAGTTACGATTTTAGCTGGTTTACTACTATCACCACTATTTTTCGTGAAAATAGAAACAAAATCAGGTACGAAACTTGTACGTGGAAAAATTCCACTTCGTAGCTTATATGTTGCATTATTTATTTTACTTGGTGTAATTTGTATGCAAGCAACTGCAGCAGGCCATATTACAATGACTCAGTTCATTTCAGGTTTTTTACCTGTCGTATTAGCCGCTTTCTTATATCCGTTCGGTAACCGAAAAATGATGGAACTTGTTGGCGGACGCCTTGATACGTTCCAACGTGTATTAGGAATGGCTATTGGAAGTCTTCCTATAACAATTTTGCTTGGTGTATATGGATTTTCTACTACTGGCATTCCAACATCCAGCCAAATGCTTCAAGGGCTTTTATTAGCATTATGTTCCGGCGTTATTGCAACGATGACATTTTTCTTTGCTACTGACTTAGCAAAAGATAACCTCGCCTTACTCGGGGCAGTTGAAGCAACACAAGCTGGAACGATGGTATTTACCGTGCTTGGCGAAATCATTTTCTTAAATGGTTCATTCCCTGGAGGACTTTCCCTCATTGGAATGATTATTATTATGTTAGGAATGGTTGCAAATAGTATTTTAAACCGTTCTGTTCCAGTCGTTAAACAGAAAAAATCAGCATAAAAAAAGGGTATGGTTCTATAGAGATGAACCATACCCTTTTTTATTGTCCCCCTATTTCGCCTTATCAGAATAGTACTTCATTGGCTGTTTATACTAAAACTTATGTTATAATACGTTTCATGCGCATTAATAGGAGGTAAATTATGTTAAAAAAAGCAATCGCTGAATTTATTGGTACATTTGTACTTGTATTATTCGGAACTGGAGTAGCTGTCACTGGCGGCGGAATTGAAGGAATTGGAACATTAGGAATCGCTATGGCTTTCGGTCTATCTATTGTAGCTATGGCATATAGCATCGGAACAATTTCTGGATGTCACATTAACCCAGCAGTATCAATAGCTATGTTCATCAACAAACGAATGAACGCTATGGAACTTTGTTATTATGTATTAGCTCAAATTTTAGGTGGTTTATTAGGAACTGCAACGTTAGTAACAATTTTAAAATCTGCTAAAACACCTTTAGATAATTTAGGACAAAATGGTTTCGGAACTCTTGGTTTATCTGGAGCATTTTTAGTTGAGTTCATTTTAACTTTCGTATTCATTTTAGTTATCGTCGCTGTAACAGGTAAAAAAGGCAGTTCTTCTTTAGCGGGACTAGTAATTGGTTTCACATTAGTTTTAATTCACTTATTAGGAATTCCGTTAACTGGAACATCTGTTAACCCAGCTCGTAGTATCGCACCAGCTTTATTTGTTGGTGGAGAAGCACTTTCTCAACTATGGGTATTCATCGTAGCACCAATTCTTGGTGGTATCTTCGCAGCTATCGTAGGTAAATTCATTTTAAATACTGAAAAATAGAATTTTCAATATTTCTGAATAAAAAAAGGCGAGCCCTCATTATGAGGAAGCTCGCTTTTTTATTCTTTCATTTTAGACTTTAAATTTGTAACTAATTGATCTACCGTTACATTTGCAAGTACGTTTTCCATCGCTTCTTGCGCTTGCATTAAAATAATTTCTAATACTGATTGAATATTAGCTCCTACTGGACATTCAATGTTGGGATTTTCATGGAAGGAAAATAGCTGTCCTTCTTCTACAACTTCCACTGCTTTATATACATCAAGTAATGTAATTTCTTCTAAATCTCGAGCAAGTGTCGTACCACCTTTACCAGCTTGTACATCAACAAGTCCTGCTCTCTTCAACATTCCTGTAATGCGACGAATCACAACTGGATTTGTATTCACACTACCGGCAATCCATTCAGAGGTACAGCGAGAGTTTCGATCTATCGCAAGTAATGTCAGCATATGAACACCTACTGTAAAACGACTACTAATCCCCATCTGCACACCCTCCTTTTTATTCATTCTATTAAAAGACAACTCTTATTATTATATACTATTTTTAATTTATACATAAAGAAAAAGCATGATTTCAATAGGAAATCATGCTTTTCTCTCATTATTGACGCTTTATAAATTTCGCTAAATCTTTAAATTTAACTTTATCTGAGTAATTCATTACGCCGTTTACGTAAATGCGGCTTGTAACAGCATTTAATACCGCAATTGTCGCCAATAAGACCGCTAATGTTATCGTAATTTCTAGCATACCTGCTTCACCAGCTACAATACGTGAGAAGGTAACCATCGGTGTAAAAAATGGAACGTAAGAACTTACAACAACGATAGTACTATTCGGATCACTTAATGATTTAATACTAATGAAGAATGCAGCCATAATTAAAATCATTACCGGGAAAGATACAGCTTGTAAATCCTCCGTCTTAGACACGACAGCTCCAGCAGCAGCATACATCATCGCATATAGTAAATATCCCGTAATGAAATAAACAAGAAACATGCTGATAACCTTTGCATCTAATTTCGTAAAGTCAATTGGAATACCAAATAGTGAGGCACTTTCTAAATCAACCCAACCCAACAAATATGGAATAAGATAACCACACGCCAATATGACAAGTTGCAATAACGCCGTTGAAACAACCGCTAAAATTTTCGCATACATCATTGTAAGAGGCTTCACTTTCGGAAGCATTACTTCCATTACACGTGACGCCTTTTCAGATGCAATATTCATTGCGATTGTATTTCCGAACGCTACAATAAACATATATAAAGCAAATGTAAAGAAATAGGCAATTCCGAAAGAAGATGTACGATCTTTTATCGCTTCTTGCTTTACTTGAATTTCTGTTTGTAATTGCTGTGCAATTTCTGGTGAAACATTATTTTTGGCAATCGTCACCATCGTATATTGTTGCTTTAAATATCCTGCCATAATTGCGGAAGTTGCTTGGCTTGGAAATCCATTATACATATATGTAATCGATGGAGCCCCACCCTTTTCCGTCACATGGAATAGACCATCTAAATCGCCATCTTCTACTTGCTTATGCAGTTTATCAAAATCATCCTTTGAACCCAGTGTTATTTTTGCTGATGGCAATAGCTTATTTAGCTCATCTTTTTGTACTTTATATGTGGAACTCTCTACTACAACTGCAATTTTATCTTTATCCTTATTTTTATCATCGCCTGAAGTAAAATGATTAAATGCAAAAATCCCAAACACAACTAAAAATAAAATCGCACTCGTAATTAATGATTTTTTAGATAAAAACGCTTCCCTAAAATAAAATGAAAATACGTGAGAAAATTTACGCATCGTTATTTCGCCCTCTCTACAAAGATTTCGTTTAACGTCGGCTCTAACATTTTAAATTGTCGTAAGCTAACACCTTGCTCTTGCAACTGTTGCAAAATCTCGAGAGCTTCCGCATCGCCTTGTACTTTCACATAAAGAAGGCCTTGTTGTTTTTCATACGATACATGTATAGCTTCTAATCCCTTTTCATTCTCTACTGTATCTTCAATCGTTAAATTACGGAAACCGTATTCTTTCTTAATATCACTTAGCTGTCCTTTTACGACTGCTTCACCTTTTTTCAAAATACATACATGTTGGCAAAAAGCCTCTACTTGTTCCATACGATGACTTGATAAAATAATCGTCTTTCCGCTCTGTACTTGTTCTTCAATAATACTAGCTAACATCCCGGCATTAACTGGATCAAGGCCACTGAATGGTTCATCTAAAATGAGAAGTTCCGGATTATGAAGAAGAGCAGCAATTAATTGGATTTTTTGCTGATTCCCTTTTGAAAGCTCTCCAGCCGTTTTAAATTTATATTCTGGTATCGCTAAACGCTCTAACCAGTGATCAATAGCGTGATCTACTTCTTTCTTCGACATCCCTTCTAATCTACCAAAATATCGCAGCTGGTCTATTACTCTACTTTTTGTATATAAACCTCTTTCTTCTGGTAAATACCCAATTGTTACGCCACTATTCCCAAATGCTTTTCCATCCCACGTAATCGAACCTTCATTAGGCGTTAATAATCCGAGAAGCATTTTGATTGTTGTTGTTTTCCCTGCACCATTTCGTCCAAGTAACCCTAGTACTTCACCTTTTGGTAACGAAATTTGTAAACCGTTAACAGCTTTTGATTCCCCAAATTGTTTCGTTAAGTTTTGAATTTGTAAACTCAAAGTTTAAAGCCTCCCTTTTAGTATCATTCGTACTCTCTTTCAAAGACTATGTTTATTCAAGACAAAATATAGCGCTACACTTCATCCTCTTATATGTAAACACCGTCATTAATCCATCATTTGTTCTATTTAGTTAAAATTGTAAATAATAAAGCGCTCTTTGTCAATTATAATTGTCATTTCGACAATTAAACTTGTCAAAACAACTGTTATTATTTTGCTCATCTTTCTAATATAGGACATACTACTATATATATAAAAGACAATATGCAAATGTTCATATAAAAATATTATATTTTAATATATAATATAAAATGATTTTCTAACATCAAGGAGGATACATATGAAGATGAAGAGGGGCATTACCACTTTATTATCTGTAGCGGTTCTATCTACATCACTTGTAGCATGTTCAGGAACACCAGAGAAAACAGTGGCGAAAGAAGAGAAAGTAAAATTAACAGAACAACAATTAATGGCTGATTTATGGTATCAAACAGCCGGTGAAACGAAAGCACTTTACTACCAAGGGTACAACATTGGTCAATTAAAACTTGATGCAGTTCTTGCAAAAGGGACAGAGAAAAAACCTGCTATCGTACTTGATTTAGACGAAACTGTTTTAGATAACAGTCCTCATCAAGCAATGAGCGTAAAAACAGGCAAAGGTTATCCTTACAAATGGGATGATTGGATTAACAAAGCTGAGGCTGAAGCCCTTCCAGGCGCAATTGATTTCTTAAAATATACAGAGTCTAAAGGTGTAGATATTTACTATATCTCAAATCGTAAAACGAACCAACTAGATGCAACAATTAAAAATCTTGAGCGTGTAGGTGCTCCTCAAGCAACGAAAGAACATATATTACTACAAGATCCGAAAGAAAAAGGAAAAGAAAAACGCCGTGAACTCGTTTCTCAAACTCATGATATTGTCTTATTCTTCGGTGATAACTTATCTGATTTCACAGGTTTTGATGGAAAATCTGTAAAAGATCGTAACCAAACAGTAGAAGATTCAAAAGTACAATTTGGTGAGAAATTCATTATTTTCCCGAATCCAATGTATGGCGATTGGGAAGGCGCTTTATATGATTATGATTTCAAAAAATCAGATGCAGAAAAAGATAAAATCCGTCGCGACAACTTAAAATCATTTGAAGTAAAATAAAGAGGATGGCATTCGCCATCCTCTTTATTTTGCTTTCTCTGTTAAAGGCAAGATAAATACTTCCACACGTCTATTCTTTGCCTTTCCTTCTTGTGTATCGTTTGGAGCAATCGAACGGTATTCTCCGTAACCAATCGCACTAAATTTTTCTGGTTGTAATTCTTTATTTTGCAGTAATACTTGCATAAAATTAACTGCCCGCTGCGTACTTAATTCCCAATTCGACGCAAACTGTGCATTGGCAATAGGGACATTATCCGTATGACCGGATACTGTAATTTCACGAGGTGACGCTGAAACAAGTAAGCTAGACATTTCTTTTGCAATCCCTAAAGATTCTAATTTCACATCTGCTTTCCCCGAATCAAACAGTATATTTTCTAATATTGTCACCATTAATCCCTTTTCAGTTAATTTAGTTTGAAAAGAAGAGGATAATTGTTTTTCATTAATATATTGATCAATCTTTTTTTGTAATGCTTTCAATTCATCCATCTCTTTTTTTTCTTTAGCTCTAGCTTCTTCTTGTTTTTTTGCTTGTTCTGCCTCAAGGCTACTTGCCGATAATTCTTTTTCATCATTTGGCTTTTGATCACTTAAAAATTCTTTGTTACCTGTTCCCCCGGCTAATTCACTTCGAAAAGCAACTGCCATCTGTTTAAACTTCGCAGCATCTATACTACTCATTGCGAATAAAACGATAAACAATGCAAATAACAACGTTAACATATCAGAATATGGGATTAACCACGTTTCATCGATATGCTCATCATGTTTTTTCTTTTTGCCTCTTCTATTTTTCTTACTCCGCATTTTTTTCTGCTCCTTTTTCTAGCTTTTTACGCTCAGTTGCAGAAAGTGCACCTAAAATGCGGTTCTTCATAATAAACGGATATGTACCTTCTTGTAACATTAATAAACAATCAATGATTAAACGTTTTTTCTCAATTTCAGCTGAAGATTTTTGCTTTAACTTATTTGCAAATGGATGCCATAATACATACCCTGAAAAAATACCAAAAATCGTTGCAATAAATGCACCCGAAATAGCATGACCTAACTTTTCAATATCAGTTAAGTTACCAAGCGCAGCTACAAGACCGATAACAGCACCTAAAACTCCTAATGTCGGTGCATACGTACCAGCTTGTGAAAAAATAGCAGCTCCCTTTGCATGTCTTTCTTCAATTGCCTCTAATTCAGATTCCAAAATTTGCTCTAAATCTTCTGCGGATACGCCATCAATCACAAATTTCATACCGCGCAAAAGAAATTCATCTTGAATTTTGTCTAATTGTTGCTCTAAAGACAAAATACCGTATTTTCTACTTTCAGATGTCCAATGAACAAATAATTCTAGCAACTGTTCATAACTTAAATCCTTTTTATTTGAACCAAAAAGAACTTTAAATAGTTTTGGAACCCTTTTTAGTTGATTCATCGGAAATGCAATACATACTGCAGCAAATGTACCGATAAAAATAATTAATGCTGCGGCAGGATTTAATAAGGCTGTTACGTCAGCGCCCTTGACGACCATCCCTACTACCACTGCTAAAAATCCTAAAATAAGTCCAATAATTGTTGCAAAATCCATTCCCATTCACTCCTAGTCTATACAAGAAGTTCTTTATTCTCGATAATCGCTACATCTTCTTATGTATATATATTACATAAAAAATGCAATTCATGAAAGATAAGAAATGAATTATATAAAAAAATACTACAAATTCACACATTTTCTGACATTTTCTTTGCATTTCTATTACGTTATGACTCTTATATTTCTTTTCCAACAAACTAGACTTATAATAAAAAAAGATACATATTTTATTAAGAAGGGACTGTGATTACAAGGCATTATGAAAAAGATAATAATTATTTCTGCCACTACTATTGTAATCGGTATCACATCTTTCGCTTACTTTGGTTCTAAATCACCACTACATAATGAAGCGAAAGCTGTCGAAAGTCAAAAACATAATAACCACCCAAAAGAAGAGATTCCTGCTTTTCCAAAAGCTGATCATAATGCAAAGCAAATAGACAATGACTTTTCAGTTGTAACAAATCCAAAATCTAATCTTGTCTTAATTAATAAACATCGAAAACTACCAGATGGATACACTCCTGAAGACTTAACAAGACCAAACGTACCATTCACTAGTCCAAAAGATAAAGAAAAAACGCTACTACGCAAAGATGCTGCAGAAGCACTTGAAAACATGTTCAAAGCTGCAAAAAAAGAAGGGATTGATCTTACAGCTGTGTCTGGTTATCGTTCATACAAACGTCAAAAATCGTTGCATGATACATACGTTAGACGTCAAGGAAAAGCTGAAGCTAATTCAGTAAGCGCAATTCCTGGTACAAGTGAACACCAAACGGGTTTAGCAATGGATATTAGTTCAAAAACAGCTAAATTTCAATTAGAGCCTATCTTCGGAGAGACAGCAGAAGGAAACTGGGTCGCGGAACACGCTCATAAATTCGGCTTTGTCATTCGTTACTTAGAAGATAAAACAGATACAACAGAATATGCATATGAACCATGGCACTTACGCTACGTTGGTAATCCATACGCTACATACCTATATAAACATCACTTAACATTAGAAGAAGCAATGGAAGACAAAAAATAAGAGAGCAAATTGCTCTCTTATTTTTCTTTCACTCTATCATTGTAGTAATTTCTTCTTCCATTCTTCAGGCCACGGTTCGCCTCTTCCTGTTTTTTTCGACGCTTGAACCATCATTCCACGACCTACTAAACAAACCTCTCCTTCTGCATTCTTCACCATATAATGTAAATCCAAAGAAGAATTCCCAACCGATCCTGCCTTTACATACACCTTCAACTGTTCATCATAATATATTTGCTTAATAAAATTACATTGTAAATCCGCAACAACGATCATCGTGTCTGATGATGTATGTGTCCACTCTTGCATAAATCCAAGTTCTTTAAACAACGCGATACGAGCTTCTTCAAAATAAGTAAAAGCAACGACATTATTTACATGTCCAAACATATCTACTTCACCAAAACGAACCTTTACAGGATTGTAAAATAAAAAACCACTTTCCCATTTCTCGAAGTCTTCAATATAAGAAATTCTCTTCAACGTTATCTCCTCTTCCTCTCAAAAAAACAGAATAAACTGAAAAATACAGTTATAAATATTGCCCCTTCAAGATGAAGAGGCAATATTTATTAATAGTTATTATCGCTACCAAAGAAATCTTTGAACGATTGAATTGTTGTATCACGGTTTAATGCCGCAATTGAAGTTGTTAAAGGAATACCCTTCGGACATGATTGCACACAGTTTTGAGAGTTACCACAGTTCGCTAGTCCTCCATCTCCCATAATTGCACGTAAGCGATCTGCTTTATGCATTTCACCCGTTGGATGTGAGTTGAATAAGCGAGCTTGTGATAACGGCGCTGGTCCAATAAAGTCAGACTTACTGTTTACGTTTGGACATGATTCTAAGCAAACACCACATGTCATACATTTTGAAAGCTCATAAGCCCATTGACGCTTTTTCTCAGGCATTCTTGGTCCTGGACCTAGGTCATACGTACCATCAATTGGAATCCAAGCTTTAACGCGTTTTAGAGCATTAAACATGCGACTGCGGTCAACTTGTAAATCACGTACAACTGGGAATGTCTTCATCGGCTTTAAGCGAATTGGCTGTTCTAATTGATCAATAAGAGCCGTACATGATTGACGTGGCTTTCCGTTAATAACCATTGAACATGCTCCGCATACTTCCTCTAAGCAGTTCATATCCCATGCAATCGGAGTTGTTTGATTCCCTTTTGAATCAACAGGATTACGACGAATTTCCATAAGCGCCGAAATAATATTCATATTCGGACGATATGGAATTTCAAACTCTTGGTCAAACGCTTGTGCATCTGGTCCATCTTGTCTCGTAATGATGAGGCGGATTGTTTTCTCAGACATGTTGTTTATCCCCCTTCTCTTCACCCTTAGCAGCTACATCATGTTTTGAAGAATAATCACGTTTACGTGGTTTAATTAATGAAACATCAACGTCTTCGTAATGGAATGCTGGTGCATTTCCTTCTCCTTCAAATTTTGCCATCGTAGTTTTTAAGAAGTTTGCATCATCACGATTTGGGAATTCAGGTTTGTAATGCGCCCCGCGGCTCTCATTACGGTTATATGCGCCAATTGTAATAACACGTGCTAACTCAAACATATTTGCAAGTTGACGTGTAAATGAAGCACCTTGGTTACTCCATCTCGCTGTATCGTTAATGTTAATACGTTTGTAACGAGCCATTAACTCTTCAATTTTCGCATCTGTTTCTAATAACTTTTTATTTTCACGAACTACTGTAACGTTATCTGTCATCCATTCTCCAAGCTCTTTATGAAGAACATATGCATTTTCATTACCATCCATCGTTAAAATATTGTTAAATTTCTCTGTTTCGATTAATTCATTTTGCTCATATACAGTAGACGAAACAGCATCTGATGATTTAGAAAGACCTTTCATATATTCAATTGCGTTTGGTCCTGCTACCATACCACCATAAATTGCTGATAATAGTGAGTTTGCACCAAGGCGGTTACCACCGTGCATAGAATAATCACACTCACCTGCTGCAAATAAACCTGGAATACTCGTCATTTGCTTATAGTCAACCCATAGTCCGCCCATTGAATAGTGAACAGCTGGGAAGATTTTCATTGGTAGTTTACGAGGATCATCACCTGTAAATTTCTCATAGATTTCAATGATTCCACCAAGTTTAATATCTAGTTCTTTCGGATCTTTATGAGAAAGATCTAAGTACACCATGTTTTCACCGTTAATACCTAGTTTTTGCTCTACGCAAACATCAAAGATTTCACGCGTTGCGATATCACGAGGTACAAGGTTTCCGTAAGCCGGATATTTTTCTTCTAAGAAGTACCATGGCTTACCATCTTTATATGTCCAAACACGTCCACCTTCACCACGTGCAGATTCACTCATAAGACGTAATTTATCGTCTCCTGGAATTGCCGTTGGGTGAATTTGAATGAACTCACCATTTGCATAATATGCGCCTTGCTGATATACAGCAGACGCTGCTGTACCTGTATTAATAATGGAGTTTGTTGATTTTCCGAAAATGATACCAGGGCCCCCTGTTGCCATAATCACGGCATCAGCTCCGAAACTTTTAATCTCCATAGTTTGTAAGTCTTGTGCAACGATTCCTCGGCACACACCTTCATCATCAACAACAGCTCGTAAGAAATCCCAACCTTCATATTTCGTTACAAGTCCTGCTACTTCATGACGACGTACTTGCTCATCTAATGCGTAAAGTAATTGCTGTCCAGTTGTTGCACCAGCGAATGCTGTACGGTGATGTTGTGTTCCACCAAATCGACGGAAATCAAGAAGTCCTTCTTCCGTACGGTTGAACATAACACCCATACGGTCCATTAAATGAATGATACCAGGTGCTGCTTCACACATTGCTTTAACTGGTGGTTGGTTCGCTAAGAAGTCCCCACCATAAATTGTATCGTCAAAGTGGATCCATGGAGAATCCCCTTCACCTTTCGTATTTACGGCACCGTTAATTCCGCCCTGAGCACATACAGAATGTGAACGTTTTACTGGTACTAAAGAAAACAGTTCAACATTCACTCCTGCTTCTGCCGCTTTAATCGTTGCCATTAAGCCAGCCAAGCCACCGCCGACTACTATAAGTTTCCCTTTCATGCTCTCCCACTCCTTACTGATTTGCTAGCTGTGGATCGATGAACGCTAATAATGCACTCACACCTACATAAGATAGACCTAAGAAAATAGCTAATGTTACATAAGTAGAGATTCTTTGTGAACGTGGAGATACTGTAATTCCCCAGCTGATGCAGAATGTCCATAGTCCATTTGCAAAGTGGAAAATTGTTGAAACAACACCAACTAAGTAGAATGCAAACATAGCTGGATTGTTTAAAATATCTGCCATCATATCATAGTTTACCTCTTTACCTAACATTGCTTGAATACGAGTTTCCCAGACGTGCCAAGAAATGAAAATCAGCGTAACGATACCTGAAATTCTTTGGAAGACGAACATCCAGTTACGGAAATAACCGTAAGAAACCGCATTGTTCTTAGCTGTAAATGCAATATATAAGCCATATATAGCATGGTACAGTATCGGTAAAAAGATGATGAAAATTTCTAGCGCATACCGGAATGGAAGGAGCTCCATAAAGCCTGCAGCTTTGTTAAAAGCCTCTGCTCCTCTTGTTGCAAAGTTGTTTACAATTAGATGTTGCGTCAAAAAGACACCAACCGGGATGACCCCCATTAATGAGTGCCACTTACGAAACGTATACTCGCGGCCTTTCATGTCCCCATTACCCCCTTGAATGTTTGACTGCTGTTTTCAGATTAATTTATAACAATAATGTTTTTTCACTATTGGCATAAGAAAAACTGAAAAAATTATTCGAAATATTTCAGCATAATTTGATAACAAGTTCATTTTACCCCTATTTTTGTCGAAGCGTCAAGAAAACGTATACATAATTTGCATATAATTTGCCAATTCTTTTTTTCTTCTCAGATATTGAGATTTCCCTAAAGAAAAATCTGTTTTTATAAATGAAAAATGTTATATAATAATCCCTATAGAAAGAGGGGAATATTGTGAGTAAAAATACAATCGATATAACATCTTTAGAAGATGTTTCATTGAACGCCTTCGCTTATGAATTGCTACGTGAAGAATTACTACCTGATTTAATCGGCAACGATTTAGATGGTATTTTATACTGGTCTGGTAGAAACCTTGCAAGAAAATATCCGCTAGAAACAATTGAAGAAGTCATTCAGTTCTTTGAAAAGGCTGGCTGGGGCACTTTAAGCATTATTGAACATAAGCGTCGTGAAATGCAGTTCCAACTTAAAGGCACACTCATTGCAGAACGTCAAAAACAAAAAAGGCATTCTTCTTATCAACTAGAAGCTGGATTCATCGCTGAACAAATTCAAAAGCAACGGAACGTCGTTGCAGAGTCATATGAAGAAAAGAAAAAACGTTCTGACTCTATTACATTTCTTGTGAAATGGGATATAAAAGATCTCATTGAAGTGTAAGCATTACCTACAGTCAACTAGACATATCAGTTTAGTTGACTTTTTTGTATTTTCATTCACGTCAATTTATTTTAAATCTTCAGAAATTATAACAAAAAATAGAAGACATTGTAAACTACAACGTCTTCTTATCTGTTAAATACGTATAAATCGTCTCTGCAACATTTTTTGGCATACCTGCTTCGACAAATTCTGCTACAGAAGCTTCTTTCATCTTCTTTAATGAACCAAAATGTTTTAACAATACCTTTTTCCGTTTATCACCGATTCCTGGAATGTCATCCAATGCTGATTGAATGACAGATTTCCCGTGTAATTGACGATGGAATGTAATCGCAAATCGATGCACCTCGTCTTGAATACGCTGCAATAAATAAAATTCTTGGCTATTTCTCTCAAGCACCACAGGTTCCGGGGGATCTCCAATAATTAAATGGGAGGTTTTATGTTTGTCATCTTTTACAAGACCTGCCATCGGAATATATAATCCGAGCTCATCCTCTAAAATATCACTTGCAGCCGCCAAGTGGCCTTTTCCGCCATCAATAATAATCAAATCCGGTAAAGGTAAATTTTCTTTAAGCGCCCTTGTATAACGGCGTCTCACAACTTCCCTCATAGACTCATAATCATCTGGCCCTTGAACCGTTTTAATTTTATATTTCCTATATTCTTTCTTCGCTGGTTTCCCATCGATAAAAGCAATCATTGCAGAAACGGGATTTGTTCCTTGAATATTTGAGTTATCAAACGCTTCAATACGATACGGTGTTTCAATTCCAAGCTGCTTCCCTAAATGATCTACCGCTTTAATCGTTCGTTCTTCATCACGTTCGATTAAGTAAAACTTCTCTTCAAGAGCAATTTTTGCGTTTTTATTTGCTAATTCTACAAGGTCTTTTTTCTTACCACGTTTCGGCTGTGTCGCTTCCACTTCTAAAAAGCGCTCTACTAATTCCGAGTCTATACTTCCTGGAACGACAATTTCCTTCGGCTTAAAATGACTACTGTTTTCATAAAATTGGCCGATAAACGTTAAAAAGCCCTCTTCTGGTTCATCGTAAATCGGAAACATAGAAACATCACGTTCAATTAGCTTGCCTTTTCGAACGAAGAAAACTTGAACACACATCCATCCTTTATCCACTGCATATCCAAACACATCGCGATCCACTAAGTCACTCATAATCATCTTTTGTTTTTCCATAATCGCATCAATATGAGCAATTTGATCACGCAACTCTTTTGCACGTTCAAACTCTAGTTTCTCTGAGGCCTCATACATTTTTATTTCTAATTCTGAACGAACTTCTTTATGCCCACCATTTAAAAACTTAATAATTTCATCTACAATTTCTTTATTTTGTTCTTCCGTCACTTCTTTCACACAAGGCGCTAGACATTGATCCATATGATAATACAAACAAACTTTATCTGGCATATTCGTGCATTTCCGAAGTGGATACATACGATCTAGCAGTTTTTTCGTTTCATGAGCAGATTGTGCATTTGGATAAGGACCAAAATACTTTCCTTTATCCTTTTTTACATTTCGAGTAATGAGTAAGCGCGGTTGTTTCTCCGCTGTAATTTTAATAAAAGGATATGTTTTATCATCTTTTAATTGAATATTATATTTCGGATCATATTTTTTAATTAGATTTAACTCTAAAATAAGTGCTTCTAAATTCGAAGAGGTTACAATATATTCAAAATCAACAATTTCTCCTACAAGCCGCAGTGTTTTCCCATCATGTGAACCAGTAAAGTACGAGCGCACACGATTTTTAAGCACTTTTGCCTTTCCGACATATATAACCGTTCCTTGCTTATCTTTCATTAAATAACAACCAGGTTGATCTGGTAAAATAGCCAACTTTTCTTTCAAATGTTCGTGCACTCGTCTCCCTCCATTTCTACATGCTTAGCATTTTTATTTTCACTTGAAAACATACTATGCCAAAACACCCAACATACGTTCCTTTATTGTAACGGAAAGGATCTAAAAAAGAAAATAAAAAAAGCTACCATTTGGTAGCTTTTTTTATTTTAGAAGTGTTTAGAAACTAATTCTACTAACGCTTCTTTCGGTTTGTAACCTAACGCTTGATCAACTACTTTACCGTCTTTTAATACGAAAAGAGCTGGAATACTCATTACTTCGAATTGACGAGCAGTTTCTTGGTTTTCATCAACATCTACTTTTACTACTTTTACTTTTTCGCCTAATTCTGCATCGATTTCCTCTAATACAGGAGCGATCATTTTACAAGGTCCACACCAAGGTGCCCAGAAATCTAATAATACAACACCTTCGCTAGTTTCAGCTGCGAAGCTTTGGTCATTTGCGTTTACAATTGCCATTTTATTTCCTCCTTCAAGTATATTCTACCAAGAGTATATCATTAACTTATATACGTGGCGAATAATATGTATCGTTATGTATTGTAACAAAAAAATGTTCCTTTATACTATATAAAAATACGGATTAAATACTAAAAAGATGAGAGACAGGGGATCTCTCACCTTTTTCTATATATAGGGGTACTTCACTTGGAACTCAAGGGTACTTAAATCATGAATGTACTTTTAACTTTTTAAACTCTTCTGTTAAAAGAGGTACAACTTCGAACAAGTCACCGACAATACCGTAGTCAGCTACTTTGAAGATACTTGCTTCTGGATCTTTATTAATCGCAACGATTATTTTTGAGTTAGACATACCTGCTAAATGCTGAATCGCACCAGAAATACCACATGCAATGTATAAGTCTGGCGTAACAACTTTACCAGTTTGACCAATTTGTAATGAGTACTCACAGTATTCAGCGTCACAAGCACCACGAGATGCCCCAACAGCGCCGCCTAGTACGTCAGCTAACTCTTTTAATGGTTTAAATCCTTCTTCACTCTTCACACCGCGTCCGCCAGCGATAATAACTTTCGCTTCAGAAAGATCAACACCTTCTGCTGTTTTACGGACAACATCCTGAATGATTGTACGTAAATCTTTCACATCAACTGTAATAGAAGATACGTCACCGCTGCGAGACTCATCTTTTTCCAGAGTTGCAATGTTATTTGGACGCACTGTCGCAAATAAGATGCCGTCTGTTACAATCTTCTTCTCGAATGCTTTACCAGAGTAAATCGGACGAGTGAAGATAACATTTCCACCTTCAACCTCTAAAGCAGTTACGTCAGAAACTAAACCAGCTTCAAGCTTCGCTGCTAATTTTGGTGATAAATCTTTACCAAGTGCTGTATGTCCAAAGACAATACCTTCTGGATTTTCTTCAGCATGTACAGCTAAAAACGCTTGTGCATAACCATCAGATGTATATGATTTTAATTTATCATTTTCAACTGTCACAACGCGATCTGCACCGTAATGAATCAATTCATTTGCAAAAGAGGCAACGCTGTCTCCAACTAGAAGACCTACTACTTCACCGCCTTCTGCAATTGTTTTTGCTGCTGCTACCGCTTCAAACGAAACGTTACGTAGCGATCCATCACGAACTTCACCCATTACTAATACTTTACGAGCCATAGATTTTCCCTCCTGCATATATAATTTCGTATTTTATTAGATTACTTTCGCTTCTGTATGGAGCAACGATACAAGTTCTTTTACTTGATCTTGCAGCTCGCCTTGTAACACTTTTCCTGCATCTTTCTTAGGAGGCAAATAGATTTCAATTGTTTTTGTCTTTGCTTCCACATCATCTTCTTCTAAATCTAAATCATCTAATTCTAATTCTTCTAGTGGCTTTTTCTTCGCTTTCATAATACCTGGAAGCGATGGATAACGAGGTTCATTTAAACCTTGCTGTGCTGTTACTAACACTGGTAATGAAGTTGCAATCACTTCTGTATCACCTTCAACATCACGCTCAATCTTCACATTTGTACCGTCAATTTCAAGTTTTGTAATTGTCGTTACATACGGAATATTTAACGCTTCAGCTACGCGTGGACCTACTTGTCCAGATGCACCATCAATTGCAACGTTTCCACCTAAAATTAGATCTGCATCTTTATCTTTTAAATATTCAGCAAGCACTTTTGCTGTCGTGAACTGGTCACCATTTTCTACATCATCTTCAATATTAATTAATACCGCTTTATCACAGCCCATCGCTAATGCAGTACGAAGTTCTTTCTCACTATCTTCGCCACCGACTGTTACAACTGTAACTTCTCCACCTTGTGCGTCTCTTACTTGAATTGCTTCTTCAATTGCATATTCATCGTAAGGGTTGATGATGAATTCCGCTTCGCCATCGTAAATTGCACCGTTTTTAATTACGATTTTTTCTTCTGTATCAAATGTTCGTTTCATGAGTACGTAGATGTTCATTCCATTTACCCCCTTGTTTTTCAGAAAGATTCTATCAATTTTAATTTTCTGTTAATTTATATTAAAAAAATAATTGAACTACCTGCCACTAAATGAAGGTTTACGCTTTTCTAAAAATGCAGCTACACCTTCTCTTCCATCTTCACTCGTAAATACTTCACCAAAAATTTGTGATTCACGTTGTACACCTTCATAGTAATGAGACGATTTGGTCGTTTGCAATAACTCTAGTACAGCACGAGTTGTTGCTGGACTTTTTCCAGCAATTTGTTTTGCGACTTTAAGCGTATCATCTAAAAGTGATTCTTCAGAGAACAATCCGTTAACAAGTCCCCATTTCAATGCTTCTGCACCAGTAATTGGTGTACTTGTTAACATCATTTCACAAGCTTTTGCTTTCCCAACATAACGTGGTAAGCGCTGTGTACCTGCAAAGCCAGGAATTAATCCAAGTGTTAATTCAGGTAAACCAAGTTTTGCACTTTCAGTTGCAAAGCGCATGTGGCAAGACATAGCAAACTCAAGGCCGCCGCCCAGTGCCGCTCCATGAATTGCCGCAATAACTGGTTTTGAACATTTTTCAACACGCTCAAACGTAACTTGTCCAAGCTGTGCTAATTCTGTTGCTTGCTTCGCTTCAGTAACAGATGTAAATTCTTTAATATCTGCTCCTGCTGAGAAGAAACGTCCTTCACCGTGAATAACAACAACACGAATGTTATCATCCTTTTCCACTTGATCAATTAATTCAGTAACGTCATGCATAACTTGTGAAGACATCGCATTTGCTGGTGCATGATTTAACGTCGCCACCGCGATATGATCTTCAACTCTTACAGATAGGAATTTCAACATGATCCCTCCCATTATTGACGATAACCACAAGCTGCAATGAGTAGCCCATGTACCGTTTTTGAAAGTGCGACCAGATCATACTTATGATCGCTCATTACCCAATTGGTCACAACTTCATCTACTGTTCCAAAGATCATTTGTCTTGCCACGCGAACATTTAAATCTGCTTGAAATTCACCTTGTTTTATACCAGTCTCTAAAATCTCATCCATAACTTGTAAGTAGCCTTTTAATACTTCATTTATTTTAAGGCGCAAGTCTTGATTGGACTGCCTGAGCTCTAATTGCGTAACGATAGCAAGGGGATCATTTTGTGACAACAGCAAGAAGTGCGTTTCTACCAACATGAATAACTTCGATACAGCGCTTTCAATTCCTGCTGTTTTTTGACGAATTGTTTCGACAAAATCTCCCATCTTCTCTTGGAATAAGGATATTAATATATCTTCTTTATTTTTAAAATATAAATAAATCGTGCCATCAGCTACCCCAGCTTGCTTTGCGATTTTAGAAACTTGCGCTTGGTGGTACCCATTCTCCGCAATCACAATGACTGCCGCATCAATAATTTGATTGTATTTCGGTCTATTTTTCTTCACTTTACTGTCCCCTTCAAGAAGATGACTGAATGAATAGTCATTCATATTCTTATAATACTGACTATTTAGAAAAGTGTCAATCCTATTTTTTCAAAAAGAAAGGGCCTTAGCCCGTTTGCTCATCCTCATTCTTTCTCTTCTCTTCATCCATTAAAACACGGCGTAAAATTTTCCCTACTGTCGTTTTCGGCAATTCATCTCTAAACTCATATACTTTCGGCACTTTATAAGCCGCTAAATATTTACGTGCAAACTGATTTAATTCTTCCTCAGAGCACTCCGTACCTTCTTTTAACACAACAAATGCTTTAACTGTCTCTCCTCTGTACGGATCTGGAACTCCAATTGTCACTACTTCTTGCACTTTTTCATGCTCATATAATACTTCTTCAACTTCACGAGGATACACATTAAATCCACTCGCGACAATCATATCTTTCTTGCGATCTTTTACATAGAAGAATCCATCTTCATCCATGTATCCAACGTCACCTGTATGGAGCCAGCCATCTTGCAATACAGCCGCTGTTTCCTCTGGCTTATTCCAGTATCCTTTCATAATTTGAGGACCTTTCACTACAATTTCCCCTATTTCTCCTGGTGGTAATGCCTCACCAGTTTCAAGTGACATAATGATTGCCTCTGTATCTGGCCACGGAACTCCAATGCTACCCGGCACTCGCTTTTCCCATAAAAAATTACTATGTGTAACCGGAGATGATTCTGTTAAACCATATCCCTCTACTAGTTTACCACCTGTAACTTTTTCGAACTTTTCCTGTACTTCTACTGGCAGTGGTGCTGATCCACTAATACAAGCACGAATAGAAGAAATATCGTATTCTTTTAAAAGCGGGCTATTTAAAAGAGCGATATAAATAGTTGGAGCCCCTGGAAACAATGTCACTTTATGCTTCTTAATCGCTTCAAAAATCATTTTCATATCAAACTTTGGAATAAGGACCATTTTGTATCCTTGCATAATACTTAAATTCATAACAGCTGTCATACCATAAACATGGAAAAATGGAAGAACCCCAAGGACGACTTCTTCACCTTCGTTACAATTATATAACCAATGCACTCCCATCAAAGTGTTAGAAACGAGGTTTTTATGCGTTAACATAACTCCTTTTGGAAATCCGGTTGTTCCTCCTGTGTACTGTAAAAGAGCTAGATCATTTTCAGGATCACAAGGCACCTCAACATTCGTATTCACTTCTTTTTCTACTGAATTCCAAAGATGAATCGTTTCACTCTCTGATACTTTCACAACTAAATTCGACTGTTTTTTCTGCACAAATGGATACAATAGATTTTTAGGGAATGGTAAAAAGTCTGCAATACGAGTTACGATAATATGCTCAATTTTTGTAGCAGATTGAACATTCGTTACTCTTGGAAACACTAAATCGAGACAAAGAATTACTTTTGCTCCCGAGTCATGAAGCTGATATTCTAATTCCCTTTCTGTATACAGTGGATTGGTTTGTACTACGATACCTCCCGCAAGTAATGTACCGTAATAACCAATTACAGCTTGCGGACAATTCGGCAACATAATAGCAACTCGATCACCCTTTTCCACACCGAGCTTTTGAAGATAATTTGCAAACCTCTTCACCTTATCATGGAAGTCCGAAAACGTAATATCCTTCCCTAAAAAGTGAAGCGCTTTCTTTTCTGGGTAGCGAGAAGCCATCTGTTCTACATATCCATGAAGTGGCTGAATATCATAAGAAATCGTACTAGGAATTTCCTCCGGATAACTTTTCAACCATGTTTTTTCCACCTTCATTCCCCCTTCAAATACATAAAAAATAAAGTGAAACTTTAATCAGTGGGGATTTTTCAGCCCCACTGATTATTAGCCCACACCAATCGGGATTTTACGGGCAGTTAATCACCCAGCTAACTTCTTTACTTTCGCTGAATTTTGAGGCGGGATCTTACTGCCCGTTAATGCGGGATAAATGAATGTTCATTCATGATGGTTATTTTCATTATATTATAGTCACCATAGCGTTACAATCATAATATTCTGACTTTTTTATAACTATGCTTTACTTCATTAACTTCTTATTATATGTAGAAACTCTCCTAATCTTAAAAGAGTAAGAGAGTTTGTCATTAACTTAATCTTATAATCGTTAATACCGCTCCTGGGGTAGTTGTTGATAATGTCGCAACAGCTAACAAACCAAATAATTGCAAACTAATTGCACTCCCCGCCGCAAGGGTCGTAATAATTGTCGCACTAAATGATGTCGTTGCTAATGCAGGAGAATTAATAGTCCCAGCAAGCGGTGCCCCATTAATTGTAATTCGTGAACTAACTAATAATGAAGCGGTTATATTAATTGTATATGAAATATAATAGTTCCCTGCATTTGCAACCGTAAATACTGTGTTCCCCCCAGACACTGTAATACCTGGACCGATATTCTGATTGTTTGGAAGCGGGACATTTGTTCCACCTAGTAGTACCGATATTGCTGTTCCCGACGTATTATTTGCAAATGCGTATGTTGCCGTTATACTTGTGCCTGTTGGGCCTGTCGCTCCCGTTGCCCCTGTATCGCCTGTTGCTCCTGTTATCCCTGTCGCTCCCGTTGCCCCTGTGTCGCCTGTTACTCCTGTCGCCCCCGTTGGGCCTGTGCCACCTGTTGCTCCTGTTGGACCCGTTGCCCCTGTTATTCCTGTCACTCCCGTTGGGCCTGTTGCTCCTGTTATTCCTGTCGCTCCCGTTGGACCTGTATCGCCTGTTACTCCCGTCGCTCCTGTTACTCCTGTCACTCCCGTTGGGCCTGTTGCTCCTGTTATTCCTGTCGCTCCCGTTGCCCCTGTGTCGCCTGTTACTCCTGTCGCTCCCGTTGAGCCTGTTGCTCCTGTTATTCCTGTCGCTCCCGTCGGACCGGTTGGACCAACCTTAGGAACTGTCCCATCGCAACTAAAACAGCATGAATCAACATGTACACCATTTTGATTATTACACCCACAATATCCATTTATGTTATTGCTCCATGAAGACATGTTGATCACTTCCTTTACATTCGATCTTTTTAGCGCAATCACCGAATCAAAAAACACCTATCTAAATAACAAAGAAATACTTAGCCTAGTGGGGGATAAAACACAGATTTCCTCCATACATTCTAGTAATTATTACATGCGATTCACTCTCCTTTTGCTTGTACTTTCGCCCCATCTCCACAGATTATTAACCATACACATTACGCTTTCGTACACAGACAAGTTCCCATTTAAACTTTCCACATTCGCCAATCTTTTTAGTAAAGAGGCTGATTCTTCATAAATAGCAACTATAATATATAAAAATCCGTATAACTTGTTATTTTTATTCAAAATTTTAAAAAAATATTGACACTTAAATTATCCTCATAGTATGATTTGGGTGTTGTAATTGATAACCATTTTCACTTATGGTGCTAGTTACAAAAAACACTTAATTTGGGGGCAGAAGATGAAGAAAATTCTCAGTATTTTCATAGTAGTTCTTCTATTCGCTGTTGGATGCGGACAGCAAAAAGAGGAGAAAAAGGAAACAAAAGCGGACAATAAAAATCAAGCTATAACAATTAAACACGCTGAAGGGGAAACAAAGTTAGATAAACCAGCGAAAAAAGTAGTTGTACTTGAGTGGGTATATTCAGAAGACTTATTAGCACTTGGTGTTCAGCCAGTAGGGATGGCAGACATTAAGAATTATAATAAATGGGTAAATACAAAAACAAAACCAAGTAAAGATGTTGTAGATGTAGGGACACGTCAACAACCAAACTTAGAAGAAATTAGCCGTTTAAAACCAGATTTAATTATCACAGCTTCATTCCGTAGTAAAGCAATTAAAAATGAATTAGAGCAAATTGCACCAACAGTTATGTTTGATCCATCAACAAGCAATAACGATCACTTTGCTGAAATGACAGAAACATTTAAACAAATTGCAAAAGCAGTTGGAAAAGAAGAAGAAGGTAAAAAAGTATTAGCTGATATGGATAAAGCCTTCGCTGATGCAAAAGCAAAAATTGAGAAAGCAGACTTAAAAGATAAAAACATCGCAATGGCACAAGCATTTACTGCTAAAAACGTACCAACATTCCGTATCTTAACTGACAATTCTTTAGCTTTACAAGTTACAAAAAAATTAGGTTTAACAAATACTTTTGAAGCAGGAAAATCTGAGCCAGATGGTTTCAAACAAACAACTGTAGAATCATTACAAAGTGTACAAGATTCAAACTTCATTTACATTGTAGCGGATGAAGATAACATTTTTGACACTCAACTAAAAGGCAACCCTGCTTGGGAAGAATTAAAGTTCAAAAAAGAAAACAAAATGTATAAATTAAAAGGCGACACTTGGATTTTCGGTGGTCCTGAGTCTGCAACATCTTTAGCAACACAAGTAGCAGATGTAATGACAGCGAAGAAGTGATTACACAATGAATAGCCTACAACATACACTTCGAGCAAGTCTTGTATTCGGAGGAGGAGCAGCTCTCTTGCTCCTCCTTTTCTTTATTCATATCGGACAAGGTCAAGCAAACATTTCCTATAGTATGATTATTGATGCTCTTATCTCACCGAACCAATCACTAGAGCATCAAACTTTAATTATGCTTCGATTACCTAGGGCCGTAATTGCCATTTTAGCTGGAGGTGCTCTTGCTGCATCTGGGGTCATTTTACAAACATTAACGAAAAATCCACTTGCTGAATCCAGTACAATGGGTATTCACTCTGGCGCATATTTCTTTCTAGTAGCGGCTACAATTTTTTTACCAAAAGGTCTGCAAATTAATTCACTTCTTTTCACATTTATCGGCGGTGCTATTACCGCTTTATTTGTATACCGTATTTCTGGTGAAAAAAAGGGAACCCCACTTAGAATGGCACTAGCTGGTATGGTCGTTACATTAATGCTTTCTGCCTTTACTGGAACGATGCAGCTTTTCTATGAAAATGAAACAGCTGGTTTATTTTTATGGGGAGCTGGATCTCTTATTCAAAATAACTGGGATGGCGTTCAATTTGCTTTTCCATTTATCATTATTTCTTTCCTAGTTTTACTATTTATGTCTCGTAAACTCAACATTCTCTTACTTGGTGATGATGTCGCTGTTTCTCTTGGTGAAAAAACAGCAGTAACACGTCTTATCGCCTTCATTGCTGCGATCTTTTTAACAGCAGTAATTGTAACTGTTGTTGGACCAATTGGATTTGTTGGCTTAGTTGCACCACATTTAATGCGTCTTATTGGCTACCGTCAACACTTTACTCTCCTTCTCTCTTCTTTCTTATGGGGAGCTGTACTATTACTTGGAGCTGATGTCGTTGGTAGACTAATAGATCCAACTGGGGCTGAACTTCCTGTCGGAGCAGTCACGGCAATGATTGGATCACCTTGGCTTATTTACTTAGTCTATCGAATGATGAAATCGAAACAATATATGAATGATAACGGAGCGAATGCAGCTGGAGCTAGTTCTCGCTATTACTCTTATAAAAAGGTAATCATTATCTCTATCACACTTTGCATTGTGACAATTACTCTTGGTGTTACAATCGGTAGTAACGCTTATATCGAAAGTATTACAAATGTTATATCAGGACAATTAACACAATTTGATAAAAATATGATGATGAACCTTCGTTTACCAAGAATGCTCGTTGCTGCTATTGCTGGCGCATGCCTTGCAATAAGTGGGCTTGTTTTCCAAGGTATATTACGAAACCCACTCGCCGATCCTTCTATTATTGGTATTTCATCGGGAGCTGGTGTTGGTGCTTTAACTATTATGTATGTCTTTCCCGCACTTCCTGGTTTCTTCCTACCAATTGGTGCATTTATCGGCGGACTACTTGCAGTTGGAATTGTTCTCTTCTTCTCATGGAAATCAGGATTTAGCCCAACAGCCCTTGCTTTAATAGGAATTGGTATTTCAGCTCTCGGTTCAGCGATTATTCAAATCTTTATCGTTAGAGCAAATTTGAACGTTGCTGCTGCTTTAACATGGCTATCAGGTAGCACGTATGCAAGAGGATGGAATCACTTAGAAAATATCATTCTATATCCATCGCTAATTCTTGTATTCATTATCTTTTTCTTAATAAAACAACTTGATGTTCTCGTACTTGGAGACGATTTAGCAACGGGACTCGGGCAACCAGTAAATAAAACGCGCCTTGCCCTCATTGTGTTAGCAACACTACTTGCATCTGTAAATATCGCAGCTGTCGGTACAATTGCCTTTCTAGGTCTTGTTGCGCCACACTTAGCACGAATCGTCGTTGGTATGAATCATCAAAGATTATTCGTTTGCTCCGCACTATTTGGAGCAATCCTTCTTTCCATTGCTGATTTACTCGGACGAACAATTGCATATCCGAAAGAAATTCCTTCTGGACTTGTCGTTGCTGTACTTGGAGCACCTTATTTCTTATGGTTGATGAGGAAGAGTGGGAAGAAGGTTAATTAAAAAGGAGGCTTCGTTTTAGAAGCCTCCTTTTTATATACTAAATAAAGTGAAACTTTAATTAGTGGGGGGTTTCTTCATCCCCGCTGATTATTAGCCCACACCAATCGGACTTTTATGAGCAGTGGATCTCCCACCTAACTTCTTTGCTCCAGCCGAATCTTGAGGTGGAAGTTTTACTGTCCGACGAATAGCCGGATAAATTACTCTGATCTCACTAATTTCACAGATTTAGTACTCCCCATAAACTCATGATGTACAGTTAATGTGTTCTCCTCAATTTTCAAATCAGCCTTATGCTTTATTTCCCCCACTAAAAATACAAGCTCTACAGAAATAATCCCTTGGTCCACACTTAATATTCGAAAGTCTCCTATAGTAGTCCCTTTCCCAAAAATATTATGTTCCATAAATTCTCCGCCTGTTTTCTCACTATTAATAGATTCTATTTCCAACCCAACTGGCCTGTCTGTACTTTCTGATGACATCCAAGACCCCTTTAACTTTCCAATATCAGCCTCTTTTTTCTTTTCATTTTTTAACTCTTCCTCTTTTTTCTTAACTTCTGCTTGTTGAGTTAGTAAGCCATCGATTTGCTTATTCAGCTCTTCGGCCCGTTGATTTTCCGAAATAAATTGTTGATTTTGGCCAGTATCGTTAACAATTTTATTTACTATCCCTTTAGCCTCTTCATACTTTTTATCACTCTTTAACTTCTCTGCCTTTTCCAATTGACCTATATATTGACCTTTTAACTCTTTATGCTCTATGAGCGAATCTTTTTGTTCTTTCGCTTGACTTTGAAGGATTGCGGAACCATCTTTCATCTTTTCTACTTCTTGAAACAAACCTATTGCTTGTTCTATATTTCCACTCGATTTCTCTTTTATCGAACTTATCATCTTAGTAGTTTGGTCTTTTAATACCTTTGCTTCTTTATCATCCTTTTTCTCTTCTAATGCTAGCTCAAATGATGCTACTGCCGTGTCATATTCTTTACTCGCTAACGCCAATTTCCCTTGATCCATTGCTTTTTTATAGGTTTCATTGCTACATCCTACCATTAAAAATAAAATTATGATTCCTAAAATCAATCTTTTCATAATATCTCCCTAAATTAATATAATTCTATATACACTCAATAGCATCATAAAATTTATATATAAAATTTTAAATACCATCATTAAAACATAAAGGGAACTTGTCATTTCTTCTCGAACTTAATCTATGAACATAAGTAGAGGGGGATAACAATAATGTACCAAACAATTGAAGGCTTTTTACAATCATGGACATACGAAGCAGAGTCTACTCAGAAAATGCTTGATTCATTAACCGATGCATCTTTATCACAGGAAATTGCACCTGAACATTGGACTTTAGGAAGAGTTGCTTGGCATATCGTGACGGCAATTCCTGTGATACTATCTGGCACAGGGCTAAAGTTTGAAGGAGAAACGACAGATTATCCTGTTCCAACTTCTGCAAAAACAATTGCAGATGAATACCGTAAAGTAAACGCGGCTTTTGTTGAAACACTTCAAAGTAAATGGACTGATAAAGACTTAGCTACTATTAATGACTTCTTTGGTCGCCCTATGCCGAATTCTATATTTTTAATGACACTCATTAATCATCAAAATCACCACCGCGGGCAAATGACGGTTTTAATGCGACAAGCCGGCTTAACAGTTCCTGGCGTATATGGTCCCGCAAAAGAAGAATGGGCTGCGGCTGGAATGGAAGCTCCTAAAATGTAACGACAAAAAAGACAAGATGTTTACATATCTTGTCTTTTTCTGTAACTTGTTTCATGTGAAACTTTATAATGCATCTTCACTCTCAATATTTTTAATCCCAAAATAAGCAATCACCATACCGATCGCTGCAAATGTGAATTGAAGAGGTAGAAAAGTCGCTATCGGAAATATTGGCTGGTTATTAATTGCGATTGACACAACAATAATAGATGAAACAATTGTAGTTGGCACTGAACGTTTACGCATTCCGAAATATAGCGGGATTAAACTTATTCCCGCAGTTGCAATGGCTAAAGGAACAAGATTTATTCCTTCTTGCACTAATTGATCTACTGTAAATGGATTAGGAAGAATTGAAAAATAGCTATCTATCCCAAAGAAAACTCCTACTATTAAAATGTTAGATACAATAACTGTTATAAATGTTAATGTCGCTGTAATGACCAACTTACTAATCATCATTTTTCTCCGATTAATAGGATAAGAAAACATAAGTATTATTGTTTTATTTTTATATTCACCAATTATTAACCTTGCGATTAACACACTACCAAAAACAATAAATGTTGCTCTTACTAATGTACTAGCCGTTAACAACATCATCTGCGGATCTCTTATTTCCGGATCACCTTCTACTTGAGCAACGATGCTCGTAAAGATCATTAATGCCAGTATAGTAATATTTACAATAACTGCCCCTTTTACGTACCAGCCAAGCTTAAATTTTTTCAATTCTAGCTTCATAAGACGTAACATGATAGTCCTCCTTTCCCCTGAAACACCTTAACCCCCAAAACCACACTAGCAATTGTAATAAGTAAAATTGCAATTACTATTATCTTTTTCACCATTCATACCCCAGTTCGTTGTTGTTTTAAGCTTACTTCATGCCACATCAACCTTGTCGATTTTACGATAAGATAGATAACTAATGAAAATCCCTAATAAACAGAGCACAATTGGGATAGCTATAAAATCAAACATACTTACTTGACCGTTTCCAGCCCCAACGTTACCACTAATCAGCATACCAATTATTACTGCGGAAGTAATCGTTGTAGGTGTCGATTTCTTTCTCATTCCAAAAAATAAAGGAATTAAACTTATACCAGATATCATAAATGCACTTATAATAGTAGCTGGAACGATAGCTATTATTTCGCCTATCGTAGCAGGTGTTTCAATCAGTCCCATCATTGGACTCACAAAATAAACGAGCAAACTAATAATGAAAGTAGCGATAATCGTGCTCACAAAACAAAAACAAAAAACAATTGTTAATTTCGCCCTCATTAGCATTTTCCTTTGCAGCGGGTACATAAACGATAGTTGCATTGTTTTGTTCTTATACTCGTCTATTACTAACCGTGATAAAATGACCGAACTAAAAATAATGAATGTTATCCTAATAAAAGTGTTTATTAAAACCATTTGTTGCGTGAAGTCAAAGAAGAGCACGTCTCCCTCGGCTTTAATTCCCAACGCCATAAGGCTTACTGCAGCGAAAATTGCTATAATACAAATTGCTACCCCTTTAAAGTAACTAGATAATTTATGTTTCTTCCATTCGAGCTTCATTAATCTAAGCATACAAACCACTCCTCCATTCTTTATATAACTGTCTTTATGCTGCTAACATTCTAATTCCAGCAGTAACGAAGCTTAACATTCCTATCACTAGTAGAATTAACAACCATTTCCGCTCTGGTTTTCTATAATATAAAATTCCACTTATTAGCATTACGATAAATCCACTTACCAGGTTCAGCCACAGTCCATTAAGCATGAATACCTTCTCCATCCATTACATTTAAGAAATATTCTTCTAAGGAACTATGTTTCTTATTAATACTTTCAATTTCCACATCGTTCATAATAAGTGCTTTTGAAATGGCCTGCTGAGACACTGACGTATCATACACACGAATCATGGTTCCACTCATTATTTTGTAGTTTTTTATACCAAGTTTATCTTCTAAAATATAAGCTGCACGTTTCACATCAGGAACAGTGATTTCAATGTACTCTGTTTGCTTTCCGTTAATACTCTTCATTGAAACTTCTTTTATTAGTTTTCCATTTTGAATCACACCAATTGTATCGGCCATTAATTCCATCTCACCTAAAATATGACTAGAAACTAATAATGTAATACCGTATTCTTTGCAGAGCATTTTAAATAAGTCTCGTAACTCTTTAATGCCAATTGGATCTAAACCGTTAATTGGTTCATCTAAAATGAGCAATTCTGGCTTTGTCACGATTGCCCTTGCAATACCGAGTCGTTGTTTCATTCCTAATGAAAAATCTTTTACTTTTTTATTATCTACCCCTTGTAGTTTCACTAAATGTAAAGCATGGTCAATTGCATTTTTATCGTAGTAGCCCATATATTCACAATGCAGGTCTAAGTTTTCTTTCGCCGTTAATTTATCATAAAAGATTGGGTATTCAATAATTGTCCCCATTCTTTTTAATACTTCATACGATGTATCTGTTAATTTCTCACCGAAAATTTCTATATCACCACTCGTCGGTTTTATTAAATTTGTAATCATTTTCATAATCGTTGTTTTACCAGCACCGTTTGGTCCTAAAAAACCATAAATTTCTCCTTTTTTCACATGCATGTTAACACCGGAAATAACTTCTTTCCCTTTAAACACTTTCGTTAACTGGTTTGTTTTTACTATATATGTCATGTTACTTTCCCCTTTCGCAATACTCTATATTTCTATAATAGACAACAGAAATCTCTTTTTTCTTACCCGTTCCTTACAAATTCCTTACGCTGAAAAAAAGCTTGTAGAATTTACTTCTCTACAAGCTAAAACAGCATCTTTTTTAATACAACTGTAAAAATTGTTTTTTCATAGGGCTTACTAGAAAGATGTATTTCTCCGTCCATCGCTTCCACAAGCCGTTTCGTAATCGTTAATCCTAGACCGCTTCCTTGGTACGATCTATTTCTTGAATCTTCAAGTGTGTACATTCGCTCAAACACTTTATCAATATGAGATTCATCAATTCCTTTTCCTTTATCCCATACGTCTATATACACACTCGTTTCATCATCTCTTAAAGTCATACCGAGTGTCTTTCCATCATCTCCATATGTAATTGCATTTGATATTAAATTATTCAATACTCTGCCTAATACTTCTACATTTCCAAGTGCGTATATATTTCTTTCTGGTATATCAATATGAACCTGAAAACCTTTCGTCGTCACTAAATCATAAAAAGATAAAATCTTCTCGCGGCAAACTTCATTCATATTTACTTTTGTCATTTCAATTGCTTTGTCACCAGATTCTAATTTTGCCAAATCAAAAAACTTATGAATTAGCTCCATCACTTCTAATGTTTTCGTATGCACTTTTTCAAGTAATATTTGTTGTTCTTCTTCACTTATCGTTTTATCCTTATTTAACATTTCTGTATATCCAAGAATAACTGTTAGTGGTGTTTTCAAGTCATGCGAAATATTTGAAAGCATTTTTCTCATCGAAATTTCTACTTTGGCATGATCTGCATTCGTTTTCTGTTTTGCATCTAATAATTGATTAATTGCCACTAATAATTTTTGCAATTCTAGATCATCTGTCATAACGAGTAACGTCTCGCCTGTTTTGTCATTTACAATACTTTCTAACTTTTCATATGTGTATCGTAAATTTTTACTACTATTTTTTCTCATTTTATATTGCATATAAATGACACATAACAATATAAAAATAATACCTATTAACAAATTGACCATATTACATCACTTCCAACTTATAGCCGATGCCCCATAACGTTTTAATATATTCTGGATTAGATGGATCACTTTCAATTTTCTCACGCAATCTTCTCATATGAACATTAATAACGTTATCATCACCGTAATACTCTTCATTCCAAACTAACGTATATATTTGCGCTTTTGTAAATACACGATTTTGATTTTTTACGAACAGTTTTAAAATCTCAAATTCTTTTAAAGTGAGCTTGAGAGGGTTCCCGTTTTTTTCTACAGTAAAATTAATTGGATCGATTGTTAAATCGCCAATCTGAATCATCTTTTCTGTTGTTTCTGTAGCCGAGTATTTCGTAGACCGCCGAATCCCTGCTTTTACACGTGCAGCCAATTCAATCATAGAAAATGGCTTACAAATGTAATCATCTGCTCCAAGTCCTAAGCCAACAGCTTTATCAACATCTGTATCTTTTGCCGACATCATTAAAATCGGAACAGCACTTTTTTCACGAATAATACGTACAACCTCTAATCCGTCTAACTTCGGCATCATTATATCAAGGATCACTAAATCAAAAGATGATTTAAAAAAGGTTTGCACCCCTGCTTCCCCGTCAGACGCCATCGTAACTTGAAAGCCTTCCTTTAATAAATATTTTTCCACCATCTCTTGAATTGAAATATCATCTTCAACTAATAAAATATGATGTGACATATGTCTATCCCCTTTTTTTACAAACATTAACATATCAATTGTATCGCAACGAATGAATGCTGGAAACAGTTATATGAATTTTCAAACCAACTTCCCTTCCTTCCTTAACAATGATATGATGAAATTCACTACGATTGTTCATAATTAACTTTATATAAAGGAGACTTATCATGTCAGAAAACAAAAAAGTAAGCTTAGCTGATTTAATGCGTGAACAACTTGCTAAGAAAAAGCAAGGAAATGGAAATGGTCAAAATGCAAAAAATCAAAACCAAGAAACGAAAAAATTACAAAACCAACAAACAAAGAAGACAAACAACCAACGTAGACGTACAGGTGTGTAAATGAACGGACAAAAACGTTCTAATATCGCACCCGGTCTTGAAGTTGATATTGTATTAAAACAAGATCAACGAACAGGCAAATTAACACGTGGCATTGTAAAAGATATTTTAACAAACTCCCCTTCCCATCCACATGGCATTAAAGTGCGATTGCAGGACGGGCAAGTCGGTAGAGTACAAAATATCGTTCAATAAGAAAAGGAGCTCAAGTAAACTCGAGCTCCTTTTTCTTTATTAACCTTTAATTTTCTCGATGAAAACTACTTTTAAATAGTCTCCTTCTTTAAATTGATCAATGGTACGGAAATCTTCTGGTAAAGAATGTTCTTCTAATATTTTATATTTGCCATTCATTTCTTTAAAGGCTGTATCGATAAAGCCTTTAAACTTTTTCATATCGAATGCACTACAATTTGTAGAAGCAACGATAATACCGTTATTTTCTGTAATAGCAATTGTTTCTTTCAATAAATTTTTATAATCTTTTGCTGCACTAAATGTATATTTTTTTGATCGGGCGAAGCTTGGAGGATCAAGTACGACCATATCAAATTTCATCTTTTTCTTAGCTGCATATTTGAAGTAAAGAAATACATCTTCTACAATAATATCTTGTGCTTCATAATCAACTTCATTGACACTAAACTGCTCAATCGTTTTACTTAAACTACGATTTGCAAGGTCAACACTCGTCGTTTTACTCGCTCCGCCAAGCGCTGCAAATACAGAGAAAGCACCTGTATAAGAGAACATATTTAACACTGTTCTTCCCTTTGCATATTTATCACGAATTTGTTTTCGAACGTTACGTTGATCTAAAAATACTCCAACCATTGCCCCGTCATTTAAATAAACAGCGAAGTTCACACCGTTCTCTTTTACGATAAGCGGGAACTCACCGCGCTCTCCTGCTACGAAATCATCACCCTCAATATATTTCCCTTTCGTATCAAAACGCTTCTTCTCATAAATGCCTTTAAAGTTTGCTACTTTTTGCAGAGCTGCTATAATCTCATCTCTGAAAGTATAAATCCCTTCACTATACCAACTTACTACGTAGTAGCCGTCATAATAATCGATAATTAGTCCGCCAAGACCATCACCTTCACCGTTTAGGGCGCGGAATGCTGTCGTATCACTTGATTTATAAAATTGTTTTCGTTTATGTAAGGCAGATTTGATTTTACTTTCAAAGAAAGATTGATTAATTTGTTCACTCTCTTTTCTCGTTAAAATCCAGCCGTATCCTTTATTTTGTTTTCCATAATAACCTTTTCCGACAAAGTTGTTCTTCTCATCTACTACTTTGATGATTGTCCCTTCTTCACGAACATCGTTTAAATTTTGAATTGCATCTTTTAAAATAAGTGGATATCCACTTTTAATTTCTTTTATAAATTTCGGTTTTATTTTTATAGTTACTTCTGATCGCATATAATAACTTCCTTTCCATTTGCATGCTTTCTCTATAGGAAGCATTTAAAAAACGAGCCTGAAAAAACAGCCTCGTTTCACTATACCATATTATTGCTTTGCTAGTACAACTCGCTCATTCTCGCACTTAACCGCCACATATTTACTACGTTTTGAAATGGAAATCTCACTGTCCAAAATAATAGAAAAAAATTATATATTTCACATTTACCATTGACAATGATAATGATTTTCATTATCATTTAATGTATATGAGTTCTTGAAAATATAGCTACATTTATAGGAGGAATAAACATGATTATTGTTACAAATACAGCTAAAATTACAAAGGGAAATGGACATAAATTAATTGAGCGTTTTAATAAAGTAGGTAAAGTTGAAACGATGCCAGGCTTTTTAGGTCTAGAAGTTCTTTTAACGCAAAATACAGTTGATTATGACGAGGTAACAATTAGCACTCGATGGAATGCAAAAGAAGATTTCCAAGGTTGGACAAAGAGCGCCGCATTTAAAGATGCTCACTCACATCAAGGTGGAATGCCAGAATATATTCTTGATAATAAAATTGCTTACTATGATGTAAAAGTTGTACGTATGCCAATGGCTGCAGCACAGTAAAAACAGTTCTTTTTTAAAGTATAGAATATGAGAAGCGTTATCTATCACTTCTCATATTCTATACTTTTTTCTTTAATTTCTTTTTACTAACTTTGCGTGTATAACTAGCCTTCCAGCCTCTGGATCAAGCGCATAGTCACAAGTAGAAAGTGTTACGATTTCATCATTAGCCGTCAATTCCGTATCCGTTTTGTACAGTGATTTTTCTTGAACTTCCTTTAAGAACGATGTATATACTGCATCATTTTCAAAATCCGTTTCAATGTAATAAAAGTCCGTTGTTGTCGTATATACTGAAAAAACTTCAACGTCGTATCCTTCAAATAATGTATCGTAATATAATTTACGATGGGACATGAAAAAGTCTTCATCCAACATTTTTTTTAAACTACCAAACATAGAACCGTCTTTCATACGATGGCCATATAAAATCGTATTTCGATTTTGAGATTTCACATCATTACGATGGTCCATAAAAATGCTTCCCGCTCTCATATCTTCACCTTTATAATTACGAAATAAATAGTAATCATTATCTTTTGCTTGAACGATTGGATAATTAATTTGTGTATCATCCATCGTAATCCATCCGACTATCTCTGGATTAATTTTCTGGAGATCCTGAAACTGTTTACGTACCTCTCCGTCTTCCGATTTTTCTTCCATTGGACTTCTTTTATAAATATGTTGTGCCTCAGCCATTACTTTACGATTTTCATAATAATCCATGAAAATCCCACCCAACTCATACATTGAATAGAAAAAGATTCCTAAAAACGCAATTGTAAGTATGCGTTGAAAAAAAGAATTCTTTTTCCGTCCGTTCTTGCTATTCAAATTATCACCTCAAAACGGATTATACTCAGCCTTTAGATTCCCATAGGTACCATATACAATCCAGTATCTTCATCCTGTTTTACAATGACATCTACACCATATATTGCTTTAACCATCTCTTCTGTTATTACATCATTAGGATTACCTTTCGTAATGATCTCTCCATCTTTCATAACGATAATATGGTCGCTATAACGAATGGCTTGATTAATATCATGTAATACCATTACAATCGTTAATCCATACACTTCATTTAACTCTTTCACTAATTCTAATATTTCTAGCTGATAGTAAATATCTAAATAGGTTGTCGGTTCATCTAAGAAAAGCATTGGTGTATTTTGAGCTAATGTCATTGCGATCCAAACTCGCTGCCTCTCTCCACCGGATAAAGCATAGATTGGCTTATCACGCTTACTTTGTAAATTCGTACATACTAGTGCACGCTCTATCGCTTCTCTATCTTCATCTGTTTGCGGAGAGAAAATATTTTTATATGGCATACGCCCAAAGCTTATTAGCTTTTCCACTGTAATATCTGCTGGAGCCTCATTTTGTTGGTGGACAACTGCTAGCTTTCTAGCAAACTCTTTCGGTTTATATTCACTAATCGCTTTCCCATCAAGTATTACTTCTCCACTGCTAGGAACGTGATTTCTAGACATGACACTAAGTAATGTTGATTTCCCGCATCCATTCGGGCCAATGATTGTTGTAATTTTCCCAATTTCTATTTCACTACTAACAGACTTTAAACGATTTGTTACGTTATCATATGAAAAGGTTACATTTTTAATTTCCATGAACTTTATCACTCTTTCTAAGCAAGAATATTAAGAATGGACCACCAATAACCGCCATAATTGTTGCTGCTGGAATTTCATTAGGTGGCACAATTAACCTTCCAATCGTATCCGCCGTCAAAATTAATAACGCCCCTGCAAGAGCAGAAAATGGAATTAATACTTTATGGTCTGAACCGACCAATTGTCTTGAAATATGCGGAACTAGCAATCCTACAAAAGCAATAACACCTGCAATCGCTGTTGATACTGCCGCTAAGAGTACTGCAATGGCAGAAATAATAAGACGAACTCTCGTCACGTGCAAGCCTAAGTTTTTCGCAGTCTTATCTTGTAGCGATAATAAGTTACACCAAGCTCCTACGAACAGAGCAAGAATAAGACCAATCGTTCCATAAGTCACCATTATTTCTACATCGCCCCACGTCTTCATTGTTATGTTAGAAGTCGTCGTTTGCTTAATACTTTTAATAAAATACCCACAAATCGTAACGAATGATTCATTTAATCCAGTAAACATCGCATTAATGGCAATACCAATTAAAATAATGCGAAGTGGGCTTAACCCTGACTTCCATGAAAACGAATAAACGAGATAACACGCAAGCGCACCACCTAAAAAGGCGAATACGGGGGTCCAGAAAAAGAATTGCGGGAACAAAGTAATAATAACGAGTGTCATAAAACTTGCTCCTGAAGATATACCGATTACCCCAGCATCAGCGAGTGGATTCTTCATAACAGCTTGAAAAAGCACCCCTGAAACAGCAAGAGCCGCTCCAGTGAACAGCGCAATAATAATACGAGGGAAACGTAAATCTTTAATGACTTCAACATCTTCATTTCCACCTATAAATATCCCTTGTACAAGTTCAACAATACCTACTTCTAAACTCCCTTTCATCGCTGACAATGATGTCATAACAATGAGCAATGCAGTAACAATGAGGAAACTCCAAGTTTTTTTATTCATTCTACTCTTCCTTTATATTAAAATGCATCACGGATACATCATTTTTTTCAATTCATCTAAAGCTTCAATTGCTGCTAAATTGCCTGTCGTTCCAAATAAACGCTCTTCTAAATCATAAACACGGTTATTTTTAACCGCAGCAAAGTGTTTCCAAATATCATTTGTTTTAAATTCTTTATCAAACATTTTTACAACCTCATCAGGCATACCATGAGCTGCTCGTAAAATAATATCTGGATCAGCTTTCTTTAAATACTCTGTATTAGAAGCTAAATATTCTACTTGTTCACCTTGCACAATATTTTTACCACCTAATTGTTTTACTAAATCTCCAATATAAGAATGCTCTGTTGCTACTAAATAACTTCCCGGCACACCTAATAAAATAAGCACTGTCGGTTCTTTCTTTCCTTTTACTTCCTTTTGAATGCTAGCAACCTTTTTATCTAACTTAGTTACTACTGCTTCAGCCTGTTTTTCACGTCCATATTTCTTACCTAAATCGCTAATAGAACTTTGCATATTTTTTAAACTCGTTAAATCTAAAAAGTTTGCTTTCATACCCACACCATCAAAAACTGGCTTTAATTCGTATTCAAGTGTTGTCACAGATAACACTTCTGAAGGCTTTAATGACTTTACCTTTTCCATATCTGGACTCATTGGATTCCCAACTTCAGGTAAACCTTTATATCGCTTCGGTAAAGTTTTAGAACTTGTTGGAACACCGACTAAATCTACTTCTAACGCATCCATAATTTCAGTAACAGCCACTGTTGTTGCAACAACGCGCTCTTTACTCTCTCTCTTTACCTGCTTTGCTGTTTCTTTTTTTGGTGACGAGCACCCGGCTATACTCATTAACAAAATGATAGCCATTAGTACACTTACGATTTTCTTCACTCTCAATCACCACTCCCTTCCATACAATATGAAACAAGTCTTGATGCACGCGAACATGCATCAAGACTCCAAAAATTACAATCTACCTGCTCTATATTTACGAACTAGTAAAGCAAGTGAACCTAGCAGTAACACCATATATAAACCAAGTTGTGCTGTATCTGCAGTTTTTGAGTTTTTCTCTTTTTTTGAATCATTTTTTGTATCTTCTTTTTTCTTCTGACCATCTGCATTTCGGTTAAAATCAGGAGTACCTACTGTTTTTACATTATCTACTTTCGGTGTAGTCACTGGATTTTCCGGTTCATTCTTCGGTTCCTCTTTAATAGTTCCTAACGCGCCGATATTATTTGTATCAAATTGAATTTGTACATCGTAGAAATGATGATAGTTCATCTCATCGATGTCTACCTTTACTTTTGCGTTTAATTTTTTAAATAGATCTTCTACTTCAAACTGTACTACTCGCGTATTTGCATTTTTATCTTCGCTTACTACTTTCGCATCAGCGAATAGTTCCTTGTTTTCCGTTTGGAATTTCGTAATCCACGCACTATTTTTCAGCGTCATCTCAATGTATTTTTTACCATCTTTTACGATTAATTTCGCTGGATTTACAACATAGTCATGCATCTTTGAAATTTCATCTGTTTTATCTTTTAATACTTTAAATGTAATATCATATTGGCCATCTACTAAATTTTTCGGATCAACTATTACTCTCGGGTTATTATTTCCACCTTGGTTGTTGTTTCCACCTTGGTTGTTGTTTCCACCTTGGTTGTTGTTTCCACCTTGGTTGTCGTTTCCACCTTGGTTGTCGTTTCCGCCTTGGTTGTCGTTTCCGCCTTGGTTGTCGTTTCCGCCTTGGTTGTCGTTTCCACCTTGGTTCCCTAAAGCTTTAATACTGTCTTGATCAAATACAAATTGAACATCGTAGAAATGGTGATAATTCATTGAATCAATATCTACTTTTACTTTTGCATTTAATTTTTTAGACAAATCGTTTACTTCTACTTCTACTACTCTTGTATTTTGTTCTTTATTTTCACTTAACACTTTTGCATTAACGAAAGAACCATTCTTCTCAAATTCAAATTTCGTAATCCATGTACTATTTGTTAATGTAAACGATACGTATTTCTTACCATCTTTTACTTTTAATACACCTGGGCTTTTTGTGTATGTGTTCATCATTGAGATTTCATCTGTTTGATCTTTTAACACTTTAAAGCCAATGCTGTATTCACCATCTTTAAGAGCTTTTGGATCAATTGTTGTGTTATTATCTTGGTTATTGTTTCCACCTTGATTGTCGTTTCCGCCTTGGTTGTTATTTCCGCCTTGATTGTCGTTTCCACCTTGGTTGTTGTTTCCGCCTTGGTTGTTATTTCCACCTTGGTTGTTGTTTCCGCCTTGATTGTCGTTTCCACCTTGGTTATCTAACGGCTTAATGCTACCTTTATCAAATGCAAATTGAATATCGTAAAAATGGTGATAATTCATTGAATCGATATCTACTTTTACTTTTGCATTTAACTTTTTCGATAAATCTGGCACTTCTACTTCCACTACGCGTGTATCAGCTTTTTTATCTTCACTTATTACATTTGCATCAACAAACGAACCATTTTTCTCAAATTCAAATTTTGTAATCCAAGAACTGTTCGTTAACGTAAATGATACATACTTCTTACCATCTTTTACTTTTAGCACACCTGGACTTTTTGTATATGTGTTCATCATTGAAATTTCGTCTGTTTGATCTTTTAACGCTTTAAAATTGATGCTGTATTCACCATCTTTAATTGTTTCAGCATCTGGTTTTTTATTTTCATCTGGTTTTTCTACTTCTGGTTTTTCTACTTCTGGTTTTTCTACTTCTGGTTTTTCTACTTCTGGTTTTTCTACTTCTGGTTTTTCTACTTCTGGTTGTTTCTCTTCATTTTTAATTTGTTCAAGTTTATCTTGTTCAAATAAAAGTTGTACATCATGCGTTTGCTTATAATTTCTTGATGCCATTTCGATAAATACTTTTGTATTTAGTTTTTTAGATAAATCGTTTACTTCAAACTCTACTACTCTTGTATCTTTTTCCTTATCCTCACTCACTACTTTTGCATCAACAAATGCGCCATCTTTTTCCGTTTGGAAATTTTTAATTAATGAGCTGCTTTTTAGTGTTACAATTGCTTTTTTCTTACCGTTTTCTACTTTTAATACTCCTGGATTTACCATGTAAGTATTCATCTTAGATTCTTCATCTGTTTGATCTTTTAATACTTTAAATGGAATGCTGTACGCACCATCTGTAATTGTGTTAGAATTTGGTTGTTGATCTGGGTCAGGCTTTTGGTCGGGCTTCTGACCTGGATCGGTAGTTTCATTTGGATCTGGCTTATTAGCTGGGTCCTCTTTTTCATTTGGTTTTTCTACATGAATTGGTGTAATGCTATTTTGATCAAATGCAATACGAACGTCGTACTCATGATGATAATTTAAAAAATCAATATCTACTTTTACTTTTGCATTTAATACCTTCTCTACATCTTCTACATCAAATTCTACTACTCTTGTATCTTTTTCTTTATCTTCACTAATTACATTTGTCGCAACTAGCTTACCTGCTTTTTCTGTTTCAAACTTCGTAATCCATGAACTATTTGTTAATGTAAAGGATACTTTCTTTTTCCCATCCTTCACTTTTAAAGTTCCCGGGCTTACTGAATATTGATTCATCATTGATTCTTCATCTGATGTATCTTTTAAAACTTTGAAGCCAATTGAATATTCACCGTCAGCCAACTTGGTAGCTGCTTGAACTGCAAGTGGTTGTAATGTTGATACGAATGTAAATATCATTAAAAACATAGCAACAATAATTTTTGTATACCTGTTCAATGGAACGACTCTCCCTTTTGAAAATTATTTAATACTATTCCCATCAAATACAAAGCGAATATCATACGAAGCATTATAATTAATAATTGGAATATTAATTTTCACCTTGCCATTTAGTTTTTTTGACAAGTCAGCAACTTCAAATTCTACAACTCTAGTATTATCTTTTTTGTTTTCACTTAACACGGTTGTTTCTACAAATTGACCATCTTTTTCTACTTGGAAACTTTTAATAGAAGCACTATCTTTCACTTTAAATGAAACATATTGTTTTCCATTTTTAACTGTTAATGTTGCTGGGCTTTCAAAATAACTATTCATTCTAGACGATTCATCTTTATCGCCTTTCCATACAGTAAAAGCAATATTATATTTTCCATCAGCTAGTTTTGTAGCAGCCTTTGCATCTTGTAAACCTAGTGTTGCGATAAACGTAAATAAAACAGCAAATACGGCAATAATCATTTTAAATTGTTTAAACATATATTCATCACCCTTCAAAAGATTTATTTACTCAACTTCACTTTACGAATTAAGAAAGCACCTGAAATAAGAATTAACGCTGCAAACAATCCAATACGTGCTTCATCGCCTGTTTTTGGATTATCTGTTTTTTCAGCTTTTCCATTTTCATTTTTTGTTTCTTTGTTCACTTCTTTAGCTGTTTCCTTACTCTCTACTTTTGTTTTCTCTTCTTTTACTTGTGTATCTGTTTTCGCTTGATCATTATTTTTTGTAGTAGCAGCTATGCCGTTATCGCCACCTACAGCTTTTACATTTGCATCAAAAGCAAAACGAATTGTGTAGTGGTGGTCATAGTTTGCATTTGGTACAACAACATGAATTTTTACAGCTGCCGGTTTGGATAAATCATCTACTTTAAACTCTACTGTTCTTTTATCTGCCGATTCATCTTTACTAACAACTTTCGCATCAACAAAATCCCCGTTCTCTGGTGCTTTAAATTCTGTAATCCAAGCACTATGATTCATCGGAACTTGTACTCTCATCTCACCGTTTTTCACTACTAATTTTGCTGGCTTTTCAAAATAGTCATTTGCCATTGAAGCTGAATCATTTTCCGCTTTTTGAATTACGTAATTAATATCGTAAGTACCATCAGCTAGTTTTGCTGAAGCATTTCCGTATGGCATTACAAGAAAAGCTAGCATACATACGAACGTTATAATAAAAGCGGGTAATACAGAAACCTTTTTCATTTTTCTTGTTTCCTCCTTGGTCATCTTTCATTTCACTTTTTTGAAAATGATAATTATTCTCAATTTATAAGAAAAAAATAATCTCTTTTACCTATTATTTAATTAGCATTCTTTTATGTAACATAAGTATTATTGATTATCATTCTCATTGAATATTAAAAATAATATCTCACCCTATTCCTTATACAAAGGCATAGAAACTGAGAAAAAATTATAAAACTTTTTTATTGATTATCATTCTCAATATAAATCAAAAAAAATAAACTATCTCTTCGCCTCTTCTTTCACCTCTTCCCATAACAACACTATAGTTATAGAAACCCCTTATCCCTCACTTCCCTTCCAATATTTCCACAACTAAGTCAATCTTAGCCTACTCATAAATTTTTTGTCAACTATATTACGTATAAAATTTTTAATATCTGAATTTCTCTATATATGGCTTTTTCTACAAAAAAAGAGACTTTCTATTATAGAAAGCCTCTTTTCTCTATTTTTCTACAGCAATTTCCTGCTTTTGAAACTTAGAAACTATATAACCAAATCCTATACCGATTATGCCTGGAACTAACCAACCAATTCCTACACTATATAATGGAATCTTATCTAAAATAGGTGCTAGCGCTGCAATTTGAAGGTTTGCATTGTGTAATCCATCAAAGAAACTGATTGCAAATGCTCCTACAATCCCCCCCACATACATCGCTAATGGAAGACGAACGTAGTTTTCAACAAGTGATAATACGATAAGTACGATTCCAATTGGATAGATAGCGATTAAGATTGGTAATGCTAATGCATTTAACTGAGTTAACCCAAGATTTGCTACCATAAATGCTAATACACAGAAAATGAAAACGACTTTTTGATAAGAAAGCTTTGGTAATAAGGAAGAGAAGTAATCACCACAAGCTGCAACAATACCTACAGAAGTTGTTAAACACGCTGCTGTAATTGCGATCCCTAGTAATAAAGTTCCGTAACTGCCAAATAAATGATTCACCACATTTGTTAAAATAATTCCTCCGTTTGCGCCCATTCCAAGTGACACACTAGAAGCTCCAAGATAAGCAAGCGCTAAATACACAAGTAGTAGACCAAGCGCTGCAATAAATCCTGCAAAGATTGTTACTTTTGCAATACTATTTTTATTTGTAATGCCTTTTTCTTTTAACGCATGAATTACAACATTTCCGAATACAAGTGCTGCAAGTCCATCTAAAGTTAAATATCCATCAATAAATCCTTTGAAGAGAGGAGCACTATACACTTCTGTCGGTGCACCAAATTCTCCAATTGGTGTAATAAGTGCTTTACCTACGATAATTGCAATAACAGCTAATAATATTGGAGTTAGCACTTTACCAATACGCCCCACTAATTTCGAAGGATTTAAAGCTAAATAGAAAGTTACTGCAAAGAAAATAAGTGTAAAGATAACAAGTGGATATGACTGACCTGCTATCTCACTTGGTAAAAACGGTGCAACACTCATCTCATAAGCTACTGTTCCTGTACGCGGCACACTTACGAATACGCCTAAACATAAATAAATGGCAGTGATAAAAACAAGTGCGAATATAGGATGTACACGTCCTGCTAGCTCATTAATATCTCCCTTTAAAGCTATAACAATTACGCCTAATAAAGGTAGTCCAACGCCTGTTACAATAAAACCAAACAGCGCGATCCATACGTCCGTTCCAGCACCTTGCCCTAACGCTGGTGGAAAAATCATATTACCTGCACCAAAAAACAGTGCAAATAACATTAAACTTATTGCAAACATCTCTGAAAACTTTAAAGATGATTTCATTTCTACTAACCCCCTAAAATAATTAATTGACAAAATATTCTGAAAAATAATCCGTCACATATCCTCTTTCAAGCACACTTCCCCGTAAAAGAACGCAAAAAACACCCGTCCCTAACAAAGGGACGAGTGTTGAAATCGTGGTTCCACCCTTATTCTAATAAAATGAATTTATAACGAAATAAGCTCATTTTATAGCTCGTGTAAATTGATAACGGTTTTATCCGCCAAGAATTACAATGCATCATGCATGCAGTTCACTCTTGAAGTTTAGAGGTGGTAAGCTTGTCTTTTCGTATTAGGAAGCTCACAGCCTAAGGCTCCCCTCTCTGAGAATCGTAAAATACAACTCATGTCCTCATCATTACTTTTATAAAATATCTTGTCGAAACTTGTTGTTTTTTATTATATGGGCTATTTTTTAAAAAATCAATAGTTTTATTTTTTCTGACAAAAAAATATTGGGAGAAAACTTTTCCTCCCTATAACTGATCTATTAGAATGTCTAATTCCTCCGATGTAACGCTCCTCCACTTTCCTACTTCAAGCTCATTTAGCTCTATATTCATAATGCGTACTCGCTTTAGCTTTATTACAGTAAACCCGAAAGCACGGCTCATTCTACGAATTTGCCTGTTCATCCCTTGCGTTAAAATGATACGAAATGTTGATTGATCGACTCTCGTCACTTTACACGGCTTCGTCATACCATCTTTAATCTTTACACCGCTGGACATCTCATTAATAAACCAGTCCGTAAAAGGTTTATCGACTGTGACAACATATTCTTTCTCATGCTCATGATCACCATGTAAAATTTGATTCGCAATCGTACCGTCATTCGTTAATAAGATAAGTCCTTCTGATGCTTTATCTAATCGCCCAACTGGAAAGATTCGCTCTGGATAATTGATATAATCAATAATATTATCTTCAATATGCTCGGCTGCTGTACAAGTAATTCCGACCGGCTTATGAAAGGCTATATACACCTTCTCTTTCTCTTCTTTTGCAATAACCTGCCCATCAATCGTTACTACATCACCATCGCTCACGAGTGCACCGTGCGTACATATTTCGCCGTTAATAGCCACGCGTCCAGCTTTAATGAGGCGATCTGTTTCACGTCTTGAGCAGGATTTTGCTTCGCTTATGTATTGGTTGATTTTCATGTTTTATTCCTTTTCACATATATTAAAAGCGTCAATCTATGGCAATATCATTATGCCACGATTGACGCTTTTTCAATTCGCAAAAACAACTAAATAAATAACCCCAATCACCAAAAATATTCCACAACAAGCTAACAATACTTTTGCAAGTTTGTCCATAAACATATAATGGTTTCCCCTTTGTTTCGTTGTTTGCTATTTTAATTCGACAACTGTTACGCCTAGGCCTCCCTCGCCCATGTCACCGTAACGGTAATTCTTCACGCCGCGGTGCTTCTTCAAGTAATCTTGTACACCTTGGCGAAGCGCTCCTGTTCCTTTACCGTGAATGATTGATACACGGGGATAGCTTGCAAGCTGTGCATCGTCTAAATATTTTTCAACGCGCATCATTGCATCTTCATAACGTTCACCGCGAAGGTCAAGCTCTAACGACACGTGATAATCTCTACCCTTCACACTTGCGACTGCTTTTTTCTCTGTTTGTTTCGGTGTGTTAATGTATTCCATGTTAGATTCTTTTACTTTCATCTTCAGAATACCGATTTGTACGCTCCACTCTGTATCACTTACCTTTTCAAGTAATTGACCTTTTTGACCGAACGTTAATACTTTTACTTCATCGCCTGCACGTAACTGTTGCTTCGGCGCAGTATTTTTCACGTTTACTTTTTGTTTCTTCACAAGCTCTGGCGCTGTTCCTTCTAGACGGCTCTTCGCTTCAATAAGCTCATGATCTTTCACATTTACAAGCTGTGCTTTACGCAATTGACGAAGTTCTTGAATAATGCCTTCTGCTTCTTTCTTCGCAGCTTCGACTTTTTCTTCCCCTTCTTTTTGCGCTTTTAATAATTTTTCATCACGCTCATCGTTAAACTCAATAATTTGACGTTGCAACTCACGATGAAGTTTCTCAGATTGTTTGCGAAGTGCCTCTGCTTCGTTCCAGTCACGCTCTGCGTTCTTCTGGCTTTCTTCTAACTTCGCAATCATATTTTCAATTTTATTTGTATCTGTACTAATGTGGTTACGTGCTTGATCAATAACGCGATCAGATAATCCAAGGCGCTTTGAAATTTCAAAGGCGTTACTGCGACCTGGTACACCGATTAATAATTTATAAGTTGGACTTAATGTATTTACATCAAACTCAACACTCGCATTAATAACTTGCTCACGGTTGTATCCGTATGCTTTTAATTCTGGGTAATGCGTCGTAGCAACAACACGAGCACCGCGGTTACATACTTCATCTAAAATCGAAATTGCTAGTGCAGCACCTTCTTGCGGGTCTGTTCCAGCACCTAATTCATCAAATAAAACTAAGCTTTCAAAATCAGCTTTTTCTAAAATATCTACAATGTTCACCATATGTGAGGAGAACGTACTTAAGCTTTGTTCAATCGACTGCTCATCACCAATATCAGCAAAGATGTTTTTAAATACACAAATCTCTGACTCATCCATTACTGGAATGTGAAGACCAGATTGCGCCATTAATACACAAATACCAACTGTTTTCAGCGTAACTGTTTTACCACCTGTATTCGGTCCTGTAATAACAATTGTCGTGAAATCTTTACCTAGCATAATGTTATTTGGCACAATAATTTCTGGATCGATTAGCGGATGACGAGCTTGTCTTAAATCCATATAACGCTCGTTATTTACGATTGGTTTCGTTGCTTTAATTCGCTTCGCATAAAAAGCTTTCGCAAAGATGAAATCAAGATTTGCAACTACTTCTACGTTTGATAAAACGATATCGGCTTCTACTGCCACTTCTTCTGTTAACATTAATAATATACGTTCAATTTCTTGTTTTTCTTTCACTCGTGCTTCTTGTAGTGCATTATTTAATTCTACAATGACTTGCGGTTCAATAAATAACGTTTGTCCAGAAGCAGATTGATCGTGAACAATACCACCATATACGCCGCGGTATTCTTGTTTTACTGGGATTACGTAACGTTCGTTACGAATCGTTACAATCGAGTCAGACAGCATCTTTTGCGCGTTTGAAGAACGCGTCATATTTTCTAACTTTTCACGAATACGACTTTCCGCAGTACGAATTTGAGTACGAATACCACGCAGTTTATCACTCGCGCTATCGACTACTTCACCGCCATCACCGATGCAATTTGTAATTTTCTTTTCTAAATCATATAAAGATACAATTTGAGCGACATGAGTTTCTAAAATCGGAAGCTCGACACCGTTATCAACCATATCTTCAATGAAACGTTTCATATTGCGACTACCATACATCGTATTCGCAATATCAAGTAGTTCATTCGGGCTTAACATGCTTCCAATCTTTGCACGCTTCACATTTGAACGAATATCCGTAATGCCACCTAATGGTGCACTACCTTTTAAACGAATGACTTTCGCTGCTTCATCCGTTGTATCTTGCATTTCTACAATTTCTTCAAAATCAGTGCTCGGCACTAAATGCTTCACTTTATCACGGCCAAGTGAAGAGGCTGTATGTTCAAGTAATTGTTCTTTTACTTTATTGTATTCTAATACACGCAACGTTCTTTCTAACATGTTGCAGGTCCCCCTTGTGTTACTTATTACGTTTAATATAGTCTAATAAACGTTCAATATCCCACGTGTTAATCACGTTATCTTTTTGAATCCAACCTTTACGTGCTGCACCTACACCTGTTTCCATATCTTCTAACATTTCAAGTGTATGAGCATCCGTATTAATCGCTACTTTTACACCAGCATCTTGTGCTTGTTTTAATAATTTCGCGCTTAAATCTAGACGGTTCGGATTCGCATTTAATTCTAAAACTGTATTTGTCTCTTTTGCGAGTTGAATTAATAAATCTGTATCTACATCATAACCCTCACGGCGCCCGAGAAGACGTCCTGTCGGATGAGCAATCATTGTGACATGTTTATTCTCAAGTGCAGTACGCAGACGCTTCATAATCGTTTCACGGTCTTGTGAGAAGCTAGAGTGGATCGCTCCAATGACATAGTCTAATTCTTCTAATACTTCATCATCAAAATCAAGCGAGGCATCTGGTAAAATGTCCATTTCAATTCCGCGTAAAATTGTAATGTCTGGATACTTTTCATTCATACGTTCAATTTCTTTCGCTTGCTCACGAAGACGCTCTTTCGTTAAACCATTCGCTACTTTCAAATATTGCGAGTGATCAGTAATCGCCATAAACTTATATCCACGAGCACGGCACGCTTGTACCATTTCTTCAATAGAAAAAGCACCGTCACTCCAAGTTGTATGCATATGTAAATCACCTTGTATATCGGAAAACTGAATTAAGTTCGGATACTCTTTAATTAATTCAATTTCTTTTCCATCTTCACGCACTTCTGGCGGAATAAATGGCAGACCGAAATGAGCGAAGAAGTCTTCTTCATTCTCAAATGTTTTCACTTCACCTGTTTCCAAGTTTTCTACACCGTACTCACTAATTTTCTCGCCTTTATCTTTTGCGATTTGACGCATTTTTACGTTATGGTCTTTTGATCCTGTGAAATGGTGAAGAGTTGTAATAAACTCTTCTGGTTTTACTAAACGAAAATCGATTGAAATATCATATTCATATTGAAGACGAACCGAAACTTTCGTATCTCCACTTGCGATTACTTCAATCATATTATCGAATTGTAGTAAATGCTCACGTACCGCTGCTGGTTCTGTGGTTGCAATGATAAAATCTAAATCTTTCACTGTTTCTCTCGCGCGGCGCAAACTACCAGCGCGAGAGAAACGAATTACTTCAGCAATATTCGACAATTTCTCCTCTATTTCCCCGGCAATAGGCAATACCATCGCGATTGGTAAACGCTCTGGACGAGAGCCTACTTGATCGATTGCTTCTAATATTTTCTCTTCTGTCTTCTTACCGAAACCTGCTAAAGCCTGTACTTTATTTTCCTCACAAACAGCTTTTAGCGATTCCATATCAACAACACCAAGTTCTTTATATAACTTAGCTACCTTCTTACCACCAAGTCCTGGTAGTTTTAATAACGGCAATAAGCTACTTGGTACTTCTTTCTCAAGTTCTTGTAATACTTCAGATGTTCCCGATTCTATATATTCTTGAATAACGGCTGCTGTTCCTTTTCCGATGCCTGGAATCTTTGTGAAATCTTCAATTTCAGAAAGACTACGATCGTCACTTTCTAATGCTGCTGCCGCTTTACGAAATGCAGATATTTTAAATGGATTCGCACCCTTTAGTTCCATAAAAAGCCCGATTGTCTCTAATAATTTGATAACTTGTTTTTTATTTACTTTCATCATTGCCCCGCCTTTCTTTCATAGAAAAAAACTTCTCTTTCCGAAAAAAGAGAAGTTATACTCTGCTACCTGTCTGCCATAGTTCCTTCACCTTTTCAGATAGAATCGGTGTATCGTCTACAATTATTTTGCTAATTGATGATTTTTGTAATGGTGTTTGTACTTGTTCAATCGGAAGTATGTTTCCAATGATAATTAAGACAAACAAAATAATATATACTTCTAAAAATCCGAGGATTGCCCCCGCAAACGCATTTACTTGCTTTAAAACCGGTATTTCTGCAAACATATTTAACAAATTACCAAGTAATGAAAGTGCAATTTTAGTGATAATAAACAATATGATAAACGCAAGCGCTTGATAAAATACTGTCTCAATATTATTTGCATCAATCCATTCTGGAACAGATACGTTTTTATCAAATGGATACGGAATAAATTTCGCAAGTGCTGGCGCTAAATCTTTACAGTACCAGTATGCAACAAGGTATGCGATAATAAAGCTTGTTAACTTTACAAGTTGCAGAATAAACCCTCTGCGTAAGCCGAGGAAAAATCCCATAACAAGCAGTAAAATGATAATAATATCAATCATGTTATTCCATTCCTTTTTTTGTCATACTTTCTTTCAATTTCTCATGTTCTTCTTTTAATTTTATGTAATCGTGTATGACGTTTACCGCCGTCAATACCGCTAGTCTACTCGTGTCAAGCGAAGGATTCTTGGCATTGAGTTCGCGCATTTTATCATCCACAATCGCTGCTACCATGCGGATATGACTTGTACTTTCATCGCCAACAACTGAATATTGTTGACCATAGATTTCTACATTAATTCGACTTTTCTTTCCCTTTTGTTGTGACAACTCACCGGCCTCCAATCACGTACAGAATCCTAAAGTTTATCATACCATGAACCTTCATAATATGGAAACAGAAAGAACAATCCGATATGATAAAAATAACAATATAAAAAAAGGGGCGACCATTATGTCAAATTCTATCGTAATTCAAACAAATTCTACAGTAATTGAAGACATGAAACAACAATATAAACATTCGCTTAGCCCGAAAACTCCGCAAGGCGGGATCTTCATGGCAAAGGTACCATCTTGCACGATTACAGCGTATAAATCTGGAAAAGTAATGTTCCAAGGAGGCCGCGCTGAAGCAGAAGCTTCTCGTTGGCAAACTGTCTCTCAAACACCCAAAACAGCTGTAAAAAAAACTGTCGATTCACATCGTTATGCACCGCCTGCTTCCATCAGTACAATGTCTATTGTAGGGTCTGATGAAGTTGGTACGGGAGATTTCTTTGGACCGATGACAGTCGTTGCTGTATATGTAGATGCAAAGCAAATTCCACTACTAAAAGAACTTGGTGTAAAAGACTCTAAAAACTTAAATGACGATCAAATTACTGCCATTGCGAAACAACTTCTACATGTTGTTCCTTACAGCTCTCTTGTCCTTCATAATGAAAAATATAACGAGCTATTTGATAAAGGAAACAACCAAGGTAAGCTAAAAGCCTTGCTACATAATAAAGCTATTACAAACTTATTAGGTAAAATGGCACCTACAAAACCTGAAGGCGTCTTAATCGATCAATTCACACAACCTGATACATACTATAAATATTTAGCAAAACAAAAACAGGTACAGCGTGAAAATGTTTATTTCGCGACGAAAGGTGAAAGCGTCCATTTAGCAGTAGCCGCTGCTTCTATTTTAGCTCGCTACTCATTCGTAAAACAGTTTGACGAACTAAGCAAAAAAGCTGGTATGCCACTTCCAAAAGGTGCTGGTAAACAAGTTGATATTGCTGCAGCTAAATTAATTCAAAAGCTTGGTAAAGAACGATTACCCGAGTTTGTGAAACTGCATTTCGCTAATACGGAGAAGGCGTTTCGCTTATTAAAATAGTATCGACAAAAACAGGAGCCTACAAACTCCTGTTTTTTGTTTCACCCTACTATTGTCCTTATAGTTTTGTGACAATTACAATATACAGATTATTCTAACATACGAGGAGATTCCCATTGCTACTTCTACAAATGATTCTAAATATTTTACTAGGCGATCCACACGAAAGACAGTTCAAAATTAGAGAAAATATTCAGATACTAAGTGAAAAGCCTGCATTCAATAATTTAAAGGAGGGAATTTATATAAACGCTGTAAAAGTGAAAAAGTTATTATATGTTTTCGTACATCTCGTAGGTCCACTTTCTTACTTCATTATTTCTACTGTTTGGGGCACTTTCTTCACTACTAAATCCACATTCGAAAACATATCTGATAGCCTTAGCGTTATGGCCATCTATCACGTGTTCATGAGTTTACTATGGTTTTTCTATTTAGATCGATTAGACAAAGACATAAATCAAATTACAAAAGAGATTAACGATAACAAGATGTAATACATAAAAAGGAGAGCCCCTAAGACTCTCCTTTTTTATGTTAGCTTTGTTTCTGCTTCTTATTAGATGAAGATACCTTATGAGAACCTGTTTCATGTGTCGTCGTTCCTTGTCCTTCTACTTCCGGAGAACCTAGGCTCGATCTTGAATGATCTTTTTTCACTTTTTTACTCATTTTATTCTCACCCCTTCGCGTTACTTTTTGCTACGGGGTCATAAACTATGCAAACAAAAAAGCGAGAGGAAATCCTCTCGCTTTTTTCATATTTTAGAACTCAGAAGAACCTGGAGTTCTTGGGAATGGAATTACGTCACGGATGTTAGCCATACCAGTGATGTACATTAGGAAGCGCTCGAAACCTAGACCGAATCCAGCGTGTTTTGTACCGCCGTATTTTCTAAGTTCTAAGTACCACCAGTAGTCCTCTTCGTTCATACCTAATTCTTTAATTCTGTCTACTAAAACGTCCATTCTTTCTTCACGTTGACTTCCGCCGATTAATTCGCCGATGCCAGGAACTAGAAGGTCAGTAGCAGCTACTGTTTTTCCATCTTCATTCATACGCATGTAGAACGCTTTAATGTCTTTCGGGTAGTCAGTTACGAATACAGGGCGTTTGAAGATCTCTTCTGATAAGTATCTTTCATGCTCTGTTTGTAAGTCAATACCCCATTCTACTGGGTACTTGAAGTCAGCACCTGATTCTTGAAGTACTTTAATTGCTTCTGTATATGTGATGCGACCGAAGTCAGAGTTAATCACGTTGTTCATACGCTCTAGAACTGTTTTATCAACGAAGCTGTTGAAGAAGTCCATTTCTTCTGGTGCATGCTCTAATACATATTTCATTGCATATTTCAGCATATCTTCTGTAAGATCCATTACATCGCCTAACTCAGCGAATGCAATCTCAGGCTCAACCATCCAGAACTCAGCAGCGTGGCGAGTTGTGTTTGAGTTTTCTGCACGGAATGTAGGTCCGAATGTATATACATCACGGAATGCTAATGCATACGCTTCAGCGTTCAGCTGTCCACTTACTGTTAAGTTTGTTTCTTTACCGAAGAAGTCTTTTGACTCATCAACTTGTCCGTCTTCACCTTTTGGTACGTTGTTTAAATCTTGTGTTGTTACGCGGAACATTTCGCCAGCACCTTCTGTATCACTACCAGTGATGATTGGTGTGTGAACATGTACGAATCCACGCTCTTGGAAGAACTGGTGAATCGCAAATGCTGCGATAGAACGTACGCGGAACGTTGCAGAGAATGCATTTGTTCTTGGACGTAAGTGAGCGATTGTACGTAAGTATTCAAACGTATGACGCTTCTTTTGAAGTGGGTAATCAGAATCTGATAAGCCCTCGATATCAATTTTTTCTGCTTTAATTTCAAATGGTTGCTTCGCTCCAGGCGTTGCAATTACTTTACCTTCTACTTTCACTGAAGAGCTAAGTGGAAGCTTTGCAATTTCTTTAAAGTTCTCTAATTCTGTATCGAAAACGATTTGAACGCTTTTGAAAAAGCTACCGTCGTTTAATTCGATGAAACCAAATGCTTTTGAATCACGTAAATTACGAATCCACCCTGATACTTGTACTGTTTGACCTGCATACTTTTCTGTATCTCTATACAGACTTTTTACTAATGTGTTTTCCATAGTGAAATTCTCCTTTGCTGATATATTTAAATACAAAAAAACCTTTCATCCATAAAGGGACGAAAGGTTAAACTTCGCGGTACCACCCAATTTGTCATAAAGACCAACTTTAACTCGTATGTAATACATACTTCCCGGTTTGTAACAGGCCGGCTTCCCGTCTAAGTCTACTCTTGAATACAAGATTCAATTTCGGTTAGCAACTCCAAGGTGTTCTTCACATATACCGCCTCATCAGGCTCTCACCGCCCCTGACTCGCTTTGGATTATAGTATATACTACTTTTCCTTATCATCGTCTTTCATTTTGTTAAACTAAAATTAATGTACTACATTCGAGAGAAAGATGCAAGATGCCATAAAATATATAAGCGATTTTTGTAATATATCGACTTACCGACATCTGTCGACGATTGTGCAATAAAAAAATTGCCGGAATGAATCCGGCAATTTTCTAATTACTTACGTAACTCCGCACCAAATTTCTCTTCTACCGTTGTTAATACACGGTTATGCGCTTCTGTTACTTCTTCATCTGTTAACGTACGTTCTGCATCGAAGTAAGTCATAGAGAATGCAAGTGATTTCTTGCCTTCTTCCATTTTTTCACCTTCGTATAAGTCGAATAGTGTTACGTCTTTCAAAAGTTCTCCGCCAGCTTCAGCAATGACTTGCTTCATTTCACCAGCTTTTGTTTCTTTTGTTACTACAACAGCCATGTCACGTGTCATAGATGGGAAACGCGGAATTGCTGAGTAGTAAGTTTCTTCAGCGTCTGCACCGAATATTTTTACAAGAGATAGTTCAAATACGAATGTATTTTTCACATCTAATTGTTTTTCTGCTCCTGGGTGCAATTGACCGATGAAACCAATTACTTCGCCATCTAATACGATGTCAGCTGTACGACCTGGGTGCATACCTTCACGTTTCGCTGGTGCATATGTGATTTGTTTTGAAACGCCAAGTACGTCGAATAGTCCTTCTAGTACACCTTTCACAACGAAGAAGTCTACTACTTTCTTCTCACCTTGCCATGCATGGTGAAGAGCAAGACCTGTCATAACACCTGCAAGGTGTTGTTCTTCTTTCGGAAGTTCTCCTGCTTCTGTTGGTAAGAAGATAGAACCTACTTCGTATAAAGCAACGCTGTCGTTTTTACGAGCAACATTGTATGAAACTGCTTCTAGCAATTGTGGCACTAAGCTTAAACGAAGTTGGCTACGCTCTTCACTCATTGGAAGTGCAAGGTTTACAGGTGCCTTTTCGTTTGGCTCAATCATGTATTGTTTCGCTTTGTCAGCGCTCGTTAATGAATACGTGATTGCTTCATATAAACCAGCACCCTCTACGAAGCGACGTACTTTACGACGTTTCGTTTGTGCTGATGTTAATTTACCACGAGTCATCGTTCCAGAAGGTAATGTAACTGGAATGTGGTCATAACCGTATAGACGGCCCACTTCTTCTACTAAGTCTTCTGAAATTGTAATATCAGGACGACGTGCTGGTACATTTACATGGAATGTTCCTTCTACTTCTGTGAATGGAAATTTCAAGTTCGCGAACATTGTACCCATTTCACTCGCAGAAATATTTGTACCTAATACACGGTTTACTTTTTCAGCAGTAACAGATACTGTACGCTCTTGTACTTGTAAGTTATCAGCTTCTACTACACCTTCAAGTGCTTCACCGCCAGCATATTTCGCCATTAAGGCAGCTGCGTGTTGAATTGCTTCAAATGTACGTGTTGGGTCGATTCCTTTTTCAAAACGTGCACTTGATTCACTACGAAGACCTAAGTCTTTTGATGTGTGGCGCACTGTTTGACCTGCAAAGTATGCAGACTCAATTAGAACGTTTACTGTCTCATTTGTAACTTCAGAATCCGCCCCACCCATTACACCAGCAACAGCTAAAGCTTTTGTTCCGTTTGTAATTACAAGATGGTGGCTTTGTAATGTACGCTCTTGATCATCTAATGTTTCAATTTTTTCGCCTTCTTTTGCAAGACGAACAACGATTTCTTTTGAACCTAATTTATCGTAATCGAATGCATGTAACGGTTGACCGTATTCCATTAAAATGTAGTTTGTAATATCAACTACGTTGCTAATTGGACGAATGCCAGCTGCCATAAGACGGGTTTGCATCCACATTGGTGATGGACCAATTTTTACGTTCTTCACCATTTTTGCAATGTATAATGGATTTTCTTCTTTCGCTTCTACACTTACAGAAATGTAATCAGAAGTTTTTTCTGCTGTTTCTTGTAAGTCGATAGCTGGAAGTTTTACTTCACGGCCGTAAATAGCAGCCACTTCATATGCAACACCTAACATGTTTAAGCAATCTGCACGGTTTGGTGTTAAACCAAGCTCAAGTACTTCATCGTGTAAGTTTAAAATTTCAAGTGCATCTGCACCAACTTCAGCGTCACTTGGGAAGATAAAGATACCATCTGCATATTCTTTTGAAACTAACTTTCCATCAATGCCAAGCTCTTGAAGAGCACAAACCATACCGTGAGAAGCTTCACCACGTAGTTTTGCTTTTTTGATTTTGAAGTTACCAGGAAGTACAGCACCAACTTTTGCAACTGGCACTTTTAAACCTTTTGCAATGTTAGCAGCTCCACAAATAATTTGAACTGGCTCTTCTTCACCGATATCGATTAAGCATTTGCTTAATTTATCAGCTTCTGGGTGTTTTTCACATTCTAATACGTGACCAACTACAACACCTTTTACACCTTTATTTAATACTTCAACGCCTTCTACTTCAATACCACTTTTCGTGATTTTGTCTGCTAGTTCTTGTGCTGTTACATCTTTAATATCTACATACTCTTGTAACCAACGATATGATACGAACATATTTATCCTCTCCTTCCCTTACGCTCGTTTGAATTGTTGTAAGAAACGTACATCATTTGTATAGAAATGACGAATGTCATCTACGCCGTATTTCAACATTGCGATACGCTCTGCGCCCATACCGAATGCGAAACCTTGATATTCTTTTGAATCATAACCAGCCATTTCAAGTACGTTCGGGTGAACCATACCTGCGCCTAGAATTTCAATCCAGCCAGTTCCTTTACAAGTGCCGCAACCTTTGCCATGACACATCATACAAGAAATATCCATCTCTACAGATGGCTCTGTGAATGGGAAGAAACTTGGACGAAGACGGATTTCACGATCTTCACCGAACATCTTTTTCACGAATACTTGCAGTGTACCTTTTAAGTCACTCATACGAATGTTTTTATCAATTACAAGGCCTTCAATTTGCATGAACTGATGTGAATGCGTCGCATCATCATCATCGCGGCGATACACTTTACCAGGACAAATAATTTTGATTGGGCCTTTTTCTTTATTATTTTCCATCGTACGTGCTTGCACAGAAGATGTATGTGTACGTAGTAACGTTTCTTCTGTAATGTAGAATGTATCTTGCATGTCACGTGCTGGGTGATCTTTCGGTAAGTTTAGTGCTTCGAAGTTGTAGTAGTCTTTTTCTACTTCTGTTCCTTCAGCTACTTCATAACCCATACCGATGAATACATCTTCAATTTGTTCAACAACAGCTGTTAACGGATGGTGACAACCTGTTTCAACAGGACGACCTGGTAATGTAACATCAATTGTTTCCGTAGCTAATTTCGCTTCAATTACTGCTTTTTCTAAGTTGCTAATTTTGTCTTCTAGACGCGTTTGAATCGCTTCACGTACTTCATTCACTAATGCTCCCATACGTGGACGCTCTTCTGCTGATAATTTTCCCATGCCGCGTAATACTTCTGTAATTGGACCTTTTTTTCCTAAATACGCTACGCGTACGTCGTTTAAGCCCTTTAGCTCTTTCGCTTCTTCAATAAGCTCTAACGCTTTTTGCTTTAGCTCTTTTAAACGTGCTTCCATTTTGGAACCCTCCTAATTTTAAAAATAAAAAAACCTCGCTCCCAAAAAGGGACGAGGTAAATTCGCGGTACCACCCTAAATTGACAGAACAAGTCTGCCCACTCATTAGTTATAACGATCAATTCTGACCGGAACGCCTTTACATATACATGGTCCTGGCGTCAACTCCAGAGGTGAATTCACTTCCGTCTACCATAAGAATGCTTTCAGTCTACGGCACTCTCTCCCTATATGGCGATTTTGTAAGCTACTCTTCTCTATCAACGTTTTTCGTTATTTAACTTTTAATATAATGTACTTCAACTTATTATAAGAAGTTTTTTATTTGTTCGCAACTGGGCTTTGTAAATAATACGTTAAAATCCCTGCTGCAACCGCAACATTTAATGATTCTGCCCCGCCGTAAATCGGAATATACAAGTTTTGATCCGTTTTTGTAAGAATTTCTTGGCGTACGCCATTTCCTTCATTTCCAACAATTAATGCAAAACTTCCGGCCGGAGTTACCTCACCATACGGAACTCCATTTTCAAGAGCTGTTCCATATACAGGAACGTTATTTTCTTTTAACTTGTCTACCCATTCTTCTAAGTTCCCTTTTACAATTGGCAAGCGGAAAATAGAACCTTGTGTAGAGCGGAGTACTTTACTATTGTAAACATCAACACAACCTTCTCCAAGCACAACGGCGTGAATACCAGCTGCATCAGCTGTACGAATAATTGTTCCTAAATTACCTGGGTCTTGCAGTCCATCCAATAAAAGGAATTTCCCATCAGTAAGAGCTACTTCTTTCTCATGCTTCTCACAAACAGCAAATACACCTTGCGTCGTTTCTGTTTCACGAAGTATTTTTACAATAGCCTCAGGCACGATATACATTTCTACATCATTAACTGTCCAATCTTTCGGAAGGTCTGTCTGATCTGAAACGATAAGTTCTGTTACAATTCCTGCCTTCAAAGCTTCTTCGACTAAGTGGAATCCTTCTACAAAAAATAAACCTTTTTTATCGCGTTCTTTTTTCGTTTGCAGCTTTTTCCACTGCTTTACACGCGGATTTTGTACTGAATCAATGTTTTTCATAATATGTAGTTCCCTCTCTTCTTGTCTTATCATTATAGCCTATTTTTCATACATATTTACATAAAAAAGAACAAAAACTAACGTCAGTTTCAATTCTGAAGAAGAGGTGAAAACAATGAGTTTTAATTTACGCGGTGCCGTATTAGCGAATGTATCTGGTAATTCACAAGATCAATTACAAGAAACAATTGTCGATGCAATTCAAAGCGGTGAAGAAAAAATGCTTCCAGGTCTTGGCGTCTTATTTGAAGTCATTTGGAAAAACGCTGATGAAAATGAAAAGCACGAAATGTTAGAAACACTAGAGCAAGGATTAAAAAAATAAGCAATTTGAAAATCACCTTCGCATAAGCTAAGGTGATTTTTTTACGAAAAAAATTTTTCTTCTCCTAAACATTTCTACTTTACTAACGAACTATGATGGAGTACAATGTTCAAAATACATTTAAACCGATCGATTTTTCTTCGTATACATCATTAGATAAAAGGAGTGAATGTTTTATGCACCGTATTACGCTTGAACAAGTTTTTAAACATCACATTACACAAAAATACGTAAACCGTTCCGGAATGGTCCACGCGATCGCTGTCGCTTACCATGCGTTTCACTTAGCTAAAAAGCACCACGCCTCAGTCGATGCTGCGACAAAAGCCGGTTTCCTTCATGATATCGGACATCATACGTGGTACACAGGCGGCGAATGGGACTATGACTTATATAAAAAGAATGATATCCATGCAATTAAAGGTGCAGAAAGAGCACATAAATTGCTTATTAGATTGGGAGAACATCCAAAACTAGCAAAAGAAATTTCTATCGCGATTCTTCTGCATACAGATTCTTTCTTAGTGGAACAAGAAATTGAAAGAACATCTCTTCAAAGCATTATTAAATGGGCAGACGAAGCAGATGAAGAACCAGGCGGAGCTCATCATTATAGAACGATTTCTTATGAAAAAGCACTTAAAGCTATTCAGCAATTAGATCGATTGGTAGAGCGTGAATTGCAAATAGAGCAAGCAAAATTGAATAACAAGGCAAAACATAGTTATCAATGAGAAAGAGGCATCACTACAGGGTGATACCTCTTTTATTATTTTACGAAAAATACACCTTTGTATGTAATATTTAAATGTTACATTCAGAAACAAATTAATCTATAATTTAATATACAAATATAAAGAGGTGATTTCACAGATGCAATCCGCTACACAACTTTCTGATGAACAGAAACACTCTATGTCATGGGGACAATTTATTAGCTCCGTTTTATTCGCTTTTTTCGGAACTGGACTCATTACCTTGTTCCTAGCAATAATGCCCTTAACAATTTATACGGCTAGTCTTACAAATAAAAAGCAAATTGCCCTGTATGAATCTATTGCAAACACCGCAAGTATAGGGTTACAACTAGCCATGTTGTTATTCTTTATTTTTAAATTCAAACCTGCGAAAAGATTATTACTGAACTCTTTTAACTTTAAAGCACTGAAAGAATGGCGCACATACGTATATTTACTTCTTTTCTTCGCTATAAACATCATAATCAACTACTTCTTATTAAATTATGTGTTCCAAGACGCAACAAAGCAACAATCTTCCGCACTAAACTTAGACGTTTTTAAGCAATATCAAATACTATTACTTCTCGGATTTGCAATACTCACACCAATTTTTGAAGAACTTATTTTCCGTGGTTTTATACTTCATTTCTTCTCTGAGCGCTTTCCATTTTGGATTGCAGCAGTCTTAACAAGTTTCTTCTTTGGTATCGCTCATACATACTCACTTGGAGTAATGGTAATTACTTTCTTCATGGGATTATTAATGGCTATTTTATGTAAGAAAACAAAATCCATTCTTCCAGCTATGTTATTTCATATTATAAATAATACGTTGGCATTCTTCAGTTAAAAAGAGGTATCATCACGATACCTCTTTTTACTCTTTTATCACAACTTCAAACTCTTCTTCAATTAGCACTTTTGGATAATCCGTATCATTACTACCCATTTCTATCAATTTATACATATTTATTAATAATATCCAAAATGAACCTGATGTAGTAAAATATAACTCATTACATAAAAGGAGATTATATATGTTTAGCTTCCTTTGGATTGTTTATATGCCACTTCTTGTCTTATGCGGATTTTTCGGTGGTATTTTTTTAATTATTACTAGTATTAAACATCGGAAATTATTTGTTGGTTTAATGGGGGTACTTAGCTTTTCCTTTGTAACGCTACCTTTTGTTTTTTGGAGCATGGGGGTGAATAGCGAGACAATCCTCCCTATTTCAACTACTTTATACTGGATATTGTTTTCTTTAACTGGATTATTAGCAGGGGTAAGGGGATTACAAATGAAAATTAAAAGTATACGCAACATGGGATTCATTATTTTTATTGCGGGACTATTAGGAGTTATTTTCTGGGAACTCATGTCTGCAGGTGATTCATTCTATATCTAATTGCATCTTTTTATAAGAAAACAAAAAAGCAGGAAATTTAATTCCCTGCTTTTCTATTTGGTTTATTGCCTGATTGTAAGAAGAACGATAACACCCAAGCAATACCTGCTAGTATCGTTGCAATTAAGAAGGCATCGTTAATACCGTTAATTGCAGATAGCTTTGAAATTTGTCCATATAATAGTTGTGTGCTCATCGCATCTCCTGCTTGAGCTGATCCGGCAATCGCTGCTAAACTTTGCCCCATACCGTGTACTTTATCAACTAAAATTGGGTTTGATGTTGTTAACATGTTGCCGTAATCTGCTACGTGAGCAGTTGTTTGTTGCGTCATAAGTGTGATTAAAATCGCTGTTCCGATTGAACCAGCTACTTGTCTTGACGTATTTTGCGTTGCTGTACCGTGAGAAATTAATTTCATCGGCAGTGCGTTCATACCAGCTGTCATAATTGGCATCATAATGAATGACATACCAATTGAACGTATAATATAATCCGTCATAATAACGCTATACGGTGTATCCATCGATAATTTTGTAAATTCATATGTCGCATACGTCGTAATTGCCAATCCAATTATCGCTAATGGACGAATGCCATATTTATCGAATAATTTACCCGCTACTGGTCCCATGATCCCCATAATTAATGATCCTGGAAGAAGTAGTAAACCAGATTCAATTGGCGTAAAGCCACGAATGTTTTGCAGATATACTGGAAGCAATAACATACCCCCGAATAATGCCATCGTAACGATTGCGTTAATTACTAAAGTAAAAGTAAATACTGGATATTTAAATACTTGTAAATCAAGCATTTTATTGTCCGTTGTTAACTCTCTCCAAATAAATAACGCTAAACCAATTACACCGATAACAAGTGAAATAATAACTTCTGCACTAGTCCAACTATTATTTCCAGCTTCACTAAATCCGTACAATAAGCTTCCTAGTCCAATACTTGAACTAACAACACCGAATATATCTAATTTCGTTTTAGACACTGGCTGAGCTAGTGTAAAGAATTTTAAAGATAGGAACGTAATAATTAAACCGATAATAAACATCGCATAGAACATTAAGTTCCAGCTATAGTTTTCAATCACCCAACCTGTTACAGTTGGTCCGATAGCTGGTGCTAAAATCATTGCAACACCTAGTAATCCCATCGCCGCTCCGCGCTTATGAGGCGGGAACAATGTCATAAAGATATTCATACCAACCGGCATTAAAATACCCGCACCAACTGCTTGAATTACGCGGCCTGTCATCATCATTGTAAAGTTTCCTGAAGTAGCGCAAATGATAGATCCTACTGTGAAGAATAACATTGCCGCTACAAATAATTTACGATACGTAAATCGTGAAACTAAAAAGGCACTAATCGGCACTAAAATACCATTTACAAGCATAAACCCTGTAATTAACCATTGCGCCGTTGAAGTTGATACGTTAAATTCATTCATTAACGGAGGCAATGCAACGTTAATGATTGTTTGGTTCAAAATAGAAACGAACATGCCGAGAATTAATACTGTTACAACTGCTTTTACATTTACATCCTCTATAGGCATAGACGTTTGTTTTTTCGGCATTTCTTTTTCTTGTTTTACTTCTTCTTGCTTGCCTGTTTCTAATTCAACTACATTAGAAATTTCGGCTTCTTGCTTTTGTTCACTTTCTTTCTCTACTGCTTCTAGCTTACTTACTTCTATTTTACTTACGGCTGGGACTTGTTCTTCTCCCACGTTCGTTTTTTTCTTTCGTAAAAGACGATTTACAAGGAAGAAGACGATTATACAAAATAGTGCATATCCTACAATTGCAATTGAGGACATCTCATCTCCCCCTTACTTATGAATACGAACTGACACATTCATTCCAGGAACAATATTTACTGATTTGCTATGATCTAATGAAATTTTAACTGGCACTACTTGTGTTACTTTCGTATAGTTCGCTGTTGAATTACTTGATGGTAACATCGAGAATGTATTTGCTGTTGTTAAACCAACTTGTTCTACTTTCCCAGTTAACGTTGTATCTGGGTATGCATCTACATACACGTCTACGTCTTGACCTTTCTGAACATCATCAACATCTGTTTCTTCAATGTTTGCTGTTACCCATAAATTGTTCATATCAAATGCGTAAGCAATCGGGCTACCTGCTCCAACGAAAGCATTTGTTGTTGCGTTTGATTGTACAACCGTTGCATTTTGTGGAATTGTTACATCTACTGTTTGTTCTCCATTAGCTGCTGCTACAGTAACAGCTCCTAATTTATCGTTCTCATTGTAATTTTTTCCAACTTCAGCTTTCCAGTCAGTTAGTTTCCCTGCTACTGGTGAAGCAACCGGAATTACCTTTCCATCGATCTTTGCATTGTCTGTTTTTAAGTAATTTTCCGTTTGGTTGTAATAGTAATAACCGCCAATACCGCCGCCAACTAGTACAATTAATGTGATAATGTTGATAATTACCATTCTTCGAAACTGATTCATTGCATTCCTCTCCTTATATCGCATATAATTTTTTTCTAAACTATTTATGTCCTTATTGTTTAGATTGTTTAATTGTTAATTATATTAACCTTTTAACGAAAAAATCACACCATCTGCAGCGTAAATCGAAACTTATCTACCTGCGAGCGGTGCTGATTTCTGAAGGACTATCGTTTATAATTATAAATAATTATTTTGAATCTACAACCGACAATTTACGTATGAAATGTTGCTTAAACAACAATATAATACCAATATGTTGTTTAAGTATAGAAAATTAAACGAGGAGAAGTAAAATGTCTATTAAAAATACAAATGATCCACGTGTAAAGCGAACGAGACAACTCATTCAGGATGCTTTTGTCGCTTTAGTAGGCGAAAAAGGCTTTGAAAATGTAACTGTGCAACATATCGCAGAACGTGCTCCTGTAAATCGCGCTACATTTTATAGCCATTACCATGATAAATATGACCTATTAGACAAAAGTATTGAAGAAATGTTAGAGAAGCTAGCAGAAGTAATTAAACCGAAAAATAGAAATAAAGAAGATTTTCAACTTACATTCGATTCACCTCATCCTACATTTTTGGCTTTATTCGAACATATCGCAGAAAATGTAAACTTTTATAACGTTATGCTTGGGGATAAAGCTGCCGGAAACTACTCTTATAAAATGATGAAAACGATACAAGTGCATTTAACATTAAGCTTGTCTATTTCCCAACCAGATGACGAAGATCTTATGGTTCCTCGTGATATTTTGATTAGTTATGTGACAGGGGCTCACATCGGAATGATTATGTCATGGTTAAAAAGAGGAATGATATATACCCCGCATTTTATGGCGATGCAATTAACTCGTTTAATTATTTTAGGCGCTCATACTGCAGCAGGATTAGAACGACCTTTTTAAAACATAAAAAAGCGAAGGAAAATCTCCTTCGCTTTTTCTATTAATTAAATGTAATGTTATGTACAGCATCCTTATCAAGACGTTTAATAACTTCTACAATTAACTTTACTGCATTTTCATAATCATCACGGTGTAACATTGCTGCATGAGAATGAATATAGCGCGTTGCAATTGTAATTGCCATAGAAGGAATACCGTTTACAGCAATATGAATCGCACCCGCATCAGTTCCCCCGCCCGCTACTGAATCATATTGGTATGGGATTTGTAATTCGTCAGCAACATCAACTACGAAATCACGTAAACCTGTATGTCCAATAACAGAAGCATCATACAAAATGATTTGTGGTCCATCGCCCATTTTACTTTGCGCTTCTTTTGACGTTACACCCGGTGTATCTCCAGCGATACCAACATCTACTGCGAACGCGATATCTGGTTTAATATAATTCGCAGATGTTTTTGCACCACGAAGACCAACTTCTTCTTGTACAGTTCCAACGCCGTATACAACGTTTGGATGCTTTTCATCTTTTAATTGTTTTAATACGTCAATTGCAATCGCACAACCGATTCGGTTATCCCATGCTTTTGCAAGTAACATTTTTTCATTCTTCATCACTTGGAATTCAAAGTAAGGTACAACTTGATCTCCTGGTCGTACGCCCCACTCCATTGCTTCTTCTTGGCTAGAAGCACCGATATCGATGAACATGTCTTTAATTTCAACTGGCTTTTTACGTGCTTCTGGAGGTAAGATGTGCGGTGGTTTTGAACCAATTACACCTGTTACATCTCCTTTACGCGTTACAATCGTCACGCGCTGTGCAAGCATAACTTGTGACCACCAGCCACCCACCGTTTGGAAGCGTAGGAAACCTTTGTCATCAATTTGCGTAATCATAAAGCCAACTTCATCTAAATGACCTGCAACCATAATTTTCGGGCCGTTTTCTTCCCCTACTTTTTTCGCAACTAAACTTCCTAAATTATCAGTAGAAAGCTCGTCTGCAAATGGCTCGATATATTTCTTCATTACTTCGCGTGGTTCACGCTCGTTACCGGCAATACCACGTGCATCTGTTAATTCTTTTAGCATTGTCAATGTCGCGTCTAATTTTGTCATTGCCAACACCCTCCTTTTTCTTCAGTCAATTCATTATACAATAATTAAATTGAAATATTCAAAAATTAAATTAGTATCCTTGTGTTTGACGCTGATGATTTACTTCATTTTTATCTAAATACGCTTTTTCAATCTCTTCTTGCTCAAATTCAAGCGCTTGTCCAAGTCGAAGATAGCTCGTAAATAATTCAATATAGTTTGTAATAGATGGTTGATCTGTAAAACGAATTACTTTCGCGTATGTGTCTAAGAAAATTTCCACTTGTGTTTTATTCGTTTGTGCACATTTATAGAATAGGAAGTTTTTATCAATCCCTAAATCAATTCCGATTGATAAAATAAAATGCAAACCATCTACGTATTCTTCTAATATTACTCCACGTTCCGAAGCTGGTTTGTTGCTCCAATATTTAAAACAACGTGTTTCATTTGCAAGTTCTCCAATTTCTACAAGAAGAGCTAACATTTTTTCTTTTAACAATTTTTTCGGTTGTAAGTCATGTTCTTTTGCAATACGGTCATCTAATTCTTTTTGTAATTTAAATAGTTGTAGTAAGTCCATTCTATTGTCCTCCTCCAACATCGCATTTTACGCAACAATGTTGTTTCATCTCAAAGTTCATTATTATGTTTCAGTTCTTATGAATAAGTCAGCTATCTACCTCTTTATAAAATAGCTTGTCCTTAATTTACAAATACGTTTCAGTCATCGCTCTTAAATTGTTCATCTGATGAAAGTTCCATATCATCTTTCCATTATAGCAGTGTCGTTTCGGCTAGGAAAGATACTCTTCTTTCCAAAAGAGCAGAATTAAAAAAAGCCAGGAGGATTCTCCTGACTTCACATATATATTCTTCTATACCGCTATAGTTTTTATATTAATTTTGTCATATCGATAACAGCACATCCGTTAATCTTTAGAACTTCAAACTTCTCTCTGAATACAAACAAAAAACCTTAGAAGAAAATTCTTCTAAGGTTTCAACTAATTAATTAGTTAATGTTGTTTTTTGCAACTGTTGCTAATTCAGCGAAAGCTTTTTCGTCATGAACAGCTAAGTCAGCAAGCATCTTGCGGTTAACTTCGATGCCAGCATTTTTAAGACCGTGCATTAAGCGGCTGTAAGAAAGACCATTCATACGAGCTGCTGCGTTGATACGTGTAATCCATAATTTACGGAAGTCACGTTTCTTTTGACGGCGGTCACGGAATGCATACATTAGAGATTTCATAACCTGTTGGTTAGCAACCTTGAATAATGTATTTTTTGAACCGTAGTAACCTTTTGCTAATTTTATAACTTTTTTACGACGTTGACGAGTAACTGTACCACCTTTTACTCTTGGCATAATATTACCTCCTAATTGTTCTATATATCAGCCGAACTTATTTTAAGTTGTCAAGCATTTGACGAATGCGTTTGAAGTCACCAGCGCTTACTACACCAGCTTTACGTAGTTTACGTTTAGCTTTTGTAGATTTGTTAGCGAATAAATGGCTTGTGTAAGCGTGAGAACGTTTCAGTTTACCTGATCCAGTCTTTTTGAAACGCTTTGCAGCGCCGCGATGAGTTTTTTGTTTAGGCATAGGTATTTCCTCCTCTATCTATTACTTATCGTTTTTCGGTGCTAAAACTAAGAACATACTGCGTCCTTCCATTTTAGGCTTAGATTCAACTGTACTAACTTCAGCACAAGCTTCTGAGAAGCGATCTAAAACACGTTGACCGATTTCTTTATGAGTAATGGCACGTCCTTTAAAGCGAATTGACGCTTTAACCTTGTCGCCTTTCTCTAAAAACTTGATAGCATTACGAAGTTTTGTGTTAAAGTCGTGTTCATCAATTGTTGGACTTAAACGAACTTCTTTCATGCTAATTACTTTTTGATTTTTGCGCTGCTCTTTTTCTTTCTTCTGTTGCTCAAAGCGGAATTTACCGTAGTCCATAATGCGGCATACTGGCGGTTTCGCATTTGGAGCAACTAATACTAAATCAAGATTAAGATTTGCAGCTAAGTCTAAAGCGTCATTACGAGACTTGATTCCAAGTTGATCGCCATTTGCGCCAACTAAACGTACTTCACGTGCACGAATTTGCTCGTTAATCATCATATCCTTGCTAATAGTAAGCCACCTCCAAGGTTTTCTCAGAACATATTTTGTAGTCATAGAACCCGACAAAAAAAGTGCGGGCATACGACACCCACACTTGTAAAATCTTAAGTAAGAAATACATTTACCTGCTAACTGCGAATGCGTCCATCAGGTGAGAAGCGGGTGCTTCTACTTGTTCCACAAAACAATATTCTATTATTCTTGATGAGTTTATCATAGGACATGACGTCTGTCAAGAAGACGCGATGTGTTTTACTAACAACAAGAAATATTGTAACAAACAACTAACATACTTGCAATACTTTTTTACGATAAGTGTTACATGGGTATTTTTTCTAATTCCCCTCAAGTATATTACATAAAAAAGCCGCGGTATACCGCGGCTTTTTCTTATCGTTTTCCTTCTACTTTAATCATGTCAACAAAAGCATCTAATGCGATTGTTTCTGATTTTTGTTCACCATATTTACGTACGTTTACGCCGTTTTCAGTTACTTCATTGTCACCTACTACAAGCATGTACGGAATTTTTTGCATTTGTGCTTCACGGATTTTGTAACCAATCTTCTCTTCACGAGTGTCTAATTCAACACGGATACCAGCACGACGCAATTCGTCTTGTACTTTCTTCGCATAGTCTAAATGTACTTGCGGAGAAACTGGAATTACTTGTACTTGAACTGGAGCTAACCAAGTTGGGAATGCACCTTTGTATTCTTCAATTAAGAAGGCTACGAAGCGTTCCATAGTTGATACAACACCACGGTGAATTACAACTGGACGATGTTGCTTACCGTCTTCACCAACATAAGTTAATTCAAAGCGTTCTGGAAGTAAGAAGTCTAATTGTACAGTTGAAAGTGTTTCGTCTTTTCCAAGAGCAGTACGAACTTGAACATCCAGTTTTGGACCGTAGAATGCCGCTTCACCTTCAGCTTCATAGTAATCAAGACCCATTTCATCCATAGCTTCTTTTAACATACCTTGTGCTTTTTCCCACATCTCATCATCCGCATAATACTTTTTAGTATCTGCTGGGTCGCGATAAGATAGACGGAATGAGTAGTTCTCTAAACCGAAATCTTTGTACACTTCTAGAGTTAAGTTTACAACACGTTTTAACTCTTCTTTAATTTGATCTGGACGAACGAAAATGTGCGCATCGTTTAAAGTCATTCCGCGTACACGTTGTAATCCAGATAACGCACCTGACATTTCATAACGATGCATTGTTCCAAGTTCCGCAATACGGATTGGTAATTCACGGTAGCTGTGAATATCATTTTTATAAACCATCATATGGTGAGGACAGTTCATTGGACGAAGAACTAATTCTTCATTATCCATTTCCATTGATGGGAACATGCCATCACGGTAGTGGTTCCAGTGACCAGAAGTTTCATATAACTCTCTGCTTCCTAATACTGGAGTGTATACGTGATCATAACCTAAGCTTGCTTCTTTATCAACGATGTAACGCTCGATAATACGACGAATTGTTGCACCTTTTGGTAACCAAAGTGGTAAACCTTGTCCTACTTTTTGGCTATTAGTAAATAGTTTTAATTCTTTACCTAATTTACGGTGATCGCGCTCTTTCGCTTCTTCAAGCATACGTAAGTGCTCATCTAGTTCTGCTTTCTTAACGAATGCAGTACCGTAAATACGTTGTAACATTTTATTATTGCTATCGCCGCGCCAGTAAGCACCTGCAACGCTTAATAATTTAAACACTTTAATTTTCCCTGTAGATGGAAGGTGAACACCACGGCAAAGGTCGAAGAATTCGCCTTGCTCATAGATTGAAATAACTGCATCTTCTGGAAGGTCGTTAATTAAATCTAATTTTAACTCATCGCCAATTTCTTCAAAGCGACGAAGTGCTTCTGCACGTGGTACTTCATGACGAACGATTTCTAAGTTCTCGTTCACGATTTTTTGCATTTCTTTTTCGATTTTCTTGAAGTCTTCAACTGTAATTGCTTCTTCCATATCGATATCGTAATAGAAGCCATTTTCAATTACTGGGCCAATGCCAAGCTCAAGCTTAACATCTTTATATAAACGTTTTAACGCTTGTGCTAAAAGGTGGGCTGTTGAATGGCGTAAAATATATAAGCCATCTTCAGAATCTAATGTAATAATAGAAACTGCACCATCTTCTTCGATTGGTGTAACAAGATCGATCATCTCATCGTTTAATTTTCCAGCTACAGCTTTTTTCTTTAAGCCTGGGCTAATAGAAGCTGCGATTTCTTCAGTTGTTACGCCTTTTGGAAACTCCTTCACAGCTCCATCAGGGAAAGTAATTTTAACTACATCTGCCATCACTGGTCACTCCTCTTTTTCTCAAAATAAAAAACACTCATCCCATAAAAAGGGACGAGTGTTGAATTCGTGGTTCCACCCTTGTTCCAATTAACATGATCGTTAATTGCTCAAGTTCAACATAACGGTGTTGTCCGTTAGCAATTACTAAAAGAATCGTTCACTGCTAAAGTTTAGAGGTGGTAAGTAATAATCCCGTACTAGGAAGCTCACACCCTAAGGCTTCCCTCTCTGAAAATCGTAGAAAACTACTCATGTCCTCATCATGACATTTCGATATATTTCATTTATGTAGGTAATTATATGCTCAAAAACTTAGAAAATCAAGGGCGTTACCTTTATTTTTTAAATTTTTCACATTGCGCTCAAAATCATGTAATCCATGTAATTGGACCCGTTCTTGAAACACATTTCGCAAAGTAATAATCATATTATGGTCTTGTTCCTTCGTATATAAATAAATCTTTTTTGGCGAAATAGAAAGAAGCGGCGCAATTACTTTTGTATCAATATATACATCATTTTGCTTTAATAATTCTTCATCTATATATTGGACCAACTTCTCCTGTTTTAAACGTCTACCTTTATCATCATAAAAGATAAAGCTTTCATCAAAAATAAGATGCACACAGGACAAGCGTGATTTACGGCTACTCACTTGTTGCCGAAGCGTTTCAATGAACATTTGGTATTCTTGCTCCATCTTATACTCATCAATTGCCACTTCCGCAAGTTTAGCCACCATTTCCCTATATGTACGAAGACGAAAACGGATATATGATGAAAACGAGAATGAGAGCGGATCACAAAGCCAATTATTTAAAGAAGACTTAATATATGACTCAAATGCGTTACGAGTTAAATCCTGAGCTACACCTTTTCTTCTTCCCTTTAAAATCTCATGTGCCATGTGCAATATTTGATGACACTCTTCTTGTTCTTCATAAAAAAACTTTTCTTTTAAGATCGTATAAATCCACTCATTTTGTTTCACATTCACAATGAAATACACCATTACTGGCAATAAGATCTTTTCAATATAATTCGATTCATGTACTGGTATGTGAATCACCACTTTTTGCTCCTGTAAATACACACTCGTTTCCTTATATAACACTTCCGCTCTTTTCAGCAATTGTCTATATACGTGCATAGCATCATTTTTTTCTTCGAAGCAAATTTCAATCACTTTTGTCCCCCCTTTTATCCCTGCTCTAAAGGACTGTATCTATACGTTACAAATCCTATAAGAGTCCTTTCCGCGTGAAGTTCACTCTTAGTAGAATTACATTTCCTATCGTTAGAAAATCCACTCAATCTGGCTTGCTAATTTTATATATATTAAGGGAGGGAGAAAAAAATGATACAAGCTACTATGAATTTTTTATTGTATACTTTATTTATCACTAAAAGGGGGTATGTGAATGTTCGAATATAAATTCGTAAAAGTCGAATTCCATTGGGGGCTCACTCGCTCAAAACTAGCTGAAGACTACCAAGAAATTATTCAAGAACATGCTAGAGATGACTGGAGGTTCGTACAGATTGTCGCCCCTACGATTGGCAGTTCTGGACAACCTGAATATTTCGACCTCATATTTGAAAAGAAAATATCACTATAATACAAAAGAGCAAGCTTCTCAGCTTGCTCTTTTACTTATGACGACGATTTTTCCCACCAATCGGAATTGGTTTCGCTAAATATTTAATTCGTTCCATAATACGTGCTGCCTTCATTTCTTCAGCCTCACCACGCTGTGTATACGTTAAATGGTGTTCCAGTTGTTTAAAATCAAAATTAGACGTAAAGAACGTCGGTAAGTTTTCTAACATACGGAATTGCAAGATTGCACCAAGCACATCGTCACGCACAAAGCTTGACATTGCTTCTGCCCCGATATCATCTAACATTAAAACTTGTACGCGTTTAACCGCATCAATCTTTTCACCAATCGAATTATCTTGAATCGAACTTTTGATTTCACGTAAAAATTCTGGGAAGTATACGAGCATCGAACTTATTTTCTTTCGAGCAAGCTCGTTCGCAATTGCTCCTAAAAGGTACGTTTTTCCTACACCAAATTTACCGTACAAATATAAACCTTGTGCTTTTTTACCTGGTTCATATGTACTTAAAAATTCATTCGCTGCACCAATTGCATCGATACGTGCATTTAAATCAGAAGGGTCTAAGTTTTCCATAGTTGCCTGTAAAATATCCGTTGGCATATATACACTTTGAACGAGTTTTTCATATTTCTTTCTCTCGTCATGTGCTACTTTTCTAACGCAGCGATCATATTGAATATCAATCATTTTCCCTTGAATAACAAGCTTTGGCTCGTACCCTTGCAGCATATTTTTACATGAACCTAAATCCGGACAATCCACGCAACCTACACTTTGTCCAATATATTCATATAGCTTCACAAGACTGCGCTCAATCATAGAAGTCGTTACTTCACCTTTATGTTCGTCTATAAATTCTTTCACACGCGGATGCGCCATTACTTCTGCCTTTAATACTTCATATCTATTTTTAAATTTTTCATTTCCCATTAATTTTGCAAATGAATTTTGAATATGCTCCATTTTCTCACCTCAAAGAGCGTTCATTCTCTTCTATTAATCACGCTTATATTTTTTTAACACTTCTTCTAATCGTTTTCGTTCATCTTCTAACGTACTTGCATCTTTTTCTACACTTACATCTTTCTTCGCCGTTTCTTTCTCTTGTTCCTTCGGCTCTTCTTCCTTAAGCCAATCTGGTACCATTTCTTTCCGTACCGTTTTCTTCGCCGTACGGCCTTTTTTCTTCGTCTCAGCCCACTCTTGATATTGACGGTTCTCTTCTTTCGCTAACGCCATCGCGTCCGCTACTGTACCAACCTTTTTACGTGCCCAATGCCCAGCAATCTTCTCGACATACGTTTTCGCAAGTTTCATATCTGAGCGTAGCATAACGTAATAAATAAGTACATTCACAACTCCTGGTGTCAATTTTTGATTAATCATGACATCTTCAACGATTTGCAAGTCCGCTTTCGTTGCCTCTGCACCACCAGAAATCTCTTTCAATAATTGTTTTGGCGAGATTTCCTCTAGCTGCTTTATTAGCATCTCCTCTTGCGATGAAGGCTCTTTCTCTTTCATCGTACGTGCAGCATGAGGCTGTACTCTTTCACTTAATACCGGTAATGCTTGACCATTTTCAAATTGATACCAATCGCGAGCTCCTTTTCTAAGCCTTTCCATATCAATTGTTTGCATCTCTGTCACCGCACCAAGAACGATATTTTGCATCGATAACACATCTACACCATACACGTAAGCAAGTGTTATAACGCAGTCTCTTACTTGACCTGTAATCGACTTTTTAGGAACAAGAGCGGACAATCCATCTACAAATAAAGAGAAATCAAAGAAATCATTCCAAACTTTCGGAGCGTCTCCCTTCTCGTTACTTGGCATAGTTGTCGTTTTTGGGATACGAAGATCTTCTTGCGCATGCTCAAGCTGTCCTGGATTAAACGAACCAAACACATCATTGAAAGAGCGCGTAACATTTTCATAAGAAGCAAAATCAAATTCTTCTTCTAAGAAATATTGCTTTACTTGATTATATTTTGTCCGACTCAATCGATTGTATAAAAAGATACTTAAAACAATATCATCAAAAAACTGCTTTGGAGATAAAGGTGGTTGCAACTCATATATGAACATTCGAATATCTTTTTCTTTCTTAATATATACCTTCAAAAGCCCAATTGCCTCTAACTTTACTCGTTCCTCATATATTTCAGGAAGTTGCATTTGCATAGTCACCATAAGGGAATGATGTGTATTCTCTTTTCCAAATACACGATCTTGCTCTAGCTCCCCCCATAGTGTCATGTATAAGCTAAAAGCTCTACTACCTATTAACGGCTGATACAACATCGTTAATACTTTTCGGTCGTAATTATGCAGTAGCCCTTTCGCACTTACTTTATAACGATCAATCGGCAATAGCTCCATCCATGACTGTTTTTCCATTATTGCTTTTCCTTTCTCTCATCCAATCTATCCTCTACTTCATTCGTTCTATCTTCATTATATAAATTCTTAGTGAAAAAGAGCTATTAGCTTACGCTTCTAGCTCTCTTATCCTATTACTTACGGTATGTAAAGAGAATAAAATACAACTTCTACTCTCTTTCTTTTTGCAGTATATCTTTTAATTCTTCAATAAATACATTTAAATCTTTAAATTGACGATATACAGAAGCAAAGCGTACGTAAGCAACATCATCAATATCGCGAAGTTCTTCCATAACAATTTCACCAATCATATCACTTTTCACTTCTGATATACCTAAATTACGCAGTTCACGTTCCACGCTTTGTGTTACTTCTTCTAATTGTCTTAAAGATACTGGTCTTTTTTCACACGCTTTAATTAAACCACGTAAAATCTTTTCTTTATTAAACTCTTCTCGTGTGCCTTCTTTTTTTACAACGATAAGAGGTGACTCTTCTACCCTTTCAAAGGTCGTAAAGCGACTTAAGCAACTTTCACACTCTCTCCTTCTTCGAATAGAGCGCCCCTCGTCTACCGGACGCGAATCTAACACTCTTGTACCATTATGAGAACAGGATGGACAACGCAATTCATTCACTCCTTTACACTATACTCTTTATTTTTCTCTACTCACTTCACCTAAAATATATATACAATATTATATAACTCATTCTAACTCTCTTACCACTTTAAGTTTCAGCGCATCACTTTATCATCTCATCCTTAAAAATAAGATGGTATATAGGGCACTACCTCATTTGCAAGAGTACAATTTATTCAACTAACCAGTACGTTATATTACCTCTTTTTTATAAACTAAAAAAGAGGTGCATTATACACCTCTTTACATTTTAAATCAATTATGTTCTTTTTTAAAGAGCTTTTGTTTCTCTCTGCTTAATTTCGAAGCTACCAGTGCCTCGAGGAAGCTCGATGCTCTCACGCGTTTTCGCGTTTAAACCTTCTGCAATATATTCTGCAGCAACATTTGGATCAATACGATCCCCACAAGTATAAACATCAATACTCGCGTAACCGTGCTCCGGAAAGCTATGAATTGTTAAATGTGATTCCGAGATAATTACTACTCCACTTACACCTTGTGGTGCAAATTTATGGAAAGCAACCTCACGCACTTCAGCACCAGCTCTTAGTGCTGCATCCACAAATAATTGTTCAATATACGGCATGTCATTAAGCTTGTCGAAATCGCAATCCCAAAGTTCAGCGATCACGTGACGACCCATCGTATCCATAGTATCCATTCTACAGTTCCCCCTTGTAAATTTATTCTAACTGTTCGAATTGAAAACTAATTTGCAATTTGGCTTGCTCCACTACCACGGGGGAAAGTTAGTCCAGAGAGGTCCTAACCCTTTAAGTAGTGACTACGTACCTCAGCTCTTAAGTTTACGAGTGTTAGTATACTTTGTTTATTTTCATTTTGCAACAACAGTTTTTTCGATTTTCTGTCATATTTTCCTCTTTACTTTTCCCTAAAAAAAATAAACGATTCACAAATGCAGTAATCACAACGTTTCGTGGTATGTCCACTTTTTAAAATATACTCATATAATTTTTTTCCTTTTCAGAAAAAAATAAAAAAAGAGGGCAAATATTGCCTTGCCCTCCCCCTTATTCACTTAAATGTGTTGCACATTTTCTTGTTTCGCTAACTCTTCAACAACTAACGTTACAAGATCTACAACACGACGAGAGTAGCCCCACTCGTTATCATACCAAGCAAGCACTTTCACTTTACGATCACCCATTACCATTGTAGATAAACCATCAATGATAGCTGAGTGTGTATTTGTATTAAAGTCGATAGATACTAAAGGCTCTTCGCTGAATTCTACAATACCTTTTAACGCACCGTTTGCAACCGTTTTGAAAGCTTCATTAATAGCTTCAACTGTCACATCACGTTTTACGTCTACTACTAAGTCAACAAGAGACACGTTTGGCGTTGGTACACGAAGTGCCATACCATGAAGTTTTCCGTTCAAGTGCGGAAGAACTTTTGCTAGCGCTTTCGCGGCACCTGTCGTTGTCGGAATGATTGATTGTCCGCAAGCACGCGCTCTTCTTAAATCTTTATGTGGGTTATCAATATTTTTTTGGTCATTTGTATAAGCGTGAACAGTCGTCATTAAACCGTTTTCAATTCCGAACTGCTCATCTAACACCTTTACAACAGGCGCTAAACAGTTTGTTGTACAAGATGCATTTGAAATAACAGTATGTTTTGTAATATCTAATTGGTCTTCATTCACACCAACTACAATTGTTACATCTTCATTTTTACCAGGCGCTGTTAAAATAACCTTTTTCGCTCCAGCTTCAACGTGAAGAATTGCTTTTTCTTTTGAATTAAATTTACCAGTTGCTTCAATTACAACTTCAACACCTAAATCTGTCCAAGGCAATTCCTTTGGATCGCGGTTGTTTAAAAGGCGAATCATTTTTCCATCAACTAATAAGTGATCTTCAAATGCTTCTACTGTTCCGTCAAACTTACCATGAACTGTATCATATTTAATTAAGTGTGCTAACGTTTCAGATGGATAGCTTGCATTGATTGCTACAATTTCGAATGCGCTTTCTTTTATTGCTTGACGAAATACCATTCTCCCAATACGTCCAAATCCATTAATTGCCACACGAGTCATAATATGTTATCCCCCTTGAATGCGTTATACTATTTATCTCCAATCCCAATAATAGTATAACACAAAAAGGGGATATGTCACTAAGCATTTTCATTAATTTCACAATTTTTTAGTCAATAATGTTCCATTTCTTTAAAATCACCTGCAATTGTGTTTTCGTTCCCATAATTGTGCCATCATTATTTATCACTTCATCTGCATTTTTCACTTTTTCCGCTAACGGCATTTGAGATTGAATACGCGCCGTTGCTTCTTCTTCGGAAAAACCATTTCGTTTCATCAAACGTTCTAATTGTGTATCAGGAGTAACTGCTACAACTAAAACACGGTCAACGAGACTTGTTAATTTACTTTCAAATAAAAGAGGGATATCTAACACAATCGCTTGCATACTTTCTTTTATGTACATTTCCTTTTGTCTATTCATTTCCTCACGTACTGCAGGATGAACAATTTTGTTTAACTGCAATCGTTTTTCTTCATTATAGAAAACGACACTCCCTAATTTCGGCCGATCCAGTTCTCCGTCTTTTTGCAACACTTCCGTTCCAAATACTTCTACTATTTTGTTATATGCTGGTTTTCCTCGCTCTACAACTTCTCGCGCAATAATATCTGCATCAATAACTGGTATGCTCAATTCACGAAACATTTGAGACACTGTACTTTTTCCACTTGCAATGCCTCCTGTTAATCCAATTACTACTGTCATCATAATCCTCCTCATAATAAAAGGCGCGAAACTAATGTTCCACGCCCATACTTACATTTTCCAAATTCCAATAATAATGAGTAATACTCCAGGCAGGAATGTAAATTTTTGTAACCACTTCATATTCGATAAAACCGTCCCAAGTTTCATTCCAATAAACAAAAACAAAGAACTCATAACTGCAACTAATATCGCCATCATAGCGGGTGCATACCCTAATAAAGATGCACCAATTCCGGCACCAAATGAATCTACAGAAAGAGCGATACCAAGAAGTAATGCTTCTCCTGCAGAAATGGTGCCTGATTTATCAAAATCTGCTACAGTCGGTTTCCGTAAAATTTGAATTACTAGCCCTAGCGAGGCAATCTCTAATTTCCAGACCTTCTCCTCTTGCTTCGGTTCTTCTTTTTTCTCACTTCGAAAAAATTGATATAACACCCAAATCCCTATTCCAATAAGAACAAGCCCACCGATACGCGTTGCGATAACAGGTGAAAATATTTTCGCGATCATATGTCCAATTCCCATTGAAACAAGCATAACAGCCGCTGAACAGATTCCGATAATTATAATTGATTTTAGTGGAATTCTTACGCTTCTTAACCCATATGTTAGCCCTACACTACAGCTATCTAAGCTTAATGTAAAAGCTAATAAAATAAGAGATAAATAAAGGTACATCGGTAAGCTCCTCCCTTATACATAGCTCTGCTGTATGTATATGACAAATGCCTATCCGATGTTATCTCTTTTCTATATTCTAGGCTGACAAATTGGGCAGTAATGCGTTCCTCGCCCGCCAACTACTGTTTTTTCTAATATCGTACCACAAGTTACACACGGCTCTCCTTTTTTTCCATATACATTTAGGAGTTCTTGGAATGAACCAATTTGCCCTTGTGAGTTGATATACGTCCGAATTGTACTTCCGCCACGTTTTACCGCTTCACCTAACGTTGTAACGGTAGCCTCATAAATCCGCTCAATTTCTTCTACTGTTAAAGAAGAAGCTTCCCGTTCCGGATGAATTTGAGAACGGAATAAAACTTCATCAACATATATATTTCCAAGCCCTACTAAAAGACGCTGGTCCAATAGCACAACTTTTATTTTACGATTTGTCTTTTGCAATCTTTCTTGTAAATACTGCGGTGTCAATTCAGCATCAAACGGCTCCGGACCTAAGTCAGCAAGAGGCATTTGATTCATCTCTTCACCTTTCTTAAAGAGATGCATCGTACCAAACTTTCTCACATCTTTATAATGTAATTCAGTTCCATCTGTAAATAAGAAACGGACGTGCGTATGTTTATCAATCGGCTCATCCTCTTGATGTAGTAAAAACTTACCTTCCATACGCAAATGTGAAACAATAACATAATTTGTTACATATAGAAGCAAAAACTTTCCTCTTCGCTTTATATTTTCAATCTTCTCGCCTTTTAGCATTTCTTTAAAGATTTCTGCATCATCCGGTCGTTTCACTATTTTTGGATAAGTAACAATAACATCTTCAATCGTTTTTCCTGTTACAAGATTTTCAAGTGTCCGTCTGACGTTTTCAACCTCTGGTAATTCAGGCATTTCATCACTTCCTTATTTTGCGTCGTACCAAGTTGGACCGTAAGAATAATCAACTTTCAGCGGAACTGCGAGTTCAATTGCATGCTCCATTACTTCAGGTACAAGCTGCTCTAATTTTTCAATTTCTTCTTTTGGTGCTTCAAATATTAATTCATCGTGTACTTGTAGAAGAAGACGCGCTTGTAAGCCTTCTTCTTCTAAACGATCTGCCATAATAATCATCGCTTTTTTAATAATATCTGCTGCAGTACCTTGAATTGGTGTATTCATCGCTGTACGCTCAGCAAAGCTACGTAAATTGAAATTACGACTCGTAATTTCTGGAATATAACGGCGACGATTTAATAATGTGGCCACATATCCTTTTTGTTTCGCATCTTTTACGATGTCCTCCATGTATTCTTGTACACCAGGGAAACTTTCTAAATACTTTTCAATAAATTCCGCTGCTGCTTTTCTTGTAATCCCTAAGTTTTGCGAAAGACCATAATCACTAATACCATACACAATTCCGAAGTTAACAGCTTTCGCTTGTCGTCTCATATTTGAAGTTACTTCATCTTTTTCAACGCCAAATACATCCATAGCTGTTTTCGTATGAATATCCATGTCATGTTGGAATGCTTCAACTAGCCCTTTATCATTTGCAATATGAGCTAATACACGCAGCTCGATTTGTGAATAATCAGCCGCATACATAATCCAACCTTCTTCTGATGGAACAAATGCCTGACGAATCTTTCTTCCTTCTTCTAATCGAATCGGGATATTTTGCAAGTTCGGATCCGTCGAACTTAATCGACCTGTTTGTGTTAACACTTGATTAAAACGAGTATGAATTTTAGATGAATCTTCATGTACAACTTTCAGTAAACCTTCAATGTAAGTTGAATTTAGTTTCCCTAATTGACGATAATGTAAAATGTTTGGAATAATTTCATGGTGATCCATAAGCTTATCTAGTACATCAGCTGACGTAGAATAACCTGTTTTCGTCTTTTTAATAACCGGTAAGTTTAAATTCTCAAACAGAATAACACCAAGCTGCTTCGGTGAATTAATATTAAATTCTGTTCCCGCAAGCTTATAAATTTCCTGTTCCATTTCCTTTAATCTGCCTGCAAGTTCTTCTCCCATATTACGAAGACGCTCTGTATCAACTTTTACACCTTTTACTTCCATATCAGCTAATACACGCGCAAGTGGTAATTCTAACTCTGTAAACAGTTCATATTGCTCATTCTTCTCTAACTCTTCAACGAATGTTTGCTTTACATCATATAATACATGCACTTTACGAGCTACATGCTCCGCTACTACTTTTAACTCTGGAACAGCACGCTTCGCGCCTTTTCCATAAACTTCTTCGTCAGATTTCACAGCATGCGTTTCTTTCATTTTCGCTACAGTACGGAAATCTTTATCTGTATCAGCCGGATCAAGTAAATAAGCAGCGATTAATAGATCAAAGTCAACCCCTTGTATATCTATACCGTTCCATTTCAGTGCAACGATTGCACGCTTCGCATCAAATGTATGCTTTCTCATCTCTCCATCTGCAAGCCAGTCTTTAAATGCATCTGACTTAAGAGCAATGTCCTTTTGAATAAAGTAGCAACCATTTTCATTTTGAATACCAAAACCTTGAATATCTGCTTTATGATAGTTATCTTCTTGTACTTCAACAATAAGCGCACTATCTTGCTGAAGCATTTCTTCGGTAACTTCTTCCACAATATCAAATGTAATATCATCTAATTCAGCTGGAGCCGTTTCTTCTGGCGTAACACCTAATTTATTTAAAAGAGATGTAAATCCTAAACTCTCGAACATTGGAACGACATCACTTGCTTCATATCCTTTATATTCCATATCATCCACATGCACTGTAATCGGCGCATCTGTAATGATAGTTGCAAGATCTTTACTCATAAGAGCTTGGTCTTTATTTGCTTCCAGTTTTTCTTTTAATTTCTTCCCGCTTACTTGATCTAGATTGTCATACACTTCTTCAACCGTTCCAAACTGTGTTAACAATTTAATCGCAGTTTTTTCACCAACTCCTGGTACACCCGGAATATTATCTGATTGGTCTCCCATTAAACCTTTCATATCGATAATTTGCTTTGGTGATAAGCTATATTTCTCAAATAAAGCTTCTTTCGTATATTCATCTACTTCCGTAATCCCTTTTCGCGGAATACATACAAGCGTGTTATCAGAAACAAGTTGAAGTAAATCTTTATCTCCTGAAATAACTTTTACACTTGCTCCTTGTTCGCTTGCTTCTTTTGCTAGCGTTCCCATAATATCATCCGCTTCATAATTTTCCAATTCATAACGCGGTACGTTGAATGCATCAAGCATCTCACGAATAAACGGGAATTGTTCTGATAATTCAGGTGGGGTCTTTTGACGTCCGCCTTTATACTCACTATATGTTTTATGACGGAATGTCGTTTTACCCGCATCAAATGCTACTAACATATGCGTCGGTTTTTCTTCCTCTAATATTCTCATTAACATCATTGTAAAACCGTAAATTGCGTTCGTATGTATACCTTTGTCGTTATTTAAAAGCGGTAGTGCAAAGAAAGCACGATACGCGATATTATTACCATCTACTAATACGACCTTTTTTTCCAAATCAGAAACCTCCCCATGCAAATTTGAAATGATTTTTTTCACAGAAAAAAACCGTTCCTTTCCTCTCTCTATATTAACATGACTAATAGAGAGAAGAAAAATAACGGTTCTTTTCTTTCATATATAAAACAGACTTATATTGGCATAAAGGGAAGTGACGAGAACAGTTTAACTATTCTCGTCCAAAATTACTCCTTGGATGAAGGGGTTTTCATGTATTATATTAACAGAGCTTTATTAATATTTAATTAAGACATTGTTAATATATTGTAAACATCCTTCATCCTATTTTTCAGTTGCTGATTTCGGTAAAACAACTGTAAACGTTGTCCCTTCTCCAACTTCACTATCTACTGTAATCGTACCTTGATGCGCCTCTACTAAATGCTTTACAATTGATAATCCAAGGCCTGTACCACCAGTATTTCTACTTCTCGCTTTATCCACTCGGTAAAAGCGTTCAAAAATACGCGGAATTTCCTCTTTACTAATACCAATTCCAGTATCCGATACTTTTATATAAGCATTATATTTATCTTCCGCTAACTCTACTGAAACAACGCCTCCAGCCGGTGTATATACGATCGCGTTATTAATTAAATTAATAAAGATTTGTTTCAGACGACTTGGATCTCCAATAACAGAGGCACGTTTTAATACATTCACTTGTAAAGAGATTTCTTTTTCTCCTGCTTTATTATCAAGCACCATATGAATATCTTCAAGCAGCCCCTTCATATCAACGGTTCCCATATTTAATTTAAATCCTTGTTGTTCGATCTTCGACAAATCTAATAAATCTTCAATTAACCCTTGCATGCGCTCACTTTCTTTTAAAATAATGTGCAAGAAATGTTCGCAGAATTTTTTATTATCCATCGCTCCGTCTAAGAGTGTTTCTGAAAAACCTTTAATAGAAGTAATCGGTGTCTTTAATTCATGAGAAACATTCGCTAAAAAGTCTTTTCTCATTTGTTCTAATTTCTTTAACTCTGTTATGTCATGGAATACGAGAACAATCCCTTTCCATTCATGGTTTGTCCCGATAATCGGTGCTCCATATACTTCAAAGTGCTTCCGCTCAATTCCAAGTGGCAATAACATTTGTTTACGCACTTTCACTTCTGTCATAAAGATTTCTTCTACAAGCTCAATAATTTCTGTATGATGAAACGATTCATAATATAAGCGATCTAAATATTCTTCATCTGTTACGTGAAAAGTTTCCTTATAAGAGCGGTTTACAAGGTTTATATATCCGCGGCTATCAATTAAAATCATTCCGCTTCCCATATTTTCAATTAACGTATGCAGACGATCTTGCTGCATTTCTTGTTCCAGTGTCATCTCTTGTAAGTTACGAGCTAAAATATTAATTGCTTTACTCAGCATTCCTGTTTCGTCCGAATGACTTTCGTATGCACGTGCTTTATAATTACCCTTCGCCAATTCAATTGCAACTTTCGTAACTGATTCAATCGGCCTAATATATTGCCCTGTAATTTTCATACCTAAAAATACAACTACGAGACAAGCAATGACAAATCCGATAATTAATAATCCCCACGTTTTTTGATGTACGTCTCTTAAAGGATCGATTGTACTTTTCACCAAAATGTATCCTTGTTTTCCTTCTACATCTTGAACGAACACCGTATGATAAAATTGATTCTTTCGATCTGTCTCTTTCGTAATCACTTTACTTCGTTGTTTTGCCACTTCCGAAGAAAGTTCTTGAATCGTCTCTGGACTAAATGCCAATTCTTGTCCTTTTCTATATTGAACTTTCTTTTTTTCATTCACAAATACGATAGAAGCTGGTATTTTTTCTTCTAACTTTTCAAATACGTATGGATTTTTTAGGACCTTATCAAAACCTTGCTCTTCTGCTAACGCCGCAACATACTCCGTCTCTTTTACCATTCTCTCTTTAGCATGATCTATATAGTAGTTTTCAAACACAGTTTCTAGCAATAAGCCTAGTCCAACTAAAATAAATACAATAAGAGAAACAAATGTAAAAAGAAGCCTGGAACGAAATTTATTCATTCCCTTTTGGCTCCTCTAATTTATATCCTAAACCACGTATCGTTTTAATGTACGTCGGTTTTTTCGTATTTTGTTCAATTTTATCGCGCAAATGGCTAATATGAACATCAACAATTCGTGTATCACCAGCAAAATCGTAATTCCATACAGCACTTAATAATTGATCACGCGTCAACACGCGACTTTTATTTTTCGCGAGATACACAAGTAGTTCAAATTCTTTTGGTGTTAATTCAAGCTTTCTTCCTTGGAAATAAGCCTCATAAAACTCCGGTAAAATTTTAAGTTCTGCAATTGTAATGCTATCTTCATCTGGCGCTTCTGCAACTTGTTCTTCTTGTTGTAATTTCGTGCGGCGCAAAATTGCCTTCACACGAGCAACAACTTCTCTTGGACTAAATGGCTTCGTCATATAATCATCTGCCCCAAGTTCAAGACCTAGCACCTTATCAAACTCATCATCTTTTGCCGTTAACATTAAAATCGGCGTCATAACGCGCTGCAATCGTAATTCTTTACACACTTCCATACCATCCATTTTCGGAAGCATTAAATCTAATATAATTAAATCTGGGCGTTCTGTTGTCGCTTTTTGAAGCGCCATTTCTCCATCCATCGCTGTTATAACTTCAAACCCAGCTTGTTGTAAATTAAATTCAATTAAAGTTAAGATAAATTCCTCATCATCAACTACTAAAATACGATTGTTCATTCTTTTCCTCCAAGTTATAGACTTGAAACCTTCTTCATCCTAGTATTTCCCCCGTTATTCTCATCATACTAGAAAACAAGGTCCCTCTCAATATAATTGTCTATTCATGGAGATCGTTTGTGTAGAATTGAGAAAGTAGACGTAATTACGCTTCACCTGCAACTACACAGGATTTTGCCAAACTTTATAGATTGCTCTCTCTTCTTTAAAGCTCACTTCCGTATGAACTATAAAGTGAAACTTTAATCAGTGGGGGTTGTTCATTCCCCACTGATTATTAGTTGAATCAATCGGGCTTTTACGGGCAGTTGATTCCCGACCTAACTTCTTTGCTTTCGCTGAATTTTGAGGTGGGATCTTACTGCCCGTTAATGCGGGATAAAATCTTGATTTTGTGCTAGGAAAAACGAAAGAGCATACGCTATTTTATAATCTAGCGTTTCATATCCATCAAATAATCTCCCGTACATTTCATTCGCGATCAAATCGCCCCACACTTCAGTTTCTCGTATCGTTTCAAAGATAACTTCTTCTTTTTTCCACCTCACTTAAAAGAATCACTCCTTTCATTGACTTCAATTACCGATATTTATATCATTAATCTTAATATATAAATTAATACAATCAGGAGGTCTATTATGCGACTAATACTACCCATTCTATCTTTAGCAGTCACATGTATCCTTGCTTTCAACGCTCCGAGCTGGGATACGATTAAAACGGGTTGCTCAGAATTTGCTGAAGGGTTCAAAGAAGGATTCTTCAACTAAAAATAGCGCTAGCATCCTTATTCAAGGTATGCTAGCGCTATTCATATTTTCATCTTTTAAAAATTATCTAATGCTTTTTCCATAATGGAAACAGATTTATAAGGTGGCGTTACTGTTAATGAACCCTTTACAACAGTTTCTCCTTTTTCATCATGAGCAGATACAAGCATATCAATTGTATGTTCCTCCTCAGAAACAGCCACAACTTCAAAGTGGATTTGTAACGTTTCATAATGGTGAACATGCTTCACGAACGTAAGGTCCTTCCTAGTAATATGACTTCCTGGACCCGGTAAATATTTCGTAACTGCCGTTGTAATCATTCCCGTTAGCATAATGCTTGGTACAATCGGCTTTTCATACGGAGTTTGGGATGCGTAATCATGCTGAATATATAATGGATTGGCATCATTCGTTAACCCTAAGTACAATAACAAATCTTTATCCTCAATTTTTTCAGTGATAGATAATTTCTCTCCTACTGTAATTTCATCCATTTTACGACCAATTTGAACTTTTTTCTTTAACATGTTACAACCCCCTCCGATTTTTTCACCTTATTATCCTACTAAAAGCGATACCTTATCCGAAATTTACTATGATGAGGGCAATGTATAGTATAAATCTACAGTTTCATTATAGGATATTACAAATGATAGCGTTTTCATATTATTTCAAAAAAACAATTCGGTAAATAGTAGAAAAAGATTCGGAATCCCGAATCTTTTTCACTACTATTCAATTATTAAACAAGAACTTTCATTACGTTACGTACAGATTCTACAGAGCGATCTAACGCTTCTTTTTCATCTGCAAGAAGTTCTAATTCAATAATTTTTTCAATTCCGTTACCACCTAGAATTACTGGTACCCCTAAGTAAAGGTCACTATAACCATACTCACCTTCAAGGTACGCAATAGCTGGTAATACACGGCGTTGATCTTTTAAGATTGCTTCTGTCATTTCAACTAAAGAAGCTGCTGGTGCGTAATATGCACTACCGTTTCCTAATAAGCCTACAATCTCACCGCCACCTTTACGTGTACGTTCTACGATTGCTTCTAAACGCTCTTTCGGAATTAACGTTTCTAACGGAATACCGCCTGCATAAGAATAACGCACAAGAGGTACCATGTCGTCACCATGTCCACCAAGAACAAATCCTGTAATGTCTTTTACAGAAAGATTTAATTCTTGTGCGATGAATGTACGGAAACGAGCTGTATCTAATACGCCCGATTGGCCAATTACACGCTCTTTCGGGAATCCTGCTTCTTTAAATACAGAATATGTCATTGCATCAACTGGATTTGTTAACACAACAATAATTGCATTTGGTGAATGTTTTGCAATGTCGCGCGTAATACTTTTCATAATTTTAGAGTTCGTTGCTACTAAGTCATCACGGCTCATACCAGGCTTACGTGCAATACCTGCTGTAATAACGACAACGTCAGAATCAGCAGTATCTGCGTAATCAGATGTTCCAATAATGTTAGCATCAAAACCTTGTACTGGGCTCGCTTCTAACATATCTAACGCTTTCCCTTTTGTTGGATTTTCCAGTTGTGGAATGTCCACTAATACAACATCTGCAAGTTCTTTTTGTGCTAATAAGAATGCCGTTGTTGCTCCTGTAAATCCTGCACCGATGACTGAAACCTTCTTGCGTTTGATTGTCATAATTTACCCCCCGCTTTAATTATGCGTTTTTGATTATCGCTACATCCATGTTTTTAATAAGCTCATTAGCAAACTCAGAACATTTCACTTCTGTTGCACCTTCCATTAGGCGAGCGAAGTCATATGTTACTACTTTTGATGCAATTGTTTTCTCAACTGAATCTGTTACTAATTTCGCAGCTTCGTTCCATCCTAAGTGTTCTAATAATAATACACCTGAAAGAAGAACTGAAGATGGGTTTACTTTATCTAAACCTGCATATTTTGGAGCTGTACCATGTGTAGCTTCAAAGATAGCATGTCCAGTCACATAGTTAATGTTTGCACCAGGTGCAATACCAATTCCACCTACTTGTGCAGCAAGTGCATCAGAGATATAGTCACCATTTAAGTTCATTGTTGCAACAACATCGAACTCACGTGGACGAGTTAAAATTTGTTGTAAGAAGATGTCTGCAATAGAATCTTTTACGATGATTTTTCCAGCCACTTCAGCGTCTGCCATCGCTTTATTCGCTGCATCTTTACCATCTTTTTCAACAATGCGATCATATTCAGCCCAAGTAAATACTTTGTCGCCGAATTCTTGTTCCGCTACTTCGTAACCCCAGTTTTTGAAAGCACCTTCTGTAAATTTCATAATGTTTCCTTTATGAACTAATGTAACAGAAGAGCGTTTTTCGTTAATTGCATATTGAATTGCAGCACGAACAAGACGCTTTGTCCCTTCTTCTGAGATTGGTTTAATACCAATACCAGATGTTTCTGGGAAGCGGATTTTATTAACACCCATTGCTTCTTTTAAGAAAGCAAGAACTTTTTCTGCTTCTGGAGATCCTTGTGCATATTCAATTCCAGCATAAATGTCTTCTGTATTTTCACGGAAAATAACCATATCAGTATCTTCCGGACGTTTTACAGGTGAAGGAACACCTTCAAAATAACGAACTGGACGTAGACATACATATAGATCTAATTCTTGACGAAGTGCTACGTTTAGAGAACGAATACCACCGCCAACTGGAGTTGTAAGTGGACCTTTAATTGCGATTAAATATTCGCGGATTAAATTTAAAGTCTCTTCTGGTAACCACTCGCCTGTTTGGTTGAAAGCTTTTTCCCCTGCAAGCACTTCTTTCCAAACGATTTTCTTCTCACCATCATAAGCTTTTTCAACTGCTGCTTCTATTACGCGAGATGCAGCTGCCCAAATATCAGGACCAATTCCATCTCCTTCAATAAATGGAATAATCGGATTGTTTGGTACATTCATAACACCATTAGTTACAGTAATTTTTTCACCTGTCGTCAATGTGATAACCCCCATGTTTGAAATTTCATATGTATGAAACTGAGGGAATAACCCCTCAGTTCAAACCGTTAGTCAAATTAAAATATTCTAATCATTACATCTTTCCGAAAAAATCAGACTTTTGAAAGCGTATTTTCACTATCAAAATAGTGTTTTTTGCTTATCTTTGTGCGATTGGAACATACACTTGATGCGTTGGTCCATTATAATCAGCACGTGGACGGATTAAACGGTTATTTTCATATTGTTCTAGAATATGAGCTAACCAGCCTGACATACGGCTAATTGCAAAAATAGGTGTAAATAAGTCATGGTCAATTCCTAAACAATGGTATACAGAAGCTGAATAGAAATCAACATTTGGTGGAAGACCTTTTTCTTTTGTTACAATGTCTTCAATTTTGATAGACATATTATACCATTTGTCTTCTCCTAAAAGCACGCATAATCTCTTAGACATTTCACGTAAGTGTTTTGCACGTGGATCACCCTGCTCATACACACGGTGGCCAAAGCCCATGATTTTCACTTTATTTTGAAGAGCATTATGAATATATGATTCTACATTTTCTTCTTCGCCAATTTCAGTTAACATCTTCATTACATTTTCATTTGCCCCACCGTGAAGAGGACCTTTTAATGCACCAATTGCTGCTGTAATACCAGAATATACATCTGAAAGTGTAGCTACGCAAACACGTGCAGTAAATGTAGAAGCGTTTAACTCATGATCTGCATGAAGTACAAGTGCCTTATCAAAAGCTTCAATTTCAACTTCATTTGGCTCGCGATCATTTAACATGTACAAGAAGTTTGCAGCTAATGATAAATCCTTTCTTGGCTCAACAATATCTAAACCTTTACGGATTCTCGCGTAAGCAGCAACTAAAGTTCCCACTTGAGCCTGTAATTTAACCGCTTTCAAATAATTAGACTTTTCATCCATAATTTCAGCGCTCTCATCGTATAATGATAGCATGGAAATTGCAGTTCGTAAAACAGACATCGGATGTGCAATTTTTAAATCTACTTGTTTCAAATATGTTAAAATCTCACCTGGAACTTTATAGTATTCAGATACAATTTCATTAAATTCCGCTAGTTCTTTTTCATTAGGAAGCTTGCGGTGCCATAATAAGTACACTACTTCTTCAAACGTAGCATTCTCAGCTAAATCATCAATATTATACCCAACATAAGTTAATGTATCATCAATAATAGAGCTCACAGATGATGTTGTTGCTACTACCCCTTCTAAACCTCGAATAACAGTCATGACATTCTCTCCTTTTCCTGAAAATTCTCCCAACCTTGCTCCTTATATCTATTTGCTCCCCTTATGAATTATGAACGCCCGTTCACTCTTTAGGCAAGCAAAATGCACGATCATGCAAATTTGTTGCGATGTTCCCCTCTTATTGTCCATGGTTTACATGGAAAGCATGAGCGTGAATGTCTCCCCGAATCCTCACGCTCAAAACAACAAGTTAGTGAGGAAAATACATTCCGAAGAGTTTTATGATAAAAACAACATAAAACAATATCATTATAAAATTGTTTTATGTTGTTTTTATTTTATCTGGTGTAAAGTCTCTGCTGTTATGTAACTTTTCAAAGTTTCTAATCCTATTATAAACAATTATCTGACTTTTGTGAACAGAAAGAATTCAAAAATTTTATATTACTATAAAATTCCTTATTTAAACATTTGTATAATACTCATAACCGCATAGGCAATTCCAGCCCCAATTAACGGACCAACAGCAACCCCATTAAATAACGCAACCGCTATAATTGTCCCAAAAACAAGCGCAGTTGTAATATGAGGATCCGTTGTCAACAATTGCACGCCGCCTTTCGCTAACAAAGCGACTGCTACACCTGAAGCTAAAGCAATCCACGCATAATACGATTTCGCCGCTTCTCCAAGTTGTTTAAAACCTATTTCCCCCGTCGCAATCGGTACGAGCACCGCTATTGTAATGACCGTTACACCTAGGTTAATTCCTTTCGTTTGTAAATAAGGAAAGACCTTATCTCCTAAAAACGTAAATTTTAATAGAAATAACACCCCAATAGCTACAGTAAGCGATTGGTTTTTAGCAATAAGTCCTATAATAAGTAGTATGAATAAAAATAACGTTGACTGACTAATCATGTTTACACTTCCTTTCTGAAAATAATGAACTCATTTCCAAACAAAAATACCTTTAAACCTATCGTTATACATGCTATACAGATGCCTATTTATCGATAACACCTTCAATTTTTTATACATTCTAAAAAGAGACTTTCACCAAAAAAATTTAAGCATGTATACATTTTTGAAAACAGTCGTCTCTTCTTTCTTTTCTAATAAGAAACAGGTAAAATAAAAAGAAGAGAAAATGAAGTTTTTACCATATAGTAGTAGCATCACGAATAGGCTTTCACAGCCATTCATATACCGAAAAAAGCAGGCTAAATCCATCATTCCACTATAACATAAAGTAACACTTTAATCAGTTGGGCATCTTCCACTGATTATTGGCCTTCATCAATTGGGCTTTGGCGGGAGATTTACTGCCGCTAAAGTAAGACTTTAATCAGCAGAGCACGCTAGTTATAAGTTGAACGAATTAGGATAATCCAAATCGGAATGGGAGGTATACATCTTTGAACCGAAACTTACTATATATGATATTGCGACTCATATTTGTCATTGTAGCAACGATAGCTGGGTTCTATGTATTACTATACATGTCAGGGCTTATCTATCCTTTTATTATCGCTTTTGCATTTGCTTATTTGATTAATCCTGTCGTCAATTTCCTTAATCAAAAACTACAATTTCCTCGCGCACTAGCAGTACTCGTTAGCTTAATTCTCGTATTTGGAGCTATCGTTGGACTTGTTACATATCTTGTGACTGAAGCAATATCTGCCACAACATACTTACTCCAACTTGTTACAGTAAAGTTTCCGGATATCGTTACATTCGCTCAGCAATTTGCACTTAATCATATTATGCCTCTCTACGATGATTTAATCTCTAAATTTAATCATCTTGGAGAACCACAGCGCTATACAATTACACAAAACATTCAAAACTTAGGAACAGAAGCAACAACACAAATGAAAGAACTTTTAACCGCCATTATAAGCGGATTAACAAATTTCATTAGTGCACTGCCAACAACGTTAACTGTCCTTGTATTCATTTTATTAGCCACTTTCTTCATTAGTTACGATTGGCACCGTCTTGCTCAAAAAACAAGAAAATTACTACCAAATCGTGTACATGGCTACGGAAAAACTATTTTTGTCGACTTAAAAAAAGCTTTATTTGGTTTTGTGAAAGCACAACTTACACTCGTATCTATGACAACCGTCATTGTACTGATCGGACTTTTAATATTACGCGTACCATACGCCATTACTATTGCGATTATTACAGGAGTTGTAGATTTACTACCATATTTAGGAACAGGCGCAGTCTTCGTTCCATGGGTTATATACGTATTTTTCACTGGCGATACCGCATTCGCCATTGGTCTTCTCATTTTATACATCGTCGTGATTGTCCAAAGACAAATTATGGAACCGAAAGTACTTTCATCTAACATCGGTCTCGATCCATTAGCAACACTCGTCGCTCTATTTGTCGGCTTTAAGCTTTTTGGCTTTTTAGGATTAATCATCGGTCCAGTCACCTTAGTACTACTTAATACATTACACAAAGCTAATGTCTTCCATGACTTGTGGAAATATATTAAAGGTTCACCTTCAAAATAAAAGTTTCTAATTCATATAAAAAACAAGCTGTAATCAGTGGGAATTTCCCACTGATTATTCCTTTCACTTATTTTTTCACACTACTCACATGTAACAAGAGCATTACCCAGAAAAAGGATAATCCTCTTGTTTTTTTGCATAAAAAACACATTTTCTAATCAAAAATACATTTTTATTCTATTTTATATATATTTATTACTTACATTTATTACTTTTTATGTAAATGAATAAATATACAAAACTACATAGAATAAGGCTTCAACTAACAATCCCCACCTTTTATATGAAAGCAAAACTTTAATTTAGCTGCATTTCTCTCCATCTTATTCATCCAAATTAATAGCATTTAAAAATTACACGTTTAATCGAAGCACAACAAGAGTTCAAACAAAAATTATATAGCAAATATAATAAGTGGACGTTTTGTTCATCCCCACTCATCATTCGCCCCCACATCAGACACTTACGAGCAACCCAACTTTGAGATAGAAATCCCCCACAAATAACGCAGTAAAGCGAAGCCTCAATCAGAAAACCCCTCTCCTCTTACAAGACAAAAAAATAGCACTTAGATCGTTATAATCTAAGTGCTACTTCTGAATGATAATAGTAGAGTTCTTTCTAAATTTCCATTCCATCCACTTCATAACAAGCGGCTTCAATAAAGCTCTCGTAATAGGGATCACGCAGATAAACCCTAGCACATCTGTCACATACCCAGGAAGCACCAAGAGAATACCTCCTACAAATACAAAAATACCATCTAGTACTGTCTCACCTGGCATTTCCCCTCTATTCAACTTAGATTGAATCTCTCCAAGCACTTTAAATCCTTGTCTTTTCGCCAAATACACACCTACAACACCTGTAAATACAATCATAGCGAACGTAGACCATAAACCTATTACATGACTTGATCCAATTAAGACCGTAATCTCAATCGCCGGTATTAAAATAAACAAGAATAGTAACCACTTCATAGTTCTACACCCCTCTCACAACTCACTTTTAACACCCTCACAACGCCTATATACATCATACGAAATATAGATACCCTTTCATACTAAAACTCATAACAAACCGCTTTTAAAAGCAATTCTAGGCGCTTTAAACTAATTCTATCTCGTTTTTGTGTAAAAAAAAGAGAAGGACTCCGATCCTTCTCTCCGTATTACTTATAGCACTTCCGCATGTCCATTATAAACAATTCCGCGTGCTGCATCAACTGTTACTTCTTGGCCATTTTTTAAAGTTGCTGTTACGCCGTTTACACCAACGATAACAGGAATACCGATTGATACGCCTACAACAGCCGCATGGCTTGTTAAGCCACCTTCTTCTACAACTAAAGCAGCAGCTTTTTCGATTGCAGGAATCATATCTTTATCAGTACTTGTTGTAACAAGGATATCACCTTCGTTTACGTTCGCTACAGCTTCAGCAGCTGTTTTTGCTACAACTACTTTACCTTTTGCAGCTTTACGACCGATTCCTTGTCCTTTAGCAACTTCTTCACCAACAACGTGGATTTTCATTAAGTTTGTTGTTCCAGTTTCAGCAACTGGAACACCAGCAGTAATTACTACAGTATCTCCAAGTCCGATTAGACCTGCATCCATACCTGTTTGAATTGCTGTATCTAACATTTCGTCAGTTGAAGCTGCGCGCTTCTCAGCCATAAACGCTTGTACACCCCAAACAAGCGCAAGACGACGTCCTACTTGCTCGTCAGATGTTACAGCTACAATTGGAGATTTTGGACGGTATTTAGAGATCATTTTCGCAGTATGTCCACTTTCTGTTGGAGCTACGATTGCAGCTACATCAAGAGCAAGTGCTGTATGCGCAACAGATTGGCTAATTGCATCTGTAATTGTTGGAGTGAACTCTTTAATACGTTTTTTGAACATATCTTCGTATTGTAATGATTTTTCAACACGTACTGCAATGTTAGCCATCATTGTTACTGCTTCTACCGGATATTGACCAGCAGCTGTTTCACCTGAAAGCATGATTGCATCTGTACCATCGAAGATTGCGTTAGCTACGTCACTTGCTTCCGCACGAGTTGGACGTGGGTTACGTTGCATAGAGTCTAACATTTGTGTCGCAGTAATAACTGGTTTACCTAACACGTTACATTTTTTGATTAGACGTTTTTGTACTAATGGTACTTCTTCTGGTGGAATTTCTACACCCATATCACCACGAGCTACCATTAAACCGTCAGAAACTTCTAAGATTGAATCGATGTTGTCGATACCTTCTTGGTTTTCGATTTTCGGTACGATTTGGATGTATTGAGCACCATGCTCTTCTAATAATTCACGGATTTCTAATACGTCAGACGCTTTACGTACGAATGAAGCTGCGATGAAATCAACTTTTTGCTCGATACCGAAGATGATATCTTTTACGTCTTTTTCAGTGATACCAGGAAGCTTAATGCTTACGTTTGGTACGTTAACACCTTTTTTATTTTTTACAGTTCCGCTGTTAAGAACTTTTGTACGGATGTTTCCATCAGCTTTTTCGATTACTTCTAGTTCGATAAGACCGTCATCGATTAGAATGCGAGAACCTGGGTCTACATCGTCATAAAGACCAGCATAAGATACAGAGAACTTCTCTGCAGTACCTAATACTTGCTCAGTAGAAAGAACTACTTCTGCACCTGTTACAAGCTCAGCTTGTCCGTCTACGAAGTCGTGAGTACGGATTTCTGGACCTTTTGTATCAAGTAAGATACCAACTGTTTTACCAGTTTTCTTTGAAGCTTCACGAATGTTTTTAATACGAGCTCCGTGCTCTTCATGGCTACCATGAGAGAAGTTTAAACGAGCAACGTTCATACCTGCTTCGATTAATTGCTCTAATTTTTCAATACTTTCACTAGCAGGACCTATAGTACATACAATTTTAGTTTTACGCATATTGCACCTCCGAAAATTATGAAACCGTTCCCAAATATCTGACATTACGTCAATTAGATGGATAATTCTTTAGATAATTGATACATATCTTTATCGATTGTATGCTTTTGAGCTAACGCTTCGATAATATCATGATCAACAAGTTTGTTATCTTGAATACCTACACAACGTCCACCTTTACCAGCAATTAATAATTCAACTGCTCTTGCGCCAAGACGACTTGCTAATACACGGTCTTGTGCACTTGGTGATCCACCACGTTGTACGTGACCTAATACAGTTACACGAGTATCAAAGTTTGTTGCTTCTTCAATGTGCTTACCGATGTCAATTGCACTTCCAACACCTTCAGCTACAACGATAATACTGTGTTTTTTACCACGTTCACTACCACGCTTCAGACGAGCGATAACATCATCCATGTCATACTCTTCTTCTGGAATTAAGATTGTTTCTGCACCATCAGCTAAACCAGCCCATAATGCGATATCACCAGCGTGACGTCCCATTACTTCGATAACATATGTACGTTCATGAGATGTAGCTGTGTCACGGATTTTATCAATTGCATCAATAACAGTGTTTAAAGCTGTATCGAAACCAATTGTGAAGTCTGTTCCAGGGATATCATTGTCGATTGTACCTGGTACACCAACACACGGGAATCCTTGTTCAGTTAATTTTTTAGCGCCTTGGTAAGAACCATCTCCACCAATAACAACAAGTCCTTCGATACCATGTTTCTTTAATTGCTCGATACCTTTTAGTCGTACTTCTGGGTCTTTAAACTCAGGACATCTTGCTGTATATAATTTCGTACCACCGCGGTGGATAATATCGCCAACAGAACCAAGTTCTAATTTTTCAATGTGACCAGAAATTAATCCAGCGTATCCATGGTAAATACCATATACTTCAATATCATGGAAAATCGCTTTACGAACAACTGCACGAATGGCAGCATTCATACCAGGTGAATCTCCACCACTTGTTAATACACCAATACGTTTCATTTGTACTCACCTCATAAAGATTATTTGCCTTATAATAAAATAACACGAAAAAATATAAAAACACAATGGAGAAGATGTGTCTTTTCATAATAAAAACGTGCATTCGCGAAGAGGAACGCACGCTTTTCTTATTTTATCCCAATGGAAGCGTTTGAAAACGAAACTTGCCCAATTTTCATATATTTTTCATAACGTTTTTCGATTAATTCATCTTTCGAAATTCCGTTTAATTGTTCAAAAGTTTTTCTAATCATTAAATCTATATTTTCTGACTGTTTCGAAAGATTACGGTGAGCTCCACCTTTTGCCTCTGGAATAATTTCATCAATTACACCTAATTCTTTCAAATCTGCTGCTGTAATTTTCATTGCCTCTGCAGCTTCCTTTGCTTTTCCTGCATCTTTCCAAAGAATTGCCGCTGCACCCTCTGGTGTAATAACAGAATAAGTGGAATTTTCTAGCATATGAATGTAATCTCCCACTCCAAGGCCTAGCGCACCGCCACTACCACCTTCACCGATAACGATACAAATAACAGGTACAGTTAAACCTGCCATTTCAAATAAATTGCGGGCGATAGCTTCACTTTGACCACGTTCTTCAGCAGCTTTACCAGGATAAGCCCCTTTCGTATCAATGAAACAAATAATAGGACGATTGAACTTTTCCGCCTGCTTCATTAAGCGTAATGCTTTTCGATATCCTTCTGGATGAGGCATTCCAAAGTTACGGCGAATATTTTCTTTCGTATCTTTTCCGCGCTGATGCCCAATTACAGTTACAGGCATCCCTTTATATTTCGCAATGCCGCCGACAATCGCTGCATCATCGCCAAATAGACGATCTCCATGACATTCGAAAAAATCAGTAAATAAGTGCTCAATATAATCGAGCGTTGTCGGTCGTTCTGCATGACGAGCAATTTGAACACGGTCCCATACTTTCAGATTACCGTATATATCTTCCTCTAAATTTTCTAGCTTGTCTTCCAAAATACGAATCTCCTCACTGAAGTCCATCTGGCTGTTTTTCGTATAGTCTTTCAGTTCACGAATCTTATTTCTTAGCTCAACAACTGGTTTTTCAAATTCTAGCTCTGCCATACAGCCATTCCCCCTCCTTGATGAACTTCTAAAATCTTGCGAAGCGATTCTCTCATATCATCACGATGCACCACCGCATCTAATTGACCATGATCTAGTAAGAATTCTGCCGTTTGGAAATCTTCCGGTAGTTTCTCACGCACCGTTTGTTCAATTACACGTCTACCAGCAAATCCGATAAGTGCACCTGGTTCTGCAAGATTATAATCACCAAGTGAAGCGAAACTCGCTGAAACCCCGCCCGTCGTTGGGTGAGTCATAACAGAAATAAATAATCCTCCTGCATTACTATGCTTTTTCAAAGCTACGCTTGTTTTTGCCATTTGCATTAAACTTAATATCCCTTCTTGCATACGGGCACCACCCGAAGCAGTAAAGATAATAAATGGAACTTGTAAGTCGTACGCCTTTTCAACCGCACGGGCGATTTTTTCTCCTACCACAGAGCCCATGCTCCCCATTCGAAAACGAGAATCCATTACTGCAACAACAACAAGCATGTCATCAATTGTTCCTTCACCAGTTACAACCGCTTCGTTTAATTCAGTCTTCTTACGATCGCTCTCTAGTTTCTCTTCATAACCTGGAAACTCGAGTGGATTTAATGAAACCATTTCTTTGTCATACTCACGGAATGACCCTTCGTCCAATATACTATCAAGACGTTCCCATGCATTCATAGGATGATGATATCCACAATTCACACATACTTTTAAATTTTTTAGAAGTTCTTTCGTATACATGATTTTTTTACATTCCGGACATTTTGTCATAACGCCATCTGGTACATCTTTTCGTACTTGTTCTGAAGGTATTGCAGCGTACTTTTTCTTTTTCACGAATAAATCTCTTAGCACAATTTGACCCCCTTCGTTGAGAGCTAAGGTTAGCGTAAGAAGAAAATGGGGCTAACACCAAAGTTTGATGTTAGCCTTATCTTCTCAATCTGTCTAATAACCTCACTCTTTACGTTTAACTTTAACCGCTAAGCGGTAGAATGTTTGTCATAACGTGTCATGGTCATTTCGACAAATTTTATACATTACGAGTGAAACTGTATATTCTCTACTAATTCATCGTAAATTTTTAGTGCATCATTTTCTTGTTTTTCTTCCAAAGTAGCATAAAGCTTTCTATACATATCGATAGAATTTCTTGAAACTTTACAAGAAAGAGTTGCTACGTAATCATTTACGATCATCCAAATGCGATATAGTAAATAATTATCGACTTGTTCAATAAGTGTTTTAAAGAACGTTTGATGAAGCGTTGGGATTGAGTTTTCATTTCCTTCAAGTACTTGGTGTAATCTACTTAGTACTTTAGAAAACGTTTCTTTCGGTAAATTACATACAATTCGAATCATATCTTTCTCAAGCAATCGTTTCGTTTGTAATAAATCACGAATTGTTTTCTCATCTTGCAGTAAGAACGGAGCAATTAATTGTACAAGGCCGTTATCATAAAAGTTTCGAATAAATGTCCCTTCACCACGTCTCGTTTCAATCAATCCTACCAGTTCTAAAGCACGCAATGCTTCTCTTACAGAGGAACGTCCTACGTTTAAGCGTGAACTTAACTCACGCTCAGACGGCAAACGATCCCCCGCTACCAATCCATCCTCTTCCATAATGGAACGGATTTTTTTTACAATTTCGAGATATACTTTTGTATTTGATGATGTCAATGGAAATTCCTCGCTTATTCTTTACCAATCAGCGCTAATTGTTTTGTTTTTTCAGCGATCTCATTTGGATCTACTTGACGGCGAGCTACTCCTGTTTCCATTGCTGCTTTTGCAACGTAAGCCGCTACTTGAGGCGCTACACGCGCGTCAAATGGTGCCGGAATGATATAGTCTGCATTCAACTCATCTTCTGCTACAAGCTCAGCAATAGCCTGTACAGCTGCCATCTTCATTTCTTCGTTAATTTGTGTCGCATGTACGTCAAGTGCACCGCGGAAAATACCAGGGAACGCCAGTACATTATTTACTTGGTTCGGGAAGTCAGAACGACCTGTTCCAACAACAGCTGCGCCCGCTGCTTTTGCCAATTCTGGCATAATTTCTGGAACCGGATTCGCCATTGCAAAAATAATCGCATCGTCATTCATTGTACGAACCATCTCTTCTGTTAATGCACCTTCTGCAGATACACCAATGAATACGTCCGCACCATGTACAACATCAGCTAAAGAACCTTCTATACGATTCTTATTTGTATATTTTGCAACTTCATCCTTCACCGGATTCATACCTGTAGGACGACCATCATAGATTGCCCCTTTACGGTCACACATAATAATGTCGCGTACACCATAGCGATATAAAAGTTTAATAATTGCAATACCTGCTGCACCTGCGCCATTTGCGACAACTTTAATGTCAGACATTTTCTTTCCAACTAATTTCAGTGCATTTACAAGACCTGCTACTGTTACGATAGCTGTTCCGTGTTGATCATCATGGAAGATAGGAATATTTGTTTCTTTTTTCAAACGCTCTTCAATAATGAAGCAGTTTGGTGCTGCGATATCTTCTAAGTTAACGCCGCCAAAAGTTGGCTCCATTAATTTTACAGTTTCAACAATTTTATCTACATCGTTTGTATTTAAGGCAATCGGGAATGCATCTACACCAGCAAAGCTCTTGAATAATACAGCTTTACCTTCCATTACTGGAAGAGATGCTTCAGGTCCAATGTTACCAAGACCAAGTACAGCTGTTCCGTCTGTCACAACTGCTACCATATTTCCCTTCATCGTATATTCATATACCTTACTTTTATCGTCATAAATTTCTTTACAAGGTTCTGCAACCCCTGGAGAATATGCAAGACTTAAATCTTTTGCATTTTCTACTTTTACTTTTGATACAGTTTCTAATTTTCCTTGATGCACTTTATGCATGTGAAGTGCTTCTTCACGAAGTGTTGACAAACTATCCACTCTCCTCAAATTATTCTTGCTGATATCAATTTCTCCAAGTGGTCTGACCACGAACACTACTACTATAATAATCGAAGTGTAGGGAAATTGTCCATTATATTTTCACAACTACATTTTCTTCCCCGACAATTTCACGAAGTGCTCCTAAACATTCTTCACTTGGATGAATCGATAAACTCCGAGATAATTGTACCATTTTATGTTCCTTTTCATAATAAATTAGTACTTTCGCAAAACCTGAATAGTCGAACAATATTTTCGTAACCTGATTTAAAAGCTTTTTCTCATACTGAGACGGCAATTTCACGTAAACAGATGCGTCTTTCTTTTCTTCATAAACATCCATTTCCTCTAGCGGATATAGACCATTTACAATCCATTGCAGCTTATGATTTCTTAGCTCAATCGTACCGTCAACTAAAACAATTGCTCCTTCTTGTAACTTGTCCGAGAAATGTATATACGTTTCCGGGAAGAGGACTGCTTCCATTTCATCATTTTGATCACAGAATGTAATAAATGCCATCTTTTGAAACTTTTTCGTACGAATCACTCTCACACTTGTTATATACACAATAGCTCTTTGTACTTTTTTCTTGTGTCGCATCGCCTGAGCGAGAGATGGAATTTCTAATTCTTTTGCTAACTTTACATACTGCGCTGTCGGATAACTTGATAAATAAAAGCCAAGTGCTTCCTTCTCTTTATTTAGTTGTTCAATAAAAGATAGCTCTTCTCCTTGTACGTATTTTGATTTTGGAACAGCATCTCCTAAATCACGTGCGAGATTCGCGTACTCTAATGCCCCTTTAATACTTTTCCATAAATTCGTTCTCGAAACACCAAAATCATCAAAACATCCGGACCAGACGAAAGCTTCTAAATTGCGCTCCGTCACAAACTTTGACGGCATACGGAGACAAAATTCAAACAAATCTTCGAACATTTTTTTCTTTCGTTCTTCTAATAATGCCGTCACTGTAGCCATTCCAATATTTCGGATCGAAAGTAAACTGTAACGTATCGCATTCCCTTCTATTTGGAAGTTGTAACCACTTCTCTGAAGAGACGGCGGCAAAACGTGAAAGCCTTTCCGCTTCGTTTCTCGTATATACTGTACAATTTTATCTTCATTTCCAATTGCACTTGATAATAATGCCGTCATAAATTCCAGCGTATAGTTCGCTTTCAAATAGGCAAGCTGATATCCGATCATACTGTAAGCTACAGCGTGACTTCGGTTAAAACCGTAATTCGCAAATCTTACAATTAAATCATAAATTTTCTCAGCAGACGTCTCATCATAACCATTTTGCAAACACCCTTGAACAAAATGCTTACGTTCCTGATCTAAAATATCACGATTTTTTTTACTCACTGCACGGCGCAGTAAATCTGCTTCTCCGAGCGAAAACCCTGCTAACTTCGATGCAATTTGCATAATTTGTTCTTGGTATACAATGACGCCGTATGTTCTTTCTAAAATTGGCTTTAAATCCGGATGTAAATATTCAATTTTTCTTTTTCCATGTTTCGATTCAATAAAGGTTGGTATCTGTTCCATCGGCCCCGGTCTGTATAACGAGTTAACAGCTACGATATCTTCAAACTCATTCGGTTTTAACCCGCGAAGTACATTTCGCATACCACCTGACTCAAGCTGGAATACACCTGTTGTATCCCCTCTCCCTAATAATTGGAACGTCTTTTCATCTTGAAGAGGTAAGTTTCTTATATCGATTTCTTTCCCTGTTTTGTTCGCGATAAATTTTATAATATTTTCAAGTAACGTTAAATTACGTAACCCTAAAAAGTCCATCTTAAGCAACCCAAGTTCTTCTAGCGCATCAGCTGGATATTGCGTAACATAAACATCGTTATGTCCTTCTTGAATTGCTACACTGCCTGTTAACGGTTCTTGACTCATAATAACGCCAGCCGCATGAATAGACGTATGACGTGGTAAACCTTCTACACGTTTTGCGATTTCAAACACACGCTCATGCAGAAGATTCCCTTGTATAAACTCACGAAGTGATTGTGATTCTTCATATGCATCTTTTAACGTTATACCGAGCTTTGATGGGATAAGTTTTGAAAATATATCAATATCTCGTGGCGGAAGCCCCATTACGCGGGCAATGTCTCTAATTGCTGCTTTTGCTGCAAGCGTACCAAACGTTACAATTTGCGCAACACGAAGCTGACCGTATTTATCTTTCACATAGCGAATCATCTCATCACGTCTTATGTCTGGAAAATCAATATCAATATCGGGAAGCGTCACACGTTCAGGATTTAAAAACCTTTCAAATAATAGATCGTATTCAATCGGATCAATATCTGTAATTTCTAATACGTATGAGACGAGTGAACCAGCTGCCGATCCACGACCTGGTCCTGTTAAAATATGATTTTCATGTGCATACTTCATAAAATCCCATACGATGAGGAAATAATCACTAAATCCCATACGAGAAATAACATTTAATTCATGATTTAAACGCTTTATATGCACTTCTTTCGGCGCACCATATCGTTTCCGCAAACCTTCTTCACAAACACGACGCAAGTATATATCACTCGTTTCGTTAGACGGAACAGGAAACTTCGGAAGTTGATTTACATGGAACGGTATTTCTACTTGGCAACGCTCTGCAATTTTTATTGTATTTTGGATTGCTTCCGGCGCATGGGAAAATAGTGCTTCCATTTCATCCGATGATTTTAAATAATATTGATCTGTTTTCAGCCTCGGCCTATCTGGATCAGTCATTTTCGTTCCACTTTCAACAGATAGTAAACATTCGTGAACAAGTGCGTCACTTTGATTGATATAACGCACATCGTTTGTTGCAACGACTGGAATATTAACCCTACTAATAAATTCAGGTAGCTTCTCTTGTAAAAGCAACTCATCTTGAATTGCATGATGCTGCAAACTCATATAAAAATGGCCGAACATATTTTGATATGTTCGAGCTACTTCTTCAGCCTGACTCTCATTGTCTTCTAGTAATAATTGCTCAATTTCGCCATCTTTACCTGGTGAAATAGCAATTAATCCTTTCGCATAATGCGCAAGCCACTTCTTAGGGATACCTTCTTTGGACTTTGTCATAATACTGCTAGAAATCTTTAATAAATTTTGGTAGCCTATTTCATTCTCAGCAAGTAATACAAGCGGATAAGACCTTTCTTCTTCTTCACTAAAAATAGAAGCGGTTAATCCAATAACAGGCTGTATACCATGTTTCTTACATGCTTTATAAAACGGAATAACGCCATACATAACATTTTCATCCGTAATAGCCAGCGATGAGAAACCAAGTTCTTTCGCCCTGACTACAAGCTCATCAATTTTACAAGCACTTTTTAATAAACTAAAAACGGTTTGACATTGTAAATGCACAAACTTCACTGTTGTACCCTCTCTTTACCTATTTGACTACTTTTATTATAGGTGATGAGGAAAGCGGAAATCAAAACATACTTCTTATACTTTGTCCATATATATGAAGAAGAAAGGGGAATGACGATGGATGTAAGAGAACATACTTTTTTCTCTCTGCTTATTATTAGTTATTTTATTGCCTTTGGGGTTATACTTGGCGGTTCATTAATTGGTGGATTTGGTGCGTTTCTTATCGGAAAACCAGCTCTAACTTACATTAATCAATTCGCCCAAAATTTAAGAATTTGGGCACTCGTTGCAGCAATCGGCGGAACATTCGATACCTTTTATAGCTTTGAAAGAAGTTTCTTTGGCGGAGATATGAAAGATATCGTAAAACAAATTCTCCTTATTTTTTTCGCAACTGGTGGTATGCAAACAGGTCTCATTATTATTAAATGGCTAACGCAGGAACATGTATGAGAGTACCAAGTGCCAATACAGCAAAAAGATGGTACTTAGTATTAGCTGGTGCTGCTGTTGGAGGCGTGTTGAGCTGGTTTATTTTTTTGTACATATACGGTGTTTTTCAAGAAGAACAAGCTAGTAAAATAGCAGAACAAAGAGAAATTATAGAAAAACAAGAAGCAAAACTCCACGTCCTTCTCGAAGATCAAGAAAAATTGAACACTGAAAATAAACGGCTCTTAACCATTCAAGAGATTAAAATAAAACTTATCAATCGAGAAAAATACGATTTAGACAATCTTACACTCGAAAATATGACTACATCTATCCATAATGATCTCCAGCATCTTTTAACGAAAAACATTCAAAGTATCGCAAAAAATAAAGACCTACTCAAAAAGGTAATCGAAAACAAGACGTACAAACATTACGATCGGCTATACCGTTTTAAAGTCGATACAATATCTTTTGATACAGTGCTTGAAATTAGCATTACTATAGAGAAAGAAAAATAAAGAAGGAGGGCTTTAGCGCCGCTCCTTCTTTTCGTTCTAACATATACTCTCTTATTTACAAATCTCACGTAAATCAGCAAAAAGACGATCCGCTTCTTCCCAAGAAGATGCCTTCGCACCAGAAGCCATCGGGTGTCCTCCGCCGTTATATTGCATTGCTAATTTGTTTATAACTGGTCCTTTTGAACGAAGACGAACACGAATTACGTCGTCTTCCTCTAAAAATAGAACCCACGCCTTTAATCCATCAATATTGCCAAGTGCTCCAACAACACCAGATGCTTCAGAAGAAAGTACATCAAACTCTTCTAATACTTCTTTCGTTAATTTAATGTAAGCTGCTCCTTCTTCTACCATCGTAAAGTTTTGTAAAATATAACCGTTTAAACGAGCAATTTTTTCTTTTGTCTTATACATTTCATTGTATAAATCTGTGAATTTCACACCCATATCAACAAGCTCACTTACGTAACGAAGTGTTTTTGCTGTTGTATTCGGGAATAAGAAACGACCTGTGTCCCCAACAATTCCAGCTAAAATAAGGCGAGCTGCTTCTTTTGTTATTTTTAATCCTTTATCTTTTCCATACGTGTAAAACTCATAAATCATTTCACTTGTAGAACTCGCTGCCGTATCTACCCACGTAATATCTCCATATGGATCTTCATTTGGATGATGATCAATTTTAATTAACATCTTCCCTTTTGTATAGCGTTGATCGTCAACACGTTCTTGATTCGCAGTATCACAAACGATAACAAGCGCATTTTCGTATACACTATCTTCAATATCATCCATTACTCTTAAGTACGCTAACGACGGTTCATTGTACCCAACCGTATAAATATTTTTCTCTGGAAACGATTCTTGTAGAATTGTACCAAGGCCACCCTGTGAACCTAATGCATCTGGGTCCGGACGCACGTGGCGATGAATAATAATTGTATCAAACTCTTTAATTGCTCCTAAAATTTGCTCATGCATATGTATAATCTCCTTTTTAATCAACTTCTTCGCTTTATCCTCCATTATAACGGAAAGTATTTCATACATGCGAACAATTGCTTTATAATAGAAGTTAGAAAGTTTAGATATTTCTTTTTCTTTTCTATTATTTTTCACAAAGCGATGGGAGTGTTCATTATGCCAGTATTAGTCTTCTGTATTATCGTCTCATTTATGTTGTACCTCTTTTACAAAACAAAATACTTTCGTACAAACCGCCCAATGGAAAAAGGTTGGCTCTCAGGAAAATCCGCAATGGCACTCGGTTCATTCGTTTTATTTTTCGGGGTAAACCAATTCTTTTTAGAACTTTCAACCGCTCGTATTATCGTTGGTATTTTATTCGTTCTATTTGGTAGTGCAAGTGTATTTAATGGGTTTCGCCAATACAAACACTTCTTACCATTAGCAGTTAAAGAAGCCGAAGTCTATGAAGCAACATAAAAAAAGCATCAATATTGTGATGCTTTTTTACGACCCTTAACTTTCAAAATCATATATGCAACAAACGCAGATGGTATATTAAATGGGTTACCTTGTACGTGAAAATGTAATTGTTCTTCTCCAAAAGACATTTTTTCATATAGCTCTCGCTGAGATAATCCTGTCTTTTCCTTTTTTTCATGTAAACCTTGTAAATATAAATATTGGATCGGTATCATTACAAGAAAGTAAAATAGTGCGATACTACCAAAAAAGAGTACGGCTGACGACATAATGTATACCACCTTCCAGAAATCCATTTTCTTACAATATAATCATAACACAATATATACCAAAATTAAATTACTATTCTGTCTTTTATCGTGTTACTTTTCCACTCCATCCCATACATATTTCACTAAAACTCTCATCTAAAATCATGTCTTTCAAATTTAAAACAACAAAAAAAAATGGAACAAATCAAAACGATTTGTTCCATCTTTTTATTTATCAATTAACTGAACCATAAGTAATGCTTTTCCAACGACATTACCTTCATGATGCACCTCTACATCGACCTTACCAAATTTACGCCCGATTTCTAATACTTTCGGATGAACGGATACAACATTATCAATTTGAACCGGCTTCACGAAATAAATTGTTAAGTTTTCAACAATTAAATCGCTTTTCTTTTGCGCACGAATGACGCGATTTGTCGCTTCTGTCACAATTGTTGCAAATACACCGTACGATAACGTTCCGATTGAATTCGTCATTTGCGGCGTCACCGAAAATTGATATAGATGCTCATTTTTCGCTTCTTTTGGCGTCATAAATTGATTCGTTACGATATCATCAATTGTTTCTCCAACTTGTGGCTGACGTTGAATCATTTGCAGTGCCTGAAGTACATCTTGACGGCTAATGATACCTTGCAGTTTATTTCCTTCCTCAACGACAGGAAGTAATTCAATTCCTTCCCACACCATCATACGTGCCGCAGCTGCGACAGACATTTTACCATTCACTGTAATTGGGTGTTTTGTCATTACTTTATCAATTGGTGTTTCTTTCGCTACACCGATCATGTCTTTTGAAGTTACGATTCCTAGCACTTTTTTATTTTCATCGACAATTGGATATCTTCCGTGCATTGTCTCTTCGTTATATGCATGCCATTGCTGTACTGTATCATGTGGCTTTAAATATAACGTTTCTTCAATTGGTGTTAAAATATCCTCAACAAGTACAATTTCTTTCTTAATCAGTTGATCATAAATCGCACGGTTAATTAACGTTGCGACCGTAAATGTATCGTAGCTACTTGAAATAATCGGCAGCTTTAATTCGTCTGCTAATTTCTTCACATGATCTTCCGTATCAAATCCACCCGTAATTAATACAGCGGCTCCAGTTTCTAGCGCTAATTGATGTGCATTCGTACGGTTACCAATAATGAGTAAATTCCCAGCTTCTGTATAGCGCATCATCGCTTCTAATTTCATAGCTCCGATTACAAATTTATTTAATGTTTTATGTAGTCCTTCTCTGCCTCCAAGTACTTGACCGTCGACAATGTTAACGACTTCTGCATATGTCAGTTTTTCGATATTTTCTTTCTTCTTTTGTTCAATTCGAATTGTTCCGACACGTTCAATTGTACTAACATATCCTTTATTTTCTGCATCTTTAATTGCACGGTAAGCTGTCCCTTCACTTACACTCAAATCTTTCGCAATTTGTCTTACAGAAATTTTATGGCCTACTGGCAGACTATTAATATGTTCTAAAATTTGGTTATGCTTGGTAGCCAAATGGTTTCACCATACTTTCTTTTCCCTAAATTCTTCATGTGTTGTACTTTCAGTATACTATATTTTCAAAACTGTTACACTCTCTCTTTGCATACCTGTACTATTTTTTTTATAACAAAATGACCCTTACATTCCACCAGTCATTCTATTACAACAATGTAATGCTATTGTCATCTCATTCGATAGTTCGCCCACTTGATTCCCTATACAATGAAGACAAGAAATAAAACAAAGGAGCGTACACATGATGAAAAAATTTTTAGAGGTTGTAGGTGCTATATTTTTAGCTTTCGTAGATGGGAAAAAAGTTGCAATGGAATTGAATGAAACACCTGAACAACCACGTACAAAAAGAAAAGAATCACCAAAACAAATACAAGCATTAAAAGCTGTCCTACACACGTAAAAAACCCTTCACTTTTCTTTTCAAATGAAGGGTTTCTTTTCTATAGTGTAATACTTTCTCCAGCTTCTAATACTTTCCCTGTACAATTTTGTAGCTTTTCTACAAATTGATATGGATCTTGTTCAATAACTGGGAACGTATTGTAATGCATCGGTACAACAGTTTTCGAATTAATCCATTTTGCCGCTAGTACAGCATCTTCTGGTCCCATTGTGAAATTATCACCAATTGGTAAAAATGCTAGATCAACTTTATTTAATTCCCCAATTAACTTCATATCAGAGAATAGTGCAGTATCTCCTGCGTGGTACACTGTTTTCTCTTCTGCTGTAAATAAAATACCTGCTGGCATACCTGTATATGTAATCGTCTTATTTGCTTCATCAATATAACTAGAGCCGTGGAATGCTTGTGTAAACTTCACTTTTCCAAAGTCAAATTCATGTGAACCACCAATATGCATCGGATGTGTATTTACACCTTGCCAACTTAAAAATGTTGCTAGTTCAAATGGCGCTACAACAACTGCATTATTTTTCTTCGCAAGTTCTACTGTATCTCCAACATGATCACCGTGTCCATGCGATAAAAGGATTGCATCCACTTTTACATCTTCAGCTTTTAAATCTGTTTTCGGATTACCTGTTAAAAACGGGTCAATTAAAATAACTTTTCCATTCGCCTCAATTTTCACAACTGAATGTCCATGATAAGATACTTTCATTATTACATTCCTCCCCTATTCACATTCTCACTTTTTATTCTACATGATTTCTCTATTCCCTGTCTTTTCTAACATCTATTTACTTGTCATAACGCTTTCTTCCGAGTTAAAGTTATATTTGTAATTAAATATCTCGGGGGTGCCAATCGATGAATGCTAGATTAGAAAATTTAATGCAATGGCTAAAAGAAAAAAACGTAGAAGCTGCGTTCTTAACTTCTACACCGAACGTCTTCTACATGACGAACTTCCACTGTGAACCGCATGAAAGATTACTTGGTATGTTTGTATTCCAAGAAAAAGAACCTATTTTAATTTGTCCTAAAATGGAAGAAGGTCAAGCACGTAACGCTGGCTGGGCACATGAAATTATCGGATTTACTGATACTGACAGACCATGGGATATGATTGCAAAAGCAATTAAAGACCGCGGCATCAATGCAAATGCAGTTGCAATTGAAAAAGAACATTTAAACGTAGAGCGCTACGAAGAATTAACGAAATTATTCCCAAATGCAGCTTTCAAATCAGCTGAGGAAAAAGTTCGCGAACTTCGTTTAATTAAAGATGAAAAAGAACTTTCTATTTTACGCGAAGCAGCTAAAATGGCGGACTACGCTGTTGAAGTTGGTGTAAATGCAATTAAAGAAAACCGTAGCGAGCTAGAAGTATTAGCAATTATTGAACACGAATTAAAAACAAAAGGCATACATAAAATGTCATTTGATACGATGGTATTAGCGGGTGCAAACTCTGCTCTTCCACACGGTATTCCTGGCGCAAACAAAATGAAGCGCGGTGATTTCGTACTATTTGATTTAGGTGTAATCATTGAAGGTTATTGCTCTGATATTACACGTACAGTAACATTCGGCGAGATTTCTGAAGAACAAACTCGCATTTACAACACTGTACTTGCTGGACAACTACAAGCAGTTGAAGCATGTAAACCAGGTGTTACACTTGGCGCAATCGACAACGCTGCTCGTTCTGTTATCGCAGATGCAGGTTACGGTGACTTCTTCCCGCACCGCCTTGGTCACGGACTTGGAATTAGCGTACACGAATATCCAGATGTAAAAGCTGGCAACGAGTCTCCATTAAAAGAAGGTATGGTCTTCACAATCGAGCCAGGTATTTACGTACCAAACGTAGGTGGCGTTCGTATTGAAGATGATATTTACATCACAAAAGACGGATCAGAAATTTTAACGAAGTTCCCGAAAGAATTACAATTTGTAAAATAACAAAAAAGGCAGCTTGGTTGCTGCCTTTTTCTATTTCTCTACTATTTCAAATTTCTCTACAATCATTTTTGCTGGATAACTTTCAAGTATTTGAGAAAACCATACTTTTATTTTATCCCCTGTTTTTAACTGTTTATATGCGTCTTTGTCCTTAAAGCTCAAGACTATATGTGATGGATGCTCTTTATTCATTTGTTGTTCTATATAATGTTGCAACTCTACTTTTGTTTCAAACGTTTTATCATCGGCAAAAAACACCGTGTCATTTCTTAATATGATATACCCTTCTTTAGGTACTTTTTTTACCTCTACTTGTTTTGTAGTGCACGCTGATAATATGATTAGAAATACACTTATAAACATTAATTTTTTCATATGCCTATTCATTTTTAACTCCTTACTCTAGGCTATTTCAAATTTAACACCATCTTCTCCTCATACTTATCATCCCATTTAATCAAAACCTCTATCGGTTCATCTTTAGATAAAGGCGCACAACTTACACAAGATAATTTCATTTCAATCTTTGCTCCTTTATGATTTTCTGACGTTTGTGTCATTGTGCTAAAGGCTCCATTAATAGCAATCTCTAAATTTTTAAATTCTGTATTCCCATCTCCGCCTTTGTACTGAAACGTAAACACTCCATCTTCACTGTCGTCCTTAATATGGCCCTTATATTGTCCCGTCCAACTTTTGCTCTCGCTAGAAAAAGTAACATACCAAATCGAACAACTCCCTAAAAAGAAAATACTAATGAAAAAGAATAATGCTCTCTTCATAATGCCCCCTCCATTCAAAAACACTTATTTATCCCGTATTAACGGACAGTAAGATCCCCACATCAAAATTCCGTGAAAGCAAAGAAGTTAGGTGGGGAATCCCCCACTGATTAAAGTTTCACTTCATTGCCTATTCCTTCCTTTTATTATACTATTTAAATACAGAATTTTCTAAAATAGGAGGATTTATATGTTACAACAACAATTAGAAGAAATTCGTAATAATAATTACATACTGGATAACACACTTAACATTGATTCTTTAAGTTCTAATATGCTTGAACATATTGGCGATACTGATAGCTATTTAAGGGACAAACTCATCTACTCTACTTTTTATCATCTCATCAAAAATCGCTACCTTTCACACACACAATTACAGAAACTATTATTAGAAAGCATCGGTGAAAAATATTTATTGTATAAAATTCATTCAGATGACGAAGATGCTGTATTTACTCGCGCATTTACCACCTTATTAATTGCGCTCATTATAGATGCAGATACAAATCATAATTTCTTATCACAAACTGATATTTCAAATGTAAAAGATCAATTAATTCTATATATGAACAATGAACATGATTTCCGCGGATATGTTCCAGACCACGGCTGGGCACATAGTATCGCTCATGCTTCCGATACATTTGAGGCGCTTGTTCATAATCCTAAACTAGAAACTTTACATTACGAAGAGATATTAAAAACTTTGTTAAACAAAGTTTTTGTCCATTCTATCTACTACAAATATGAAGAAGACGAGCGTCTCGTTTATCCGATTGTCGCAATGCTGCAAAATGACCTAAAAGAAGAAATACTCATATTAGCCCTTCGTGACTTAGCAGCTCAATTACCGGTCCAAAAACAAGTACTACCTATTGAATCGTACGAGTTTCTATATGGAAATACAAAATCTTTCTTACGTAGCTTATTTTTCAGATTACGTACAATGTCTATATGTAAAGAAACTGAATACGAAATTGAAAAATTGCTACAAGAGCTTCCAAAATATTATTAAAAAAGAAGGCCACTCAAAAAGTGCCTTCTTCTATTTCACTAATATTTAATTGAAATTTCACGATCCAAACTGAGAAAAGGTGGACAAGAAGCGCAAACGCCATACATGCTCCACTTAAAAAAGTTAGTATAGGATGCGAATACACGTGCCCCAATCCATAGGATATCGCCACGAAAAACATTGTTATGTAAATATAAATTGCTCCATGTATTTGCCTCATATAAACCTCCTTTTCCCATATTATAACATAAATTTTCTGATTATTCACATTAATTACTTGTAATCAATATTTCTCAACTGTTACACCTCTTACAGCAGCCTTAATATACGGTGACCCTTGTAAACTTTGTAAATCCTCTGTTTTTCCTGTTACGACTATACCGTATATTGGTAAGTCTTTTGGTTTGGTGTTTTTTATTTCTTTATCCCGCATTAACGGGCAGTAAGACCTCACATCAAAATTCAGCGGAAGCAAAGAAATTAGGTGGGGGGCGGACTGCCCGTAAAAGCCCGATTGGTGAGGGCTGATAATCAGTGGGGGATGACCCCCACTGATTAAAGTTTCACTTTATAGTTTATCCTAAAATATTCTCGATATCCCTCTTTATTTTCACTTAAAGATATCCAAATGCAGCTTTTATAAATTGTTTCATAATAAAAAGCACATCCATTTTGATGCGCTTCTCTCTGAAATACTATTCTATTATTTCATCGCTTCCTTCACAACATCTTGAATCATAACAACTTCTGTTTTCATATCAATAGACGGTGCTTCTTCATCGATACATTCATACCAAAATGCTAAGTGCTTTTTATCAATTTCATGATGAGAATTTTCGACATGAGTCCCACCTTTTCCTTGCACAGAATACCAATATAAGTACTCTTCTCCATCTCTTATTTCCCGGAAAATTGTCTCAACGTACATCTTTTCGTCATTTAATGTCAAAAGTACTTCTTTCATATTATCATTAAGAAGCTGCATCCATTCATCTACTCGATGACTCTTACCAGGCTTAACTTTAAATCTCGTTAATTCTACATTCATTTTTATTCCCCCGTTTTCTTACGTACAAACAAACTATATTCTATTGGATGATAAAAATTTAATTTACTAGCTAATTTTACCGAAGGAATATTGTCTACATAACAATCCCAACTCGGTATAATATCATTTTGCATGCAATGTTCAATGAACCTTGTCGCAACAGCTTGAGCTAACCCTTTCCCTTGATGCGCTTCATGTGTTGCAATATCTATTTCAGCAAAACCATTCCCGTTAAATATTGAGACACATTCAGCTACAATTATCCCATCTTGTTCTATACAAAATCCAAAACCACTGTTCAAAAACGTTTCTTTTGATCCCCAATACTCTTTGTAGTACTCCTCTTTAAATTCACTGCTTCGCTCTATATCTCTTATATCAATACGCTTCACTTCATATGTATTTTTGTTAAAATCTCGTTGTTTCTCTTCAAAGGTTACGCTTTGAAATTTCATTCGCGGGATGTTCCGAAGTACATTACTAAAACGCTCTTCTATCATCATTTCCCATTCTTCGCTCGAAGTGAACAGTGTAAATCTCTTCTCTGTTTTTTCAATAGCCTTTTTGATATACGAAAATAAATCTTCGTTATACTTGTGATCATCCGTATCACCAAATAAATAATAGATACCGTTAGCTGTAATAATTAATCCTGCTGTTAATTGCCCGTTTACAAAAACCTCACCATCTATCATTCGATCACATACGGCATAAGCAAACGTCGTCGTTCTTGTATTACCTTCTAAAACCGGAAGAACTTTTCCATACTCAGCTACAGATAATTTTTTCATAATTGCTCCACCTTAATCGTATCAGCCTCTATATGTTCAAAACAAAGATTTACCGTTCTCTTTAATGCTCTCGTTCTATGAATCGTACATGCTGGAATTAAAATAGAATCATTTGGCTTTAAAACCGCTGTTTCTCCATTTTCAAAATCAATAAGTAATTCTCCCTCTAGCACAATAAATAATTCATCCGAATTAGAATGATAGTGCCAATCATATTCACCAGTAAATACAGCGATTCGTAAGCAATGACTGTTTATATTTGAAACGACGAAGTTTTTATGTTGATCTTGAATGTCCTTTGTTAATTCTATTAAGTTCACAGTTTCCATCTTTCGTCTCATCCTTTCATTAGTCGTTCTTCTGAAAAATTAACTTAATCTCCACCCCCTCCGCAATCTCCTCCACCATCACTTGAGCTACTACAATCACTGCTACTGTAGTCACCGAATCCACTTGATGAGCTTGAAGCGTATGAAGATTTTTTACTTCTTTTTCTATCTTTTTTACTTTCATGACTAGGCCATACTGTATCAAAAAATATAACGAATAAGACTAATTCTATTGCAACAAGGATAAATACTAAAATACTCTCAATAATATTAGGATTTATCTCAAAACTGTAAAACACTCCAAATGAATACATACACAAAATTACATACAGAGCCATACAAATATACCGAAATGATTTCTCTATCGTAATGACTACTTTTTGTGAAAAAGGTATGTTCTGCTCCTGTTTTTTCTTTATGTACTTTTGTCTTTTAGCTTGCTTTCGCTTTCTCTTTTTGCTCCCCATAGAATTCCCTCTTTTTTTATTATACAATTCTAAATTATCATAATAAAAATCGATTTACACCAATAAAGTGAAACTTTGATCAGTGGGGGTTTTATTCATCCCCCACCTAACTTCTTTGCTTCCGCTGAATTTTTGGGTGGGGGGTCTTACTGCCCGTTAATGCGGGATAAATAACAATTATTCACATGTTATTTCCCCATATAAAAAAGACCCTCCTCACGAAAAGGAAGGTCTCAAATGTATTTCTATTATGATAAAGCAGGAGCTTTTTCAAGTAGCTCTTTCGCATCAGCGTATTGTAAGCCATGAGCTTCTGCAACTGCTTCGAATGTTACATAACCATCTAATGTGTTAATACCTTTTAATAGTGCAGTGTTGCCTAGGCAAGCATCTTTATAGCCTTTGTTCGCAATTTGTACTGCATATGGTACTGTAACGTTTGTTAATGCAAGAGTTGACGTACGTGGAACCGCACCTGGCATATTAGCAACTGCATAATGAACAACGCCATGTTTTTCGTAAGTTGGGTTGTCGTGAGTTGTAATACGATCAGTTGTTTCGAAAATACCACCTTGGTCAATCGCGATATCTACAACGACAGAACCTGGTTCCATTGATTGAATCATTTCTTCTGTTACAAGTTTTGGCGCTTTTGCACCTGGAATTAATACCGCACCAATCACAAGGTCAGATTCTTTTACAGCTTCTGCAATGTTGTATGGATTAGACATTAACGTTTTTACTTGGTTACCGAAAATGTCATCTAGTTGACGAAGACGTTCTGCACTTAAGTCGATGATTGTTACATCCGCACCTAAACCTACTGCAATCTTAGCTGCGTTTGTACCAGCTTGACCACCGCCGATGATTGTTACTTTGCCGCGTTTTACCCCTGGAACGCCTGCAAGTAAAATACCTTTACCGCCTTTGTTTTTCTCAAGGAATTGTGCACCGATTTGTGCGGACATACGACCAGCTACTTCACTCATAGGTGCAAGTAATGGTAAAGAACGATTGTCTAATTGTACTGTTTCGTATGCGATTGATGCAACTTTGTTATCGATTAATGCTTTCGTTAATTCTGGTTCTGGAGCTAAGTGTAAGTATGTGAATAAAATTAAACCTTCACGGAAATAGCCGTATTCACTTGCTACTGGCTCTTTTACCTTCATAACCATATCTTGATTCCATGCTTCTTCAGCAGTTTCTACAAGTTTCGCACCAGCTTGTACGTATTCTTCATCCGTAAAACCAGATCCTAAACCTGCTCCTTTTTGAACAAAAACTTCATGACCATTTTGTACTAAATGTACTGCTCCCGCTGGCGTCATTGCCACACGGTTTTCATTGTTTTTAATTTCTGTTGGAATACCGATACGCATGATTAGTTCCCCCTTGAGTTATGAAATGACCCCTGAATCATTTTTTAAAGCGCTTTCTACGCTCTTATATTTTAACATAATATCTCAATATTTGACAAAAAATAATACGAGTTTTCCGATAGATTTAATTTTATATTAAAAGACAGTATTATCCGCACCTCTCAGCACAATGGATAAACTGTCCAATTATTTGAAACTTCATCTTATTTTATTCTATCGATGTCTATGAATAACATCCACTGCACCAGTCACTTCAATAATTGTACCGGTAATCATATCGGAATCGTCCTCACATAAAAACGAAATGGTTCTTGCAATATCTTCACCTGTTCCAGATCTACCAATCGGTGTGTTATGCTCTTTCAGCTGACGTGCTTCTTGAATAGTTGCCTCTTTCATATCGCCTATAATATCACCAGGACATACCATGTTCGCAGTAATACCATACTCCGCTTCTTCATAAGCAACTGTTTTCGTTAATGAAACAAGTCCTACTTTGGCCGCTGCAAAAGCTGAACGATAAATCCATCCCGGTGCACTATCCGCCCCTTGAAATCCGTAATTAATAATACGGCCAAAGCTCTGTTTTCTCATGACCGGAACGACAAGTTTTAATAAATGAAATACCGCTGTTAAATTTCCCTGAATCATTTCATTCCATTCATCTTCTTCATAATCAACTAACTTTTTTCGTTCAAATACATATGGACCAGCATTATTAATTAAGAAATCAATTTTGCCAAAACGGCTTATCGCTTCTTCTACCATTTTATGTAAATCTTCCTTTTTCGTGACATCCGCTTGCACGAATTGTAGACGCTCTTCCATATTTTTATATGTTTCTTTCAACTTTTCCATAGCCGTGATATCGCTATGATACGTTACTGTTACTGAATATCCTTTAGCCAATAACTTTTCTGTTACTTGCTTTCCTAAACCTTTCGTACCGGCTGTAATGAGCGCGTGTCTCACAAACATGCCTCCTTTTAAATTGCTATACTTCATATGTAACAAGTTCTCGCTCCAATTACAACTAAAATGAATTGAAACAGAGTTTTCAAAATTCTGTAACGTTTCTGGCAAGCACGTTACCAAAATTTGTTTTATAATTAAGTTGTAAACAGTTATAAAACAGATTGGGAGGAATTTACTATGAATAATACATATACAAATATTTTAATCGCGGTGGATGGTTCTAAAGAAGCAGAAAAAGCCTTTAAAAAAGCAATTCAAGTCGCAAAGCGCAACAATGCAACATTAACAATCGCTCATATCGTTGATGTAAAAGCGTACTCAGCAGTAGAGGCTTATAGCCGTGCAATTGCTGAACGTGCAAATCTATTTGCAGAAGACTTATTAGAAGACTACAAAAAAACTGCGCTTGAAGCTGGTCTTGAAAAAATTGAAACTGTATTAGAATTTGGTAACCCTAAATCTAAAATTTCAAAAGAAATCGCTCCAAACCATAAAGTAGATTTAATTATGTGTGGTGCGACTGGTTTAAATGCTGTTGAACGCTTCCTAATCGGTAGCGTCTCTGAACATATTATTCGCTATGCGAAATGCGATGTCCTTGTTGTTCGTGGTGATGAGGAGCAAGGTGATCTTTAATTTATAGATAAAACACCAAGTCCACATGGGCTTGGTGTTTTTCATTTCACATATTTCACTATAAATACAAGACAAGCCACAATAACAACAGTAATTGCTAATACATAGGGAGGAAGAAACTTCAAAGACCATAATGCCATCATAATCGTCGCAACCGTTAAGTATGCTTACTTTGCATCTTCTGTCATTTTTTTACGAAGTAAGAAGACGTACAAATAGCCAATTGGCGGCGTAATGAAGCAAAGAACATATATGATTTTTGATTTTAAATACCATTTTTGTTCTCCAAGTTTCTTTATATCCCCTTCTATTCTCTTATGATCTTGTTCTCTCGCTTCTTCTACAAGCGGATTTTCCTCTTCTCCTCGCTTTTCTTTCATATAAGGAAGAAAGTGCATAAAAAAATAGTATGCGAATACGAACGCTCCAAATCCAATATTTAATCTTTCTAATGGAATATGCTCACTAAAAAAAGCTGCAGTAAGCACTAAAGACAAACAGTACGTCATCATCCAAAATGAACGTTTTCTCTTTTTCCGTTCCATTTCTTTTTTATCTTGTACATGTTTTCTTTTCGAAAGCCATATTGAAATACAGCAATCTACTAGAAATAGAGAAAAAATAAATATCGCAACGTGTACTGTTTCTACATTTCCAAATGAAAATACGTTTGGGAATGCAACATACAATACAATTAGCGTGTACAAAATTAGCCCTATAAAATAAAGTGAAACTTTAATCAGTGGGGGGTTTTGTTCATCCCCCACTGATTATTAGTTGAACCAATCGGGCTTTTACGGGCAGTTGATCCCCACCTAACTTCTTTGCTCTCGCTAAATTTTGAGGTGGGGGTCTTACTGCCCGTTAATGCGGGATAAATACGTCTCATTTTTCATCCCTTTCTTATTTCCTAACATTACGTTAACATACATTTTTTAGAAATAGACGGACAAAATATATATGTGTAAAAAAGGAGGATGCTATATGGATGATTCTGAACGCATTATTTTAGACGTGAACGGCAAAGAAATTGAAATGCTAGATAAGATTCGCACTCATTTTAAAGAAAAACATGGCGTTGAACTAAGTAATGGTGCATTACTTCGTGATTTGATGGATATTGAGTATATTCGAATTACAGAAGATCGACATAAGTATGATTAAAAGAAAAACGACTGCAGGCGAATGCCATCAGTCGTTTTTTTATTTAAGCTCTTGATGCTTCCCGCCCATACCACCTGGCTCATTACTATCTTGGTGTACAGTTAGTTTATTTGTTTTCTCATCTTTTAAAACTCTATATGTATATGATTCATTTGGTTCATCTTTAAACTGCACATTCATACCGTATGAACCAATTTTGCTATAAAAGGCTGGTTTTATGTATGCAATATCACTTTCTTTATATCCTTTATCTTGCAAATGCCACATCGTTGCGATAATCGCTTCTTCTCGCTTTTCTTTTTCACCAACATACATATATTTGTCCAAAAGAAACACTTTAGCATTTGCAATTAAACTAATTACCAGTACAATGATAAACACTATTTTTTTCATAGACTTCCCCTAAATTGTTATTTTTTACTACATTGTAACTTAAATGCTAGTAAAAAATAAAGTACGCCAGACTTTACTAGACTGGCGTACTTCCCAACTCAATTCTTAATAACTTCTTTCGTTAACCCCTTCGCCTTTTCCAAAGCGTTTTTGATTTGTTCAAACCCTGTCCCACCAGCACTATTACGACGCTTTACAGCCTCATATGGTGAAAGAACTTCATACAAATCTTCTTCAAATAAAGGGCTCATTTCTTTATATGTTTCAAGCGGGACATCTAATAAATAAATTCCTTTTTGTGTGCAGTGTAGCACTAACTTCCCTACAATTTCATGAGCTTGACGGAATGGTAGTCCTTTGTTTGCTAAGTAGTCGGCAATTTCTGTTGCGTTGGAGAAATCTTGCGTCACAGCTTGCCCCATTTTTTCTTTGTTTACAGTCATCGTTTCAAGCATGCCCGCCATAATATGAAGGCAACCTTCTACTGTTTTAACTGTATCAAACATTCCTTCTTTATCTTCTTGTAAGTCTTTATTGTAAGCGAGTGGTAATCCTTTCATTACTGTAAGTAAACTGAATAAATTACCGTATACTCTGCCTGTTTTACCACGGATTAGTTCCGCCATATCCGGATTTTTCTTTTGCGGCATAATGCTGCTACCTGTCGCATATTGATCGCTCATTTCAATAAATTGAAACTCTTGGCTACTCCATAAAATAAGTTCCTCACAAAAACGTGATAAGTGCATCATGAGCATAGATGAATTACTTAAAAACTCCAGTATGAAATCACGATCACTTACTGCATCTAAACTATTTTCATAGATTCCATTAAACCCAAGAAGTTCCGCACTATATTCTCGGTCGATCGGGAATGTCGTCCCAGCTAGCGCTCCTGCCCCTAACGGCGAAATGTTAATACGCTTTAACGAATCTTCATAACGATTCACATCACGCTCTAACATCCAAAAATAAGCGAGAATATGATGAGCAAATGAAATCGGCTGAGCACGCTGCAAATGCGTATAGCCCGGCATAATGGTTTCAATATTATTTTCTGCTTGGTGAACAAGAACAGTTTGCAATTGTTTTGTAGCCTTTATAATATGTTCTACCTTTTCTTTTAAATACAAATGCATATCTGTCGCCACTTGATCGTTACGACTTCGGCCTGTATGAAGTTTCCCTCCTACTTCACCGATTTTTTCAATTAACATCTTTTCAATATTTAAATGAATATCTTCAGCTTCAATCGAAAAATGTAATTTATTTTGTTTCGCTTCTTCTAATAAATATTGAAGACCTATCTTTATTTTCTCTGCCTCTTCTTTCGTAACGATGCCTTGCTTTGCTAGCATCGTTACGTGTGCAATACTCCCTTTTATATCTTGATTTACTAATTGTTGATCGAAGGAGATGGATGCTCCAAACTCTTCAACCCACGCTTCCGCTTCTTCCGTAAAACGTCCGCCCCAAAGTTTGCTCACGCTTCCACCTTCTTTTGATTCACTTGGCTGTATACTTTCGTCGGTAAACCAAATAATGAAATAAATCCAACTGCTGCATCATGATTAAATTCATCTTGAGCAGTATATGTTGCTAATTTTTCATCGTATAAAGAGTATTCAGATTTACGTCCTTCTACAATCGCATGACCTTTAAATAATTTTACACGCACTGTACCTGTTACATTCTTTTGCGTTTCTTGTAAAAATGCATGAAGCGCTTGTTTTAAAGGAGAGAACCATAAACCGTTATAAATAAGTTCTGTTATTTTCTGTTCAATCACTGGTTTAAAATGTGCTACTTCTTTTACGTGTGTTAAATCTTCCAACTCTTTATGTGCAGTGATTAACGTCATTGCTGCTGGGCATTCGTATACTTCACGAGATTTAATACCGACAAGACGATTTTCTACGTGATCGATACGTCCAACGCCATGTTTTCCAGCAAGTGCATTTAACGTTTTAATTAATTCTGCAAGTGAATATGCAGTACCATTCAAAGTCGTCGGTACACCTGCTTCAAATCCGATTTCTACAAACTCTGGTTTATTCGGTGTATCTTCTAATGCTAATGTCATCTCATATGCCTCTTCTGGTGGTGCTGCCCATGGATCTTCTAAAATTCCACATTCGTTGCTGCGTCCCCATAAGTTTTGATCGATTGAAAACGGGCTATCTAAATGAATCGGAATTGGTACATCGTTTTCTTTTGCATATGCAATTTCTTCTTCACGTGACCACTTCCATTCACGTACAGGCGCAATCACTTCTAAGTAAGGATTTAATGCTTGGATAGAAACTTCAAAACGAACTTGGTCATTTCCCTTTCCTGTACATCCATGTGCAACTGCAGTTGCACCTTCTTGTTCTGCGATTTCTACTAATTTCTTCGCAATAAGCGGACGAGATAATGCAGAGACAAGAGGGTATTTCCCTTCGTATAATGTGTGTGCTTGCATCGCCATCAATGCATATTCATTCGCAAATTCTTCTTGGACATCCACCATATATGATTTAATTGCACCAACTGAAAGTGCCTTTTCTTTCACAAACCCTAAGTCTTTTCCTTCCCCTAAATCTAAACAAAGTGCGATAACATCATAATTCTTCTCTTGTAACCATTTAATTGCAACGGAAGTATCAAGACCTCCGGAATATGCTAATACAACTTTTTTCTTCTCCATTTTGCATCCCCCTAAAGAATAAATATTCATTTTCTTTTATAATAATTCAAACTTTAACACCTTTTACAAAATGTATCAAGAGTCATTTTCAAATTTTTTCAAACAATTTCGTCGAACTTCTTTCTGTTTTTCTGTACAATATAAGCAGGAAAACGGGGGTGAACTTATGGAAAAGTATTTCTTATACGATAATCATCTAGGAATTGAAATTCCGCATTTACAAGAAGATTGGGAAGATATCCCCGAAAAAATGCAGCATGCTATTTTACTAAAATGGGAACAAATTCGCGGGAAAATTCCTGATCGTATAAAAGAACTTGAGCACTATATTAATACAAAACAACATCATTTAAATAACGAAGAAGACTTCGAAGTTTCTTGTAAACTAAATTCAGAAATTGCCGATCTTGCTTCCATCATTAATGACCTTTGGCTTTGGTATCGACTCACTCAAAATGTATCTGAGGGGAAAGCACACCAATGAAAAAAGCATGCCCCTCAATTACTTTGGGTCATGCTTTTTTGTCGTAACATGATTTACAATATATCTCTTGTGCTGTTTTCGCCAAACACACATCAAATGGACCAACTAATATACTTCTTTCTTTCGGCAACTTTACAAAAGCAACAAGTTCTTCTTCATATTGAATTTTTTTCTGACATGAAACGCATATTAATTCTTTTCTTTTGAACATGTCTTTTAGCATATCTTCACTCTCCCCTTCATCTATCTATATTAATATACTCTCATAATAGTTAAGAGTTGTAAAAAAATGACACATTTCGAATCGAATGATTCATATACTATGTACAAAAGGAGGTCTAAAGCTTATGCGTGCTTTCGTTATTATCGCTTTAACTTTTTTAAGTGTAATTAGTTGGGATGCGTTTTTTAAAGATAAAAGTGATGAAAAGAACACAACGGAATAAAACCCTTTTTTTCTTGCTTATTGGACAAACCGTTACAAACTGTCCAATCCTCTGAAATAACTTAGGCTTTGCTACAAAAATATTTAAACATAACATTTTTTGTAGATTCCCTCCGTTTATTGTCGGTTTCCATCCGCATACATTTTTTAAAAGTATGATATAATAGTATAAATCTTGAAGGAAGGGATTTTGATATCATGATCGCTCGAAGGAGCATGTGGCATCGTATTGACGAATCATACACGTAGCGTATTTTTCAGCTCAGATACTTTAGTCTAGCGAAAAAAATACGAGAGTGGGGAAATTATGATTGCCCGAAGGATAATTTGGCAAAAAAAAGACTCTTCTTACACATAGCGTTTTGTTTAGGACTTAATTGTTACTAACTAAACAAAACAAAGAAGAGCAGGATTGCTAAATGACGAATCCTACTCCACGTTTTGTTTAGTCGTTTTAAGACTTAAACTAAAACGAAGGTAGGGAGAATTGATGGACGAGAGGATTATTCGTTATTTCTTCAGCGACATATAGCGTAGTTAGTTTTTTCGTAAACTAACTAAAAGCTACATGTGAGCTCGTAGTTAGTTTACAACACAAAAAGGACTACTAACTACGGAAAGAAGGAATAACGATGAGGAACATCCAAAGTCGGCAAATTATTAAAGAAATTTTTATGGTTTTAATCGGTTCATTTATTTTAGCAGCAGCGCTATATCACATTCACTTCCAAAACCACTTAACAGAAGGTGGCTTTGTAGGAATTGCACTATTCATTCAAAACTTTTATGATATTTCACCATCTATTTCAACTGTATTAATGGATATCCCAATTATTTTACTGTGTGCTTCATTTTTGGGTAGAAAAATGGTTGGCTATTCATTCTTAGGTTCTATTTCATTCGGATTATTTTATTCCTTAATGGAAAATTATTCTCCATTTACGGTAGATTTATCAAATAATTTATTTATAGCTGCAATAGTTGGCGGTGCGTTAGCTGGTATTGGACTCGGTTTTATATTGCGATTTGGCGGTGCAACCGGTGGAGACGATATTTTAACAATTGTATTAAGTAAACGAACTCGTTTTACAATTGGGCAAATTTTCTTCGTCTTTGATGCGATTGTTCTTGCGCTTTCATTATATTATTTAAATTGGACAGAAATTGCTTTTACTATTCTTTCGATTGCCGTACAGGCAAAAACATTGGATTTAATTTATTATCCAAAAACAGAAAAAACAGCAGAAAAGCAGCCAGTATCTGTTCCAATGTCCAAAAAACATGCAACAAATTAAAAAAGCGAAAGGCTTCGGCCTCTCGCTTTTTTTATGCTCTTTTTTCTTTCTCGACTATATGGCGCACTTGATAAAATCTATTTGCAAATTCAGTAACGTTTCTTGTTAAACGATAGTTCACTGTAGATCCAATTGCCATTCCAATTACCGGAATACCTTGGAATAATTTACGACGAAGAGCATAAATCGAAAATGTCTTCAAAATTTGTTTTAACACAACTTCAGTAGAAGCTGTTTGCAACACTGCTTCGTCTCCTTCATAAAAGAACGAATCTTCTTGCTCCAGCTCTTGCAATAAATTGTACCATGCGTATTGCTGAAGTCTTCCTGGTAGTAATGACGCATGAAACACCTTTAACGCAAGCATCATTTCATAAGGCTTGTTCACATCATGCCCAAATGATGTTGCAATAAGTTGGACTGCCTTCACATTTAACGCGATCATAACCGGAAAATCTGCCGTTAATAATAATAAACCTCCAGCACCTGTCGCCCCGCCTTGCACAAACGAATATAGACGATGACGTGCTGTTTGCTGCTCTGCTATGTATGTTAACTGATCAATAGATAATGCTTTCAAATCTTCAAGCTGTTCAATCGATTCATCAAATAATCTCGATGTTCCTAAAATCCGATTACGTGCATCTAACTGTGCTTGTGAACTTTGAATAAATGCATGCAAATGAAAGAGCCATCCATCTGCTTTCGTGAAGAATTCTTTTCGCTTTTTCTCAGGTAATTTCGCAACTGTAGTATGTAACCATTTATCAAACACTTTTTGAAAATCGGTCGCTTCTTGCTCAACTAATTGCGCTTCCCATTCTTTTATATTGTCTAAAATGGCTTGTTCTCGCTTCGATCGCATCGTAACAACCACCTCGTTCGATTTTTTTCTATTGTAACATATTTCTGCTTATTCTTTACAAATATGCTTGTATATCTCTTTTTATATACCCTTTATGAGTGACATAAAATAATAGCAAAAAGGATGAGATGCTTCACATGAATCTATCCAATCTAAAACAAAATTATAACGCAGAATTCAGCTTAGGAAAAAACTGCTGGCCTACTTGGGCATTATATCAATTAGAATTATCACCATTTTTTGGCGTTATTGATTTTATGCTAAGTCCTTCATTAGCGAAAGTAAATTTATTATTCCAAAATCGATTTGACCGCTTTTTAAATTAAGAAAATTTATCCTTCATCTCATTTTGGGATGATGATGCAAAATTAAGATGAAGGGGCAACCTTTATGAAATTGACTCCTGTCATGACTTTAAAACAGATGTAAACACACCAACTACTTGGTCTTCTTATACAGAAATTAAGTTAAACTACGAACATCGAACTAATCGTTTTCTAACTACAATTGAAACGGCAGAATCCATATTATTTATTCGAACTGGAGGAACATACGAAGAAGCATGTTCCCTAGAACAAATTTCATCTCAAATAATTACACATACATTCTCTGTCCTGTTACTAATTCCTGCCGATATACCAACTATCACTCAAGAAGATTGGGGATTACAACATACTTGCGTTATGAAATGCCCGATTATGGATGTATACCAATACAATGAAGCATTTTGGAAAGACTTATTTGATGAAATTACAGTTAGACCGCACACTTAAATACAGAATACTTTTATCACACCATACATTATAATCTTCCTTATACAAAACAAATAAGGAGTGATTCTATTATGTATCCACGTGCAAAAGCTTTCGGTCTTGCTGTACATCAAGATCGCCTTCTCGTACAAGAATATTATACAGAAGGCGAAACATATTATCGTCCTCTTGGCGGTTCCATTGAACTTGGTGAAAAATCAGCACATACTGTTATTCGGGAGTTTAAAGAAGAGCTTCATACGGAGATAGAAATCACCAATTATTTAGGTTGCTTAGAAAATGTCTCTCATCTAGATGGGGGCATTGGTCATGAAATCATTCAACTATATTCTTTGCGTTTATTAGACACCTCACTATATGAAATGGAAATATTAAATATACAAGATGAGCAAGCAGTAACGTATGCGAAATGGATTCCTATTAAGGCATTCATTCAGAAAGAAAAAATATTATATCCGGATGGAATTTTAAAATACATCCAAAAGAAAAAAGACGAAATCCTATAGGATCTCGTCTTTCTTTTTATATATTAACCAATATCTCCAAGACGTAGTACGTCACGAGCAATCATAACTTCTTCGTCAGTTGGAATTACGATAATTTTTACTGGAGAGTGTGGGAAGCTGATGAATGCTTCTTCACCGAATACGTTATTACGTTTTACATCGAAGTATACGCCCATGTACTCAAGGCCTTCTAATACGCGCTCACGAATAATCGCACTGTTTTCACCTACACCAGCTGTAAAGATGATTGCGTCTACACCTTTCATACGAGCTGTGTAAGAACCGATGTATTTGTGGATACGGCTTACGAATACATCAAGTGCTACTTTCGCACGGTGGTCGCCTTCTTCTTCTTTCGCAATGATGTCACGTAGGTCACTAGAGTAACCAGTAAGACCTAACATACCACTCTTCTTGTTTAATACGTTAACTACTTCTTCTACTGTTTGGCCTGTTTTTTCCATGATGTATGGAATTAACGCAGGGTCAAGGTTACCAGAACGTGTACCCATTGTTACACCAGCAAGTGGAGTGAAGCCCATAGAAGTATCGATAGATTTACCGCCTTCTACTGCTGCGATACTTGCACCGTTACCTAAGTGACAAGAAAGTAAGCTTAAGCTTTCAATTGGACGACCTAATAATTCAGCCGCACGCTCAGTTACATATTTATGAGAAGTTCCGTGGAAACCGTATTTACGGATGCCGAATTTTTCATAGTACTCATATGGTAAGCTGTATAGGAATGCAGATTCCGGCATTGTTTGGTGGAATGCTGTATCGAATACTGCTACTGCTGGTACGTTTGGTAATACTTCTCGGAATGCTTTAATACCAACAACGTTTGCTGGGTTATGAAGTGGTGCTAAATCGCTTAATTCTTCGATATCAGCTAATACTTCATCAGTAATTAAAACAGAGTCAGCAAATTTTTCGCCGCCGTGAACAACACGGTGACCGATACCGCCAATCTCATCTAGAGATTTAACGATTCCGTTTTCAGTTAATTTTTTAAGAAGCATATTAACTGCTACTGCGTGATCTGGGATGTTTGTAATTTCTTTTTGTTTTTCGCCATCTACAGTAATAGTGAAGATACTATCTTCTAAACCGATACGTTCTACTAAACCTTTTGTTAATACTGTTTCACTTGGCATTTCAAATAATTGGAATTTTAAGGAAGAGCTTCCTGCGTTAATCGCGATGATTTTTGACATCTAGTCTTTCGCCCCTTTTTCTCTTGGTAGTTGTGTGGATGTTTCCACAAACCGCTCGATTTTATCTAATCAAATTTACTAAATATGAAAACGTTTCATCATTAGCAAATTTTATACTCACGATTTTAATTTAAACATCGTCCGACATATATTTCAAGTGAAAAAATTGTAACACCAAGAAAAAATATATATTACAGATTTCAAAAAAATTCAGTTAAATCTAGTATATATTTAAAAATATGACATATTATATAAAACTGTACTACATGAATCACTAACTCTGTTACATATACCCAGCTTTATTTATGTGTTGCAAACCAAGTATTTAATTGATCCATAATGTTCTCCATCGCCTTCATGTTAGAGAATTTAGGCAACTCCACTAATAACGCCTGTTTTGGCATTGTTACATTAGAGCCTTTCTTTTGGAGAACAAATATACTTTTTGCATTTTTCTCGTTTTTAAACATGGAAACAGGAAGCTGTAATAACCCTTGAATAAAGCATGTTTCTTTAATAAATGCATGTAATTTTGGTGCCTGATCACTTTCAAAAATGAAGTTTGGTACTAAGAAGAATAAGTACCCGCCCTCTTTCGTATGTTTCACACTTTGTTCAATAAATAAGTGATGAGCATACGACATTCCTTCATCTGCTTTTAATTTATATTCACTGGCACCGATTTCGTTTGGATAGTAACCAATCGGTAAGTCTGAAACGACTGCATCAACTGGATCGATATAAAGTGGTGCTAGTCCATCTTGATGGAAGAATTCGATTGCATGCTTCTGTAAATTTGCATTTACTAAAGCAAGTTTAATTAGCACTTCATCCACTTCTACACCAAATCCACTCATTGTTAGTCCTTCTTTGGCGCTATTAAACACTGTAGTCATTAAATTTCCTGTTCCAATTGCAGGATCTAAAACTGTAATTTCGTTTTGACCTTGCATAAATTTATGGAATAAGTAACTCATGAACATCCCAACTGCATCAGGCGTCATTTCATGATTCGCTTGTACGCCTTCTTTCATTCCTTTTAAGATGGCTAACTGAAATGCTTTACGAATTTCTTCACCTTTATATGTTTCTTCATTAAACGTACTATATTCACGATTCAGCCTTTCAATTGCTGATTCGGATAATTCCTCTTGTAAAATCGCTCCCTCAAACAAGTTATCACCTGTTTCTACAAGCGCCTCTAAATATGTCACATCTAATTCTTTACGTAAAACTACCGCAGAAGAATCAAAAATAGAAAATAATGTTTCCACTGTCTGACTCACGTACATTCCTCCTTCTCTCTTTTACACATAACTTATATCATACCACAAAGTGATTTTTTCCAAAAAGAAAAAGCGACCTCCTGTAAAGAGCTCCCTCTCAAGTTATATATGATATAACGTTTTTTCTCATATATCGGCACCGTTACGTAGCGATATATGAGAAAAAACGACCTCTTTATAAGAGGTCATTTCCTTCACATTACTTTGCAGATTTAGCTGCTTCTAATGCTGCTTCATAGTTTGGATGGCTTGTACCTTCGCCTACGTATTCTACGTAAACTACTTTGTCATTGCTATCTACTACGAATACTGCACGAGCAAGTAAACGAAGTTCTTTCATTACTAAGCCGTAAGCTTCACCGAATGAAAGGTCACGGTGGTCAGAAAGTGTTACAACATTTTCTAAACCGTTTGCTGCACACCAGCGTTTTTGAGCGAATGGTAAATCAGCGCTAATTGTTAATACTTTTGCGTTTTCAATACCTGCTGCATCTTGGTTAAAACGACGTGTTTGTGCATCACACACACCTGTGTCGATTGAAGGTACAACACTAATTAATTTTACTTCGCCTTTGTATGTTTCTAAACTTACTGGAGATAAGTCGTTTGCTAATACTTGGAAGTTTGGCGCTTGATCGCCAACTTTAACTTCTGTTCCAACTAAAGTCATTGGATTACCTTTAAAAGTTACGTTTGCCACTTGAAAATCCTCCCTTATTTAAACAAAATATGTACAATGTAAATGATAGTTTGTCCCTATCGATAATGCAAATAAAATCGCTTTATTTACAAAAAAATAAAAGAAGCTAACCTATTGATTAGCTTCTTTATTCGTTAAATTTGAAATTCAGGATCATCTTCTTTTCGTTTATCCATCATTTCTTTCACTTTATCAACAGCTTGTGGCGCTAATTCAATTATTTTATCGATGACGTGTGTTTGTTTATCTAAGTGCAATACTTTCACACCATCTCCATTTATAACAAGAAAGGCAACAGGATTAATAGAAACTCCTCCACCACTTCCCCCGCCAAATGGATGACGGCCTGAATGTTCTACTCTACCAAATTCACTTCCACCAGCAGCAAATCCGAAACTTACTTTCGAAACAGTAAGAATTACACTTCCATCTGCCGCTTTAATTGGGTCACCAACAATTGTATTTACATCAGTCATTTGTTTTAAATGCTGCATTGCTGTTGTCATTAAACCTTGAATTGGATGGTCCATTCTATATCCCCCCTATGCTTGAACAGATTTTTCTGTCATACCAGATTTTTGCTGCCTCATAAATATGAGCAATTTCATCGCTGTTTTTATAGTGCGGAATATACGAAAAGATGCTGTTAACTCGCATCTTGATGCAAATCCCTTCCCTTGAAAAACAGGAGTAATTTCAAATTCTGGTACATCGACAATATGCATATATTGTCCGACAACTCCAGCAGCCATACCTTTTGTCCCCCATGCATATCCAGTGACAATTCCAGTACTAGCTGCGTCGCCTGCTCCAATTTGCGTATGCCATTTCCAACCATTGATTTTCACTCGTTTGAGAAAATCTTTAACGATAGTATGAACTTTTTGAAGCCTTTTTATCAGTTCCCCAATACTGTCAAGTTGCGCCATAATTTTATTATCTAGTCCGCCGTCCTCTTCAGCTTTTTCGATTTTCTGTCCTGTCTTTTTCTGCTGTTTTTCAATTCTTTCCAACACATCAAATGTATATCGAATCATCCATATTTTCACTTGAAATAAACATTGCTTTTCCATTTCTGAATATAAAAATGTCACCTTAAGCGATATTTTCGACAATAGTATAAGCAAAATAAAAAGGAGAAGAATTATTATTCCAATTACGAGCCACTTCATACGTATCATCCTTTCACTCCATACCCATTATCGACAAGTTTATTCATCGTTAAACAGAGTTTTATAAGATTGAATATAAAAATTTTTCTAAAAATAAAAAGGTATTTTGACAATTTATATCGAAATATATTATTTGAACATATCATCAGGGAACGGACTCTAATGATATGCAGCACGAAAAACAGAAAATTTAACTGCAGTGGAGGGATACATAATGGCAGATCGTCGCAATTTATTTTTCTTTTATGGTGATGACAAAGCAACGCTCGTTGAAAAAATGAAACCAATCTATCGTATTTTAGAAGAGAATGGATTTACCATATTAGATCATCCAAAAAATGCAAACGCTATCGTCAGTGTTGGAGATGATGCAACCTTCTTACAAGCCGTTCGTAAAACTGGTTTTAGAGAAGATTGCTTATACGCAGGGATTTCTACGAAAGATGAAACTTCGTTCTACTGCGATTTTCACATTGATCACATTGATACAGCCCTTCAAGAAATTACAAAAAATGAAATTGAAGTGCGCAAATATCCAACAATTCAGGTAGATGTAGATCATGGTACATCTTTCTATTGTTTAAATGAGTTCTCATTACGTTCTAGCATTATTAAAACATTCGTTGTAGATGTTCACGTTGATGATTTATACTTCGAAACATTTAGAGGGGACGGTTTAGTAGTTTCTACCCCAACAGGAAGTACAGCTTACAATAAATCATTGCATGGTGCAGTTGTTGACCCACTTATTCCATGTTTCCAAGTAAGCGAACTAGCATCTTTAAACAACAACACTTACCGTACGCTCGGTTCACCGTTCATTTTAAATCACGAACGTACATTAACTTTAAAACTAAGACCAGACGGTAACGATTATCCTGTTATCGGCATGGATAACGAAGCGCTTAGCATTAAACAAGTGGAAAAAGCTGTTGTACGCTTAAGCGATAAACAAATTAAAACAGTTAAATTAAAAAACAACTCTTTCTGGGAAAAAGTACAAAGAACGTTTTTATAGAATTAAAATAACCGCAGAATTATGGAATTCCATAATTCTGCGGTTGTTTATTTCTCTAACTATTAGTTGCTATTTTTGTCGGTAAGTCGATATATTTCAATAATCGCTCATATATTTTTACATACCTTTTCTATAGACAACTTGGCCATCTATTACGGTCATTTCTGCTTGTACTTCTTTCATTTCTTCTGCCTCAATTTCAAAAATATTACGGTCTAATATCGTAAAGTCTGCTTCATATCCTTTTATAATTTGCCCTCGCTTCGCTTCTTTTCCGATTGCATAGGCACTTCCTGTTGTAAATAGAGAAACAGCCTCATATACCGTTAATCTTTCCTCAGGCATATAGCATACATCGTCAATAAAACTTCTACGTGTAACAGCGCTATATATGCCTAAAAATGGATTCACTTGTTCAATTGGTGCGTCAGACCCACCGTTGCAGCGTAATCCTGCTTCCAGTAACGTCTTCCAAGCGTATGCATAACGAAGACGACGCTCGCCTAGTTTTTCAATGACTGACGGGAAATCTGAGGAAAGAAAGACCGGCTGTATATCGATAATAGCCGACAAGTTTTTCATTCTTTCAATCAACTCTTCACGAGCAAGCTGACAATGAATAATACGGTCACGTAACCCTTTTGCTGGTGGATATAATTCGAGTGCATTAATGACATATTCAAGCGATAAGTCACCGATAGTATGAATCGCAACTGGCATATGTAAGTCTCGTGCTTTCTTCACTAATTCTGCAAGTTCTTCACGTGAGAAAATTGCAACCCCATTCGTTTCCTTCGCATCTTCATACGGTTCACTTAATAATGCTGTTCTTCCGCCAAAAGAACCGTCAGAAAAAATTTTCATTGCCCCAAATTCAATATAATGTTCATTTTCATATTCTTTTCGTTCTTGTGCTACTTCATGATGAACGAGCAAATGTGCTTTAAATGGCATTTCTTTTATAACGTGAGAAAACGCATTATGCGTTTTTCTAAAGCCACCATAGTAATTTAAATCTTCCGTATGCCCGCCAACAAGTCCATATTGCCAACAATCTTTAATCGCTGTTTGCAGAGCTCTTTGTAAATAAGCTTCATCAATTTCTGGCTGAACGTGTTTAATTAATTCTTGCCCTTGTTCATATAAAAGTCCTGTTAACTTATTTGATGAATCCCTGCCAATTTTCCCGCCTTTTGGATTTTGCGTCGCTTCTGTTATGTTCGCTTCTTGCAATATGTATGAATTCACCCATGTAACGTGACGACAAACTCGCTTTAATAAAATGGGATGTTCTTTCGAAATTTCATCTAAATCACGCGCATGAACATCTTTCGTATCTGTAAAGTTATTTTCATTCCACCCTTCTCCAATAACCCAAGATCCCTTTGGTGCTTCTTCCACTCGCTTCTGAACAAGAGTAAGCACTTCACCATAAGATGTACAATTTGATAAATCTAGACGGAGTAATCTCTCCCCATGCCCAATAAGATGCATATGGCTATCAACGAGACCCGGAATCATTGTTTTTCCTTTTAGGTCCTGCAACTTAACGTTTGAATATCTACTTTCTAATTCTTCCTTACTCCCAGCATCAACGATTATGCCATTTTCAACATAAATAGCTTCTACTTTTTCATTCTTTTCTCGCATTGTGTAAATGGTGCCGCCATACCAAATTTCTCTCATATATCCCATCTCCTTTATTTTATTGTATAAAAAAAAGCACCATTTCAAAACATGGTGCTTTTCTAAAAATTACTTTTGTTCAGTAGTAGACGTTGTAACTTGCCATTCAATATTAAATTTATCTTTTACTTGTCCGTATGCTGGGCTCCAGAATGTTTCTTGAAGTGGCATGATAACCTCTCCACCTTCTTGTAACTTATCGAATACTTCTTTTGCTTTTTCTGCATTACTAATTTGAATTGCGATTGTTACTTGAGATCCGATTGCATGCCCTTGACCTGGGAATGTATCAGAAATCATAAGATCCGTATTACCAACTTTTAAAGTAGCGTGTAAAACGCGCTCTTTCGCTTCAGCTGGAATCGGGTATTCTGGATTTTCAGGCATGTCACCAAAAGTTTGCATGACTTCTACTTTTGCATCTAAAACCTCTTTATAAAACTGTACAGCTTCTTGCCCACTACCATCTAAAACTAAGTACGGATTAATACCTAAAATCATACGGACACCTCTTTTTTAAGTTTATAAAATCGAACTTGTGTTCGTTTTTATATTATCATTGTTTTGCATTTCATTCAACTATTTACTTCACTGTTTTCAAAATTATTTTGACGGAATCTCCATCTCTTGTTTTCTAAGTTCAATACGGCGAATTTTTCCAGAAATCGTTTTTGGTAGTTCATCTACAAATTCAATTTTGCGAGGGTATTTATATGGTGCAGTGAGTTCTTTGACGTGTTGTTGGAGTGTTGGAATTAATGTTTCTTCGTTCTTTTCTATATTCTCTCTTAATACGATAAATGCCTTCACGACACTTCCGCGAATTTCATCAGGACTTGCGACAACCGCACATTCTCTTACGTAAGGATGTTTTACAAGCGCATCCTCTACTTCAAACGGCCCGATTGTATAACCAGAGCTAATAATGATATCATCACCACGCCCTTCAAACCAGAAGTAGCCATCTTCATCTTTCTTCGCTTTATCACCTGTAATATAATAATCACCGCGGAATTGCATCGCTGTACGCTCATCGTCTTTATAATATTGTTTAAAGAGTGCCGGCGTTTCAATGTGAACTGCAATATCACCAACTTCGCCTACTTTAACTGGAATACCTTCCTCATTTACGATATCGACGTGGTTACCTGGCGTTGGTTTCCCCATTGATCCTGGTCTAATATCCATCCCTTTCATTACACCAACAAGTAGTGTATTTTCCGTTTGCCCATAGCCGTCTCTTACTGTAATATCAAAGTGCTTTTGGAACGTTCCAATAACTTCTCTATTTAACGGCTCACCTGCGGATACAGCGCTATGTAACGCCTCTAAATTGTACTGGCTTAAATCTTCTACCTTTGCCATTAATCTATACTCAGTCGGTGTACAACAAAGCACATTCACCTTATTATCGTCTAATAAATTTAAATACGTTTTCGGTTCAAACTTGCCGTTGTACACAAATCCTGTTGCCCCTGAACCGAGAGTTGCTAAAAACGGGCTCCAAATCCACTTTTGCCACCCTGGACTAGCCGTTGCCCATACAACATCATTCTCTTCAATTCCGAGCCAATTCGGGGCGCTTGTACGTAAATGAGCGTATGCCCACGCGTGAGTATGAACGACACCTTTCGGGTTTCCTGTCGTCCCTGACGTGTAAGATAAAAAGACCATATCTTCTTTATCTGTTTTCGCCATTTCTAACATGTCACTTTCTGTTTCTAATGCTGTTTTTAAATTGATCCATCCGTCTACTGACTGCTCGCTCAGGACGAATTTTTGAAGAGATTCCATTGCTTCTATATCATCAAACTGTCCAATGTACGGCTCATAGCTTACTATCGCTTTTACTTCGCCATGTCCAATTCGATATTCGATATCTTTTTTACGCAACATTTCCGAACTTGGAATTACGACAAATCCTGCTTTAATCGCAGCGATATACGTCATGTACGCTTCAATTAAACGCGGCATCATAATAAGGAGCTTGTCCCCTTTTTGTAAGCCACTTTTTATAAAAGCGTTTCCAATTTTATTTGCACCTTGCATTAATTCAAAATATGTAACTTCTCGTCTATTCCCTTTATCATCTTGCCAAATTAAAGCAAGCTTCTCTTTATCGTCTGTATATTTCTCTATTTCTGAAACTAAATTATAAGATGGTGGTGCCAACAATTCCTCTCTCTTCATAAACATCCTCCTTTTTCTTTATGCCTCCCTTATATAATAAAGAATTTTCAGTAAATTTTGAACCCTCTTCTTTTGACAATTTTTTTATGCTTTTGTCGAAATGAATTTATACTAATATGAACAACAAAAAGAAAGAGCGAGAGAACCCGCTCTTTCTAAGCCATCATATGGGATTATTTTTGGTAACCGCCTAATTGTTGCTCAGCTAGTGAAACTAGACGTTTAGTGATTTCACCACCAACAGAACCGTTAGCGCGAGCTGTTGCATCAGCTCCAAGTTGAACACCAAACTCTTGAGCGATTTCGTATTTCATTTGGTCTAATGCTGATTCAGCACCAGGAACCGCTAATTTATTTGTGCTACGTGACATGTTGTATCACCTCCTTGTGAGTATAGAGTGTGATAAACAACATGACTTCATACACGTTTTAGATATGGTAATTTATGGTTTTAGAAAAGTTCTTCAAATTTTTCTTCTTCCGCCACTACTTCAACCGTTTGTAATACCATTGTTTCTTTGTTCGCTACAGCTTCTTCGATTAACGGTGTGAAATCGTATTTCGCTTCAAATCGATTTGCTTTTTCACGCTTCGGCTTCGTCGCCGGGCTAGCTGGTGTGAATACTGTACAGCAATCTTCGTATGGACGAATTGAAATATCATACGTGCCGATTTCTTCAGCAATTTTAATAATTTCTAATTTATCCATCGTAATAAGCGGACGAATAACTGGGTAGTTTGTTACTTCGTTAATCGTATGCATGCTATCTAATGTTTGGCTTGCTACTTGTCCAAGACTTTCACCAGTCGTAATTGCAAGTGCGTTACGCTCCTCAGCAATCTGCTCTGTAATACGCATCATCATACGGCGCATAACCGTCATTGAATAGCTAGATGGGATTTCTTTATTAATCGTTTTTTGCACTTCTGTAAACGGAACAAGGTGCAGCGTTACACGTTTACAGTATTTCGTTAACCCTTGTGCTAAATCGATTACTTTTTGTTTTGCACGCTCACTTGTGAAAGGTGGGCTATGGAAGTGAACTGCTTCCACAGATACGCCGCGTTTCATCGTTAAGTACGCTGCTACCGGGCTATCAATACCACCAGAAAGAAGTACCATTACTTTTCCACCAACGCCAACTGGTAAACCGCCAGCTCCCATGTGCTCACCACACATAATATAACTATAACCACTGCGAATTTCTATACGTACATTCACATCTGGATTATGAACATCTACTGTTATATCCTCTGTATTTTCTAAAATGTGCCCACCGATTTCTGGAAGTAACTCCATCGTCTTCATTGGGAAGCGCTTATCAGAACGATGCACTGTAATTTTAAATGTTTTCACATCATCTTTTACTTGTAAGAAAGCTGCTAATGCACCTTTTTTAATGTCTTCTAATTCTGATGGTACTTTCATCGCTAAGTTAAACTTATGAATACCAAATACGTCTTTCAATCTTTCAGAGATTGCCTCATGATCTTCACCGTTTAACTGGATGTACATACGGTCATGCGTTGCATCAATTTTAATGTTTGGGAACTTTTTCAGTTTGAACTTCACGTTATCTTTTAATGTGCTTACAAATTTAGAACGGTTCTTACCTTTTGTCGTCATTTCTCCGTAACGCACTAAAATATATTCATATGTCATCATATTTCTTTACCTCATCACTTCATATAATTTTGGCATTGTCTCTTTTACAATACCTTCAAATTGTTTTACTTCTTCCATCGTGTTATCTGGTGCCAAACTAATACGAATAGCGCTTGCAGCTGCTGCATGCGGCACTCCCATCGACACTAACACTCTGCTTACTTCATTTGCTTTTGAAGAACAAGCTGATTTCGTTGACACATATACACCGTGTTCTTCTAAAGCATGAACGACTACTTCTGGTTTTAAACCAACAAATGATACATTTAAAATGTGCGGTGCTGCATATGCAAGCGATGTATTAATCGTCACATCTTCCATCTCTTTAAAGAAGCTGACAAGCTCCGCTTGTAAACCTTGCAAATGAGCTACCTTTTCTTTCACTTGTTCCATTGTCATGCGAAGTGCTTTCACCATCGCTACAATGCCAGGTAAATTCTCTGTACCAGAGCGATACTTAAGCTCTTGTTGACCACCTGATAAAATCGGATCTAATCTTACGCCATCACGTATATAAAGAAGACCCGTTCCTTTTACACTGTGGAATTTATGTCCAGATATTGAGCAAAGATCAATATGAGAAGCATATAAATCAAGCGGTACTTTTCCTATCCCTTGTACATGATCTACATGGAATCTTATTTTCGGATGATTCGATAATAAAGTTCCAATTTCAGCAACGGGCTGAATTGCTCCAGTTTCGTTGTTCACATGAATAATTGATACAAGAATCGTGTCTTCACGAATTGCTCGTTTTACATCCTCTACCGATACAACACCGTGCTCGTTAACCGGTAAATATGTTACATCAAATCCGAGTTCTTCTAATTGCTTATATGCCTCAAACACAGACGCGTGTTCAATATTTGTTGTAATGATATGTTTACCGCGCGAACGATTCCTCATTGCTATCCCTTTAATCGCAAGGTTGTTTCCTTCCGTTCCACCTGATGTGAAAATAATTTCAGAAGGTTTAACGTGAAGAAGCTGCGCTGCAATCGTTCTTGATTGTGTTAATAGACGCTCTGCCTCTCCTCCAAGCGAATGAATAGAAGAAGGATTACCAAAATATTTCCCAGCAACCGTCACGTACGATTGAAGAGCTTCTGGATATGGCTTCGTCGTCGCACTATTATCAAAATAGATCATCGTTCTTCCCCTTTCAGCGCTATCACATCATATAATCATATCATAAATACGTGTCATTACGCTAAGACTACGCAAAGGTTCCGTTTTATCCCGATTAGTGAATAATAATAATTAGTGAGATCCCCCCACTGATTACAGTTTCACTTTACCCCGCATTAACGGGCAGTAAGACTCTCACCTCAAAGTTCAACTAGAGCAAAGAAGTTAGGTAGGAGATCAACTGCCCGTAAATGCCCGATTGGTTCAACTAGTAATCAGTGGGGGATGAATCCCCCCCCACTGATTACAGTTTCACTTTATTTTGAAACGAATAACCTTACTGTATTCCGCTATTCATTATAGCAACATCGCCTGCAAAATTACACAAAAAAACAAACCCTTTATGAAAGGGTTTGTTCATTGTCTACATATTCAGCTATTTTTTGAACAACACCAGGTTCAAGTTGCTCTAGTACAGAAGCTGCTTGTTCTAAAGCTGCATCGTATTGATATTCACGGAATAATTTCTCCGCATAATTTAAGCTTTCTGCAAGGCTTTCATCATGACTGCGGTAACGGTTACCGTATTGAATTAATTTTTCAACTAAATACGCTTGTCCAATTAACTCTTCTGTCATTTCAGCTACACCGTTCACAGTTGTGTATGCTTCTTCTAAACTGCTATTTACAGCGTTCATATTTAACGGCTTCACTTCTAATTGTTCATATACAGCTTGCATTGCCATTTGCCCCCTTTTTAAATCTTCCATAATACTCTCTGGAAGACCTGGCAAATTCGACTTTTGCATAAAGCGTTTCGTTTCGAAAATAGTATTTCGCATTTCTTGTAACTTCTCACGCGCTTCAAATTCTTCTTTACGCATCGTTTGCAGCATCTCTTTATATTCTGCATGAAGTATTTTTAACGTTTCACATTGCTCATAAACCTCTTCTAGTTCCTCACGAATAATAGAGAAGGCAATATCTTGTTCAGCAACGCGTAATTGTAGCATTTCAAAACGTTTCGTTAAAATGTGCATTTGCTTTTCAATTACTTTTTGAGATTCAATATCCTTATCTTGCAATTGATAGCTTTGTTTCACAAGTTGTGTTTCTGTTTTCGTTTCAATCGTTTCGATACGTATTTCTTCTAAGTCTTCATAAACAGAAAGTGTTTTTTGCTCCACATAATGTCTCGCATGCACCTCTTGCTCAAGTTGATCATAGAAACCATCTAAACGAGTTTTTAAGTCTTCCACTTTTTCAGCCGCTTCTGTTATATGAAGCTCCTGTATATCCATTAAACATGTGTTTAGTTGTGTCGTCATATCACGAACTTCTTTAGGGACTTCCAAATACTCTAATACATAACCTTGTCTTACCATATCATTATGACCCTGTAATAAATCTTCCAGTTGAACTGGTAGCGTCGCTTGACACTCTACTAATAAATCTGGAATTTGGTGAATAATGATTTCTAAACCAGCTAAACCTTCTTCTAAACTAATAACAATTTCTCTCGCTTTTAAGTAGTCACCATTATCTGTTGCTTCTTCAAAACTTTTAAATTTATTAGATTCAGCGTCTAGCATCTCTTCGATTTTCTGCTCTGCTGCCCCATACATATGTCTATGAGCAAGAACACTCTTTTTCATACTACGATATGTATCACGTAACCCTTCAATTTCCGAGCTATTTTTCTCATGGCTTTCTAACAATTGCTGTAATTCATTTAAAACACCTGTAATACGATTATCAGCGTCATCTAAACCACTTATGGATTCGTTCATCGCATGCTTTGCTTTTCGGAAGGAGAATTGCGAGGCGAATTTTCGCGCTTGCGCTAAATCTTTGTCAGCTTTCGGAAGGGTTGTTGATACAATTTCATCCCATTCTTCACGCCATTTACCAAACAGTTCTTCTGTTTGACCCGTCATGTTTAAATCTTTTACCCGTTTTAGTTCATCTGCCACAGGTTTATCTTTTATCTCTTGTTTCCACTGCTCCAGTGCTTCAATATCTTTATATGAACGATTTCTTATCACAAGCTCTATCATGAGCAGCACTAGAATAGAGCTTACTACAATGATAACGATCGTCAGGATAGAATCCATGCAAAAAAGCCTCCTAGTTATATCTCTTTTTTTGTCCGTTCCGTTTATGAAATGGAAGGCATTATGTATAAAAAGGGAATTCCCCTATATTTAACAACTAACAATGTACTAATCATACCATGTAATGGCTTGTTTTTGACCTAGTTTTTTTTAAAATTTCATGTTTCTTTCAATGCGATTGTAATCTTTCTCAATATTCCGCCTACCTCACTACCTATCCTCAAATGATTGTAATAACAAACAATCTTTCGTATGAGATACGAAATAAATTTTCCGCATGAGTGGTGGTTCAACAGAAATTCCATGTACATTTCCCTGCCTTACAGACTGCTCTACTGCCCTTTCTGGAAGTAAAGTAATGCCAAGGCCAGCTTTTACCATTGCAAGCATCGGTTCTGCGTAAGATGTTTCCACAGCTATAGTTGGTTTTACACCTATCTCATGAAACATGTTCATAATCATTTTCCTTACATCGCATATTTCTGGATATACAATTAATTTTTCATTTTGCAGCTCTTCTATTTGAATGACTTTCTTCTCTTTATACGGATGATTATTTGAAATGACACAAACAATTTTCTCTTGTTGCACTTCTTTTATATACGTAGCACCTTCTACTACTGAATCGATGAACATCGCGTCGATCTCCCGCGCTTTAAATAAATCTCTTAATACTTCCGTATGTCCGATTTGCCACTCTACTTCGAACTCATCACCTAATACATCTTTACACTCTAATATGTAATGCTCTGCTAAACTCGGTAGTATACCAATTGAAAACTTTCGGTTCTCTTGATACCCCCTCATTTCTGTTTTCACTTCATTTATTTGTTCCAAAATCGGTAGCATTCTTTTTATAAATAACTCTCCTGCCTCCGTTAACTCCACTCCTTGCGCAGAACGCTTAAGTAAAGTAACCTCTAAATCCGCTTCTAACTTTTGAATTTGCTTACTAAGCGCTGGTTGAGATATATGTAAAATTTTACTTGCCTTTGATAAACTTCGCGTATGCTTCACTTCGATAAACGATCGTACTGCCTCCAAATCCATCGTACACACCTCTAACAAAAAGTTATAACCGTTATAAGAAATCGATATTTCCTCCTATAAACAATTACTCTTTATACTTATTTCATCAACTTACTATAACGAAATGCAAAGGGGAAAGATACTCTTGAACAAAAAACAAATGCTACTCGGATCCTTTCTATGCTTACTCGCCGTCACTGCCTGGGGATTTATGTTTCCTGTAATGGCAAATGCTCTGCAATTTATCGATCCGTTCTTCTTCACAACGATTCGCTATGGATCAGCAGCTATTATTTTTCTTATTTTGCTATTAATTACTGAAGGGAAGACTTCACTCCGCTTAGAAAAAAGAACACTTTCTCTGTTCTTTTACGGGACAGTCGGTTTCGCAGGATATGGTTTTCTCGTTTTCTACGGACAACAACTTGCTGGACCTTCCGGAGCAATTCATGCAGCTATGATTCAGTCTCTTATGCCACTGATCGCCTTATCACTGCAATGGGTAACGAAAAATCGTCGCCCACAAAACTACACATTTCTTTGTATGTTCGTTGCATTACTTGGTGTGATGCTTGTCATTTCAAAAGGAAATATTCACTTATTATTTGGAGCTGCAAGCCACTTATCGACAAACATATTAATGCTATGCGGCGTTACTTGCTGGGTCATTTATACAAACGGAGGTGCTCGTTTTCAATCCTGGTCACCACTTAGGTACACGACATTAACTTGTTTATTTGGCTCCATTTCACTCATCGTTATTGTTACTTTCTTAACGTACACAAATATAGTTACTATGCCGTCACTGCGTAAAGTTGTGAGCGTTCGTTTTGAGCTCTTTTATATGTCGATTATCGCAGGAGTTATCGCTGTATTTTGCTGGAATATGGGAAATCGCTATATTTCATCTATTAACGGCATATTATTTATGAATTTAGTTCCTATTCTTGCACTGATAGGTTCTATCTTTCGAGGTTATACAGTCGATAAAATTGAAATCGCTGGAGCAACGTTAACAATTATCGCGCTATTATGTAACAATTTATGGCAAAGAAAAATAAACATAAAACTCCCCACCTCAGTTCGTTAGGTGGGGATTCTTCACATATGAACAGCTCTTGGCCATTCATGGTACATATTCGCTTTACATAATGCTTGTTCCATCCATTGCTCAATCTCTTTCGTGTACATTTCTATGAAAAATGTCTCAGACGGGAAAGAATGCAGTACTTCTGATATATATTGTGGATATAAAAACGGCATATTTATCATGCCTTTTAATTGCGTCATAAACATTGTAAATGATACTTTCTGAAATTCTTGTTTTATTTGTCCTTGCCTAATAATTTGCTCTATATAATATCTTTCTTTAGAAAAATAAACGGTCATCACTTCACGAATTAATGTCGTATCAAGCGAAAGCTCTCGGTAGAAGAAACGTGTTAGTTCTCTATTTTCAAATTGATATCGTAACATCCCACGCACCATTTGCACCATCACATCTTTAGCCGACAAATACTCTCTCTGTTCAAACGAAATTTCAATCACATGAATATACCCTTCTAAAAAATCAGTAATAAGCTGTTCTAATAAACCTTGCTTCCCAGCAAAATAATATGAAATATTCGCTACATTCACATCCGCTCGCTTTGCAATGTCTCGCACCGACGTTCCATCATAACCTTTCGTATTAAACAACGATATTGCCGCATCAATTACTTTTTGTTTCGTCTGCTTCATGCGCTCACTTCCTCTCAATGAACAGCTATAGTTTAAATTTCTTGACTTTTAAGACAAATTCCTTTAATTTTCTATCGACAAAGTCATGTGAAATACATCGTATTTTGCTAATATTTTACACATCTCGATAAAAAAGGAGCTGTTTCCATGTTTACTAAAGAAAGTTATGCAGGATCTCGCGTGCAGCAATATGAGACAGTAATTAAACAACTGGATGCGTTATTAACTGGCGAATCAAACGTAGTCGCAAACTTATCAAATGCGTCCGCATTATTAAACCAATTTTTAGATCGCGTTAATTGGGTTGGCTTTTATGTAACAGAAGGAAATCAGCTTGTCCTTGGACCGTTCCAAGGAATGCCTGCTTGCGTACGCATTCCATTTGGACGAGGCGTTTGCGGCGTAGCAGCTGAAACGAAAACAACTCAGCTTGTAGCGGACGTTCACCAATTCCCAGGTCACATCGCTTGCGATAGTGCTTCTAATTCGGAAATCGTTGTACCGATTGTGAAAGAAGGAGCTGTCATTGGTGTACTTGACATTGATAGTCCTGAAAAAAATCGTTTTGATGAAGTAGATCAGCACTATTTAGAAAAGTTTGTGGAGACACTCCTAAAACATATGTAAAAAGAAAAGAGCGAGTTATCGACTTAGTACGTCCTGTACAAAACCGATAGCTCACTCTTTTTTTATTGATTAACAGTAGATATTTTCTTTAATGCCTGCTCTAAATCAGAAACGATATCCTCCCACGATTCTAAACCGACCGATAAGCGTATTAAATTATCGAAAATGCCCATTTCTTTTCTTAGTTCAGCCGGAATCGCAGCGTGCGTCATCGTTGCTGGATGCTGAATTAATGTTTCTGTATCGCCTAAACTTACCGCAATTGTAATAAAGTGAAGATCATTAATAAACGCTTGCGTCTCTTCTTTTCCGCCTTTTACTGAAAAAGAAATAACACCGCCCCCGCGTTTCATTTGACGAGATGCTAACTCCCCTTCTGGATACCAAACATCTTCTACCACATCATGTTTTCTTAAGAACGATACAATTTTTTCTGCATTATCACAATGACGATCCATTCTTACTGCTAACGTCTTTAACCCGCGTAATAATAACCACGCATCAAACGGCGCCATAATACCGCCGATATCTTTTCGCATCGGGCGAATCTTTTCAGCTAACGCTTTCGTTTTACAAATCGTTACACCCGCTACAACGTCACCATGGCCACCAATATATTTTGTCGCACTATGCACAACAGCGTCACAGCCAAGCTCAAGCGGTCTTTGTAAATAAGGCGAACAAAACGTATTATCAACAATGACAAGTAAGCCATTTTGCTTCGCAACCTGAATCACTTGTTTTAAATCGATTAATTTCATTGTTGGATTAATCGGTGTTTCAACGAAAATAAGCTTTGTATTCGAACGAATTTTATTTTCAATATTAGCCTCTGTCTCCATGTCACAAAACGAATGCGTAATCATAAATTTTTCTTCTAACACTTCTAAAAAACCGTACGTACACCCATATAATCCGTTTGAACAAATAATATGATCTCCAGCCTTTAAAAAACCAATTAAAGTTGCTGAAATAGCTGCCATACCAGATCCGAAGGCAAGTGCCTCTTCTCCTCCTTCTAACACCGCCATACGTTCTTCAAATAATTTCACAGTTGGATTTCCAAGCCGTGAGTAAATATAAGATGGATCCACTCCCGCAAAACTCGCCTCTCCTTGCTGCGCAGTCTCAAATGTAAATGTAGAAGTTTGAAATAAAGGTGGTGTTAAACTTCCTTTATGTTCCTCAGGTGTATAACCGTGATGAATTAACGCTGTCTCCATATGCTTCTTTTTCATAAAAACATCCCCTTTATGTTTTTATCCCGCATATTCACCAATAAAAACTGATGAACGTTTTTACTACATTTTATGTAAGCGTTTTATTTGTGTTTCTATCTCTTCTTTTATATTGTTTTAAATTCCTTCTTATATTAATTTCCAAAATTTATATGCATAAAACAAAAACGTACTCGCTTGACGAAACTCTGGGTAAAAGATATAATAGCGTTTGTGTAAAATAAAAAGGCAGCCTTGTAATGTGAGTTTATCGTTTGTATTTTGTTCCTCTACGGAGGTGTATCTCGTAACTCCCTGCTGCTGGAGCGAAGGTACATGAAAACAAAATGCCCGTAAATATCGATTACGTCTGTTTTTATTTTACGTAAATAAAAACATTTTTAAAGGAGGAGTCAACTATGGCTCGTTATACAGGTCCAGCTTGGAAACTGTCTCGTCGTCTTGGAATCTCTCTAAGCGGCACAGGAAAAGAATTAGAAAAACGCCCTTACGCACCAGGTCCTCACGGTCCTAACCAACGTAAGAAACTTTCAGAATACGGTTTACAATTACAAGAGAAACAAAAACTTCGTCACATGTACGGCATGACTGAGCGTCAATTCCGTCGCACATTTGACCAAGCAGGTAAAATGCCTGGTAAGCACGGCGAAAACTTCATGATCCTTCTTGAAGCTCGTCTTGACAACTTAGTTTACCGTATGGGCTTAGCTCGCACTCGTCGTGCAGCTCGCCAATTAGTAAACCACGGTCACATCATGGTTGATGGCGCTCGCGTAGATATCCCATCTTACCGTGTAAAACCTAACCAAACTATCAGCGTTCGCGAAAAATCTAACAGCCTTGTTGTTGTTAAAGAAGCGATCGAAGTTAACAACTTCGTACCAGAATACTTAACTTTCGATGCTGACAAATTAGAAGCTACTTACACTCGTCACGCTGAGCGTGCTGAGTTACCAGCTGAAATCAACGAAGCATTAATCGTAGAGTTCTACTCTCGTTAATCTCGGTACTCTGCAAAGAGTAGTATTAAAAGCCTTAGGAACCTTGTTTATCAAGGAGCCTGGGCTTTTTTTATTGAATACAACCCGATTATATGCATAGAAACAGGCCAATGTAACAAAATAAAAAAGAACTGCAAGTCTATAGTTAATAAAACTTAACCCCCTCTCTAGAATTCCATCCATTTTTTATCCACATTAATAAAAACCTCCCCCTTCTTCTAACACTTAAAAACACTACATTCTATCCCATAACTCATTTTTCTTTGCTGTACTCTCCTTTTCTTAACATTATTTTTACAACGTATTTATTTGTACATAATCTATACCTTCCCTTTTTCTATTTACATTCAACTAAAAAACCTCTTCATTACCAGATCATCCGAATGAGATTATAAAACTTAATGAAAGAGTACCTTTTTCGCTAAATAATTAGAATATTACATTTACAATCACTTCCTTAAATTGGTATTATTTTTCTTGTAAGGGGAGGGAAAGTTCATGTCTTTAAATATGTATCTCGGTCAAGTAAAAGCTCAAACAGAAAGTATGAACGCTTTCTGTAACGCTACTATTCAAGGAATGGAACAAATTATTCATTCTATTAATGCTTTTGCATTGGATACTGTTCTACAAGGACAAACATATAGCAGTGCAAAAGCATATTTCTTACAAACCTTTCGTCCGTTAGCACAAGGAATCATTTACTTATGCGAAGAATTAATCCGTCAAAATGATGCTTTTCCAAGAGACTTTCAATCACAGGTAGCTTCTAGAGATGTTATCGAACAGGAGATATTAGAACAAATTCGAGAAATCGATCGAATGATAGCAAGTACAGAAGCGCTCAACCAAACTATGCCGATCCCAGGTATGGACGCTATGGTAAATCTTTTTACTGTCATGAGGCAAAAACTGCAAGAAAAATTAGAACATCTATATGAATTTAATTATACTTCTAGTAATAATTATGATACTGCACTCCAACTAGCCGCTAGCATTGCGACAGGTTTGGCGGAAGTTCAAAGTGGAAAAGGTTTTAGTCCCGTCAGTGGTACATTTAGTACGCAAGGGTTGAATATGGAGTGGACGGGTCCTATTCAAGCAATTACAGAAGAAAAAAAACGAAAAGCTGATCATTTAATTAAAGATGGAGAAATGTGCGGTAGGCTAGAAGAAACATCTGCGATTAAAAAAGCTTGGGGCGATAAGGTAGGCAGTGTAGTTAAAATGTTCGAAACAGTAAAAAAGATATGGAATGGTACTGTAATCGGAACAGGGAAATCTGTTGAAGATGCAATCAAGTCCATGGAAACTTTAAGTAATATGAATATAAGGAATATGGATATAGAAACTTTTATTAATGTTACATATGCGATTTTACATTTGGATGAAACGGCGAAAAATATGTGGCATACATTTTCAAGTACCGTGAAACGAGATATGATAAATGGAGATGCAGAGAGCCGTACGCAATGGATTACTTATGCATTAACCCAAATAGGTATTGGTCTAATCGCCGACAAGGGATTAGGTAGAGCAGGACTTGTTATAAAAGGAGTAAAAGCATCAAGTGGAGCAAGTACATTAACAAAAGGAGTAACACTAATAAAAGAAATGAAGCACGCATCTGAGATTTTACAATCTTTTAAGAAAGATGTTTCTTATGCTTTCTCTGGTGGAACTATCATAACCAAGATACCTCAAAGCGAATTGAATCAAGCCTACTATAATTTTGCAAAGACTACGATTTCAAGTGCACAAAAAAGAAATTCTCCAGGAACAGTAACTTCAAGTTTTAATCTTGAACGAAGTTTAGGGACTCAAAAGAAACTAATGTATAATAAAGGTTCAATTGGTGTTATTCCACAAGAAATTCGAAATAAGCTAATTGGAAAAAATTTCAACTCCTTTGATGATTTTAGAAAAGAGTTTTGGAAAACAGTTGCTGATTCAGACTATGCGACAGAATTTAACCAAAGAAATATAAACCTTATGAAAGAGGGTAAAGCTCCATTCGCTCCATTATCTGAGAAGTATGGTCAGCACAATCAATATATTTTGCACCATAAACAACCAATTCACCAGGGTGGAGATGTGTACAATCTCGATAACTTAATAATTGTTTCTCCTAAAATGCATCAAAATGTTTTAGATCGTTCATATCATTTCGGTAAAAAAGGTTAATGATTATGAAAGGATGGTTAGTATGACACTCAAAATGACAAAAGAAGAACTTATTGAACTTGTAACAAAGATTTGTAATCCTAAATTACCTGAAGAAGAACTTAATGAATACGTAAACCAATTTAATAATAGCGGTGTACCTCATCCCGCTCCAAGTGATATAATCTTTTGGGATTTTAGGGATTTAACACCGGAAGAAATAGTAGAGATTGCATTAAATTACAAAGAAGAAGAAAACTAAAACATGTAAAGAATAAGCCGCCCCGAAAAAACGAGCGGCTTTCTTCATTATCTAATTCATTTTATACTGTCCTATTTGTTCTAATGTTAGTATTTCTTTTCAATGCTAATACAACATTAGAATTATCATTTCTGAATTTAGCCAGTTTACCTTCTTCTAACACTTAAAAACACTACATTCTACCCCATAACTCATTTTTCTTTGCTGTACTTTCTTTTTGTTAACATGATTTTTACAACGTATTTATGTGTACATTCTCTATACCTTCCCTTTTTCTATTTACATTCAATCTTAAAAACCTCTTCATCACCCGAGCATCTGAATAAGATTAAAAAAACTTAATGAACTAGTATCTCTTTAACCGTAGAATTATTAGAATATTCAATTTATAACCCATTCCTTAAATTGGTATTATTTTCTTGTAAGGGGAGGGAAAGTTACTAGAAGGAAGACATATTTTAGAGATTCCAACATCTAATAAAAAATTCAAAAAAATAGATGAATATATCAAGCTAGCAAAAGAAAAATATGATATTGATATTAGATTTAGGGAGGAATAATTGATGGCGTATGATTTAGAACCCGAAATTAAAGAGGTACTTGAGAAAATTGATTTTATTCAGAGATATAAAGCATTATCAAAACAATTTCCAGATAGAGAAAACACATTTGAAAACTATGAAAACGAAAAAGTAATTGCAGTATTTGAGTCTCTTGGCTATAAAGCTCGTTTTATGAAAAAGGAAAACTTTTTTATTGTTGGTGAAGTAAAGAACAAGGATTTCTATACTTTCAGATTCAATATCAGCTTAAAATATGGGCTTGTTGAGTTCATTTGGTCTGCAAGGTATAATGGTGAAGTTAGAGTTGGGAATTCATGGGATATGTTTGTAAAAGTATTATCCAATGGTTCTGAAAGGTTGCCGGCAGTATGCTTCCACAGTTACGATGAACTCAAAGAAATCATGAAAATTGCCTTTGAAATGTACGAAGATTTTAAGCGAGAATTAATTCCTATTTATTCATAATTCAAAAAGCTACCGAAGACACCAAAACAGTTACTTCGAGTAGCTTTTATTTATATATATTAAAGTTATTTATTTTCCTCTTTTTGAACATATACATAAGCATCTTTCTGCTCTTTATGTATATCAACCTTCGAATTCTCTGCAAGTTGACCCGCGTTTAGCAAAGAAAAAATAATCAACGCTTCTAGTGACATTTCGTTTTACCACTCCTTTCTAATTGTTATACGTTTATCATACCGCTTACATGTGATTTCCGTATGAACTCGAAAAGGAGATTAAAACAAAAAAAGCTTTGAGGAATTTCCCCAAAGCTTTTTATTTATTAGTAACGAATTAAGAAATATTTCTTTTTACCGCGGCGAATGATTGTAAATTTACCTTCGATGCGGTCGTTTTCTGTTACAACGTAGTCTAACGCTTGTGTACGCTCACCGTTTACGTAGATTGCGCCGTTCGTTACATCTTCACGTGCTTGACGTTTTGATGGAGAGATTTTGCTTTCTACAAGTAAGTCGATTAATACTGTATCTTCTGCAGTACGTTCTACAGATGGTACGTCTTTGAATCCTTGTTCAATTTCGCTTGCAGTTAGTTCTGCTACAGAACCGCTGAATAGTGCAGCTGAAATTTTAATCGCTTGCTCTAATGCTTCTTCGCCGTGAACAAGTTTTGTCATTTCAGAACCTAATGCTTTTTGTGCTGCACGTTTTTCTGGTGCTTCAGCTACTTGCTTTTCAAGCTCAAGAATTTCTTCATGAGATAAGAATGTGAAGTATTTTAAGTATTTAACAACGTCGCGGTCATCTGTGTTAATCCAGAATTGGTAGAACTCGTAAGGAGTTGTTTTCTCTGGGTCTAACCAAATTGCGCCGCCTTCTGTTTTACCAAACTTCGTACCGTCAGATTTTGTAACAAGTGGAATTGTTAAACCGAATGCTTTCGCATCTTCCTCTGATTTACGAATTAATTCAAGACCAGCTGTAATGTTACCCCATTGGTCACTACCACCGATTTGCAGACGGCAATTATGTTGTTGGTATAAGTTTAAGAAGTCGTATGATTGTAAAATCATGTAACTGAACTCAGTGAATGAAATACCAGTTTCTAAACGAGATGCTACTGTATCTTTTGCTAACATATAGTTTAAACCGAAGTTTTTACCGATATCGCGTAAGAATGAAATTACATCTAAGCTACCAAGCCAGTCATAGTTGTTAGCCATCGTTGCTGGGTTGTCCACGTTTTCAAACTCTAAGAAGTTTGAAAGTTGGTTTTTAATGCTTTCTGTGTAGTAAGCAACTGTATCTTTCGTATTTAATGTACGTTCTGCTTTTTTACCACTCGGGTCACCGATCATACCAGTACCACCGCCAACAAGTGCGATTGGTTGGTGGCCAGCTAATTGGAAACGACGTAACATTAATACTGGTAACATATGACCAATATGTAAACTATCCGCTGTCGGGTCGAAACCACAGTATAATTTAACGCTTTCTTTTTCTAATAATTGCTCAAGGCCCTCAGCATCTGTTTGCTGATTAATTAGACCGCGAAATTCAAGATCTTGTAAAATACCCATATCCTACATACTCTCCTTTAAGTTCATTACTGGCGTGAAGGTTGAAAACATAAAAAAATCGCCCCTTCAAATAAGGGACGATTTTGATTATCGCGTTACCACCCTAGTTGCAGGCAAAAAAGCCTACCACCTTATTTACATAACGGCTTAGCACCGTCTTTTCCCTTTTGAATACAATTCAATCGAAAAAAGATGCTCTAGGGGCGTAATTCGCGATCATCTATGTGCTGATTTTCACCGGCCATCAGCTCTCTAAAACAGGGAAATGATCACTACTTCTCCCTTTCCACGCTCAATTATTCATATACTTTTCTTTATACCATCATTTATATAGGCGTGTCAAATAGAGGTCCGGTTTCTCTTCTTGTCAATCCTTTACAACGTCGCAAGAAGTAATTTATTAGACATAAAAAAGCCTCCCTCATCTATTCTTTCATAAATGTATACAGACGAGGAAGGCACTTCGTTCAAATATTATTTTAGTTTTTTTATAATCTTTGCAGGATTCCCGCCAACTACTACATTATTAGGCACATCTTTCGTTACGACAGCACCAGATGCGATCACCGCATTGTCTCCAATTGTTACACCTGGATTAATAATTGCTCTTCCGCCAATCCATACGTTATCGCCAATTGTAACTGGTTTTCCGTATTCTGATCCGCTTATACGCTCAATTGGATTGAGTGGGTGCGTTGCTGTATAAATGTGAACACCTGGAGCTAACATACAATTCACTCCGATCGTTACCGGGCATACGTCTAAAATCGTACAGTCAAAGTTCGCGTAAAAATTTTCACCGACATGAATGTTATAGTCGTAATCACATCTAAAAGAAGATTCAAGATGAATATTATCTCCTGTCGTTCCGAATAATTCTTTTATGATTTCGCTACGCTCTTTCAATTGCTCTTCTGGCGTATCATTTAATTTTCTCGTTAATATACGTGCTTGCTCTCTTTCTTGTACTAAAACTGGATCAGCCGGTATATACATTTCTCCTAGTATCATCTTTTCTTTTTCTGTTTTCATCATACTACCCCCGTTAACTTATATATATAAGTTAATAATAACATAAAAAAAGGCCTGAACATTTTTTCGTTCAGACCTTCCTCTCTTAATCTTCCATCGTTGATAAGTCACCTGTTGGTAAATTCAGCTCCCACGCTTTTAATACGCGGCGCATAATTTTACCACTTCTCGTTTTCGGTAATTTATCTCTAAATTCAATTTGTCGTGGCGCTGCATGAGCTGCTAGGCCTTTCTTTACAAATTGACGAATTTCTTCTTTTAATTCATCAGATGGTTCGTATCCTGCTCGAAGTGCGATAAATGCTTTAATAATTTCGCCACGCACTGGATCAGGAATACCAATTACACCTGCTTCTGCAACAGCAGCATGCTCGATTAATTTACTTTCTACTTCAAACGGACCAACGCGCTCACCTGACGTCATAATTACATCGTCAATACGTCCTTGGAACCAGAAGTATCCATCTTCATCCATATAGGCAGAGTCACCTGATACGTACCAATCTCCCGGCATGAAATAAGATTCATACTTTTGCTGGTTATTCCAGATCCCGCGCATCATAGATGGCCAACCTTTCGCAATTGCTAAGTTACCCATTGTGTATGGAGGAACTTCATTTCCTTCATTATCAACAATCGCTGCTTTTACACCTGGAATGGGTTTACCCATTGAACCTGGACGGATTTCCATACAAGGGTAGTTACAAATAACTTGTCCACCTGTTTCTGTCATCCACCACGTATCATGAATACGAAGTCCAAATGCATTCATACCCCAGCGAATTACTTCTGGATTTAACGGCTCACCAACGCTTAATACGTGACGAACTTGTGATAAGTCATATTTTTTAATTGCGTCTTGTCCAGCTCCCATTAACATACGGAACGCTGTCGGTGCACTATACCAAACTGTTACACCGTAATCTTGCAGTGCTTCATACCAAGCTTCCGGACTAAATCGCCCACCTAAAATAACATTTGACGCTCCAACTAACCACGGTGCGAAAATACCGTAAGCAGTTCCCGTTACCCAGCCTGGATCAGCTGTGCACCAATATACATCGTCTTCTCTTAAATCTAATACCCATTTCGCCGTTTGATAGTGCTGAACCATTGCATTTTGCGCATGAAGCACACCTTTTGGCTTACCAGTAGAACCAGACGTATAGTGAAGAATTAAACCATCTTCACGGCCTAACCATTCAATATGTAATTCTTTTGAAGCTTGTTCAAATAAAGGATTGAACGCTACCGTTTTACCGCCTTCTTCTACATTATCTCCAACAAGAAAAACTGTTTTTAAAGCAGGTAAATCATTTAATGGTACACGCTCTAATAACTCAGGCGTTGTAATTAACACCTTCGCTTCACTATCTTCTAAACGATCGCGAACCGCACCTTCCATAAATGCTTCAAATAACGGTCCAACAATTGCTCCTAATTTCACTGCACCTAAAAGTGCGAAATATAATTCTGGAGAACGTGGCATAAAAATAAAAACGCGATCGCCTTTTTCTACATCGCCATAATTTTTCAGGACATTTCCTGCTTTATTAGAAAAATCCTTCATTTCCTTAAATGTATATTTCTCTTTTCGCGATCCATCTTGATAATAAAGAGCTACTTTATTCTTTCGATCGGATTTCGCATGCTTATCAATTGCCTCATACGCCATATTTACTCGGCCTGTTTCATTCCAAGTAAAGTTTTTATTAACCTCTTCCCAGTTAAAATTCGCGTATGCCTCATCATAATTCGGCAAATTATTTTCTCCTTTAATGACAGGAAGCGTTTCTACTTTCATACTTTACATCCCCCTCCTATGTATTCTATTATCTATTATAATGATATTATTTAAAATTTTCAGTATATTTGTTGATTTTTAGACAAATTTTTAATGACAAAATTCGATTCACATCGCATATATTATAAAGTACGATATTAATAGATTCACAAACCCTCAAGGTGGTGAGCAATACATTGATTCATAAAAAAATATACAATGCTAGAAACTTAAAAACAGCGAAAGGCACTTTAATTATTGAAGGTCCTGTCTCTACACATAATCTTGAAATGTATGAATTTCATCCAGATTTAGTTGCATTTCGTCCTGCTGAACAGCAATATAAAGCAATTGTCGAAATTTCTAAATTACCAGAAGCTCGACTCATTATTGCTAGACATGACCAGATGATTGTTGGATATGTTACATATTTATATCCTGATCCACTTGAACGATGGTCAGAAGGAAAAATAGAAAACTTAATTGAGCTTGGGGCAATTGAAGTAGTTCCAGCCTTCCGCGGGAGTTCTGTCGGAAAGAACTTACTAGAGGTTTCTATGATGGACGATTATATGGAAGATTACATTATATTGACGACTGAATATTATTGGCACTGGGATTTGAAACAAACAGGATTAAATGTTTGGGAATACCGAAAAGTAATGGAAAAGATGATGAATGCCGGCGGGTTACAATGGATGGCTACAGACGATCCTGAAATTTGTTCACATCCCGCCAACTGTTTAATGGTCCGCATCGGTAAACGCGTTGATACGGATTCTATTCAAGCTTTTGATCGTCTACGTTTTCACAATCGTTTTATGTATTAATAAAGGGGGCAACTGGAATGATTGTAGAAGAAATTATGAATCAAAATGTAGTTACACTACATCCAAACGATACAATCGAAACAGCAATCCGAACGATTCGCACGAAAGGAATTCGGCACATTCCAATTGTCGATCAAAATAATCACGTCGTAGGCATTATTTCTGATCGGGATGTAAGAGATGCAAGTCCGTCTATTCTAGATGAACAAGTTTCACTCGATATGCTACAGCAACCGCTTGAACTTATTATGAAACATCCTGTAATGACTTGCCACCCTCTCGATTTCGTTGAGGAAATTGCTACTTTATTTTTTGAAAATAAAATTGGCTGTCTTCCTGTTACAAAAGCTGGGAAGTTAGTTGGAATAATCTCAGAATCTACAGTACTGCACACGTTAGTAAAATTAACAGGAGCACATCAACCGAGTTCACAAATTGAAATTCAAGTAAAAAATGAACCTGGTATTCTTGGAAAAGTCGTTGCTATTTTTAGTGATTTACAAATAAATATCGTGAGCGTTCTCGTCTACCCAGCAAAAGATGAGAATGATAAAGTACTTGTTTTCCGCATTCAAACGATGAATCCTCTAAAAGTGATTGATGCACTTGAAGCAGAAGGCTATCGCGTATTATGGCCGAACATCATGGGGATGCAAGCATGAGTAGCGCGTTTATTTATTCGGATGAATTTCGGGGCTATTCATTTAGCCCTGATCATCCTTTTAACCAACTGCGCGTCACACTTACGTATGATTTATTACAAAAGGGTGGTTTCATCTCTCCCTCTCAAATCATCTCACCACGGATGGCTACAGATGAAGAGATTGCCTACGTTCATACAGAGGAGTACATAAATGCGGTAAAACGTGCTGGAGAAGGAAAGTTAGAAAAATCAATTGCGATGACATATGGACTAGGAACAGAAGATACACCGATGTTCCCAAATATGCACGAAGCAAGCGCATTGCTCGTTGGCGGTACGTTAACAGCTGTCGATGCTGTTCTTTCCGGAAAAGTAAAACACGCACTTAACTTAGGTGGAGGCTTACATCACGGCTTCCGTGGCAAGGCATCTGGTTTTTGTATTTATAACGATAGCTCCATCGCAATGAAGTATATTCAGAAGAAATACGGTTTACGCGTCTTATATATTGATACAGACGCTCATCACGGTGATGGCGTGCAGTGGTCGTTTTATGATGATCCTAACGTATGCACCATTTCATTACATGAAACTGGTCGCTATTTATTCCCTGGAACTGGCGCTGTAAACGAACGTGGACAAGGTAATGGTTATAGTTATTCTTTTAACGTTCCACTGGATGCTTTTACAGAAGATGAATCCTTTCTAAAATCATATCGAACAGTTGTAAAAGAAGTTGCAGCGTACTTTAAACCGGATATTATTTTAACGCAAAATGGTGCCGACGCACATTACTACGACCCACTTACACACCTTTGTGCAACCATGAATATTTACCGCGAAATACCGAAGCTCGCTCGTGAAATTGCTAATGAATATTGCGACGGTCGCTGGATCGCTGTCGGCGGCGGTGGCTATGACCATTGGCGCGTCGTACCAAGAGCTTGGGCACTTATTTGGCTCGAAATGAACAACATCCAAAACATCTCGGGTTATCTCCCTCCAGAATGGATTGACGCTTGGAAAGGACAAGCCGAAACAGAACTTCCCCTCACATGGGAAGATCCAGACAACATGTATAAACCTATCCCCCGTAAACCAGAAATTGAAGAAAAGAATGCATTAACTGTAGCGAAATCCCTTGAAATCATTCGGAATAATATGACAAAATCTTTGTACTAAACGAAAAGGAGGCTCGTTTTTGAATAGCCTCCTTTTATTTATTGTCGACTACTGTCGGTAAGTCGATATGTTTCGAGTTGCGCCGATATATTTTATTTAATAATTAACCGGTCCAACTTTTATGAAAAAAGGACGTGATATTATGTGGACACAACAAATGATCCCCACAAAACGCGGCACATTTGAACTCTTTACAAAAGGAAATGGCGAACCGCTTTGTATTACACATCACTATTCACAATTTAATGAAACTGGTGATTACTTTGCAGATGTTTTCACTGCTACGCATCGTGTATTTCTCATTAATTTACGAGATACTGGTAGCTCTGTAACCACCCAGTCAGAAAACGAATTAAGTATGATTGAAACGGTTCACGATTTAGAAGCAATACGAGAAGCTTTACAACTCCCAACATGGCATTTCACTGGTCATTCAACAGGTGGTATGCTTGGACTTTTATATGCGATTACATATCCAAATTCCTTACAATCATTAGTCGTAGCAGGCGCTGCAGCAAGTAACTATACCGAAACACCATTTTGTATTTATCATCCAGAACATTCACAGTTTCATTATATGCAAGAGCTCATCGAAAACTTAAAAAGCCCTCACCTTACAAGTGAAGAACGGAAAGAACTATCTACTAAGAGAACAAAATTATCATTGTATAAACCAGAAAACTACAACTCTTATTTTTGTAAACCAATCAAAAAAACAATGTCCGTTAGCCGGATGAATGCTTTCGCCAATGAATATCCTTCATTTGATTTAAGGGAGTATTTACCTTCTATAAAAACAAAAACACTAATTATGTGTGGAAGACACGATGTGCAGTGTCCTATTCAATATTCCATCGAGATACATGAGGGTATATGCGATTCTACTTTTGTGACATTTGAGGAGAGCAACCATTATCCTTTTTTAGAAGAAGCTGCTCAGTTTACTTCTACTACTCAAATATTTTATAAATCATTGCAACAAGGAACTCTAAAATAGCATATTAAGGTCGCAAGTTAATTTTCCAACAAAAACCTCACAGCCTCTATAAGACTATGAGGTTTTTCAAAAGAAATATTTCACACTAGTAACAACCAAAAGAAGAACAGAAAAAATCATTAAACCTAAATCAATAAATACTGACTTTTTATCTCCTTCTTTTAAACTTATCATAAAACTAGAAATTATTTTAATTGCAAAAAAGACCATCATAAATAACCAACCCAAATGATCATTCTTAGAATCTTCATCATAAAACATTTGTATTGCACCAATAATTAATAAGATAAGTACAATATTAGTTCCAATCTTTAAAACCTTGTTTGATTTATTATCTTTTAATGTATCCCCCAAAATGTAGCACGCCCTCTCACACTCTCCTATGTTTTATCTCTCTTTATATTTTAACATAAATTACCTATTACCCCCTTTTGATCACATACAAAAAACCCTGCCAAAACTTTGACAGGTTCCCTACACATTAAAACGATAACCAGCTCCCCATACTGTTTCAATATATTGCGGGTGGGCAGGATCTCTTTCAATTTTTTCACGTAGCTTTCTAATGTGGACGACAACAGTGGCTAAATCACCAGCGGAATCTAATCCCCAAATGCGTTCAAATAACTGTTCTTTATTTAATACTTGGTTTGGATGTGTGACAAAGAATGTTAATAAATCAAATTCCTTCGTTGTAAATGCCACTTCTTCATTGTTTATAAAAACTTTCCTCGCTCGTTGATCGATAGAAATTCCGTGAATGTATAGCGTATCACGTTGCTTACTTACATTTCCTGATAATCTTTCATAACGAGCAATATGCGCTTTTACTCTTGCGACTAATTCGCTTGGGCTAAACGGTTTCGTTATATAATCATCCGCTCCTAATCCGAGCCCGCGAATTTTATCTATATCTTCTTTTTTTGCTGAAACAAGTAGAATCGGAATATCTTTTACAGCACGTATTTGTTTACAAATTTCGAATCCGTTCATTTTCGGAAGCATAATATCTAAAATAATTAAATCATAGTCTTCTTGCAGGGCTATTTGTAAACCTGTTTCTCCTGAATGCTCTACATCAACTTGGAAATCATTAATTTCTAAATAATCTCGCTGTAATTCTGCAATACTTACTTCATCTTCTATTAGTAAAATTCTTTTCAATTTACTCACCACATTCCTCTACTTTTTCCAATGAGAAGAAAATGCTTGTGCCTTTACCAAGCTCGCTTTCCGCCCAAATTTCCCCGCCATGTTCTTCAACAATTTGCTTCGCTATTGCTAAACCAAGTCCACTTCCACCTGTGCTAGAATTTCGCGATTGTTCTGCACGATAAAAACGTTCAAAGATATACGGTAGCGTATCAGATTCTATACCTGATCCATTGTCTATCACCTTCACAATAACTTTATTGTTATCACTCGATACTGTTACGGTAATTTTCTTCTCTTCTTTATCCATGTACTTCACACTATTATGAATTAAATTTGATATAACTCTATTTATCTTTTCGCAATCAGCCGTTACATATAATGGCGATGAATGTAATTGTAAGTTAATTTCTATACCTTCTTCACTTAAATCCATCTGCATCTCTTCTATTAATTCTTGCATAAACGTATTTAATTCAACTGTCTCAAATTGGAATGGAACTCGATTTAAATCGAGCTTCGAAAACAAAAAGAGTTCATCAATGAGTGTGTCCATATGTTTTGCCTTCGTATGAATTGTCGTTAAATACTTATCCATTTTTTCTGGCGTATTTGCTACCCCGTCCTTTATTCCTTCTACATATCCGATAATAGATGTAATCGGTGTTTTTAAATCATGCGATATGTTTGAAATAAGTTCTTTTCGATTTTCTTCATACTGCGTTTGTACTTCAATCGATTCCTTTAACTTCTTCCTCATTTCCTCAAATCCTTGATTTAATTGACCTATTTCATCGTGCGATGTAACTGGCATTTGAAAATCTAAATTTCCTTCTTTAATTTTCTCCGTTGCACCTTTCAATACAAAAATTGGTTTTATTACACTTCTTAAAACAAGATAACTTAATAAACCAATGAGTAAAATGGCTAATAGTAAAAGCGATACGAATAAGATTGGAAATAATTTTTGTGTAAGATCTACAAATGAACTTTGCTTTTTTAGTACAAATATACTCCCTTCTTCTTTCTCTGGAAAATAAAAATCAAACTTTACATATCGATAAAATGTCTCGCCTAGTTCCGTTGTACCACGACTATTAATATTTGCCGCTTCAAATTTCGGAAGGGCTTCTGTTAAAGTCGAACTTTCAAATCCCTTATTAGCATAAGAAATGTTTTCTCCCTTTCTTACAATTATTTTCACACCTTCTTTTTCAATTGATGAAACGAACGATTTATCTAATAATTGAGATTGATGTTGCTTTGCCGCTAATTTTAATTCAAGATAGGCATTTTCTTCTTCTGGTGTAAGCGGCTTTTGAATGTAAGAACTTTTATAGAAATTTTTCACTGCTTCCAAATCACCTGTTATTGAAAAAACAATTAAAAATCCCGCGACTAATATGAGCGTAATAGAAACGAGAATTACAGCAATATAAGAAAATAAAAACCTTGTTTTAATAGACATATGTTACATCCTCACTTTACCCATCCTTCATATTCATAAGCATAAAAATATATGTTCAAATACTCAAGCGATTTTATAGTAATTTTAGCGTCAGTTTATAAAAATTTAATGTTCCTATTTTACAGTTGAAATTAGGAGGTTGAAATTCCATGTTCAAAAAAACATTCAGTATAATATGTTGCGTAATTTTTTTACAAGGATGCTCGCAAGAACAAGAAGTCAAAAAGGAGATGACAAACATGGAGACTGCACTACTAGCAGCTACTGAAAAAAATGAAACGAATACTGTTATATCTTTACTAAAACAAGGTGCAAATATAAATGCGACGGATAATCAAGGACGTACCCCTCTTATGATTGCTACATACAAAAATGATGTAAAAACCGCAAAAGCACTTATCGAAGCTGGTGCTGACGTAAATATCCAAGATGACATGAAAAACAATCCCTTTCTATACGCCGGTGCGGAAGGTTACTTAGACATTTTAAAGCTAACAATTAATGCTGGTGCAGATCCTACGATTACAAATCGTTACGGCGGAACAGCTCTTATCCCAGCCTCAGAACATGGCTATATTGACGTTATAAAAGAACTCCTCACTCGAACAAATATTGATGTAAATCATGTAAATAACCTAGGATGGACAGCTTTAATGGAAGCTATCGTACTAAGTAACGGAAACGAAACACAGCAACAAGTCATTCGCCTTCTTATTGAGCACGGTGCAGATGTAAATATTCCAGATAATGATGGTGTTACCCCGTTAGAGCATGCTCGCGCTCATAATTTTGCAGAGATAGAGAAAATTTTGTTAGAAGGAAATAAGTAAAAAGCTTATCTTTGCCTTCCTCCCCCATCCTATGCTACATTTAAGCCGTTACATCAATATTAATAGGGTGGGAATACATATGAATAAACCTAAAATTGGGATGATTGGACTTGGTAGCATTGCGCAAAAGGCCTATCTTCCAACACTTACAAAAGAAACAGATTGGAACTTTGTCGGGGCGTTTACACCTAACGCAGAGAAAAGAAAACAAGTTTGCCAGCAATACCGAATTCAAGACTTTCATTCTATTGAAACGTTAGCTTCGGAATGTGATGCAATCTTCGTTCATAGTTCAACTGCATCGCATTATGAAATCGTTTCTGAGCTTTTGAAAAAAGGAATCGACGTTTATGTTGATAAGCCGTTAGCAGCTACTGTGGAACAAGCTGAGCAACTAGTCGAGTTGAGCGAGAAGTATAACCGAAAGTTAATGGTCGGATTTAATCGCAGATTCGTTCCTATGTATGTTGCTGCCAAAGAACAGGCTCATGATATTTCATGGATTCGAATTGAAAAGCATCGCACAAATAAAGTCGGGCCATATACGTACGACTTCACTATGTTAGATGATTATTTACACATTGTAGATACTGCTCGCTGGTTCGCTAATGATGACCTTAACGTCGTTCACAATATGATGCAAATCAATGAAAAGAATGAACTTCTTTACGGACATCATACATATACAACTCCAAGTGGACTGTTACTTTCTACTGCAATGCATCGCCATGCCGGTACAAATTTAGAACAAATTGAACTTGTAACGCCAGGGAAAATCATTCGCGTAAAAAATATGAATACATTTGAAATTGAACAGGAAAACTCAGTTTCACAAAGCGGTTCTCCATCATGGGATACGACGTTAAAACAACGTGGTTTTGAAGATGCTGTTCATCATTTTATTGAATGTGTACACGGAGATACAAAGCCTGTTGTAGATGGATTAGAAGGATTAAAAACGCAGCAAATGCTACAATCTTTACTAGATGATGTAAACAAAAATTAAAACGGATACATTTTTCAGAATTTACTTTCATTCCCATTTCCCCTTTATTTCTCTCGTAAATTTCTATAAAATATGTTGATAGGAATTATAAATTTCATAATGAATCGTGGAAAGGATGGGATTGACACATGTGGAACGAGTTTAAAAAGTTCGCTTTCAAAGGGAATGTCGTTGATTTAGCTGTCGGGGTTGTAATCGGTGCTGCATTCGGTAAAATCGTTAGTTCTTTAGTAAAAGACATTATTACACCATTACTTGGTATGGTATTAGGTGGCGTTAACTTTACAGATTTGCACTTTGGATACGGTAAATCAGCTGTTATGTATGGTAACTTCATCCAAACAATTTTTGATTTCTTAATTATCGCAGCTTCTATCTTTATGTTTATTAAAGTTTTCAACAAACTAACATCTAAAAAAGAAGACGAAAAAGAGGAAGAAATTCCAGAACCAACAAAAGAAGAAGTTCTTCTTGGCGAAATTCGCGACTTATTAAAACAACAAAATTCTTCTAAAGATAGAGCATAATTGAACGGATAAAAAGGCATGTCCCTCGGGACATGCCTTTTCTATATGCTATAACGTTTCCGAATTCATATGAATAAATAAAATAATACCAGCAACCATAAGTACCATAATGCTACCTGCAAATAGTGTAATACCAATAAACATTAAACTTTTGCTCATATCTACTGATACACTTTCAATAAAAATAGAAATTACATACGTGATAAGGGCAATTCCTGCAAGAATACTTCCTGGAACAAATCGCTTTAAACCATTTTGTTTTAACGTCATATATGCAAAAATAGCAGTCATACAAAGCGTAATTATCCAAAGAACGATCATCTCTTTTCCCCCCTCACAAGCCTTTTCTTTCTATTATACATGACATTGCCCTATAATAGTTATTTTTACACTTATGTGACATATAACAAGGAATCATACAATCTATAGAGAACTCTTCCAGGTAAGCTATATACTAGGGAGGATTTCAATTGGAAGATGATATTGTAGGATATTTTAAACAAGTAGAGCGATTTGATTATATTACAATCGACTTAGACAAAATTTTTTTACATGGAAGTTGTACAAATAGAAACAAATGTAACTTTGCTAAAAATATCACTTAACTTAAAAAAAAGATAAAACGATTGTAGATGGAAAAGCAAAGCACTATGATTCTTCTAGGCTAGAGCATTTAATAAAAAATTTTAAACGCACTGCACAAACATGCCTTGAACATAATTTACGAAGCGCTGAAGAACTTTTTGCATTTTGGAAAAGAAATTGACCACTAGAAAAATATGGATACCCCTCATATAAATTGATATAATTACCATATACAAATATTCTTTGTAAGGGAGTGTTCATAATGATTTGGATTTCACTAATCGTATTAGCTTATTTCATCATTCTCGTCCCAATACAGTACAACTACATTAAAATACTCAAAGAAAAACAGAAAAAAATGAGTGTCTCACAAAACGAACTATATGACAACATGTCTTATGAAGAATCCCAAGTGCATTACCATTATCAAAGTAACGTATTTACAATACCTGCTTCGCTTGTCGCAAGTATTATTTATAAGGTGAAACATGCAGCATAATGTGTACGCTGTAAAATTATTGTTTGAGTCTGTTCATTCTGGTGAGCCTCATCCTATGAAAATGGATGAGCATTATGAAGAGAATCACGATACACTTTTTGAAGAAAGTATTATTCTTGTTAAAGCAAACAGTTTAGAAGAAGCTCATGAACTAGGTGAAAAGATAGCTATACAATCGGAGCACACATACGATAATATGTATGATGAGCAAATCACATGGACGTTCCGAAAAGTGTTACATGTGTTTGAATTAGACGATACGCCATTTGAAACTGGAAAAGAATTGTACGCAAAATTTTTACACGTTAAGAAAAATGAAACTGTAGATACAGTAATTGAAAAATATTATCCTGAATATGAATAAAAGCTCACAGCAATCGCTGTGAGCTTTTTTATACTTATTTCGTTGAATCTCTAAATTGGATACGGTGAGGTAAGATAACAGTGTGATCTTCCACTTTTTCTTTGTTCATATACTTTGTTAATAGACGCATTGCTACTGCACCGATATCATACATCGGTTGTACAACTGTTGAAAGCTGCGGACGAACCATTAATGCAAGGCGTGTATTATCGAAACCAAGTACTTCTACGTCAGTTGGTACGTTTAATCCAGCATCTTGTGCTGCATGGATTACACCTAGTGCCATTTCATCAGAAGACACGAAGATTGCTGTTGGCTTTTCATCATTGCTCCAAAGCTTTTCGAATGCTTCGATACCTGAGTCATATGTGTAATCTCCATCGATTACAAGATTTTCATCATATGAAATACCTTCTTCTTCTAAAGCTTTTTTATAACCTTGTAACTTCTTCGCGCTTCCCGCTTTATCAATGAATGGACCAGAGACGAAACCGATACGCTTATGTCCTTGCTCGATAAAGTGCTTCATTGCATCGTAAGCTGCTTGTGTATAATCAATATTTACTGATGGCGTTTCATTTTGCTCATCAAATGACGCTGCTAATACAATTGGTACTGGAGATTTTTTAAATTCTTCAATGTGAATGTCTGTAATATCTTCACCCATGAAAACAATTCCGTCCACTTGTTTTCCAAGCATCGTATTTAATAGATGGAACTCTTTCTCTTTGTTTTGATCAGAGTTACTTAAAATGATGTTATATTTGTACATTGTTGCGATATCTTCAATTCCACGTGCAAGTTCTGCATAAAACGTATTTGAGATATCAGGAATAATAACACCTACCGTAGTTGTCTTCTTACTTGCTAGTCCACGTGCTACCGCATTTGGACGGTATCCTAAACGATCAATTGCTTCTAATACTTTCTTTCTTGTTGTAGGCTTTACATTTGGGTTACCGTTCACAACGCGTGATACGGTAGCCATTGAAACGTTCGCTTCGCGCGCTACATCATAGATTGTTACGTTCATCTCATCGCACACTCCTTCTATTTTTGTTATCTATTTTTATGTATCGGTTACTTGAATGAAAAAAAGACATCAACTCTATTTGCAGATGCCACCAATCGTCCCGAGTTCTTCCTTTTACTAATGATACGATATAAACGCAGGCTCATACAATATTTTCCCGCAAAAGTTTCGAAAAAATTCGCTTCTTTTCTCGTATTTTCGTATTTTTTATGAAAAAAGGGCATTTTTTGTAAAAAAATAGATATTTCCTAAGTAGAAATCTTATTTTAAGCAGTACGATAGTAAATGAAATTTATATCGGCGATTTTTCGAATATATCGACCACAACTCTAATTATATCAGCGATTTTTTTAATATACCAACTTCCCAACAAAAATCGACAATGACAGTCGCTATACAGCTGTCCCAAAATGCCTTTTTGGAACAGTTCATTAAAAGTTTTTATAATTTACTTCCAAATGATTTTAATTCATTCATAAAATCATTGAACTGCGGGATATTCATTTGCTGCGCCGCATCTGATAAAGCTACAGCTGGATTTGGATGTACTTCAGCCATAATTGCGTTTGCACCAATTGCCATCGCTGCTTTTGCAGTTAGTAAGAGAAGGTCACGTCTCTCTGTAGAATGCGTTACATCAAAAACGACAGGTAAATGTGTCTCTTTCTTTAAAATCGGTACAGCGGAAATATCAAGCGTATTACGCGTTGCTCTTTCATTGCTTCAGCAACTTGACGTACTTGTTCATAACTTTCCACTGCACACGGTCCCATAATAAAATACTAATTTCCGTTACCAATTTTTTCACCATTAATTTCAACAATCGTATCTTCTGTTTTTTTCTTACAAGAAACAAGTAGTGCTTTACGATGATCCTCTTCTTGTAACTTTAAACCAACTTGAAAAATTTGTTTGAAAATATGTTATAAAGTCGAAGTTTCAAATGGACCATTATTATTCTCTGCAATTAAATCCAGTATATTACTTTCACGTACAGGATCAAAACGTTTCACACCTTATACTTCTTTTAAATTACCAACTTCTTGTACGAGACGACCTCTTTCGTTTAGTAACTCTAATATTTGTAAATTAAGTTGATCAATTTCAGAACGTAAACGACCTAATTGTTGTGATGCCATAAGAAAGCCATCTCTTTCAAATCCCTATATATTACTTTTTTAAGATAACTTATTATAGTTGATACATATACGATTGTCACACGATATACAGCAATGAATTACCATCAAAAAACCTTTTATATTTTCATTTAAAATAAAAAAAGACAGTTTACATACTGTCTTTTTTACAAGAAGGAAACAAACGGTTTATCACTGTTTTTCTCTTTTATAATAACGGCCTCAATTTTACTCTCGGACTTGATCTGTAATTGTACTTTCGCATCTTTAGGCAATTTGTCTAACATACCTTGAGCAGCCAATTGGGTAAGAGCCATTAATTCTGTTTTACCGTTATATTTAATAACAATATTCATATTTAATGTATCCATTTGATCTTTCTTATAAGAAACTTTTGCATTGACTGGAATAAAATCTCCATTAGAAAAACCTTTTATTTCCTTAGCAAAGTTATTTATTTTTGTATTATCTTCTCCATGTGCTTGTGTAAATTCATCAGAAGGATATGAATACGACTTTTCATCAATTGTACTCCAATTTCCAAGGTTCATATCATTCTTTTGAACAGTAGCACTAGCAATATACGTACCATTTTTTAAAGAACTTGTACTTTCTTGCTTAAAGATAGCAAACGTAATTGGAGATTTGTTATATTTATCATTTTTGTTAATAGCTTCAATAAGTTGTTTAGCAACTTCAGACCCTTTAGACATAGCTTCTTCATTCGATACACTTGAAGACATAGCTAAGCCAATCATAACACCAGATAAACTTAATTCATTTGAATTCTGTTTTCCAAAATAGTCTTGTTCTATAATATTCGTCAAAACTGGCGCTTCTACTTTCGCAACTAGTTCATCAACTAGTTTCTCTGGAATATACTGATTTAATTGCAGTACGTGACTCTCTGTATCAAATTGCTGCGTTGCAATATTTATTAAACCATTTTCATACTCTGCTAAATCTAATTTAGAATTTGTTTTTATATTAGCTGTATTAATAACCTTTTGTTCTTTTAAAGGAATAACAGTTCTATAATAATCTTTAGAAACAGCAGTTCTCGGAATCATACTTTTTTCTTTTGTATCTTTTTGTATAACTTCATCCTTCTTACTAATCGTATTACTATTGTTACTACAAGCTCCCAGTAATAAACTTACGACTGCGAAGGATAATGCCATTTTCTTCATTACTTAAAACCTACTTTCAACAATCTAGTTATTTAGTTTGAACTATTAATAGTGTACCACTAAATATATTTCAACAAAAACAAAAAAAAGAAGCAAGCACCTTTAGCTTGCTTCTTTTTACTTTATATTCTCTTCTAAAGCATCTTTTTTAATATTCCAATGAGATGTATTCCATACTACCATCCCATCTTTTATGTATAACACTTGCGGTGATTCATGTCTAATACTGTATTGTTCTGCAACACGATTTGACACATCTCTCGCATCTTGTACGTATAAGTAATACGCTGGCACTTCTCTTTCTTCACTGCAATACGCTTGAAATTCTGTGTATGCACCGTGACTAATCGGGCATGTCGTACTATGTTTAAAAAGAACATACGGCTCATTCTTTTCTACTAAGACTTCAAGCTCTTCAATTGTTTCAAGCTTTGTCATATTCATCACGATTCACCTCTCATACGAAATCTAGAGCGCTTCTCTTTCTTTTCAGCGTTTTTCTCAATTCTTTCTAATTTACGCTCTTCTTTTTCAACCTTCTTCTCTTGTCTCGACGCACGGTAATGATTGTATACTTCAATCGCCGCACTGCTCCACTGTACAACTTGCGCTACTTTATCAGCGTTATTTTCAATTTCGTCCGTTACAGAGTCTGATACATTACGAAGCTTCGTATTTAAAGATTGGATTGTCGTTCCAATCCCATCTACACCCGCTACCACTTTATTTAATGACTGTGACTTCTGTTGAATATCATCAGCTAACGCATTCGTTTTATGTAATAATTGCTCTGTCTCTACGCTAATTCCTTGCATTTGTTTTTCTAAACCTTCTAACGTGCTTGCAACGTTTTCTAACGTCTTCTGAACCGATAACAACGTTCTGCATACATACACAACTAATACTGCGAAAGCAACCGCGATAATAGCCGCACTTACATATAAAAGAACTTGCATTTCATCACTTCCTTTATCTTTTTCATACTTTCCCCTATTATACAATCATTTTCCGTTTCATTCTAATCCCTATCTCATCATTAGAATTTTCATACTTATTCGTTAACTGTAACATAAATCATTCAACAAATTCCACTAAGTAGGTTACAATAGGAGAGGATACATAATTAGTAGGGAGGCTTTACATATGAAAGATCCACGTATTGAAAAGTTAGCATACAATTTAATTAACTACTCTATTTGCTTACAAAAAGGCGAAAAAGTATTAATTGAAAACTTTGGCTTACAAAAAGAACTTGTAACTGCACTTGTAAAAGAAGCATATGCAGCTGGTGGTTTCCCATTCGTCTCTTTAAAAGATCATCAAGTAGATCGCTCTTTATTAATGGGTGCTACTGAAGAACATTTCGAACAAATCGCTGCATATGAAGCAAGCGTAATGAAAGACATGGACGCTTATATCGGTCTTCGCTCTGGCGATAATATTAATGAACAGGCTGACGTTCCAAGTGAGCGCATGAAAGTTCATGGCCAAACAGTTGGGAAAAAAGTTCATAGAGATATTCGCGTTCCAAAAACACGTTGGGTTGTTCTTCGCTACCCAAATGCTTCTATGGCACAGCTTGCTAAAATGAGCACAGAAGCTTTCGAAGACTTCTACTTCGAAGTTTGTAACTTAGACTACGGTAAAATGGATAAGGCGATGGATAGCCTTGTTACATTAATGAATAAAACAGATAAAGTTCGTTTAACTGGTCCTGGAACTGACTTAACATTCTCTATTAAAGACATTCCAGCTATTAAATGCTCAGGTCATTTAAACATTCCAGACGGTGAAGTATACTCTGCACCAGTTCGTGATTCTGTTAACGGTACAGTTTCTTACAACACACCATCTCCTTACAACGGTTATACATTTGAAAATGTACAACTTAAGTTCGAGAACGGTCAAATCGTTGAAGCAACTGCAAACGATTCAGAACGCATTAACAAAATCTTCGATACAGACGAAGGCGCACGCTACGTTGGTGAGTTCGCAATCGGCGTAAACCCATACATCTTACATCCAATGGGAGACATCCTATTCGATGAAAAAATCGATGGCAGCTTCCACTTCACTCCTGGACAAGCTTACGACGATGCATGGAACGGTAACAACTCGAACATCCATTGGGACTTAGTATGCATCCAACGCCCTGAATACGGCGGCGGTGAAATTTACTTCGACGACGTACTAATCCGTAAAGACGGACGCTTCGTTGTACCTGAATTAGAAGCTTTAAATCCAGAGAACTTAAAATAATAATAAAAACGCTCGGAATTTTCTCCGAGCGTTTTTTTATTTCTTCCCTACCATTTCTATTTTCACATGTGGATTTTCTTTCTCGATAAGCGCCAAAAATTCATTCATATCTTGCGGCATCGCAACCATATGTACTTTATATGCATTCGTCGTAATTTCAAGATACTTTCCAACTTGACGAACAACTCTTATATCTTTTAATACAACATCATCATTTAGAATACCGTACTTTAATACGCCATTTTCTACTTTATGTTTTTTAATAAATACTTCCCAAACGAGTGGTACATTTACAATGAAGCATAAACCCATCCCAATCAACACTGACATCCAATGCGCTTTATTAGTGAAAAGCATGACAATTGGATATATACACATAAAAGCTAACGTAAGACAAACGAAAATGACTACTGACTTACTTCTTTGAATTGGAAAGTTCATACCTACACCCCCTAATCCAAATTATACCACTATTTCCATTTTGGTTCATAGAAAAAGGCCATTTCTAGATGACCTTTTTCACAATGTACCTATAAAATTTCTTATCTACCTGTAACACTGGAAAGTTTTTCGGCAACTCATCTATACTCACACTTTGAAAACCATTCTTTTCATAAAAGCGATGTGCCGCTAAAAATTTTACTGTTGTTCCTAAATAAATATCTTTCAACTTTTTATCCTCAGCCCATGAAATTGCTGTTTGAAGCAACATATATGACGCGCCACATTCTTTTCCACGAAACTCTTTTTGTACGAACATTTTTCTTAGCGCTACTTGATGATTCTCAATATCTAATAAAGCTACTGTTCCAACTACTTTCCCATCATAAAGTGCTACCCAAAAGTTTCCGTGATCCTTTTGATAGAATGTTTCTATTTCAAGTAAATCAGGTTGCTCTTCTTTCGTAATGGGAACATTATACTCTTTTTGCTGAATATGAACGATAAGATCTACTACTTCCTCTTGAAACGTACTTTCATACGGAATAATACGAATCTTCTCGTTCATCGAATATCTTTCCATTCTGAAGCTAATAAACTATATACAGCGATATCATGAAAATGATCATATAACCATTCTTCATCTCTTAAAATACCATCTAATTTAAACCCTAAACGCTCTGGAATAGCGCGGCTTTTCACATTTTCAACACCGCATCTAATTTCCATTTTATTTAATTTTAAATTCTCAAATGCATAGTGAAGCACAGCCTTTACGCTACGTGTCATAACGCCTTTTCCTCCAGCATCTTCTGCAAGGTAATACCCAAGACTCGCCGCTCTCTTCCCCCAGCTCACTGGATGAATACCTACCATCCCAACAAGCTTTCCTTTGTAACGTATACCACTTTCAAAACCGTCTCCCTCTGCAAATTTCTTTAACCACATCGGAAAAATCTCATCATAAGCATCAGCAGATTTTGTCCCATCTACCCAAGGAAGCCATTTTCGTAAATGATTACGGTTTTGGTCTATTAATTGATATAATTCTTCTTTATGATGTTTTTCTAGTAATTGTAGTTCAATTTCGTCATCTACTCGAAGTGTGAACATGTTTTTTAGTCCCCTTTTTATTTTTCTTATTATTCTAACATTTTTAGATATAAAAAGTTAAATATTAACACTTTCTTTTGATTTTCTTTGTATAAAACCAGAAGAATACAATATTCCCGTAATAACTAATATCATTCCTACAGATTGTGCAGATGTTATATTGACTCCTTCAATAAAAGAAATAAGTATTGTAACAACAGGCACTAGATTAAAAAATAAAGATGTCCTTGCTGCCCCAATTTGAGCAATTCCATTATTCCACCATAAGTAACCAAGCACACTCATTCCAATTGCCATAAAGAGAATCGCTCCCCATGCCAACCAAGGAATTTCTAAAACTGGTACTATACTTTTTTGTGTAGAAGATATGATAATAAAGGCAAGTGCACCAATAGTCATCGTATATGTCGTCGTTTGTATTGGATTACCAGTTTTAATAAACCTTCTGCCTAGCACGCCGTATAACGCCCAGCAAATATTCCCTAATAAAATATAAAAATCCCCTTTTGAAAATGATAAATGTTGTAGTATTGTAAACGAACCTTGTGTAAGTACAAAAACAACGCCAATTAGTGCAAGTAACATTCCAATTGCTTGACGCTTCACAATTTTCTCTCGTAAAATGACACTTGCTAACAGCGTCGTAACGAGAGGATTTGTCGCCATAATAAGTGCACCATTAACAGCTTCTGTATATTTCATTCCTAAAAAGAAAAAGAAGTTAAAGCCGAATACACCAACAATACCTAGCAAAAGATAATAGGTCCTATTCTGCATCCATACTTCCAAATCAAAATCTTTTCGTATTTTTAACAAACATAACATCACAAATGCAGCAATCCCAAAACGCCATGCTGCTATATGAATTGCTTCGAAATACTGCACCGCATATTTCGAAGCATTAAATGTCCCACCAGTAAATATCGCAAAACCTAATAACTGCGTATATACTTTATTTTTCATTGCCGGCCTCCAAGTCTTTTTCTTCTAGAAAACCATAATAAATTTCTAACTTCTCCTCCGTTAGCTGAACAACTTTTTGCAATTGTTCCTGCTGTTCTTTTAATCGCTCCAAGTGAGTTGTTAAAATGGAAATTCTCTTTTTTACTTTCGCTGGTACTTCCTCTTTCTTCTGCCTAATTTCCTCTATAATGCACCCATCACTTGCAAACTCAGCTATCTCTTCTAATGACATCCCAGTTTGTTTTAATGAATATAAAAATTTTAATAAACGTACATCGCCTTCTGTATATTGACGAATACCGCTATTTCGCGTTGGTGGTGGTAATAAACCTAATTTCTCATAGTAGCGCAAAGTGTGAATGCTCATCCCTGTTAATTCTGCTACTTCGCCGATTTTATACATGTTCTCTCCCCCTTGTTTTTACACTTTCATCTTACAACCTAGAGTTAGCTCTAGGTCAATACATAAATAAAGTGAAACTTTAATCAGTGGGGGTCTTATTGCACGTTAATGCGGGATAAAAGTTGAACACAACAAAAAAAGACGCACAGCCACAGCTATGCGTCTTTTCTATTATTTCTCTGCAACTTGAACTTCTTTTACGTAAGCTGCTTCGAATTTTTGGATGTCACCTGCGCCCATGAAAATTAGAACGCCGTTTTTATGTTTCTTTAATACATCCGTTGTTGTATCTGTAATTAGTTCTGCACCATCAATACGCTTTTGCAGATCTTCAATTGTTAATTCACCTTTGTTTTCGCGTGCTGATCCGAAAATATCACATAAGTATACTTGATCAGCTTTGCTTAAGCTTTCAGCGAACTCATCTAAGAACTTTTCTGTACGTGAGAATGTATGCGGCTGGAATACAGCGACAACTTCACGCTCTGGATGTTTTTGACGAGCTGCTTCAATCGTTGCATTAATTTCTGTCGGATGGTGTGCGTAGTCATCGATAATAACTTGCTCTCCCATCGGCTTTTCATTAAAGCGACGTTTTACGCCTTCAAAAGTTGTTAATTGATGTTTTACTGCTTCTACATCAACGTTTTCATAATGGCAAAGTGCGATTACTGCTAACGCATTTAATACGCTGTGATTGCCGTATCCTGTAATTTTGAACGTGTCATAGTACGTATTACGAACGAATACATCGAATATCGTGCCATCTGTTCTCTTTTGGATGTTACGTGCTTGGAAATCATTATCTTCTCCAAATCCATAGAAAATAACAGGTACTTTCGCTTGAATTTTTTGAAGTTCTTCATCATCTCCACATGCAATAATGCCTTTTTTCACTTGCAATGCCATCTCTTGGAATGCACTGAATACATCATTGATGTCTGCAAAATAATCTGGATGATCAAAATCAATATTCGTCATAATTGCATAGTCTGGATTGTAAGACAAGAAATGACGACGATACTCACAAGCTTCAAATACAAAATACTTACTATTTTCTACCCCATGCCCTGTTCCATCTCCAATAAGGTAAGATGTAGGATGTGCACCTTGCATTACATGGGCTAACAAACCTGTTGTTGATGTCTTTCCGTGTGCACCAGTTACAGCAACACTTGTGTATTGGCTCATAAGGTCACCTAAGAAGTGATGGTAACGATGTACTGGGATGTTTAATTCTTTTGCTGCTACGATTTCTTCATGCGTATCAGGAAATGCATTTCCTGCAATAATCACTTGTCCTTCTTCTACATTATTCTTATCAAAAGGAAGGATCGAGATACTACGCTTTTCTAACGCTGTTTGTGTAAAGAAACGCTTTTCATAATCAGACCCTTGAACAGTATGCTTCATATCATGAAGAATTTGCGCTAATGAACTCATTCCTGTTCCTTTAATTCCTACAAAATGGTAAACTGTCATCTTAAAGAACCTCCAACATTTCGAACTAATACAACGGCCTATCTATAAGACAGTATATGAATCTTTTCTTATTTTGGTAATCATCATACATTTTTGATGTAGTGAGGTTATTCTTTCCCTTCACTTATCAGGATAAACTCGTACGTACTTCTTTATATGTCCATAACAAGTCCATTATAGCAAAAAAGAAGCCGCTATACTATGATAACAGAAAAACTGATAGGGTCAATCACCTATCAGTTTTTCTCTCTTTTACATATCTTCTCTTTTTTCTAATTGAACACGCTCTAAACGTGGGTTTGGACGATATTTACGACCAGCTTTTGCTTCTGGTTTCCCATTTAATTCTACATTATCACCAGTAAAACCAATATTCATTTTTAACAAGCTACTCCCTACCCCATATATGTCAACAGGTACCTTTTGAGCTTCAAATTCACGAATACGCTTTTCATCAAATCCACCAGTTACAACGATGTCTACATGCTGGAATCCTTCTTCATCAAGCGCCTTGCGAAGTGCAAATACAAGAGATGGATTTACACCACGTGGATCAAATGTTCCAAGTACTTCTGGGTGGCGAATAAAGTATTGATCAATCATTGTGCGAGACGTATCTACACGCACACCTTTTAATGTTGATCCAAATTCACGCGCTACACGAAGTGCATCTGTAATAACATCATTATTGTAATCAATTAGTACAACTAATTCATCTTCTGGAAATTTCTTATGATATGCTTTTGCCGCTTCTACAACATCACCATTAAACATTTGAATTAATGCGTGAGGCATTGTTCCCATACCACTTCTGCCCCACCATTCATTCATTGCATGCGTCGCTTGTGCGCTCATACCTCCGATGTATGCTGCATAACCGTCACCAGCTTGTTGTGTATAATGATCGTCACGATCTCCCATGAAAATAACTGGTTTTTCTTTATCTACACTACGCGCAGCTTGGACAACATTATATACGTTTGTTGCAACCGATGTACGACGAGCTAAAATCCCATCAATAACACCTTCTAAAAATCCGAAATTCTCATAAGGACCATGAATTGTTAACACTGTTTCAAATGGACTAATTTTATCGCCATCTTTTAAAGAGTTAATTTCAAGTTCCTCAGGATTTTTAGCGAATGTTTGTAGCAATGCAATTACTTCATCTGTTCCGCAAAGAACTGCATTTTCTTTTTGGAAAAATTGCATCGTTACAACACTTTTCGGGCGAAATTCTTCAATAATTTCTCTAGTTTTTAAAAAGTAAACCGCGGAGAACCAACCTTCTCCAACTCGTTCGTCAAATTTAAATGTTTTATTTGTTAGTCGATTTATTTCACCTTTTAATTTTAATTCAATTTCTTTCATGTCGCTTTACTCCCTACTTTACTATCCAACATTTTCTATTAGTATACAGCAAAACCGTGGACTATACATTCGTTTCCTGCATAGCAGCGAATTCATCCTCAGAAATAAGGACATCTCTTGGCTTCGTCCCTCTTGCTTCAGAAATAATTCCTTGCGATTGCATCTCCTCAATGAGACGTGCCGCGCGATTATAACCGATGCGGAATTTTCGCTGTACAGAAGATGTGGACGCTCCCCCTTGTTCTACAACAAATTGACATGCTTCAAAGAACAATTCGTCTTCCGACTCAGCCTGTTCTGTTTTCGCTAATAAATCCTCTTGCTTAAATAAGTAATTCGGCTTCATTTGCTTTCTCACATGATCAACTGTCTTTTCAATCTCATCATCCGATACATATACACCTTGTACACGAACTGGCTTAGATGTACCGTTCCCTAAAAATAACATATCACCACGGCCAAGTAATTTCTCCGCGCCTCCAATATCAATAATCGTACGCGAATCAACTTGAGATGATACAGTAAACGCAATACGCGTTGGAATGTTTGACTTAATTAAACCTGTAATAACATCTACAGATGGACGCTGCGTCGCTACTAATAAATGAATACCACAAGCACGTGCTTTTTGCGCAATACGACAAATCGCTTCCTCAACATCACCAGGTGCTACCATCATTAAGTCGGCTAACTCGTCAATGACAATAACGATATAAGGTAATGTTTCTCCTGGAATTTCTCGCTCACTTACAATCGTATTGTAACGAGTTAAATCACGAGCACCAGCGTGCGCAAACAATTCATAACGGCGTTCCATCTCTTCGACTGCCCACTTTAAAGCCGCTGTCGCTGCTTTTACATCCGTAATAACAGGTGCTACAAGATGTGGAACAGAATTGTATGGTGCAAGCTCAACCATCTTCGGATCAATTAACATTAACTTCACTTCATGCGGTTTCGCTTTATATAAAATACTCGTTAAAATCGCGTTAATACACACACTTTTACCTGAACCCGTTGCACCCGCAATAAGTCCGTGCGGCATTTTTCGAATATCTGTTACAATTGGATCACCTGAAATATCAAGTCCAAGCGCAACAGTAAGCGGTGATTCACTCTTTGTGAATACAGGACTTCTTAAAATTTCACGAAGAAATACTGGCTTACTTTCTTTATTTGGAACCTCAATTCCAATCGCACTCTTCCCTGGAATCGGCGCTTCAATACGAATATCTTTCGCAGCTAAACTTAACTTAATATCATCACTTAAATTGGTAATTTTATTTACTTTCACGCCTGGGTCTGGTTGCACTTCAAAACGAGTTACTGCTGGCCCTTGCGATACATTAATAACATGTGCTCCAACATGAAAATTATTAAACGTTGTATCTAATAATTCTTTTTGCTCATCTAACCATTCTGTATTATCTAGCGCTGATTGCTGCGGAATCGACAACAGCGCTAATGGCGGAACAGTGTATGTCGGTGGTGTGTGCAATACATTTCGCATATCGTTCTCTCTTTGATTTACAACATATGCTTTCTCTTGTACTTCCGTACTTGAAATTGGCTTTTGTACTTGCTCTTCCACTACTTGCTGCACTGGGCGTTCTTCCATTTGTGGCTCTGCTACTACTTGCTGCACTGATTGTTCTTCCACTTGTGATTCTACTACCACCTGCTGCATTGGTTGTTCTTCCACTTGTGATTCTACTACCACCTGCTGCATTGGTTGTTCTTCCACTTGTGGTTCTGCTACCACCTGCTGCATTGGTTGTTCTTCCACTTGTGATTCTACTACCACCTGCTGCATTGGTTGTTCTTCCACTTGTGGTTCTGCTACCACCTGCTGCATTGGTTGTTCTTCCACTTGTGGTTCTGCTACTACTTGTTGCACTGGTCTATTCTCTACTCGTACATTAACAGAATGCTGCATTGCATTTGCCCTAGCTGCATGTCTTTCCATTAATCGTGTTCTATCTTGTTTCAACATAACAACATTAAATGGTACATGACGCTTTTTCTCACGTTTTGGTTCTTCTTTTTTTACAACTGGTTGTTCTTCTGCGACCGGCGCTTCTTCTACAACTCGTTGTTCTTCTGCGACTGGCGCTTCTTCTACAACTCGTTGTTCTTCTGCGACTGGTGTTTCTTCTACAACTCGTTGTTCTTCTGCGACTGGCGCTTCTTCTACAACTCGTTTATTTTCTTCTGTTTCTGCAAGTAAAACATTCGCAAAGCTTTGAACGTCGTTCTTTGTCTGTTCATCAGCCTCAGCTACATGTATGAATTCACTCTTTTGTTCAATCGCTTCATCTTCTTGCTGAATTTCCTCAAGTGCTACAAATGTCTCTACTACAGGCGCTTTTATTTCTGCAATCACTTCTACTTCTTCTGACTCTTCCGTTTCCGCAATTACTTCCACTTCTTCTGGCTCTTCTGTTTCTGCAATTACTTCCACTTCTTCTTGTGCTTCTGTTTCTGCAATTACTTCTACTTCTTCTAGCTCTTCTGCTTCTGCAATTACTTCTACTTCTTCTAGCTCTTCTGTTTCCGCAATTACTTCTACTTCTTCTAGCTCTTCTGCTTCTGCAATTACTTCTACTTCTTCTAGCTCTTCTGTTTCCGCAATTACTTCCACTTCTTCTGGCTCTTCTGTTTCTGCAATTACTTCCACTTCTTCTAGCTCTTCTGTTTCCGCAATTACTTCTACTTCTTCTGACTCTTCCGCTTCTGCAATTACTTCCACTTCTTCTGGCTCTTCTGTTTCTGTAATTACTTCCACTTCTTCTGACTCTTCTGCTTCTGCGATTACTTCTACTTCTTCTGACTCTTCTGTTTCTGTAATTACTTCTACTTCTTCTGACTCTTCTGCTTCTGCAATTACTTCCACTTCTTCTGGCTCTTCTGTTTCTGTAATTACTTCCACTTCTTCTGGCTCTTCTGTTTCTGTAATTACTTCTACTTCTTCTGACTCTTCTGCTTCTGCAATTACTTCCACTTCTTCTGGCTCTTCTGTTTCTGTAATTACTTCCACTTCTTCTGGCTCTTCTGTTTCTGTAATTACTTCCACTTCTTCTGGCTCTTCTGGTATTTCCACAATGATTGTTTCTGCAAGTTTTTCTTCTGCTTTGACAATCACTGATTCTTCTGGAGCTTGCTTTTCCACTTCAATAGTAGGTTGTTTTATTTCTGTATTACGTTTAATTTCTTCTGATAATATTGTATCCTCGTGCTCTACTTTAGAAGCCACTAATTCTTCTTGTAGATTGTTTTCGTTTAACACCACTACATCTTTTTCTAGCTTAGCACTTTCCATCTGCTCAGCTACTGTTTTATGAAGTAATTCATCCGCTGAAACTTCCTGCGGTGTACTCATTCCTTGAATCACTTCTTTTTCTTCTACTAAAGGCTCTTGGCGTTCGATTTCATAACCGTTTTTCTCTAGCCATTGATCAACAACTGATTTTTCTTGCTTTTTATCCTGTTGACCAACCGATTCATGACTAGGCGAAGAAGACGTTGCTTGCCCTTCTGAGAAATCTGATAATGTATATCCTTTTTTCTCTAACCATGCATCAACAACTGCTTTGCCCTCTACAGATATTTCAAGATCTTCTCTTTCTTTTACTTCCTCCTGCTTTTCAACCTTTTTCTCTACTGAAGGACGATTATATCCATAAATTGGCGAAATCATTTCTGTTGGACGAAATGGTCTACGGTTACTCTCTTGCGAAGGTGCAGATGCCTTTTTAACGACAGCCTCTCGCACCGGTTCATATTGTACTTCCGGTTCTTCATATGTAGAAACTACCTTTTCCACATACGGTCGTCTGCTTCTTTCCACCTGTATTCCTCTTTGAGCAGTCGGTTCTTCATATGTTACTCCTTGAACAGGTTGTTCTTCGAAGTGATCTACTTCTCTTTCATCCTCTTCATCGAACCCATTATCCGGTACTAAAGGAAAACGGCATTTACCTGCATTCCTACTTGCCATTTGTGCTTCTCTTGCTTCAGTGTAGTGGTTTACACGAGGAATTTTCGGCTGACTTTCAATTTGCTTTTGTACTTCTTTATTCAACGCTGTTTGTTCTTCCTCTTTGTTAAACAACTTTTTCATCCAATCTAACATGCTTACCACTCTTTCTACTAAATAGTAACATCCTTTATTGTATCAGCATTCGGCAAAAAGTGCAGGTAAAATTAAGCATGTCATATTTATCCACAATATTCTAATTTACGAGTGTTTCATATGGAAAAACGCAGCCTTTCATGTAAGACTGCGCTTAAGCTTTACGCTTCCGATATGCATCTATACTATCCGTTACACTTTGCAATAAAGAATTTTCATACTGCGGGTCAGATAATTTTTTATCTTCTTCAAGATTTGACATAAACCCAAGTTCTAATAGTACACCAGGTACTTTGGACCAATTAAATCCAGAAAGATCATCCCTGAATTTAATTCCATTTACTTTCACTTGCTGGTTCTCCCTCATTTTATTTACAATCATTTGAGAGATTTGAAGGCTTTCCGCATAAATCTCTTTCGTATGCGGACTGTCTTCTGCTGGCGTCAATACAGCAAATCCACTTTGGTTTGGATTTTCAGAACCATCTGCATGAAGACGTAAAAATAAATTTGCCTTATGATTGTTTGCGAATGTCGCCCGTTCTTTATTACTTATATCAACGTCTTGTGACGTTCTCGTCATTAATACTTGCATTCCCTTCGCTTCTAACTTTTCTTTTAATACGAAAGCCATTTCTAATACAAGTACGGCCTCTCTTTTTTTCGTCACAACACCAGTTGTACCATCTGTGACTTTATATTTTTGTGTTGTTGCCCCTGGCCCAATCGGCTCTAAATTTAAATTCGCTTTTTGTTGATGCCCTGGATCAATAACGACGAGAAACTTCTCTTGTTTTTCATTACTCTCTACTTTTTGTTCATTATTTTGCACTGGTTGCTCAGTTGGCGGCACCGTTGTAGTTTCTTCTTTCTTTTCCTCGGCTGATACTTCCTCTTGCCTATGTTCTACTTGCTCATTCGTTTGAATTACTTGCGATTCTTCGTTCTTTTCTTGTTCTTGCTGCTTTTCTACCGGTGCGTCTTCTTTGGTATCTTTGTTTTTCTCTTGTATAGAAGATGTAGTTTCTTTTTTCGGCTGCTCTTGTGAACAACCGGCCATATATATTCCAATGAATACAATCATGCTCATTATTTTTATATACTTCATACTTCATACTTCTCTCCCATCACTTTGCACCGGATTCAAAGTTTTTCTTATAATTGCCCTATAATCTCATCCATATTTCCAATATAAACTGGCTGCCATGTTTCTGTACCACGTTCTGCAGTATAAACTGGATAAGCGTCATCATCTATATTTACGAAAACTGGATCGCCCATATCCGTTTCATATCCAATTGCAATCCATCCTTCTTGCCACTTTCCGTTTTCTTCACTTATTAATGAATTTTTATGTTTATCATATCGGTAACCGATTTGTCCTTTTTCTAATTCACTTTCACTAAACACATATATTTCATAAGTACCTAGCTCAACATCTTGCTGTTTTGAAGTTTCAATTCGTTTTAGAAGTTCTGCGATTTTTGGTTGTTGTTTCATACGCCTATCCCCTTCTGTTTTTCTAAATTTTAACTAGTTTGTTTATAAAATACAATATAGATTTTAAGACAAAAGGTGACACCTTTATCATATTTACGATTTTTTGAGTATATCTATCACAACTCTCAATATATTAACGATTCAACACGAAATTTCGACTTACCAACAAAAATGACAAAAAAGAGAGGCTGCCCAAAAGGACAACCTCTCTTTTCTTATATCAATTAAAATTTAAACTCTTGTCCAACTTCAAAGCTATCTTCTAATACAAGAATACCTTTTTCTTGTGGAGCGTCTGGAAGCTCTAATTCACGTGCAGAGCAGATCATTCCAGAAGAAGGAACACCGCGAAGTTCAGCCGGTTTAATTAACATACCGCTTGGCATTACAGCGCCGATTTTCGCAACGACAACTTTTTGTCCTGCATCAACGTTTGGTGCACCACATACGATTTGTAATGTTTCTGTACCGATTTCTACTTTACAGATGTTTAGCTTATCAGCATTTGGATGTTTCTCTTTTTCAGCTACATAGCCTACAACAAATTTCGGAGAAAGATCTGCTTCTACTGTTTCTTCAAAGCCATTCTTCGCTAAAACTTCGTTGATTTTCTCTACAAGCTCTTTCGTTAATGTAAGGTTTCCTGTTTCTTTTACTTCTAAGTAAGAAGATGCATTAAAGATGTTGAATCCTCCCGTTACGTTGCTTTCACGATCATAAACGCGTGCAACATCTCCTTTGCGATCAAAAGTACGGTTCTCTAAAGTAATATCTTGTAAGGCAACAATTAAAGTGTCACCAATTCCTTCAAGGTTGTAAAAAACGTTCACTTCGTTCATCCTTTCTCTTTTCCATCTGTCTTCTTCCGATTTTTCGCTAAAATAAAGATTGGTTCAAATTCTCCATCTTCATATACGAATGAAAGTGATGTAATCGGAACATGCCCTTCGGCAAAAAATTTCATTGTCATTTGTGCAATAATATCATAACCGATTTCGTTGACGATATCAGCAATAATTAATACATCTTGGTGAGGAACAGCAACAACCATGTCACCAGAAATCTTTTCACGCATCGATTGTAGTAACGATTCGTTTAAAATACGAGTCGCGTCATACCCATCATTTGTGTTTAAAAAGTAGAATGTATTACCCGCTACTGTGTCTTGTTTAAATTCATAACCTAATGAGCGTGCGTTGAATAATGCCATTTCACGCACTTGCTGTTCTGTAAGTTCTAATTTTTGTAACAGACGTTCATCAATTAGTCGATACGTTTTATTCGAATCTAACGCATAGTAAATACGTGTTTCCGCCGTATGATCCGTCATAATAAACGGATTTCCTTCTTCTGCTTGTTTCGGGAAAGAAGTAGAACGAATAACAGGTAAAATTTTTGCTCCGCTATTTTCTTCTTTATGCATCGCAATTAGCGCTTCTTGTACGTAATAAGCAACTTCTTCAATTGCCTTTTCTTTGTTCACTTCCCATTTTGCTACAACTCCTGGAAGTGATACGTTAATACCTTTTTTCGAGTCTTTCTGTTCTATACGTAGAACCTCTTTCTCGCTATCATACTGAAAGTCCCACTCTGGACGAGATAATTTCTTCATTAACTCGTCTTTCATCTTTTTACTTGTCATCTTCATCTCTTTTTCCTCCCTTCCAAAAAAATAACCTCCCCCGCGAAGGTAGAGGTTGTTTTACAATTCAATTGGCAAATTGCCTTATTTTAAACCTTCAATGAACTCTTCGATTTGTTCTTGTGTTTTACGATCTTTGTTTACATAGCGACCAGTTTCTTCACCTTTATTGTACGCTACAAAGCTCGGAATGCCAAATACGTCTAATTTTACACATAGATCAATAAACTCATCACGATCTACATAGTAAAATGAGAAATCACTATATTTCTCTTCTACTTCTGGCATAAATGGGTCTACAAAACGGCAGTCTGGGCACCATTCTGCTGAGAACATAAAGACTACATTCTCTTCATTTTTTAATTGTTGGAATTGCTCCATGCTTTCTAATGACTTCATCTATATTTCCTCCTCTAACGAGTGCATTTTTCATGTTATAATCTTTCTTTTATACTACCATACATCGCGCATGGTGCAAGGTTTATGCTTGCTTTTTGTCATACTTATATTGCCCAACAAGTAACTTAACAACGTGTACAAATAATTCCGTGCGATCAACATAATCATCTGTAAAAATACCAATCGCTCCTTCGTGACTACGAATATCTTTTCTATGTACAAACTCTTCCATCACTTCACTTAACTCCTTGCCATCTTCAAGAGGTGCTAAAAAATCGTCTGGTAACGTAATACGCGCTCCTCCAGCCACGAATACTTTCCCATCACTTGTTGCTAGCGCGCCCCAGTTACACATAAATAAACCGTGCTCCGTTTTCATCACACCGCCTTCTAGCCCAATACCAATTGGAGCTTCTCCTTCCTCTAGCGCTCGCTTCGCTCTATTAATCGCTCCTTGCATCGTCTCTTCATCTGAAAACGGCTGGTTTGCTACTCCTGAAGGAACAGAAAGAGATGTAATTGTAGCATCTTTCCAAACCTTCTCCACAGCACCAACTTTCGTTTTATTCTTCGATCCAACTACTACTTTCATTTCGTTCACCTCTATAAAAATTCATCATTCTATTCTAATATCCGCATCAGATACGAATTAAGTATCAACCACTACCACATATCACCAAGTCATCTATTCAGCCTAAAAAAGAAGGTTTTTTCTAGCAACATTACCGTCTTCGAAAACAAAAACAGCCTTCCTCTCACTTCCTACTTGGAGTCTTCATACATCATTCGAACACCAATTAAGCACTGACCGCTCCCAATCATCGCTGGGTCATCTATTCAACCTAAAAAAAGAAGGGTTTTTCGCCCTTCTTCTCTACGCGTTATTCTTAATTGTCTCTAACGTCGTTTTATCTGTTGTTCTTACAAGCTTCGTAATTAATTCTTTCGCCGCTGCATAATCATCAACATGTAAAATTGAAGCATGTGTATGAATGTAGCGTGCACAAACACCAATTACTGCTGATGGGATACCAGAGTTACTTGTATGTACACGGCCCGCATCTGTACCACCTTGTGAAATAAAGTATTGGTACGGAATGTTGTTTGTTTCTGCTGTATCTAAAATGAATTCGCGCATTCCTCTATGTGTTACCATCGTGCGATCGTAAATACGAAGAAGAGCACCTTTTCCTAATTGACCGAACTGCGTTTTGTCACCAGATGCATCGTTTGCTGGACTTGCATCAAGCGCATAAAAAATGTCTGGTTGAATCATATTTGCAGCTGTTTGCGCTCCGCGAAGGCCTACTTCTTCTTGTACAGTAGCACCAGAATATAATGTATTTGGTAATGTTTCATCTTTTAATTCTTTTAACAATTCGATTGCAAGACCACATCCGTAACGGTTGTCCCAAGCTTTCGCCATAATTTTCTTCTCATTTGCCATCGGTGTGAATGGGCAAATCGGCACGATTTGTTGTCCTGGTTTTACACCAATTTCAATCGCATCTTCATAACTATCTGCACCTATATCAATTAACATATTTTTTATATCCATCGGTTTTGCACGTTGCGCGTCACTTAATAAATGAGGAGGAATAGAACCAACAACCCCAATAACAGGACCATTCTTCGTCATAACTTGTACACGCTGTGCTAATAAAACTTGGCTCCACCAGCCGCCTAACGTTTGAAAACGAAGCATTCCATTTTTCGTAATTTGTGTAACCATGAAACCTACTTCATCCATATGACCTGCTACAAGAACACGCGGGCCAGTTTCGTCCCCTTTTTTCAGACCAAATACGCTACCTAAACCGTCTTGTACAATTTCATCCGCATATTTGCTTAATTCTTGTTTCATAAAACGGCGTACATCATGTTCAAAACCTGATGCCCCCTGTAATTCTGTTAACGTACGAAATAATTGTAATGTCTCTTTATTCACGAAGTCCCCTTCTTTCAAACCTTAGTAGAATACCTCTTTTATTGTAACGAAATTTTCGAAATGTTTCTAGTTTCTTCTTTTTTAACTGTATTTGCTTTATAATTATTATTGGTACACTATTTTTATTTTATAGAATTGAGGTGAATATATGAGTTGGAAAGGTTTAGTAGCAGGTCTTGGCGTTGGGTTCGCAGCTGGTTATCTCGTTGCAAACAAAGTACAAGAACAATCCCATATTTCTTCAGAAAAAGCATTGAAAATGGTGAAACAAGCATTAAGTCATAAAGGTGAAATTACTGGCTCTTGGGTACATATGGTTCCAGAGACATTTGAAAAATATGATGTCGCATATGAAGTTTATCGCGGCGGTCTTACAACAATGTTAGATGATATACAAGAACGATTTGAATTTTTAGTTGATGCTAAAACAGGTACTGTTTTAGAAGTTATAGCAGCATAAAAAGGAGGGTTCCCATTAGGTGAACCTCTTATTTTTTTGAAATTGTGGGTATTGATTAAAATTATATCAGCGATTTTCCGAATATATCGACTTACCGACAAAATCCGATAATAAAAAAGAAGCTGCTCCAACAAATATGATGGAACAATCTCCTCTTTTTAAGCTTCTATACTCGTTTTCCGTTCTATTTTTTCTACAATATGTCCTTCCTCATTCCACTTCACAGCACGATAATATGCGTCATGATAAAACGTAAACCACGCCTCTTTTTCAGCACCATACTTCATCCACTTTTGCTTATTTTCAATCGAAGTCATCGGATAATCATCGTATGCCATTACCCATAATACATTTTGATGCGCGTGTGTCGGCAATAGGTCTGCTAAATGTAGCATCGTTTCTCCTTGACTCTCCAAAGCGATAACTGCATGTCCATCGCTATGACCACCGGTATGCGTCATCTTGATTTCATCTGTAATTTCTATTTCTTGCTGGAACGTAACAACTTGATCTACAATTGGCTCCCAATTTTCCTTCCAATATGTATTACGTGATCTAATGTTTGGATTCCTCATTTCATTCCACTCTGTTTCACTTACGTAAACTTTCGCATTTGGAAATGCCGGTACAAGGTGATCATCTTCCCATTTTGTTAGACCAGATGCATGATCAAAATGAAGGTGTGTCATTAAAACATATTGAATATCTTCAGGCTTTAATCCCTGTTTTTCTAACGATTCATAAACCGATGATTCTTCTGTTACACCTTGATTTCGTTTCATCTTCTCATTCAACTTACCGTTTCCTATTCCTGAATCAATGAGCATATTTCCATCTTTCGTTTGTAATAGTAACGGATCTGTTCGTAAGTAAATATGATTTGTGTCATTATGTGTATATTTACGTGACCAAAGTACTTTCGGCACAACACCAAACATTGCCCCTCCATCTAAATGTGTATTCCCGCCTTTTAACCACGTTACTTTTATATCTCCAATTTGTAACTGTTCCATTACACATCCCCCTTTTAATTAATCTTAACATAAAATTCTGATTATTTTAGGCATAAAAAAACCTATGCATTACTGCATAGGCTCTGTACGATATTTTGCTTCAACTCGGTAAATACGATGACCCTTACTAGAGAATTTCTCTTCGTATTCAGTCATGATGTTACCTTCAAAGTCGCTGTTATGAAGATCTAAGCTTAAGTACGTTAGTAACATACCATACTCAGCCATACTCATAAGAGAATATTCAAATAAACCTTGGTTATCTGTTTTAAAATGAATTTCTCCCCCTTCTACTAACACTTCTTCATAATTACGTAAAAACGTTTTATACGTTAAACGACGCTTCGTATGACGCTTCTTTGGCCATGGATCTGAGAAGTTTAAATAAACGCGATCAATCTCACCTTTTGCAAAGAAAACTGTTAAATCTTCAGCATCTTTATTAATTAACTTTAAGTTCGGCACTTCTTCTTCAATTAATTTATCAAGTGCATCTACAACAACACTTGTGAATTTTTCAATTCCAATATAATTAATATGTGGATTCGCTTTTGCCATATCATACATAAAGCGGCCACGACCTGTACCTACTTCAATATGAATTGGTTGTTCATTTCCAAATACTTCTTTCCAGTTACCAGCGCGCTCCTCTGGGTTTCCGATTACGATATGTGAATACTCGTTAATTCGATCCATTGCATATGGTTTATGTCTTAAACGCATAGATGTCTCCCTCTCTTTACAAAACTATTTTAAAGGAATAATTCCTTCTTTCTTTTTTTAATCAATCTACCAAACAAAAAACCAAGTACGTACGAGCACTCGGTCCGTTTCTTTCAAGTATAAGATGTACCATTTTGATAAAAACTACATACAGCATTAAACATTCCATGACGAAACAGCTTTTTCTCTTACATTTGAAGAGAAAAACAATCGAAAGGATGATCCGTTCATGCCAATTAATCAACAACATCAATTAGAAGTGCTGAAAGATATTTTAGTCAACCACCAAAGTGATTGCTGCGGGACAGTTTCAGAATGCGAGCAATTAGAGCGCCTCATTCAATCGTTACTCGCAAACGATAATATAAGTAGTGACGCTAAAACAATGCTAAACGATGTATATTCTTATAGTCAATCGGGTAAATCTTCCTCTAATTTGGACAACCATATTTCCAATAATCAAGAACAACTTACTCAGTGGATTGCTGGAATGGACAATTTTTCTTAAGTATTATTCTGAAGCAAGTAGTTGCTGTAAATATTGATGCCAATATTCAGCTTCTGCTTGCTGTTTTTTTGTTGTATGCCATTGAATAGACAAAATCGTTTGTGCTATCACATACCATCTCATACGCCTAAGCAGCGATTCATCCATTTCAATATCATAAAAACCGAGCCACTCACTCCACTCCTGGCGCGGAATGTACCAATATAATAACATACCAAGGTCTAGAGCCGGGTCAGCAATTACAGCTCCATCCCAATCAATTAGAAACAACTCATCTTCATCCGACAATATCCAATTGTTATGGTTTACATCACAATGGCATACAACAAATTCATTGTATTCAATAGCTTTTAATGAACCCATTAAATATTGAAGGCCTTGCTGAATTGTTTCATCATCCCTTATATCTCCTCTTAAAACGAGTTGCAGTTGTTGTAATAACTCTTGTGCGTGAAGCGGCTGCTTCCCAAGTCTTTGAATCATCTGTACAAGCGCTTTAGAGGAGTGTATTTTCTTCAAAAGTTTCGCAACACGTTCTAGTTTCATATCCTCTGGCTCTAGCTTCTGTCCCGGAAGCCATTTTTGAGCAGAAATTACATCACCATTCGTTACCCTTCTTGTCCAAAGTAATTTTGGAACAATTCCTTCTGCTGACAATACCGCTAAAAAGGGCGATGTATTCCGCTTTAAAAATAACTTCTGTTGTCCGTTTTGCGCAATATATGCATCGCCCGTTACTCCACCAGCCGGTACAAGACTCCACTCTTTTCCTAATAATTGTTCCAACCATTCCATATTCATTACCCGTTAACAAATCCTTATCTTTTATAGTTATGAAAAGAAAAACCGCAACATTTCTACACATGTTGTGGATTCATATATTTTACTGTAAATGAAAAGAAAAATTAGCCTAGGCCAAAAATCCTCTATTTTATTTTACAAAACCTGTCATAGAATGACAACTTATCAAAATCGTCACCTTTGTCAATTCTACATTTATTACATTCTCATCGTCAAGTAGCGATTTGTCACATTATCGTCAATATATACGTGCTAATTGGAGCGAGCCTAAGTTCCTTTCCTCTAAATGAAGAAATTGGATCTATTTTCGCTTCGTTTTCGTTTACTAACACATGCCACGTTTCTTCTTTCGGAAGTTGCACCGTTTTAGCTTCTAAACCGCTATTAAATAAAACGACAATCTCTTTCCACGGTCCAAACGATTTTACATTTTGCAGGTGGTATGCAAGTACTTCTGTAGATGTTTGTAAAAAAGTCATATGTTTTTTTATAAGGTCTGCGTTTTGTAATCGGAATGCCCCATGCTCTTTACGAATCGCAATTAAACCTTTTATATAGTTAACAGTCTCTATCTCTTTCTCTTTTTGATCCCAATCTAATTGATTAATCTCATCATTTGCATTATAACTATTTTCATTTCCTTTCTTCGTACGATAAAACTCTTGTCCTGCATGTAAGAAAGGAATGCCTTGTGAAAGAATAACCATTGCGCTCGCTAGCAGGTGACGTTTTTTCAAAATCGCTTCTGATTCTTCATTACTGCGCACTAGTTTATCCCACATCGTCATATTATCATGACATTCTACATAATTAATGCTTTGCGCCGGCTCTAGAAACAGCCCTGTTTCTTTCATACTTAAAAGACTTCCTGCTGCAATATACTGCAAATGATTACAGTCTACAGACCCACCAAATGCAAAACCACGCTTGTTTATATGAAATGTACTCCCTTTTATCCCATCACGAAATTGATCATTAAACTGCGCAATATGCGGCATGTTCTTCGCATTATTTAACGTTGCTTTTTCTTTGGCAGGAAGTGGTGTTTGTAAATCCCATCCTTCTCCTAATAATAAAGCATCTCGTTTTATGTTTCGTACTTCTTTTTCTATCACATTCATTGTATCAACATCTAAAATTCCCATTAAGTCGAATCGGAATCCATCGACATTGTATTCAGTAAGCCAATATAAAATAGACTCTACAATGAATTTCCTCATCATTTTCCGTTCAGACGCTATATCATTTCCGACTCCCGTCCCATTAGAAGGCATACCATCTTCACCATGACGAAAATAATAGCCTGGAACAAGCTTTTCAAATGATGATAGCTCTCTTTCATAAACATGATTATATACAACGTCTATGATCACCCTAATACCTTGTTCATGAAATGTTTCAATTAGTTGTTTGCACTCAACTATCCTGTTATACGGATCAGAGGGATTTGTAGCATAAAATCCTGTTGGTGCATTGTAATATAATGGATTATACCCCCAATTATAGGCGGACGAAGGATTCGCCTCATCTACACCACCGAAACAATATAAAGGTAATAGTTCAACATGTGTAACACCTAAATCTTTTATATGAGACAACCCTGTTAACGTCCCGTTCCGTCCCGTTGTTCCCTCTTCCATCAATCCTTTATATGTTCCCTTTTGACTCACTCCACTATTTTGATGTATAGTCGCATCACGAATATGCAGTTCATACAATATGGCATCTGTCATTGATTGTAATGGTGGTAATCCCTCTCGTCTTGTTACACTCGTTTTTTCTAAATCGATAACAACACCGTGTTTGCCGTTTACCGTCACCGACTTTGCATAAGGATCCACAGCTTCGTTCCATATTAAATTAATACAAACAAGAAATGTATAGCATGCTCCGTCTAAATCCCCTTGTAATGTTTGAATCCAAACTCCGTTTTCTTCTCTGTACATTTCATGATCGGTATATTCTTTATCACTCTTATAAATTCTTACTTTCGCAAGCCTTGCGGTTGGAGCCCATACTTTAAATGTCGTTTCTTCTTTTTGATACACAGCACCTAAATCTGTACCTTCGTAATAATGCTTTTCATCGAAAATTGTTGTTCGAATAACAGCACCTATTTGTAAATCCGTTTCTTCATTCCGTTCATCTCGTACTGTATAATACTTCCCCACATCTAGCGGCTCTTCTATAAAGCACTCATACTTCGTTGCATCTGGAAGTGCAATAGTATGAGCAATCGGTAAATCTTTCACATTACTTCCTTCTTGCAAACGAAATGTCCGACTTGTTCCATACGCATGTGGGAGCAAAATTGTAATTTTATTCATTTCATCTAAATAGGCATCAAATGGACGTTTTACTTTCAACATAAAAAAATCACCATCATTCTCAAAGTTAAAATAAAGTGAAACTTTAATGAGCGAGAAAATTTTCCCATCCTCACTTATTATTAGCCTTCACCAATCAGGCGAGATAAAATGAGCTGCAAATGATAAGGCTTTTCTTATCAACAAGACTCTATACAGTAACTCCATTCTTCTCTATAGTATATTCACCTGCATAAAAAACGTTTTCAACATTCTATTTTTGTAATTTTATTTCAGCAATCGATTTATACTTCGGGGTTTCTTTCACGTGGGATTCGTATAAAGTAATTGTATCTGCTTGAAATGATATTTCAGGCACTTCTTTTATACTTTCTAAATGAAACTTTTCTTCTCCTATCCATTTACGAGCAACAGTAATATGCGGATGATACGGGCGTGTTTCTAGAGAAAAACCATTTTCTTCACAAATGGCATGTACTTGCTTTTGTAACTGAAACAAATCATGATTCTCACTTACCTTCGCCCAAAGAATACGGGGCTGATCTTCCCTACCAAACGTTGAAAAACCTTGTAACGTGAACGATAGTTCTTTTGTTTTTATAAGTGTTTGTAATCCATTCTTTATCCCTTTTAACTGTTCTTCTGTCGCACCTCCTAAAAAGGAAAGGGTAATATGATAATCTTCCTTATGTACCCACGAGCGAAATGGTAATTTCTCATTCGTATCCTCTTTATAGTTAGACAGCACTTCTTTTATATGATTTGGTAACGTAATTGCGACAAAATAATGCCTATCCATGTACACCGTCTCCTTCTTTCTATTGTTGCTTTTCTTTCTTATCTCATTCAATTAAAAAGAAGCCGCCCTCTAAAGTAGAGAGCGGTCATTATTCATATATCGGCGATTAAAGTTTCACTTTACTTCGCTAATTCATGAATTGCTTGCGCATAAATTGCTGTTGCTTTTAATAAGTCTTCAATTTCAATGTACTCATCTTTTTGATGCGCAAGTTCTTCCTTTCCAGGGAATAGCGGTCCAAATGCCACACCAGCTTTTAATGAACGAGCATAAGTACCTCCGCCAATTGCTAATAGTTCTGCTTTTTCACCTGTTTGTTCTTCATATACACATTGTAACGTACGAATTAATACGTGGTCTTTATCAACGTGATGCGGGCGTGAATTAGAATAGTCAGCTACTTCAAATCCATGCGTACCAACATACTCTTTCAACTTCGCAATTGTTTCTTCAAAGTTAGTTGTAACTGGGTAACGTACGTTTAGCCCTAAGTTACCACCGTTTTCTTTCGTATAAGAAAGGCGACCAACATTCACTGTTAACGGACCGCTAATTTCATCTTTATAAGCAATAGTAGCTTTTTCACCCAAAATATCACCAGTAAATGTTTCTGTTGCAAATGTCGCAAATGCAGTTGCTTTTCCATCAAGTGAAACTGTAGTCAAGAAGTTTGCTAATAATAAACCTGCATTTTCTCCTTTTTCAGGAGTAGATCCGTGCGCTGAAATTCCTTTTATTTGCAACGTCACTGTATTACCTTCTATAGTCGATTCCCCTATTTTTTTAGCAGTTTGTAAATACTCTTCATATGCTACTGTAAGTGCATTTACATCTTCTCCTGTAATAACCGCTTCTGCAAAATCAGGAACCATATTTAAACGTCGCCCTGAATCAAATGAAACAAGTTCATATGTACCTTTTTTCTCTTCACTACCATTTTGCACAACTTGTATATCAGAAATTCCTTTTTCTGCATTAATAATTGGAAAATCTGCATCTGGTGCAAAACCGATTGTTGGCATTTCTTCGTTTTTAAAGTAGTGATCTACACATTTCCAATTGCTTTCTTCATCTGTTCCTATAATCATACGAACACGTTTTGAAAGAGGTAAGCCTAATTCTTTCACAATTTTCATCGCATAATATGCTGCCATCGTTGGGCCTTTATCGTCAATTGCACCACGTGCAAAAATCTTTCCATCGCGAATATCCGCACTATATGCGGGAGTCGTCCAGCCATCTCCTTCTGGTACAACATCAACGTGACAAAGAATACCTACTAATTCTTCTCCTTGTCCCATTTCAAGATGACCTGCATATCCTTCTAAATTTTTAGAAGCAAAACCTTCAGCTTCTCCTTTATGTAACATGAAAGATAGCGCTTTTTCTACCCCTTCACCGAATGGTGCGCCCTCTTTCGCCGATTCTTCTTCCCATACACTTTTAATTTGTAAAAATTGTTGTGTATCACGAATTAAATCATCTTTTCGTTTTGCAACTTCTTCTGTCCAATTAATCGCTGACATCACGCATCCATCCTTCACTATATTATCTCTTTCATCATAGCAAACCGAAATCCCTTATGCCATACACGAAAACTAAATACCGAACAATTGTAATATTTCAGACATTTCTTATTAGTTTTTCTTTTATTTTTTCAAAAAAATTTGCAGGAATTTGGCGTTTTACGTAGAATTTTATGTGTTAGTTGACTGACCATATATACAATGTCAACTACCAATATTTTTCTATATGAATTTTTGTTAAACTTTTGTAAAATTTAAGTAGATTAAAGCATGAATTTTATCATGTAGAGTACAATGGTAGTAACGACCTTCTTTCCTGAATGGGGTCAAAAAAACTAGTAGAGGAGTGGTTTTCTCTTGAAACCTACAACTACTCGTATGCTAACACGCATTAAATCAATTTATATGTACATCAATGAAAACGGAACGGTAACGACGAAAGACCTTGTAGATGAGTTCGGGATCACACCGCGAACGATACAACGTGATCTAAATGTGTTGCAGTTTAATGAACTCGTGTATAGCCCTTGCCGCGGTAAGTGGACAACAACAGGAAAGAAAGTGAGAATGACCTCATAACGAAAAATAATTGTATGTAAATAAATACATACCCCTTTCTAACTATTAGAAAGGGGTTTTTTCTGTACCTATAAAGGTACTACTTTTCAGTATCTACTTGATATGTTCTTAACATTTCTACTTCTTCATCTGTTAGCTCTCGGTATTGTCCAAGTTCTAGTTCTTCATCTAATACTAACGGACCCATCTCTGTTCTCTTTAGGTAGACTACTTTTTTCCCTACCGCTTCAAACATACGCTTCACTTGATGGAATTTCCCTTCCGTAATCACAAGCTCAATTTCAGAAATATCATCGCTTTTCAATATTGTAAGCGCACCTGGCTTTGTTTCATAGCCATCGTCTAAAATAACACCTTTAGCAAACTCTTTTACATCCTCTTCTGTTACTACTCCTGCAACGTGTGCATAATATTTTTTCGGCACATGCTTTTTCGGAGATAATAATTGATGTGATAACTTCCCATCATTTGTTATCAATAAGAAACCTTCCGTATCGATATCAAGTCGTCCAACTGGGAACGGATCAAAGATTGCATCTTCTAATTCTAATAAATCTATTACTGTTTCATGATTATCATCTTCCGTCGCTGAAATAACACCTTGTGGTTTATGCATCATTAAGTAAACAAACTCTTTGTATTCCACAACTTCACCGTGAATCATAACTTCTTGCTCTTCTACATTTACATGAACTTTCGCATCTTTTACTGGCGTTCCATCAATTTTCACAACGCCATCTTTCAATAATTTCTTTACTTCTTTTCTACTTCCATATCCCATATTCGCTAATAATTTATCTAATCTCACGTTTTTCACCTTCTTTATTTATCATAGAAAAGGGGACGTAATTACGCCCCTCTTGATTTCAACTTTATTTTAAATCTACTACCAAGTTTACGTTGAATTTTATCTAATGCTTCTCCGCCAAATACTCTTTCAAGTACTCCTGTGCGAATTGCTAACAATCCGTAAACAAGACCGCCAATACCTGCACAAATCGCAACTGTTATAAGAGCACCAATACGGCCATCAGGCGAAATCATGAAGGATAGAAGCCATTGTGATAGTTTTACAGCAACGACCATTATAAGTGTCAGTACTGCAATTTGGAATGTTCTTTTATATACAACACCGAATGAATAGTGTGCGTATTTTTTAATTTGTCGATTTGTATACCAAACAGAAGCTAAGAAACCAACTGCGGTCGCTAGAATTGCTCCTACTGTACCGAAATAACGAATAAAGATTACGTTACATACAAATTTCAAAATAACACCCATAATAAGCGCGACAATCGCATGCTTTTGCTGATTAATCCCTTGAAGAATTGCCGCTGTTACTGTAAATAAAGCAAATAACAATGCAACTGGTGCATACCACATTAATACTTGTCCACCTAATGGATCTGAGTCATAGAAAGCCGTGTAAATTGGATATGCAAGTGTTGAAATACCGATAACTGCTGGCAATGTTAAAAACATATTTGCCTGGAATGTTTGTGTAATTTGTAATTTCAAATAGCGGTATTGTTTTTCAGTAAATGATTTTGTAATTGCTGGTACAAGCGTTAAACTAAACGCTGTTGCAAGTGATACAGGAATCATAATTAACTTATGCGTCCACATTGTGAAAATACCCAGCGCTCGCTCTGCGATATCACCTTGACCAATCGCCTGCATAATTGAGTTAAATGTCAATGTATCAATTTGTTGATATAAAGGAATTGTTAACCCAATTACAACGTAAGGAATCGCATATGCGAATAACTCTTTAAACAATTGAACAGTACTTACTGTTGATTCTGGTACAGTTTGTTCAATTAAATATTGATCCAAATATTTTTTACGTTTTAACCAGTACCAAATTAACACACCGAGTGCTCCAACCGCTGAAACGAACGCAGCAAATGTCGCTACTCCAACTGCTGTTGCAACTGTACCGCCAAGTACTTTAATAACGATAAAACTACCAGCTAATAAAAAGACGATACGAATAATTTGTTCAATAATTTGTGAAACGGTAGTTGGTCCCATAGACTGGTGACCTTGGAAATAACCACGAATTAAACTCGCTGCTGGTACAACAATAAGTGCGAAACTTACAAGACGAATGATCGTCGTAACTTCTCCTACATTATTGTGTATACTTTGTTTACCAAGCATCGCTTCTGCAAACAGTGGCGCCGTCATGTACAGTACTAGGAACGAAAGAACTCCTGTTACTATCATCATAACCATTCCCGAGCGGAACATTCTCCGGCTCGTTTTATAATCGCCAAGCGCATTATATTTGGAAACAAATTTTGAAACAGCAAGCGGCACACCTGCCGTTGCGATACTTAAAAAGATCGTATATGGAATGTATCCATATGTATAGAGCGTTCCGCCTTCTGTGCCTACTAATGCATGAAACGGAAAGACGTAAATCATGCCTAAGAACTTTACTAAAAATGTCCCTAGCGTAACAATAAGCGTTCCGCGCAGAAATTTCGAATCGGACATACAAAAATCCTCCTACATCTACATAAAGTGAAACTATAATTAGTTGGAGACTTCTCTCCTACTCCTTATTAGTTGAACCATTCGAGCATTTACAGGCTAACAGACTCCCTATTTACTTCTCCTAAATCTTGAGGTTTTAGTCTTATCGCCTACAAATAGCAGGATAGTGCTGAACTCTAACTTTTGTATTGTACCACAATTCTCTCATTAAGCAGTACTTCACTCTATTTTTCTTTTAACGGAAAACATGCTATTCTTTTAGGCAGGAAATGTAGAAAATGAGGTCGATATATTATGCATTATGATGTTATTGTCATCGGCGGCGGTCCTTCTGGGCTAATGGCTGCAATTGGTGCTGCAGAAGAAGGCGCAAATGTCTTGCTTCTTGATAAAGGAAATAAACTTGGGCGTAAACTTGCGATTTCTGGTGGCGGACGCTGTAACGTAACGAACCGTCTACCACTTGATGAAATTGTTAAACATATACCAGGAAACGGTCGCTTCTTATACAGCGCTTTTTCTCTTTTTAATAATGAAGATATTATTACATTCTTCGAAAATCTTGGTGTTAAATTGAAAGAAGAAGACCACGGTCGCATGTTCCCCGTGTCAAACAAAGCGCAATCTGTTGTAGATGCACTTTTAACACGATTAAAAGACTTAGGTGTAAAAATCCGTACAAATACGCCTGTTGAAACGATTGAATATGAAAATGGTCAAACGAAGGCAGTTGTACTGCTAACAGGCGAAGTGTTAGAAACAAATCATGTCGTTATCGCTGTTGGCGGAAAATCCGTTCCTCAAACTGGTTCCACTGGAGACGGATACGCTTGGGCTGAAAAAGCAGGTCATACAATTACAGAATTATTCCCAACAGAAGTACCTATCCTGTCAAACGAGCCGTTTATACGTGATCGCTCATTACAAGGTCTTGCTTTACGTGATATAAACTTAAGCGTATTAAACCCGAAAGGAAAAGCTATCATTTCTCACAAAATGGACATGCTCTTCACTCATTTCGGCCTATCTGGTCCTGCTGCTCTTCGCTGTAGTCAATTCGTCGTGAAAGCACTGAAAAAGTTTAAAACGAACACAATACAAATGAGTATTGATGCATTGCCAGAGGAAAATAGTGAGCAACTATTTCAGCGCATGCTGAAACAAATGAAAGAAGATCCGAAAAAAGGAATTAAAAACGTTTTAAAAGGTTATGTCCCTGAACGTTACTTCCTATTCTTATTAGAAAAAAATGAAATTGACGGTAGTGAACAAGCTGGACAAGTTTCTCACGAAAAGATTCGTGCACTTGTGAAAGACTTTAAAGAGTTTACTGTGAATGTAAATGGTACGCAATCAATTGAAAAAGCATTCGTTACTGGCGGAGGTGTATCCGTGAAAGAAATTAATCCGAAAGAAATGTCTTCTAAATTCACGAACGGCTTATATTTCTGTGGAGAAGTTCTTGATATTCACGGTTATACTGGTGGTTATAATATTACATCAGCCCTCGTTACTGGTAGAATTGCTGGAACGACAGCTGGAGAAAACGCGAAAATGCAATATTAAAAAAGAAACAGGGATTCCTGTTTCTTTTTTTAATATTGCCATGAAATCATTATCGGCGATTTCTCAAATATATCGACTTACCGACAAGAAGCGACAAACATCTGCTCCATGTAACTTTCCATTGCTTTTTTGTTGCTTTATATACCTTAGTACCTTTATATTTTATATTGTTGAATATTTAAAAAAGGGTAAGGGGAAAACAAATGAGAAAAAAAGTCATGATGTCTTTAATGTTAATGACGTTTCTTTCTGCGGTAGAAGGAACGATTGTTAGTACAGCAATCCCTCGTATAACGAGTGATTTGTCAGGCGTCGAACTTGTTAGTTGGGTATATGCAATTTATATGCTTGCAACAGCTGTTTCGACTCCAATATACGGAAAGCTCGCTGATTTATTCGGCCGTAAAAAAGTTTTACTGATCGGAGCTACAATCTTTTTAGTCGGTTCTGCACTTTGCGGAGTCGTTACATCGATGGAACAATTAATTTTCTTCCGCGCTCTTCAAGGTATCGGTGCTGGTGCTGTTATGCCAATCACAATGACGATAATTGGAGACTTATATAGCGAAGCGAAAGACCGCGCGAAAGCACAAGGTTGGATGAGTGCCGTTTGGGGTGTATCCGGTGTTATCGGACCGTTAGTAGGTGGATTTTTAGTTGATTCCCTTTCTTGGCGCTATATTTTCTTCTTAAACGTTCCATTTGGAATTATCGCTTGCTTAATGATTGCAATTTACTACAAAGAATCTATTAAGCCCGCTAAACACCATATCGATTATCTTGGTGCAACAGTTTTTTCATTAAGTACAATCGCTCTACTATATGCATTATTAACAGGTAGCAGTAAGCAAAACTGGGGAGACATGACAATTATCGGCCTATTAATCTTTGCCGCTATTTCATTCATTATTTTCTTGTTCATCGAGAAAAAATCTCCGGAACCATTAATTCCTTTAACACTTTTCTCTAACCGTACATTATCTACGATAAATATATTAACTCTTATTGCTGGCGCAATGATTATTAGTATTACAATGTACCTACCAATCTGGAGCCAAGGTGTATTAGGAAAAAACGCTACAGAAGCTGGACTTATTTTAATGCCAATCCCTGTTATGTGGACATTTGGCGCTATTTTCTCTGGTAACTTAGTAGGCAAATTAAAAACGAAACAAATCATTTTACTTGGGGCTAGCATTTTATCAGTCGCTACGTTCTTATTATTTACACTATCAACCAATTCACCATCGTTCCTTATTTATGTAGCAGTTGGATTATTCGGCTTAGGAATGGGGCTTGTGACACCGATTTATATGGTAACAATTCAAGCAGCAGTCCCAGCTCATACACGCGGAACAGCTGTTGGTTTAAACACATTTATTAATACATTTAGTCAAACGTTAGGTGCTGCAATATTCGGTACAATCTTCAATACGATGATTCACGCACGTGGTATTAAAAATCTTGATCTTGTATCTGGTGGACATGGCGGTACTACAGCAAACGTAGTAACCGAATCACAATCCGCATTAGCATCAAGCGTACACGTCATTTATATGAGCACTTTCGTATTAGCAGTATGTACATTAATTATCGCTTGGATTTTATTAAAGCCAGCTACACAAACAAGTGAGCAACAATAAAAAGGATGACCATTTTGGTCATCCTTTTTACATAACATCTACTCTTCATTCTCCACAATATGTTTCAGCATGGATAATTTATTATCCCAAAAACGCTCATAATACGAGAGCCACTGTTGTAATTCTTCTAATGGTTCTGGATGCAAACGATATATCTTCTCTCTTCCGCTTTTTCTTCCACTTACTAAATTCGCTTCCGAAAGAATATGAAGGTGCTTTACAACCGCAGTACGACTCATCGGGAAATGATCCGTTATTTTGGAAATCGGTAACTCTTTGTCACTTAATAACCGTATTACTTCTCGGCGGGTTGGATCAGCAATTGCTTGAAATACATCATATTTCGCTGCTGACGAGGACACTTAGCCTTCGACAACCTTTTTCAGTTTTTCATTTACAATCGCTCCCCAACCACCGCTCATTCTATCGCGAATAATAGAGCTCTTCGCATTTGCTTTCGGAAGAATTTCATCAGGATGTTTCCAGCCGCCGTGAATTAACGTAAATTCTGTTTTGTTATCTCCTAAGTCTTTCAAATTAAATGAAACAATCCAGCCATCTGTATCCCATGAGAAAGATAAATGGTTCGGCTCATCAATTTCTAACACTTTACATGGTGATGGCCCAAATGGTGATTGCACATGAAATTCATGTCCTACCTCTAATACAAAATCATTTGGCATAAACCATGACGCAATCCCTTCTGCAGTTGATACTACACTCCATACCTTTTGAATAGACGCGTTAAAAACGATTGTTTGTTTAATATCATTTAATGTATTTTGTTGTTCCATTTTCATTCTCCTTTACTCCGCGTTATAACATAACACCTTTTGGTTGTACTTTGATGATATAACACCTTTTGGTTTCATGTCAACGCTAATTCTTTTACTGTTGAGAAATTCTCAACATTTTTTCAACAGGACAAACACCCTCTTAGCATTTCCTCATAATATACTCACAAAGGCAATACAAAATAAAAACTTCTCTCAACATGAAACTCCATCATTCATATTGAAAGAAGTGCCTTACTTATATCATGCGTACTTCGTCTCTCCTCCTTCCCTCAGGGACAATACGCGAGATATGACAAATCAGAAGGAATATGCCCACCATTTGAGTAGGTAGTTATTTCTCTTCTCCTCAACATTTCCTTAGGAGCGAAATGACTACCGACTCACTTTTTTCAAACAAAATAAAAAGGGGTTGAACGCTATGTTCTATTGCATTAACTGCTCTGATATTCATCATGAAAAACATCCGAATGATAAAGTATTCAAAAACGGTTTTTATATTGATCCATTTTTAGGTGATCGTTATCACCTTGGTATGTGTAAAGATGCCCAAAACCATGAAACAGGGGAGCCTCTTTTAACGACAAAGAAATCAGGCACAACCCAATCTATTATGAACGTATTACCGACACATGTTGTCCCAACATAAAACATAAAAAAGAGCTGGATGAGCCAGCTCTTTTTTATGCTTTATAAACGATCATTGCTGAAAAACAATAAATTTGGTTTTCATCGTCGTTAATGGAAACACCAACTTGGTACTTAATATCTACAAAGTTGCTATCATCAATCTTTTTCAAAAAAACATTCACAGCGTCTTCTAAGTCTTTTTCGTGACTTTCATCAAACACTTTCACACGAATCATGTTAACACCATCCTAGATCGCAGCCCTCCGCCGCTTGATTATTGCCACGGTGCGTATCTATGATGCGATAAAACTTTCCATTCTCATATATATATCCGTCTTCTAACACATATTTTTTATCTTCAGTATAGACATAAAACTTACCTATCATAAATTTACTCGTATATAATTCCAAATAATTTGGTCTAAATTTAGCTACAACTTTATTTGTAATATCAATTTTTATTGTGCGCCCCACCTTCTCTCCCTCCTTTGCAAAGAACGGATTTAGGTATATTGTATTAGCGCTTTTACATTTTATGCTTAAAAATAAGTGGATATGCCTTCTTTCTTCACCTGTACTATTTTTCTAAAAAAATCACTATAAATAAAATCCCCAAAAAAACATAAAAAAAGCACTTTACCTTATTGACTCGAATATAAATATTATGTTATTATATAAAATTTGACATTTTTACATACGTATGCTATCATTAAAAGTGGTTACCACATATGGAGGTGGATGATTTGTTTCAAATTGGTGATAAAATCGTTTATCCAATGCACGGTGCAGGAATTATCGAAGCAATTGAAGAGAAAGAAATATTAGGTACTTCACGTCAATATTGTGTGATACGCATCATTAGTAAAGATATGCAAGTAATGCTTCCGATGGAACAATTAAAAAAATCAGGTATTCGTTATATCGTTGATCGAGGTACGTTAGATGATATACTTCTTGAATTTCAAAACGGGGAGTCAGACCCATCACTCTCATGGAAACAAAGATATACAATGAATATGGAAAAAATGAAAAATGGCAATTTACAAGATAGCGCAGAAGTGGTTCGGGATTTACTTCGCCGTAATAAAGAGAGAACATTAAATGCGAGCGAAAAACAAATGCTAGATAATGCCCGAAAAATGATGATTAGCGAAGTCGCGCTCGTACAAAATGTTACTGAACATCAAGCAACAGAATTTCTTCAAGATACAATTAATCATTAAATTTAAAATAGCTGAACGCTATTTTTTTTGTAAAAAGGACAAAGAGATAAAACTCTTTGTCCTTTTCATATTACCCACGCCCAGCTTGAAACGATGGATATAACGTCATTCCACCATCTGCAAATAGCGTAATTCCCGTTACATAACTCGCCTCTGAAGAAGCAAGCCAAGTTGCTACCGCTGCAATTTCTTCAGGTTTTCCAATATAGCCCATCGGTATCATACTTTCTACGTCAGCACGCTGCTTTGGATCAGCAAATTTTTCTGCATTTATCGGCGTATTAATTGCACCTGGCCCAATATTATTTACTCGAATACCTTTTGACGCATATTCTAGCGCTAACGTTTCTGTCATCAGTTTAATACCACCCTTACTTGCTGCATAGTGCACAAATAGTGGCCACGGAATTTTCTCATGAACACTAGACATATTAATGACAGACCCTTTAATATCATGTTCTACAAAATATTTAATCGCTTCACGACTTCCTAAAAAAGCACCTGTTAAATTTGTATTAATTACCCTATTCCAATCTTCAAGCGGCATTTCATGCGACGGTACCGCGTTTTCTATCCCTGCATTATTAATCATAACGTCAAGCGTACCAAACTCTTTCACAGCAGATTGAATGAGATTCACAACATCTGATTCGACCGTTACATCACCTTTTACAGCAATCGCTTCGCCGCCTACCTTTTTAATTTCTTCTAACACACCATTTGCTTCTGATTCTCGTGAGCGATAATTAATAACCACTTTCGCTTTTTCCTTAGCAAACCTCACTCCCATCGCTCTTCCGAGACCAGTTGCTGATCCTGTAATAACGACAACTTTCCCTGCTAAATCACTATACATTTCTATACCTCCTTTAACTTTTGGCTATACCTAACATAATTCCGGCTGCAATAATAAAAACGATACCGACAACGATACCCGTTAATTGGCGTTTCGTTTTCTTTTCACCTAATATAAGAATCCCACCAAGCGTGGAAATAATAATTCCCATTTGCGATAGCGAGAAACTTGTTGCGACTCCAACACGCGGCTGCGAAATGAATAAAAACATATTTCCAGCTGCCCAAATTAATCCTGGAATAATATTTCGGATTGCATATTTATTAAATGGCTGATGTTTAAAGGTAAGCAAAATCCCACCTAACACCATACCAACTGCTTGTGGCAACAAAGCTGACCAACCATCTACGTTAAATAGTCTAATCACTACAACGTAAACTAAATAACCGACTGTTGAAATTAATAAAATTACGATACCTCTTTTAAAGTTTGCTGCTTGCTCTGCATTTTTTTCTTCTTCACTTTGAAGCGATGTTAAAATAACACCGATAATAATACAAACGAGCGCTAAAATCCCAAGGACGACCGATATTGTCGTGGACCATTCATGAAATACGATAACGCCAAATAAAGTCGTCGCAACTAATTGAAGTCCTGTTGAAATTGGCATCGTCCTCGAAACACCCATTAAATCAATACTTTTTAATTGATTCGCCTGACCAAGCGCCCAAAATAAACCTGAAACAACTCCAACTCCAATAACGGTAGGTGTTAATACTGGCTTCATAAAAATATAAACAACAATTGAGAAAATAAGTGCTCCAAACGTTGTTCCGAGCGTTTGACTATACGGTCCCCCGCCCAGTTTTACATTAAATAGCACAATACTTCCCCAAAATATAGCTGGTAAAATTGCTAAAAATATATCCATCGCCCATTACCTTTCTCTGTAAAATGTCATAAATTGAAACTTTAATCATCCCGCAAAATAGCGGAATAAGTTACCACTCTCAATCATTAGAATGAGCTTTCATTTTTTCTTTTTTGCGAGCACAAATCTTTTCTACAACATCATTAGAAACATTCTTTTCTCGCTCCACATTTTTTACCTTTATATGATCTAAATAATCCTCCAAAGTAAGTGTAACTTTGTCATTTGGGGGATTATGCGCCCCTTGAAAAGTAAGAAATTGTAGCGTCACTTCAAATCTAGGAACAAATTCATCTTTCCTGCCGAGACGCTTTATATTTATAACTGAATCACATTCATATTGATCTTTTGTCACTTGTCTAATAACCGAATAGTACCTATTCAATAAAGCACTCTCTAAAAGCTGTTCCCTTGATTCTTTCGCGAAAGAATCACTTGGAGAAGAGAAAAAGATAGAACATATCACTGTAATAATTACACATATTTTTTTCATAACGTCCTCCTTATCCTATAAGTTAGTGTTCTCAAAAACGCCATAAAAAAACGACTTCCCCTACTTAGGAAAGTCGTTTTAATGAATCCAATATTAACCACCACTCACTGGTGGAATTAGTGCAACAACATCACCAGATTGGACCCTGTCATCTTCATTTGCGTATTCTTCATTAATCGCAACCATAATTGGCTCTGAAACTGGTACATTATATTCTTTCGCAACAACATCTTTTAACTCTGCAACCGTAATATTTTCTTTCTCTATTTGTAATTCACTTGTCCCTGCTTCTTCTTGCAAGTGCGCAAATAACAATACTCGAATCATACTTATAGCTCCTTCCCAGGCTCTCCCGCCGGATATGGTGTTTTTTCTAATTGATCACCAATCCATGAGTCACCATCTTCCCAAAACTCCTTTTTCCAAATCGGAACAATTTGTTTTATGCGTTCCATAATATATTCGTTCGCTTCATAAGCCGCTTTACGGTGTGGTGTTGAAACAGCAACAACAACCGCTATATCAGAAATTTGCAACGTACCGATGCGATGTGTAATCGCAACATATGTATCCGGCCATTTCTCTTTCACTTCCAGGCCAATTTTCTCTAGCATCTTTTCTGCCATCGTCTTATAAGCAACATACTCTAAGTATAATGTACGACGCCCTTTCGTAAACTCTCTAACGGTTCCAATAAATGTTGTAACAGCACCGCATTCACGTCGAATCACTTTCTTCGTTACCTCTTCAATCAAGATTTCTGTATTAATTACTTCATAATATGTATTTGTCATTTCGCACTCCTAACCGTTTGTAAAAACCAGTCTATGTACAACTCTTCTTCTGTTATATGAAATACTTTATATTCTTCTCGTATATTTGCCGGGGCATCATACCACGTAATAATCGCTACTATATTTTCTACTTTATGTAAAAGCTCAACGTCTTCCGCAGAACGAAGTAACACTACTTTCGGGTAGTTCTCTTTTTTATAGCCCTCTATTAAAATTGTATCCACTTCAAAAAACTCATATAAGCGAATAATTTCTTGCAAGGACCATTTCTTTCTTAGTGAAGAAAGTGAAAGCAATCCAGCACCTTCTACACTACTTACGACAGCACCAGCTTTACGGTGTCTTTCGCTATCTTTTTGCGCTACTTCTGGAAAACCTCCGTGCCCGTGATGTTTAATGGTAGCAACCTTCATTTCCCGTTCAGCTAATGCATGCACTATTTTCTCCACAAGCGTTGTTTTTCCGCTATTTTGATATCCTACTATTTGTAAGATTGAAGTGGCTTTGCCCATGGCCAATCACATCCCTCAGAGTGCTCTAACAATAATACAGATACTTTCATCCCGGTCTCAAATCCTCTCGTTCCTCCAGGTAACACAATAAAAGCATTCGCATCTGCAAGTGAAGATACTGCACTCGATTTATCTAAACCGACCGGCATCGCTTGTAACGCCCCGTCCACAATCGTTACGTTTGCTCTTACGAAACGAGTAAATGGATTTGGCTTTGGAAAATCTTTTTGTAAAATAGCATCCGCTCTATATACGTGAGGTTCCTTCGCATACAAATACGTTTTTATAATTGGTTGCACAAATAATTCAAAGCCTACATAACAAGCAGACGGATTTCCTGATAAACCGAAAAGTAACTTCCCATCAAATTCAGCTACTGTCGTTACACTTCCAGGTCTCATGGCTATTTTATTAAAGAGTACATTCGCCTGTAACCTTTCATAAATAGCTGGTAAGTAGTCATAATCTCCTACCGATACACCGCCAGTTGTAATTAAAATGTCGACCTCATCCATCGCTAATTGAATAGCTGTAAAACATGCATCTAACTCATCCGCGAGTTGACCATAATAACGAACTTTCCCGCCAGCTTTCATAATTTGAGCTGCGATCATATACGAGTTACTATTTCTAATTTTCCCCGGTTCTAACGGCTCATGTACTTCTAATAATTCACTCCCTGTCGTTACAATACCGACAACAGGCTGTTTTATAACTTTCACAGTGCTATATCCAAACGTTGCTAGTAAGGCCGCAACTCCTGGATTAATTGCCACACCTTTCTTAACGAGAACTTGATTTTGTTTTATATCTTCTCCTTTAAACGACACATTGTCACCGTTATTAAAAGGGCGTTTTAACTTCATATATGTTTTTCCGTTCTTCTCAAATCCTTCTGTCAGCTCTAGCATTACAACTGCATTGCAATCTTCTGGAATAGCTGCTCCTGTCATAATTCGAATCGCTTCAAAAGCTCCTACTTCTTCTAAAAAAACAGAACCCGCCCCGATCTCTCCTATTACTTCAAATTCAACTGGATTCTCTTGGGTTGCTCCTTTCGTATCTTCTGCTCGAATGGCGAAACCGTCGTAAGGGGAACGATCAAAATGAGGAACTTCATGATCTGAGACAACATCTTCCCCGAGAATTCTCCCGTAACTTTCCGTAATAGAAATTTCTTCTACTTCACCATGCTTCGCATATTTCATTACCCGTTCTACTGCTTCAGCAACTTGAATTGGAATTCGTTTTTCTACCATCGTTTCTCACCTCATATTTGCAATTTTTTTTATCTCGATTAAACTTTATGTATTCAATAGAAATTACTTCAAGGAGGAATTCCATGTCTTCATTTACACATTTTAATGACCAAGGACGCGCAAAAATGGTTGATATAAGTGACAAAAAAGCAACCGTTCGAACAGCAATTGCGTGCTCTAGCATTGTCGTTACGAAAGAAATTTACGATAAAATCTCTCACAATGAAATTGGGAAAGGTGACGTATTAGCAGTTGCGCAAATCGCAGGCATTATGGCTGCGAAACGAACTTCTGATATTATCCCAATGTGCCATCCTTTATTATTAAAAGGTGTTGACGTTTCTTTTGATTGGAAACAATCAGAAGAACAATATCGTTTACTCATTGAAGTAAAAGTTAAAACAGAAGGTAGCACCGGTGTTGAAATGGAAGCTTTAACAGCTGCTTCCGCTACCGCTCTTACTGTGTATGATATGTGTAAAGCTGTCGATAAAGGTATGATTATCGGCGAAACATACTTACTTGAAAAAACAGGTGGAAAAAGTGGAGATTATACGAGAAATTCATAATCCTCTCTCCGTTGAACCTAAAGGATTTCCTTTAGGTTCAACCTATATATCTTGCATATAAACTTTTCGCTACATTCATATCATTCGTCCCATGAATGAACGCCCTGCCATCTGTAAATAAAACAAAACGATATTCTTCTACCGGAAATGATAATAGATAAGGTGTCGCCTTTATCTCTACACTTCTTTGTAAGCGCTTTTTAATTTCTTCTAAATTAAAATTCTTCCGCACACCCGGGCGAATTTGTACTGTATTTCGCCCACATAACACTTCTGTTTTTGTTTGTGCTTCAAATGTTAAACTCGGATATGTACGTAACCTTCCGCAAGATAAACAAGTATCTTTTTTCTGCCTATTCACTTTAAATGCCATCTGTTGATTATTCCAAAGATCAAATGATAACATCGTTTCACGAAGCGCCCCAAAGTCTTCTACTAATATTTTCAGCGCTTCCGTAATTTGATGCGCAACTACTAATTGTACTGCCGGTTGTATAATACCAGCTGTGTCACATGTTGCTCCGCTCGCCGGATGCTCCATTAAACAGCGAAAACACGGTGTTTTCCCTGGTAAAATTGTATACGTTACTCCGTAACTTCCGACACACCCACCATATATCCACGGAATATTATACTTTTGTGAAATATCATTAATAAGAAGACGCGTTTCAAAATTATCTGTCGCATCTAATATTAAATCTACATCACGCACTAGCTCTTCCATTTCTTGCACCGTTACATCCGTCACAACTGGATTTATTTCCACCTCAGAATTAATCGCTTGTAAATGTTCTGCAGCCGCTATCGCCTTCGGTTTATACTGCTTTGCATCTTCTTCCGTATATAGTTGTTGTCTTTGTAAATTACTCCATTCTACATAATCACGATCAGCAATCGTTACTTTTCCAACACCTGCTCTAACAATCGCTTCTGCATTTGCCGCACCGAGAGCACCAGCACCAATAATAAGCACATGCTTCTCTCTTATTTTTCTCTGTCCTTCTTCTCTAACACCAGAAAATAATATTTGTCTTGAATATCGCTCCTGCATGCGATAGCCCCCTTTCTTATCCTCCTATATAAGACATTTCGATTTTCGGACGATTTTTTGCACTTTCTTCTGTCCGTTCATCCGAATACCTATCTTTTCTATTCATCCATACATCTTGTATAACACTTAATAACTCCTCATCCGAAAGATTTCCTCTAAGAAGTTCTCTTACATTCAAACCCTCTGTCGCAAATAAGCACGTATAAAACTTTCCATCTGCCGAAATTCTTGCCCTCGTACAAGAGGCACAAAATGACTCAGAAACAGATGTAATAAAACCAACTTCAACATTTGTTCCAACGTACCGATATCGCTTCGCAACTTCACCAAAGTAATGGACTTCAGCTGGCTCAAGCGGATACACCTTATGAATCATCTCAATCAATTCTCGTTTTGTAACCACTTGATCAAAATTCCACCCATTTGTACTACCAACATCCATAAACTCAATAAACCTAAGCGTGATTCCTTGCTCTTTAAAATACGCAGCCATCGGAAGTACTTGTTGATCGTTCATCCCTTTTTTCACAACCATATTTACCTTTACTTCCAGCCCCGCCTCTTTAGCTGCTATAATTCCCTTAATCACCGGTTTCGTATTAATATTTCGACCATTAATATTCCTAAATATGTCGTCATCTATCGCATCTAAACTAACATTCACTCTATGTAATCCAGCTTCTTTTAATGCCTTCGCTTGTTTCGTTAAATGGATAGCATTTGTCGTTAACCCTATATCTATTAGCCCATCAATTTTCACGAGACGTGCAATCAGTTTTGTTAAATCTTTACGAAGCAGTGGCTCACCGCCAGTAATTCTAATTTTTCGTACACCGATGTTAACAAATAATTTTGCCAAACGCTCAATTTCATCAAAAGTTAGTAAAAACTCATCTTTCAAAAAAGCATAATCTGGCCCAAATATTTCCGCCGGCATACAATATGTACATCTAAAATTGCAACGATCAATGACAGATATACGTAAATCTTGAAGTGGGCGTCCAAAAAAATCTTTAACCATCTCCTGCATCGCCACCCTCCCTTTCTGCCAAATTTCTTTCTTTTCATTCTATTATAATATATTTTCGGACTGCGATGTTTTTGCCCAAGTGAATAAAGTGAAACTTTAAATAATTAGAGGGTATCCACTCCCCCTGGTTAATGAGGTTTACTTCCAGATACAAGGATAAAAAAACCTTGAAACATAAAAGTTTCAAGGTTTTCTGCTTATTAACTTAATCTAATAATCGTTAGAGTAGCCCCTGGCGTTGCCGTAGATAATGTAGCCAACGCAATTACTCCAAATAATTGTAAACTAACTGCAGCTCCAGCAGGCAAGTTAGCGATTATTGTTGCACTAAATGAACCTGCAGCCACTGCCGGAGAGTTTATCGTTCCCGCAAGCGGACTGCCATTTACAGTTATACGGGAACTTACAAGTAATCCTGCCGTTAAATTAATTGTATAGGCTATATAATAGTTTCCTGCATTCGCAACTGTAAATACAGTATTTCCACCACTAACGGTTATTCCTGGTCCAATATTTTGATTGTTTGGTAACGGAATATTCGTGCCACCTAACAAAACAGAAATAATACTTCCTGATGTATTATTCGCAAATGCATATGTTGCAGTTGTACTGACTCCAGTCGCCCCGGTCGCTCCTGTTGCTCCGGTTGCTCCAGCTCCTGTTGGACCAGTTGGACCTTGTATTCCTTGTGAACCTGTTGGACCTGTATTTCCAGTTGGTCCTTGGGAACCTGTTGCTCCTGTAGCCCCTGTTGGGCCTTGGATTCCTTGCGGGCCTTGAATTCCTTGTGGACCTGTCGCTCCTGTTGCTCCTGTAGCTCCCGTTGGGCCTTGTATCCCTTGAACTCCTTGGGGACCTTGCGCTCCCGTTGCCCCTGTGTCCCCTGTAGGACCTTGGGGACCTTGCAATCCTTGCACACCTTGAGGACCGGTTGGACCTATCTCTCCTTGTACCCCTTGTATTCCTGTTGGGCCTTGAGGACCGGTCGGACCTTGGATCCCTTGAATTCCTTGAATCCCCTGTGGGCCTTGTGCTCCCGTGGCTCCGGTTGCTCCTTGAATCCCTTGAGGGCCTTGTTCCCCTTGAATTCCTTGGGGACCGGTTGGACCTTGGATTCCTTGCGGGCCTTGGATTCCCTGTGGTCCTTGATCTCCTGTCGCACCAGTTACTCCTTGTATCCCTTGCGGACCTTGTATCCCTTGCGGACCAGTTGGACCAATATCTCCTTGCACACCTTGTATTCCTTGAGGACCTTGTAACCCTGTCACTCCGGTTGCTCCCGTTTCTCCTGTCGCTCCTGTCACTCCAGTTGAGCCTGTCGCACCAGTATCCCCTGTTACTCCTGTCGCACCAGTTGCTCCTGTCGGGCCAGGTGGTCCACCCGATGGACCAGTTACTCCCGTCGGACCTGATGGCCCTGTTGGGCCGGACGGTCCTGCTGGTCCTCCAGAAGGTCCCGTTACCCCTGTTGCTCCCGTTATTCCAGTTGGGCCTGTAGTTCCTTCCCCTGTCGCACCTGTTGCTCCTGTATCTCCTGTTGCCCCCGTCGGACCTTGGATTCCTTGAATTCCCTGTGGACCTTGCACTCCTTGTGCGCCCGTCGCTCCTTGAATTCCTTGTACTCCTTGCACACCTTGGGGACCCATCGGACCTGTTGGACCAATCTCCCCTTGAGCACCTTGCACTCCTTGGGGACCCTCTGGACCCGTTGCTCCTATTTCCCCTTGTATCCCTTGAATTCCAGTTGCTCCTTGTACTCCAGTTGCTCCCGTTATCCCTTGCACACCTTGTATTCCCTGTATTCCTTGTGGACCTTGTGGGCCTGTTGTTCCTACCGGTCCTTGAATACCTTGTATCCCCTGAGGACCCTCTGGACCCGTTGCTCCAACTGGTCCTGGCACTCCTTGTATTCCTTGCGGGCCCTGAAGTCCCTCTGGGCCTTCTGGACCTGTTGGTCCTATATCACCCATCGGACCTTGTATCCCTTGAACTCCCTGTGGTCCCGTTGCTCCTGATGGCCCTGGTACTCCTTGTATTCCTTGTGGACCTTGATCTCCTGTTGCTCCTGTGACCCCTTGAGGCCCTATAGCCCCCTGTATACCTTGTGGACCTTGATCCCCTGTTGCTCCCGTTACCCCTTGAATACCCTGAACCCCTTGGATTCCTTGTTCACCAGTTATTCCTGTCGGACCAGGAATACCTTGAATCCCCTGCGGTCCTTCTGGACCTGTTGGGCCAATTGACCCTTGAATACCTTGTATTCCTTGCAAGCCCTGTGCTCCCGTACTTCCAGTCGGACCTGTAGTTCCCGTTGCTCCTGTTACACCTGTACTTCCTGTAGCCCCAGTATCCCCCGTTGCTCCAGTCGCACCTGTACTCCCACTCGGTCCGCCACCCGGACCTGTCGCACCAGTTGGCCCCGTCGGGCCAGGAGGTCCTCCAGATGGTCCAGTTATCCCAGTTGGGCCTGTTATTCCAGTCGGACCTGTTAGCCCCTGACCCGTTGCTCCGGTTGCACCTGTATTTCCACTCGGTCCTTGTGTTCCTTGTATCCCTTGTGCTCCTTGTATTCCTTGTGGACCAGTTGCACCCGGTAACCCTTGGACGCCTTGAATTCCTTGAGGTCCCTCAGGTCCTGTCGCTCCAATTGGCCCTTGCAATCCCTTTATCCCTTGTATACCTTGTGCCCCAGTCGCTCCCGTTGGACCAATCGGACCTTGTAACCCTTGCACACCTTGAGGTCCTGTCGCTCCAGTTTCTCCTTGTGGTCCTCTCAATCCTTGTGCTCCCTGCTGCCCTTCTGGTCCAGTTGCACCTATTGGTCCAACTGGACCTTGAATCCCTTGCACACCTTGAGGTCCAGTCGGACCCATCTCTCCCATTGGACCTTGAAATCCTCTCGGTCCTTGCGGTCCAGTCGGACCTTGTGGACCTGTTGGACCAGTAATCCCTATACCCGTAAATCCAGTTGGAACAGGAGGAAAAGTAGGACCAATAAGTTCTGGTGGAATTCTAAAATTAGATTGTTGTTTCCCTTTATTATCACGATTCTTCACACTTTCACCACCTACAAACCGTCTTTTTCATAATAAATAAACCTCTTCTTAATCTATTTACAAAAATAATCTCCAAGACTATTTTTATTTCAAATAAATAAAACTCCCTTAATTCCTTAAGGGAGTCCTGCAATTGAATCCATATTATCTGTATTAGGGACAGCTTGCGCTATACCCGATGTATTTACACTTTGCCCCATATTTGTTCCTGTTACAGTACCAGCAGGGGTGCCCCTTGTATATGTCGTCGTCACCGAATCTCCCGGCTGTAAACAAAGCTTCGTTTCTGTCCCTATTACTGTAACAACATCAATCCAAGTACACCCCATTGAACCACTATACGATTTCGTAGCAGTAAATGAAGTATCACTCAAATTATCACCTGTAAATATATTCCCAGTATTATTAACAATAACAAACTCTTTTATATGCGCAGGCATAATTACACTCTACCTTTCCTTTATGAACCTAACGTACGTGTACTCGTTGCCAAAGGCGGAAGAAATACCGATGTTCTAATCACCGCTTCTGGCTGTCTTTTTCCATTTAAAAAAATAGCCGCACTCGATCCTCCAGCTCCTGCATATACTTTCGCCACAGCTAAAGGCGAGATATCATAACAGTCACCAACATTAACAGCTCCTGTATTATTAATAATTTTTACTTTACGCAAATTAACCCCCATTTACCCCTCCTCCTTTTTTATACTGTATGCAAAAGAAAAAAACTTGAAACAGACTCGTTTCAAGTTTTTAACTATTAACTATTTCGTTTCACCTTCATATTGAAGCATACCGCCAACCATGTTCACTGTTTTAAATCCTTGCTCATTTAAATAATGACATACATTTTCACTGCGCATTCCTGAACGACAAATAAAGATATATTCATTCTCTTTATTAAAGAAGTCTACTTTATGTGGGATATCGCCCATTTTAATATGTACAGCTTCTGGAATCTTTCCTGCCGCTACTTCTTCATCTTCTCTTACGTCTACTAGAAATAACGTTTCTCCATTTTCTAAACGCACTTGTACCTCTTCTGTAGTAATTGTTTTAACTTCTGTCATATGTAGTTCCTCCTTATATACAATAAAACCTTTAGTTTCTTTTCCACAAACATTCTCTACCAATTTTAGCATGCAAAAGAAAGAACGCAAAGAATCGAAAAGCTATTTCTCAATTTTCTCGCAAAACTTATTCTTTACAAACATAACTAGCACATTGTATCCTCAATATACTTGTTTTATGAAAGGAGTCGATTAAAATGTCGCTTTTTCTTTTCATTATGGGCATTGTGTTCTTAATCGCTGCAATTATTGCACTTAGTATGCAAAATAATAAAAAGATAAAATCTCCCCAAGAAATGTCATTCTTATTTCTATTACTTAGTATAGCGTTCTTCGGCATAGCAATCGCTACATATATATTCCGTCTACAAATCATGTAAAAAAAGGTGCCTACTACACATATTGCACCTTTTTCACATAATTTATTTCCTACACAAAACTAGATACTTTCCGATTTAAAAATTCATAAATTTTCTTTTCAAATAAATGAATATCAAATGCTCCTGCCATATGCCCATTTATACTTTCTATCTCATACACTTCCGCATATTTTCCTTGTTTTTGCAAAATGTCTACCATTTTATAATTATAACGTGGCGGCTGAAGCAAATCTTGTTTGCACGGAATCATAAGTACATTCGCTTCTATGTTAGAAAGAGATTCTTCTAGTGAAGAAAACCCATGTGCAATATCATGCAATAAAACCGCCTTCGCAGTATACATCCATGAATTTGCATCTACTAACTCTATACTTCTATATGTCGCTTTATTTATCTCTTTTTCAAATGATGTTAATGTAGAAAACTTTTCATAAGGTTCTATCTCTATACTATTACGAGGAAATGCCATTTCATAAAAATGCTCATCAAACGCATTCATAAACATCATTCTATTTGCTAAATGAAGCCCCTTTATCGGCTGCTCTTCTCCGTATTTTCCATCTTTCCAACTTGGATCCAGTTGAATTGCCTCAATCGCATTTTGTGCTACGTTTACAGACGTAATAATTGGATTTTGTGGGTTCGTAATAACGCCAATCATCCGCTCTACCATATGTGGATAGTGAACCGCCCATTGTTGTGCAATCATTCCCCCCGCCGACGGTCCGATTACAGCGTGTAACCTTGAAATTCCCATACCTTTTATTAACTCATATTGCATACGAGCTACATCAAGAAATGTAAAAACCGGAAAATCCATAGCATATTCTTCTCCAGTTTCTGGGTTAATCGATTTCGGTCCTGTTGTAATCACATATGGATTCTTCACCTGCACATTACAAAGATTATCCGTACATATAACAAAATACTTATTTGTATCAATTGCTTTTCCAGGTCCAATGAGCCCATCCCACCAACCAGACTCCTCATCATGCACTGTATATTTTCCTGCCGCATGACTTGTTGCACTAAAATAATGACAAACCAAAATCACATTTGACCTTTCTCTATTCAACGTACCATATGTCTCGTATCCCATTTGAACAGGAATTTCCCTACCATTTTCAAACGTAAATTCTTTTAAAACAAACTTCTCCTTTTTTACAATTTGCACAGACTCTCCCTCTCCCCGTTATAGTATGAACTGCTTACTAAAGGTTTTTTTCTATGTAAACCAATCTCCTCCTTCTTTTCATAAATAAATGAATAATATACAAAATTAGCCACAAAATAGCACTATATTACACAATTAAAGAGGGCATACATATGATTTGGAATTGGTTTCGTAAGAAAAAAAAATCAAATACAACAGAGGCAAAAGAAGCCGATAACTGGGAGCAGCAGTCTAACAATCCAGATGACGATAACAAAGAACAGACTAGAAGTATGAAACATACTAAAGGTAAAAATAACGAGCAAGATGACTCTTCTCAAGAGAAACAGCAAAACTCTAAGCAAGATGACTCTTCTCAAGAGAAACAGCAAAACTCTAAGCAAGATGACTCTTCTCAAGAGAAACAGCAAAACTCTAAGCAAGATGACTCTTCTCAGGAGAAACAACTAAACTCTAAGCAAGATGACTCTTCTCAGGAGAAACAACTAAACTCTAAGCAAGATGACTCTTCTCAGGAGAAACAACTAAACTCTAAGCAAGATGACTCTTCTCAAGAGAAACAGCAAAACTCTAAGCAAGATGACTCTTCTCAAGATAAACAGCAAAACTCTAAGCAAGATGACCCTTCTCAGGAGAAACAACTAAACTCTAAGCAAGATGATTCTTCTCAAGATAAACAGCAAAACTCTAAGCAAGATGATTCTTCTCAAGATAAACAGCAAAACTCTAAGCAAGATGATTCTTCTCAAAGTAAGCAACAAAGCTCTAAACAAAATGATTCTTCTCAGAATAAACAACAAAGCTCTAAACAAAATGATTCTTCTCAGAATAAACAACAAAGCTCTAAACAAGATGATTCTTCTCAAAGTAAGCAACAAAGCTCTAAACAAGATGATTCTTCTCAAAGTAAGCAACAAAGCTCTGGAGGTAATAGTATTTATGACTTTACCAAACCAGAAAAAGACCGTATTCATTCTCTACAAGATTTAATAGAGAAACTTAAAAAGTCTAGTGATTTTATTAATTACCATACATCTGACGATGAAACGATGCCTTATTGGATTTCTTACTATCGCCCTTCACTTGATGGAGAGAAATTACAGAAATATTTAATGCCCACTCTTTTAGAGAAACCCTGTGCTTCTCTAGAACAACTAAAAGAACATATTCCGATGAGCGGCATTACAATTACGAACGATTTACAAAAAATTGAGGATATGGTTTTAAAGGGGCATGCGATTATTCAATTGAATCAGCAAGATCAAAAGTGTATGCTTGCAAACATTGCAATTGATAATTATCGTGCACCAACCCCTCCTTTAAACGAATCAACTGTTATTGGTCCGCAAGAAGGTTTTGTAGAGGATATTGATACAAACATTAATTTAGTTCGAAAACGTCTTCCTGTTTTAGATTTACAAACAAAAGAAATGATTATCGGCGAGTTTTCCAAAACAAAAGTTGTCATGATGTATTTAGACAACCTCGCTGAAAAAGATAATGTAGATTTTCTAGAAGAGTCATTACGCGCTCTTGAATATGATCAAATTAATGATAGTGCTTATTTACAAGAATTAATGGGTGAAAAATCGATTTTTCCTCTCTATATCAATACAGAGCGCACTGATAGAGTTACAAAAGCACTAATTGATGGGAAAATTGCAATTTTTGTTGATGGTTCACCAAATGTTCTATTAACGCCCGTATCATATTTCGATTTCTTTATTTCACCAGAAGATTATAATGTCTCTTGGCTATATGCAACATTTTCAAGAGTTTTACGACTTATCGCTGTCCTTTTCTCGATTTGTGCAGCTCCATTATATGTTGCCGTTTTAAATTATCATTATGAACTAATTCCAAGCGATTTGCTGGAAACATTGATTTTATCTCGAGCGCAAGTTCCATTCCCACCTTTAATTGAAGCACTGTTTTTGGAATTAGTTATTGATTTATTAAGAGAAGCCGGCGCAAGGTTACCGATGAAAGTGGGGCAAACACTCGGTATTGTGGGCGGTATCGTAATCGGGCAAGCATCTGTACAAGCTGGGTTAACGAGTAACATTTTATTAATTATCGTTGCACTATCAGCACTCGCTTCTTTTATTACACCTATTTATAAAATGGGTAACGCTGTTCGATTACTACGCTTTCCTTTTCTTATGTTTGCAGAAATAGGCGGATTGTTCGGGATTTCTCTTGGATTTATCTTCTTATTTACTCATCTATTCAGGCTTACTTCCTTACGTAAGCCGTACGCTTTGTTTTATCCGACAAGACAACAATCCGTTAAGGACTCTTGGATTCGTTTTCCTTTAACAATGATTGATACAAGAGATGTACAAGCAAGACCACAACATGTAAAAAAATCAGCAAAAGGGATTTCAACAAAACATAGATCGGACTTTGATGATTAAGAAATGAGGTGCATTGATGAGTAAAGTTCAAGAAAAATATCAAATATCTCCTATCTTTGTTTTCTTCTTAATTCACGGTGCACAATTTGGAGCTGGCGTTCTCGGCTTCGCTCGAATTATAGCAAAAGCCGCCGGATACGACGGCTGGATAGGAGTTCTCCTCACAGGAATTATCATTCATATTCTCATCTGGATGATGTATTATTCATTAAAAAATACAGAAGGAAACTTAATTGATTTACACAAACAGATTTTTGGAAAATGGATTGGAAATGGTATTAGTCTCATCTTTATGGCTTATTTTTTTATTGTAAGTATTTCTGTCGTTCGAACCTATGTCGAAATTATTCAAGTGTGGATGTTTCCTAGCGCATCCACCTGGATGCTCACTTTCTTTTTATGTTTAATAAGTTATTACATTATTTCATCAGGATTCCGCGTCATTACAGGAATTTGTGTTATTTCCGTTGGTGGAACATTAGGTTATCTTTTTCTAAGTCTTTTCATTTTGAAATTCTCACATTGGGATAATTTACTTCCAATGTTTTCACATTCTTTTACAGATATTTTGAAAGCAGCTCAACTATCCATTTATAGTATGACAGGATTTGAAATTTTCCTTATGGTTTATCCGTTTGTTAAAGAACCAGAAAAATCCCATAAATTTGCACAATATGGTGCATTATTCTCTAACTTCTTATATTTATTTAGTACCATTCTCGCTTTTACATTCTTTAGCGAAAAACAACTACTCAAAACAATTTGGTCTCAACTGTCCATGACACAAGTTATTAAGCTTCCTTTTATCGAGCGACTTGAGTATATTGCTATTTCCGGTTATGCTCTCGTTATTATTACAAGCTTTATTCTACCTTTATGGGCCGCTACTCGAGGAACACATGAAATCTTTCGTGTAAAACAACGAGGTATTTTAATTGCATTTATGCTTATCACCTTAGTTGTTTCACAACTTTTAACAAATAGGCATGATATTAATGATTTTATTAGCAATACATCTAAAGTTAGTTTTTGGCTTATATATGTATACATCCCAATTCTATTTATTATTGTGTGGGTGAAAAAAAAATGGAAAAAACCAAAAGAAAATTAATACTTCTTATTTGCATCAGTGTCTTCAGTCTAACTGGTTGTTTACAAAAAAATATTATTGATGATGTTCAGCTCATTCAAGGAGCTGCCTTCGATACAGCAAAAGATAATAAAGTAAAAGTTACATTTGTTTGTCCCATACAAAAAAAGGGAAATAAAGTTCAAGTTTATGAAGGAACAGGAAACGCAGTAAAACAAGTAAAGGCAGATACATCTTTGGAATCTTCGCAACCGTTCGCAAGCGGGCAAATGCGTGTTGCCTTATTCACAACAAAGATTGCTAAAAAAGGATTATCAACTTCCTTTGACACATTAATTCGTGATGTGAATATTGGTAACTCACTGTATGTTGGACTATTAGAAGGCAGTGGTACTGAACTATTTAAAGGAAAATATAGTACCTCTTACAATGTTGCGATTTATATAAAAAAAATGTTAGAACATAATATGGACACTGGGCCATTGCCAACTGACAATTTATATTTAGGTGCCTTCAGGTACTACCGTGAAGGACAAGATTCTTATATGCCTATCCTAAAAAAACATGGAGATAAAATAAAAATTACTGGTATTGGTCTTTTGAAAAAGGATAAGTTGGTCGGAACAATTAAGTATCACGATATGTTTGTTTTCAAAGGACTGCTAGAAAAGCACCGCTTGGACTCACATGAATTTAAAACAAATCCTGGCTATGCAATGATTAATAACATTCGTTCCGTTCCTACCTACGAAGTAAACATAAAAGATGGGAAACCTTCTTTCTATATTCACGTTAAGATGGATGCTCGTATTCAGGAGCTTTCTAGAAAATTTAATTTAGAAAACAAAAAAAATACAACAAAAATAGCCAAATCAATCGAAAAACAATTAGATGCAAAAGCTACAAAACTAATTAAACAGTTTAAATCTCTAAATGTTGATCCTCTTGCACTAGGAGCAAAATATAGACAACATTATCGCCCATTCAAATTAGAAGAATGGAGACAAATGTATAAAGATGTTCCGGTTCATATAAAATACACCGTAAATATTACAAATTCTGGTGTCATTGAATGAGAAATGATTGAACTCCTCTCTCCAGCATGATACAACGGAGAGAGGAGTTTTTTATTATCAAATAGAGAGAGAAGATATTTATGGGGGAGCTTATGTCTAAAAAATTAGTAAAGCCTATTTTAAATGGTATTTTATTTCTCGGTGTCTTTTTATTTGCTCATACATACTTAAAAAATGTTTCCTTCACACGTTATTTACTTGTCGTTATACCAATGTTACTCGTCGGTATTTTTGGCATCGATCTTATTTTATCCCTTTTAATAAAAAAAGAAGAATAACAAGCGAACATCTTATTTCGATAAGATGTTCTTTTCATTTCATAATCACCTTATGTTACAATGAAATTCGGCAGAAAACGAGAAAGGATGAAACAACATGGCAAACGAAAAAGGTTTAGATAAAGGATTCGAACTTGTTGCAAAAATGCATGAAGAGTTCGGACATCCTGTGAAAAATACTCCAACAAAACTAACAGAAGAGCGTGCAAAAATTCGTGCAAGTTTTATGCAAGAAGAGCTAGAAGAATTTCTAGAAGCAACGACTGTTGAAGATCAATACGATGCACTGATTGACCTTATTTACTTTGCATTCGGAACGTTTGCCGAAATGGGCGTACGTCCTGATAAAGGATTTGAAATTGTAAATAACGCAAACATGGCAAAACTATTCCCTGATGGAAAACCCCGATTCCGTGAAGGCGATGGCAAAATTCTAAAACCAGAAGGCTGGCAAGCACCAGAACCACAACTTCGTGCTGAAATCGAACGTCAGCGCAAAGAAGCTGAAAAAAACTGCTAGGATTTCCTAGCAGTTTTTTATTATGTCTTTTTTCTGCAATTCATTAATGACCCACGTGTCCCGCGTGTCCTGCTGCTCCACTAATGCTAGCTGCTCCTGCCGCTGCCCCTGCTGCTCCTGCTCCAATTCCACCTGCCCAAGGAGAAGATTGTTGCTGTTGATATTGTTGGTATTGTTGGTGCTGTTGGTGCTGTTGACTATGTTGGCCTTGATGACCGTGTTGACCGTGGTGACCTTGGTGACCTTGGTGACCTTGGTGACCTTGGTGACCTTGGTGACCTTGGTGACCTTGGTGACCTTGGTGACCTTGGTGGCCTTGGTGGCCTTGGTGGCCGTGATGGCCTTGATGACCTTGATGGCCTTGATGGCCTTGATGGCCTTGATGGCCTTGATGGCCTTGATGGCCTTGATGGCCTTGATGGCCTTGGTGAGTTTGATAAAGAACAGCTTGCGGATGAATGTGGTGGTGACCGTGGTGATGTACTTGTTGTTGATGACCGTGGTGACCTTGGTCATGATGGTGTCCATGATGACCGTGGTGACCTTGGTGATGATGATGTCCATGATGACCGTGGTGACCTTGGTGATGATGATGTCCATGATGACCGTGGTGACCTTGGTGATGATGGTGTCCATGATGACCATGTTGGCCTTGATGATGGTGATGTCCATGATGACCGTGAACAACTTGCGGATACCCACCTATTCCTCCAGCTACAACACCCACTCCCGGTACCGGGAATCCTGTCTGCACTCCTCCAACGAAAGAAGGAAATGTAGTTGGTGCTCCTACTGGAAATCCTGTCTGTACGCCAGCTACTGATGTCGGAAATCCTCCTGTTACTGTAGGCATTCCACCCCCTGATGTCGAAAAGCCCCCCATTGATGTAGGCATTCCAGTTTGCATGCCAGCTACCGATGTTTGGAACCCTCCTGCTGCTCCACCCATCCAGCTCGGAATTCCACCGTATCCTTGTTGGCCAGCCCCTCCCATTAACATCATTTGTTCATAACTATCCGATTCACCTCCGAAGAAGCCATGTGGTGCATTATTGTCCATCCCTTTCATTCCTTTCACCTCTTCTACTCAATTTAGCCTACCTTTTTTATCATATTTCCTATAGAAAAATAGGTGTTTGTCTGTATGGGAATTCCGCTCTTTTATTTATACGTAGTGGAATAATTGAAAACTTAGACTAAAGTGATCCAGAGATTATTTTCTACACAAAAAAGCTCAGAGCATAAATGCTCTGAGCTTTTATTTAGAATGAATTAGTTTGCAACAACGTTAACAAGTTTTCCAGGAACAACAATTACTTTACGAACTGTTTTCCCTTCAATTTGGTCTTGAATTGCTTCAAGTGCAAGTTGTTCCATTTCTTCTTTTGATGCGTCTTTACTCATTGTTAGTTTTGCGCGAACTTTACCCATAACTTGAACAACGATTTCAACTTCATCTTCTACAAGTTTAGACTCATCAAATATTGGCCAGCTTGCATATGTGATTGTTTCATTATATCCAAGTTTGCTCCATAGCTCTTCCCCGATGTGAGGTGCAACTGGTGCGATCATTTTTACGAAACCTTCTACATATTCTTTCGGAAGTGTTTCAGCTTTGTATGCATCATTGATGAATACCATCATTTGAGAAATCGCTGTGTTGAAGCGAAGCTCTGCATAGTCTTCTGTTACTTTCTTCACTGTTTGGTGGTAAGCTTTTTCAAGCTCTTTATTTGGTGCGTCAGTAATTTTCTCACTTAATTCACCGTTATCTTGAACGAATAGACGCCATACGCGGTCTAGGAAACGACGAGCTCCGTCAAGACCATTTTCAGACCAAGCGATTGAAGCATCTAATGGTCCCATGAACATTTCGTATAGACGAAGTGTATCTGCACCGTGGCTTGCTACGATATCATCAGGGTTTACAACGTTACCTTTTGATTTACTCATTTTCTCGTTGTTTTCACCTAAAATCATACCTTGGTTGAATAATTGTTGGAACGGCTCTTTCGTTGGAACTACACCGATATCGTATAATACTTTATGCCAGAAACGAGCATATAGTAGGTGAAGTACAGCATGCTCTGCTCCGCCGATATAAATATCAACTGGAAGCCATTGTTTTACTTTTTCAGGATCTACAAGTGCTTCGCTATTGTTTGGATCGATGTAACGTAGGTAATACCAGCAGCTACCAGCCCATTGTGGCATTGTATTTGTTTCACGACGACCTTTTTTACCAGTCTCAGGATCAACAACATTTACCCACTCGTCAATGTTAGCAAGTGGTGATTCACCTGTACCTGAAGGACGGATGTTTTCTGTTTTCGGAAGAACTAATGGTAATTCTTCTTCCTTCACAGCTGTCATTGTCCCATCTTCCCAGTGAATTACCGGAATTGGCTCACCCCAGTAACGTTGACGGCTGAATAACCAGTCACGCAGACGGTACGTTACTTTTTGATTTCCTGCGCTCGTTACTTCAAGCCATTCAATCATTTTTGCGATTGCTTCTTCTTTATTTAATCCATCAAGGAATGCTGAGTTTACGTGTGCACCATCACCTGTGTACACTTCTTTCGTAATATCTCCGCCTTTTACAACTTCCTTCATCGGAAGATTGAATACTGATGCGAATTCATAGTCACGCTCATCATGAGCTGGAACTGCCATTACGGCACCTGTTCCGTAAGTTGCAAGAACATAGTCAGCAATCCAGATTGGTAATTTCTCACCGTTTACTGGGTTAACTGCGTAAGCACCAGTGAATACACCAGTTTTCTCTTTCGCAAGTTCTGTACGCTCTAGGTCACTCTTCATTTTTACAGCGTTAATGTAAGCTTCTACCGCTTCTTTTTGTTCTGCTGTTGTAATTTCTGCAACAAGTGCATGTTCCGGAGCTAGTACACAGTATGTTGCACCAAATAGTGTATCAGGGCGCGTTGTGAATACTGTGAACTTCTCGTCTGTACCATCGATATTGAAGTGTACTTCTGCACCTTCAGAACGACCGATCCAGTTACGTTGCATATCTTTTAAGCTTTCTGGCCAATCAAGCTCATCTAGATCTTCTAATAGACGATCTCCGTAAGCTGTAATTTTTAACATCCACTGTCTCATCGGACGACGCTCAACTGGATGTCCACCACGCTCACTCTTACCGTCAATGATTTCTTCATTTGCAAGTACTGTACCAAGTGCTGGACACCAGTTTACAGGTACTTCATCAACGTAAGCTAAGCCTTTTTCAAATAGTTTTAAGAAGATCCATTGTGTCCACTTATAGTAGTTTGGATCTGTTGTATTTACTTCACGGTCCCAATCATAAGAGAAACCTAGTGATTTAATTTGGTTACGGAACGTATTAATATTATGCTCTGTAAATTCAGCTGGGCTATTTCCAGTATCAAGTGCATATTGCTCTGCTGGAAGACCAAATGCATCCCATCCCATTGGATGAAGAACTTTATACCCTTGCATACGCTTCATACGAGATAAAATATCTGTCGCTGTATAACCTTCTGGATGTCCTACGTGTAGGCCTGCACCTGATGGATATGGGAACATATCTAGTGCATAAAATTTTGGTTTTTCTGTCTCATCTGGCGTACGGAATGTTTTATTCTCTTCCCAGTACCCTTGCCACTTCTTCTCAATATCTTGATGATTAAAGCTCATGAGATACCCTCCTTGAAATTCTATTTATTTTCACCGCCCAAAATACAAAAAACCTCTCATCCCTAGAAAGGGACGAGAGGTTATAGATTCCCGCGGTACCACCCTAAATTAATGTAAAAATATACATTCGCTTAGATCCGTAACGTGGATTAACGGCAATTGCTACTATTAGTTTCACAACTGCAACTCAAAGGCGAGTTCATAACGAAACGTGGATTGACTTGCACCGACCGTCAACTCTCTAAACCAGCTTCTATTACTACTACTCCTTCTCACTGTTATTACACATATGAGTTAATGTGAACTACCCTCCACTTAGTATCTCTAAAAAGCTTACTTAAAGCGGGGCTTCTCGGTTAATCGTTACTTTTAATAACTAACGAATTCGTCTTAAGACAGCCGAGCTATTTCCCTTGTTCTAAAGGTTGTTTTATTTAAATATATTCTAAAACATGTTACATGTTCCGTCAAACTAAACTGCAATTTTTTCTTCAACTGTTTCTTCTACTTTTACTCGTTTATCATACATGCTCGTTGCTATAAGCGCTACTACAAGCATTACCATGATTGCTATAAACAATACTTCCATATTGTATAAATCAACAATCGCTCCGCCAACGACCGGCCCGAACATTTTCCCTACAGTCGCCGCGCTATTTACAACACCTTGATAAAAACCTAGTTTATCTTTTGGTGCAAGTATATTTGCAATCGTCGGAACTGCTGGCCACACAAATAATTCACCGATTGTTAATGTTACCATCGCAACGAGGAACATCGTAAATTGCTGCGCTTGACTTAACACAATGAATGACGCCGCAAAAATGAAGATTCCAATCATAATTTGCTGTTTTAAAGAACGCTTCATCCAGCGAATTAGCATACTAACAAGTGGCTGCGCACAAACAATCATAGCTCCATTTATCGTCCATAATAAACTATAATGACGAAGGCTAATATTCAATTCTTGCATATGTGTTGCAATCGCTCCTTGCCACTGTACGTATGTAACCCAGCATAAAGCATATGCTACACACACGATCAGAAGTGCTTTAAATCCAGGTGTAAGTGACCAACCTTTTTTCGTTTCGATTTCCTTTTGCACTCCTGGCTCTTTCTTGTCTTCCATACCACGGAATCCAATAAAAGCAATTAAGAAGAAAACAAAATATAAAATAAAATTCGCTAAGAAAATATAATCAAAACGATATGATGCAACTAATCCACCACACGCTGTTCCAATCGCAATACCAACATTTTGTCCAACGTACATCGCATTAAATGCCCGTCTTCCGCCCTCTGGCCAAACCGTACCAACCATCGCATACATCGATGGGAAGACCATTCCAGAACCGAAGCCGATTAACGCTAGCCACACAACATATAACGGCCAACCGTGGAAGAACACAAGACCTAAAATTGATACAAGTGTAATAACAATTCCTACTAAAGTTGATTTATAACCGCCCCATTTATCAAATAAAACACCGCCGAGCAAGTTTCCGATTACACCAGTAAGCGAGTTGATCATTAATACCATTCCGGCCACAGATAAAGATTTTCCTAGGTGATCATGCAAATAAATTGTATTAAAAGGCCATAAAAAAGAAGCACCCGTGACATTAATAATCATCCCAGCTACTAATAGCCATACTTTCCTTGGCATAGTTTCCCCTCCTATTCTATTTTTTTCGTTCATATATATAACAGTAAAATTGTAGTCGTTTTTAAATAGGAAGGCAACTGATTAATAGTTGATGAAATTCAGATAATGGTTCATCGGTAAATGAAATTATACTGATCCCTGTTTGAAAATATATTGACTTACCGACAAAAACGACATCAGTAACAATATATAAATAAGGGGAGACTGTATGAAGTTCATACAGTCTCCCCTTATTTATATTATCCAACTTCTTTTTCTCGCTTCGCACGTTCTTTAGCGCTCCATTTAAATATTTTATCTAATACGGAATATATTCTCCCAGATTCTTTCGTTAACAAAGGTCCTAACGATGCCAATATTAAAACATACAGGGCTGAGAATGGTTTAATCGTTGCCATTAAGCCGCCCGCAATTCCAATATTCGCGACGATAATGGAAAACTCTCCGCGTGATACAAGTGTTAAACCAATATTCGTAGAAGCCTTATGCGATAATCCCGCTTTACGCCCCGCAACCATTCCAGCGGTAAAATTACCGATAAGAGTAATAAAAACTGCTCCTAATGCCAACCACACTGCTCCTCCAAGTGAAAATGGATCTATACTTAAACCGAAGCTGAAAAAGAATATAGCTCCAAAGAAATCACGAAACGGAACAACGAGCTGTTCAATTCGATCACTATGCTCCGTTTCTGAAAAGACGAGTCCTAGTAATAATGCTCCAATCGCCTCTGCAACATGAATCGTTTCTGAAAATCCTGCTACAAAGAACAAAATAGCGAATATTACAATAATAAAAATTTCATTGGACGAAATATCTAACATTTTATTTAAAAACCTTGTAGCTTTTCTAGCAACTACAAAGAATAGTAACATATACCCTACTGCGATTAAAATGGATGTGAGAGCACCTACAAATGACGTTGCCCCTCCGAGTACTAATCCTGAAACGACTGATAAATATACCGCTAAAAAGATATCGTCAAACATAATGATTCCTAAAATTAGTTCCGTCTCTTTATTACCAGATCTTCTTAAATCAACAATTACTTTCGCAACAATTGCACTCGATGAAATTGTTATGATCCCAGCAATAATTAATGTTTCTAATAAGGGGAAACCCATTATATATCCGTAAAGTAAACCTAATATAAAATTAAGCGATATATGAACAGTTCCCCCAAAAGCAATTGATTTTCCTGATTTAATTAATTTTTTAATTGAGAATTCTAAGCCTAAATAGAATAAGAGGAATATAACGCCAACACGGCCAAGGAAGGAAATAACTTCTCCGCTTTCAATAAATCTTAAATCGATAAGCCCTAAATCTGGGGCATGAGGCCCCACTAGCATACCGAGTATAATGAGAAACGGAATAATCGAGAACTTTAACTTTGCAGCGAGAATAGCTGCAAAAGCGACTAATACTAACGCAGTCCCAACTTCAAAGATTAAAGTATCCATCGATTATGAATCCCCTCCTACTGAAAGCAACTCATTAATAATTCTTTTTACTTCATGTCTTTCACCTGATAATACAAGCATATCGCCAGCTTCAATGATAGAATCTGGGCCTGGATTAAAGAACTTCTTCATATTCTTTTTCAAAATGGCAATAATCGTTACATTATATGTGTTTCGGACATGTAAACTACCAATTGTTTTTTGTACGACTGGTGCATTATTTTCCACCTTAAACCACTCAATTGATAATCCTTCAAAGGCCATTTCAATCGTATCTAAAGCTTGTGGCCTATACACCATTCCGCCCAATATAGCTGCAATTTGTCTCGCTTCAGAATCACGAAGAGAGACGCTTGAAATACTCTCCTCATGATCAGCATCAAAATGGTACATTTCTCTTCGGCCATCATCATGAATAACGATAACCATCTTTTCATTACCTTTTGTAATCACTTCAAACTTACATCCAATACCTGGCAGTTCACTCTCTCTAATATTCATATTTTCCGCCTCCTAATTTTTTTAGTTACGGCTTTTATAAATCGACATCAATCTCCGTTTTAAAGGTCTCATCCTTTGAGATACCTAAATACTTTAGCGTCTCTGATGGAGTCGCGTGATGAAAATGTTTTTGCAATAGCGCAATCGCTATCCCTCTTTTGTACGCATGAAATCCAAACGTTTTTCGCATTGAATTCGTTCCGATCTTACCAACAACTCCAACTGCTTCTGCAGCATTATGAATTACACGATACGCTTGTTGGCGCGTAATTGAATTTGGCGTTTTATTAGATTGAAATACGTAATTTTCTCTTTTAACGCCAATAGATTGTACGTAATCTAAAAGCGCTTCTTTTACTTTTGTATTTAAATAAATATCTTGTTTAAATTTTTCATCTTTCACAGGAAGAGAATAAAACTCTTTAACAGTCCCGTCTTCATTTAATACATCTTCAAATTTCATGCCAAGTAGTTCTGTAATTTTTAATCCTGTGTTAATTCCAATAACAAATAAAAGATAGTCTCGCTGGGAGTGCTCTTTTAAATATTTTTTCATAGCCTCAATTTGGCTTATATCTTTTAATGCCTCTACAACTTCCATACATGTATTCTCCTCATCTTATGAACGGTAATTTTCTCATCATGTTGTCCATTTTACCTTATCATGCTATGAGATTTCCATGTATTATCCATTATTTTCACAATATACTTTTGTGATCCAAGCAATTTTCAATTTGGAAATTTACGATTGTACAAATACGTTGTGGTTAGAAAAGAAATAGGGGATAAAAGTTCAGCTTCTTTCTATAGATTGGATTCCTCCTTTCCTTATCCAGCTGCTTCTACTTTTATATTACGTTACTTATTTACATTATATTATATATTTCAGTAACATTAAAGTATTTTTTCTGAAAACAATAAAAACCGAGCAATTTCGCTCGGTTTTTTATTAATCTTCTTTCGGAAGAACAATTCCTTTATACAATTGAACTGTAATAAGGTAATAAATCGTGTAAATAACTACGAAAATTACGATTGGTATCCAAATACGGAAGTACGGATCGACTAAAATAAATCCGAAAATATTCATACCAACTAATACGTGAGCGATACCCACAATTGCTGGGAATAAGAATACTAAGAATAACTCTTTATAAATTGATTTCGTTAATAATTCACGGCGTACACCGATTTTACGAAGCATTTGATAACGCGTAATATCTTTTGATGCACCAGAAAGAATTTTGAACATAAGACAGCTTGCCATCATTGCTAAGAAAGCAATTCCAAGGAAGAAGCCCATAAACACTGTTCCGCTCGCAACACCGTAGAACATGTCATACACTTGATATTTACTACTCATTTGCTCAGCTTTTACATTTTTATATTTAGCTAGCTGCAACTCGTCAATTTTTTCCCATTCTTTTGTGTATGCTACGAAATCGTCTGTTTTTCCAGTAAATACGATTCCTTCTTTACCATTTACAGTATCGTACATTTTTTGATCTACAACTTTAATGGCACGATCTTGGTATATATAATATGGTTGGATTGTTCTAAATGCCTCATCCCATTCTTCCGGCATTGTTTTTTCATTTTTATCTTGTTCTGACCTCACTCCTGCTACTGTACCTACTGGAGCTTCTCCTGAAACTTCTTTATATTTACCGAAACTTTCTTTACCTACACCATCTCGAATAAATGGCTTATGTTTCTCTAAATCTTCTTTTACATAATAAATATATTTGTCGTCTACTTTATAACGGTACTCAGCTTTATTTTTAAATGATATACCATCTAAAATTTTCTTCTCTTCAGCTGTAGGATTATGAACAATTGAATCGTAAATTTCAAATCCATCAACCGTTTTTATAACGTTATTTTTAAATGCCATACCACCTGAAATTGCACCAGCTCCAAGAGCAACTAACATCGCTACTGTTGCAAGTACCTTTGTTAAGCTATTAATACGGAAATTTAATTGTGCAAATGTAAAAGCATTAAGTCCTTTTTCACTACGCTTTTTATTACTCTTTAACTTTTTAATAATAACTGGAAGGAGTGATCCAAATAGCATATAAGTACCTGCTGTTGTTGTAACTAATGCAATAAGGATTCCCATTTCTCTTAATGTTTCCATATTAATCATAGCTGCATAACCAATACCTAATAAAATAACCGCTAGGAATGCAACTAAACCTGTCATTTTTCCTTTTACCACAACACGTTCTGTTTGTGCATCTGCATGTACAAGTTGCAGTACAGAAATACGTGATAATTTAATACTGTTCATAATTGCTGATAATACAAATAGCGCAAAGAAGAAGATGCAAGTAACAGTCATAGATGGCAGGTAAAATGCTTTATAGCCTTCACCAGCAAATTCTAATTGTTTCATTAATAATTGTCCGATACCCTCTGCAAGTCCTACACCAACTGTAATACCAATGGCAAGAGACGCAGCGCCTAATACGATCGTTTCAATAAACATAAGTAATGTAACTTTATGCTTTTTTGCTCCTAGCATCATATACATACCGAACTCTTTTTGACGAAGAGATAATAAGAAAGAGTTCGCATATAAAATATAGAAGAACGTTATAATAGCTAGTAAAAATGAACCTGCTTGGAATACGAATCCAATTGATTGAATAACTGAGTTAGATTCGATAAACGCTTTATTCAGCGCTAACGTTTGGAACATGTAAAAAATTGAAATCGACATGACAAGACCGACAAGTAAGACGATATAATCTTTCAGCTTACTTTTCAGCCCCGACATGGAAAGTTTAAATAACATACTGGAACCTCCTTTCTTACGCTTTTTGTGTACCTAAATCTGCAAGTACATCTAAAATTTCTTTGTAGAACTCTTCACGCGTACCACCGCGATGAATTTCTTTATACAGCTCACCATCTTGAATGAATAAAATTCGCTGACAATAACTTGCACTATACGGATCATGTGTAACCATCATAATAGATACGCCTTGTTCTTCATTTAAGTTTGTCATCGCATCAAGTAAACTCGCTGCATTTTTAGAATCAAGTGCTCCTGTTGGCTCGTCCCCTAAAATAATTGCTGGCTCATGCACAAGTGCGCGCGCTGCTGCTGAACGTTGTTTCTGCCCACCAGATACTTCAGATGGATACTTTTGAAGAATTTCTGTAATCCCTAGCATACCCGCTACTTTTTCTACTTTTGGTCCAATGTTACGTGATGAAACACCTTGAAGAGAAAGTGGAAGTGCAATGTTTTCATAAATAGATAAGTTCTCTAATAAGTTGAAGTCTTGGAAAATGAATCCTAACTTTTGTGAACGAAAATCAGAAAGTTCACCTTGCTTCATTTTCGTAATGTCCGTACCCGCAATTTCAACAACGCCGCCCGTTGCTTTATCAAGCGTTGAAATTACATTTAACAATGTCGTTTTACCAGAACCAGATGGCCCCATAATTCCAACAAACTCACCCTCTTGAATTGAGAATGAAACACCTTTTAACGCATGTGATTGGTTCTCACCTTTTTTACCGTACACTTTTTGGACGTTTTTCACGTCTACAACTGGTTTCGTCATATATATCCTCCTACGCTTGTTTTTCCATTACCTATTTTGCGCTTTTTGGAAGTGAACTGCTATTTGTTAACATTACATTTACCTTACACTTTTGTAATATAAAAAAGATGAGTGTGTAAGGTTCGTTGATAAATGAAAATTTTATTAGCGATTCGACAAGTAATATCGACTTACCGAAAAAGATGACAATAAAAATGGGCTGTTCCACAAAAGGAACAACCCACTTCTCTCTTTATTTCTTTAAAGGTGTTACCGTCCAGTAAGTAACAACTCGCCAAATCCATTCTAGTGGACCCATTTTAAAGACCTTCATCCAAATTACGCTAAACAAAATTTGAATTGCATAAATTGCAATACACACATATAACGTCTGCATGTACGTTAAGTTTTCTGCAAAGTTAAATACACTGCCCGCAATTAAAATCATTGCAGTTTGTCCAATATAATTTGTTAAAGCCATTCGTCCATAATATTTCAGTGGTGCTAACAATGTTTGAACCGGTTTTAATTGAAGTAATAAAATTAAAGCTCCAACATAGAAAGCTGAAATAATAGGTCCTACTGTAACACCAATTTTTAAAAATTGGCCTGCAGCATTCATTGTTCCATCATCATTCTCAAGTATCATATTTATAAATGGTTCAGCAGGAACGTGCCCGTATTGATACCATACAGCTACGACACTTAAAACAAACATAACACCTGTAAAAATAGCGACTTTCTTTATATTTTGCGTGAGATTTTCAAATACACGATATTGTCCTGCAGCAAGCCCTAATAAAATTAAGCCAAGTGGTAATAACTCTTTAACTCCCATTACACTGAAGGTAATTGTCAAAATAAGTCCTAGTACTAAGTTCACTTCTTTTTTCGCTTTATAAAACGGTAAAACGATTAACCCGCAAATTGCGTATAACGCTAATGCTTCTCCAGGCTGAAACATGTGATGAATTAAACCAAAAATAAATAATGCTACTAAGCGACGTAAAAATAAAACATAGCCATTTTTCCCTTTCGCAATCGCTCTTGAAATAAAGATATAGAATCCCACTCCAAATAAGAATGAGAAGATTGAGAAGAAACGACCTTCTACAAATAAATATAAAAATCTTTGATAGCTAGCATCCACTGTATTAGGATCTGGAATTTTAATGTTAAGTAGTGCGAGAATATTTACTAAAATAATCCCTAGTAGTGCAAAGCCACGAATGTAATCTAACTCATCAATTCGCTTGTTTGTAATATTGTTCCCCATAAAGCAACTCCTTGTATAAAATTTAATCCTTCCTTACTCTACTGGAGAAAGTTGCTCACAACTATCGACAAACCTTACAGTAATCTTACATTATTGTCATATAACAAAATAAAACCAGGTCATATTTCGACCTGGTTTACTCTGATTGTTTCGATTTTTGCGGTTGTCCTTTTTTACTATTACGCTGTTTTACTTGAACAATCGGATCAAGCTCATTCGAAAATTCAGCGTTATGTCCATTTTGCGTTTTTTGCTCTGGATTATTTTGATCTGAACGTTTCGCCATTACATTCACTCCTTATTAGTGCGGTGTAATAATCATTTGATGTTGCAATTGGCGAATTGCCATACGTGCTCTATTTAACTGCTCACGTTGCTCATCATTCGCATGTTGTTGCATCGTTTGTAAATCGTTATATGCTTGTTCTAATTGTAACTGCGCATCCGAATACTCCATCGTATTGTAATGCTCTTGTCTCATACCTTGGTCTAATTGTTCTTTCGCATATTCCACCGCTTGTTCCGCTTGTGTAATATACGATTCAAGTGATTGACGCTCTGCCATAATTGTCCCTCCTTGCTTCAATTCCCCTTTAGTGTGTCCCTTCCATCTCTACCTTATGAGTATGTTATAATGGATTTTGTTTCATTTTGACTCGGCTTAGGAGGGAAAGTAATGAAGGTTCAAAACCCTTTTCCATATACAAACGACAATAAACGTTATCATACATGGAATTACCATTTACGAAATGAATTTGGTGAAAAAATCTTTAAAGTTTCATTAGATGCTGGCTTCGATTGCCCGAACCGGGACGGTACAGTTGCTTACGGCGGTTGTACATTTTGCAGTGCTGCCGGATCTGGTGACTTCGCTGGTGATCGCCGCGATGATGTTATAACGCAATATCATGAAATGAAAGAAAAAATGCGCTCAAAGTGGAAAGACGGAAAATGTATCGCTTATTTCCAAGCGTACACAAATACACATGCACCACTTGAAGTTTTAAAAGAAAAATTCGAACCGCTTCTAGCAGAAAAAGACGTTGTCGGTCTTTCTATCGCGACTCGTCCAGATTGCTTACCAGACGATGTCGTTGAATATTTAGCGGACTTAAATAAACGCACATACCTTTGGGTTGAACTCGGTTTACAAACTGTTCACGAACGAACTGCAAACCTTATTAATCGCGCTCATGATTACCCATCTTACGTGGAAGGTGTAAATAAATTACGTAAGCATGGCATTAGAGTTTGCTCTCATATTATTAATGGTCTTCCACTTGAAGATTACGACATGATGATGGAAACAGCTCGTGAAGTAGCAAAGCTTGACGTACAAGGAATTAAAATTCATTTACTTCACTTATTAAAAGGAACGCCAATGGTGAAGCAATATGAAAAAGGACAACTCGAGTTCCTTTCTCTTGAAGATTACGTAAGTCTCGTTGTTGACCAACTTGAAATGATTCCAGAAGACGTAATTGTGCACCGCATCACAGGTGACGGTCCGCCTGATTTAATGATTGGCCCAATGTGGAGCTTAAATAAATGGGAAGTATTAAATTCCATCGATGCAGAATTTGTACGCCGCGGAAGCTGGCAAGGAAAATATGCAAATGAGGAGAAACAAAAATGAAATTAGAACGTGTATTACCGTTTGCTCGCTCGCTTCTGCAAACGGCAGTAAAAGAAGGCGATTACGCTGTAGATGCAACTTTAGGAAACGGCCATGACACTTGCTTCCTAGCTGAAATCGTTGGAGATAGCGGAAAAGTATTTGGATTTGATATTCAAAAAGAGGCAATCGAAAGCTCAACAACTCATCTAAAAGAAAAAGAACTTTTTGAACGTACTGTTTTAGTTCACGATAGTCACGATACTCTTCTATCCGTATTACCAGAAGATGCAAAAGGAAAAGTAACAGGCGCAATTTTCAACTTAGGTTACCTTCCAGGCGGAGACAAGCATATCGTTACAAAACCGAACTCAACAATCTCAGCGATCGAACAACTATTAGAAGTAATGGCACCTGAAGGTATCATCGTTCTTGTCATTTACCACGGACATCCAGAAGGACAAGTAGAACGCGACGCTGTACTTACATTTGCTGAAAAACTAGACCAAAAACAAGCTCACGTACTACGATATGGCTTCATTAACCAGCAAAATAACCCGCCATTTATTGTGGCGATTGAAAAGCGATAAAGTGAAACTTTAATCAGTGGGGGCATCCCCACTGATTATTAGTTGAACCAATCGGGCATTTATGGGCAGTTTATCTCCCACCTAACCTCTTTGCTCCAGGCGAATTTTAAGGTGGGAGTTTTACTGCCCGTTAATGCGGGGGAATATATCAACGATTTTTCAATTATATCTATCGTAACTCGGGATATATCAACGATTTTTTCGATATATCTATCATAACTTACAATATATCAACGATTTCTCGGATATATCGATTGTTCGACAAAACATAACAAAAAAAGACGTGCATTCACTGCACGTTTTTTTGTTATCCTCCTATATAATGGATATATACAATCTTAAAGGAGATAAACCAATGATCGGAATACTAGCAGGAATGGGGCCAAAATCAACTGGACCATTCGTCGATACAGTTGTAGCAAGGTGCCAAACAATATACGGAGCAAAGCATGATATGGACTTTCCTCATATGATGATTTATTCGTGTCCAACACCGTTTTACATGGATCGCCCTATTGATCACGGAGCGATGAAAAAAGCGATTATTGACGGAGCACAAAAACTTGAAAGTACTGGCGTAAGCTTTATTGCCATGCCGTGTAATACGGCGCATCTTTATTTTGAAGAATTACAGCGTTCGCTTTCTATCCCGATTTTAAATATAGTCGATGAAACGTTACAAGCAATTCCTGAAAATACAAAAAGAGTCGCTCTTCTCGCAACAGAAGCAACTGTTCAAGCTAGGATTTACCAAGATGGGATTGCAAAGCGTAATATAGAATACATTCATCATGAAAAATGGCAGGAAAGCATTAATCAAATTATTACTTGCATTAAATCTGGAGAGATTGAAGAAGCTCGCGAATTGTGGAATACGCTCGTTTTACAACTGAGAGATGAAATAGATACTGCAATTATCGCATGCACTGATTTGAATGTAGTGGCTAGTGAGGATTTTGTTGATTCCTCTCAATGTCTTGCTGATGCTGTTGTTGAAATGTATTTATCAAATAAGAAGAAACATTTATAAACGTTGAAACCCCTAAAAACTTTTAACTTTCTTCACAATTCTTTCAAAGTAATCACACTTAATCTCGCTATATTAAATAAGTAGTTATTCATATAGGGAAGGTTAGGGGAACTGAAAGTATGAAAGTAAATCGTTCGCTTCATTACATTTTTTGGCGTTGGCATTTTTATGCTGGACTTTTTATTACGCCGCTTCTTATTACTTTGTCACTGAGCGGAATTGGGTATTTATTTCGGGAGGAAGTTGAAGATTTCATCTATAAAGATTTATATTTTGGAAAGAGCGCTCAAACAGAATCTATTTCGATGGCTGATTCTATTTCCTTAACAGAGAAAAAATATCCACATTATAGCGTGGCGAAAATTAGTGAGTTTAATGGGGATTATAATACGAGACTTACGATTGCAAATGAGTATACTGGGCAACAAAAATATGTGTATTTAGATAGTAATAATCAAATTGTTGGGGATCAAAACGCAAGTGAAACGTTTGCCAATATCATGCGGGAATTACATAGTTCTCTTTTAGTTGGTGGCACTGTCGTCAACTATACTGTAGAACTTGCGGCATGCTGGACAATCTTTTTAATTGTAACCGGATTGTACATGAGTATACGCCAATTCAAAAACACACCATCATCCAATAAGCGAGAAAAGGCAAAAAGACGTCATTCTATTATCGGTATTATATTTACAATTCCTCTCTTTCTGCTAATCGCATCTGGATTGCCATGGTCAGGATTTATGGGGAACCAAATTTATAAAATTGCATCTTCTAATGAATCACTCGGATATCCAAAATTGTACATGGCACCGCCTGAATCAAAGGTAAAAGAATTGCCGTGGGCAACAAGAAAAGAAGCTCCTCCTGAATCGAATTCAAATGAACCGAAAGCAATTTCTGTCGATGAATTACAAAAAGGAATTGAAATAAAGAAGCCATATGTTATTTCACTACCAGCTGATCCGAAAGGTGTATTTACTGTTTCGAAATCGAGCGGTTCTGGTATTACAGGGATGCATGTTGCACCAAGTGAAGAGATAACAGCTTACTTTGATCAATATAGCGGGGAACTCATTTCAAAAACGGACTATCGTGATTATGGATTACTTGCACAATGGTTCACTTACGGTATCCCACTTCACGAAGGACATTTATTCGGATGGCCAAATAAAATATTATGCTTACTAACGACATTATCTCTATTACTTCTTATTTATTACGGAGTAAAAATGTGGTTAGCAAGAAAGCCAAAAGGAAAATTAGCAGCACCTCCAAAGCAAAGAGATAAGAAAAGCGTACTCGTTTTCTTTATCATGATGGTTATATTAGGCGCTTTCATGCCTTTATTCGGACTATCTGTTTTAGTTATTTTTGCGATTGAACTTCTCATATATGTATTTTCAAAAATACGATCATAATAAAAAGAAAACCACTCTACATGAGTGGTTTTCTTCATCACTGCGCCATTTTCTTTCGGTACATCTTCCCGTTCCAATAGAAGAATCGTGAAGTGAGGCCTCCGTACTTTACAATGCGCCGTGCCATTTTGTGCATATTCTTTTGTGCTGATACTTTTTGATCTGATAAATAAATACCAAGTAATCCTCGGCTTATAAGACGATGAAACTTCGCATGAGGCAAATCACCAATGCTCTTCTCTGCTTCTTCTACAAAGTGTTTCATACGATCTAATATAGCTTGCTCGTTTTCATAATAACTACAGAAATTCAAATCCCCGCCTATACGGTCTTCTTCTTGATCGATGAAATAATCAAGTAAGATATGAAGTCCTTGTACGTAAGGGAAGTACCCTTGTCTAATTTTCGCAATATCTTCATCATGTAATTCATCATGAAATGCATATGCTACAAGACAGAAAATTCCAAGTGTAGAACCGGCACATGCTGAAAACTCAAACCAACTCATCTCAGGTAAGTTTTCTTTATGTGCTTCAAACCAAGTTTTCAGGCGCGGCTCTCTTTCTTCTAACTTCACGTGTTTATGAATTTGCAAATCACAATAATAACAAGCAAGTTCATGCAGAACAGGAGCAATTTTTTCATAGTGCTTCGTTTTCTTTAAAACATCTTGGCACGTTTCAACAAGTTCATCTAAATAACCACCATCATCTTGATCATCACGATAACGATAATAATTACCGCCACCTTCCACTTCAGGTGATAGTGCCATTAACATTGATTCATGTAGAGCGGCAAAATCATTCGGATCAAGTGATGTACTGCGATCACATAAATTATCTAAATAGTCACTGATTGTTTGATACGCTACGATAAAACGAATACATTCCTCTCGGTGTTCATTTGCTAGCAGCGATAAAATGCCACCACCCTCACAATGAAACGTTTTATGCTCAATACTTGCGATTGCCTGACTATGAAGCTCATCATTCGGAATATGGTAGGCACGCTCTTTCCACATCGCTAGCTCATGGTGTACAACCGGAAACACATCACGGTATACTTTCGCCATGAGCGTTATGGGATTACTCGGTACGTTCACTTCTTCCTTCATCTCCTCTATTAAATGTACAAATAATGATTTATTTGTTTGTTTTTACTATATTATTGACATGCATTTCAGTAAATGACTGAATATAATTCAAAATTTCATCACGCTCATACTCATTTAATAACTCATGATAACAATTCGGCCATTCTTTATATGCCTTATCACTTATTTTAACATTATCAAACCACATGCGGACACGTGTTTTATCTACAAGTTTATCCTCACATGCTTGCATTAGCAAGAGCGGAACATCTGGAAAAGCATCTATTTTCTTATGAGCAATTTCAATAGACTTAATCAATTCACTATACCAACGCACTGATACTTTGCGCAAGAACAATGAATCATTCTCCATTGCATCTCTCACTTCATGATTCCTTGTTGACATTTCCACCGTAAGATTCGTTGCAAATTGCAATTTTGGAGCCACAACATTTAATATTTTTGCAGCAAATTGAAGCGGAGCAGAGGGCCCAGTCACTACCCCTAAACAAGGCGAACTCAAAATAATACCATCTACATCTTCTCTCTTCGTTTCTTGCATCATACGAATGACAATAAGACCACCCATACTATGACCGAATAGAAAAATAGGTAACCTATACTTTCTTGCTTCTTTCACCCATAATTTAACTTCCTCTATGTATTCATCAAACGAATCAATATGTCCTCTATTTCTTGAAGTCGTTCCATGTGACGGAAGGTCCCCCATCACGACGTGGTAGCCGAGATGATTCCACATTTCCGCAACGGCTTCGTAACGTCCGTGATATTCCATTGCGCCGTGCACGATAACAATGACAGCTTTCGCTTCCTCTGCTTCATAATTCCACATATGGACCTCCTCCATTTCACTCTTTCTCATAATTTGATACACTAAAACTAGTCTCTAGGAAAGGAAGACTTTACATGATATATCCTTACAAAGAAAAAAATCCGAAAATTGCGAGTAGTGCTTTTATCGCTGACTATGTTACGATTACAGGCGATGTTTCCGTTGGCGAGGAATCAAGTATTTGGTTTAATACAGTCATCCGTGGTGATGTGTCAGCAACAATCATTGGAGACCGAGTAAATGTACAAGACCAATGTACACTCCACCAAAGCCCTCAGTATCCTCTTATTTTAGAAGATGATGTTACAGTTGGGCATCAAGTTATTTTACATAGCTGTCATATTAAAAAGGATGCTTTAATTGGAATGGGATCCATTATATTAGATGGTGCTGAAATTGGCGAAGGAGCTTTTATCGGTGCCGGAAGCCTCGTTTCACAAGGAAAGAAAATTCCACCAAACACGTTAGCTTTCGGTCGTCCCGCGAAAGTCATTCGTGAATTAACAGAAGAAGACCGTAAAGATATGGAGCGTATTCGTACGCAATACGTTGAAAAAGGTCAATATTATAAATCATTACAGAAGTAAATTTCCGCTGCCATAAGATTGGCAGCTTTTTTTATATAAAATCTAACTTTTTCTTTACAAAACATTATTACTCCCTCAACAAAATCTTATTAAAATAAAAGCTAATATCTCCATATATATGTAAACGAGGGAGGAGAATTTTCATGAAGGTCAGTGGATTATATAAAATAGAATGTTACATTTTTAAAGGAATTAATCGCTACTTTGATCAAAAAACATTAAACATCTTTTTCAGCAATATTACCCATATCGGTGGTGCTACTTTCTCCATTGCACTTACACTTTTCTTTTTAATTTTTGCAAAAGGGACTTTACACCAAGCAGCAATCGCTACTGCTATTTCTTTAGCAATTAGCCATATTCCTGTACAAATATTAAAAAGGTGGTATCCACGAAAACGTCCTTATTTAACAATTCAGGATGCGAAATATCCAGTCCATCCATTAAAAGACCACTCTTTCCCGTCTGGTCATACAACAGCCGTTTTCTCTGTCTTCATTCCATTTATTTGCTATAATCCAAGCTTACTTGCTTTCCTATTACCGTTAGCATTATGCGTCGGTATTTCACGTATTTATTTAGGACTTCACTATCCGTCAGATGTGTTCGTCGGCATGTGCCTTGGCACTTGCTCTGGCATCATCTCTTTTTATCAATTCATCCCACTTTTCACATAAAGGAGTGATATGATGAGAGTCGCCATTTTTACCGATACTTTTACGCCACAAGTTAACGGGGTTGCGAAAACGTTAGAACGATTAACAAGTTACTTTCAGAAAGAACAGATCGCCTATTCTGTTTTCGCCCCTCAGCATACAGCTGAAGATAATTTCGTAGCTAATGTGAACAAGATGAGAAGTATCCCGTTAACAATATTATATCCAGAATGTCGCTTTTCTTTTCCTACTCCGCGTATTAAACGGGAACTTCATTCCTTTAAACCTGACATTATTCACATTGCCACACCTTTCAACATGGGACTTTGTGGACTGTATTACGCCAAAAAGTTAAACATCCCAGTTGTCGGTTCTTATCATACTGATTTCGATGCGTATTTACGCTATTACAAAATTGAATTTCTCTCCAATATGCTTTGGAACTATTTAAAATGGTTTCATAGTCATATGCAAAAAAATTTTGTTCCCTCCTCTGAAACATTACATCAATTAAAAAATAAAGGCTTTCAGGCCCTCTCCATTTGGGGACGTGGTGTAGATTGCACACTCTTTCATCCAGCTTACAATACAGACCTATTCCGAAAAAAATATAATATTACAGCGAAGTACGTTCTTTCCTATGTAGGACGAATTGCTCCTGAAAAAGATATTGATACGTTGCAAAACCTTATCGTTAAAACATCGCATACTCGAAACGACATTCATTGGCTCATCGCAGGAGACGGACCTCTAGCAACAAATTTGCGTGAAGCTGTTCCACAAACAAATGTCACTTTTACTGGCTATTTACAAAGTGCAGATTTAGCTGAAGCATATGCTTGTTCTAACATAATGGTATTTCCATCAGCTACTGAAACATTCGGAAATGTCGTACTTGAATCACTCGCATGTGGCACACCTGTCATTGGTGCAAATAGTGGCGGGGTTAAAAATATTATTACAGATGGAAAAACGGGAATTCTTTGTCCCCCTAAAAATGAGGATGCATTTCTATCATCCATTTATTCTTTATTGCAAAATGAAGAAAAACTTGAGCAGATGGGAATAGCAGCTTCATCTTTTGCAAAATCAAAAAGCTGGGATGAGATCTTTCGCGGCTTACTTAACCAGTATGAAGAAGTCCTTCAGCATACCGCATCAGAGTTACTTGCTTGAACAGAAAAACTCCCTTCAAAAAACGAAGGGAGTTTATTACACACTTGTAAATTTTAGTTGAATGAATGATACATAAGGTGAAATATCATTTATTTCCATATTCATTATAGCAAAAATAAACATAACTAAACAGACTTGTAATAAAAACCCATAAAAATTAATATATGGTTATACAGTGTTTTTGCTGTATAATGATTTTAAGAATTCCCCTTAAAATCAACTTACTCACATACCTTTATACAGCAATTGTTCCCCAATTCTGTATATCAAAAAACCTTTCATTCATTTGAAAGGTCTTTTTGAGCCTGCACATATTCTTCTTTTGTATTTACATTTATAAACCAATCTGTATTCGCTTGTACATCTTCTCCAGCAACATACTTCACATTACATTGTGATAAAAGCTGCCCCATACTTCTTTTCTCTTCCTGAAGTAAAGCATAAATCTTTTCTTTCACGCGGTTATGATACGCTGCAAATAGCGGCTGTTTTCTTCCATTAATAATAGGTACAACTGCATCATATTCATTGCTCGTTTGCTCCAGTAAAATGGTAAACCATTCATGCGAAACATTTGGCGCATCGCAAGGCATAATAGCATACCAATCTGCTTCTATGTATTCCATTCCTGATACAATACCGGCCAGCGGTCCATTCCCTTTATAGTGCGGGATATCTTCTATAACAGGAACTTGTACGAATTGCTCTACTCGCTCTTTTATATCAGAATGACTAATGACTACAACTTCTTGGAGCGCACTTGTCATCTCTTTCAAAATATGCTCAATAAAAGTACTACCTTGCCAGCTCGCTAACGCTTTCGGCTCACCAAATCTACTCGACATACCGCCCGCTAATACAATTCCAGCCCACCTACTCATTGGCGATGTAGCTCAAATGTAATATGGCCTAATTCCGGTAAAATTAATTTATTCATCGCAAGGCGAACCGCCCCGCTCGATCCTGGCATCGAGAAAACTACTTTGCGCCCAATTGTACCCCCAATCGCTCTACTTAACATTGCGCTGCTCCCGATATCTTCTAAATAACTAATCATGCGGAACAACTCACCAAACCCGACAATCTCTTTATCTAATAGAGCTGACACTGCTTCAATTGTTACATCACGCTTCGTAATACCAGTACCGCCATTTGTTAATACAACATCTACATCTTCCTTATGATAACCAGCTAACACTGCTTGCTGAATACTTTCTTTATCATCTTTTACAATTTCATAAGAGGTTACTGTATTGCCCGCTTCTTTTAACAATTCATGTAATAGTTGTCCGCTCTTATCCGTTTCCTCCGTACGTGTATCGGAAATCGTAACAATCTTGCAACGCACTTCTTTTGGGGCTTGTTTTTTATGTTCAGTTACACTCATTTTTTATCTTTCCTTTCTTAAAGACTTTTCTTCATTTTATCATACATATCTTTACACAATTATGTATGAAGCCAATCATGCGACATGATACAATATAAGTATACTAATCCATAAAAAGGAAAGTGCACTTTCTTATACTCCTAGACTACACATCTTTAGCTACTCCTTATATTTTCTACATAATAGAATTCAATTTTAAAACTTGTACTAAAAAATAAATTGGAGGTCTACATATTATGGAACTATATAAAAAATTAACAACAACATTTATCCTCTTATTCATCGCTTCAATCACTGTCGGCTTTTCCTTAAAAGGCGCAATTCCATACGCTACATTAGTAAGCATTATATTCGCGACACTATTTTTACTAAGCAGTGCCTTTTGCGCAGGTAAAGCACGTCAAATGAACGGTTGATTACATATGTTCCAGAAGAAACCCACCCTTTGTAAATCATGTAAAAAGGAAATACAAACGTATGAAAAGGCTTGGATTCATATGCCATTTCCAGCAAGTGGCATGACTAATATGAAAAAGTATATTGAGCTAGATGGAGAAGTATATTGTAGTTCATGTATTCAAATTGTAAGTAAAACGAAATAAAAAAAGCTTTGCGCTCACCGCGCAAAGCTTTTTTTCATATATTATAGACCAGCTTGCTCTTTTAAAGCTGCAGCTTTGTCTGTACGTTCCCATGAAAGATCTACATCAGTACGTCCGAAGTGGCCGTAAGCTGCTGTTTGTTTGTAAATTGGGCGACGTAAGTCTAGCATTTTAATAATACCAGCTGGGCGAAGATCGAAGTTGTTACGAACTAGTTCTACTAGTACGTCTTCAGATACTTTACCTGTGCCGAATGTATCAACTGAAATTGATACTGGTTGTGCTACACCGATTGCGTATGCAAGTTGTACTTCTGCTTTGTCAGCAAGACCAGCTGCTACGATGTTTTTCGCAACATAACGAGCTGCATATGCTGCAGAACGGTCAACTTTTGTTGCATCTTTACCAGAGAATGCACCGCCACCGTGGCGAGCGTATCCACCGTAAGTATCAACGATGATTTTACGTCCTGTTAAGCCAGCATCACCTTGTGGTCCACCAATTACGAAGCGGCCAGTTGGATTAATGAAGAATTTCGTTTCTCCATCCATTAATTCTGCTGGTACTACAGCTTTAATTACGTGCTCTTTTAAGTCGCGATCGATTTCTTCCCATGTAACATCTGGGTGATGTTGTGTAGAAATTACGATAGTATCAACACGTACTGGTTTACCATTTTCATCATACTCAACTGTAACTTGCGTTTTTCCATCTGGACGTAAGTATGATAATGTATCATCTTTACGTACTTCAGTTAAACGGCGAGCTAATTTGTGAGCAAGCGAGATTGGAAGTGGCATTAATTCTTGTGTTTCATTACATGCAAAACCAAACATTAAACCTTGGTCTCCTGCACCAATTGCCTCAATCTCAGCGTCAGTCATTTGACCTTCGCGTGCTTCTAGCGCTTGGTCAACACCCATAGCGATGTCAGCAGACTGCTCATCGATAGATGTTAAAACAGCACAAGTTTCTGCATCGAATCCGTATTTTGCGCGTGTGTAACCAATGCCTTGAATTGTTTCACGAACGATTTTCGGAATATCTACGTAAGTAGAAGTCGTAATTTCCCCCGCTACCAATACTAAACCAGTTGTTACAGTTGTTTCACAAGCTACACGTGCATTTGCGTCTTTTGATAAGATCGCATCTAAAATTGAATCAGAAATTTGGTCACAAATTTTATCTGGATGTCCTTCAGTTACAGACTCAGATGTGAACAGATGACGTTTTTTTGTCATGTGGTAAACCTCCCTACAGTAATTGTATATATTGTACGGAACTCATCCTTAATTTGCCACAAACTGCGACATACATTTATTCTCCCACACAAGCATACAGAAAAACCTTTCCTACTTTACATAGAGGAAAGGTTTAATTTGCTACTTGCATACTGCTTTTTGCCCTTCGCTCTTATCGTTCGAGACCTGTAGCCTCGCACAGGTTTTAGCACCTATTCACCTGCATTTATCAATACAAGTGAGGTTGCTGGGCTTCATCGGGCCTGTCCCTCCGCCAGCTCGGGATAAGAGAGTATCCGTCCCAACCTATACTAAAGAAATGATATTCATTTGTCAATTAATATTCACATTTTCCTGAAAGTTTTTCTCAATACGCCTAAAATGAAATATTAATAGGGAAATAATACATTCACACAAACAAAAAGAAATAAATAGTATACATTATTTATATAATTGTGTTATACTCTTGTTGGGGATTACGAGAAATATTTCATTAAATGAAAAGGATGGTATATAAATATGAGTACTGTGAATGTCCAAATTGGTTTACACGAATTATTGAACGGAAGCAATGCACAGATTCAACTAAGTGTTCCGCAATTAGTGGAAAAAGTATTAATGCGAAATGAAGGGAAATTAACTTCTACTGGTGCCGTTTCTGCTTCAACAGGAAAATATACAGGACGTTCTCCTAAAGATAAATTTATTGTGAAAGAAGCATCGGTTGCTGACAAAATTGCTTGGGGAGCTGTGAACCAACCGATTTCTGAAGAACATTTTAATAAATTATATACTAAAGTTTTAGAATACTTAAAAGAAAAAGAAGAGTTATTCGTCTTCAAAGGATTTGCAGGCGCTGACCGCAATTACCGCCTACCAATTCAAGTTATTAATGAATATGCATGGCACAATTTATTTGTACATCAATTATTCATTCGTCCAACTGAAGAAGAATTAACAACTCATGAGTCAGGGTTCACAATTGTTTCTGCACCGAATTTCAAAGCTGATCCAGCTGTTGACGGTACAAACTCTGAAGCATTCATTATGGTTTCATTCGAAAAACGTATTGTACTAATTGGTGGTACAGAATACGCTGGAGAAATGAAAAAATCAATCTTCTCTATTATGAACTTCTTACTACCTGAACAAGATATTCTTTCTATGCATTGCTCTGCAAACGTAGGTGAAGAAGGTGACGTAGCACTATTCTTCGGTTTATCTGGAACAGGTAAAACAACCTTATCTGCTGATCCAAACCGTAAATTAATCGGTGATGATGAGCACGGTTGGTCTGATAACGGTGTATTCAATATTGAAGGCGGTTGCTATGCAAAATGTGTAAACCTTTCTCACGAGAAAGAACCACAAATTTTCGATGCAATCAAATTCGGATCTGTTTTAGAAAACGTTATCATTAATAACCAAACGCGTATCGCAGACTACAACGATACTACTTTAACAGAAAATACTCGTGCTGCATACCCTATGCATGCGATCGACAATATCGTACTGCCAAGTGTTGCTGGACACCCAAATACTATTATTTTCTTAACTGCTGATGCATCTGGCGTATTGCCTCCAATCAGTAAGTTATCAAAAGAGCAAGCTATGTATCATTTCTTAAGTGGTTACACTAGTAAACTAGCAGGAACAGAGCGCGGTGTTACATCTCCGCAAGCTACATTCTCAACTTGCTTCGGTTCACCATTCTTACCACTTGATGCATCTCGCTACGCTGAAATGCTTGGTGAAAAAATCGAGAAACACGATGCGAAAGTATTCCTAGTAAACACTGGCTGGACTGGCGGCGAATACGGCGTTGGTAAACGTATGAACTTAGGTTATACTCGTGCAATGATTCAAGCAGCATTAAGCGGTGAACTTGCAAAAACTGAAACAGCTAAACATGACATCTTCGGTCTTGAAGTTCCACTTCACGTACCAGGTGTACCTGACGAAGTGTTAATGCCTGAACAAACTTGGGCTGATAAAGCTGCTTACAAAGCAAAAGCAATCGAGCTTGCAAATGAATTCAAAGAGAACTTCAAAAAGTTCGAAAGCGTTTCTGAAGATATTATTAACTTAGGCGGCCCAATCGCTTAAATTAACACTTTCTGTTGGAATAACCCTTTACTCATATGAATAAGTGTCGTGTAACCGTAAAGTTTCGCGTACTCACCGACAAAACCCAATGCGGCTTAACGGTTACACACACTTACATAAAAAAGAAGCTTACGTTTTTACGTAAGCTTCTTTTTATATCTTATATAAAGTGAAACGTTAATCTCTTCATCTGTGACTTAGTTCAATAAATTACAGAAAATTCATTTTATACTCATTCATTTTTAGTTTTTTATGATACAATTTACATATACAGGAAAGGGTGAAGCCTATGAAAAATTTTTCTCGTGCAGGAAAAATTTTATTCATTTACGGAGCGATCCAAATTTTTTGGGGACTTGTAATGCTTAACGTTAATTTATTTGAGCATACAAGTGAAACGATAAAATATATTATTCTAATTATCGGAATAATTTGTTGTATTATATCCAAATTTTTTAAAGAACATAAAAGTCCTACTAATACGTGATTTCATGTTAACTTATTAGAAGCAGAAACCTGCATTTCAGGCAAAGTTTCGCTTCCTGTTGTACTATCCATCACTGAATCACTTATCCCAGAGTAAACCTATTTCCACAGGGACAAATCACGGTTTCGAACATATAAATTATATCCCTACTCATTACATCTCTCTGGTTTCACATCGCATGAGGCTAAAAGAGGCTCTGACCGCTTCTATCCCTCGCTGGATCCTCTATTCCATCCAAAAGAGGTTTTTTATCTTTTTATCTTTTTTAGCTCTTCGTTAATTCTTTCTCATCTTTCATGCTATAGTATCCTAAATTCACAACGATTAAGAAATAACCACCCATAATCCCTACTGCAAATGCCCACATAACCATGTGGTGCTCAATTTCGTACATAATAATAGCACCCAAAATGGCAGCTGCAAAACGGTTAAACATACCGAGTGTCGGTGCTTTCGTCTTCTTTACAATACTATCTCCAAGCTTCTCAATTCTTCTCCCTAAAAGCCAAACGCAATACATACTTACAATAAGCCCAATTCCAGCGCCTAAAAAGTGGGCTGAAAACGGTGTTAACATCCAACCTAGTAACAAAATACCTAGTATATAATACGATTGGATTTTAAATGATCTTAGTGACATACTAATCATGCTGTACCTCTCTTCATTCGTTCTTATCTATTCAACAAAAAATTTCTTTCAAATTCATATTCCTTACATCCATTTCACTCAAATTAAAAACAAAATAAACCGTATGTTTATGTTGTTTAAATGTTTTTAGGAAATAATATTATACAAGATTTCGAACATCATATTCTCATATTTTGTGACGGTTTTCCAAACTTTTTTCGTCCATTTATGAAAAAAATGATATCAATCTATGAACATACGGATATGATGTAATAAGCACACAAATAAAGGGGGCGTCTAATGATTTATTTTTTAATGGCTCTCATTCACCTCATTATCCCTGCACTTATCGGACTTTCATTGTATTGGTACACGAAAAACCATAGCATTTTTTACGCTGTCCTCGGTGTTCTTCTTCCAGGTATTATTCTTATTACACTCTTCCGTATTCCATTTTTAAACTTAATTCCACTTATTACTGCTATCTTATTTCTCATCTTCTTACCAAAAATAAAAAAATAGGAAAGCAGATCATAGGTGATCTGTTTTCCTATTTTGATATAGGTTCCCCCGCAGTAGAATGAACTTTTACTTTCTCTGATTTCACAAACCATAGACCGAAAAAAATGATAATTCCACCGATGATTTGTTGAAACGATACATATTCATTTGCCCAGATAGCTGCAAATAAAACAGCTACAAGCGGCGTTATATACATATATACCATCGTATGTGACGCCCCAATTTTTTGAACACCAACATACCACATGACTAAGCCGAATACTGTTACAAAGAAAATGGAATATAGTAAGGCGAATAGTGTCATTCCGTGTGTAATGTGAAATGGCATTATAAATACATATGGTCCACTTAACAATAAAAGCGGAATCGCGCCAACTAAGGCTGACCATGCGGTAACACGTAGTGCTGAATATTTTTTAATTAATGGTCCTGCTAAAACAGGATAAAGCCCCCAGCATATTGATGTAATAAGTCCAATTCCATTGCCATAAAAAGAACTAGCAAGTGAATGTCCTGCTACTAAAACTAATGCTGCACCACTAAAGGCAATGATAGAACCTATGAGCTTTCGAGAAGAAAACTTTTCTTGTTTCAGAAAAATCGCAAATACAGTTGTAAAAATAGGTGAAATAGAAATGAGTAAAGAGGCATTTGTAGCGGATGTATATTTGACAGTTTCCATAAATAACGTTTGATACAGTACAATACCTACAACGCTAACGATGATTAATCTAGGTATATCCTTTCGCTCCATATAAACCGACTTTTCAATAAAAAAAGTAAGAAGTAACAGGAGCGGTGCCGCCGCCATCATACGAAGTGCGGTAAACTCAATTGTTGTAAATTCTAAAAGTCCATACTTCGCAATTGTATAGTTAATCCCCCAAATAATAACAACACTTAAAATTAATAACTCAATTCCCCATCTTCTCATGCGTATCCCCTCCGCAAAGAAAATTATACAGAAAATTCAATCATGTGTACATTTCATTATGTGAAAAAACTTTTTATTATATGAAACGTTTTGGTAAATGAAATTATATTGGCGCAACTCCATTTATATCGGCGACTTCCCAAATATATCGACTTATAAAATAAAAAAAGGTGATTCCAAAATACATTTTGGAATCACCTTTCCTTTACTATACTCGAACGTGTAATTTCATATTTGGATTATAAAACTGGCTTGGGCTCTTCAACTGAAAAGTTCCTCCACCTTCATGCCAATCAACCGTTAACTTATCGTCCATAAATACAAGCTTTGTACGATCAGCGATAAAATTCATTGTGCTTGATTCAATATCCACATCGCGCTCATCTTTCTCTGCTACAGCTACTAAATCGATGATTCCGCTCATGACACAACCGCAACCCTCATTATCGTAAAATAACTTTATATATTTCGCTTCACTTGGAATCGTATCCATAATCTTTTTATATGCTGCTTCTGTTACAGTAACGTACATATGTTAATCTTCATCCTCTCTTCTCTTATCATTCATATATTGTATCACCATTTTTCTTAAAATTTATATACAGAAAATTAAGACTAATATACAATGTATGTGATAAAGTTTCAGCAATCGAGCTTTTATGAGTAGTTCATACAGGAGAAAGGAGGTTTGCTATCCGTGTTCAAACTACAACGATATCCTATTTTATTAAGTCTATTTGGTAGTTTCTTCATTTCTAGCGAAATGCTATTACAGCATGTACTTCCCTATTCTCCTTCTATCGGCTGGATTCTAGGCTTTATTTGTTTCCTATCGCTTCTTATTTCGCTACGAAGAATACAAACAACTCATAAAGCAAGAATCATCTTAAGGAGGATTATTAAACATGCCAGCCTTAAAAAAAATAGAGCAATCACTCGATCACTTATTTCAAATTGAAAAATACGGAAAAGATAGTGCCTTTAGTCGATTTATCCCAGCCGTATATGATCCTATCAAATTTCCTTGGCAACAATTTTTCGAAGCAAATTTTGTAGATTTATTTAACGGCCTTATGATGCACGGATCTGAAAATGTAAACAAAGTATTTTTAGCTGTATTCCCTACAGATGACGTTCTTGAAACATTCATTTCACAATCCACACCCGGTGATTTACTCTTTATGCACCATCCCCTTGTAATGGAGTGCGGTGATCCAATTGGAAGATCAGGCCGCGGTTTCATACCAATTCCTGAAAAATATTTGCAAGGAATAAAAGAAAAACAACTTTCTATATATACATGTCACGTACCAATGGATTTTCATCAAACGCATGGAACGAGTATTTCAATTGCAAAAGCATTAAACGCTACTGTAGTGGACGACTTTGCATATGGAGGTCCAGAACAAGAACCAGTTGGCCTTATTTGTGAAATAGATGAAACATCAACAGAAGCACTCCAAAAACATCTAAAACAACTCTTCCAGATCCCTTACACAGACTTCGAAGGTAAACGACATGATTCCATCAAAAAAATCGCAATTATCGCTGGATGTGGCGATGTTGTATCTTTAATGAAGGAAGCAGAAAAAAAAGGTGCCGAAGCATATATTACAGGAGAAATCCATTGCCATATCGACAATGATTACGGGCGACATAAATACTCGCTCATTATGGATTATGTAAAAGAAACAAATATGTCTCTAATTGGGGTGTCACACTCTGCCTCTGAATATTTAGTGAAAGAGACATTGATGTATGATTGGTTTAAAGAGAATTTTGATGTGGATGTTATTTTGCTTCCTCAGGAGAAATGGTGGCTCTAACGCTATCATTTTTAAATTTATATACACAATACAATTGACCACAGAAAAATAGATAAATGAGAAAGTACATGTACCAACGTAAATGCTTTCGTTGTGCCAGAAAACGAACCTACTGTTAGCACCGAATTTACTGGTGCTAACAGTATTACAGCTGGAAACCTATTTTTGAGAGAGTATACAACCCCTCTTTATATTCATGCTGCAAGTGCTGTATATTCTGTTTTTCTCATTACTGATATATAGCAATTCATTCCATAAAAAAAGACCCGAGATTCGGGTCAACAAATAGAAATATAAATGAACTACAACAAATAACAGACAAAGCCATTATATATTTTTCATAGTAAAACATCCATTATTTTCTTTTTACACTATCAATATATTATTTTTCGTTATCGTCCTCTTTTTTAGAACGTCTACCTAAGAAGAACACAAGAACTAATAATATAATTACCAGTAGTACTCCGCCGATAATGTAATATAGCGTGTAGTCTTTTTTCGCTTCTACCGCTGTATCATTTAACTTATCGGCTGTCTTTCCTTCAATTGTAAATTTCTTCGTCCATTCCCACTTTTGATCGCCATCAGTGGCTTTCACTTCTACTCGGTACATTCCTGGATCAAACGCTTTGTTTTCCCAGCTAATAGCGTAATCAAAGTTTGAGTTTGGCGCCATTCTTAAATTTTCTTTTTTCGCTTCAAATAAAACGTCTGTACCTTTTTCTTTATATACCTTTGCATCAACACTTAAATTTTTTAACATTGCTGGCTTTACGTTTTGTAAATTTGCAGTAACAACGTTACGCCCGTTAATTTGTGTTGGCTTTACTTCGTTTAATTTCATGTCTGGTTTTACTTCAGCATCCGTCTCTTTTAAAACAACGCCAATTGCGTATGCATATTTATTTTCAATTTGCACACCTTCATCTTTTTTCTTTGCATTCTCATCTTCTTTTTCTTTAAAGTATAAACCACCTAAAATAACACCATCAAACGACTCACTTGGCATTTCCAAGTTTATATCAACTGTCACTATGCTGTTAGCTGGGACTTTCGTTTCTTTTGGCATTTTAGCAATTTTAGAAAACGGATATTTCAAAGTAGAATCCGTTTTTGGTTCTACTGTACTATAATCTGTAATACCATTGCTATTCGTAATTGCTGTATTAGCAAACGATTCTACCACAACTTCTTTATTCGTATCATTTTTCATTTGGACTTGAATTGTTTGCTTTTGTCCAGGTTGCATTTTCAAATCAAAATACGTTTGATTTTTATCAATTTGATTTTCTGGTATAACTGCTGTCACAGCGAATTTCATTTCAGCCGCATATACTGAAAAAGCGTTTACCATGAAGAATGTAATTAATAGTAAGCTAGTAAATAGTTTTTTTACCATCTCTTATGTAGTCCCCTTCATATCCATTTTATAGACAAGAAAGAGATAAGGTTAAAGCCATTCCCTTATCTCTTCTCATTTTCCTCTTTTATCTTAAAATTCCTCTTACTTACATAGGAGCGTCTGTTAGTTCCCAAGTTAGTGAAGTTGTGTATTGTGTTTGTTCTTTTTTCGTTTTACCTGGTACAGATAACTCTACGCTTTGTTTCGCTTCTGTTGCATCTTTACCAAACGTATTTACCCATGTACCCATACCTTGGTTTTCTTTTGCATCGATTAAATCAGATGCTGCACCACTTGGATTTAATGTGATAGATTGTTCTGCTGTTGGTGCGTCGCTACCTGCGTTTGATTTCAAAGCTGAATTTTTTAATGTTAATGCTGCACCATCCAACGCTTTATCATCTGCAGTTTTGAATTGACCATTTTGTTTTACTGTTAAATGCCATCCAGCATTTGTACCACGATTATCTGTTACTTGAACGTAGTTCGGCACGTCAATTACAGAACCGTCTACTTTTTTCTTTACTTTATCTAATTCTGCAAAGTAGATTTCGTTATTCCCTGATGCTTTTTGTGTTTTAAAGTTGAAGTTAGATACATAATCAATACTTAGTGGACCATCTGTACCTTTTTTATCTGGATCAACTGGATCTACAGTTTCATCTGGATTCTCTGGATTAACAACATCAATTTTATCTGTATTTTTCTCGAATTTAATAAATGCTTTTGAGTCTAATTTCCCGCCATCTTTCTCAGCTGCAAATGCAGACGTCCCTACTGATACTGATGATAATGTTACCGCTCCAATTAATGCTATTTTTGCTAGTTTCATAGTTTTATACCCCTTTATAATCTTTTTTTAAAATTCAGTCATTCTTAATTTTCAATCTTGTATAAGCTTAGTTTGGTGTATCTTCTAAAGTCCAAGTTAACTCAGCTGAATATTTCGCACCTTTTTCTTTCGCCGTCGTACCTGGTACGAATAAGCTCACACTCTGTTTACCTTGTTCTGTTCCTTTACCAAATGCAGTCGTCCAATCACCCATACCTTTATTCTTTGCGGCAGTAGTAATTTCCACCGCATCTCCACCTGGAGCTAGCGTTACTTTATTTTTAAATGTTGTAGGTGCATATTGTGCATCAGTTACAGAATTTACAGCTGGGTTACTTAAGCTTAAAGCTGCATTTGTTAACTCACTATTACCACTTTTAAATTGTGCATTTTGCTTTACTTTCAATTTCCATCCTGCATTTGTACCACGGTTATCTGTTACAGATACGAAGTTAGGTACTTCAACTGTTTTGCTCCCTTGTTTCACTTTATCCAATTTTGCAAAGTACGTTTGATCATTACCAGAGATAACTTGCTCGCCGAAGTGTAAGTTAGAAACGTAGTTAATACTTAATGGACCTTTTGTTCCTTTTTCATGGTCATCAGGGTTCTCTGGTGTAACTTTTTCATTTGGATTTTCTGGATTGTTTGGATCTGTTGTGCTTGTATCTTCAATAAACGTTACATCGGTTTTTGATTTCATATTTGCTTTCTCTTCCGCAAATGCTGAAGTTCCTACTGCTGCAACTGATGTTAATGATACTGCACCGATTAATGCTAATTTTGCTAGTTTCATATGTACCTTCCCCTTTTCTCTGTTTTCATCTATTTTTTATTTTGAATACACTTGCTTTCCCCTAATTCTTTTGAATACATATAGAGATAAAACAATCGAAAACAATCCTATATATTGTTTGAAGTCCCGTGTCTGGCCTCCTGTTTTCGGTAAATATTTATCTCCATTTTTATTTTTATCAACTGTCTCTTTTTTTGTATTTATCTTTGTCGGATCAGTTGATGTATTTGGTGTATAGCTATTCGAAAATGTAATACCCGCTTTTGAATTCGTACTTGTAGCCGTTACTACATTTGCCATAAGAAACGGCACACATATAACTGTGGAAACGATAATACCAACTATTTTTTTCATTACTCTCTCCTTTCTAAAATTTATATATTTCATATATTTTTAGAGAGGAGCATCGGTTAATGTCCATTCTAGCTGTCCAGCATATTTTGTATTTGCTTTGACATTCGGCCCTGGTTTTACTTGTAAATGAATTCCCTCGTTTTCCTTCCAATTTAATGAAACCTCCTCGTCGTTTTTAGAAGTATACGAGAATGCTTCTATACTAGAATTACTTAAAGGTGTATCCTTTCCATTTCGTTTGTAAATCAATGCTCCCGTCAATGTGTCATTTTGCGCTGAAGTTAATGGTGTAATTTCCTTTACATATACACTCCATTTTTGCTTTTTAACACGATTATCGGTTACCTTTAAAGAATTTGAAATCGCCTTCGGTGTGTATGTCGTTGTTTTCGATGGAATTGTTACATCCCCAAAGGTAATTTCTTTTGGTACGTCTACTAACTTTAAAGTCCCATCAACGACAGTAACCGGTACTTGAATCTCCGCTTGTACACCTTGCTTCGTTTCAATTACAACCGTTACAGTATGATTCCCTATTGTTTTTGTATCCGGAATATTGATTAACTTCATTACTGATATTGGTTTATCTACATCCAAATTCGTATCTACAGATAAATCTGTCACAAATTTAGAAATATCCATTTTTGTTAAATCTGTTCCTTGCACTACTTTTTGTGGGACTGGTTTCCCAGTCGGAATACCTTTATACCTTATTTTTGCGATTCCATCTCGATTACTATCTTGCCCATTCTTATCGTCATCTAAATAGTTTTTAGCTGACACCGGTATTTCAAGATAACCATCTTTATAATATTTCATTACATCAGCACCTTTTACAGGAGAACCTGTAATTGTCATCTCGTAAATTTTCCCGTTGAATTCTTCTGTTTTTAGCGCATTTGCTTTCGCAACCGCAGTGACCTTATTGTTTTTCCTGCTAATATCAAAGAAGCTACTTACATCATCTCCACTTTCCACATCTTGAATGGAAACATCATTCACAGTAAAATCCTTATTCACTTCACTTTCTAATACAAAAGATTTCGCATAGTGAATATCTTTCGATTGAGCAGGCATATTTTGATATACCTTATAAGAAAGTTGACGGGAATTATCTTCCACGATATCTCCTATTACACTTGGAGCTGGAATTTCAATTTGTGCAATCGCTAATTGGTCGTATGATACATTAACACCTGAAGCATTTAATCTAACTTCTAGCGGTAATTCTGTTAAATTATCAAATGTAATTGTCATATCTGCTTCTGGAGTAGCTACTGGGCCTGCTGTTCCAGAAAACTCTATTTTATTATTCCCTTTGTCTTGATACCTAATTGAACTCGTATCATACACGTATAAATTCGTTAAATGACTACCATCATTACGTAACGTTACATTTTTATAACTATTTATCCTTTTGAAATTCCACATTGCCGTTAATGGTACTTTTTTACTTGTTCCGTGTTCATAAAATTCAAAGGAAGCATTATAAGTTTGTCCTGACCTTCCGTTCCCATATAATTGTAAAAAGTTTTTTGCATCACCTTTAGTTATTGGTGTTTTAACATCTACAGATGAAGCTGTCATAGAGTGAATATTAATACGGACATCAATCCATTTCCCTTGATATTCACCAGCTTTTTTTACTAATACGTACTGTTCTCTATTTGAATTTCTAAATGTATATTGACTTTGACCAGTTCTGTCATTGCTACTACCCTTTACCTCATATGTTACTTGTGGGCTCCAAACAAATCTAAAAGCATATTTACCCGGGATAGAAGGCCCTTCACCTGTTCTATTATTTATTACCTTTACATTTGGATATCTAAGAATACTTGTAACAGGACTAGCAGCTAGTAGAGATTGGCTCTTTAATACCTTCTCAGCTTGAATAGCAGGTAATTCCTGATTATTTTCGTTTACCTTATTGCTCTCTTTTAATTCATTTTCCTTTGATACGAGTTCTTCATTAACCTTTTCTTTCTCTAAAGTATTCGTTTCTTTTGGAACTTCAGCATTAGTAGGCTTTATTTCTTGTTTTTTATTTTCTTCCGATACTTTTACTTTTTCATTTTTTTCTTTTTTCACAACTTCCTCTGAAGCCTTTGGATTTTCATCAGAAATAGCTACATTTAAAGCCTCTTTTTTCTCTACAACATGTAGAGAAGGAGATTCAATTTTCTTTTCATTCCCTTCAAACTTCACTATCGGTTCAAATTTGTACTCTCCAGCTTTTTTCATTTGAATGACTACATATACGTCACCGATAAAATTACTTTGTTCATTCTTTTCAATTTTTACAATGTGATCTTCTGTTACTGAAATGTTTTGAATCGCTTTATTATTTTCATTCATTTTTTTCGTTTCTTCTTCATTAAAGAGCTGCTCATTAGATAATTTCAGCTCGATATTAGCATCTTGTTTATTTGTATTTGTAATCTTTAATACTACATTTTCATCAACTTTTATTTCTTGTTTATCCATATGAACGATAAAACGTCCTTGCTCGTCATTTGTAACCGCATAAACTTTCGTTGCAGAGTAGTCTAGCACACCAACTTGTGTAAATAATATTCCTCCAGCGAGAAGTATACGCCCAAATTTCCCTATTTGATTTTGCAATGTACTTCCCTCCCTCGCTTTTTATGCACCGAATATTCCGAACATTAAATGTATTAATCGACTAAATTTACAATCATAATGTGTATTCTGAAAAAATAAAAAGCCTGGTTGCCTTTTCGATTTTCATATATCACAACATGTGTGAAAATCCAAACTGCAACCAGACTATCATAGTAATTTTCATTACCTTAGACTCTTAGCTTTGCGACCTATCCTTTCGAACAGTGTGCCTATTTATTTTTTTTGAGACAACAAAAAGTCCAGTTGCCTCTTCGATTTTCATACACACAACTATGTGTGAAAATCCAAACTGCAACCAGACTATCATAGTAATTTTTATTACCTTAGACTCTTAGCTTTGCGACCTATTCTTTCGAACAGTGTGCCCATTTATTTTTTTTTAAGAAAACAAAAAGTCCAGTTGCCTCTTCGATTTTCATACATACAACTATGTGTGAAAATCCAAACTGCAACCAGACTATCATAGTAATTTTCATTACTTTAGACTCTTAGCTTTGCGACCTATCCTTTCGAATAGTGTGCCAAATATAGGAATTTATTTATCGTGTTTTGAATATACCATTAAAACCCAAAAAAGAAAATAGTTTTTTCAGAAAAAAATAATTAATTTTTATAGTCTAAATTCCCCCCGGAAAATCCATAATGAAAACTTTCAAAAAACATTTTGATATTAAAAACACATCATACATTCTTTATAGATAAAGTGAAACTTTAATCAGCCCTCACCAATCGGGCTGCCCGGCAAATAGCGGGATAAAATAAAAAAACATCACTTCCAAATAAGTGATGTTTTTTGTAGTTAATGCAGTGGTAACATAACCTCAACCGTCGTTCCAACCCCAACTTCACTTTCAAAACTCATTTTACCGTTGTGATCTTTAATAATTTTTTCTGTAACTACTAAACCTAGACCAGTTCCTGTTTCTTTCGTTGTATAAAAGGCTTCGTTTAACTTTGGAATTTTATCTTTCGGAATGCCGCATCCCTCATCTTTCACTTGAACGATGATTCCTTCTTTTACAGTAACTTTAATCGTAATTGTTCCGCCAACTGACATTGCTTCAATTGCATTTTTAATTAAATTAAAAAAGACCTGTTTTAATCGTTTTTCATCACATGTAATTGATGGTAAGTCTTTACTGTAAATACCTTGTATGTGGACTCCTTGTTTTAAAGCAGGCTTTTCCATAACTCGAATAACATAAGAGATAATTTCTTGTATGTTATGAGTTTCTGATTCTAGTGATTTAGATTTCTCAAATCCACTAAGTTCTGTAGCAATTATATGAATCCGATCTACTTCTTGTTTCATAATATCACTATAAATTTTATCCTCTGGATGCTTGTCTGCTTGTTTATTCACAAGTTTTTTTAAGTTTGCTAAAGGTCTTCTAATCTTATAACCAATAACCGTTGCCATCTTTCCAACAGCTGCTAGTTTTTCTGTTTGTTTTATTTCTTTGTCCATCATCTCAAGCGTACGAACGTAAGACTGAACCCTCAAAAATATAATCCAACATATAATAGTAAATACACTATATAATGCCATTGGGATTAAAACGAGAGAAGATTGAATAATGATTCCTGTAAAAGCGTACTTCCCGACAAGTATCGCTGGAACTAACCAGAAATATCTTTTATTCACAAAGATTGGTGCAAACAAAATAAAAAATACTTCTACTATATTTCCACCGTCAAATTCCGCATCGCTACCATAATAAATCATAATGTTGTGGATACAATCTAATACATTATAGCCAATTAGAATAATATACTTTACCGCAAAAACATTCTTCCATTTCATAAAGTATATTCCAATGCAAAACAATACTACCATCAAAAAGTAAAGCCATAAACCTAAACCATCTTCAAACTTTCCTACGCCTTCTTGCTCTCCCGCGATCAAAGGTACGATAAATTCATAGGCAAGATCATACACAAAAAATATAATAAAAAATAAACTTAAAAATACTTTCAACGCCTTTATTTCTTCATTTTTAAATATATAGCCTTTATTCATATGGTAACTCCTAGCTTTTCTTCCACTTGAATTTCAGTATTTCCACACTTCCTTGGCAGAATAATGTCTATTCTCGTTCCAGTATTTCTTTCACTTGAAATATGTAACTCACCAAGGTGCTCGGCGACAATTCGATTCGCTACTGTAAGACCCAGACCAATTTTATCTTGTTTCGTTGTATAAAAGGCCTCTGTAACACGGGCTAAGTTTTCTTGCTTAATACCATGACCATTATCAATTAAGCTGATCATCACATACTCTTTCCCTTTATTTTCTAACCGTAAATGTAATATGCCACCTTGCTCCATTGCTTCTAAAGCATTTTTTATCGTATATAGAAAGACTCCTCTTATTCTTCGTTCATCACATTCAACTTCTATTGTTTGTTCTCCCACATTAGAAATAAGCTGCACATTTAATTCATTCATTTTTTCGCGAAGAGTTGTTGTTGCTTGTAATACAATTTTACCTAGATCATGTTTCTTATAAATAGAAGGCTTGCATGTAGCAACTTCCATCAACTCACTTATCATATTATTCATATTTTCTATTTCAAAGATCATACGTTTATAAACAGGATCCTCTTCATGCTTCTCTCTTTGTAATTGCGTAAATCCTTTTAATGAAGCGAGTGGATTTTTAATTTCATGTCCAACCGTCGCTGCCATTTTTCCGATTACTGCTAATTTTTGTGATTCACTAGCAATCGCAATACTTTCCTTTACAGCTGAAAGATATTGTAAAAATCGGTTTAAAATGATATATGCAGCTATTAACATAAGTGTACACATAATAAGGAACATAAATGCTTTTATTTCCTCTAATACAAATAAATAAATTAAATATTTTCCTACAATAGAAGAAAGTAAGATTACATAAAATTTTTTATTTAAAAATATGGGTACAAAGAAAATGAGAATAATTTCTATTATATTTGTCGCATCAAACGCCGCCTTATTATAAAAATATACGAAAATATATTAGCGATTTCTATCCCTATGTATGCAAATATCCATGCATATTTAACAAGGTTTGCCTTCTCTTTTTTCATTAAATATATATTCACGCACAGTATTGCTACTCCGCAAATAACTTGCCATACTATGTTGTATCCCTTATCCATTATTGATTTATTGTCTAATACAATTGCATAGAAAATTTGATATACAATAACAATAACATATAACACCCATAAAAGGATTTTTGCATTCCTTTCTTCTTCTTTATATGATAGAAAACTTTCTTTCACTTCAACACCCCTTCAAAATAATATCTCGAAGAATACCATTTATTATAATAAATGATTTTCATAGACAAACAAAGATAAATCGCAAATTTGAGGAAAATCATCCCAACGATGCAACATCTTCATGCTATATACAAGCATAAAAACCATAAACAATAATACGTATATTATGGGAGGTGTTTTTATGGACGGCAAAAAAAATAAAAAGATAGAACAACTCCAATCTTTCACGCGTGAAAATGAAGGAAAGGAGATGACAACAAATACAGGTGTTAAAATTTCAAATGATGAAAACTCTTTAACAGCTGGAGATCGTGGCCCTACCCTTCTAGAAGATTTCCTTATGCGAGAAAAACTTTCTCACTTTGACCGTGAACGAATTCCAGAACGAGTCGTTCACGCACGAGGATACGGAGCACATGGCATTTTTGAGTTATATGAATCTTTAGAAGAGCTAACAATGGCCCATTTTCTACAAGACCCTTCAAAAAAAACACCGCTTTTCATTCGTTTCTCTGAAGTAGCTGGATCAAAAGGAGCAAATGAAACGAATCGAGATGTAAGAGGATTCGCCGTTAAATTTTATACAGAAGAAGGAAATTTTGATTTAGTAGGAAACAATATTCCCATTTTCTTTATTCAAGATGGCATTAAATTCCCTGATCTTATTCACGCCCTTAAACCAGAGCCGCATAATGAAATTCCACAGGGACAAACAGCACATGATACTTTTTGGGACTTCATCGCCAATAATCAAGAATCAGCTGCAATGATGATGTGGATTATGTCCGATCGTACAATTCCAAGAAGCTTTCGAATGATGCAAGGATTTGGCGTTCATACATTTCGTTTCGTTAATAAAAATGGAAAGTCACGATTCGTGAAATTCCACTGGAAGCCAAAGCTCGGCGTTCATTCGTTAATTTGGGATGAAGCACAAAAACTAGGTGGTGCTGATCCAGATTACCATCGCCGTGATTTGTGGGAAAATATTAATGCTGGAAACTATCCTGAGTACGAACTTGGCATTCAAATTTTAGAAGAAGAGGACGAATTTAAATACGGCTTCGATATATTAGATGCAACGAAAATTTGGCCTGAAGAAGATTTTCCCGTTAAAATCATTGGGAAAATGACCTTAAATCGCAATGTAGATAATGTATTCGCTGAAACTGAACAAGTGGCACTACACCCTGGAAGTATCATTCGTGGTATTGACTTTACCAATGACCCTCTCTTACAAGGTAGACTCTTTTCTTATACAGACACACAATTAGCACGCGTTGGTACAAATTATCAAGAACTACCGATTAACCGTCCAATATGCCCATTTCATAACAATCAAAGAGATGGTGCATCTAAATATATAATCGACAAAGGAAACGTTGCCTACCATAACAATTCCTTAGCAAATAATTCTCCTTATACTGTACCTGGGACAAAGGGGGGGTTCGTTACATATCCTTCTACTGTATCTGGTCATAAAACAAGGGAAACTGCTGCTAGCTTCAAAGACCACTTCTCTCAAGCTCGTTTATTTTGGAATAGTATGAGTCACGTCGAAAAAATCCATATTATACAAGCTTTCTCCTTTGAATTAGGAAAAGTCAAAAGTAAATCTGTCCGCCAACAAGTCGTTGATATGATTGGACATATTAGTACAGAATTGGCTACTTTAGTTGCAGAAGCTCTCGGAGCAAAAGTCCCAAATGTGCAAGAATCCAACGTTACAAAATCATCTCCAGCACTCAGTATGGCAAATACGACCTTTAGTCCTAATACATTACGAGTAGGTGTCATTGTTGCAAATGGATATGATGGGCCAAGCGCACAATATATAATAAATCAGTTCAAACAAGTAGGTCTTCAACCAGTGATCGTTTCCGAACGATTAGGCATAGTGCAGGGGACGTCAAATGGACATTGGGAAGTAAATGATACTTTCTTAACAGGCTCACCACTCCTTTATGATGGATTACTTCTTATCGGCGGAAAGATGGATGATCATTTTCTTAACAAAGCAAGTTCCTTTGTCGTAGAATCATATAATCACTTTAAGCCGATTGGCTCCTTCCAAAACGGCTCTTCTATTATTCAATCTTTAAATATAGAAGGAAAGCCTGGTGTTTTAATAGAACAAGACCCTACGCGACTAGCAAATGAATTTATTAAAGCTATGACAAAACAACGCTTTTGGGATAGAGCATATTCATAAAATAGGGGGACATTTATGTTTGTTACTGTCGAGAAAGATGTGCATATTTTTGTGCAAGACGTTAATCCTGGTCCAGGTAGTAAGACTGTTTTCTTCGTTCACGGATGGCCTTTAAATCATCAAATGTATCAATATCAACTCAATGTTTTACCAGAGCATGGCTTTCGCTGTATCGCCATGGATATACGAGGGAATGGGCAATCTGATAAGCCATGGACTGGTTACACGTATGATCGATTAGCCGATGATATCGCAATTGTTCTAGAAGCACTCGAAGTAGAGAACGCTACATTAGTCGGTTTCTCAGTTGGTGGTGCTCTTTCTATTCGCTATATGTCTCGCTATAATGGGCGCCGCATTTCTAAGCTCGCATTAATTGACGCTGTCTCCCCCTCTTTCGTTAAAAATCAAGAGTCCCCTTACGGTGTACCGAAAGAACAAGCAGATGCTCTCATTAATCAAATGTATGCTAATTTACCAAAATTTTTAAATGATGTATCTTTATCCTTTTTCAATAGAAACTTAGGAGCTGCAACCCTTGAATGGTTTTCTTATCTCGGTATGCAGTCCGCTTCTTATGCCCTTATCAAAATTTTACAAGCAGCTGCAAATGAAGATGTAACGAAAGATTTAAATAAAATTAACGTCCCAACAAAAATCTTCCACGGCGTTCACGACCAACTAATTCCTTACAAAAGTGCTGAGCTTACGCAACAACGAATTAAAAATTCTCAGTTACATGCTCTTACAAATAGTGGCCATGGTTCACCAATCGATCAAGCGGATGAATTAAATAAAGAGCTGATAAAATTTTTACATGCATAACAACTGCAATACAAGATTGAAAGTTAACATAATCGATTTTTTACAAAACATAAAATTCACACATTTCTAACAAATATACAAATAAAACGATTACATTTTCATATATACTAAATGTACAAGTAATACTCCCTAAACCCAGCTTGTCTGGTTACCCCGTTAAATACTATGAAAAAAGAACTTGTATCGTTATACAAGTTCTTTTTGTTTCTTTTATTAAAAGAGGATTTCTTTGCTATATTGATTTCCAACGAGTAAATCATATTGAAGCATTTTATATTGCTCTAACATTTCTTTTTGTTTCTTTGTTAAATCATTGATTACTTCCCCATTTTTATCAACTTTTAATTCATCTCTAAGCACTGGTATTTCCTTGTAAAGTCCCGATAAAAATTGATAAAATGAGGATTTATTTAATCCTGCATAATCAAAAATAAGATTAGAAAAATGAATTGGGCTTACTAAACCTAAATTATCATTTGGCATATCAAAGTTTGCATACATTAATAGCGGCGTTTGCGCCATTGCTAAACGTTCACTCGGTGTTTTTTCATTCGTTATATACCCATTTTCTTTATAAAAAGATTTATTTGTTCCTAATGATGGAAGGTGATCTCCAAAGAATACTAATAATGTAGGTCTATCTAAATTATCTAGTTGCTCTATTAAATATTGAAGAGCCTCATCTGAACGTCTTAACCCTTCTGTATACGTCTCTAATTCTCCCTTTGATTCTTCATTTTCTAGCCCGCTAATTTCTATTAGATTTTCACCAAATCGGCCCTCTGTAAATGGAAAATGATTTTGCATCGTAACTGCATGAATAAATGTAGGTTGTTTTTGTTTCTCTAACTCAGCAATTATCTCTTCACTCATCGCTAAATCACTAATATAATCTCCATCAATATCCACATTTTCCATCGTGTCCTCTGCATTAAACTTATCAAATCCTAACACCTTATATACATCATCACGTTTAAAGAATGTGCGTCCAAATGAATGAATTGCACTTGTGTAATAGCCTTCTTTTTTCAAAGCCGTCGGGATTGATGGAATTTCTTTCTTATTTGTAATAACCTGCTGATATGGTATAGAACCTGGCTTTAACAAACTCATTGAATAACTCGTTAATGCCTCAAATTCAACGTTCGCCGTATTTCCCCCAAATGTAGGAGAAATAGTTTGTCCACCAGGAAAGTTTTCTATATAATGATGTAAATTTGGTACAGGATCTTCACTAAAAGAAAGGTTGGTTACTTTCGTCGGATCCCAAAACGATTCACTCATTACAAAAATAATATTCGGTTTCTCTTTTTTCTTTTCGTTCCCTATATTTCCACTATATTGTTTTTTTATATCGTTTGCTATTTGAAGCATATTTTCTTTAGAATAATTTTTTGGTTTTTCCATAACTGTTGTATCTAAATTGCTAATAAACCCCAGTACAAAACCATTTGAAGCATAGTTCTCATTTTGATTCCACAAAACAAAATCTACACCTGATTTTTGAAATACTTTATTCATAAATGTATTCGCAAAATTACCGTACGCATATAGAACAAAAATAGATCCTACTACTAATAAGGCTCTTATTCCTAGATGAATCTTTACATTTTGAATATACCTTCTCATATATATCCCTGCTACAATACAAGCCACGATACTTACGATAATGATTAAAATATAACTCCAGCTAAAATAGTCCATCACCATCGGTATAACAGATTGCATATGCGTAATTTGTGTGAAATCAGAAGGATATAACGGATCCCCTCTGAAAATAAGCTTCAAATAATTCACAATACCTAAAATGACTAACGTACAGCTAGATAAAACCATACTTAGAAAAACCTTACCTATTAAATTATATACAAGAATATATATTGCATAAATTACTACAAAACTTAATATAAACTGCATATTATAAATGTAAATCCAATTCATTGTCTCTATGAAACTCATATTAACTTGCATTACAATATAAAATAATGCTACTGCATGAGCTAGCAAAAATAATATAAAATGCACTCGCAGGGATACCCTAGGTATAGACATCTCTTTTTTATTGAAATGCGTAATATAAAATGTTATGCCCCATATGAAAATCATCATAACACTTAAAATAAGCTTTTGATTTAAATGATCTTTCATCATGTCTAAATTAAAAACCTTTAAAATCATAAACAGCATAGTTATTACTAATAAAGTCACCATACTACTTATAATGCTAGAAATTAATATACTTCTTTTCGGAAGATGAAAAAGTGTAGAACCATACTTCAATTCATTCCCTCGTTTCTATGTCTTAATTTCCCCCGCATCGAAAGAACTATTTCTATTAAAATAACATATATTACATATTTCGTCTGTATACTTGCTTCTATTATAAATGTATTGTCTTAATATTCCCTTAATCAACAGTTAAATTGTGACATACAAATTACTCATTCTTGAAAAACTTAATTTTGATATTCTACTTTATGATATAATAACTATGTTTTGGAAATCCTTAATACTATTAAAGATTTCACATAAAAATACGAAAGAATTAATAAAAAAGGAGTTGCTCATTTTTGCTTACTAAGTTTAAGAGTTTGCCTAAAGCGGTATATGCAATTTTGGCGCTTTCTTTCCTGTTGCACGTTTTTTGTTTAGTAAAACAGCCAGGATTAGATGGAGAGTTAGTCAAAGTAACATATGGTGCAAATGATGCCTTTAACTATTCGTTAACAGCTGAACAACTATTAAAACATGGTGTATTTGGTTATGTGTATTTAGAACCTAGTGAAGTTCCAGGGAAAAATGCATATATCACACCAGGTCAGCCATTACTATTAGCTGGCGCTATGATTATTTCTGATATTACATCAATTCCTTACTATTACGTAGCAACTGTTATTAACATGATCATGAACCTTTGCACAGTGCTATTGGTATTCTTAATAGGAAAAGAATTGTTCGAAAAAAACATTTATGGAATTGTTGCAAGTATTTTATATGCTATTTATCCAAGTAACTATACATACTTCCGTACATTGCTAACAGAAGTTCCATCCATATTCTTATTGGCATTATGTGTATATGTATTTGTTCTCGCATGGAAATACAATAAAACGAAATTCCATATATGGTTTGGAATTGTCGTTTCAATTTTACTTATGTTCCGTCCAAATCCAGCTCCAATGATGCTCATTCCTGTTCTTGTTGTGTTATTTACATATGGATTTAAAGACTCCATTCGAATCGGATTGTTATGGTTTATCGGACCGTTCTTGATTATTGGCGCATGGGTTGTTCGTAACTATTTAGCGCTCAACCAATTTATTTTATTCTCAACCCAAGGTGCAGATCCACTGATTGCCGGTGCAGATCCATTCAATAAAATTGGCTATGAAAATATAGTAAATGAAATGAGAGCTAAAGGCTTAGATGACAAAGGTGCATACGCAAAGGAATTAATCAAGAATGGATTTAAGACGGACTTCACTTATTGGTTCTCTTGGTTCACTGTCGGTAAAACAATTGAGTTATTCAAAACAGCTCCTGCTGTAGACCAATACCGTATTCATAATTTTATGCAACTATGTCATAGAGTGTTTATCATTGGTACATTCTTGAGCAGCTTCTGCCTCATGCTAAATTCATTTAAACATAAACGCGTTATGATGCTAGTAGCAAGTTCTATTATTTACATTATCTTCTCAAACTTATTCTTAGCAATTAACCGCTACGGATTTTTCATTAATCCTCTTATGTGCTTAATTCTTGCATACGGATTAATTCACATTGCGCAGAAGCTTCCATTCTTCCGCACTAACCAAGCATAATAAGAAAGAGGTCGGCCATCTGTGGCCGACCTCTTTCTTATTACCCAACACTTTGCACACGGCCCATTTGTCCATTCTGTAATCGCACTTTAATTCCATATGTATGTGTTTCTGTATTTATCAAAATATCTTTCACAACACCACTCACTGTTTTACTATAATCATTATCTAATTGGATAACTACATGTGAACCAACTGAAATTTGTGATCGTGTTGGTTTCCCGCCCGTTGTTTGTTTTGTATTTTCTTGCTTTTGTGTTCTCTCTTGTTGTACAGGTTGTTGCTGAGCTTTCTGTTGCTCTTGTTTTCGTCGCTCTTCTTGCTTACGCTTTTCTTCCTCTGCTTTTTGCTGTTCTTCTTGCTTACGTTTTTCTTCCTCTGCCACTTTTTTATCTTCTTCTATTTTTTGCTCATCTGTTGTTGCTTTTACTTTTTCTTCCTCACCTTTTACAAGCACTTAAAGCAATTACATATAAGCCCATAAGTACAGAAAATAATACTTTTTTTTACATGAAAAAATCATCCTATATATATTACAAATTAATAACTTTCATAGCATAACAAAAGTATATATATTCTTTTGTCAAAATTCGTCTTATATATTCATTTTATTATATTAAAATAAAACTTATACTTAGAAAGACAAGATTTATGATATGAATACATGAAAAAATTCATATTCCAAAATCATTTTTACAAGTGCTACTTTACGTATAAATACAAGTTTTTAACAACTATTACTATAACGAAAAGAACCTGCCACAAGACAGGTTCTTTTCGTTATTTTATGATAAAAGAGAAAATGATTAGCATGTGTATTATATAAAAGGAAGCAGCCATATTTTCCATACGATACATACGAGTACTATAACTACAAAATCAAAAAAATCTAATCTCGGACCTTTTTTCATATTCATATGTAGCCACATATGAAACCATTTTATTTTCATATATTTATGAATGTTTTTCTTGGCAAATCGGTAAATAAGCATTTGCATGATAAAAAATCCGGCCACAAAAATAAATAATAAGATGAGAAATCCAATCACAAAATTCCTCCTATTTTTGTAGCGTTTTTTCTACTATCCGATTTTTCAAAACCCACTCTTCAAACTGGGCACTTCCAAATTCCCAGCTAAGATCGCGAGCATGTACAGAAAAAACGTAATGACCAGCATATTCGTCCATAAACCTCCCTAACTCTACATCGTCTTTCTGAATACCGTATACTCCAAAATTAAAATACACATCCCATACGTCTTCATTCTTCCTCTTATAAGCAATCGATTCCATGTCGCATTCTGTCCCAAAATAATCAAGATGTAAATGTACGCTATCATCGTATTCGTACTCCATTTTATCACCCCTTATATTTGTACTTCTTTACCATCCAAAAAATTCCTGCTATCTACACTCACATATAGGCACTTACCTACATATCATGCTTGTAGAGTGACTTCTAGGAGGTGTTATATAGTGAAAAAATTAATCGCGATTTTTTGCATCATGTTACTAGCTGTTTTTACTTTTGCTGCTTGTAGTAATAAAAAAGAAGGTACGAAAGAACAAACTCAAAACATTCGTGTCGGCGAAGTTACCCATTCTCTCTTCTACGCCCCGTTATATGTCGGGATTGAAAAAGGATTTTTTAAAGATGAAGGACTAGATATTGACCTACAAACAACAGCCGGTGGCGATAAAACGATGACCGCCCTATTATCTGGCGGAATTGATATTGCTCTCGTCGGTTCTGAAACTTCTATTTACGTTCATCAACAAGGAGCGAAAGACCCTATCATTAACTTTGCACAGCTTACACAAACAGATGGGACATTTTTAGTTTCACGTAAAAAACTAGACTCTTTTAATTGGAATGACGTAAAAGGTGTTACATTTTTAGGACAGCGTAAAGGCGGCATGCCGCAAATGGTTGGGGAATACGTTTTAAAGAAAAATGGCATTGATCCTCATAAAGATACAAACTTAATTCAAAATATTGAGTTTGCTAATATTGCAAATGCCTTTGCATCTGGTACTGGAGAGTTTGTGCAGCTCTTTGAACCGACTGCAAGTATACTTGAGAAAGAAGGTAAAGGTTATATCGTCGCTTCATTCGGAAATGAATCTGGTACTGTTCCTTATACAACGTTCATGGCAAAAGAAAGTTTCTTAAAGAAAGATAAAGCTGCTGCTGAAAAGTTCACACGTGCGCTCTATAAAGCACAGCAATGGGTTGATACACATAGCCCAGAAGAGATTGCTGATGCTGTTTCTCCGCTATTTAAAGACACTTCAAAAGACATAACAATACAAGTAATTGAACGGTATAAAAAACAGCATTCTTATGCGACAAATCCACTACTAGATGCGGAAGAATGGAAACAGCTCCAAACTATTATGAAAGACGCTGGCGAATTACAAAAAGAAGTTCCACATGAAGCGCTCGTCAATACAAAAATTGCCGAAAGCGTTATTAAGAAATAGAGGCGAAGTGTATGAGTTTTTTACAAATACGTAACGTTTCTCACTGCTTTTTTGCAAAAGAGAATGCCAAACTTATTCTCGAAGATATGAGCTTACAAGTGGAAGAAGGCGAATTTATTTCTATACTCGGTCCAAGTGGTTGTGGTAAAACAACACTCCTCTCAATCATTGCTGGGCTACTTGATCCAATTGACGGTATCGTCTTTTTAGATGGTGAACCGATTACAACGAAAACTTCATCTATGGGATATATGTTGCAACAAGATTACTTATTCCCTTGGAAAACGATTGAAGAAAATATTATGCTTGGACTTCATATTCGAAAGATTTATGATGAACAGATGAAAGAACATACTTTAAATCTTTTAAAACAAGTCGGTCTACATGGGGTAGAAGGACAATATCCTCGTGAACTATCCGGCGGTATGCGTCAACGTGCCGCTCTCGTTCGAACATTAGCGACTGATCCAAAAATTTTATTACTAGATGAACCATTCTCCGCACTCGATTATCAAACGAAATTAAAACTAGAAGAACTCGTTTTCAACTTGCTAAATAAATATAAGAAAACATCACTACTTGTTACTCACGATATTGAAGAAGCGATCGCGATGAGTGATCGTATTTATTTACTGCAAGCGAATCCTGGAAAAATCGCAAAAACCTTTATCGTCCCGGAAAGTATCCGTTCTTTATCACCGTTAGAAGCACGCCATCACTACGATTTCCCAGCCCTCTTTCAAGATATATGGAAGGAGCTGGAACGACTTGGATAATATAAAACAACTACATGAACAGTTTCGAAAGAAAGAACGTAGGCGTGCTTGGATTGCTCGCTCTCTACAACTTTTACTACTTATTCTTTTCTTTGCACTATGGGAAATATCTAGCAAAAGAGAATGGATTGATCCTTTACTCTTTAGCTCTCCTTCAAGTATTTGGGATCTCTTCTTAACGAAATGGATCGACGGTTCACTTTGGGTCCACATATGGACGACATTGCTGGAAACGGGAGTAGGCTTCATTCTCGGAACAGTACTTGGTGCTATTATTGCAACGTTTCTTTGGTGGATGCCACTTCTAGCCCGCGTACTTGATCCTTATCTCGTCGTCCTAAATGCAATGCCAAAAGTTGCACTCGGTCCAATCATCATCGTTATTTTCGGTCCAAACATTTCATCTTCTATCGCAATGGGAGTAATCATTTCCATCATCATTACCATTCTCGTTATTTACAGTGCGTTTCAAGAAATCGATTCTAACTATATAAAAGTGATGGACACATTTGGCGCAAATAAATGGCAATGTTATAAGCAAGTCGTTCTCCCTGCATCCTTTCCAGCAATTATCTCAACGTTAAAAGTAAACGTTGGTTTATCCTGGGTCGGTGTTATTTTCGGAGAACTTCTCGTTTCCAAACAAGGACTTGGCTACTTAATTAGCTACGGATTCCAAGTCTTTAACTTCACACTCGTCTTACTTAGCGTACTACTCACATGTGTTCTTGCAACTCTTATGTATGTATTTGTCGAGGCATTTGAAAAAATTCTAATTGGAAAAAGAAAAAGAAGCTGACTCAAAACAGTGCGCTATAGTCAGCTTCTTTCTTTTACCTTTTATCACACATTTTCGTTTCATTTGTAATGTTTCCATCCGCAACCGTAACTGTATGAAAACAGTCTTTCACACGTACTGTAACGACATTATCTTTTCGATCTATCACATGATAATCATTAAACTTTTCATTCAAAGCACTACGAATTTGCTCCCCTTCAAAAATCGGAAAACCGTGAGACATTACCCAAATGAGACCAGCAACAGCAAGAATCGTTTTCATACGTTTCATTACCTCCTCGAGAGTAAACTTATAGTCCCTACAACACGCGCATTATAATTGTGTCTAAATTGTGACATTTTTATACTAATTCTATTTTATACCGCCAGTTCCTTCTTCTTTTCGATAAAAATACAGAATTTTCAATTTTATCAACATGAAAAAACGTAAAGAATTAAAAATTCTTCACGCTTTACTTTAACGAAACTATATCGAACGCATAACTCACATTAGTCTCCACTTTGTTGTTCTATCGTTTTCGAAACATCATATAATCCTGACAGCACTTCCGCTCTCATTTTTACAAGCTCAGGGAACTGATGGAAGAAAGCAATTTTCTTATATTTTAACTCTGTTCCTTCTTTCACTTTTTTTGAATCTTGTAAAATGAACGCTGTAAATGTATCTGCGATATCTTCCGTTACATTTGTTGTTCCATACAGCGATACAAACTCATCATGCTTTTCTTTATAAAATTTAATTTGTGCCTCTTCACTTTCTTCTACTTGCTTTTCTGTCCACTCTTGTTCAATTGGTTTCCAAAATTCATTATAAAATTGGTTAATATACGAAGTTTTTCTCGCACATCCATTTTTCAAGAACACCGTTTTACATTTATTTCGATATGATGAAATGTCTTTCTCTTCATCAAACGCCTCTAAATATTTCCTATCCACTGGTACTTGTTTATGCCCAATCGTTAATACGTGAGCCGTTTCATGAATTAATGTTTTCATCACTTCATCTATATTCACCCCAGAATCGAGCACATCTAAACTAAGCAACCAATCTCTCGGGTCATCCATACTTGGCATGACATGAGCAACAACGCCATCATAACCATCCGTTATTAGATCAAACCCTGTTATATTCTCACGATATTTCACTGGAATGAGAGTGCGATACATGTCCCATAAAGTTTCATGATACTCTCTATCTTGCCGCTGGCTTAACAAATCATCTTTTGCTACTTCGTCATCTGCAAAAGCTTTATTCAATCTCTTACGATCCAATTTCTCAAAATAAGGATCTACAATTTCATCATCATCGATATAATAAGAAGCTAAAAAGAAATAATTGTCATCCTCTTCTTTTTTCTGTTCCGCCTCTTTCATATTCATACTTTCATACTCTTCTATGTCATAATCCTCTACTTTTTCAAGTTCTGAAAGTCCCTCTATCTTTTTATATACTTTTTGTAATGTTTTATCTCCTATTTGCGTGCACTCTTCTTCTGTTTTACAAATTTCTTTTTCTTTCGTAACCTCAATAGCACTATCGCATCCTGCAACTAAACTGCTTGCTATCATACAACACATTAACTTGCCATACAGTTTCTTCATACAATCCCCCATTATTCCATTCTACAAAATATCATAATCATTTTTTTGTGATTATGCGATAATTAATTATAAAAACTGCAAGGAGGTTTCCCATGATTCGTGCAATCTTATTCGACTTAGATGGCACACTATTAGATCGGCGCCAATCTTTAGAACAATTTATTTGTGACCAATATAATCGCTTCGCCTCACATTTGATGGGCATAGAAAAATCCGAGTATTGTTCTCGATTTCTTGAACTTGATAATAATGGCTATACGTGGAAGGGTAAAGTGTATGCTACTCTCCTTTCCGAATACAACATTACTACTTTAACGCAAGAGCAACTGCTACACGACTATATTACAAACTTCCAACATCATTGTATTTCTTTCAAAAACACGCATGAACTACTTCAACAGTTAAAACAGCGAAACATTAAAATTGGTATTATCACAAATGGTTTTACTGAATTTCAGATGAGCAACCTTCGAGCACTACATATACATACGTATACAAACACCATTCTCGTTTCAGAAACTGAAGGAATTAAAAAACCTCACCCTGAAATTTTCGAACGTGCTTTGCAAAGACTAGATGTTAAGGCAGAAGAATGTCTTTATGTTGGAGATCATCCAGAAAACGATGTGCTTGGTTCTGAACAAGTAGGGATTCTTGGTGTTTGGAAAAAAGATTCATTTTGGGGTGATTTTAAGCATTCACGTATCGTAGATGATTTATTAGAGGTTCTTTCATTTTTAGAGGTAGAGATAAAAATACAATAATAGCAAATAAATTATATCAGCGATTTACCAACAAAAAGTGACCATAATAAGAGGAGGCCGTTGCTCAAAAACGCCTCCTCTTTCTTTATTCATATACTGTAAACTGTGGTTTACTCGGATGATCTTTTACTAGCGCATCATCTGGAAACTTTGAAACTTTTTGATATAAGGCAATGTCACCGATACAACCTGCTGTTAGTAGAATTCCTAAAAATGAGAGTGGCTCCAGATTCATAGCTAATCCCAATACAATTGGCAAAATTCCAGTTGGTAAAAACGGAAGCATTAACACTTTCTTCATTTGCTTTACTGTAACCGCCTGTTTAGAATGAGCATATGCAACACCTAATTTCCAATTAACGCCCCATTTTAGTTCACTCCACGGAATACCTCCGATATAGCGAAATCCTATTAAATGTATCGCTTCATGAATACAGACGAGAACAATCATTGCAATAATAAACAGAAACATCGTTAATAATGTAACTTCAACTTGGACCCCACCTGAAAGAAATATATGCAAATAACCTATTCCAAACGACAAAGCAATTATTATAAAAAATAAAGAAAAGTTTAATTTAACCATCGAAACAGTAACAGTCGTTTCTTTTCTTTTATCCATCTTCCCCCTCCTAAAATGTAAGTATATCTTCGCAAAATTGTATAATATACCCAAAAATAACATAAAGATATATTTACATTTATTATTACATACAAAAAAAGAAACCGGCTACTTTACTTCGTAAAACAGCCGATTTCTTCTATATGTTTCATCGTACGCGCTAATACGTCATCGCGCATTATAAAGCTAAATTTTCTGTTCGTTTTAATGTTGTCAGGAATGTCTTTTAATAAAACAGACCCTTTCGTTTCTTCGTAATGCGTATGTTCTTCTACCGCACTAATTGTTGCAAAATAAATGTTTTTAATGATTATTTTGTCTTTTCCAGATACTTTATATTGTCCTAAGTAAGTTAAATCAGAAACTATGCCGCCAGTTTCTTCATGAACCTCTCGAACTGCCGCTTCTTCCGGTGTTTCCCCTAGTTCTACTTTACCACCTGGAAATTCAAGACCACGACGTAAATGATGTGTTAATAACCATTGATCCCCGTACCGGCATACAACCCAAACATGCTTTGGCTCAGGAGAAAATGGATAACGTTCAAACGATAATTGTACAGTGTTGTGGTAATAATCTTTAAATTTGTACATGCCATTACTCCCCTATTGATGGTTACAAGTTTTTCCTACCACAAATTGTAGCATATTCTCGCTTTTCTGCATAATATTATCCAATTACAATCCATTGATTATTCCCATTTGCGCGACTAATTCTTTCGTCTCATGATTTCCTAAATCGTAAATCATTTTATATGCTTTTTGTAGTTGTTCATCATATCGGTCATTATTTGAATCGTGATGATACTCAACAAATGGAACGTGGGAGCGTACAAATGAACCTAAATCTTCTACATATGCTTGATCGAAGTGCTCTCTTAATTCCGTAATTTCCTCATCATTTGCATAAATTTCAAAATTATACGTATCCGCCGTCTTCACTTGTGAAATTTGACCATTTCCTATTGATATATAATATGTTTTTTTCGTTTCCATGTAACACCCTTCTTTCATCCTTTTATTTTCTATTGTTTTCATCAATTACAAAATTATGTAAAATAAAGAAAAGGAGGGGTTTTATGTTCAAAATATTAATTATCGGTATTATCATCGTCCTAATCATCCTCGTACTCTCCATCATGACAATTAATAAAGGCTATGCTTATAAACATTACGTCGATAAACTAGAAGATAATCCTTATACAAAAAAGAATAAGGAGAATTCCTAATATGCTTCGTATACTCCGCATCACAATCGCACTCACTGTGTTCGTTATGTCGGCAATTGGATTATATACAGGTCAAAATAATTTTCTACCTCTTTCACAATTTCTATTAGGGGCTTTAATGTTTCTCATCGCATTTGAACAAATAAAGAAAAAGGAGGCAGCAACTGGGCTTATTTGTATTATTTCCGGTGCTTTCATTTGGATTGTTCTCATCATTAGCTATATAAAATAAAAGGAGGTACATGCATGCTAAAAGGAGTACGGATTACTTTATCACTTATTGCTTTATGTATAGCAATCTATAGTTTCTTTACTAGTAATAGAGAAATTATGCCTTATATGTTCATCTTTTTAGGGATGATGGCTTTCGTTATTAGTATAGAGGAAATCTTAAAGCAGCAAAAAGGTGGTAGTATACTTGCTCTGTTAGCAGGAGCTGGTGCTTTATTTCTTGGCTTCTCAGAAATATTTCGATAAATAGTCCCTTTAAAGGAGGTATACAATGCTAACTGGATTACGCTATTTTTTCATGCTTCTCACACTCTCTCTTTGCACTTATTCTCTTGCTACCGACAACTTCACACTTCTCCCATACATGCAATTTGCTCTCAGTTGTTTCTTTATTCTTCTAGGAATTAATGAACTGAAATCCGGAAGAAAATCAATGGGTATCTCGCATTTTTTCGTTTCTAGTCTTATGCTCTTCATTGTAATATCGAACTACTTTCACTAAAGATAACATGTAATTTCCAATCACCTACTGACCATTACCTCTCACTAATTTGGATTTTTTAAACAGTTAATAAATTGGAGGATACTATGCTAACAAACCTTCGAATCTTACTATCTGCTATTGCTTTTATTCTTGCTTTTTTTAGTCTTTTTACACGAATTTCTATTCTTTTCTCTTATGTATTTATCCTTTTAAGCATCACATTTATTCTTTCGGGAGTTGCTGAAATACAACAAAAGCAAAAATCGAAAGCTATCTTTTGTTTTATAGTTGGGATAATCACTTTCTTCGTTGGGATTTCTGACATACTTCCATAAAAAAGAAGAGCTTGTGTGCTCTTCTTTAACTCACTACTTTCAATCCAATAATCGTCCCCATAATCCCAACAATACAAATAATTCGAAAAGCGTTTTTAGGTTCTTGAAAAAATAAAATACCGACAACTGCTGCCCCGAGCGTTCCGATTCCAGTCCAAACTGCATATGCGATCGATAACTGAATTTCTTGAAGCGCCATCGTTAAAAATTGAAAACTAATAATAAAACCACCTATTAAAATAATATTATTCGTCCAACTATTATTTTTTGCTACTTTCTTTATCCCAATTACACCGACAATTTCAAAGAGCCCAGCTATAATTAAATAGATCCATGCCACTTTATTTCACCTCTTCCTTATTCCCACTAAATTTCAATCCGATAATAAATAGTGCCAATAAGCAAACGAGGAAAATTTTGATGAGCGAAAATGGTTCTTTGAAATATAAAATATCTACCAATATCGTTCCAACTGTACCAATTCCAGTAAATACTGCATATGCCGTACCAATTGGAATTTTTTTAGTTGCTTCAATTAGTAGTTGAAAGCTCACTAAAATTGCAATGAGTGTCAAAATACTCATTGAATTTGTTTTTAACCCTGTCGCCCAATATATTTCAATTAAGCCCCCAAATACTAAATACATCCACGCCCTATTTATGCTAATCTCCTTTTTCTTTTTCACTTCTTCTTTTATCTCTTCTCTTGTTTCTTGTTTCGAAGAATTACGCTTCTTTTTCGGAAAAAGAATGTAAGACATCGCCCATATAAAATGAATAATAAGCACTGATGTCCAGACACTTGTAATCGTATTAATCGTTTCATTTTTATAAAATCCAATTTGTTTATTTAAAATCCACTCTTTCATATGAAGGAAATAGGAACCGCTTGGCAACTCTTGAGCTGGTACAAGCCCTACTATAAAAATAAATAGAATCTGTGCAAAAATGAAAATCCCCAGATGCTTATAAAAATATTGCCTCTCCATCCGCGCATGCTTAATTCCATATAGCTTCTCTTTTCCCGCGCCAGTCATTTACCCTCCTCCTTTTTTAAATAACAATCTATCATCTTTTCTATATAATTCATCGTTTCTAAATCAAGTCCGTATACTCTTGCAATCTCTCCCTCTTCAGGTTTAATTAAATCCCAATACTTATTTATTAATTGTTCATCTTCATGAAATACGTGCATTGAAAAAGCCACTACCCTTTCCGCTAACATTTGAATTTCCGGTGAATCTACTGGTTCATTTATACGCTGACGAATTTCTCTTAATACTTGTAACCATTCTTTTGTTCTTTCATCGTTTTCTTCAAGTGTTGGTAAATCCTCTATAACCTTCTGTTCTTCCTCCGTAAAATATTTTTGTCGGAAATTTTCTCTCTGCTCAATTCCCTGTACTGATTTTATGAATAACATTAAATCTTCTGTTTTAAGCTCTCCTGTTAATTCAATGGAATGAAATGCTGTATATAATAGTTTTTCTAAGTCCTTTAATCTTTTTACTTCCGCTTGTATTGTTTGAATTTCATTTTGAATTGCACTTTTCCATCTTTCTTCTGAATTCCCCTTTTCCTCTTTTAACACTTTTTTTATTTCCGAAAGCTTAAAACCAAGCTTTTTAAACGTTGTTATTTGTTGCAATGTAATTACATCATCTTTTGAATAGTAACGATATCCTGACTCAGCAACGTACGACGGTTTTAATAATCCAATTTCCTCATAATATCTAAGTGTTCTCGTCGTTACATTCGTTTCTTTTGAAATTTCACCAATGCTATACTTATCCATCGTTTCCTCCTCACGCCTTATTTATCTTCACTATAAACTTTGACGTATACGTTAAAGTCAATACTCCATTCACACAAAAAACTCCTGTTTTACAAATAAAAAACTGCCCTTTAACAGGCAGTTTTTCTTTATCCAAACACTTTCTCAAGTTCATCTTTATCTTGGCTTAGCCAGAAGTTCATTAAGCGTTGTGCTCCTTCTAAGTCATGAAGCTTCGCTTGACCACATTGCGTTTCATTTGCAGCCGGAATTTCTGTAATTTGAACCGCATCTTTTAATGTTAGTTCTAATAAATCAATGATTTCTCGAACTGTCGGTGTTCCGCTCACTACAAGATAATATCCTGTTTGGCAGCCCATCGGTGAAATATCGATAATATCAAAATGCGGATAACGATCAATATATTTACGTAAATTAAATGCTAATAAATGCTCTAACGTATGAATAACATCTGGTTTCATTGCTTGTTTATTCGGTTGGCAGAAACGAATATCAAATTTATTTACAATACCGTCACTACCTACATTGTGAACTCCGCAATGTCTTACATAAGGTGCCTTTACAATCGTATGATCTAATTCAAAGCTTTCTACTGATGGCATACAACATCTCTCCCGCTTTTAATTTAATTCCGTTATATCCAATATGATATAACGGAAATTCACATTAGTAAAGTATTATGTACAGTCGTGCTATAATACTTTAAGAGTATGCTGAAAAGGAGACCATTATGAAACAGATTTTTATTGGGATTATACGCTTTTATCAAAAGTTCATTTCTCCGATGACACCACCAACATGCCGCTTTTATCCAACTTGTTCTCATTACGGATTAGAGGCGTTTCAAAAACATGGTGCACTCAAAGGTTTTTGGCTTACTTGTAAGCGTATATTAAAATGTCACCCTTTCCACCCGGGAGGATTTGATCCTGTCCCAGATAAAAAGGATGACAAAGTAAATTCTTAATTGTCGTAACCATTCACAACTAAATCTAATTTTCCTGTATCAGGATCTATAACAAGACCGTGAACAGGTACTTCTTCTGGAAGTAATGGATGGTTGCGAAGTATTGATACACTATGTTCTACACTTTCTTCTACACTAGAGAACCCTTGTAAGAATCTTTCTAAATCGATTCCAGAATAACGGAGTGTATCTAATTTCTCATTTGTTATACCGCGCTCTTTCATCTTCTCAATTGTACTGCTTGCCTGAATTTTTGCCATACCGCAATCGTGGTGACCAACTACACAAACTTCATCAGCACCAAGTTCATATACAGCAACTAAAATACTACGCATAATACTTCCGAATGGATGTGAGATAACAGCTCCTGCTACTTTAATAATTTTCACATCACCGTTACGCATATTCATTGCTTTTGGTAATAATTCAACAAGACGAGTATCCATACAAGAGATAATTACCATTTTTTTATTCGGGAATTTTCCCGTTTCATACTCTTCGTATCTTTTCTCTTCAACAAATTTTTCATTGTATTGTAAAATCTCTTCTAATGACTTCATAGTAAAAAACCCTCTTTTCTCTCATTTACATTACTTATATAGTGTACCAAAATATGAAAAACTCAAAAAGGATATCGCTTTATAGTAAAAATAGGATATTTTCAGATAATCGACATAATTCTTTCAAAATATACACACACCTTTGTAACAAGTCCCCTCTATTTCAAACGTATTTTCACTATAAACTGATTGTAGATAATGTAAAAAAGGAGTGAATATTCATTATGTCCGACGTTCTGTTACTGAGTCGTTTTCAATTTGCAATTACTATTTTTTATCACTTTTTATTTGTACCTTTGACAATCGGACTTGTCATTTTAGTAGCATGTATGGAAACTCAATACGCCCGCACATTGAATCCAACATACCGTAAAATGGCAAATTTCTGGGGTAAATTATTTACAATTAACTTCGTAATGGGGATTATAACCGGGATTACGATGGAATTCCAATTTGGAACAAACTGGTCTGAGTACTCCAAATATATGGGAGATATTTTCGGATCACCTCTCGCAATTGAAGCACTTGTTGCCTTCTTCTTAGAATCTACTTTCATGGGAATATGGTTATTCGGTAAAGACAAAATTTCACCAAAGTTCCGTGCCTTCTGTATGTGGATGGTTGCACTTGGAACAAATATTTCCGCACTTTGGATTATTACAGCAAACGGCTTTATGCAAAACCCTGTTGGCTACGTAGTACGTAACGGCCGCGCTGAATTAAATGACTTCTGGGCACTCGTTACAAATCCATATGCTTGGAATATGTTCTTCCATACTGTCATTGGTTGTTATATCGTAGGTGCTTTCTTCGTTATGGCAATTAGTGCCTATCACTTATTACGTAAAAACGAAGTGGAATTCTTCAAAAAATCATTTAAGTTTGGTTTAATGCTAGGTTTATTCGCCGCAACAATTACACCGTTTATGGGACATCAATCTGGTGTATCAGCAGCTAAATATCAACCAGCAAAAGGAGCTGCGATGGAAGCAGTTTGGGAAACTGGAAAAGGACAAGGCTTCTCAATTGTTCAAATTCCTGATGTAAAAAATGAGAAGAACTTTGAATTCCTTACGATTCCAAAACTCGGAAGCTTCTTCTATACAAACTCATTTGATGGCGAAATTGTTGGTTTAAAAGATATTCCGAAAGATGAACGTCCAAATGTTAACCTCGTGTATTATAGCTTCCGCTTAATGGTTGCACTTGGTATGTTCTTTATGGCATTAACTTGGTACGGCTTCTATTTAAACCGAAAAGGAAAACTAGAAAACTCAAAACGTTATTTAAAAATTACAATATGGTCTGTCTTACTTCCTTATATCGCGATTAACGCAGGATGGATTGTCGCTGAAGTAGGTCGTCAACCATGGACAGTATATAAACTAATGCGTACAGCAGAATCTGTATCGCCTATATCAGTTCCACAAATTTGGTTCTCATTAATTAGTTTAATTTTGTTCTACACTTTACTTTTAATTGCAGACGTATACTTAATGCTGAAGTTCGCGAAAAAAGGACCTGCAGCATTAGAAGAACCTGCTACTGAGGGAGGTGTGGCTCATGTCTCATGATATGCTTGCAATCATCTGGTTTGGTTTATGGGGCGTGATTTGGACAGTTTACTTCATTCTTGATGGGTATGCACTTGGTAACGGAATGATTTTCCCTTTCGTTACGAAAGATCGACAAGAACGAAATCAATTACAAGAAGCAATTGGTCCATTCTGGGGCGGTAATGAAGTATGGTTAATTACAGCTGGTGGCGCAACATTTGCTGCCTTCCCAGTCACATATGCAAATATGTTTAGTTATCTCTATACACCGTTATTCTTAGTATTACTTGCACTATTTGCTCGTGCCGCTGGGCTGGAATTCATGCATAAAGATGATTCACCGATTTGGCAAAAAACTTGTAAATGGGCATTTGCAATTGGGAGTTTTTTAATTGCTTTCCTATTCGGTGTTACGTTCGCTAATCTTTATTACGGACTACAAATCGGAAAAAATGGTTATGAAGGAAATTTACTTAGCTTATTAAACCATTACGGTATTTTAGGAGGATTGTTCTTCACTGCTATATTTGTCGTATCCGGTGCCCTTTGGGTCATGATTAAAACGACTGGTGAAGTATCCGACCGTGCTTATAAAATCGCGAGACCGTTTTCAATGGCAGCAGCTATTATTTTAGCTATCTTCTATGTAGCAACTGCTAATCGGACAAACTTGTTCCAAAACTTTACGGAATATCCGGTACTATTCATTCTTCCAGTACTTGCAATGTTAATGAGTGTACTCGCACTTATTATGGTGTACAAACATAAAATTGGCCTTGCATTCACATTCGTTTGCCTAACAATCGCAATGTTTATGACAACTGGCTTTGCAGGTATGTTCCCAAGAATGTTACCATCTCGTATTAACGATGCATACAGTACAACGTTATACAACGCAGCTGGTAGTCAATTAAACTTAAAGATTATGTTCTTCGTTGCAATGGTCATGGTACCAATCGTTATTGGATATCAGCTTTGGAGCTACAGTATCTTTAAAAATAAAATTCATAAAGACTCTGCTAAAGGGTATCACTAAAATAAAAAAAGACACTTCGGTTGAAGTGTCTTTTTTATACGTATGATTTTTAATAAGATGTTATATTTCTAATCTAACAACTATAATACAGAAGAATCATTAACAGCTCACAGCTAGATTGTATCATAGGGCAACTTCATCATTTTATGCAATTTTACATATTGTGCTATAAAGTAAACTGTATCCCCTGATCATTCACATCATTATCCCATACATCAGCTGTACTAATTCCGCTAAACGTTTGTACTTTCATTCCTGTATTTGATGATCCCGATCCATTGTAAGCTTTCGTCTTTTCAATCGGCTGTACGTTATATTTATCACCTACATTAATTGTTCCATTGCAGTTTTCAATAATAACACCTTCCACAACTGCTGGCATTTTGTCACCCACTTTCATTTCTTTACTTTTATTTTATGAAAATCGCCTAGAAAAATAGCATGTTTTAATAAGAAAAAGCACTCAAATTGAGTGCTTTTTCCTTAAGCATAAAGACAAGTTTGGAGACAGTTGACTTCTTCAAAATTTTATTAGGGGTAATATTTTGAAAAAGAAAGCCTTTCATATGTAGGTTAACACCACTGGAATATATAGTAAATTGATAATATTTATACGGAAGATTGCTAATGTTTAGTATAGATAGTTTACACTATGCTAACAGTGAAAACTATCTATACTAATAAAAAAAAAGTGCCTTCAAAGAAGCCACCTTTCAAAAACAGACACTATAAAACAGAATTATTTATTGTTATACGATTGTTAGATACAAAAAGTAGAGGGAAATGTTTGTATTAAATTCTGCTTTATAAAGTCTGTCTACAACTTATATTGTAATCCTCTTCATTTGAAAAAAAATATAATATGCACAATTACATACAAAAAGAAAAAGCACTCTACTGAGTGCCTCTTCAACCATTTTACTTTTAATATATCGCTTTGAATATATTGTAACATATGTATCCATATATTTTATTAAGAAAATTCAAAATCCTTTTTCTTTCATTTTTACTTATATAATCATGTAATATAAAAGGTATGTCAAATTCTTATACAAGTTGAGGTGTACTATATTTATGCTGTATTTTGGAATTATTCCTCTTATATTGTTTATTATTTTTCTTATCTCGTATTTAAAAGATCCGCGGAAAATAATAAACGGCTTTTTATTTAATGCCTTTATCTGTTCATTTCTATTATTTTGCGCTATAGCCTCATTTGAGTCTGGTAATAACGATTTACATTTTATCGTTATCATCCCCATGTTAGCACTACTTGTAATGATTCCTTTTGCTATAGTCGCTTTAATGTTCGGACTCTTTCTTAATGCAAAAATTTTAATGCAACGTGAAGGAAGACGCTTCACAAACTCTTTAACTTTAATTGCTGCTTTAGGGATTTTATTCTTTATAATGCTCCCTATCATAAATCCAGCAAATTTATTCTCAGAGCATTTTCAATTTATCTTTGCTGCTATCTCTCTTATAACTATGTATTTCTTTGTGCATTTATCTAACTTCTTAAGCGCATATTTTTTATATCAATTCAACAGACCAAGACGTAATCAAGATTTCATCATCGTTCTCGGTAGCGGCTTAATTAATGATAAAGTACCACCTTTACTTGCAAGTCGTATTAATAAAGCTATCGACTTTTATTGGAAACAAGCAGCTGTGAATACACCACCAACAATTATTTTCTCTGGTGGTCAAGGTCCAGATGAAGGCCTTCCAGAAGCGGAAGCGATGCAAAATTATGCTGTTGAAAAAGGAATTCCTCTTGAACATACAGTGCAAGAAAATCGCTCTGTAAACACATATCAAAATATGTTGTTCTCTAAAGAAATTATGGATTCTTTAAAAACAGAAGGTAAGTATAGAAGTATTTTTACAACGAATAATTTCCATCTTTTCCGCGCTGGTATATATGCAAGACAAGCTGGCCTTAATAGCCAAGGAATCGGATCAAAAACTGCATTTTATTACTGGCCTAACGCAATGATTCGTGAATATGTCGCAATTGTTGTTATGGGACGTAAGCGCCATATGAAAATATGTGGAACTATTTTAGGCTTCGCTTTATTCCTAACAGTAATTAGTTTTATTGTTTCTTAATAGCTATCAAATAAAAATTCCTCTGAATGCTTTATGCACAGGGGACTTTTTTATACCTTTTTGTTCATCAAATTTAAATAAATAACGTAACAGCATACAACACATTAATTATTCCAGAAATCACTCCAACAATAGCAAATGTTTTACTCGTACCCGTCACTTTTTTGTTTAAACCCAATATAGAAAATACGATAGCTACACTACCAATAAGCCCCCATAAGTTTATAAACCAAGATATTAATCCAGTGATGAAACCGACTAAAGAAAAAATTTCTATACTACTATTAGAACTGCTATTCGGAAAACTTCCCCCTACCGTTTTATAGCTAAGACTCTCCCCGCACTGCCCGCAAAACTTGTTGCCCTCGTTCGTTTCATTTCCACATTTCGTACAGTATCCCACATAACCCCCTCCCTAAGGTTAGTGCCCCAAATATATATATCCATACTATTCATTCTACTTTTTCATATTAAAATTATGACCACTCTCTAATCTTCTACAGTTGTATTTAAAATAATAATATGGTCATAATATTCCCTGCATACATCCATTAAAGGAGAATTTTTTCAAATTAAATGTTAAAATAAAATTTAGGTGTGAATTATGTAACAAACAAGAAACTAGTTTGAAACGAGGAAATTATATGGAGAAAATTATCAAAAACAAGCCCAATAAGCTAAAAATTGCTTCGAAAGCTTTGATGATTATTATTGGGGCATTTATCACAGCGTACGGATTAGAAGCAGTATTAATTCCAAATAACGTATCAGACGGTGGTGTGACTGGTTTAAGTATCGTTAGTTCAAGATTATTTGGATTGCCATTAGGAGCTCTAATCGCAGTTATTAACATTCCTTTCGTTTGGTTAGGATATAAGCAAATCGGTAAAAGCTTTGCAATTTATTCTATTATTGGAATCGCTTCATTAGCAATAGGTACCGTTGTCATGCACGGAATACCAGCTATTATCGAAGGCGATACATTATTAGTTACAGTTGTTGGTGGTATTATTATCGGTTTTGGTATGGGACTAGCATTACGTAACGGTGGGGCATTAGATGGAATCGATATGCTAGCTGTATTGCTTTCTCGTAAGTTACCATTTGGAACGAGTGACCTTATTTTATTCTTAAACATGTTCGTATTTATTTTCGTATCAACGGTATTCGGCCTTCAAGGAGCTATCCTTTCGGCAATTGCTTACTTTATCGCTTCGAAAGTGATTCATATCGTTGAAGTTGGTTTAAGTGGTTCAAAAGCATTTAAAATTATCACAAAAGAGCCTGAATTAATGGTAGAAACAATTCGCGATCGTTTAGGCCGAAGTGCAACATATAACGAAGTATACGGTGGTTATTCAAGAGAGAAATTCAAAGAAATTTCTTGTGTAATTAACCGTTTAGAAGAAAGTAAAATGAAAGAACTTATTAATGAAATCGATCCACACGCCTTTATTACAGTTTATGACGTAGCAGAAGTAAAAGGCGGTAATTTCAAGAAACGTGATATTCATTAATCATTATGAAAAAGAGGGTGGGCCAACAATTTGGCACACCCTCTTCTTATTATTAAATTGCTATAGTTGTCAGTTTTTTTCAGTACGTAGATATATTTTTACTCGCCCCACCGACTCCCACGTTTAATCCACGCTACATACTTTTGAAAAGCCGTCACTTCATGTTGAAAACGCAGCGGGATATACAAAAATAAAGTGCATGTACACAGTATCCATAGAATACCTACTACAAAATGAAATTTCATTGTCGTGCTAATAAACAAGCTGAGGAATAATACAAGGAACATAATTACACTAAATCTTTTATACGTAGTCATACTATCCCCTCCTTATACTTCAATTGTACCAGTTATAAGGAATTAATTCCCATAACAAAAAAAGACCAAAAAGTAATTTACACTTTTCGGTCTCTACACTATCTTCTCTTCGTAATCTTTCCTGAACCACCGACCCTCGTTTTCGGGGGAGATGTATTCCTTGGCGGAGTTTTAATAGATGATTTCGGCTTCACATCTGATCCGCTTGAACCGCCTGGTGTTTTTGTAATTTTACCCTTGCTTCCAGTAGAGGGTGGGGGCGTCGTATTACTTCCTTTTTCAGTAATACTTCCCTTATCACCTACTGATGGTTTCGAATCTACATTATCGCCTCGCTTAATAATAGACCCTTTCCCTTCCTTCGTAATTGGAGGTGGGGTTTTCTTTTCTTCTTTCGTAGGTGGTCTCTCTGGAATGACTGGTTTATGATTTTGTCTGTCGTTATATCCTCGATAATCACCGTATGATGATTTTCGTGAACCAAATATATCGTTTAATATGCTACCCATAATATATCCTTGCAAGAAGGACGGTTGATAATTTTGACGGACAAATTCTTTATTACTTATTTCAATTAACGTATCCGATGGTTTCTCTTTATCCTTTTGCAAGTTATAAATCTTGTCAGAATAAACGAGGAACATTTGATTTTCGTCTTCTTTAGATGCTTGCTTCGGTTCTCTTTCGTTAATGAGTTCCTTCGCTACTTCAGGAACTGACCGATTGGCGGCCCTATACACGTAAGATTCTTGTTTACCTTCCTTGGCGACAGACTCAAGTGGATAACGGTCTTGAATCGACTTTGTCTGCCCGCCTTGACAACCTGATAAGGCATAACCAGCAACAACAAGTAATATAACGATAGCAAGTATAGGGATCACAAACGATTTAATCATGGTAAACAATCGGTTTGACATGATTACGCCCCCTTACGTTGCTCTTATAATTTGTACATCAGCAGGAATGATTGCTTCTCCCTCATACATCATTGTGCGACCATTTTGCCATTCAATACGCAATAATTTTCGATTATCTGATTGGAATTCCCATACGTACTGTTCCTCTGAAGCTGAGAATGGTGTTTTCCCCATCACAACAACACGTCCGTTATATTGTTCTTCCATATGGTACTCAGTATCATCCATTTCAATTGTCGTCGGAATTTCATCAATTGAATCTAAGCGACCATCAATTGGAGTATATAATTTGTAATACGTATTTTCACGATCTTCAATTTTTAAATAACGAATATCTTTTCCATCTTGCAGTGTTAAAACAATTTCTTTACGAGAATGCATACTCGTTTTCCCAGTCAATTCGTACATAACTAATGAAACTTCAATCATATCGCCAGGAGCTAACGTTAAAAGACTCTTTTCCGGCTTCGGTGGCTCTGGGCTTTTCATTATATTTTTAATTCGTTTAAATAAACTCATGATCTACCCCTCCTTTTCTCTTTATAAACAAGCACCTAAAATTAGTGCACCAACAATATGTAATGATCCAGCTAACATCGCATGTGCAACGCTACCTTCTTTCGTACCTTCTTCTAAATCTAAGCCAGACATTTTCTTTAACACAAATTCGATAAACATTTCTACAACTAATAAAATAACGAAAGAAACTGCTGAAGCAAGAAGCGCCTGCCATAAGTCATTTGCTTTCGTGATTGATTGAGATAAAATGTACCCTTGTGCAAATAATTTCATAATAAAACGAGTTGTTACAGCTGTATTTCCATTTTTGATTTCTTTTAAATCATTGTATTTTGTAAAAATTGAATCAACCCACATAATTGCAAATAAAAGTACTGCACTCGCTCCAGTCCATACAAGCATGGCAACTACATTCATCCATGTCATTGCAAAACCTCCTCAAAAATATAATAGAAAACCGACATGAATTTGTTTAGACATGTCGGTTCATTTGTCTTTATTCTATATTATTTCTCATACTGCTTCATAATACGAGCCAATTCATCGTCAACAGCAGAATTTTTGTTTAAGCTTGCGAATTCATCATCTAATGACTTTTCTTTCTTATAAACTTCACCGCTTGCTTCCGCTTCAGCCTCTAATTGAAGAGCTTTCTCTTCCATACGGCTTAAACCAGCTTTTGCTGAATTTGAATCAAATCCAGACATTGCCTGATTAATATTTTTCTGTGCTTTCGCTGCATTTACACGTGCTACAAGTGTTTCACGTTTATTTTTCAGCTCTGTTAATTGCTTGCGCATTTCTTCTAGCTTAAGGCGCAGGTTATCAGCAGCAGCTTTATTTTGCTCGTAGCTTGCTTTATATTCATTCATTTTTTGCTCTGCATTTTGTTTTTCTTCTAATGCACGGCGCGCAAGATCTAAGTTATTAGCTTGAACAGCCATATGAGCTTGCTCTTCACGTTTTTTCACAAGTGCTTCTTGCTCTTCAAATAATATTTTGAATTTCTTCTCAAGTGCAATTTGAGCTGCTACACTTTTCTCAGCTTCTTGTACATCGGCTTGCATATCGCGTAAATATTGATCAGTCATCTTAACTGGATCTTCCGCTTTTTCAATTAATGAATACACATTTGACATTGTTAAATCTCTTAATCGTTTAAATACAGACATCTAAATTCCTCCTATGATAAACCTCATATTTCAAATTCACTACTTGGAAAACTGAAAAATCTCCCTTTACAGTAAAGAATATTCATTTTACAGCCTATTTGTTTATTATAACAAAACTAATATGTCCTTACATGTTATTTCCAAAATACATCCATTATAATATGACATTCTATATACAATATTGTATTTATAATATATTCTCATTATCCCTCTTTGAAATTAACTTACTTTTGTGCGATTTCACTAAATTACATAAGTGTAATGTTACTGTAAGCTAACTCGATAGTTGCATTCTGATATTTCTTATACACTAATACCAGAAGCAACAAACAAGCTTCTTCACATGTAAGCAATAATACAAAAATTGTATTTACTATAAAACATATAAAAGGAGAAATCATCATGAAAAAATTAGTAGGAATCGGATTAGCAGCAGCAATTTCATTTGGTGCATTATCAGGTTGTTCTTTATTAGGAGAGAAAGCGAACGGTTTTGTACTGTACGGCTCAGAAGAACAAGTTCAGCAAATTACAGATAAAAACAAAAAAGAAGTGAAAGAAAAAGACTTCTATAAAATGAAAATGACAACATTAGATGGTAAAAAAGTTCTTGTAATGGATAAGAAAACTGGTGAAGAACTAGTGAAAAAAGAGTTACTTAGCAAAGTTGATGAAAAAGACAACACGAAACCACTTGATAAATTACCAGCTGTAACAACAGAACAAGGTTTATTATTTGCAAAAGAAAAAGTAGAAAATGCTACACTTGATGGGGCAAAATTAAAATATGAAGGCAACACAATTATCGGAAGTGGCCGTGCATATACAGATATGTATGCGATTGTCGATGACGCAACTTACAACAGTGTAAAAGGTGATGAAAAATCTGTAGGTGTATTAAAATTTGATAAAGACCCAAGTAAAGAGTTCCCTGGTTACAAAGGCGTCGAAGCTTCTCAACTTGTAAAAATTAAAAAGTAAAACAAAAAAGCTTTGCAATTCGCAAAGCTTTTTTCTATTTATTATGAGCAATTTGTTCCATATCCGGATTACAAGTTTTCGACTGACATGACTTATTTAAAGAACATGCTGCGCATTTTCCTTTTTTACTTCTCTTTACAAAATTAACTAACGTGTATGCTGCATAACCAAAAATGATAGCTCCAATTATAATATTGACCATCATTATACATCTCCTTTTAGAATCCTAGTAAAGATCCAACTTGGTATATAATAAGCGTTAATACATAAGCAACAACGAGTGGATAAACGACTGAGAAAATCGTCCATTTCGCTGATCCTGTTTCACGTTTAATAACAGCCACCGTCGCTAAACATGGAACATATAATAAAATAAAGAACATAAATGCATAAGCTGATAATGCTGTATAATGTGCTCCCATTACGTTTCCAAGCACATCTTCTTTAACTGCATAAATAATTGCCATTGTAGAAACGACAACTTCTTTTGCTAAAAATCCTGTTAAAAGGGATGCTGCAGCTTGCCACGTTCCGAAGCCGAGCGGTGCAAATAACGGTGCGATAAACCCACCAATCATCGCTAAGTAACTGTCTCCCATATCAACACCAAATCCTGATGGACCTGCATAGTTTAATAACCAAATGACAACAGAACCACCAAAGATGAATGTACCTGCTTTACGAACAAATCCTTTCCCTTTCTCCCACGTGCTTAGCCATAACGTTTTCGCTTGTGGCACGCGGTAAGGAGGTAGTTCAATTACGAAAATAGACTTTTCCGCTTTTAAAATTGTAAGAGACATAATTTTTGTAACTAGTAATGCAAGAACAATACCTGCAACATATAAAGAAAATACAACAGTTGCCTGACTATGAGGGAAGAATACGCCCGCAAATAATGCGTATACAGGCAAACGTGCCGAACAAGACATAAATGGTGTTACAAGAACTGTAAGTAAACGTTCTTTTTCTTGTTCAATCGTTCTCGCTGCCATAATACCTGGAACGTTACATCCAAAACCGATAATCATCGGAATAAACGCTTTTCCGTTTAAACCGAAGAACTCCATAATTCGATCCATAACAACTGCAATTCGCGCCATATATCCTGAGTCTTCTAATAATGAAATGAAAAAGAATAGTGCAAAGATTTGTGGTACGAATACTAATACAGCACCAACACCGGCAATAATACCTTCTGTAACGAGCGCTTGAATAAAATGAGAAGCTCCAATACTTGTAAGTCCAACCGTCACCCAATCCGTAAGCTGGCCACCAAAAAACTCATCTAACATATCCGATAAAGGTGTCCCAATCCACGTAAACGTAACCTGAAAAATAAAAAACATAACTGCTAAAAAGATTGGAAGTCCTAAAATTTTATGCGTAATTAGTCTATCAATTTTTTCCGAAAAAGGAATTTTCCCTTCTTTCTCATGCTTCATAACATTTGTTTTTAACTTTTCAATATACGCTTCACGAGTTTTGTAAATGTGCTCTTCCAACGTACAATCAAGTTTTCCCTCTAGGCGAGATCGAATGGCTACAAGTTCCTTATAAATTGGTAATGCTTTTATTTCTTTTTCTACTACTTCGTTATTGCTTAAAAATTGAAGTGCTAACCATCTCGGATGCTCGTAATTCGCTTTCTCTAAAAGAGAAATTACCTCTTCAATTCCTTCATCCATTTGTACACCATATGAAATAATGAATGGTTTTTTCTCGTTTTTGTCATTTTCTTTAAGGGTCGCAAGTAGTTCTTCACAACCTTTTCCACTTCTTGCAACGACAGGAACGACTGTTACGCCTAATAATTCGGATAAACGTTTTACATCGATCACAATTCCTCTTTGCTTCGCCACATCAACCATATTTAGACCAATTGAAACTGGCTTGCCAAATTCGAGCAACTGCAACGTTAAATGCATATTTCGTTCAAACTGCGAAGAATCCACAATATTTAACATATGCTGAAATTCTTCTGTTAATAGAAAGTTTGTTACAACACCTTCATCACGTGAAACTGGATTTAAATCATAAACACCTGGTAAATCAATTAATGTTCCTTGTCTATCTTTTAATTTACCAACCTTTTTTTCTACTGTTACACCGCTCCAGTTTCCCACGTATTCATAAGAACCAGTAAGTGCATTAAATAATGATGTCTTTCCTGTATTTGGATTCCCTAGCAAAGCAACCTTATTCACGCTAATTCCACCTTTATCATTTTCGCGTCACAATGACGAATACTAATTAACTGTCCACGACACTCCAATGTACAAGGACCTTTGAACATCGCCTTTTGCTTCATACGAAGTTCGCTTCCTTCAGAAAGACCGAAAGCAGCCAATCTTCTCTTTAGTAAATAATCTAAAGACTGAACACTTTTCACTAGCACTTTCTCACCGATTTTAATATCTACTAAGCTCATAACCTTCCCCCTCCGAAGAGAATGATAATTATTTTCAGAAGAATTATAGCACACTCTATTTCTCTTGTACTATACCCTTTTGCTTCATATTTATTAACATTTCGCTACAATTCTATTTCAATAATTGTCATAACAGATTCGTTTGCCATTCCCATCCATTTCGCTTACAATAAACAATAACAAATAAAGAATCTCGTTATCACTGGGGGAGCCATGCCGCTGAGAGGGAACACTTCGTTCCGACCCTTCGAACCTGTTAGTTAATGCTAACGCAGGGATTGTGCAAACGTCCGAAATACATACCTCTTTTCATTTACGTATTTCGTATCCTCCTATGATATCTATTCTTTTTTGTACAACTTGGATTTAGGGGGAGACAACATGCGTAACACCAATTTACAAGCGATGATTGAATCTGCTATTCTTGCAGCCTTCGCCATGGTCATCGACATTTTACCACTTTCAATAAAAATATCAGCTACAGGCGGTTCTATATCTTTTGCAATGATTCCTATTTTTATTATCGCTTATCGCTGGGGTTTCAAAATGGCTTTCTTAGGAGGCTTAATTTGGGGATTATTACAAATTGTCGTAGGCGATGCCATTATCGTAACACCAATTCAAGTATTAATTGAATACTTCATTGCTTTCGCATTCATTGGGTTTGCTGGTTTATTCTATCGTCCAATTCAAAAGGCGCTTTTAACATCCAATGAAAATAACGAAGAACAATCAAACTTAGGTAGCCGTAAAGACAAACCTTCATCAAAACCAAACCAAGGGAAGAAAGTAATTGGATATATTATCGTCGCTACTTTTATCGGTAGTCTAGCTCGTTACTTCTGTCACTTTATCGCTGGTATCATTTTCTGGGGACAATATGCACCAAAAGGACAATCAGCAGTTCTATATTCTTTAATATTTAACGGTAGTACAATGATTGGTTCCTATATTCTATGTACCGTTTTACTTATATTTTTATTTATCACTTCACCACGTTTATTCAAAAGCATCAGTGCTTATCAAATGAATACACAAAAAAAGGGCGCTTAATGAGCGCTCTTTTTTCATATCGTAATATCAATTAAAAATACAATAAATGCACAAAAGAAAATAAATACCATTATACTTAGCCAATTGCTATGCACGGTTCATCGACTCCTTACATAACCTCGTTTTCTAACCAGATTATATCGTTTAAAAATAAAGATTAGGTAAAGATAGTATGAAAATAAATTAAAAAAAGCGTAGCATGCATTATCTACGCTTTTTTCGGTAAGTAAAAGTAAAATAATACACCGTCTCCTGTATTCTTTACTCCATATTCAGCATCGTGTAATTCTAAAATATTTTTAGAAATAGCAAGCCCAAGTCCCGTCCCACCTTGTGAACGCTGCCGAGCTGCATCCACGCGATAAAAGCGATCCCAAATTTTATCTAATTGTTCTTCTTCAATGTGAGTACCTTTATTTTCAATGCACACTTTTATACGATCTTTATCATCTATTGTCGAAATAATAATATCCTCTTTATTTGGTGTATAACGTATTGCATTCGTAATGAAGTTCACAATGACTTGTTCAATTCGGCCTTGATTTGCAATCACTTCAAATGAACGTATATTTTTATGAACATGAAGTTCTTTTTTCTCTATTTCCACAGATAGATGTTCACATATATCTTCAATTACTGTATCAATATAAAACGAAGACTTTTTCATTTTATATGTACCAGATTCAAATTTAGCTAACTCAAGCATATCCAAAATTAAAGTATCCATTTTGTCTACTTCTCTCTCCATCGCCTGAAAATAATACTCTTTTTTATGCTCAGCTACCCCGTCTTTTAAAATGGAAATACAACTTTTCATAATACTCAGCGGTGTTTTCAATTCATGCGAAACACCAGAAATGAATTCTTTCCGTGTATTTTCTAACTTTCTTTCCTTTTCAATATCTTGTTCAAGCTGTCCGATATGAGAATTTAATTTGTTAGAAAGTATATTAATATTTTTCGATAAATCACCAATTTCATCTTTTGAAGTAATCGGTATTTTTTCTGTAAAATCTAAATGCGCTATTTTCTTCGTCGTATCATTTATTTTTAATAACGGTTTGGCAATTTGCTTTGAATAATAAAACGAAGCTAAAAAAATAAGAACGACTACAAATGCAATGATGTATATGTAATAATCTTGCACCATTTGTACAGCTTCATCTACAGGCTGTAAAGAAGCCATTGCATATATATATGCTACTGATCCGTCTTTTTCTTTTATTGGCTTAACTAATAATTTATATTTTATATCATTCTTTTCATAATCTATTGTTTGTGTTGTATATCGTATTTTATTGCTTTCTTTTAATAATAAATCGGTTTGAAAACCCTTAATATTATCTAAAAATATGCTATTTTTATAAATTGGATTCACAGGACCGTTTACATCTGGTAACTGTACTTTTGTAACACGTCCTCCTATGTAAACGCCTAATTCCTGAGCAGCTTCTTCCTGTACGGCTGGTTTCTTTTCCTTAGCAAGTTGCTCCCCAGCCGCTCTCTTTTTCTCCTCATCTAATTTTATTTTCTCCTGAAATGCTTTTTCTAACGGTTTATTAGATCCACTTAAATTCTGCTTAGATAAAGAAAAAGAGAATGGAATAAAACTATCTTCTTTTCTCACTCCAGAAAAATAAATCTCTTGTCCTAAAAACTGCTCTAATGATTTATTATCAATCTCCTCTATATTGACGAGATTGTATAAGGGTATCTTGAATAGTTGTTGTCCAAAGCTCTTTTGTTGCCTACGATCTATCGTTACCTCAAAATAAAAATCATCCACATGTTTTAAATTCCCATTCTGATCTAGTGTCGTAATCCACGTATTATTTTCCCTAAAAAAGTCTTGCTCAAGTTTCTGAATTCCTTCTGCATTTCCTGTGTAGTTTAGATAATTCTTCTCAAAGGAATTTAAATTCACTTTAATATCTTCCACTTTTCGATTCGCATAATATTGTTTAAAAAATATCGTTTGTCCAATAAATATCGTCGCTAAAATCAACATACATAATGCTGTTGTAAGAGTAAATAATTTTAGTACAATTCCTTTCTTCATACATTTCCCTCAAATTTATAACCTGTTCGTACTACAGTTGTAATGTACTTTGCCTTCTCTCCTAATTTATTTCTTAAATTACGAATATGACTATTAACCGTTCGATCATCACCAGCAAATTCATATCCCCAAATTCTTGAAATTAATTGTTCCCTTGTTAGTACAATTCCTTGGTTTTTCATGAAATACACTAATATTTCAAACTCCGTATGCGTTAAACTAACATCTGCCTCATCAACAGTAACAGTACGTGACGGAAAATGAACTTGGATGCCATGAATCGATAACGTATCATCTTCATTCTCTAAAGGTTTCTTCGATGCCTTTCTACTTTCTAATAATCGTTTCGCTCTTGCTAATAGAATGGGTGGACTATACGGCTTCGTCACATAGTCATCTGCCCCAAGTTCAAAACCAAGTAACGTATCATCTTCATCTACGCGCGCCGTCAGCATAATAATAGGCACCTCGGACGTCTTCCTAATTCTTCGGCAAACAGACCATCCATCGAGTTCTGGCAACATAATATCTAAAATAACTAAATCAACTTCTTCTTCTTCTTCAAATACAACTAAAGCCTCTTTCCCGTCCCTCGCTTCAAACACTACATATTGTTCACTTAAAAAATAATCTTTTAATATTTCACGTAATATATCTTCATCTTCAACAATTAAAATGTTTTTTGACATAACTTATATATCCCCCTCCTGCTTTCAGAAACTATAATTTCATTTTGAATAACTGCCAGTTAACTTCGCCTCGATAATATATCTATCTGGTGCATCCCCTATATAATCAAATGGATAACAAGTTGTCAGTGTTAATATCGGTTCTTCTTTTTTTATAATAACATTACGATCATCCGCATGAGTAATCCATGTCTTTTGAATTTCATATGTGTACGTTTTATTATCATACTCTAAAACAAGGGTATCCTTTTCTTTCAACTCTCCTAAATCTGTAAATACAGTATCTCGATGTCCACTCAGTACAGTATGTCCCCCTCCAGATGGAGTTGTCGTTAAATCACTAACAAACATACCAACTCCTTTTTTCAGAGTCGTATCATCCGCTCCCCAATATATAGAAAACTTCTTCTTTATTTTCGGTATGTTTAACATCGCTACCTTTTCTCCTTCTTTATGTTCTGTTTGAGAAGAAGGCACTTGAGTGGTTACAGGTGTTTCATGAGAAAGTTGAGTATCTTGTATATTTTTAAGGCTCTTTATTTCTTCTGCTGTTAATTGCCCGGCAGAGCTCTTTCCTTTATACCATTCCACAGCGTAATAGGATCCCATGAATAGCCCTATAGCCATCAATATGATACCGATATAATTGAGTAACTTCATGTTTCATCCCTCCATGCCAAAAATGGTAGGAGTAACCTACCATTTTTAATATATGAAATTATCCCATTCTTTATAGGACAATATTTTATTTACACTTTAAACTTACTGCGACGATTCAAACCAAATAATGTACCTAGTGCTACAAGGGCTGCACTTAATCCCATCATTACCACGTTATTTGATGCCGTGTTTGGCAATTTTTCACCTTGTACAACTGGCTTGGCTACTTCTTTTTTAGCTACTTCATTCTTTTGCCCAGCTTCTATAGCTGCTTCTTTTTTGGCCATATCGTTTTTTAACTGTTCTTGCGCTATTCTCTTTTTCTCTTCTTCACTTTTTTTCTCAGCTTTTATTGCTTCCTCTTCTTTAGCCATATCATTTTTTTCTTGTACTTGTGCCGCTTCCTTTTTCTCTATTTCACTTTTTTGCTGTTCCTTAATTGCTTCTTCTTTTTTAGCTTTATCTTGCTGCATTTGCGCTGCTTCTTCCTTTGTCAATGTTCCTGTTGAAGCACTCGCTACTGAAGAATATCCTACTGTTAAAAGTGCCATTGCACAAATTGGTAATAGTCTCTTTTTCATCTTCATTCTCTCCTTATATTTTATTCACATCAACTCGCATCGGATGTATTACTAGAATAAGCAAGAGATATAAATATAAGATGCAGATGAAATATAATTCATTTAAAGATTTCATTGTAGAAAAAGAAAAAAACATCGCAATATATACGATGTTTTTTTCGGGTGTGTGTCTCAATATTTACATGTTACTTTCGCGCGATTTGGAAGTAGAACGGGCCGGAGCGATAACTAATTGTCTCGGCTCAGTTTTCTTGAAGTGATTTTTGACGTTACACTTACGACGTTGAACAACCCACGCTTTAATAGGGTTTGTCAAAATAATCTTTTGCTCTTCGTTAGGGGCCTCTTCTTCAAACCTACAACTTTCGCTCCATTTATTCCATTTCATTGTAAATTTAGAAGAAGAATGATCATCTTCACGATCAAACAAGTGCAAAAAATCCATTTTTCCATCTAGCATTACGGTATTACTAGTCGCTAAAAAAGAAAAGGTCGTCCAACGTTTCTCCATGCCCTCCTACTCCTTTTTCACATATAGAGTGCCTAAAACTTAATTTACCTAAAATATGCTTGCCTTTTACCTTACACCCATAGTTTATCCAAAATGCTATTATGCAACTATCGATTTGCCTTACAACTACCTTACATTTTTGTAAGAAACAAAAAACCTTCACTCTATATAATGAAGGTTTCTTACTTTTTATCTATATGATTTCTCATATCATCAAGTCCAGCTTCTTTTAGCTGCGACATCATACCGTGCGAAATTGCTCCTAACACTAAAGTCATTCCAATTAATGAAATACGAATCGCAGGTACATCAATTACGTAAGCCAACAGGCCAAGAACAATTGTTAAAAGTAATGCTTTTATAAATGTTACACTTGTGTACTGTTTCTTCTTCATCATATTCACCCTTTTTGGAAGCGTTTTCTTAATGTACTTAGTATATCATATCATCAGATGATTTTGTCTTTATCTTTGTAAAAAATTACTATCTCCTTTGACTTTTTCTATTCTATCCTTTACAGTCGAAATGTTCGCAAGTTTTACACTGTAGGAGGATTACAATGAATATTGAAATAAAAGACACTTTAATTTCTGAAGAACAATTACAAGCAAAAGTGAAAGAATTAGCACTTCAAATCGAACGTGACTTTGAAGGAGAAGAAATCGTAGTTATCGCAGTATTAAAAGGTTCATTCGTATTTGCTGCTGATTTAATTCGTCACATTAAAAATGATGTAACAATTGACTTTATTTCTGCATCTAGCTACGGAAATCAAACAGAAACAACAGGAAAAGTGAAACTACTAAAAGATATTGACGTAAACATTACTGGAAAAAACGTAATTGTTGTAGAAGATATTATCGATTCTGGTTTAACACTTCATTTCCTAAAAGACCACTTCTTTATGCATAAACCAAAGGCACTCAAGTTCTGTACATTACTTGATAAGCCAGAACGCCGTAAAGTAGACTTAACAGCTGAATATGTTGGCTTCCAAATTCCAGATGAATTCATCGTTGGATACGGTATCGACTGTGCGGAAAAATATCGTAACTTACCATTTATTGCTTCAGTTGTAACGGAATAATATAATAAAATAAGCTTCCATCAATTACTGATGGAAGTTTATTTTCTATCACGATTCGTAAAAGACAAAGGGAGAGAATAAAAATGACAAAGACAAAATTTGAAAAAGTACTCCTCATCGTAAATCCGAAAGCTGGTCAAGGTGACTTACATACAAATTTAACAAAAATCGTACCACCTCTTGCCGCAGCTTTTCCTGATCTACATATCCTTCATACGAAAAAACAAGGTGATGCAACAAAATATTGCCAAGAGTTTGCTAGTAAAGTAGATTTAATTATCGTCTTTGGTGGTGATGGAACAGTATTTGAATGCACAAATGGCTTAGCACCTCTCGAAACTAGACCTACACTTGCAATTATTCCAGGTGGAACTTGCAATGACTTCTCTCGCACACTTGGTGTTCCGCAAAACATTGCAGAAGCGGCAAAACTTATTACAAAAGAACATATAAAACCAGTTGACGTTGCAAAAGCAAATGGACAACATTTCTTAAACTTCTGGGGGATTGGTCTCGTATCTGAAGTATCAAACAATATCGATGCAGAAGAAAAAGCAAAGCTTGGTAAAATCGGTTACTATTTAAGTACAATTCGAACTGTAAAAAATGCTGAAACATTCCCGGTAAAAATCACTTATGACGGACAAGTATATGAAGACGAAGCTGTCCTTGTCATGGTTGGAAATGGTGAATATCTTGGCGGTATCCCGTCCTTTATTCCGAACGTAAAATGTGATGACGGAACACTTGATATTTTCGTAGTCAAATCAACAGGTATTCAAGCGTTTAAAGATTATATCGGAAAGAAACTATTTGAAGACTCAAATGAAAATGACATCTTCCACGTAAAAGCGAAATCCATTCATATCGAAACAGAGGAAGAAAAAGAAGTAGATACAGATGGAGAAAGTTCGCTTCATACACCTTGTCACATTGAATTATTACCAGGACACTTTACGATGATTTATAATCCTGCGGTTGTGTAAAGAAAAAAACGAGTGCTAGCACTCGTTTTTTCTCTTCTAATCTAGTTATGTCGTTGAATAATTTCCTCTATTTCTTTAACTCTGTCTAAAGTAATTCCATTTCTTTGTTCAATTGCTAAAGGATGGTCGGTTGGCTCTAATTCAACATACGGTGCCATTCCAACTTCTCTTATATGTACATTTGTTTTTAAATTTAATGTTTCTGGATAAACTGGTATTTCTACAGATAACCACCCAAAATAAGGATCACTATTTTCTCGGCCTCTCTCATCCCACTTTTCTAATACTTCATCATAACTTTCTTTACTAAGCGATACCCACACAGTCCATATGAAATTTTCGTGGTAATCAATGATAGGAATCTCTAAACAACCTCTAATAAAGTAATGTTCATCGTCCATTACGCAAAGTTCTGATGTTAAATGGAAGCGTCCCTCTCTTTCATGGGGCGCTACCTCGTAATAATAATATGGTGCTTCACTTCCGTAGCATAAAGGAAGTGTAAAATGACTCATTTGTACTTTTTCTCCAGATTTTCTTCTTCTTTTCATTTATTATTCTTTCTCCTATCTTTTTCAGTCACAACCAAACTCCACCCAATTTTCCCAGTTCGTATTAGCATCCTTATTTACAATTTCACTAGAGTATACCATAAACATACTTACCTTTCATTTTCTAATAATATTACTAAAAAATAGTAGAATGACTAGTTTGCATACTCTAGTTCTTTTTATGTACAATGAAGGAAAGAAGCACCTTCATATAAGGGAGAGGACAAACTTTGTTCAACCAACAGTTAGTTAATTTACGCATTGATTTTGCATTTAAACAATTGTTTGGTACGAATGGTAGTGAAGATATTCTAATTGCATTTTTAAACGCTATGTTACAAGATTCTTTAGAGTCGCCCATTGCTTCTCTACAACTAGAAGATCCACATTTACACAGGGAATATGAAGAGGATAAGTTATCTATTTTAGACATTTCAGCGACATTAAACACAGGAACAAAAGTCAATGTAGAAATACAACTCAATAATAATCACGATATGGTTAAACGCAGTTTATATTATTGGGGAAGACTATACACATCTCAACTACAAAAAGGGATGCCCTACAGTGCACTTCACAAAACCATCACCATAAACTTACTAAACTTCGTAATGTTTTCGGAACACCCAGCCTTCCATACAACGAGCATATTATGGAATACACAACAAAAAAAACTCCTAAGTGACGACATAGAAATCCACACTATAGAAATTCCAAAGTTAACTGAACAATGGTATGAAGAAAAAGTAAATCCGTGGAAAGATCCATTTGTTCGTTGGCTTTTATTGCTTTCAGCAAATGAGGATGAGCACTTAACTAAACTATTGGAGGATATTGCTATGAACCAAGACCCTATTTTACAAAAAGCGATAAATAAATGGGAACGTATGAGTCAAGATTCTTCTTTCCGACAAGCCTATGACGCAAGGGAGAAAGTTTTAATGGATGAAGCAGCAAAATTCGCCCACGCAGAGACAGAAGGAATAAAAAGAGGGATGGAACAAGGGATAAAAAAAGGGCTTGAAAAAGGCATTGAAAAAGGTCGAAAAGAAGGAGTCCAACAGGGAAAAATTCAAATGATTAAAAATATGTATGATCTTGGTATACCACTTGAAACGATTGCTAAGGCAAGTAAATTAAGTTTGCATGAGATTGAGCATATTTTAGGACATAAATAGTCATAAAAAAGAGCTTGAATAGTTTCAAGCTCTTTTTTTATCAACTCTCCTCAATACCATCCAATTGAGTCTTATAACATTCATCACACTCTGGCCTCGTAGGAAGAATCCCTCTTTCATCAGGTAATAAAACCCTCAAAACTTCTCGATCCATCTCTACGAAATACTTCATAATAATGGGATATCCTTCAATAATATTCATATACTCAATCCCTTGTTCAAACTTTTTTCCGCTCTTTATTTCTTCTATTTTCAGCATAAAAAATCCGAAACCATACAAAATGATTTCGGATTTCCTATAGTTAAAATATTAAATTACATTTCGAACAAAAAGGAGCAGAATTTCCTCTTCAAATTTTCGCATTACGTTTTGGACAATATACATCTCTCTCTTCTATCTTTTCTCGTTCTATCATATGTAAGGATACTATTCTCATACTGCACATAACCCCAATTAATATAAGGCTAACAACGAGCAGCATATCTCTCACTTCCTTTCTATATTTTACCATAAAATAACAAAACCGATTCCCACATTGAGAATCGGTTTTATCTTTATAATCCTAACTTCGCCTTCGCACCATCAGGAATTTTATCTACTTCTATTTCTACTTTATCATGTAAAAACTTCCCTCTTGTAATGACATGCCAGTACGAGCCTTTTTGTAATTTATCTACGCCATCAATTGTTACTTCTTTCTCTTCTCCCTTCTCATCATAAGCTTTAACTGTATATTCAAAACCTTTATTTCCACCTAACTTCTTCGCTCCAACCAAATTTTGAGCTGGGATCCCTACTACCCGTTTATGCTGGATAAATTTATTAAACTTCATAGTGTTTTCAAAACAAAAAGTCTTCCATACAACGAGCATATTATGGAATACACAACAGCAGCGACGCCTAATTGATGATATAGAAATTCCAAAGTCAACAAAACAATAGCATGAAGAAGAGCTAGAAAAATATCGAGAAGGTTGACGGGGCATACACCGTGTCAAATTGAATTATTATCAAAGCTTTCAACAGTGATTTATAATCCTTATTTTGCTATACTTTAACAATTACTAAACTTCGCATTTTTTCAAAAAATAAAGTATAATGAACTAATATAAAAAGGTTGTTAACAAAATCGTTAACAACCTTTTTTGTTTTTTCCGAAAAACTTTTCAATTTAAGGGAGCGATCACATGTATTGGAGAAAAAATGATAAACCTGTAGAAGAACCAGAAGCAATTGCTGTATGGGAATGCCAAGAAGAAAACTGCCGTGGGTGGATGCGTAAAAACTTTTCGTTAGAAGAAGAGCCGCAATGTCCTTTATGTAAAGGAGATATGGAAAGCAGCGAACGCTTATTACAAAAGTTATAATAAATTTTCCTCTTCACCTTTTATAAACTCAAACATAGAGGATCCTCTTTCTCCTTATTTGCAATGTGAATCGAAAGAAAATAAACTATACAAAAAGCTTTGCGTATCCTCGCAAAGCTTTTTCAATATCTCAAACTCATTCCAACCATAGTTCCTATCCAAATGATTACTGTTCACCTATATGCTCAATAACCAAATTAATATAAAAGGAAATCCAATAAAATTTACAAGTTTCACTTTTAATTCATCCATTTTTTATAGGCTAATACAAATTTTATACTTTAATCTTACGACGAATAAATCCAAATACAGATCCTAATACCACAAAACATGCACTTGGTATCATCATTGTTTCGCTACTTCTTTTTTCTCTATATCATTCTTTTGTTGTGATTGAATCGTTGCTTTCTTTTTCCCTAATACTTCTTTTTATTGATCCTGAATCACGGCTTCTGCTCGTTCTAATGATTTTTTTTACTCCTGCATTGCTGCTTTCTTCTTCTCTAACGCCTCTTTTTGCCAAGCATGAAATTCTGCTTCCTTTTTTTCTAATGCTTGTGCTGATACCTCTCCCTTTGACGTTGTTCCAGTAGATGCGCTAGCTAACGATGAATATCCTATTGATAAAAGTGCCATCGCACAAATTGGTAAAATTTTCTTTCTTGTTTCATTTTCTCCCTGTATACTTTTTTAAATACCAGCTTGGGGGTATTTATAGACTAAACAAGCTATATAAATATAAGATGCAGATACGATATATTTCACTTAAAAATTCAATTAGTGTAATTAATTACACTAATCTCTATGTATAGATGTATTTCCTTAAAAATAGTAGAGGGATTCCTTGATTTCTCCTTAATAATATTCAAAAGTCCCAAACTATAATAAGTTTGAGACCCTTGAATTCTATATTCTATTTTTTCTTTGGGAGGACAATCCCCTTATATAATTGAATAGTGATCAAATAGTAAACAACGTAAATAATTAAAAATATACAAATCGGAAGTCCAATATTCACATATGGATTCACAAAAAATTTAACAAATGTAAATACATTCATTCCTACCAAAACGTGTATAAGACCCAATATAGCTGGAAATAGAAATACAATGCCTAATTCTTTATACATAGATTTTATAAGTAATTCTTTACGTACCCCAATTTTCCGAAGCATCTCATAACGCCCTATATCTTTCGTAGCTCCAGAAAGGATCTTAAACATTAAACAACTTGCCATCATAGCTAAAAAAGCAAGGCCTAAAAAGAATCCCATAAAGGAAGTTCCTTTTGAAAAGGCAAGCATAGATTCATAATCACTATAGTTTGTCGGTAAATATACATCTTCCTTAGGCTTATTAATAGTAGCGGCTATTTTTTCGATTTGACGATCATCCATCTCTTTTAACTCTGTTTTATACCTTAAAATATTATCTACTTTAGCAATAAAAAATGTATGCTCATTCCCTTGAATTGCTTCATAACGTTTTTCATCGACGATATAGACAGGTTTACGATCATATACAGAAATATTCGATCTAAAATCACTATCCATACTCTTATCCCAATTCAGTGGTAACGTAGAACTAGATGGATCAACTTCCTCCCCCTTAAACATCCTATAGCTCGAAGATGGAAGTTGTTCAGTAATATGTGTTGTCTCTTTCTTTCCAAACAACAGTGGAGGATTCTCCAATAATTCTTCTTTTAAATAGTAAACAGCCTCATTATTAACTTTATATTTATATTGTTTTTTATCTACAATTTTCATTTTTTCCATAGCTTTATAATCCTCTGCTTCTGGATCATGAATTGTAATATCATAACCTGACATTCTTTCTGCTGTAAGGATTACGTTTTTCTGTAAAGACATGCCACCAGCCATTGCCCCCACACCCAGTCCAATTAGCATCGTTACCGTGCCTAATATTTTCGCCAAACTACTTACACGAAACTGCAATTGTGCAAATGTAAATGCATTTAATTTCTTCTCATTTAAATAGCGCGTTTTCTTTAACCTGTTAACAATCATAGGTAAGAACGAAATAAATATAAGATATGTCCCGATTGTAATCGTGAATAGTGGAAGCATAATGGCTCCAGCGCCCTTTATTCCTACGAAGAGTACGAAATAATACCCTACACCTAGTCCTAGCAAACTACATAAAAGTAACAATATTGTGGCTGGTCCTTTCATTCGTATGCGCTCCGTTTGCTCCTCTGTACGAATTAAATCTAGTTCTGTTTTAAGTGCTATACGAATCACATTCACAACGGATGTAAGTAGAAATAACACACTAAAGAATATAAATGTTATTTTGAATGCAGGACCATAAAATGCTTGATAACCTTCCGCTGAAATTTCCAATTGTTTCGTTAGAAATTTGCTAACGAAATTAGAAAGAATGGCTCCGAATACACTACCTAGCACTAGTGAAATCATTCCCATAATGAACGTCTCAAAAAATAAAAGTTGACTAATTTTACTCTTTTTCGCCCCTAATACAAGGTACATACCAAGCTCTTTCTGCCGGAGTGAAAGTAGAAAAGAGTTTGCATAAAAAATATAAAAGAATGTAATAAACGCTACCAAAACAGAGCCTATTTGAAATACAAATACAATTGAACCAATAATACTGTTATTCATTGTAAACTCTTTATTTAACGCAAGCGTTTGAAACATATAAAAAATAGAAATTGAGATTACAAGACCTATTAGTAAAACGATGTAATCCTTTATCATTTTTTTCATACTGGAAATAGAAAGTTTTAATAACACACTTCACACCCACGATTCTCTACAGCGTGGTATACTACATTCACCTTTTTACTATCCCCTCTTTGTACAACGTTCTCTTCAAATATTAAAGTTTTCATATTGCCTCCTGTCATGTGGCTAGTGCTACGATCATGCTATTTTCATAGCCACTAACTATCATTTTATCTTTTCCCGACAAACAGCAATATTGATTCCTCTTACATTATCCTTACATTTTTGTAATGTACAATACCTTAAAATCATTATATTAAAATTATTATTTTCATAATCCGATTCATATACCTTTACTTTGTTCTCACGAAGATGACATCAATATTCTCACACTTAAATAATATATTTATAAATATAAATTCGAAGGATATTTTATAGGTTTTCTAGTCTATTTAAAAAGTTATATAAATCATTAACATTAGAAATGGACAAAAAAAGCCCCTCTGTAATACTTAATAACTTTGCACTTATCATCAGTTTACCTCTTCATTATAATTGTCCAAGATAAAGATAAGATAACAACGATATAAAGATATACCCATATGTTATTAAATTTAGTACCGTTTTACCTTTCCTTATCCCTCTCACTCTTTACTTTACATTAATTCTCTTCGTTTCTAATCCACCTCTGATGGACTCTATATAAAACTATTATTTAGGTTGTATTAAAATAACATATTCTAAATCATATAAATTTGCCTTTGGTTTTGCATAAATAGTATAAGTAAGACCATATTGATCTTGTTCTTGTTCTAGTACCTCTGCTACTTCAAGACCTGGTGGTATTTTCTGACTCAATTCAGAGGTAATAATGCTATCACCTATTTTTATTTCTTTCACTTTATCTGATGGGATATTATCAATTCGAAGGGCCTGTTTTTTCTTATCATACCCTGTAACAAATCCTAAAATGGATGAATTATTTTGAAGGGTGATTGCTAAACGATTCGTTCGTTCATCACTCGTAATTAATTTCACAACAGATGTATATTGATCTACACTATCTACCTTTCCAATAAAACCGTTCACTGTAATAACAGCCATACCAACCTTTACACCATGTTGTGCCCCTCTCTCAAGAGAGATTTTTCCATACCAATCTTCTGCTTCACGCCTTACTACTGTAGCTTGAATTAGATTGTATTTTCCTTGTTCCTTTAATTCTTTCGTTTTATTGATAAGTTTAGTAAGATTTTCTTTCTCCTCACTTAACATTTGCACTTTACCCTTTAATGATTCTTGATGTTCAATTTTCCCTTTCAATGCTTGATTCTCTTTATATACTTTATAAATGTCTTCTATATTATGAACAATATTTTGGACATGCTTATTATTTGTACATACATACACCGCCAATAAAGCCAAAAGAATAATTGAAAGAAATAATAATATTTTCTTCTTAGAAACCTGCATAATTATCCTGCTACTCCTTATCAATTTTTATCCACACACTATAGGATACTAGTGATTGTATACAGAATAAATGCAGTTTAGATAAAGTTCAGATAAACTTTATTTTCTTTATAAAAAATTTAGAAATTATCATATACTGCCATTGCATTCAAATTTTGATCGTTCAACTTATCATTTCTATAACTAAATATGTTTTATTGTTACTTTTTCTTTCACTTTAGCTGGTATTTCATCACCTTGCACTTCTTCCCATTCCATACCATAACTTCCTTTAGATCTAATCTTTAAATATGCTCCTATTCTTAAATGTTTTGAAGCAGTCATCGCAATCTTTTGCTCTTGACCAGATTCATTATATCCTTTGAATTTATATTCCCATCTAGCAAAACCTTTGTTTTCGGCTCCATATTTACCATCATTATCAACAACAGCATAATAAATACCTTCTTTAATAAATGGATTGAGTTGATCTACAATAGATCCACCCTTCACTATAAGTAATGTAACTCCAACTATAATCAATGCGATAAACGCGCTTATTTTTTTCATGAAACTTTCTATTCTCCTCTTCTCAGATACTTCCACTTAAAAGACTTCCTCTAAATCAATTGTGGCACTATTACTTATTAAAATGTAACCAAATTTCCTAATGCTCTTCTAATTAAATTGGCAATAATATAATAAATTGAATAACCCCATTTTCATGTTTTGCTCGAATTTCTCCTTTGTGCAATTCAACAATGCTTTTTGCAATTGCAAGCCCCAAACCTGAACCTTCTACAGCTCTACTTCTCGATTGATCTTTTTTATAAAAACGCTCAAACAAATTCTCTAATTCTTTTTTTGTAAATTCTTCACTATGATTAGCTATAGAAATTTTGATATGCTGCTCTTCTCTTTGAAGTAAAACCCGAATTTCTGCTTTATCTATACTGTATTTAATTGCATTTATTAAAAGATTTTCAAACACACGCACCATTTTTTCTGAGTCCACCACAGCATATATACGATCTTCCTGAAATTCTTTTACAAAAAAAAGATTATGCTCCTCCGCTTGTGGTACTAGCTCTTCTATTAATTGATCAAGTAGTTCATTTATACACACTTCTTGCGAATCTAACGCCATATTTTCATCTGTTAGTTTTGTATACTCAAACAAATCTTCTATTAACATCTTCAACTGCTCTGATTTTGAAAAGGCAATTTTTATATACTCATCATGCTGTTCTTTATTTTCATATTTCGCATCACCTAGTAAACGTAAATACCCCATAATAGAAGTAAGTGGTGTTCTTAAATCATGTGATACATTTGTAATCAATTCACTTTTTTGCTTCTCTATTTGTTTTTCCTTTTCTATATTAGCCAAGAGCTTTTCTGCCATTTGATTAATATTAGAAGTTAATAAACCTATTTCGTCTTGACCTGCCTGTTTGATTTTATATTGTAAATTACCTTTCGAAAATTCCCTTACTCCTTCTGCCATCGCTTCAATCTGATTCATTTTCCTTTTCGTTATATAAAAGAAAGATAGTATAAAAGTGATAAAACCTAGTAAAGATGGAAATGGACTGCTATCATTCACTATATACTTCACATTTCCTTGTGGTATACCACTTGCAATAATATACATATTTTTCGTATTAACATTAACCGGATAAAAAGTTGTAAACTCCTTACGCTTTTGTTCAGTTCCATCTTGAATTAAATTTTGCGCCTCTACATATCGTACTTGATCCATTTTAAAATCCATCACATTACGCATCGTCTCATGAAGATTGATTTGTTCTTCCGGCGCTCCCTTTGTTTTATAAACGACTTTCCCATCCTCGTCTATTATTAAAATCTTTAGTTGATTTTGTTCATTCAATTGATCAAGCAGTTCTTGTATATTAATTTCCTTACCTTCCTCGGTCATACTTTCAACAAGCCTTTGTGTCTGTCCATCAATGGCTTCCATACCTGATGCATAATCAATGATAGAAATTTTATTCGCATCCTCAAAAAAAGAAGATGAAGACCATCCTACTAATACACCGAGTAACGTACAAAAAGTAAATGTAGCCATTAGCTGTATCCGTATGCTCTTTTCCAAATAACTCACTATTTTACCTGTCATTTTTTTTAAAACTTGATTCATCCATATTATCGGTTCAAATATCTTTCTCAATCTTGTAGCCAACTCCCCATACTGTTTTAATGTACCGAGGCTTCCTTGGAATCGCCTCTATCTTTTCACGTATTTTCCGAATATGTACCATCACAGTATTATCAGATTGGAAAGCTTGCTCTTTCCATACTCTTTCATAAATTTGTGCTGCATTTAATACCATTCCTTGATTTCGTACAAGCAATTCTAATACCTCAAACTCTCTCGGTGTCAATTTCACCTCTTCATTTGCAATAATGACCTGCCGTGTTACTATATTAACTTTCATATCTCCAATCTCTATTTCATTTTCATCTTGTACACTTGTCCCACTCATTTTCATATATCTCCGAAGTTGTGATTTAATACGAGCAATGAGTTCCAGTGGATTAAATGGTTTAGCTACGTAATCATCTGCCCCAGTTGTTAATCCTAAAATCTTATCCATATCTTGCGTTTTTGCCGACAGCATAATAATAGGCATTTCCGCTATTTCTCTCACTTTCATACACATATGAATACCATCTATTTTCGGCATCATAATATCAAGGACGATTAGATGCACGTCTCTTTTCTTTACTATTTCTAAACCTTCTTCACCATCTCCAGCTTGTAATACTTCATAACCTTCATTCTTTAAATAGATAGTGATAAGTTTTCTAATTTCCTTCTCATCGTCCACGATAAGTATCGTTCCTTTACTCACAAAATCTCCTCCAGCATCATTTACCAAACTATGAATGTTGCTTTATTTCACTCACTACGGCATTCTTCTTATGCATATACATATAAGAAATACTACAAACTACAATAACAATGCCACCAAAATATATACCGTACTCGGTCGCAAGTGTTACTATTACTTCTATATGCTTTCCAAATATAGAACCTAGTAAGAAATAAACTAACGTCCATACAAATCCTGTTACATATGAATAAATCGCATACGTTTTAAAAGACATGTTATTCATTCCTACTAAATACGGTACGATATGCCTCACAACAGGTATAAAATAACTTATAACTAATGTATAATGACCATATTTTGCTATCATCTCTTGCGATTTTAAAAGATACTTCGTCTTTTTCTTTTTCATCAATTTATTAAGTATTTTTATGCCAAAAATTTTCCCGAGTATATACCCTAAAGAAAGGCCGGATACAACGCCTAAATACGTTAGTAAAAAGGCGGGAATCAAATCCAATATACCCATCGATGATACTAATCCACCGCTCATTACAATCATTTCATCTGGAATCGGCATACCGATAATACCTAACCATAAACAGAAAAATAAAGCCCAATAACCATACTGCTCAATGTATGACATTAATTCATTTAGCTCCATTATGCATATGCTCTCCTTAGCTCTTTTTTACAGCTAAAGACGTAAGCTGGCGGGAAATTGAACCACACTTTTTCTAGTGTAATTTCAGGGAAGAAATGCTGTATAAATCCTTTTTTCACAAGTGAATATTGAAATGTAATAAATTCTCCATTCTCATGTATCGTTTCCATTACGCTGTTTAAAATGCGCTTTGAAACCTCTTCTGGTAAAGAAGTGAAAGGCAATCCTGATAAGATGTAATCAATACATTCTATATTCAATTGTTCCCTATACTTCTTTATATTTTCCGCTGAGCCATGTATAACAATCACATTCTGCTCATCTTTAAATTTTCTCTTTAACTCTTTGAAAAATACTTCATTAATTTCAATAAGAAGAAATAATGTCTCCTTCTTCTTTCTCTTCATAATTTCTTTCGTAAAAGCTCCTGTACCCGGCCCTAGCTCTACAATGCATTTCGCTCTATTAAAATCAATTACATCTACCATCTTCTTTGCTAATATTTTTGAACTTGGCGCAATTGCACCAGTATGTTTCGGATGTTTAATAAATTCATGTAAGAATGTTATGAGTTGCATGTAACCTTCTCCCCATTCGTTCAATAGTTTTTAACTTGTTTCTAAGTATAACTATCGTTTCTTAATAAAAATTGAGGAAGTTTCTTAAGATTTTATGAAGAATAAAAAAACAGCTATCCCTATTACGATAGCTGTCCCTTTATTACTTCGCACTCACGATTTTATAATAAGAACGAACTGTGATGAAGTAATATCCAATATAAATAACACTATATACTCCAATACTAATTAAAAGCGGAATCATAATTTCAAATGGCAGTATGTTCCCTAAACCTTTTAATGCAAACAAGCTGTGCAGAATTCCGATTACTAGTGGAATTGCAAAGATAAAGCTCACTTGTTTTGCAATAGCTTTTTTCATTTCTTGTTTCGTTACCCCGACTTTATGAAGGACAATGTAACGATCACGGTCAGCACTTGCTTCTGTAAGCTGCTTAAAGTAAATGATTGAGCCTGTCGCTAATAGGAAGACTAAACCTAAGAATAGTCCGATGAACATCATTAGTCCAGTTGCTTCCAGTCCCATATGGAAACCAGTATAGAAGTCTCTAAATGGTGGTGCCATTTCTGATACACCAGTTGGCATCACTTTTGCTAATTTTTCCGTTAACACTTTACTGTTTCTTTCATCTTTTACATCAATATTTTTTACAATACGTGTTCCAAATGCTTGTTTCGCTTGTTCATACATTTCATCTGAAACGACAACAACTAGTTCACCTAAGTTTGTAATTGCATTATTATTTGCACCTTGGATCTTCAACGTCTTCGTTTCATTTTCAATTTGGAATACCGCTTTATTTCCTTTATATTCGGGGCTAAACTCATACCCTTCCATATAAGAACTATCATATATAAATGCTTCGCCAGTAGCTACATTCACTGTTTCCGCATCAATTTTTTTAGCAAGCTTGTTAAATTCAGATTGAGACATAAATTGATATTTCTCTGAAATCGTGTAATTCATATTAAGAATGAAATCAACTTTATCTCCTTCAAACTTCCCTTTTACAGGAACTGTCTCAATTTCAACTTGATCTTTGATCGGATGATCTTTCTTCTCTTCTGCAAAAATCGCATTTACTTTCTTATCAAGCTCTGCATCTTTTTTCTCGTAAGAATAACTGTATGGCATAGCTGCTTTTGATTGTGTAAATGTGTTGTAATACATCGTAACTGACGTACCAACCGCTGTTAATGTTACCGCACTTAAAATAGAAATCGTCGCAAGTGACTTTGCATTTCCTTTAATACGATATAGTAACTGTGACGTCGTTACCATATTCATACCGTTATAAAACGATGATTTATTATTTCTTGCACGTTTCAATACGAATACTGTAAAGAACATAAATAGTAAATACGTACCTAATACTGTCGCAAGTAATATATAAAGTGCGACTGCCATAAAGTTTGCATACATAACTGCTTTCATAAACATTAACGCTAAGAAATAACCTGAGCCGATTAAGAAAACTGAAATTAACGCCATAATGACAGATCCTTTTGGCATTGCTTCTCCTTCACGTTCTGCGCGGAAAAGTTCAATTAACTTAAAGCGATAAATTAAACGATATCCTTGGAGTGATGTATATAAAATAATCACAAAGAAAATAATTGCTGTATCAATAATTGCTGCCATTGGTACTTCAAAATGAACGTTTAAATTTAATCCCATCATATTTACTAATAACTCAAGGAATAATTTCGAAAGGACACTACCGATCGCAATCCCAATTACTAATGACATTAATCCCATTAACATATTTTCATAAAAGAGCATTTTACCAATTTGTCTTTTTCGAATACCTAATAACGAATATAAGCCAACTTCTTTTTTACGTTTACGTGTAAAGAATCCGTTCGAATATATAATAAACACTGCTACGAAAATGATAAGCATCACACTGGAAACTTGAAATGCACCACTAATCTTTTTAGAAGCTTCTGCTGCTTTTTCCATTTGTGAATTATATTGCAGTGCTTTAAATGTAAAATAAATAACAATACTAAAAATCATAGATGCGAAATATACAAAGTAGTCTTTAAAGTTCCGCTGTATGTTGCGGAGGGCAATGCTAGATAAGGTCATCAGCCATACCTCCAGAAATAGAAGACATTACGTCCACGACTTTTTGGAAGAACTGTTTACGCGTTGATTCACCGCGGTGCAATTCTTTATATAGTTCACCATCTTTAATGAAAATAACTCTTTTACAATAACTTGCTGCAAATGCATCATGCGTTACCATTAAAATTGTTGAGTTATCATATTCATTTAATGACTTCATACTTTCAAGTAAATCTGTTGCAGATTTAGAATCAAGCGCTCCAGTTGGCTCGTCTCCGAAAATCATACTTGGATTCGTAACAATTGCACGTGATGCTGCGCAGCGCTGCTTCTGTCCACCCGACACTTGATATGGGAACTGACTTAAAATATGATCAATACCGAATTTCTTTGAGATTTCAAGAACGCGGCGATCAATCTCACTCGCTTTCACCTTTGATAACGCAAGTGGTAAAGCGATATTCTCTTTCACTGTTAACGTATCTAATAAATTATAATCTTGGAAAATGAAACCTAAATGATCGCGGCGGAATAACGCTAACTTATCATCATTCATCTTCACAATATCTTTTCCATCAATTAAAATTTCACCGTTCGTCGCATTATCAATTGTAGAAAGAACATTTAGTAAAGTCGTCTTACCAGAACCAGAAGGTCCCATAATTCCAACGAATTCACCTTCTTTTACTTGTAAGTTAATACCTTTTAACGCTGCAAATTTATTACCACCCGTGTCATACACTTTTTCGATATTTTTTGCTTCTAACACTGTTTTCATCTCGACATCCCTCATTTCTTCTATTCTCTATTTTCAACTATATACACTCTCTACTCTTGCCACTATCGATGTTTCTTACACAAACATGACAGTTATGTAAGGCACATAAGTAAAGACATCAAAAAGTTAACATAATGAATTAAAGTACTTTGCTACTATAACATTGGGATATCATACCATCCATTCATTCTCCTTACAGGAACATTACAATTTTGTAAGGTAAAAAATGCACCTACAAAGTTGTGCACGAAATGTCGGATGGGGTTATTTCGTTCCTGTTATTCTATGTACAGAGGAGGTCATAATATGGATTCACTTAAAAATATGAATAATGCAATGCACTATATTGAAGGTAACCTTACGAATGAAATTGATTTTAAAGAAGTTGCGAGGCTAGCTCTCTGTTCTGAGTATCACTTTAAAAGAATGTTTTCGTTTTTAGCAGGCATATCACTATCTGATTATATTCGCTGTAGACGTCTTACTCTCGCTGCCTTTGAACTAAAAAACAGCAATGTAAAAGTCATTGATGTCGCTATAAAATATGGCTACAACTCACCAGATTCATTCGCTCGTGCATTTCAAAACTTGCACGGTATAACACCTTCAGAGGCCCGAAATAGTAGCCATTCTTTGAAGGCTTATTCACCAATGACCTTCCAGTTATCCATTCAAGGAGGAAATGAAATGAATTATCGAATTGAAGAAAAAGAGCCATTTCGAATTATAGGTATTACAAAACGAGTATCAATCGTTTTCAATGGTGTAAATGAAGAAATCGCTTCTATGTGGAAAAGTTTAAACCCAGACTCCATTCAAACATTAAAGTCACTTTCAAACATTGAACCTACTGGAATTATTAGTGCCTCTACTAATTTTTCTGAAGGGAGAATGGAGGAAAAAGGAGAACTTGATCACTATATTGGAGTAGCCACAACGAAAGATTGTCCAGAGCAATTCGCGCAACTTGAAGTCGCAGCTTCAACATGGGCTATATTTGAAGCTGTCGGTCCATTTCCTGATGCATTACAAAATGTGTGGGGACGTATTTATTCTGAATGGTTCCCTTCTTCGAACTATGAACTAGCGGAAGGACCAGAGATATTGTGGAATGAAAGTAAAGACGTATCCTCTCCGAATTTCAGAAGTGAAATATGGGTACCTGTTTTAAAAAAGTAATATAAGAATCTAACCTTTCCAAAATAAAGAAGCTACTCTTCCTTTTTAAAGGAAAAGCAGCTCTTTTATTTTATACTTCTTCTCGACTCGTTCTTATACAAGAAAATAGTAATAATCGTAAGCACTATAATAACTGCAAAAGTAAATACTCTGTAGTTCGAGATAGTAGCAGTACCAATTAACAAGGCAGGTATAACCGCCACAATTAAGCCGCCAAACATACCAACAAACGATCCTATACTTTGTTTTACTACTTGAGTTTCTGATATCCAATCATAATAACCAAATCGATTATTAATGAAAATCCCCCATACTGCTGAAAATAATGAATATATTATCGGTGTTATGACGATGAAAAGAGAACTCCAAACATCTAGCTTTAACCCGATTATTAGTAATACAGCACTAATAAGTGATGCAGGTATACTCAATGAAAGATTCATAAGAATTTTACTATCATAAATCACCTTTGGCGCTATAGGCAATGATTTAATAATCCATACATTTTTTCCTTCTAAAGACAATGACACACATGTTGTACATGTCATCGAAATCGCTGCTGCAATAGCAAATGGGGCAATTTTTTGCAACAGGGGCTCAATTCCAGGATACGCTATTAATTGGCTTGGTCCTACTACAACTATAGCTAGCGAGAAAGCTAGCGCCATCACGACTCCCATTCCACTATTTATAACATACACTGTAGAAGAGAAGAAACGTGTCAGCTCTTTTTTATACAATGCGACCAATACACTCTCTTTTTTCATGCTATTAATCTCATAATTTGAAAGCATATGATAAGTGGTGATCCCTGTGTTTATTTGCTTATATTTTAACGAAAGTATTTTTATAAAAAGATAATACCAAATCACTGATATCCCCACAAATAAGATGAAAGCTACCATATCAGCATTAACAATTGCTTTTTGAAACATGTTAGCTAATGGATACACTTTAGTTAATTGCTCCGAAACAATTGCACCAATTCCGTTCATATCATTAAGGCTATATTGAGCATTTCCGTTTTTTAGCATAAAGGAACCGAATGTAATAATTACTATAAAACTTAAAATCGTAGTTATTTTATTCGTATTTTTAAATTTAGAAGCGATTGCCGTAATCGAAGCTCCAAAGATTGCTGCGATTGTTGTTGGGATTAAAGATGCGATAAACATACTGATGAACCACATAAAGTAAAAAGAAACTGATGGATTTTCATGTATACAATACACAACTCCCATTGGTAGCATGATTATGATTGAAAAGATTGTATTCAGCAGGTATAAATACAAAAATCTACTTGCAATAACAGTACTTACGCGAATCGGCAATGACATTAAAAAGTCGTAATCCTTAAAAGCAAAAATTTCTCCATTTGCCTTAAATATAGTGAAAAACAACGTTAATATACTGCTAATAACTAGTGCATAGACGGGAATAATTTCACTCATTCCTAGTTTTACCAACCCATATGCCGAAGCTCCGCAATATAACATTAACATGACACCAACTAGAGCAATAGATGCTGTCAGCAAAATCTTATTCTGCTTCTTTTTCTTATCTTTTTCGTATTTAAAGGTGTTTAAACCGAGCTGCGTTATCAACCGAATTTTCAAAAGACCTAAACTATTAGTATTCATTAGCAAGCTCCTTCATAAAGAGCTCTTCCAATGAGCCTTCCTTAATTAAAGAATTTACTTCTCCTGAAAGTGCTAATTTCCCTCTATTAATCATCGCTACTTTATTACATAACTTCTCAGCTACATCTAAAACGTGCGTAGAAAAGAAAATCGCACTTCCTTTTTCACAAAGCTCTTTCATAATACCTTTCAATACTACGGCTGCCTTTGGATCAAGACCAACGAAAGGTTCATCTAAAACTAATAATTTTGGTTTATGTAAAACCGCCGATATAATCGCTACTTTTTGTTTCATACCGTGTGAATAAGAAGATATTAAGTCCCCTAAGTACGGTGTAATCTCAAAAGCATCCCCATACTTCTGTATCTGTTCTTCCCGATCCCTCGCAGGCACTTTAAACACATCCGCAACAAAGTTCAAATATTGAATTCCTGTTAATTGCTCATATAAATCTGGATTATCAGGAATATACGCCATTACTCTCTTACATGCAATCGGATCCTTTTTTACTGAATGTCCATCAATAAAAATTTCACCCTCTTCAAAATCTATAACTCCTACTAACGACTTAATTGTTGTACTTTTCCCCGCACCGTTATGTCCAATAAATCCAAAGATATCCCCTGCTTTAACAGCAATATTCAAATGATCAACTGCTTTCTTACCGTCTTTATATGTCTTGCTAAAATTTATAATTTCTAACATGTAAATCCCCCCCAAATCACCTTTTCGATTGAATTTTCAGACCTTAAAACGAAAAATTTACTCAGTGAGCTTTTCATTATTCCCACTGAGTATTAAAATCCCTTAACACATAGAAACTATAAATATAAAATTTGACTAATATAACTCACATTTGTATTTCTTTTTTATACAAAACGTAAGAATATAAATTCGTTATAATGACAGCAACTACTATAATCCCAAGCATTATATAAGTTCTCCAATCAGCCGGAGCGAAAACACTTATAATCATAATAACTCCTAACGCCACAAATACTTTTCCGCTAAACCGATGTGTTTTCCGCCATACTTCTTCATTACTTAACGTCCATGGATTACGCATCCCGACAAAAAAGTTTGGCTTACACTGTGGTAAATAATTACCCATTACTAAAAATAAAACACCAACTAATAATTCAGGCACCCGATTAATGAATAAGTTATATCCTAATCCACTTGTAATAATATCTATATTTCCTACAAATAGTAGCAATAGTACCCCATTATTCATCATCATAAAGGCTTTAGAAAATTTCTCGTAATTTGCTTTCCTTGGATCAATCTTTGGTATCACATTTAGAAATATATATAATGCAATCATAATTCCGACCATAGAAACCATTCCGTAAAATTTAGACGAATAGCCATCTACCTTACCGCCGCTCCAATGTGTCGCAATTGTATCCGGCAAATGCGGCCAAGCAAACGCCCAAGCTAAACAAGTTATAACGATTAATAAGATTGCAAAAAGATGTTTTTTCATTTCCCCTCTTCCCCCTTATTCGTAAATGTAAACACCCAAGTCAACAAATCTTGAAAGACCGTTGTGTTTAAAGAGTACACAACGAATTGCCCTTTCTTTTCATCTTGAATAAGTTCAGCATTTTTAAGTGCGTTTAAGTGGTGTGAAATACTTGGTTTTGTCATATTGAAATGTTCAGCGATCTCACCAGCGGTTAGATCGCCTTCTTTTAATAAATCTAAAATTTTTCGCCTTGTTGGATCTGCTAATGCTTTGAATGCTTGATTCAATGTCTTTCTTCCCCTCATTAATTAGACATTTAGATATTTATCTAAATGTTAAAATGATTTTAGTTAATTGTCAATCATCTATACGCCCCTTTTTATTTTGTACCCTACGCCAATTACTCTATATTGAATAAAATCTAAAGATTACGCAGGTTAAAAAGGAAAGCAGCTCTTCTGTTTCTTTTCTTAATAATACTTTTTCTGGAACTTCTACAACTGTCTCATCACTTAGTTGTTGTTTTTCAAATAAGCGCAGCCTCTTCCATATGTGTTTTCTCCATTGACTAATCTGTTTGTAAACAATTCCATTCAACCAAAATAGAAACGGTCTAGATTGATCATATGTTGAAATAGATTTCCAAAGTTGAAAGTAGATTTCATTTACGATTTCATTTGTATCATGCCGATTTTTAACTATAGCAAAGACGGTTTCATAGACTCTCTGACTCGTTAAGTTAAATATAAATTCAAAAGCCTCCTCGTCACCTTTTAGTAAACGCTCTATCCAAATATGTATATCTTCATTACTTGCCAAGTAGTGCCCCCTCCTTAACGATGTTCTCACTATATATTGGACGGTAAGCAAAATAAAGTTCCAAATTTCATAAAAAATATAATACTTTTTATTCATTCATATATTTAAAAGGAAAATATATTGAATTATTCCTATAATACTTTTTACTTTTCTAACTTTTAACCTATACTGTTTACTAGCTTATCTTTCAACATAATGAAAAGACTTGAAACACATGATACACTATAGCTACAATTGTTTTTTTTGAGGAGGAATATACATATGTATAAAATTTTAATCGTTGAAGACGATCCAAATATTTCATCATTACTGCAATCTCACATTCAGAAGTACGGTTATGAGGCTGTTGTAGCGGAGAATTTCGATGATATTATGGAATCGTTTAACGCTGTGAAACCACATCTTGTTTTACTTGATGTAAACTTACCGAAATTCGATGGTTTCTACTGGTGCCGTCAAATTCGTCATGAATCTACTTGTCCAATTATTTTCATTTCAGCGCGTGCTGGTGAGATGGAACAAATTATGGCGATTGAAAGCGGTGCGGATGATTACATTACAAAGCCGTTCCACTACGACGTTGTAATGGCGAAAATCAAAGGACAATTACGCCGTATTTACGGTGATTATGCACCAAATATTTCTGAACGTATCGTTGAAGTAGAAGGGTTAAAACTATTTCCAGAACGTCCAGAAATTCATTTTGGATCTGAACAAGTTCTTTTAACGAAGAAAGAAGCTATTTTAGCAGAAATGTTATTATCAAAATTCCCTCGTACAGCGAGCCGTGAAGATTTATTAGCTGCGCTTTGGGATGATGAAAGTTTCGTTGAGGAAAATACATTGAACGTAAACATTACGCGTCTTCGTAAAAAGTTTAATGAGCTTGGTATTGAGAACTCTATTGAAACAGTACGTGGACTTGGATATCGCTTTAACGCAACTTGGAGTGAATAAGCATGAAGCTATTTTTACGTGATCATTTTGCATTTTTCCTACTGTACGTATTAAACTTCGGTATCATCTTCGTTCTTTATGATGCAGTAGATGGATTTCAAAACAATAAATTTTACTTCGTTGTTTTAAGTTTATACTTATTTATTTGTTTCCTCGCTTATCGTTACGTTCGCAATCGTAGAATGTACCATAGATTAAGTGAGCAACCAGAAAAAATGGAAGATGCGTTTATTGAAAGAGCGACTGCTCCGATGCCTCACGGTGTCAATGAACTCGTGCGTACGCAGTACCGCCTCTTCCAAAAAGAACTACAATCGTATGAAGTAAAACAACAAGAACATCAATTATTTATTAACCATTGGGTACATCAAATGAAGACACCTGTTTCTGTTATGCAGCTTATGGTGCTAGAAATGGAAGACGAGCATTTAATTCCAAAGTTTAAAAAAGAATTAGAGCGTCTAAACCAAGGGCTTGATATGGCTTTATACATGGCTAGGTTAAATAACTTCCATGAAGATTTCCATGTCGAGACGATTTCATTAAAAGATACGGTAACAAAAAATATTAACGGATTAAAAGAACTATTCATTCGTAATGGTGTCTTCCCTGTTTTAGAAGTCCATTCTGATTTAAAAGTTGCTTCTGATGCGAAATGGCTAAAATTTATCATCTATCAGTTAATGACAAATGCTGTTCGTTACTCTGGTGAACGCGGAAAGAAAGTTTTCTTATCTGCTTATCGAAACGGAAAAGATATTATTTTAGAAGTTCGTGATGAAGGTGTTGGTATTCCGCAAGAAGATATTCGAAGAGTATTTGAACCGTTTTACACTGGGAAAAACGGTCGCGCATTCGGAGAATCTACTGGTATGGGACTTTATATTGTAAGTAAAATTTGTGATTATTTAGGTCACTCTGTCAAACTAGATTCTGAAGTTGGTAAAGGAACGACGATTAAAATCATCTTCCACAACGCTGCAAATAATCAAGCAGAACATACGGAGAAGGTGACCGAAGCATGATCGTAACATATGCAAGCAAAATGTATGAGAACTCAATCTCATACATTTTTTGCAATACAACTACTTCTATATCTTCTAGCCGGAGGTATAATCTATGACATTTTGGCAATTTGCATTTAAAAATGTAACGCGTAATTCAAGAGCTTATTTTGCTTACTTTGTAAGTAGTTCCTTTTCCATTGCTGTGTTCTTTTCATTTGCTGTTTATTTGTTTCATCCGAAATTACAAAATTTTAGCATGACCTCTGAAATTTCAGGATTAATGATATTTTCAGAAGTAGTAATTGTATTTTTCTCTTTCTTCTTTTTACTATATTCTATTGGTACTTTTTTTAAAGTTAGAAAAAAACAATTTGGTATTTTGACCATTTTAGGAATATCGAGAAAACAATTACATCGTCTTGTTTTTATGGAGAATATGTTAATCGGGATTTTATCTATCTTTTTCGGCATGCAGTTTGGAGTTGTTTTTTCTCAATTTTTTTTATTAGTAACAGCCAAACTTACGCATGTTCCAGGAATATATTTATACGGTCCTACTAACGCGTTTATTCTAACAACCATTGTTTTCCTTAGTCTTTTTATCATTGTATCTGCATTCACACCAATGCTTATTCGTACAAAAAAAGCGGTACACCTTTTAAAAACAAATGGTGGAAAACAAAAAGAAAGAAAACCCTCCATACTTGTTTCATTATTTGGTGCGATTTGTTTATTTGGTGGTTATGCGTTAGCTGGAAATCCTAAATATTTCGTATCAGTAAGCCCGCAAATCGGTGTTATATATATGGTTTCAAGTATTTTCGTTATCCCAATGCTTGTTACAATCGGAACATATTTCTTCTTTTCACAAATTAGTTTCTTACTGATTTATATTTTAAAGAAAAGAAGGAAGTTTTATATGAAACGGATTAATATGCTTTGGATTTCGGATTTAGCGAGCCGTATTCGAACGAATATTAATATGCTTTTTATTGTAGCGATGCTATCTACGATCGCTTTCACAATGATTACGTTTCTATATGGATTCGGGAAATTTATTAAGCTAGAAGTTAATAGAACTTCTCCTTTTCCAATTTCTTATTTTTCTTATGATGCGAACCCTTTTGTTACAGAGCATTTAAATTGGCTTGAGCAACAATTACAAAAAGAGCATTTCCCTTATCAAAAAATAGAAGCTGATATATATGAAACACCACTAAAAGAAGATAAAGATATAGCCATTTATAATGACGTATACGCAATTAAGCAAAGTGACTATAACAAACTTGCAGATTCTTTACGAATGAAACAACTATTTATGGATGATAACGAAGCATATGTGCTAACAGGGACATCTTATATCACCATATTCAACGAATTTGAGCAAAGCTACAAAAGAGATTACATTACACTCTCTAGTACAAATACGAAATTACGAGTGAAAGGCTATGAGCATGTAAACGCAATCCCATCTGACTTTTCATATCAAACGATAGTGTTGCCTGATATTATCGTAAATAACTTACCTAACACCGTAAAACATATATCAGCATACAATTACAAAATTCAAAACTGGGAACAGACATATGAAATTGCTGATAATTTTATAGAAAAGGTGCAAAAAGATCGAAATAAATCCCAGTATGAAGGACCTCTTATTCGATCCTTTGAATCAGCAGGATCGTTATACAAAATAACATCTGGTAGTGCCGCATTCTTCTTAATCGGGACATTTTTAGGAGTTATCTTCTTCATTGGAGCTGGTAGCGTTCTTTACTTTAGAATGTATACGGATTTGACGAACGAACAAGAGAAATATATAACGATTTCTAAAATCGGTGTAACAGATACAGAGATGAAACGATCTGCAACCATTCAACTTAGTATTTTATTTTTCATTCCGTACATTATGGCATCCATTCATACAATGTTCGCAACAAAAATGCTACAAGATGTAATTGGTTTATCTCTGTTCAAAGAAGTTTCAGCCGTTCTTATTATTTTTGGATTCGTTGAAATCGTATTTTTCTTATTTATTCGTTCACTTTATATGCAAAAATTATCACAGTACACGAGTGGACAAAATATTTAAAACAAACTTGATGAAAAGAGTATTTCTTATGCTCTTCTCATCTTCACCCCATTAGGAGGCTAGGTGAATGACATTTTGGCAGTTTGCATTTAAAAACGTGACGCGGAACGCCAGAGCTTATTTCGCCTATTTTGTAAGCAGTGCGTTCTCCATCGCAATCTTTTTCTCATTTGCAGTTTATTTATTTCATCCTAAATTGCATATGACAGACGTGAATTATTCTCTGAACATATTAATGACAATTTCAGAAGTTGTCATTGTGTTCTTTTCATTTTTCTTTTTACTGTATTCAATCGGTACGTTTTTAAAAGTACGAAAAAAACAGTTCGGGATTTTAACAGTACTTGGCATATCTCAAAAACAATTAAAACGACTCATATTTATAGAAAATATGTTAATTGGTGCTCTTTCTATATTTTTTGGCATTCAACTTGGAGTCGTCTTTTCACAGTTCTTTTTATTAGTTACCGCCAAAATTACACACGTACCTGGTTTATATTTATATCCGCCTACAAGTGCTATCGTTTTAACTATCATCATCTTTCTTGGGCTCTTCATTCTCGTATCATCTTTTACACCCATGCTCATTCGTACGAGAAAAGCCGTACGTCTTTTAAAAGAAGGAACAAAACAAAAAGAAAGAAAAGCATCCGTTCTCATCTCTCTATTTGGTGCGATGTGTTTAATATGTGGATATGCGTTAGCCGCAAATCCGCTGTATTTTATGTCGCTAGGTGACATCATTGGGCTTTTATATGCCATCTCTAGTATATTTGTCATCCCATCGCTTATTGCAGCTGGAACATACTTTTTCTTTTCACAAATTAGTTTTTTACTTATTCGTATTTTAAAAATGCGAAGAACGTTTTATATGAAACGAATTAATATGCTTTGGATTTCTGATTTAGCATCACGCATTCGTACGAATATTAATATGCTCTTTATTGTGGCGATGCTATCGACGCTCGCTTTTACAATGATTACATTCTTATATGGATTCGGGAAATTTACAAAGTTTGATGCGATTAGACAAAACCCTTTCCCGTTTACTTATTTATCACATACTGAAAATACATTAGCTGATGAACATTTAAACTGGTTAGAGCAGAAATTTAATGAAGAGCACTTTACTTATACAAAATTTAAAACAGATATATATGAAGTATCTTCAGCTGAAGATAACACACAGCTCTATTACGCAATTAAACAAAGTGACTATAATGTACTTGCTAAGGCGTTAAATTGGGAAAAACTCACGGTGAATAAGAATGAATCTTATATCCTTATGAAAGACTTAGATGATCAAGTTATTGGAACACTTCACAATAAAGACAAGAAAAATACTCTTACACTTACTCAAAACAATTTACAACTACAAGTGAAAGAATATAAAAGTTATAACCCATTCCCAAACAGCTTAATATACCAAGTACTCATACTATCTGATGAAAATGTAGAAGCCTTATCCACCGTTTCCAAACAAATGAGTGTATATAACTTCAAGGTTACAGATTGGGAGAAAGCACATAATATCGGTTCAGCGTTTATAACAAAAATCGATAACGACAATGCAGCGATTCAAGCAGAGCATCCACCGTTCCATGCAAGTGAAGCGAGCGATTCTCTATATAAAACAAAACTAAATGTCGCTTCGTTCTTCTTAATTGGTACTTTCCTAGGGGTTATTTTCTTTATCGGTGCTGGCAGTGTTCTTTACTTCCGAATGTATACAGATTTAACAAATGAGCAAGAAAAATATATAACGATTACGAAAATTGGCTTAACTGAGACTGAAATGAAACGTTCAGCGACAATTCAGCTTGCGATTCTTTTCTTCGTGCCTTACATTATGTCATCGATCCATACGATGTTTGCGACAAAGATGCTACAAGAAATATTACATCTCTCGTTTTTCGCTGAGATTACAGTCGTACTTATGATTTTTGGAACGGTTGAAATTCTATTTTTCCTTTTAATTCGTTCCTTCTATATGCAAAAATTATCACAACACATTAAGTTTTAGAGAATAGAAAGGTGATTATTATGGAAGAAGTATTACACATAAAAAACGTCTCAAAAGTGTATGAGGGAAAAGTACCTCATACCGCTTTAAAAAATATAAATTTACACGTAGATAAAGGTGAATTTGTTGCTATCATGGGGCCATCTGGTAGCGGTAAATCTACGTTTTTAAACGTTATTTCTACAATTGATTCCCCTACTTCTGGTGATGTCGTTATTAATGGAAAAAAACCGCACACATTTCGTAGAGAGAAGTTAGCCATTTTCCGCCGCCAAGAGTTAGGATTTGTTTTCCAAAATTTTAATCTACTAGATACACTAACAATCGGTGAAAATATCGTACTACCTTTAACATTAGATAATGTTCCATTAAAAGAAATGGATGAAAAGCTTGATAACATTTCAAAAAAGCTTGGAATTGATCATATTTTGGACAAACGTATTTTTGAAGTTTCTGGAGGACAAGCACAGCGTACCGCAGTAGCACGTGCTGTTATCCATCATCCCTCACTTCTACTTGCTGATGAACCAACAGGGAACTTAGATTCAAAAGCAGCAATTGACGTAATGGAGCTATTTACGAAATTAAATAAAGAAGAAGATGCAACGATTTTAATGGTTACGCACGATCCGTTTGCAGCAAGTTATTGTAACCGTGTCATTTTCATTAAAGATGGCGAGCTTTACAACGAACTACACCGCGGATTATATCGCGAGAAATTTTATCAAGAAATATTAGATGTTCTAGCGTTATTAGGAGGAAGACGTGGATGACATTTTGGCAATTCGCATTTAAAAATGTCTCGCGTAATTCGAAAGCATATTTCGCCTACTTTGTCAGTAGTGCCTTTTCTATCATGGTTTTCTTTTCATTTACTGTATACGCGTATCACCCGCGGTTACAGAGTGTACAAAACTTTCAAGAACGTGATCCTCTAATGAACTTAGCTAGTACAGCACAGCTTGTGATTGTTATGTTCTCGTTCTTCTTTCTCTTATATTCAATTGGAACATTTTTAAATGTACGGAAGCAGCAATTCGGGATACTCACAATTCTCGGTATCTCACAGCGACAATTAAAAAGACTGTTATTTACTGAAAATATGATAATCGGGATATTGTCTATCTTTATCGGCATTCAAGGTGGCCTTGTATTTTCTAACTTTTTCTTATTAGTCACTTCGAAATTAACAAGTGCTAAAGGTCTCTATTTATATTGGCCAACAGAAGCGATTATCGTGACAACCGTAACGTTTATCATTTTATTTTTAATCGTTTCTACGTTTACACCAATGTTTATTCGTACTCGAAAAACAGCCCACCTTATTAAAGGGAACAAGAAAATACCAGCTGAAAAAAGACCATCTATACTCATCTCTTTATTTGCTTTAATTTGTTTAGGGCTATGCTATTATATCGCTGGTTATCCGCGAGGCTACGTAACGGAAAAAAATGTGCAAAATGGATCTGTCTTTTTTATTATGTTATCTATTTTACCGCTCGTAGTAGTCGGGACATATTTATTCTTTTCACAAACATTTCTTCTTTTTATCTATATTTTAAAGAAGCGTAGAAAGTTTTATTTGAAACAAATAAATATGTTATGGATTTCGGACTTAGTTGCTCGTACCCGTAGTAATATTAACGTACTCTTTATCGTTTCTATGCTATCTGCACTTGCATTTACAATTATTATTGGGTTATTCGCCGCTAATAACAATACGAAGGCATCAGTACTAGAGCGATATCCCGTCCCCTTCACTTATACATCAGAAGGTGACAATTCCCTTGAACAAAAGCATATTTCTACAATTGAAACGGAGCTTACAACTAGTAATTTTCAGTACAAAAAATATAAGTTTACAGTATTAAAAGATACAGCTTCCAAAGAAGATATTATGCTTATGAAGATGAGTGATTATAACGCAATTGCTAAACAATTGAAAAGACCGGAAATAACAATCGATTCTACAGAAGTTTATATTATTTCTCGGCACTCACCAGAACTTCTCGATCTCGTATCTAATCCATTTGCAAAGCAAAATACGATTACACTCGGGTCTAATAAAAAAGAATTTCATATTAAAGGGTTTATTAATAAGGGAATCGAACCATCCTTTGCATTCCCACATTTAGCTGTCGTACAAGATTATGTATTTGATAATATGATTCCTCATATTGAGACAACCGTAATCTATAACTACTTCGTAGAAAACTGGGAAAATGCAATAGTTCCAACCAAAAATATGTTACGTGTTATTAGTAGTGATGCACGTGAGTTCTACAAAAAGCATACAGAAGAGAACGCTCAAGTTCCTTTCTTCATACATACGGCTACGGATGAACTCATTTACGGTAAAGGAAATGCAGTTGCTCAATTCTTTATTTGGGCATTTCTTGGTTTTATCTTCTTTATCGGTGCGGCTAGTGTCTTATATTTCCGTATGTATAATGACTTAACAACTGAAAGACAAAAGTATATTACGATTACAAAACTTGGCTTAACTGAATTAGAAATGTTTCGCTCTGCAACCATTCAATTAGGAATTTTATTTTTTGTTCCTTACATCGTTGCTGGTGTTCACACGTTATTTGCGGTTAAGTTTTTACAAAGCATGTTTTCTTTCTCCTTACTAAAAGAGACATGTATCGTACTCACCTTTTTCGGGATTATCGAGATCATTTTCTTCTTCTTAATCCGTTCTCTGTACATTAATAAATTATCACAGCATATAAAAATATGAATAAAATGGCCTTGTGCGTATTGCACAAGGCCATTTTCAATAGTTTTTAATTAGCAGCAATATCCACCATAGCCGCCAGCATAACCGCCGTAACCACCGTATCCACAAGAGCCGCCTCCGCCGAAGCAGCTAGCACCGATGATAATTAATAAAATAAACAATACGATTAGAAGCGCAAAACCGCCTCCGCAACCATTTCTGCGGTTACAATCATCATGTCTGTGTTCACACTTTTCGCTCATTACCCTATTCCTCCTTTAGTATCATTCATAACAAGTTCCTCTTGTTCTAAATGAGGGGATTCCATTTATATTATGTTTTTAGGGCGAATAGGAAGCTTGGCTTACCTAAAAACGGGCTTGTTTTAGCAATTGGGCTTAATCAAAAAAAAGATACCTATTCAGGTATCTTTTAAAGAAACATATTCAACAAAAGGGCAAAACCGAATGCAATAAATGACAACAATGTTTCCAGCACCGTCCACGTTTTAAATGTTTCCTTCACCGTTAATCCTAAATACTCTTTTACAAGCCAGAAGCCTGCATCATTTACGTGAGAAAACATTAATGAACCTGCACCGGTTGCAATAACGAGAAGCTCTAAATTCACACCAGACATGTGCTGAATAACCGGTGAAACAATTCCTGCTGCTGTCGTTAGTGCGACTGTCGCTGAACCTGTTGCAATTCGAATTAATCCAGCTACCATGAAAGCTAATACAATTGGTGATAACGAAATATGTTCTGCCATTTGTGCAATAGCCGTTCCAACGCCGCTTTCAATTAATATTTGTTTAAATCCACCGCCTGCACCAATAATTAAGATAATGGAGCCGACCGGTAATAAACTTTCATCCGTTAATTTTTTAATTATCTTTTTATTAATTCCTTGTCTTATTCCAAGTAAATAAAATGCAGCGAAACATGAAATAAGTAAAGCGATTACTGGACTCCCTATAAAAACAAAAAATTCAGTTAACTTTTCCGGTAATGAAATATATGGTGCAACTACTGATAAAATCATCAATACAACTGGTAATAAAATAATAAAGAATGATACTTTACGACTTGGCAAATCAGTTGATACTGTCGTAACTCGAACAAGCTCCGGTTCATTTTCCGGTATAACCCTCTTATGTACCCACTTTGCAAATATTGGCCCTGCTATAATAGCCGTTGGTAACGCGATAAGTAATGAATATAAAAGTACCTTTCCTAAGTTCGCGTTATAAATACCGATTGCTGTCATGGCACCTGGATGTGGTGGTACTAGCCCATGTACGATAGATAATCCCGCAATAACAGGTAACGCAATTAATAATATATTTTGCTTCGTCGTTTTTCGAATGGAAATAACAAGTGGTAATAAAATGACGATCCCTACTTCAAAAAAGACAGGAATCCCTATAACAAACCCTGCAAATAACATAGCCCAAGGTAATTTTTTTACGCCGAAAAATCGAATAAAGAAATCTGCAACTTGCATGCCTGCCCCTGAATCAGACATCATTTTCCCTAATATAGTTCCAAGTGCCAAAATACCAACTAAATGTCCTAGTACACTACCAACACCAGTTTCATAGGCAGCCACTATTTTCGTTAAGTTCAGTCCAGACATAATAGCTAAAAACAAACTCGCAACTGTTAAACTAATAAATGCATGCCATTTCCACCATGATACCCCTAAAATAACAATTGTGATCGCAAGTAACGTGACGATTAATAAGTATATATCCATCTCTCATTCTCCTTACTTTTATCCCGATTGGTGTGGGCTAATAATTAGTGGGTGATGCCCTCCTCCACTAATTAAAGTTTTACTTTATAAAAAAAGAGGGAACATCCCCTCTTTTTATACGTCATAATTCACTACATAATGCTGCATTTCTGTATTGTAGTAGCCTTCGCTATATTCAATTACTTCGCCAACTTCATCATAAGAATAGCGCATACGTTTTAATAACGCTGTCCCCTCTTTTTCACCTAGCGCTTCTGCAACGAAGCTAGGCGCAAGCCCAACAGCGAATTCATCTCTGAAGTTTTCTAAATGTATACCTCGGTCTTCAACTAAATCATAAAGCGATTGTAAATCAAAGTCCGATAAATCTGTACTTGCCATGTGTGCTGAGAAATAGTGCGTATAATGAATGTACGGTGTATCATTTAACGTATATAAACGTTCGATACGGAAACTCTCTTTCCCGAATAATCGAAATGGCACTGTTCCTTCCTCATTATGTACGACTTCTGCTTTTAGCAATTTCTTCTGTACTTTATATCCTTCTTCCACTAACACTTCTGTAAATTTCTTACCCTTTGACAACTTTGTCGCCGAAGTATTACGAATTACTTTCGTTCCTTTACCGCTTTTTTTTTCCAAGTATCCTTCTTGAGCGAGTTCTTTAATGGCATTTCGTACTGTAATCTTGCTAACTTTGAACTCTTCCTCTAATTGCGGTTCTGAAGGAATATTCGTATGAATCGCATATACACCATGTAATATGCGATCACGAATAATATTTTTTATTTGTAAATATAATGGTCCTTTTTTCCTCGTTACGTTCACTGTTACACCCACTACCTTTCTACATCACCTACTGATGCCGTCATTGCCCGAAGTATATCTTTCTCTGATGACATTGGCGTATCACCGACGATTGTATGTGCTAGCATTCCAGCTGCTGACGCAAATGAAACAGCTTTCTCTGGTGCGAACTCTTTTATCTCGCCATGAATAATTCCGCTCGTATAAGCATCTCCAGCACCTATTCTATCATATACAGAAAACGTAAGTGTTTTTGCAAAAGTGAACGATCCATCTTTACATATAAACCCGCGAAGCGAATGTGTATTATCACTGTTAATAGAGCGATGAGTACCAGCGATTGTAGCAATATGATACGTTTCAGCTACCTTTGGAATGAGATCCAGCAGCTGCGCCTCACGCTCCATCTCTTCTGTTTTCATCCCAAGAACGAACATCGCATCTTTTTCATTCATCATAACGATATTAGCAAGCCCTAGCATTTCTTCATAATGCGGTTTTGCCTGTTCATATCCGTCTTCTCCCCAAAGTGAGGGACGATAATTACAATCAAAAACGACGGTTCCTCCGTTTTCTTTAACTGCTCTCGCTAAAGATTTCATATGATGACGCACAGTATCATTCATCGCAAGTGTAATACCGCAAAAATGAACGATATCAATTTCCTTTGCGATTTCTTCAAATTGATACATTTCTTCACATGCCGTATTGAAGCTACTTTCTAATCGATTCGAATATGTAACGCGGCTTGCACGTGCACCGAATCCATTTTCTAAAAAATACATACCTACATATTTACCACCTCTTGAAACAAGAGAAGTTTGAATCCCTAACTTTTGAATGTAAGATACAGCTGCATCTCCAACCGAATTTTCCGGTAAAGTTGAAATAAGAAGCCCTTCATGCCCTAAGTGAGAAAGTGCCGCTACAACGTTCACACCTGTACCTGAAAATGAGTAATTTAACGTGTTAGCTTGCGACAACAATTCATATCCAGGTACTTGCAGGCGCATCATTACTTCGCCGAACGCTGCAATTTTCTTACGCATATTGATCAACTAGCTTTTTCACGACTGCTAATAATTCACGAACATCTTCTACTTTCGTATTACCAGTTTCTTTATCAATAATAGAAGAGTATACGTGCGGGATAACTTGCTCTACATTTGCCTCAAGCGCAATACGTACAATTGTTTCAAAGTTTTCTTTATCAATTCCACCTGTTGGCTCTAATGCGAATCCTTCTTCTGCACAAGCTTTCGCAACTGCGCGATATTCTTCTTCGTGAGCTAGCCCTTTCATCGGGAAGTATTTCAATGAATTTCCGCCCATATCACGTACAAGTGCGATCGCTGTTTTAATTGGAACGATTGCTTTTTCTTCTCCAGCCGCACTAATTGGGCCAGTAGAAATATTTACGTAACCTACTTTTCCTGTTGGTGATACTAAACTATTAATCCAGCTATCCTTTTCGCCGAGATTTGCTCGCGTTGCTCCAACTGAAGGGAACACTTGGTTAATATGGCTACCAGGATAATGCTTCGCAATTTCAGCTACAACTGCTGCTTGGCGATTATCTCCTGCGCCTAGTCCGATTGATACAGCGTCATCAATTTCTTTTCCGTATGCTTTCATAGCTGTAACAGCTTCTTCTACTGTTGGGTAGTCTTTTGATAACACTCCCACTACTACATAACCTTCTGCTGCTTCAAAAATATCTTTTGCATTTTCTATATTGTTTGCTAATACATTTAATGCTACGTGGCCTTTATAAAAACGTTTTTGAATGTTTGTCATTTTAGTTTCCCCCTACGATTTCTCTCAATTTTTCTTCAATCACATGTATGTCATCACCTTGAAGTGGACGTGGATCAATATCAAAGAATCCTTGTCTTACTCCGTAATCACGTGTATAAATGGCGATTTCCCCTTCGCGTAATGCAGTCACAACTTCTTTTGCTGATTTGTTTAACTCTTTCTCGTTAATATGAATACGAGCTCTAAAGATTGCTCTTCCTGCTTCATCTTGAACGATCGTTACATTTACACCATTTAATTCTTTTAGCGGCATAAGTACTTGTAATAGCTCTTTTTCTTGCTCGCTCTTATCTTCTTTTACTCCGTACTCATCAAGCGCTTGAAGTAAACCGAAAGTCGTCTCTTTCCCAACTTTCATACTTCTTCCGATGCAATGTAATTGTACTTTCAGCCACTCGATGTATTTTCGTTTCCCGCCAACAATACCAGAAGTAGGCCCTTCAATCGCCTTTGAACCGCTATAAATGGCAAGATCTGAATACTTCACATATTTTTGAATATCTCCTTCAGCTGCTGCATCCACGATAAGCGGTACGTTATTTCGCTGCGCAACTTCCCATGCTTCTTCAACAGAAATCATATTTTTTTGCACTGCATGATGTGATTTCACATACAGAATCGCTGCTGTATTTTCACCAATTGCATCTTCAATATGCTCTGCTTTCCCTTCATTTGCATAGCCAACTTCAACGAGTTTACCACCGCCTAAGTAAATCATCGTTTCAACAGGTGCACCGTATTGAACGTTATGACCTTTTAACATAATCACTTCGTTTTTCGCGATTACTTCTTGATGAAGTCTTTCACTTTTACGGCGATTTCCTTCTGTAACGATACCAGCGATAGAAAGTGCAATTCCGCTCGATGCTGAATTCACAACGACTGCTGCCTCTGAATCTAGAATTCTCGCAATATGGTCTCCCGCTTTATCTACTAAATCAGCAATTTCTACATAATTTTGTCCACCATGCTTCATCGCATCCATAACTGTATCTGTAGGAGCGGATACACCTAAAATACTCATTCTACCGCTCGCATTAATTACTCTTTTTAATCCGTACTTAGCATTCAATGAATGACCCATTGATTACAACCCCTTTCGTATCAATTCTTCTTTCAGCAATGCGCTGATCCCCTTCTGAATCAATTAACGTAACCTTCTCATCTTTCACCGTAAATAAAGTTAAGTTTGCAATATCTCCTTCTTGAATGCGGCCAAGCTCTGGTTTCTTAAGCCATTCTGCTGCATTTTTCGTAACCGCATCAATCACTTCTTCTAGCGGATAACCTAAGTAAAGGAATTTCGAAAGAACGTGAGCCATACTGTAAACTGGACCGTGTATACGGTTCTTCCGGTAAATATCTGTACTAATTGTACGAAAGGCAATACCGTAACGCTTCGCTGCTTCTGCTACTTTAAAAGAAAAACTAGCGTTACCGTGACCAACATCTAAATGCACACCGCGATTCACTGCATCTAGTAACACAGGTAGTGGTTTACCTTCTTCATCAAATAAATTATTTTCTTTCCCGTTTAAATAATGTGTAATGACATCATCTTTTTCTAAAAGAGGTACAACTTCCTCAATGCGAGGAGGCGCTGAACCGATATGTACCATAATCGGTAATGATGTTTCTCGAGATAAAGCGCGCGCTACATGCAGCGGTTCAATTCCACTATCACAAACGACACTTTTACTCATTCTCGCCTTTAACCCAACGATTACATCTTTATACTTTTCTACTGCTTCTATCGCTTTCTCTTTATCTATCCATTCCATATTGGATAATTCATCAATTCGTTTCAAACCGATGCGAGAAATATTTAAAAAGGCAAATAAATTTGTCTTTGCCTGCTCTCTACTTTTTACTAAATCTGCAATGCGATCAGCACCGCAACTACCCGCATCAACAATTGTCGTTACCCCTTGCTTAACGCCAATTTCATCCACCTCATCGCCATACGGATCAAACTCTGGAAAAGCATGAACGTGCAAATCAATCCAACCATTCGATACGTAAGTACCAGAGTAATCAAGAACCTTTCCACCCTCGCCAGCACCAGCTTTCGTCACCTGTGCGATTTTGTTATTTTCAATTACAATGTCAATCTCTTCCCCGTTCACACGTTTCACATTACGTAGTACGAATCGTTCTGTCATTGTATTTCCACCCTTTTCTATAAGAAGCCATAAGAATACGCTTACATTTAAGTTTCATTTTTTATATCTCTTTCACACGCTTAGCGTAACACAAAAAAAGGGAGAAGTAAATATAACGTTATAATGTTTAAAAGTAAATAAAAAGATGCTCCTCCAAAATGTTGATAGTACAGGAAATTATATCAACGATTTTTCGAATATATCTATCATAACTTACAATATATCAACGATTTTTTAATTATATCTATCGTAACTCAAAATATATCAACGATTCGACAAGGAATATCGATTTACCGACAAAAAACGTCAATTCCTTTCTTATATAAGAAAAGGCTGTCCCAAATGGCACAGCCTTTTTCTCTATTCCTGAACCGTCACAATAACCCCATCCATATTGTTACCGGAAATTTCATACTGCTTGTTTGCTGGAACGTTCACTTTCGTATTCTCAGAAACTTTATAATAAGAAACAGTATATTTCTTACCTTCTACTTCAGTTGAAACCTCTTTTTCCTCTTTTAAAAACTCTAAATATTCCTCTAGTGTAAAATTCTTTTTTTGCATAATTGCGCTATGAGGTAGGCCGACATAACGGATATGCCATGGCTCATATTGAATTCCAGTAATGTTACTTTTATTTTTCGGATAACGTAATACAAAGCCATGCTTCCATACGTTCTCTTCAATCCATTTTCCTTCAGGCGCTTTCTCCATTTTTTTTTGAGTAGACCCAATGTCCAGTGATAATCCTAAATTATGTTCACTGTATCCTGCTGGAAGTGCATAATCAGATCCCATTTTTTCATATAGCTGTTTTTGCTCTTGGAAATCTCTATAACCACTACTAATCAAAAAATGGTTAACACTTTCTTTTCCAGCCGCATCGACAACGTTCAAAAACTTTTTCACAACATCCTTTGATAAACGAAGATTTCTATCAAATATTACATAGCCTCTTACTAATTCACTATTATGATTTATATTTATAATATCAGACCTAATACTATCTTTTTTTACTGGATAATCCCTGTTAACTAATAATAAATCACCCTTATAAATTTGTTCCTTCGTAATCTCTTTCCTCTCAGTGTTTGCCGCCTTTACTAGCTCATCTTTCCCGACAATTTTAACATCGATTTCCTTTTGAAATAAAGGTGATATATAAACGCCTACACATACTGTGCATGCTATAAAAAAAGAAATAAATACCCACTTTTTCATTTCTAGTTCCTCCTTAACGTAACTTACGTATAGAATAGAAAAAACTATTAAAATAAAAAGTGGGGTAAAGTTTAAATTTTTATTAAATTGTTACATTCTCGTCTTTTGGCAATCGTACTTCAAATATCGTTCTAACTACATTGCTTTCAGCAGAAATCGTACCATTATGCTGCTCGACAATATTTTTCGCAATGAATAGTCCAAGGCCTGTCCCGCCACGGTTCTCAGTTCTCGCTTTATCACCTGTGTAAAACATATCAAAAAGATACGGTAAATCTTCTTCTGGAATGCTATCTCCATAATTCATAATTTGTACGACAACTTCTCTATTATCAACATACCCATTCATATCAATAAATTGCCCATCATATCCGTAACGAACGGCATTTGTTAACAAGTTTTCAAATACTCTAGCTAACAATTTTCCATCACCGTGCATCGGTAAATGAGGGTCCACATTCAATCTAGCTTCTAAATGATGTTTTTCTAATAACGGATACAATTCCTCCTCTAACTGTATAAGTAACTCACTTATATCAATCGGCTTTTTATCCAGCTTTAGCATGCCATAATTCATACGTGTAATTTCAAATAGCTCATCAATTAAACTTTCCAGTCTTTGCGATTTTGTATATGCAATTGTGGAGAAATGTTTAATTTGTTCTTTTGTTAAATTTTCATCTTTAAGAATTAAATCTAAATATCCTAACACGGATGTTAATGGCGTTCTTAAATCATGAGCTAAATTTACAACAAGCTGATCTTTACTACTTTCAGCAAAATCTCCTCTTTCAACAGCTTCTTTTAACTTTTCACTTGCAACATTTATTTCACGCGCGATATTTCCAAACTCATCATTTGATGAAACTTGAACTTTATTCGTAAAGTTACCGTTCGCAAGATGATGAATCCCATTAGAAATTTCATCAAAGTATTTTAAATACGGTTTTGTCAAAAAGAAGAAAAAGATAATAGACAACGGAATAAAGAAAATTAAAAAGAAGTTAATGTCTCCAAATTCCCTTACCATTGACCTAAATTGTGCTAAAGGCTCTTCGTAGCGAACCATTGTTTTATAATACAGCTGCAATCCTTTATAAATTATATAAGTTACAGTTGCTGCAAGCACCATACTTAACGCAAATAAGGCAATCATTTTAAATCGAAAACTTTTCATCATATTAGCCATTGAAAGTATAACCTACTCCCCACACTGTTTTTATTAATTTATCCTTTCTTTTATCTTCTCCAAGTTTCTTCCGCAAAGTACGAATATGTACCATTACTGTATTTCCACCTTCATAATAATCATCCGCCCATACGTGCTGAAAAATATTTTCCACATTGTATACTTTCTTCGGATGACTCGCTAATAAATATAAAATATCGAACTCTTTCGGCGTTAATTCAATTTGCTCACCATACACATCAACCGTCCTGCGCTCAGGATTAATTACGACTCCGCCTATTTCTAAAGCAGATTTACTCTCCGCTACTTTCGGTTGATTTAACGTAAAAAACCTACGCAGTTGTGCATTTACACGTGCAACTAATTCTATCGGTGTGAAAGGCTTCGTCATATAATCATCCGCACCTAGTACAAGACCTGTCACCTTATCAAAGTCCGAAGTTTTCGCGCTTAAAAAAATAATTGGCATATGATGTTTCGCGCGAATTTGACGCGTCACCTCATAACCATCCATTTTCGGCATCATAATATCTAAAACTACCAAGTCGATTGGCTGCGCTTCAATAATATGAACCGCCTCTTCCCCATCCGCTGCTTTCACAACATGGTACCCTTCTTTTTCTAAATGTATCTCAATTAAGTCAGCAATTTCCGCCTCATCATCAGCTATTAAAATTGAAATGCGCTTCATTTTACTCCCCCTTTTTCATTCCATTTTTATACGCTCGATTGTAAACTAGTCTATCCAATTTGTACAATACGAAAAGGCTACTCGTTACAGTAACCTTGGTAAATAAAATTATATCAGCGATTATTGAAATATATCGACTTACCGACAATGAACGACAAAATCCTCTCGCTACTTGCGGGCATCCTAATGAAACTTCCATTTACCGTTCAAACACAATCCGCTGCTTCGTGATTTCCGCCAGCCTTCCGCGATCTACTTCATACTCAGCATCAACGCTTTGCGGCACCATCACTTTCCCGCCCTCAAGCGTCACTTCCGGTGAAATAATATCCCTCTGCCAATGTCTACTAGAAGCAGATATGTCGCCTGGAATCGTAAAGTTAGGTAATGAAGCAAGAGCAACATTTTGCGCTCGTGAAATCCCCATCTCCACCATACCACCGCACCAAACTGGTATGTTATGCTCCATGCAATAATTATGAATTTGAACCGATTCTGTTAATCCGCCCACTCGCCCTGGTTTAATGTTAACGATGCGGCAACTACCAAGTGTAATCGCAACGCGTGCGTCTTCTAAACTATGGATACTTTCGTCTAGACAAATTGGCGTTTCAATCTTCTTCTGCAGCTGTGCATGATCGAGAAAATCGTAATCTGCTAGCGGTTGCTCAATCATCATCAATTGAAATTCATCTAGTCGTTTCAGTTTCTCTGTATCCGCTAATGTATACGCTGAATTTGCATCAGCCATTAACGGGATGTGCGGGAACTCTTTACGAATCTCTTTCAATAATTCGTAATCATGCTCTGGCTTTATTTTCACTTTAAAACGCTCGTACCCTTCTTCTGCGTACTTCTCGATTTGTTTTAACATAACCGGAATCGTATTGATCCCAATTACAACGCCGACTTCAATTTCAGGGCTAGCTCCTCCAAGAACTGTCGCTAGCGATTTCTTTTGACGCTTCGCATATAAATCCCAAATAGCCCCCTCTATTCCGGCTTTTGCCATTCGGTTTCTTTTTATATGTTGAAATAGACCCGGTACCTCATTCGGATGAGAAATTTCAGCCTTTAATAAATCAGGTAACAAAAAGTCTTGCAGTACATGTAGTGCTGTCTTCACCGTTTCTTCCGTATACCACGGTTCAGAAAATGCAACGACTTCCCCAAATCCGATGTACCCGTCTGTATCCTCTAATTCAATAACAATACTCTCACGCTTTTCGTAAGTCCCGTAGCTCGCAGCAAACGGGATTACGAGTGGCATTTCCGTTATATACAGTGTCGCTTTTTTTATTTCCACTACATCTCCTCCACTAATTGTCTTAGCTCTCGTCTTAACAATTTTTTCGAAGCATTTCGTGGTAATTCCTCTAAGAAACACGCTTTTTTCGGCACTTTATATTTCGCTAATTTCTCCTCGCAAAAATGAATAATTTCTTCTTCTGTTACCTCCCCATTTTTTACAACAAAAGCAGCTGGTACTTGTCCCCATTTATCGTCAGTCATACCGACGACACCTGCTTCTGCTACCATCGGATGAGAAAGCAACACTTCTTCAATTTGGGCCGGATATATATTCTCTCCGCCAGAAATGATTAAATCACTGCGTCGATCTAATACGTATAAAAATCCTTCTTCGTCTAAATAACCGAGGTCACCAGTATGAAGCCATCCATTTTGAATGGTTTCGCGCGTCGCATCTTCACGGTTAAAATAACCGCCTGTTACGTTCGGTCCTTTTACTACGATCTCGCCTTCCACTAACGGCGGCACTACTACACCATCTTTTTCAATACGAAGTTGGCACTGAAATAGTGGTTTCCCGGCAGACCCTACTTTCGTTAACATGTAATCCGCGGATAACGTACAAATTTGCGACGACGTTTCTGTCATACCGTACGTTTGATATACAGGAATTCCTTTATCTACACATGTTTCGAGTAACGGTTTCGGCGCTGGTCCTCCGCCAAGTAACATACATCGTAAAGAAGATGGATATGTCTCTTCTCCAAGTCTCTCTAATAAGTCAGTTAACATTTTAGAAACGACAGAAATAATTGTTACGCCTCTCGTTTGAAGTGCTTTATGAATAAAGTCAGCATCATATTTCGGAACGAGTAAAATGCGCATTCCGTACATAATATTTTTCATTAAAAGAGATAACCCGCCAACGTGGAACATCGGCATACAGGCTAACCAACAATCATCATCACGAAGCCCTAAATTAAGCGAAGAGCCTACCGCGCTTGCCCAGTGATTACCGTACGTTAAAATAACGCCTTTCGGTTTCCCAGTCGTCCCAGACGTATAAATAATTGTCATCGCTTCTTCTAAAGTGAATTCTTCTTGTATAGAGGCTTCCGCCTTCGGTCCATTCATCACTTCGGCGAATGGATATACAGGAACATCTTTAGCTTCAAAATCTTGATCCGTTACTAAACATACAACCTCAGCATCCTCCATTTGCCAAAGTAGCTCTTCTCTTGAAAGACGCGTATTTAAAAGTACAGCTACTGCCCCTACATAAGATAGGGCGTGAATAACTGTAATCATCTCCATACCATTTTTCATCAGAACAGCCACCTTTTGCCCACGCTTCACTCCTACATACGTGAGGTGTTCACAAACAGATACTACTTTTTCATGCAGCTGCACGAAAGTAACTTTCTCTTCCTCTATTTCAATTGCAGTGCGATCTGGTGTTAAAAATGCACGTTGCTTTAACCAATTTGGCATCGTCTCCATCATACATTCTCCTTTCATGAAAGAAAGAGACTTGATATGACATCAAGTCTCTTAGTTGTTTTGTTTCCGGTTTGATCTCATCTAGCTGCGCCTCCTAGCCCCTTCCGTCTAAGAACCTTCCGCACGAGAAAGTAAAGTACACTTTCTGTGCGAAAGAACCTTAGCCTACGAGGCTAAACAGTCGGCTCCGCTTTTAAAACATCCAGCTATAGTAGCTAGAATGTTCGGTGGCTTCACTTCTTCCTACGAGGCAAAAAGCGCCTCTACGTCAGAAGCTCCATCCCCCTCACATTCTAAGCGAGCCGCTTTCGCTTTTGATCACGGGAAACGAGGGAATTGACCGAAGTCCGGACTGCGTTTTTCTTTGAACGCGTCGCGACCTTCTTTTGCTTCGTCAGTTGTGTAATACAATAATGTTGCATCTCCAGCTAGTTGTTGAATACCAGCTAGACCGTCTGTGTCTGCGTTGAATGCAGCTTTTAGGAAACGAAGTGCCATTGGGCTGTTTGCTAAGATTTCTTGTGCCCATTGTACTGTTTCTGCTTCAAGTTCTTCTAATGGTACTACTGTGTTTACTAAGCCCATATCAAGCGCTTCTTGTGCACTATATTGACGGCATAGGTACCAAATTTCGCGAGCTTTCTTGTGGCCTACCATACGAGCTAGGTAACCAGCTCCGTATCCACCGTCAAAGCTTCCTACTTTAGGACCTGTTTGTCCGAATACAGCGTTGTCTGCAGCGATTGTTAAGTCACATACGATATGAAGTACGTGTCCACCACCGATTGCATAACCTGCTACCATTGCGATAACTGGTTTAGGAATTGCACGAATTAGACGTTGTAAATCTAATACGTTTAAACGAGGGATTTGGTCGTCACCTACATATCCACCATGACCGCGAACTTTTTGGTCGCCGCCAGAACAGAATGCACGTCCACCTTCACCTGTTAAAATGATAACGCCAACATTTGCATCATCACGAGCGTGTGCAAATGCGTTGATTAACTCCATTACCGTTTTTGGACGGAATGCGTTATGTACTTCAGGACGGTTAATCGAAATCTTTGCGATACCATTGTATGTTGAATAAATAATATCTTCGTAATTGCCTTCTTTTACCCATTCAATAGCCATTACAACTACCTCCTTGTATATTTCTGATTTCATCTATAAGCGTGGCTTCCTTCTTGCTGAAAAAAGTATCACTGCATAGTTTTTAGAAATCCCTTTACTATTGTATCAAACTTTTCCGGTTGTTCCACATGAATTGCATGGCCAGCACCATCAATTTTGACAAATTTCGCGTCAGAGACGCATTTTTCGATATTTTTTAATATGCGAAAGAACTTTTCATCATGCTCCCCGTTCATTAAAAGAACAGGCATTTTCAAGTTGTGTAGCTCATCCCACCATGAAGGCTGAGCCCCTGTTCCCATGCCGCGTAAGCTATTGGCAAGTCCTTTTGGATTGTTAGCAAGTCGTTCTTTTCGCACTGCTTCTTGTACGTTTTTTGCTAAACTTTTTTGCGTTTCAAATAGCGGAATATTTTCCCACATTAATACAAAACTTCGGATGCCTTCTCTCTCAATTTTATCAGCAAGTCGCTCATCCTTTTCACAACGTTCTTTTTGGTCCTCTTCACTTTCAAGCCCAGCTGTACAATTTTCTAATAAAAGAGAATGTACATACTCTGGATATAGACATGCCAGAGTAATCGCCAGTCTACCGCCCATTGAATAGCCAAGTACGTGCGCTTTTTCAATATGAAGGTAATCTAGTAGTTCTTTCATTTGCAATGCCGCATTTCGAATATCATAATGATTCACATCTTCGGGACTTTCTGTTTTTCCATGCCCAACAAGATCTACTACAATAACTTGAAACTGCTCGCTCCATGAAGGGATAAAAGAACGCCACGTTTCCATGCTTCCCGTAAAACCATGAAGAAGTAGAAGTGGTTCCCCGCTTCCGACTACTTCATATTCATACGATACACCTTGCAGCGTTACGTTCATTTCGATTCACCTTGTAAAGATGTAGTAATCACGTCCATCGTTTTTGCCCATAATGTCCGGTGCAGTATTAAGTTTTCATCACGGTTCGTACAAATTTCCACAACGTGTAAACCTTCTGTAGTCGTTCCTTTTTGTACCTCTTCTCGGAAGCTTTCCCAACCATTTACACGGCTAAATGAACCACCGTACATTTTAACAACGTGTTCATAATCAAGACCAATTGGTGTTCCAAATAATGATTCGAAATGTTCCTTTTTCTCATACTGTGGTAAGAATGAGAAAATACCGCCACCGTCATTATTTACAACGACAATTGTTATATTTAATTCATGTAATTTCGCGGCTAACAGTCCATTTAAGTCGTGATAAAAGGATAAATCACCGATCACTAATACGAGCGGATCGCAAATAATGCTCGCTCCTAAAGCTGTCGAAATGATGCCATCAATCCCATTCACACCGCGGTTTGCCATAACTTGAATATTTTTATCCAATGTGAAGAAGAATGAATCCGTATCACGAATTGGCATACTATTACTCGCAAAAAATGTTGCCCCGTCTGGTAGTACGCGGACAATATCCGTAATAACTTTCCCTTCAAATGCAGTATCATATGTTTCCATTTCACGAAGCGTTTCCTTCGTTTTTTCGTTTATATGTTGCCACATTCCGAACCAATCATTCTTTTTCATAACTGGCATTTTTTCTATTAATGCACTGCAAAATACAATATCATTTGCTTGGACAACTTCTGTCGCAACGAGAGCTGGATCTCTCCATTGTCCAGATTCATCAACAACGATATGAACTGCTTTCGTTTGTTTTTTTATGAACTGCGTTAATGATTTGGAAACAGGCATACCACCAAAGCGAATCATAACTTCTGGCTTCCACGTTTCTTTTAACAGTTCATTTCGTAAAAATGTATCATAACAGTCGATTACCATCGTTTTATCGTGATGTCCGCTACGAATATTAGAAAGCGGATCTGCCAATATTGGATATCCAGTTTTTTCAGCTAATTCTGCCGCAAATGCTGCGAGTTCTGAATGACTATCGTCTCCACAAATAATAAGCCCCTTCTCCATATGTGAAAGGCGCCCTACAAGCGAATCTACATATTCACTCGGCATCGTCACGTTCCCTTGCTGAACTACTCCTGTATATTCCCCGCGTCCTTTATCCCATAAACCTTCTAATGAGAAATCCGGGATAAGCGGTTCGCGTACTGGAAAATTAAGATGAACAGGTCCTTGCGGCGCTAAACAAGCATTCGCTATCATACGCTGCGTTGTCATGCGAGCGTAATGATACATCGCTTCACTCGCTTCTGGAAGAGCCATCTCTGTAAATTGCTTCACAAATGTACCGTATAAATTGAATTGATTCATCGCTTGTGGTGCACCGACATCTCTTAATTCATGCGGTCTATCTGCCGTTAAGACGATAAGCGGCACTCGTGAATGAAAAGCTTCACATACAGCTGGATAGTAATTAGCTGCTGCCGTTCCTGATGTACACAATAATGCAACAGGACGTTTTTTCGCTTTTGCGATACCGAGCGCAAAAAATCCTGCAGATCTTTCATCTACATGTAAATATGTGTTCATTCCTTCGTGTTGTTCCATTAGTAGAGCTATCGGCGTTGACCGTGAGCCTGGACTAATGACAACATCACATACATTTAGACGTGTCAGTTCATCCACGAACGCGCCTAAATAATATGATAATGCTTCTATATGATTGTTCATTTCATTAATTCCTCCAAAGCACCAAGCATCGGTCTAAACTTCAAACTTGTTTCTTCATATTCAAGTTGCGGTACAGAATCAATTACAATCCCGCAACCGGCAAATAAGGATGCTTTCTCGCCATTTAATAACCCGCAGCGGAGTGCAACCGCAAACTCACCATTTCCTTCATCATCTATCCAGCCAATCGGTGCGCCATATAATCCTCTGTCTAACAATTCAACATCACGAATCAGTTTCATCGCTTCCAAACGAGGTGTCCCGCCAAGAGCTGGTGTTGGATGTAATTCTTCTACCATTGTTAAAAGACTCGCATCGCCTTTTGCCTCTACAGGCGTATATAAATGAATTAAGTTTTTCGTTGTTAATAAGCCCGGACTTTCCGGAATATTAACGGATTCGCAGTGCTCATTTAATACCGACCTAATCATATTCACAACATAACCGTGTTCAGCTAAATTCTTTTCATCATGAAGAAGCGCATTACTATTTCGCTTACTTTCTTCTATAGATTGACCATGACCAGTTGAACCAGCAAGACACATCGAAGTAAACTTCTCATCTTCTTTGCGAATTAACCTCTCTGGCGTCGCTCCTAAGAAGCATGCTCCTTTATAATCAAAAGAAAATACGTAACAATCCGGTTGCCCAATGCGAAGTGCTTCTAAGACAAGAGCAGAATCAATATGATGATCCATCTCTACTTTTAACTCCCTCGCTAATACAACCTTCTGCACGTTCCCCAGCTTCATTTCATCTTGTACTTTCTCAATGGCCTCCATCCAGCCTTTCGGATCCACTTCTACTTTAGAAGTAACTGTTAATTTCGATCCTTCTAATGCACATTTACTCTCCCAAAAAATTTTCTCTTCTAAAGAAATCATTTCGTTAGAAAGAGTCTCTGCACAATCTGTTGCTGAGACAAATGTATTCATCGTTAACCATGCTTTTTCATTTTTTACAGTTAATAAAAATGCTGGTAGTGAAAATGTCGTATCATCAAATTCTTTCCATAAGTCCGTTTTCTCTTTTTCTTGGTCAAATGAAAATCCACCAAATAAAAGAGGACCTGTTCCAAATTCGTATTTTTCTCTTTGTACAAATGCTTTCTCTTTTACTTTATCCCACTCGTCACGAGCAGTTTGAAAGCGTTTGTGAGAAGCAGTTGCTATAGTGAAAACAGAGCCAATTCCAGCAAATATTACATGCTGAGCCGGGTCTGCAAAATAACATCTATTTTCGAATGCAATCCTTTTTCCTGCTGCATAAAACAGAAGCGGATCCATCCAGTCTATTTGTTTTACGAAGCTAACCAATATTTTTTCATCAGTTGCACGCTTAATGGCTGCACTAAGAGCTTCTTGCAAGCCTATTTGTTTCGTTTGAATCACAATTGTCTCCCCCCTATGGGCGAAAAATAGTCATAATTACGCTTGATTTTAAGATACACCTCAAACGAAAGGCCTGTCAACGTTTAGCATTTCTGAGAAATTCACCTTCTCTTCCTAGAAAATAAACGTTGACACTAAATGATGCTTTTTCTACACTTAGTTGTGTACAATATGTGACCAAAGGAGGATTCAACATGGAAATGAACGTCAAAACGAATTCCTCTCCTACGGCGCCAAAGCCAAGTAAGCAAACAGGCTGGCGCATCTGGTGGAGTTTACTACGTCCCCATACATTAACAGCCGCTTTCGTACCTGTTTTCATCGGAACAGCATATTCGATGCAGGTCGGAGGTATAAATCAAATACATCTTCCTCTTTTCCTTATGATGCTTCTTGCTTGTCTTCTCATTCAAGCAGCAACAAACATGTTTAATGAATACTTTGATTATAAAAGAGGACTTGATCACGAAGGTTCAGTTGGTATCGGCGGCGCTATCGTTCGCGATGGCATTCAGCCAAAAACAGTGCTTAACTTAGCATTTGGATTTTTCGGCATCGCAATACTATTAGGTGTTTATATTTGTATGAATTCTAGTTGGTGGCTTGCTGCAATCGGTCTTGTTTGTATGGCCGTTGCTTACCTTTATACAGGTGGCCCACTTCCAATTGCATATACACCATTTGGAGAGTTGACAGCCGGATTATTTATGGGTGTCATTATTATTGGGATTTCATTCTTTATTCAAACTGGCACTGTAACATCAGAAGTCATTTTACTATCTATTCCAAGCTCCATTTTAATTGGTGCCATTTTACTAGCTAATAATATTCGTGACTTGGATGGCGATAAAGAAAACGGTCGTAAAACGTTAGCAATTCTCGTTGGACGTGAAAGAGCTGTTGGTGTACTTGCTTCGATGTTCATCGTTTCCTACATTTGGACAATTGCTTTAATTATCGTGGGCATCGTATCACCATGGATGCTTATCGTATTTTTAAGTGCACCGAAAGCATTTAAAGCGACGAAAGGCTTTATCGACAAAAGCATTCCAATGGAAATGGTACCTGCGATGATTGCAACAGCAAAAACAAATACAATCTTCGGTTTCCTAATGGGAATCGGATTATTACTTGGATATTTCCTATAAAGTGAAACTTTAATCAATGGAGGGGTTGTTCATTTCCACTGATTATCAGCCCTCACCAATCGGGCGTTTACGGGCAGTTAATCTCTCACCTAGCTTCTTTGCTCCAGCCGAATTTGTAGGTGGGAGTTTTACTGCCCGGCAAATAGCGGGGTAAGAAGGAGCTGCTTATGCGGCTCCTTTTTCATATCTGAAATTCATCTCATAATTCCTACTCTCAACGCTCATACTATGTAAAGAAACTGAATTGTAGGAAGGTGGACGACTATGTTAACTCCACAACAAATAGGTCAATTTAAATCCATTTTAGAAAAACAAAAACAAGAACTAGAGCAAACGATACAAACTCATGAAAATACAGATCGTGCTTCTGAACGCGATTCAGTAGGAGAACTGTCTAGCTATGACAACCATCCAGGTGATATGGCTACAGAATTATACGAACGAGAAAAAGATTTCGGACTCATCGAATTTTGGCATAAACAACTAGATGATACAAAACATGCACTGCAAAAAATCGAAGCGGGTACGTACGGCATTTGCGAAGTGTCTGGCGAAGAAATTCCATTTGAAAGATTAGAAGCAATGCCGACTGCTACAACATGCATCCAGCACGCGACAAATAAGTTAAATATGAATACACGACCAGTTGAAGAAGAAGTGTTGTCTCCTTCTTTCCACAAGCATGATGAGGACCATTCTGTTGAGTACGATGCGGAAGATGCGTGGCAAGATGTCGCAAATTACGGAACATCTGAAACGCCGTCTGATTTAGAAAGACAAGATTCAAAAAACTATAATGGCATGTATGTAAATAGTGAAGAAAACGTAGGCTACGTGGAGGATTTTGAAAACTTTATCGGTACGGATATGTACGGGAAAAACCCACAAGTTTTCGCTACAGAGGAACATGAAGAATATGAACAAATGCTTGATGACTTTGAAGAGCGTACCTTTAAGGGCGAATTATCTTCAAATGAATCTAGTTCCAAAGAATAAAAAAAAGCATTCCGAAAATCGGAATGCTTTTTATCGCTAGCTAATTAGTTTTTTGTAACGTTAGCTGCTTGTGGTCCGCGGTTTCCTTCAACGATTTCGAAAGAAACTTCTTGACCTTCTTCTAAAGTTTTGAAGCCGTCGCCTTGGATAGCTGAGAAATGTACGAATACGTCTTCTCCGCCTTCAACTTCGATGAAGCCAAAACCTTTTTCGCCGTTAAACCATTTAACTTTACCTGTTTGCATGTCATGTACCTCCTAAATAAAAATGAAACTATGAATCCACATGAAAAGGTGGATATAAAGGACATGAATGTATAACAAGCTTACAGCCTTTAATACAACGTGCTTTATTTCCGTACCACATTATGTAGCTCAATAGTGTTTTCACTATATCATGCTATGTCGAAAACGTCAAATGAGAACACTTTCATTCCATCATTTTTTATAATCCTAGTATAACCTTAAATTTTCATTCTACTTTTATTCGAAAATTAACAAAACTATAGTGTTCTAATTCTTTTAACTTCTGTACAATATAATTACTACATATTTATGAGGTGAAAAAATGCAAGCACATGAAATCGAATATAAGTTATATGGCGATGATATGCAATTTGTTGAAATTGAATTAGACCCAAAGGAAAGCGTTGTCGCAGAAGCGGGCGCAATGATGATGATGGAAGACTACATCGAAATGGAGACAATCTTCGGTGATGGTTCTGGCCCATCTAACGGTCTATTCGGAAAATTAATGGGAGCAGGTAAACGTCTCGTTACAGGTGAAAGCATGTTTATGACTGTATTTACAAATACAGGGCACGGCAAACGCCACGTCTCATTTGCTGCTCCTTATCCTGGTAAAATTATTCCTGTAGATTTAACAGAATACCAAGGGAAAATCGTTTGTCAAAAAGATGCCTTTCTTTGTGCCGCAAAAGGTGTTTCTATTGGAATTGAATTTACAAAAAAAATAGGAACTGGTTTCTTCGGTGGTGAAGGTTTCATCATGCAGAAACTTGAAGGTGACGGCCTCGCTTTCATGCACGCAGGCGGAACTGTATATAAACGTGAATTAAAACCTGGTGAGAAACTTCGCATTGATACAGGTTGTCTCGTTGCCATGACAAAGGATATTAACTATGATATCGAATTCGTTGGAAAAGTAAAAACAGCTCTATTTGGCGGTGAGGGTTTATTCTTCGCAACATTAGAAGGTCCTGGAACAGTTTGGATTCAGTCCTTAACACTTAGCCGATTAGCAGCACGCCTTACAAGCCCAGCAGCGCAAAGTACTGGTGAAGGTAGTGTATTAGGTGGACTTGGTCGTTTATTGGATGGGAAAGAGTAAAAAGGGCCCTTATGTTGGCATGGCCATCGACTAATAAAATACTACAATTAAAACACCCTTGCTTGCAGTAATGCAGTGAAAGGGTGTTTTAATTTACGTCTACAAACGAGAAAAAACAGATGAAATAAAGTAATAAGGTTTACTTCAGTAAAATAAGGTATATTATATTTGTTGAATAGATTCTCTTTCAAGACAAGAAAAGTAGGTGAACAAAGTGGGAAAATATCAATTAGATTCCAAAAGTCAGGTAGCTGTGGCAAAGTTTCATGAAAAACAGAAGCCTGCCAAATTTGATAAAAAGCAGCAACTTGAACAATTGCGTGCGGAGTATTTGAAAAAGAAGCAAAAACAAACAGATAAATAATATGTTTTGTTTCCCGAAATTTTCTGTATATAGTACGAACAAACACAAGAAAATAGGTGATTTATTCATCTTTCAAATATATACAGGCTATTTTTTCAAACCTCTTACAAGCCCAGCATTATAAAGTACTGGTGAAAGTAGTATATTAGGTGGCCTTGTTCGCCTTTTAGATGGAAAAGAGTAAAAAATGCCTCCAATGCAAAAAACATTGGAGGCATTTCTCTAAAGTTTATGAATATGGCATTTTATTTTTACTGCGGAGGGCTATACATACCATTTCGAATCATATAATACTCCATCGCGTCATTAAGCCATGCCTCTTCTTCTTCCGTGTAAGGAGATGGCATCATATTATTATATTGTTCTTCTACATTCTCTAATTTACCTAAAGAATACATTGTCTCTTCACCAACATACTTAAGAGTCGCCTTCATATGTTCATCAACCAATTTTTGCACTTCTGAATCCTCAATTTCTCTTCCAAATAACCTTTTCACTTCTTTTGCTAAACGCACAAACTCTTTATCAAGTGCTATACCTTCTTCTTCCGGCTTATTATATAATCCATTAGCCAATTCTTTTGATACATATCCTTCAAGCCATAAACTTTGTTCGTTTTCTTTTTGAATGCTGTTAATTAGACTCATTAATATGTCACTATCCAACTCTTCATCTTCCTCAAGACATACCCTTGTTCGTTCAAGCGCCTTTATCGAAACTTCAATGTGTTTTTTCTTTTCTTCAAAGGCTTTTCTTTGTTGTTCCAACGTTTCTTTTAAACTTACATTCAAACTTGGAATTGTAAGCATGACGCGTATTTCTTCTAAACTATATCCTAATACTTTAAGACTGACTATTTTCTGTAGCTCTAATATATCTTTTCCTTTGTACACACGGTGACCAGAGCTAACGTTCTTTTCAGGTTTAAGTAGTCCAATTTCATCGTAATATTGTAGTGTCCGTATTGATGTGCCTGTTCTCTTTGAAAACTCACCAATTGAACAGCCTTCCTTTTTGCTCATCTTACACTCCTCCTAACAATATGTTTACAAAAATCATACTCCCTCACGTAACTGTAGGTTCAAGCTTTTTTCCAAAAGAATGAATCAAGTTCCTCACTGCATATATTAAACTATACCTTTTCTTAAGGAGGGCTTCCTTAATGCGTACTCCTTTATCCTTTGATAAAGACACTGCCATACTGTTAGCTTCTTGTTGTGAGTTAACGTATGAACAATATAAACAAAATGGTATTTTCGAAATACCAGATGGTTTTCAATATGTACAAGGGTTTCAAGGAAAGGCCATTCAAACAACAGAATGGTTCGGATTTATATTAGAATCTGAGGATACAATTATCGTTGCCTTTAGGGGCACTCAAACAGACCCAGATTGGATTATTGACTCTCTTGTCAATCAAAAACCTTATCCTTATGCTTTAAATGGTGGAAATGTCCATAACGGCTTTCTCTCTATTTATGAGTCTTGCCGTGATTCTATTATGGATATGCTCGTATCATTGCCAGCACATAAAAAACTGCTAGCTACTGGGCATAGTCTAGGTGGCGCGCTTGCCACATTACACATATTAGATGCACGTATAAATACTGCCTTCGCACAGTATGGACTTTATTCATTCGCTTCCCCAAAAGTAGGAGATATCGCTTTTCGAAATTATTATAAACTACAAGTAGCTAGTAGCTTTCGTTTCGTCAACTTGTTCGATGTCGTTCCACTTCTCCCTCCCCGAAACATAAATTTTAATGATCATGATTGGGAGTATGCACACGTCCATCACAATATGACATTTACAAAAAACACAAAATCCATTACAAATAATCATTCCATTACAACATACAAAACATGTCTGACTTCTCATTTTTAACCAGTAAACAATTGGAAATAAAATATTCATATACTATAATACTCTATGAAGTTATTTTTGGATGAGGGGACCTTACATGTTAAAATTTATCTTCACACTTTTTCTTATTGTAATTTTTACGGTCACAGGTTTCTTTACATTTTCATACTTTGCGACAGGAGAGTATGATGGGGCAGGTATAATATATACCACTATTCCATTTCTTTCTTAAGCAAAATAAATAAAACGAGCTTAAAAAAAGTAAGCTCGTTTTATTTATTAATATCAATTTTTGTTAGTAAATAGATAATATATCCCCCAACGTAGCAACCTCTTTAAAACTGTTTAACTGCATTACCAATACCCCAAATTTCATTGCTGTACTGCAAAATCGTTCGATCACTCGCAAAATGACCAGACTGTGCAATATTTAAAATCGACATTTCTAGCCACTTTGTTCGGTTCTCATAAGCTCTACCAACAGCTTCTTGTCTTTCAGCATATGGACCAAAATCTCGCAGAACGAAATATTCATCATTTTGAATAACGAGAGAATCATAGATCGCTTCAAATTCAGCACCCGATTGTGCAAAGAAACCATTTGTTAATTGATCTACTATTTTTTTAATGTGCCTATTGTGGTGATAATAGTCACTTGCACGATATCCACCATTTTGATGGTAATGAAGAACCTCTTCTGCTGTTAAACCGAAAATGAAACAGTTATCATCACCGACCCGGTCTTTTATTTCAACGTTAGCTCCGTCTAGCGTTCCAAGTGTAATCGCACCATTCATCATAAATTTCATATTGCCTGTTCCCGATGCTTCTTTACTCGCCGTTGAAATTTGCTCACTTACATCCGCCGCCGGGAATATATCTTCAGCTAAAGAAACTCGATAGTTTTCTAGAAAGATAACTTTCATATATTGACTAACATACGGATCATTATTTACTTTTCTTGCGAGTTCATTTATTAATTTAATAATTTTTTTCGCGTAATAATAACCAGGTGATGCTTTCGCTCCAAAAATAAAAGTACGCGGATAAAATGTAAAACTAGCATCCTCTTTCAAACGGTTATACAAATATAAAATATGAAGAACATTTAATAATTGTCGTTTGTAAGCATGTAATCTTTTCACTTGCACATCAAAAATAGAATTTGGATCAATCGTAACCCCCATTGTATTATGAATGCGCTCCGCTAAAATCTCTTTACGTTCTTGTTTTACTTCTGCAAATTTCTCTTGGAAACTCGCATCATATTGAACTGTTTGCAACGATTGAAGCTTAATCGGTTCTTTCTTCCACTCTGGTCCAATCGCCTCTGAAATGAGATTTGTTAACTGTGGATTTGCTTTCATAAGCCAGCGCCTATGAGCAATTCCATTCGTCTTATTATTAAACTTATCTGGATAAAATTCATAAAACAATCGCATTTCCCGCTGCTTTAATATTTCCGTATGAATTTTTGCTACACCGTTTACGCTATGGCTACCGACAATTGCTAAATGAGCCATTTTCACAAGATCATGCGCAATAATTGCCATGTCTTCAATGCGATGCCATTCATAAGGATAACGTTCCCAAAGTTCATGACAGAAACGTTCATTAATCTCTTCAATAATCATATAAATTCTCGGTAATAATGGTTTAAAAATGTGAATTGGCCACTTTTCGAGCGCTTCTGATAACGTCGTATGATTCGTATAAGAAATCGTCTGCGTCGTTATGTGCCAAGCTTCTTCCCATGTTAACTTTTCTTCGTCTAGTAAAATACGCATCAGTTCTGGAATTGCTAAAACCGGATGTGTATCGTTAATGTGAATCGCAATTTTTTCATGTAGTTGACGAAGGTCACCATATCTTTCTCTATGCATTCGAACGATATTTTGCAAACTTGCTGATACGAGGAAATACTGTTGTTTTAAACGAAGTATTTTTCCCTCATCATGCGTATCATCTGGATATAAAAACTCCGATACAGCCTCTGTTTCGCGCTTATATTTCAAAATATCTTTGCAGTTTTGCGGGAAAGGAACTGGTTCAGCATTCCAAAGTCTAAGTGTATTTACAGTACTCGTCTCATAGCCTACTACCGGCACATCATATGGCACCGCCATAATGACTTCTGCATTTGTATGCCTAAACTCTAAACGCCCGTCAATTTCTAGCGGTTCAACACTGCCAAAATAACTTACTTCTACAGCTTGATCATGTCTTCTTACTTCCCATACGTTTTCATGAAGAAGCCACTGTTCTGGAAATTCAACTTGATAACCATCAACAATTTTCTGATCAAACAAACCATGTTTATAACGAATTCCACAGCCGTGTCCTGGTAAGTTTAAAGATGCAAGTGAATCAAGAAAACAGGCTGCTAAGCGTCCAAGTCCACCGTTACCAAGGCCTGCATCTGCTTCCACTTCTTCTAACTCTTGTAACGAAATCCCTAGTTCAGATAACCCCTGCTCGCATACATCTCTAATACCTAAATTCAAGATGTTACTTCCAAGCAAACGTCCAAGCAAAAACTCAATAGACAAGTAATACATTTGCTTTTGCTCTCCTGATCGATAACTCTCGTTCGTTGCAATCCATTGACTATTCATATACTCACGTACCATATGGCCGAGCGTATTATATTGATCACGATTTGTAGAATCTTTGAAACTTTTCCCATACATCGTCTCTAACTTTTCTAGAAAAGTTGATTTAAAACTTTCAACATGAGTAAACATTTTTTCACCACCTACATGTTATTCCATGAGACTTTTATACAATTCCTTATAAGCAAGAGCCGATTGCCTCCAGCTATAATCTTCAGTCATCGCTTGTTTTACAAGCTGCTCCCACACTGGTTTATCGTGATAAAATTCAATTGCACGGTGAACCGTATGCAGCATGTCATGTGCATTAAAGTTCGTGAAACTGAAACCATTTCCTTCGCCTGTTTCTTCATCATAAGAATGTACCGTATCGTTTAATCCACCTGTTTCTCTTACAATTGGAATCGTACCGTACGCCAATGCGATAAGTTGTCCAAGTCCACACGGTTCAAACAGCGATGGCATTAAAAATAAATCGCTTCCCGCATACACTTGGTGCGCTAATTCTTCATTAAATCCGATATAAACTTTTACCTTCTCCGGATACTCATATGCCATCCACTCAAAGAATTGCTCATATTCCGAATCACCTGAACCTAAAATAATACATTGTACATCTTCTTCCATTATTTCGCGGAATACAGTGCGTACTAAATCAAGACCTTTTTGCTTCGTTAATCTCGTTACCATTGAAATAATTGGTGTATCCTCTTTTTCTGGCAAACCAAAATAACGCTGCAAAGCGCGTTTATTTTCACTCTTTTCATATAATGACTCTGCATCATACTGAGCCTTAATATATGAATCCGTTTCTGGATTATATACGCTCGTATCAATACCATTTACAATGCCACTAAGCTTATCATTATATTTTCTCAGTAATCCATCTAACTTCTCACCGAAAAATTCATATTGAATTTCTTCTTTATACGTCGGGCTCACCGCTGTAATTTGATCCGAAGCGATAATACCGCCTTTCATAAAGTTTATGTTTCCATAAAACTCTAGCTGCTCACTATGAAAATATTCATCACCAAGCTCTAACAAGTCGTACATCACTTCAGAAGGAAATACTCCTTGGAACTGCAAGTTGTGAATCGTATATACCGTTTTAATACGCTCATATAACGGGTTATCTTGATACTTTTCACGAAGTAAGAAATTAACCATAGCCGTATGCCAATCGTGGCTATGAAGAACATCCACTTCAAAATCAAGATGCGGAATACACTCTAACACTGCTTTTGAGAAATAAGAAAAACGCTCCCCGTCATCATAATGACCATACAGAGAATCTCTCTTAAAATAATATTCATTATCTATTAAGTAATACGTAATTCCGTCTTGCTCACCTTTTAAAATTCCGCAATATTGATTTCTCCACCCAAGCGGGACGTTAATTACTTTATGTAACGTACATCCATCTCTTAACTTTTGCGGAATGAGACTATAATTCGGAAGTATAATACGAACGTCCACTCCTAATTTTTTCAGCTCTTTTGGGAGCGCACCCGCTACATCAGCTAATCCTCCCGATTTCACAAACGGTACACATTCTGATACTGCAAATAAAATATTCACTTGTTGTCCCACTGCGCGAAAAGTTTTTATACTCCTCTTGCAGCTTCCTCCCTTCGAGTTTTCATTTAAATTAAAACTTTAATCAGTGGGAGAAAAAGCCCCCACTGATTCTTTAGGAATAACTATTAATCGTACTGTTTTGTACGCTTCCTTTTTCTACAACATATGGCTCATCGATGTTTCCTTTTAATACGACACCGTCGCCAATTTTCACGTCTTTATCAATAATAACACCGTCTATTATACAGTTATCTCCAATTTGGCTCTTTTGCATAATAATACTGTTACGAATAATTGAACCTTTTCCAATTTTAACCGAACGGGAAACAACACTGTTTTCGACTTCCCCTTCAATAATACTGCCATTTGCAATCATTGTATTTTTCACGACTGCACCCTTTAGATAACGAGTTGGCGGCTCATCTTTTACTTTCGTAAAGATCGGCGCTTCTTTCTTAAATAATTGCTTCCAAATAGCAGGCTGCAAAATTTCTAAGCTATGTTTATAGTAACTTTCAATCGAATCAATAATAGCTACATATCCTGTATGCTCATACGTAGCAATATGCAGTGATTTTCCGCGCTTTTCTCTCACTACATCAAATAAACTGTATTGCTCCACATCTTTATATGTCTCAAATAAATCTAACAATAATTGTTTCTTTAACATGTATGTTTGAAGCGAAACCCCTTCATGGCAAACTTCCGTAATATCAGCTGCCGTATGTATATGTCGCTCTAACACCGCCTGGAAATTTAATGCTGTTACGAGATGGCTATTCGTAATAACAACGTACTCTTCTCTGCTTCTTAGAAAATAATCAATATGTCTTCTAAAGTGTGCAAAAGACCCAAACTCATCTTGGTCACATTGGCAATTTGGCGGGAATAAAAATAGTCCGTCTCGTTTTCTATCTAAATCCCACTGTTTTCCTGAACCAACATGGTCCATTAGTGAGCGATTTTTATGACTTGTAAAAACCGCTACACTATGAATATTAGAATTCACCATATTTGAAAGCATGAAATCAATGAGTCGGTAACGGCCCCCAAACGGTAACGCCGCTAATGAACGATGCCCTGTTACTTTCTTTAAGGAAGGAAAACTTCCCGTTGCATTAATAATTCCTAACATTTTTTCTCCCATTCATTTCATCCCCCTTTTCTATTTCCCTTCAGCAATGAGTACTACATCGTCGACATTTTTTTCTGGACGAATAATTGTTCCATCTTCAATAACCATTTCCGAACCAACGATCGCTCTTTCAATCACAACATTTTTACCAATCTTTGCTCCTGGCATAACGACAGAATCAATAACCATACTACCTTCTTCCACCGTCACCCCTTGGAATAACACAGAATGCTTCACGTCCCCTTCAATGACGCATCCTTCGTTAATAAGTGATTCTTCTACTTTTGCCTTTTCTGCAATATATTGAGGTGGCTCATTTGGATTCACAGAATAAATACGCCAATTACGATCGTTTAAATTCAGCGATGTTTCATCGCGAAGTAAATCCATATTCGCTTCCCATAAGCTTTTCACCGTTCCAACATCTTTCCAATATCCTTCAAATGGATACGCCATTAGCTTCTTCCCTTCATCTAATAAAAGTGGAAGTACATCTTTTCCGAAATCATTACTAGATTCAGGATTTCTTGCATCCATCTCTAAATACTCTTTCAAAATTGCCCAGTTAAAAATATAAATTCCCATTGATGCAAGATTACTTCTTGGAAATTGTGGTTTCTCTTCAAACTCAACAATCTCCATCTCTTCATTTGTATTCATAATGCCAAAGCGACTCGCTTCATCCCAAGGTACTTCAATAACAGAAATGGATACGTCCGATTCTTTCTCAATATGGTAATCTAGCATCTTACTGTAATCCATTTTATAAATATGGTCGCCTGATAAAATGAGAACATACTCCGGTTCATACTGACTTAAATAGTTTAAGTTTTGATAAATGGCACTTGCCGTACCTGTATACCACTTCACCCCTGAAGACTCCGCATAAGGAGGTAATACTGTGACTCCACCGTTTACTCGGTCTAAATCCCACGCATTTCCAATTCCGATATAATTATGAAGTTCAAGTGGTTGATATTGTGTTAAAATCCCAACCGTTTCAATACCAGAATTCGCACAGTTACTTAGCGTAAAATCAATAATGCGATATTTACCACCAAATGGAACAGCTGGCTTGGCTAAATTTTTTGTTAATGCACTTAAACGACTACCTTTTCCCCCTGCTAGTAACATTGCTACGCACTTTTGTTTTTGAGCCATCTTGTTTTTTGCTCCCCTTTCTCGTCTTCACTGGTCGTAATATGGATACGCCAAATGGTGGAATTGTAATCTCTACATGTGCTGCTTGATTATGGTACGGTTCTAGAATCGTCTTAAGACGTTTCTTATTCACTTGCCCCGAACCGCCATATTGCTCAGCATCACTGTTTAAAATCTCGTTATAATACTCGAAATCTGGTACACCTACTTTATAGTTTTCATATGTAGCTTTCGTAAAATTACATACGACAACTAACGCATCTTCTTGTTTATCCCCTTGGCGGATAAAAGAGAAAATACTTTGCTCATTATTATTAGCATCAATCCACTGAAAGCCTTCAGGTGAATGGTCAAGCTGCCAAAGTGGTTTTGAGCGCTTATACAATGCTATGAGCTCTTTAAAGTAATCATGCATATAACGATGCATTTCAAAATCATGTAAATTCCAATCTAAATCTTCAAGGTCTTTCCACTCATCAAACTGTCCGAATTCTCCTCCCATGAAAAGTAACTTCTTTCCTGGGTGAGTAAAGAAATATCCATATAATAAACGAAGCTGAGCAAACTTATCCCAGTAATCACCTGGCATTTTATTTAATAACGACTTTTTCCCATGAACGACTTCATCATGAGAAAGTGGTAATATGAAGTTTTCAGAGTACGCATATAGTAAAGAAAACGTCATTTTCTCATGAATGTGTTTCCTATATTCAGGCGCACACTCCATATATTTCAGTACATCATTCATCCAGCCCATGTTCCATTTGTAATTGAATCCAAGCCCACCTTCATACGTTGGAGTTGTTACAAGTGGCCAAGCTGTTGAATCTTCTGCCGTCATAAGAAAATCTTCATCCTCTGCAAACACTGCTTCATTTAACTCTCTTAAAAATGAAACAGCATGCTCATTACTTTGCTCTTGTCCTTCTTTATTCCAGTACAACATGTTCGCAACTGCATCTACTCTGAAACCATCAATATGGAAATATCTCATCCAAAATAACGCATTTGAAATTAAGAAATTACGTACCTCTCTCTTCCCTAAATCAAAATTGACAGTTCCCCATACTGGATTTTCTTGTACATCTTTATCTTTATATTCATAGGTCGGTGTGCCATCAAACAAATATAAACCGTGAGCATCTTTACAAAAGTGCCCCGGCACCCAATCTAAAATGACACCGATTCCATATTTATGACATTCGTCGACAAAATACATTAAATCATGCGGCGTACCAAATCTACTCGTCGCTGCATAATATCCCGTTCCTTGATATCCCCAAGAACGATCATATGGATGCTCAACAAGCGGCATAATTTCAATATGTGTAAATTGATGTTCCACCACATACGGGATGAGCTCTTCTACCATTTCCCTGTAAGAATACAGCGTTCCATCTTCTTTCTTTTTCCAAGAACCAAAATGTAATTCATAAACTGTCATCGCTTCTTTATAAATCGGTTTTTTCTTTTTCTTACGAGTCCAGTTTTTATCATTCCATTCATATCCTTTTATATCAAAAACTACAGATGCCGTATTCGGTCTTACTTCTGCATATATAGCATACGGATCTGCCTTTAAAATGACGTCACCAGCCAACGTTTCAATCGCATATTTATATATTTCTCCTTCTTCAATATGCGGTATAAATAAGGACCAAATGCCTTCTTCTGTCACTTGTAGCATCTTATGTTGCTCATAATCCCACTCATTAAAATCTCCAACAACACTCATTGCTTTCGCATGAGGAGCCCACACTGTAAATCGTACCCCTTGAATCTCATCTTCCGTCACAACATGTGCGCCAAAGATGTTATAACTTTCATAGTACTTTTCTGTATGAAACTCATCTCGTTTCACTTCTTCACAATTTATTACACTCAATATGCTCACCTCACTTAGATGACAGAATTTTTTATACTTTAACTATTTCTGCGAAAAACTGCAATATCCTTGTTAATTTATAAAAAATATTCGTTTTTTTCTTAAAAATGTTAGTTTTTCTTCACATTTCCGTGTAAAATATCGAATTTTGACGAATATTCATTGAAAACGCTTTATTATTCTTCTATATTTTTACCTATTATTTTTTCTCAACCTTTATTTTATTAGATTTATCCTATTTTTCATGCTATTTTTCATTCAAAATCAAAACAAAATAATCTGTCATAAAAAAATGTTTCTCAACATTTTTTTCACAATTTTATTGAAATGCAAAATTCATAAGCATATACTCGCTCTCAATAAAGAACTTAGATCTTCCGTAACTATAATTCATAGTGGACTACTATGTTTACTTATTTATCCTTGTTGCGAACGGTCACTATGAAAATTTAACTAGGAGGGCTTTCTTATGTCATTAAAACAAAAAGTAGGAATGGGAGTTGTCACCGCTTCACTTGGTTTATCCCTTACATTCGGAGGTGTATTCGCCTATTTCAGTGATTCAGAAACATCGAGTAACTCATTTCAAGCCGCCTAACAACGAAACTTGGTACTGAAAAAGACGGTAAGCTGCTTGGCCAATATTATTATGCAAGACCTGACGAAAACCTTGCCGGCGATGTAAATGGTGATAAAGTAATCGATATTAAAGATGCTGAAATTATCGCTAGCAACTACATTAAAAAAGGACTAACTGTAAAAGACGGAGATCTTAATAAAGATGGAATTGTCGACGAAAAAGATATTCGCTTCGTTGAAAAGAACTTCTTGAAAAAAGGTCCAGATGCATCTAAATCACAAACACCTGTAGAAAAATCAAAAAGCGGTACACTGACAGATATTTTAAAGAAGTTAGGATTAACACCTAAAAAATAATCATAAAGAGCACTCTATATAAAATAGAGTGCTCTTTTCTATAAATGACCCTTATCCAGCAAAAGGGGTATATTGGGGATATACAAGGGAAACCGGAAAAGGAATTTATATTGAATTATATATAAATCCAGAAGTAAGAAGCAGGTCCCCACTTCCGGATTATTTAGCAATTAATTATAGTACTGGTGCCATAGTTTCTTTTAATACTTTTACAGAATGAGCGAATTTCGCTTTTTCTTCTTCATTTAGCTCAAGTTCTACGATTTCACGTACACCTTCGCGGTTAATAACAGCTGGAACACCTACGTAAGCATCTTTCTCACCGTATTGACCTTCAAGGTATGCAGATACAGTTAATACGCTGTTCTCGTTGTTTAAGATCGCTTTAGTTACACGAAGTAGTGACATACCGATTCCGTAGTAAGTTGCACCTTTACGTTCGATGATATGGTAAGCTGCATCACGTACATTTTCGAAGATTTTATCTAAGTCTTCTTGTTTGTACTGTTCGTTGTTAGCTAAGATTGTTTCTAGTTTTTGTACACCGATAGTAGCGTGGCTCCATACTGGAAGTTCAGTGTCACCGTGCTCACCAACGATGTAAGCATGAACGTTACGTGGATCTACATCTAAGTAGTCACCTAACATGTAACGGAAACGAGCAGAGTCTAAAGTAGTACCAGAACCGATTACGCGCTCTTTCGGTAAACCAGATTCTTTCCAAGTTACGTAAGTTAAAATATCAACCGGGTTAGTTGCGATTAAGAAGATTCCATCGAATCCGCTATCCATAATGCCGCGAACGATTTGTTTAAAGATCTTTGTATTTTTCTCAACTAAGTCTAAACGAGTTTCACCTGGCTTTTGTGGTAACCCAGCAGTGATAACAACTAGATCTGCATCTTTACAATCTGCATAGCTACCGCTCCAAACTTTTGTTGGTGATGGAGAGAATGGTACCGCATGGCTTAAGTCCATTGCTTCCCCTTCTGCTTTTGCTTCATTAACATCTACTAATACGAATTCTTCAGCTACACCTTGGTTGATCATTGAGTAAGCGTAACTACAACCTACAGCTCCTGTTCCTACTAATACTACACGATTGATACCTTTTTTCATGGTAATTTCCCCTCTCTATTGTTCACATATATTTTTTTATGATTGTTTAAGTAATTAATTAAAATACTAATTTAATGTTGTTTAACTTCTTTACATTCATATTGTAGCACGTATTATTGTGAATTACTTCACAATTTATGACCTATTTGTGAACTTTTTCACATAGAGTGTAAAGTTGTTAGATCAGGTGTGGAATCCATACCAAATTAGGTGTTTTCTTTAGATTGTGAATAAAAATGTATGATTCAATTACTCACTGTAACTAAATTCACTTTCTATAATAAAAATCCTAACATTCACAAAAAATGTAATCACATTATAAGATTAAACTGACTGATCACATCATTCCCTTACAAGATGGACGTCAATTAGCTTATATAGAATACGGTTAAATAAATGAATTAGCCTATACTTTATCACCTCCCTTTTAATCATTACTATATATTAAAAAATATCCGTTAAAATTATGCATTCTTTTCTAATAATAAACCATTCAATATAAGTGATAGGCTATGCAAAGCTTTAGACAACCGTGCCTCTGCATCTTCAGAATTCGCAATCCAACAAGCAAGGTCCACTAGTCCGCCATTTATAAATCTTGCTAAAGCTTCACAGTCCGTCTTTTCAATAATACAGTCCTTCATTAATTGCTGAAGCATCTCGGCCATCGTCACTAAACATTGTGACTGTGATGATTGATAATAACTAGTTCCTAATACTGCTGGTGCATCTCGAAGTACGATTCGCTGAATTTCTGGATTAAGTGCCATCGTTAAATATGCACGACAACGCCCAACAAACCCTTCCCATTTTCCTTCCGCTTCATCTGATACTTTCCCTAATTTATTATCCATTTCCATATCAATTTCTTTTACAACTGCTTCTAACAATCCTTTTTTATCACCAAAATGATGATAAATTGCACCACGTGTTAAACCGACAGATGCTGTAAAATCATCCATAGACGTATTTACATATCCAACTGTACCAAAAGCCTCTCTTGCTGCCCACAGCAATTTAGCACGTGTTTCAGTAATCATTTCTGCTCTCGTTTTTTTAATCATCTTTTCCTCCTACTTCTATTCATTCTCTTTATTCAAAATGAATTGCACTATAGTATCGTTCTCTATATAAAAGAATAACTCCTTTAAACATCGGCTCTATCCAGAGATAAAACATTTCAATTGACATACGCTCCGTATGTTAATATGATATTGGCATACGGTGCGTATGTCAATTATTTCTAGCTTACAAGATAATATAACTTCTTACCTATACCCTACATTGACTCACTGTCCCTTTTTATAGAAGGTATTAATGAAACAGAGGAGGAGTTAAAAGAATGAAGAATGTATATGTACACGTCAAATATTGTGGTGATTATCATGTTTAATTCCTACCGTGAGATTTTCAGTGCTCCTGGTACAAAAGGATTCTCATTAGCAGGATTTATAGCTCGTATGCCCATATCAATGATGGGTATTGGTATTGTTACCATGTTATCTCAAGTAAGTGGTGACTATTGGCTTGCTGGAGCTGTTGCAGCTACCTTTACATTATCATCAGCTTTACTAGCTCCTCATATTTCTCGGATGGCTGATCAATTAGGGCAATCTCGCATACTTCTTCCGACTACAGGTATTAGCGTTTTCTTTACAATCCTCTTACTTCTATGTACGAAATATGAAGCTCCTTATTGGACGCTATTTCTATCCGCTTTATGTGCAGGTTGTATGCCAAATATGTCAGCTATGGTACGTGCACGTTGGACTAAACTATACCGCGGATCCCATAAATTGCATACAGCATTTTCCTTCGAATCGGTCGTCGACGAAATTTGCTTCATAATTGGTCCTGTATTATCTGTCAGTTTAAGTGTTATGTTCTTCCCAGAAGCAGCGCCACTTTTATCATCTGTTTTTCTTACAATCGGGGTATGCCTATTTACTATGCAAAAAAGCACAGAACCGCCTGTACACCCTCGCGACATTACAAACAACGGAACAGTATTTAAAATTGGTTCTTTGCGAGTACTAGTATTCACACTCATTGCTATAGGTACTATCTTCGGCACAATAGATGTCGTTAGTGTAGCTTTTGCTGAGCAGCAAGGAAACACAGTAGCTGCTAGCTTTGTACTTTCTGTCTATGCAATCGGTTCATGCCTGGCAGGCCTTATTTTCGGTACTCTTAAACTCAATACCCCACCCTATAATCAGTTTTTAATAGCGGTCACACTTTCCATGATAACAATGCTGCCACTAGTTTTTGTAAACAGTATTACTTGGCTAGTAGTTATTGTTTTCTTTGCAGGGCTATCTGTCGCTCCTACTATGATTATTACTATGGGGCTTGTGGAAAAAATCGTACCTGAATCAAAGATAACCGAAGGAATGACTTGGGCAATTACAGGACTTGGAATTGGAGTCTCCCTAGGATCAGCGATAGCTGGTTTAGTTATTGATAACTTTGGAGCCCATGTAGGATTTAATGTGGCTATTATAGCAGGAGGCCTTGCCTTAACTATTGCACTTTTAGGCTACAAAACTCTTCACTCCGCATATAGTCATGTTGTTATTAAACAAGATGAACATTCAATAGAAAGTTAAAACATATTCAAAAAATAGGATTACCTTTTCTTATGTATGAGAAAAGGTAATCCTATTTTAAACTTATTATTTATAATTTGTCATAGCTTCTTCTATATCTATACACAACAAAAAAGAGATAGCAGATTATGCTATCTCTTTTAGTATGACCCGTACGGGATTCGAACCCGTGTTACCGCCGTGAAAGGGCGGTGTCTTAACCACTTGACCAACGGGCCAGTTCTGGCAGAGAAGAAGGGATTCGAACCCTCGCACCGCGTTCGCGATCTACTCCCTTAGCAGGGGAGCCCCTTGAGCCACTTGGGTACTTCTCTATAAATATGGCTCCGCAGGTAGGACTCGAACCTACGACCGATCGGTTAACAGCCGATAGCTCTACCACTGAGCTACTGCGGAACAATTATGGTGGGCCTAAATGGACTCGAACCATCGACCTCACGCTTATCAGGCGTGCGCTCTAACCAGCTGAGCTATAGGCCCATAATTGAAAAGCGGGTGAAGAGAATCGAACTCTCGACCAGAGCTTGGAAGGCTCTTGTTTTACCACTAAACTACACCCGCATAAAATTGAAAATGGTGAGCCATGAAGGATTCGAACCTTCGACCCTCTGATTAAAAGTCAGATGCTCTACCAACTGAGCTAATGGCTCATTTTGAAAGTGGTGCCGGCTAGAGGACTTGAACCCCCAACCTACTGATTACAAGTCAGTTGCTCTACCAATTGAGCTAAGCCGGCTTGCGACTTCAAAATGGTGGCTCGGGACGGAATCGAACCGCCGACACGAGGATTTTCAGTCCTCTGCTCTACCGACTGAGCTACCGAGCCTTATTAAAATGGCGGTCCCGACCGGGGTCGAACCGGCGATCTCCTGCGTGACAGGCAGGCATGTTAACCACTACACCACGGGACCATTTGGTTGCGGGGACAGGATTTGAACCTGCGACCTTCGGGTTATGAGCCCGACGAGCTACCGTACTGCTCCACCCCGCGATGATATAATATGTAATTTAAGAAAAAATGGAGGAGGTAGAGGGATTCGAACCCCCGCGCGACTCTCGCCGCCTGTCGGTTTTCAAGACCGATCCCTTCAGCCGAACTTGGGTATACCTCCGAGATATAAACCTTTAGTGGTGGACCTTGTAGGACTCGAACCTACGACCGGACGGTTATGAGCCGTCTGCTCTAACCAGCTGAGCTAAAGGTCCTTTATGGTAGCGGCGGAGGGGATCGAACCCCCGACCTCACGGGTATGAACCGTACGCTCTAGCCAGCTGAGCTACACCGCCATAAATGATATTAAAATAAGTGGAGCCTAGCGGGATCGAACCGCTGACCTCCTGCGTGCAAGGCAGGCGCTCTCCCAGCTGAGCTAAGGCCCCATGTTTTTGGGAATATCGGGAAGACAGGATTTGAACCTGCGACCCCCTGGTCCCAAACCAGGTGCTCTACCAAGCTGAGCCACTTCCCGTTAATAAAAGCGCGCCCGAGAGGAGTCGAACCCCTAACCTCTTGATCCGTAGTCAAACGCTCTATCCAATTGAGCTACGGGCGCATATGGTGCCGAGGGCGGGGGTCGAACCCGCACGGTGGTCACCCACCGCAGGATTTTAAGTCCTGTGCGTCTGCCTGTTCCGCCACCCCGGCATGTCATATTGAAAATTGGAGCGGAAGACGGGATTCGAACCCGCGACCCCAACCTTGGCAAGGTTGTATTCTACCACTGAACTACTTCCGCAAGACATGTTTGAGATATTTTATTAAAAGTGCGGGTGAAGGGAGTCGAACCCCCACGCCAAAGGCGCTAGATCCTAAGTCTAGTGCGTCTGCCAATTCCGCCACACCCGCATATTAATATTTTAAGAAAAAATGGGGCGACTGATGGGAATCGAACCCACGAATGCCGGAGCCACAATCCGGTGCGTTAACCACTTCGCCACAACCGCCATGATTTTCTGGTGCCGACTAGAGGACTTGAACCCCCAACCTACTGATTACAAGTCAGTTGCTCTACCAATTGAGCTAAGTCGGCTAAATGGTGGAGGATGACGGGATCGAACCGCCGACCCCCTGCTTGTAAGGCAGGTGCTCTCCCAGCTGAGCTAATCCTCCATTTGCCTGGCAACGTCCTACTCTCACAGGGACAAGGTCCCAACTACCATCGGCGCTAGAGAGCTTAACTTCCGTGTTCGGTATGGGAACGGGTGTGACCTCTCTGCCATCATTACCAGACTGTATTCATTTAAGACAAGAATCATTGTAACTCATTTAACTTTTAAAGTCAACAAGTTTTTTATATTCTTTCAAAACTAGATAACATCGCTTCATATTATATGGTTAAGTCCTCGATCTATTAGTATTCGTCAGCTCCACATGTCACCATGCTTCCACCTCGAACCTATCAACCTGATCATCTTTCAGGGATCTTACTAGCTTACGCTA